>NZ_JBIUYT010000002.1:0-922253 GCF_044744645.1 Streptomyces sp. NPDC087263
GTGGGCCCGGGGGGGGTGGGGGGCGGGGGCCGTCCCTGGGCCCCCCCCCCCCCCCGCCGCGGGGGCCCCCCCCCCCCCCCCCCCCCCCCCCCCCCGCTCCTGGTTGAGCTCGTGCGAGGGTCAGACCTCGACGACGACCGGGAGGATCATCGGGCGTCGGCGGTAGTTGTCGGAGACCCACTTGCCCAGCGTGCGGCGGATGAGCTGCTGCATCTGGTGGGGCTCGACGACACCGTCCTGTGCCGACTTCTCCAGGACTTCCCTGACCCTCGGGATCACGTCGGTGAAGGCCGAGTCGTCGATACCTGAGCCGCGGGCCTGGACATGCGGGCCGCCGGTGATCTTGCCGGTGCTGGCGTCCATCACCACGAAGACCGAGATGATGCCCTCGTCGCCGAGGATGCGCCGGTCCTTCAGCGCGGGCTCGCCCACGTCGCCGACCGAGAGGCCGTCGACGTACACGTATCCCGCCTGGACCTTGCCGGAGATCTTGGCCTTGCCACCGATGAGGTCGACGACGACGCCGTCCTCGGCGATCACGATGCGGTCGTGCGGGACACCGGTGAGGGCGCCCAGCTCGGCGTTGGCCCGTAGGTGGCGCCATTCGCCGTGGACCGGCATCAGGTTCTTCGGCCTGCAGATGTTGTAGAAGTACACGAGCTCGCCCGCGGATGCGTGGCCCGAGACGTGCACCTTGGCGTTGCCCTTGTGGACGACGTTCGCGCCCCAGCGGGTCAGGCCGTTGATGACGCGGTAGACCGCGTTCTCGTTGCCCGGGATGAGCGACGACGCGAGGATCACCGTGTCGCCCTGGACGATGCGGATCTGGTGGTCGCGGTTGGCCATCCGGGACAGCGCGGCCATCGGCTCGCCCTGGGATCCCGTGCAGACCAGCACGATCTCGCTGTCCGGCAGGTCGTCGAGCGTCTTGACGTCGACGACGAGGCCCGGCGGGACCTTCAGGTAGCCCAGGTCCCTCGCGATGCCCATGTTGCGGACCATCGAGCGGCCGACGAAGGCGACCCTGCGGCCGTTCTCGTGGGCGGCGTCCAGGACCTGCTGGATGCGGTGCACATGGCTGGCGAAGCTCGCCACGATGATCCGCTTACTGGCGCCGGCGAAGACCTGGCGCAGCACGTTCGAGATGTCGCGCTCGGGCGGGACGAAGCCCGGGACCTCGGCGTTCGTCGAGTCCGAGAGGAGAAGGTCGATGCCTTCCTCGCTCAGCCGTGCGAAGGCGTGCAGGTCCGTGAGGCGGCCGTCCAGCGGGAGCTGGTCCATCTTGAAGTCGCCGGTGTGGACCACCATGCCCGCGGGGGTGCGGATGGCGACCGCGAGGGCGTCCGGGATGGAGTGGTTGACCGCGACGAACTCGCAGTCGAAGGGGCCGATGCGTTCGCGGTGGCCCTCCGCGACTTCGAGGGTGTAGGGGCGGATGCGGTGCTCCTGGAGTTTCGCCTCGATGAGAGCGAGGGTCAGCTTGGAGCCGATCAGCGGGATGTCCGGCTTCTCCCGCAGGAGGAAGGGGACGCCGCCGATGTGGTCCTCGTGGCCATGCGTGAGGACGATGCCCTCGATGTCGTCGAGGCGGTCCCTGATGGACGTGAAGTCCGGCAGGATCAGGTCGATTCCGGGCTGCTCCTCTTCGGGGAAGAGCACTCCGCAGTCGACGATCAGCAGACGACCGCCGTACTCGAAGACCGTCATGTTCCGGCCGATTTCACCGAGGCCGCCGAGCGGGGTGACCCGCAGGCCGCCCTTCGGGAGCTTCGGCGGGGCGCCGAGTTCAGGATGCGGATGACTCAAAAGACTCTCCTCACCACACGCGCCACGTACCTGGCAAGGCACGTGGCGCGCGTGACGTTCGTGCAGTAGCAGTTGTCGTGTGGGCTGCAGGCTCGTGGCCTGCGTTGTCGTACGTATTCAGTTGTGAAGTCTGTAGTTAGAGCTGTACCCCGCCGGCGGCAAGATCGATCTTGAGCTGGGCAGTCTCCTCGGGCGTCAGCTCGACCATCGGGGCGCGCAGCGGTCCGGCGGGCAGGCCCTGGAGGGCGAGCGCGGCCTTGGTCGTCATGACGCCCTGGGTGCGGAACATGCCGGTGAAGACGGGAAGCAGCTTCTGGTGGATCTCGGTGGCCTTGTGGACGTCGCCGCTCGCGAAGGCGTCCGCCAGGGCGCGCAGCTCCGGCGTGACGACGTGGCCGACGACGGAGACGAAGCCGACGGCTCCCACGGAGAGCAGCGGCAGGTTCAGCATGTCGTCGCCGGAGTACCAGGCGAGGCCGGAGCGGGCGATGGCCCAGCTGGCTCGGCCGAGGTCTCCCTTGGCGTCCTTGTTGGCGACGATACGGGGGTGCTCGGCGAGGCGCACCAAGGTTTCGGTGCTGATCGGTACGCCGCTGCGGCCGGGGATGTCGTAGAGCATCACCGGTAGTTCGGTGGCGTCGGCGATGGCTGAGAAGTGCCGGTACAGGCCCTCCTGCGGGGGCTTGTTGTAGTACGGCGTGACGGTCAGCAGGCCGTGCGCGCCGGTCTTCGCGGCGGCTCGGGCGAGCTCGATGCTGTGGTGGGTGTCATTCGTGCCGACGCCGGCGACGATGTGGGCACGGTCGCCGACCGCCTCCAGTACGGCTCGTACGAGATCCGCCTTCTCCGCGTCGCTGGTGGTCGGGGACTCGCCGGTGGTGCCGTTGATGACCAGGCCGTCGTTGCCTGCGTCCACCAAGTGGGTTGCGAGCCGCTGCGCGCCGTCGAGGTCGAGCGCGCCGTCCGCCGTGAAGGGCGTGACCATGGCGGTGAGAACCCGCCCGAAGGGGGTCTGCGGAGTGGAGGTCGGAGCCATGGGTAATACGCTACTCGCTGCTCAGGGCGGGGTCTGCCCTAGGGGCAGGCGACAAGTCGTGACAAAGGTGGAGCCCGGCACTGCCTGCTCGGGGGTTCAAGCAGTGCCGGGTCCGTTTGATCAGGCTAGATGAACTTCCCGAAATGCCGCAATACGGACACTTCGCACGGTCCATCCGTACATCTGTGCCGGAAGGCGTGCGGAAGCGCGCTACGGCGCCACGCGCCCGTTGGCGTTGAAGGCCGCATACGTGAGCGGCATCAGCTTCGCCCACTCCGCTTCCATCTTCTCCCCGACCATCTCGATCTCGCGCTGCGGGAAGGACGGGACCTTGGCCAGCTCGTGCTGGGTGCGCAGGCCCAGGAAGTGCATCAGCGAGCGGGCGTTGCACGTGGCGTACATCGAGGAGAAGAGGCCCACCGGGAGGACCGCACGGGCGACCTCTCGGGCTACACCGGCGGTGAGCATTTCCTGGTACGCCTCGTACGCCTGACGGTATGAGTCCTCCATGACGCGGCCGGTGAGCTCCTGCTGCGCGGGGGTGCCCTCGACGAAGACGTACTTGCCGGGGCGGCCCTCCTGGATCAGCTTGCGGGACTCGCCCGGGACGTAGAAGACCGGCTGGAGCTCCCTGTACCGGCCCGACTCCTCGTTGTACGACCAGCCGACGCGGTGGCGCATGAACTCGCGGAAGACGAAGATCGGGGCGCTGATGAGGAACGTCATCGAGTTGTGCTCGAAGGGGCTGCCGTGCCGGTCCCGCATCAGGTAGTTGAGCAGGCCCTTTGAGCGCTCCGGGTCCTTTTTCAGCTCGTCCAGCGACTGCTCGCCGAGCGTCGAGACGCGGGCGGCGAACAGCACGTCCGAGTCGGACGCGGTGTGCTTGACCAGCTCGACGGTGACATCGCTGCGGAAGCTGGGCTTGAGGTCGTCGGCGGGGGTGTCGGTCACGGTGGAGAGGGTCCTTCCCATCACAGGCTCGGGCGGCGCCCACTCTACGGCCCGGCACCGACAACAGGGCGTTCGGTGGCGTGCCGCGACATTAGACCGCGAACTTCTGCGAATTCGGCGAAACAGGGCACCGATCGGGGCGTTCGCTCGTCTGTATTGGTGACAACGATTCGTTCGAGTCCCCAGAGGAGAAGCAGTCCCCATGCTCCGTCGGCGCGAGCCCGTTCCCTTTGCCTTCCTCGCCGAAGCAGACCAGTTCCGCAGCAATGTCACTCCCCCACCCCGTGAGCGTCCGTCCGCCAGTCAGATGGCCGGCCGATGGCTGATAGGACTCACCGTGATCGCGGGGCTCGCGGGCGCCCTGATCATCGGAATGCCCGCATTGACCTTGGACAAGTCATCCGCGGATCAGACGTCCGCGACGACGCAGCAGTCCGAAGCGTCGCACGGCCACTGACTCATCCGGACCCCCAAGGGTGGTGAGCGGGGACCCGGCTCGATAACCTCACCGGGCACAGCCAGCCCATGCGTGGATTGAGTGAGGACCAATCGTGCCCCTGCCCTTCCTGACGGCGGACCGCGCTTTTGACGAGGTGGCGGACGACCTCGCGCTGCCGTTCGACAACCGCGACCACTGGCGGCGTCCCTACCGTCCCGGGCCGTGGCGGGTGGGCGCGGCCGCGCTCGTCCTGCTGCTGGTCTCGTACGTACTCGTCGCCGCGGTCATCATCGCGGTCACCGGGACTCCGGCCGGCGCCGCGGCCTGCCTCGGCGGGGCCGCGCTCGCCATACTCTGCGCGCTGCGACTGCTGCGGGTGGGCGTCTGGGTGAGCGCCCAGGGGCTGCGCCGGGTGAGCTTCCTCCGTACGAGTACGACGCCCTGGGCGCAGGTCGTCGCGGTACGGACGGTGCAGCAGCCGGTGCGCTGGCTCGGGCTGCCCCGCACCGTTCAGGGGCAGGCACTGACCCTCGTACGCAGGGATCGTGCGCCCAACGACCTGCCGCCGCTGCTGACCTCGCACGGCACGGACTTCCTGGCGCGTGTGGAGGCCTTCGACCGGGCGGCGGACGCCATCGAGGTGTGGGCGGACGAGTACCGGCGGGCCTGAGCCTCAGCGCCGACGGGAATTGGGGAGGGGCCGGTCCGCACATCGCGGGCCGGCCCCTTCGTCGTGGCTCTCAGGCTTCCACCGGTGGCCTGCCCTCGTGCAGTGCGATCGCTCGCTGCATCGCCTTGCGGGCGCGCGGGGTGTCGCGGGCGTCGTGGTAGGCGATCGCGAGGCGGAACCAGCTGCGCCAGTCGTCCGGGGCGTCCTCGGTCTCGGCCTTGCGCTTGGCGAAGACCTCGTCGGCCGAGTCGCGGTCGATGCGGCCGCCCGCCGTGCGCTTCAACTCGTCGACGGGCAGGCCGCCTTCGGCGTCGAGCTCGGCGGCGAGGCGGTTGGCCCTGCGGACGAACTGGGTGTTCTTCCAGAGGAACCAGACGCCGATGACCGGCAGGATCAGCACCGCGACACCGAAGGTGACGGTGAGGAGCGTGCCGGCCTGGATGAGCAGGAGCCCGCGCCAGCCGACCAGCACGAAGTAGGCGACCAGGACGGCCGCCGTGATGGCGTATGTGAGCTTCGCGCGCATGGCTTCTAGTTCAGGTCCAGGAAGTGTTCCAGGCCGAAGGTGAGGCCCGGGGTGGTCACCACGCGGCGGGTGCCGAGCAGGATGCCCGGCATGAAGCTGCTGTGGTGGAGGGAGTCGTGACGGATGGTGAGGGTCTCGCCCTCGCCACCGAGCAGGACCTCCTGGTGGGCGAGGAGGCCACGGAGGCGTACGGAGTGCACGGGCACCCCGTCGACGTTCGCGCCGCGGGCGCCGTCCAGGGCAGTCGCCGTGGCGTCGGGCTGCGGGGTGCTGCCCGCGCGCTCCCGGGCCGCGGCGATGAGCTGGGCGGTGCGCGTGGCGGTGCCACTGGGAGCGTCCACCTTGTTCGGGTGGTGCAGTTCGATGACCTCGACGGACTCGAAGTACGGCGCGGCGACCTCGGCGAACTTCATGGTCAGTACGGCGCCGATGGAGAAGTTGGGCGCGATGAGCACGCCGGTCTCCGGGGAGCCGGACAGCCAGGTCCGCAACTGCGTGAGGCGCTCGTCGGTCCAGCCCGTCGTGCCGACGACGGCGTGGATGCCGTGCCGTACGCAGAAGTCGAGGTTGTCCATCACCGAGGCAGGCGTGGTCAGTTCGACGGCGACCTGGGCGCCGGTCTCGGTCAGCGTCTCCAGCTTGTCGCCCCGGCCGAGCGCGGCCACCAGCTCCAGGTCCTCGGCAGCCTCGACGGCTCGTACCGCCTCGGCTCCGATACGGCCCTTGGCACCGAGGACCGCCACGCGCAGCTTGCTCATCTTCCTGCTTCCTTAGTCGAGGACAGTCGAGGACAGTCAAGGACTTCCACGACCAGCCGAGGACCTATGCCACCGGCCGAGGACTTACGCCACCGGCCGAGGACTTACGCGACCGCTTCGTGCAGACGGGCGGCCTGCTTGTCCTTGAGGGGGCCGATGACCGACAGCGAGGGCCGCTGCCCCAGGATGTCGTGCGCGACCGAGCGGACCTCGTCCGGGGTGACCGATGCGATCCGGACCAGCATGTCGTCGACGGACATCTGCTCGCCCCAGCACAGTTCACTCTTGCCGATACGGTTCATCAGCGCGCCGGTGTCCTCGAGGCCGAGGACGGTGGAGCCCTGGAGCTGGCCGATGGCGCGGCCGATCTCGTCGTCCGAGAGGCCGTGCTCGGCGACGTGGTCGAGCTCGTCGCGGCAGATCTTGAGCACGTCGTGGACCTGGCTCGGGCGGCAGCCCGCGTACACACCGAAGAGGCCGCAGTCGGCGAAGCCCGAGGTGTACGAGTACACGCTGTAGGCCAGGCCGCGCTTCTCGCGGACCTCCTGGAAGAGGCGGGAGGACATGCCGCCGCCGAGAGCGGTGTTCAGCACGCCGAGCGCCCAGCGACGCTCGTCGGTGCGGGCCAGGCCCGGCATGCCGAGGACGACATGGGCCTGCTCGGTCTTGCGGCCGAGCAGTTCGACGCGGCCCGCGGTGCGGATGGCTCGGCTGCCTTCGCGCGGGGCGAACGGCGTGGCGTCGGGGCCCTTGAGGGCGCCCGCCTGCTCGAAGGCGGCGCGGACCTGGCGTACGACCTTGTTGTGGTCGACGTTGCCCGCACAGGCCACCACGAGGTGCGTCGGGTCGTAGTGCTTCTTGTAGAAGCGGCGGATGCGGTCGGCACCGAGGGCGTTGACCGTGTCGACCGTGCCGAGGACCGGGCGGCCGAGAGGGGTGTCGCCGAGCATGGTGTGCGCGAACAGGTCGTGCACACAGTCGCCCGGGTCGTCCTCGGTCATCGCGATCTCTTCGAGGATCACACCGCGCTCGGCGTCGACGTCCGCCTGCTCGATCAGCGAGCCGGTGAGCATGTCGCACACGACGTCGATGGCGAGCGGGAGGTCGGTGTCGAGCACGCGCGCGTAGTAGCAGGTGTACTCCTTCGCCGTGAACGCGTTCATCTCACCGCCGACCGCGTCGATGGCGGAGGAGATGTCCAGGGCGGACCTGCGCCGGGTGCCCTTGAAGAGCAGGTGTTCCAGGTAGTGGGTCGCGCCGTTCAGTGTCGGGGTCTCGTCGCGGGAGCCGACGTGCGCCCAGATGCCGAAGGTGGCGGAGCGAACGGAGGGGAGGGTTTCGGTGACGATGCGCAGGCCGCCGGGGAGGGTGGTCTTGCGGACCGTGCCGATGCCGTTCTCGCCCTTGATGAGGGTTTGGGTACGGGCGACGGCCCGCGCCTCGGGAGAGGTGCGGGCCGTCGCCGTGGAGCTGGTGGACGTCACTGGTCGGTGTCGTCCTTCTTGTCGTCGCCCTCTTCGCCCTCGACCACAGGGATCAGGGAGAGCTTGCCGCGGGAGTCGATCTCGGCGATCTCGACCTGGACCTTGGAGCCCACGGCGAGCACGTCCTCGACGTTCTCCACGCGCTTGCCGCCGGCCAGCTTGCGGATCTGCGAGATGTGCAGCAGACCGTCCTTGCCCGGGAGCAGCGACACGAACGCACCGAAGGTGGTGGTCTTGACGACCGTACCCAGGTAGCGCTCTCCGACCTCCGGCATGGTCGGGTTGGCGATCGCGTTGATCGTGGCGCGCGCGGCCTCGGCCTGCGAGCCCTGCTGGGCACCGATGTAGATGGTGCCGTCGTCCTCGATCGTGATGTCGGCGCCGGTGTCCTCCTGGATCTGGTTGATCATCTTGCCCTTCGGGCCGATGACCTCACCGATCTTGTCCACGGGGATCTTGACCGTGATGATCCGCGGGGCGTTCGGGGACATCTCGTCCGGCGTGTCGATCGCTTCCATCATCACGTCGAGGATGTGGAGGCGGGCGTCGCGGGCCTGCTTGAGAGCCGCGGCCAGGACGGAGGCCGGGATGCCGTCCAGCTTCGTGTCGAGCTGGAGGGCGGTCACGAACTCCTTGGTACCGGCGACCTTGAAGTCCATGTCGCCGAAGGCGTCCTCCGCACCGAGGATGTCGGTGAGGGCGACGTAGTGCGTCTGACCGTCGATCTCCTGGGAGATCAGGCCCATGGCGATACCGGCGACGGCGGCCTTCAGCGGCACACCGGCGTTCAGCAGCGACATGGTGGAGGCGCAGACCGAGCCCATGGACGTCGAGCCGTTGGAGCCGAGGGCCTCGGACACCTGACGGATCGCGTACGGGAAGTCCTCGCGCGACGGCAGGACCGGCACGATCGCGCGCTCGGCGAGCGCGCCGTGGCCGATCTCGCGGCGCTTCGGGGAACCGACGCGGCCGGTCTCACCGACGGAGTACGGCGGGAAGTTGTAGTTGTGCATGTAGCGCTTGCGGGTCACCGGGGAGAGGGTGTCCAGCTGCTGCTCCATGCGGAGCATGTTGAGGGTGGTGACGCCCAGGATCTGGGTCTCGCCACGCTCGAACAGCGCCGAGCCGTGCACGCGCGGGATGGCCTCGACCTCGGCGGCGAGCGTACGGATGTCCGTGACGCCACGGCCGTCGATGCGGACCTTGTCCTTGATGACGCGCTCGCGCACCAGGGACTTGGTCAGCGAGCGGTACGCGGCGGAGATCTCCTTCTCGCGGCCCTCGAACTGCGGGAGCAGCTTCTCGGCGGCGATCTCCTTGATGCGGTCCAGCTCGGCCTCGCGGTCCTGCTTGCCGGCGATGGTGAGCGCCTGGGAGAGCTCGCTCTTGACCGCGGCCGTCAGGGCCTCCAGGACGTCGTCCTGGTAGTCGAGGAAGACCGGGAACTCGCCGGTGGGCTTGGCGGCCTTCGCGGCGAGGTCGGCCTGGGCCCTGCAGAGCACCTTGATGAAGGGCTTCGCGGCGTCCAGACCGGCGGCGACGACCTCCTCGGTCGGCGCCTCGGCGCCGCCCGCGATCAGCTGGATGGTCTTCTCGGTGGCCTCGGCCTCGACCATCATGATCGCGACGTCGCCGTCCTCCAGGGCGCGGCCCGCGACGACCATGTCGAAGACGGCGTCCTCGAGCTCGGTGTGCGTCGGGAACGCGACCCACTGGCCGTTGATCAGCGCGACGCGGACGCCGCCGATCGGGCCGGAGAAGGGCAGACCGGCCAGCTGCGTGGACGCGGAGGCGGCGTTGATCGCCACGACGTCGTACAGGTGGTCGGGGTTGAGCGCCATGATCGTCGCGACGACCTGGATCTCGTTGCGCAGGCCCTTCTTGAAGGACGGGCGCAGCGGGCGGTCGATCAGGCGACAGGTGAGGATGGCGTCCTCGGAGGGACGGCCCTCACGGCGGAAGAAGCTGCCGGGGATCTTGCCGGCGGCGTACATCCGCTCCTCGACGTCCACCGTGAGGGGGAAGAAGTCGAGATTTTCCTTGGGCTTCTTGGAGGCGGTGGTGGCCGACAGCACCATGGTGTCGTCGTCCAGGTACGCGACGGCGGATCCGGCGGCCTGCCTGGCCAGCCGGCCCGTCTCGAAGCGGATGGTGCGGGTGCCGAAGGATCCGTTGTCGATAACGGCCTCGGCGTAGTGGGTCTCGTTCTCCACTAGCGTTTTCTCCGATACTTTTCGTCTTTCGCCCCATCCTGCCCGTGTGGCAGAGGGACAGCGGCGGAGAAGCGCTCCTTCTGGTGCTGGCCGGTCTTCGATCGAAGCACCCGGGTTCGTGTTTCCCCGGGGGCCACTACCGAGGACCGGCGGCGGCGAGGTGCGCTTCTCCTCGTTCAGTGTCGCGACGGTTCCCTGCCCGGCGGGCGGGGCGTCATCACGCTGAGTTCGTACGTACTTCTTTCGTGCCTGCTGTGTCCTGCGTATTGCGTTGCGCTACCACAGTACAAAGCGTCGGTGACACTCCGCACCTAGAGCACGTACAGCAAAAGGGAGCGGCCCCCTGAATGATGGGAACCGCTCCCTCTCACGGCGTCTTACTTGGCGCCCGCCGCACCGCGGCGGATGCCCAGGCGGTCGACCAGCGCACGGAAGCGCTGGATGTCCTTCTTGGCCAGGTACTGCAGCAGGCGGCGGCGCTGACCGACCAGGATCAGCAGACCACGGCGGGAGTGGTGGTCGTGCTTGTGGGTCTTGAGGTGCTCGGTCAGGTCCGAGATACGGCGCGAGAGCATGGCGACCTGGACCTCGGGGGAGCCGGTGTCGCCCTCCTTCTGGCCGAACTCGGTGATGAGCTGCTTCTTCGTTGCGGCGTCGAGCGACACGCGTACTCCTCGTAGTCTGTGATGTGCCACCGAGTGCCCCTGGTCCACATCTCAGGGGATCTTCCGGTACTCGGGAGGCGGATCCGCTGCGCGCGGCCTCCGGAGCGGTGGGCTCCGGGGGCGCGTACACAAACGGCCGTTTCACAGGTTACCAGCCCGCAAGGACCCGGCTTACCCGGTCCCCGAACCCGCCCGTACGGCGAGGACCAGGCCACTAGGGTGAGTGGACAGGTCTTTCGTATGTGGGGAAGGGGCCGCCGGAACATGGCCGAGGAAGCGGACAAGGACGTCAAGGCGCGCAAGGAGCGGGAGAAGGACGAGCTCTACGCCCTCGACATCTCGGGCGTCGAGTGGCTGAGCGCGCCGGGCACGGAGGAGCACGAGGAGCGGGTGGAGATCGCGTACCTGCCCGAGGGCGCGGTGGCCATGCGTTCCTCCCTCGACCCCGACACGGTCCTGCGGTACACGGAGGCGGAGTGGCGGGCCTTTGTGCTCGGGGCCCGGGACGGGGAGTTCGACCTGGAGCCCGCGCCGCACAACGGCGGAGCGCCGGCGGAGTAGGGCGGACGGCTCGCAGCGGAGTGGTAGGGCGAGGCGGTCGATGCGGCGGGGCGCTGCGTCGGCCGCCTTTTCGTGTTTGTGTGCCTGGCCGTGCATCACTTCATGGGCTGCCGCGCACACCTCTTCACGAGGATCTCGCCAACCGCCCAAGTACCCGGCACGGACGGGGTACAAGGGGAGGGCAGACCGCACAAGGGGAGGGCAGGCCGCGGCTCACGCTCGGCACGCTCACCTCGATGACACCGTTTGTCCGCTTTGCTGGTCAATAGTGCACGTGCGTACGCCACTTCTGGGCAGGGTGTGACGTAGCGGGCAGCCGCGGTGGGGCGGACGGGCCTGCCCTATTGACAGTGGTGGTGATTAGGCTGGGACCGGCGGGACGCCAGAGCCCGTGGACGGATCGACCACGTCCCGCCCCGGCATCGCGCCGCATCAGGGGGCTCGACCACACCAGGAGGAATTGTGAACAGCGATCGGGACGGCATCCGCGGGGGCTGGGCCACGCCCGGCGATGACCACTCCGACGCGGAGTCCGCCGTCGAGACGACGGGCGAGTTCACCATCGACTACGCACCGCCGGCCTGGTACACGCAGAACGCCTCGGGGAGTTCGAGGGACGGAGCTTCGGAGTCGAAGCCGGCGGCGGAACCGGAGGACTCGGGAAACTCTGAGGATTCGGAGGATTCGGGAGGCCCGGAGGCCTTGGGCGTCCCGGAGGACTCAGGGAGTTCTGGCAGCTCCGACGCCTCTGAGGTCTCCGACGCCTCTGAGGTCTCGGTCGCTTCGGAGGTTTCCGAGGACTCCGATACTTCAGGCACTTCGGAGGTTCCCGACGCGGAGGCTTCGTCCTCGACGGGTTCAGACGCCGCGGCCGCGCCGGAATCATCGGCTTGGGGAACGTCTTCCGTGCCGCCGCTGGTGGTGGTGAGTCCTGTCGCGGGCGGTCCGACCGCGCTGCCGAATCTGCCGCTCCAGCCGGGGCCCACCACACCTCCGGCCGCGCCCGTCGCCGCTTCCGACGATGGGGAGACCGGCGACGGGGATCTGGAGAGCGGTGCGACCATGCGGATCTCCGCTCGGGCCGTGAAGCGTGAGGTCGCGGAGCGGGCGACGCCGGTGGCTACGGATGCCGCTGCCGATACCGCTACGGCGGCAGCTGCTGACCAGTCCGACGGCTCGGGCGACGGCAGTGACGCGGCCGCAGATGTAGACGTCGTACGGGACGATGCACCGGCTGACGCCGAGTTGGACTCCTCCGACGGCGGCGAGGTCGTGGAACTGCGGGGCTCCGCAGCCGACGACACAGTCGAAGCGGCCGACGAGGCCGGTGACGCCGAGCCGCGGCAGGACGACGTCAATGACGCGCTGCCGCAGGACGCCGAGCATCAGGACGTGGTCGCCGGGGCCGGGTCGAGCGGGGAAGGCTCCGCGCAGGACGCTCCCCCCGCGTGGGCTCCGCCGCCGCTTCCTCAGAGTGGGCTGCCGCCGTTGCCACCCGCCTATCAGCCTGCGGCGCCCGCTCCCGCGGCGCAGTGGCCCGCGTCCACCGAACCAGTGGCGGCCGAGGCCGGACACGTACAGGAGCCGCCGCGGGCGCAGCCGCCCGCGCCCGCACCGGGTCAGCCGTTCCAGCCGCCGGCACCGGCCCCGGCACCAGGCCGGCCCTTCCAGGCCCAGCCGCCCGCGGCGCCGCCGGCGTGGCCCTCCCCCGGTGTACCCGTCTCCGCCGGCCCGGCGCAGGCGCCCGCACCGGTGTACCCGCCCGCCTTCGAGAACCCGGTTCCGGCGCCGCCGCAGGTTCCGTCCCCGGTCGTGGCACCGCCGTCCCCGGCAGCCGCCCCTCCGGCGCAAGCGCCCTACCCACAGCCACAGCTTCAACCGCAACCGCAACCGCAACCGCAACCGCAGGGAAGCTACGGGTTCCCGCAGCCCAGCGTTCCGGCCCCGAGCCCCACCCCGCAAGGCAGCTACGGCTTCCCGCAACCCAGCGCACCGGCACCGGCACCGGCGGCGCCCACTCCGCCCGCCCCCGCGCTCAACCCGCCCGCCCCAGCGCCCGGTTACGGCTTCCCTCCCCAGGGAGCACCCGCGGTTCCGCAGCCGGGATACGGCTTCCCGCACCAGCCCCCCGCACCGCAGTCACCCCACGCCCCCGCGCCCCAGGCCGGTTACGGCTTCCCCAACCCGCCCGCGCCGCCGGCCGATCCGCTCCCGCCGGCGCAAGCGGCCCCGCCGTACCCCCAGCAGGGGCAGCCCCAACCTCAGCCGGGCCAACCGCCCGTACCGCAGCAGTACGACGCACAGCCCCCGCAGGGTCCCCCCGTTCCGCCCGCCGCGCAGGCGCACGCGCCTGTCGACCCGCGAGCCGGGACCGCCTGGCCGCAGCCCGTGCAGCACGACCAGCGCCAGCCCATCAATCCCGGTGCCGCCCCTCTCGGTTACACCGCGGCGGTGGAGCTCTCCTCCGACCGGCTGCTCAACAACAAGAAGCAGAAGGCCAAGAGCGGACGCCCGGCTGCCGCCTCGTCGCGGTTCAAGCTCGGCGGGAAGAAGGAGGAGGCGGAGCGCCAGCGGAAGCTGGACCTGATCCGTACGCCGGTGTTGTCGTGCTACCGGATCGCCGTCATCAGCCTCAAGGGCGGCGTGGGCAAGACGACCACGACCACCGCGCTCGGTTCGACACTCGCCACCGAGCGGCAGGACAAGATCCTCGCGATCGACGCCAACCCGGACGCGGGTACGCTCGGGCGCCGTGTGCGCCGCGAGACCGGGGCCACCATCCGTGACCTCGTCCAGGCGATCCCGCACCTCAACTCGTACATGGACATCCGGCGGTTCACGTCCCAGGCCGCGTCCGGCCTGGAGATCATCGCCAATGACGTCGACCCTGCGGTGTCGACCACGTTCAACGACGAGGACTACCGGCGCGCGATCGGCGTACTGGGCAAGCAGTACCCGATCATCCTGACCGACTCGGGCACCGGGCTGCTGTACAGCGCGATGCGCGGTGTGCTGGACCTCGCCGACCAGCTCATCATCATCTCGACGCCGTCGGTCGACGGTGCGAGCAGCGCCAGTACGACGCTCGACTGGCTGTCGGCGCACGGGTATGCGGATCTCGTCTCGCGGTCCATCACCGTCATCTCCGGGGTACGCGAGACCGGAAAAATGATCAAGGTGGATGACATCGTCAGCCACTTCGAGACGCGCTGCCGCGGTGTCGTCGTCGTGCCCTTCGACGAACACCTGTCCGCGGGCGCGGAGGTCGACCTCGACATGATGCGGCCGAAGGTGCGGGAGGCGTACTTCGACCTCTCTGCGATGGTGGCCGAGGACATCGCGCGCCACCAGCAGTCGCACGGGCTCTGGACGTCGGACGGCAACCCGCCGCCGGTGGCCGCGCCGCCGCTGCCCGGTCAGCAGTACCAGCAGTACCCGGGCCAGCCGTACCCCGGACAGCCGGCACCGGCACCGGGGCAGGCCCCCCAGCAGCCGCAGCCCGCACAGCCGTATCCGCCGCAGCCCGGTCAGCCCTACCCCCCGCAACCGGGACAGGGCTACCCGCAGCAACCGGGCCAGCCGTACCCGCCGCACCAGGGACAGCCGTATCCGCCCCAGCCCGGCCAGCCCTTCCAGCCGCCGGCGCCGCCTCAGCAGTAACCCGATCGGACCCTTTCGAGGGACCGCTTCACGCCAGGGCCCGCATCGTCTCCGTACGGTGCGGGTCCTACGCGTATCCGCAGGCGTTTGGCGCCGTCAGGCCCCCACCTGGAGGGCTTCAGCGGTCTGAACCAATGAGTGGAAAATTCGCGTCAACTCGTTATTTCCGCAGGCCACATGGGGTTCGTGCGCCGTTGACGTTCACAGAGCGCCGCTGGTAGACACACAGATCAACCCCGTCGGCGTCACCCGATCAACCGTGTTCCATCGGTTCCGTCGGTTCCATCAGTCCCACCGGTTCAACAAGCCATCCCTGTGCGAGCGATGACGCGAGGTCACCGACCCATGAACACACCAGATCAGCACGGCAGCCGTGCCGTACGCGTTGGATGGCTGCGGCTCATCGCCGCCGCGGGAGCCGCGGCCCTCACCCTCACCGCCGGTCTCGCGACCCCCCTCAACCCGGCGCCCCAGCAGGCCCAGGCCAAGGAGGGCAAGAAGACCCTCACCGTCGCGGTGGCGCAGAGCGTCGACTCGCTGAGCCCGTTCCTGGCGAGCCGCCTGGTCAGTACGAGCATTCACCGGCTCATGTACGAGTACCTGACCAACTACGACCCCGCGGACAACCACGCCGTCCCCGGCCTCGCCACCAAGTGGGCGCCCTCGGCCGACAAGCTCACCTGGACCTACACGATCCGCTCCGACTCCAAGTGGTCGGACGGCGAGCAGGCCACCGCCGAGGACGCGGCCTGGACCTTCAACAAGATCATGACCGACGACGGCGCGGCCACCGCCAACGGCAGCTTCGTCGCCAACTTCAAGAAGGTCACGGCCCCCAGCCCCACCGAGCTCGTCATCGAACTGAAGAAGCCGCAGGCGACGATGACCGCGCTCGATGTACCGATCGTGCCCAAGCACGTCTGGGAGAAGGTCGGGGACTTCTCGAAGTTCAACAACGACAAGAGCTTCCCCGTCGTCGGCAACGGACCGTTCATCCTCACCGACTACAAGGCCGACAGTTACGTACGGCTCAAGGCCAACAAGAGCTTCTGGCGCGGCTCCCCCAAGTTCGACGAGCTGGTCTTCAAGTACTACAAGGACAACGACGCCGCCGTCGCCGCCCTGCAGAAGGGCGAGGTGTCCTTCACCTTCGGTCTGACGCCCGCTCAGGCGGCCACCCTGGAGACCCAGAAGAACATCAAGGTCAACGACGCGCCGGGCCGCCGCTTCTACGCGCTCGCCGTCAACCCGGGCGCCCAGGCAAAGAACGGCCAGAAGTTCGGCGACGGGCACGAGTCGCTGCTCAACGAGAAGGTGCGACAGGCGCTGTTCATGGCCGTCGACCGCAAGGCCCTCATCGACAAGGTCTTCCAGGGCCACGCCGTCGAAGGCGCCGGCTACATCCCGCCCCGCTTCTCCGACTACTTCTGGGAGCCGTCCGCGAGCCAGAAGCTGTCGTACGACCCGGCCAAGGCGGCCCAACTCCTCGACGAGGCGGGCTACAAGAAGAACGGCGACGGCAAGCGCGTCGGCAAGAACGGCAAGCCGATCACCTACCGCGTCCTGTGCCACGCCACCGACCCGAACGACAAGGCGGTCGGACAGTACCTGAAAGAGTGGTGGGGCAAGCTCGGTATCGGTGTCACCCTCAACTGCCTCGACAACGTGACCGATCCCTGGCTCGCGGGCACCTACGACCTCGCCTTCGACGGCTGGTCCGCCAACCCCGACCCCGACTTCCTGCTGTCGATCCAGACCTGCGGCGCGCTTCCGGCGACCCCCAAGGACACCGGTGCGACGGACAACTTCATCTGCGACAAGAAGTTCGACGAGCTCTACGACCAGCAGCTCGCCGAGTACGACACCGCCAAACGGGCAGACCTCGTCAAGCAGATGGAATCGCGGCTGTACGACACCGGGTACATGAACGTCATGGCGTACCCGAACGCGGTCGAGGCCTACCGCACCGACCAGATCGAGTCGATCGAGACGATGCCGAAGGCCGCGGGCAACATCTACGGCCAGGACGGTTACTGGAGCTGGTGGTCGGCGGTTCCGGCGGCCTCCTCCGGTGAGTCCTCCGACGGTTCGAGCTCCACGGGGGTCATCATCGGCATCGTCGCGGGCATCGTCGTCCTCGTGGGCGCCGGCGCGTTCTTCGCGATGCGACGCCGCTCGACCGCCGAAGACCGCGAGTAGCGACCGCGAGTGCCACGGGTCCCCCGCCACCGAGCCGCGAGCAGCCCCCACCGAGTGAGAGTCCATGACCGCTGAAGCAACACCCTCGCCGACCGCGGCGATCGGCGGTCCGGCTGAGGCCGGGCCGTCGGTCCGCGGGCCGCGGGCGCGCAGCAGGACCGCCTATCCGCGGTATGTGGCGGGCAAGTTGGGCGGCGCGGCCGTCTCACTGCTCGCCGTCCTCGTCACCAGCTTCTTCCTCTTCCGGCTCATCCCCGGCGACCCCGTCAAGTACATGACGGGCGGCCGCCCGGTGTCGGCGGAGCAACTCGCCAACTACCGGAAGGAGTTCGGACTCGATCTGCCGCTGTGGGAGCAGTTCACGGACTACTGCGCCAAGGCGCTCACCGGCGACCTCGGCACCTCGTACCAGTTCCGGGCTCCCGTCATCGACAAGATCACCGAGGCACTCCCGAACACCCTTCTCCTCACCGGCACGTCGTTCGTCCTCTTCACGGCGCTCGGCGTCTTCATCGGTACTCGTTCCGCGTGGCGCAACGGCGGGACCGGCGACCGGCTCAACACCGGTCTGGCGCTCACCCTTTACTCCATCCCGTCCTTCTGGCTCGGGCTGCTGCTGATCATCGTCTTCTCGGTGGGCATCGGCCCGATCCCCGGCCTGTTCCCGACCGGCGGCATGGAGTCGGGGAACGGCGAGACCGGTTTCGCGTACGTCGTCGATGTCGCCCACCATCTCGTCCTCCCGGTGGTGACACTGGTCGCCGTCGAGTACGGGCAGACGCTGCTCGTGACGCGCTCGGCGCTGCTCGACGAGATGGGCAGCGACTACCTGACCACGGCCCGGGCCAAGGGCCTGCGGGACGACCTCGTACGGCGCCGGCACGCCGTGCCCAACGCCCTGCTGCCGACCGTGACACTGATCTTCATCAACCTCGGCCGAACCGTCGCCGGCGTCATCCTCGTCGAGACCGTCTTCTCCTGGCCTGGTCTCGGCGGGCTCTTCTACCAGGCCCTGAGCGTGCCCGATCTGCCCCTGGTGCAGGGGCTGTTCTTCTTCTTCGCGGCGGCGGTGATCGTGATGAACACGCTGGCCGATCTGATCTATCCGCTGCTGGATCCACGGGTGGGCCGATGACCACAACAGAGTCGGGCGGACCGGTGCCGACCGAAGCAACCCCGCAGGTGGCGACAGCGAGCCCGCGCACGCTCGCCCGGCAGCGCCGCCGCGCCTCCGCAGCCCGCTTCTGGAAGCAGTACCGAAGCCACCGTGCCGGTGTCTTCGGGCTCGCCGCCCTCGGCCTCTTCGCGCTCCTCGCGCTGACCGCACCGCTGACCGTCGGCTCCGACGTGCAGAGTGTGACGAACGCGCCGGGCGGGCCGATGGAGAGCCCAAGCGCCGAATTCCCTTTGGGGACCGACCAGTTCGGGCGGAATCTGCTCGGGCTCGTGGTCTGGGGCGCGCGGGTGTCGCTGCTCGTCGGGCTGCTGGCCGCCGTGCTCTCCGTCGCGATCGGCGCGGTCATCGGGATCACGGCGGGTCATTTCCGGGGCTGGTTCGCGACCGTGATGATGCGGATCACGGACTGGTTCCTGGTCATGCCGACCCTCGTCCTCGCCATCGCGCTGGCGACCGTGCTGTCCCGTTCACTCGGCACGATCATCCTGGCGATCGGCGTCACGACCTGGCCGACGACGGCCCGGCTGGTGCGTGCGCAGACCCTGGCGGTGGAGTCGCGGCCGTACATCGAGCGGGCCAGGGCGCTGGGCGGCGGGCACTGGCACATCATGTCCCGCCATGTGCTGCCCAATGTGATGCCGTTGGTGCTGGCCCAGACCACGCTGATCATCTCCTCCGCGATCCTCGCCGAGGCGACGCTCGCGTTCCTCGGGCTCGGCGATCCGACGGTCGTCTCGTGGGGCGGACTGCTCCAGGACGCACGGGAGGCGGGCGCGGTCAGCGCCGGGAAGTGGTGGTATCTGGTGCCGCCGGGTATCGCGATCGCGGGGGTCGCGCTGGCGTTCACGCTGTGCGGACGCGCGGTCGAATCGGTCCTCAACCCCAAGCTGGGGGTGGCACGTTGAGCACGACGACCGGACAACGCCTCCTTGAGGTCCGCAACCTCGAAGTGACGTACGCCGGCGGGGCGGCCGCCGTACGCGGTGTGGACCTCGCACTCGACGCGGGCCAGAAACTCGGCATCGCGGGCGAGTCGGGCTGCGGCAAGTCCACGCTCGCACTCGCTCTCCTGCGGCTGCTACCCGCCGGGACGCGCACGACCGGCGAGATCCTGCTCGACGGCGAGGACGTGCTGACGATGAAGTGGGGCCGGGTGCGGGCGGTCCGCTGGGCGGGCGCCTCGATCGTCTTCCAGGGCGCCATGCACTCGCTGAACCCCGTGCACCGCGTCGGCGACCAGATCGCCGAGCCGATCCTGCTGCACAGGAAGGCGACCGCGGCGGGCGCGAAGCGGAAGACCGGCGAACTGCTCGAACAGGTGGGCCTCCCCGCCGCCCGCGCGGACGCGTACCCGCACGAACTCTCAGGCGGGCAGCGTCAACGCGTCATGATCGCCATGGCGTTGGCCTGCGATCCCCGGCTCGTCATCGCCGACGAACCCACCACCGCGCTCGACGTGATGATCCAGGCGCAGATCCTCCGCCTCATCCAACAGCTCGTCACCGAGCAGGAGTTGGGTCTCATCATGATCAGCCACGATCTCGCGGTCCTGTCCGACACCTGCGACCGTCTTGCGGTGATGTACGCGGGCCGGGTGGTCGAGGAAGGGCCGGCCCGGCAGGTCTACGAGGATGCCCGACACCCGTACGGCAATGCCCTGTCGGCCGCCTTCCCACGTATCGGCGACACGGCCTCCCGGTTCGCGCCGCGCGGCCTGCCGGGCGACCCGCCGGACCCGTCCGCGCTGCCGTCCGGCTGTACGTTCCACTCCCGCTGCCCGGTGGCCCTGGACTCCTGCGTGACCGAGGACCAGGCGCTGCGGGACGCGGGGGCGGGGCGGTGGGCGGCCTGTGTGCACGTGGGGGCGGCCGTAGCAGCTGAACCAGCCAGGAGCACGCCATGACGACACCTCCCGTGACGACACCACCGCTGCTCAGCGCCGAGGGGCTGCACATCACCTTCCCCGGACGCCACGGCGCCGACCCGGCCCGCGCCGTCGACGGAGTCGACCTCGACATCCGGCGCGGCGAAATCGTCGCGCTGGTGGGCGAGTCGGGCTGCGGCAAGACAACGCTGGCGCGCTCGCTCCTCGGCCTCGTCCCGCCGACCGGGGGTCGCGTCACCTTCGACGGCAAGCCCCTCGACTACTCCTCACGCTCACTGAAGGCATACCGCAAACGCGTCCAACTGGTCCTCCAGGACCCGAGCGGCTCGCTCAACCCCCGGCACACGGTGTACGACGCGGTCGCCGAGGGGCTGCGTATCCACCGGTACGGCGGCGACGAGCGGGCGGCGGTCGCGGATGCCCTCTCCCGGGCGGGACTTCGCCCACCGGAACGCTTCTTCCTCCGCTACCCGCACGAGCTGTCCGGCGGCCAGCGCCAGCGGGTCGTCATCGCGGGCGCCCTCGTCCTGGAGCCCGAACTCATCGTCGCCGACGAGCCGGTGGCCTCCCTGGACGCCTCGGTACGCGGCGAGATCCTCGCCCTGCTCCTGCGGCTGCGCACCGAACTCGGCCTGTCCGCCCTGGTGGTGACCCACGACCTGGGCCTGGCGTGGAACATCGCCGACCGGGTCGCGGTGATGTACCTGGGCCGCATCGTGGAGACCGGTGAGGTCGAACAGGTCCTGACGGCTCCTCAACACCCGTACACACAAGCCTTGTTGTCCGTCCTGCCGGAAGCCCCGGGCGACCCGGTGGTGCTGACCGGCGAGCCCCCGGACCCGTCCCGCATCCCCTCCGGCTGCCGTTTCCACGCCCGCTGCCAGATCCTGGCGAGCGGGGAGGCGGAGCGGGCGGGCGTGGCGGACGCGTGCCGGAGCCAGGATCTGGAGGTGCTCGGCGGGGGCGCCGAGACGCAGGTGGCGTGTCATTGGGCGAGGGCCCACGTCACTACGTGAGGGGGGCGGCCGGTGCTTCCAAAACGCCGGCCGATCCCGTCACTACGGGAAAGGAACGGCCGGTGCTTCCAAAACGCCGGCCGATCCCGTCACTACGGGAAAGGATCGGCCGGTGCTTCCAGAATCCCGGCCGATCCCGTCACGACGGGAAAGGAGCGGCCGGTGCCTCCAGAACGCCGGCCGATCCGCAGACCTACTCGCCCCCGTACGCCTCGATCAGTTCCAACGACCGCTTCACGTCGTCCCGGATGGCCACCAGCAGCGACTCGATGGAGTCGAACCTGGCCTGGCCGCGCACAAAGGCGAGGAAGTCGACGGCGACGTGCAGACCGTACAGATCGAGGCCGACGCGGTCGATGGCGTACGCCTCGACGGTGCGCTCGGTGCCGTCGAACTGGGGGTTCGTGCCCACGGAGATGGCGGCGGGCATCGCCTCGCCCGCGACGTGCAGCCAGCCCGCGTAGACGCCGTCGGCGGGGATGGCGGTGTGCGGGAGGGTCTCGACGTTGGCCGTCGGGAAGCCGAGTTCACGGCCGCGCTGGGCGCCGCGTACGACGATGCCCTCGACGCGGTGCGGGCGTCCGAGGATCTCGCGCGCGCCCTCGACATCGCCCTCGGCGACGAGCCGCCGGGTGAGCGTCGACGAGAAGGGCTCCCCGCCACCCGCGTCACCGGTCACGCACAGGTCGACGACCTCGACCTCGAAGTCGTAGGTCGCGCCCTGCTCACGGAGGAAGTCGACATTCCCGGCGGCCTTGTGGCCGAAGCGGAAGTTGGGACCTTCCACGACCGCTTTCGCGTGCAGCTTGTCGACGAGAACCTTCGCCACGAAGTCGGCGGGCGACAGCTTCGAGAACTCCTTGGTGAACGGAAGGATGAGGAGGGCGTCCACACCCAGCTCGGCCATCAGTTCGGCACGGCGGTGGTGCGGGGCGAGCAGCGGCGGGTGGCTGCCAGGGCGCACGACCTCGCTGGGGTGCGGGTCGAAGGTGACGACGACGGAGGGAACGCCCAGGTCACGGGCGTGATCCACGGCATGCCGGATGATCAGCTGGTGTCCGCGGTGCACCCCGTCGTAGGAACCGATGGTGACCACGCTGCGCCCCCAGTCCTCGGGGATGTCCTCCAAGCCACGCCAGCGCTGCACTGTGTCTGCTCCTTGTCGCAAACTCGTCGAACCTGTGTCCGTGAATGCCTCATTCGCAGCTCTAAGAGTGCCATGCCGGGTGCGCTCAGCTTGCATCGGCATCAGGCTGTGACGCATCCCGCACCACTGCGCGCGGGTCAGGCGGGGACCCGCACTCCGGCCAGGTTCTCGATCATGCGGCGGGTGCTCGGGCCGACCACGCCGGCCCACTCCTCGGGGGCGCCGGTCAGCCAGCGGGCCACCAGGGCGGCGAAGCCGGGGACGGTACGGGCCAGGTCGACGAGGCCGCGGTCGAAGCCGGTCGCGCCGGCCGGAGTGCGAACCAGGAGGAGGCCCGTTCGGTGCACCAGCTCGCGGGTGCGGTCCTCCCCTCTGCGGGCCGCACCGGCCGCGGCGGCCCGCAGCAGGGCGTCGAGGACGGCCGGGTCCCGCTCGTGCGCGAGAAGGAGGTCGAGCAGCTCGCGCCGCAGCGGGCGGGAGACCGGGCTGCCCGACGCGGCGAGCACGGTCGCGAGCGCCGACCGCACCGGTGCGGGGCAGCCGGTGACCAGTCCGTTGACCAGGGGAAAGAGCACCGCGCGCGCCTCCGGACCGTGGTCGAGGTGCCGGTCGACGTACCCGGCCACCTGCGCGGCGGCCGCCGGGCGCAGCTCCACCACCTCGCGGACGAGGGCGGCGACCCGGCGGGCCAGGGCGGGCGTGGTGACATCGGCAAGGGTGCGCAGCGTCTCGTCCGTGTCCGGACCCGCGCCCGGTTGCCACAGCCGGGTGCGGAAGGCGGCGAGCACCGGGTCGGGATGGGTCGTGAGGGCGGCCACCAGCGCGCTCGCGGGCAGCTGCGGATCGCCCGCGGTGAACCGCTCCAGCGCCTGCGGGAGGTACCTGGCCCGGGTCCACGGGTCCTGTACGAGGAGGCCGAGCGCTCCGCCGTGCAGGGAGCAGTCGGCGGGGCGGGCCAGCAGCGCGAGCGCCGCGTAACGCAGCAGCGCCCGGTCGGCCTCGGTCCGCACATGCGGTGCGGCCCGCAACCCGTACGCCACCGCCGCCACCCGCCGCGCAGGGCGCTCGTCATGCGCCCACCGGTCCACCGCCCGGCACACGGCCGACGGTTCCTCCTCGGCGAGTACGGCCAGCAGTTCGTCGCCACGCCGGTGCGCGACGGCGACGAGCGCCTCCGCGAGATCGTCCAGAGCGCGGCGCCGGTACGCGTACAGCAAGGCCTGCGCGGCCGTCGCCACGGTCGCGTGCGGGGTCGCGGGAAGGGGGCGGTCGTCGTGGAACCAGGGAGTGAGATGCGGTTGTACGGCGGTGGGGTCGCTGGTGAGGAGACGGGCCACGGCGTCCAGGTAACGGGGTTCGCCTTCCTGGCTCGCGGGGTTCGGTGCCTCGTCGGCGACCACCAGGCACCTCAGCAGTTCGAACCGCTCCGCCTCCGGCAGCGCCGCCGCCTCCCAGAACGCCGGCCCGAACTCCCCCGGCACGCCCCGCCCTTGCTCCCGCCACGTCACGATCCGCTCGGCGAGCAGCCGCAGCACCCCGGCGTACGGACGCGCGTCGGGCAGCCGCAGCAGGGCGTCGGCGCAGAGGTGGGCGGCCCACCAGGCGGGGTCGCCGAGCGGTGCCGTCCTCGGCGGCAGGAGGTCGTCCAGGGCGTGCACCAGCTCCTCCAGCCGGAGGGCCAACTCGGCGGGGCCCTGCTGTCGGGCCAGGAGGAGCAGGGCCTGGACGACCGGGCCGATGCGATGGCGGGGGACGGGGAGTGCGCGAGGCGGGGCGGAGGCCTTGGCCACCCAGGACGGCACCGCGCCCCTCCCAGCCGAAGCCCCGTCAGCCGTGCCCCTCCCAGCCGAAGCCCCGTCAGCCGTGTTCGCCGGCTTCCGCGACCCGGCCGAGTCGGCGCGCCCCCGGTGCACCAGCGCGTGCAGGGCGGAGTCCAGGTCGAGGTGGGTGCCCTGGATCCAGTCGGCGAGTTCCTCGTGGGCGAAGCGGTAGCCGTTGCCCGCGGGGACGAGGAGGCCCTCGGTGAGGACGGCGGAGGCCCAGCCGGTGGTGGCGCCGAGGCGGCGTCCGGAGGCGGGTCCCCACGGGAAGACGGCTTCGAAGGAGGCGCGGTCCAACTCCCCCTGTCCGGGCCCCAGACAGCGCCGTGCGGCCTCGTGCACCTGGCCGGAGACCTGGGCGGCGAGCCGCCGTACGGCCGCCCCCCGAAGCCCGTTCGCCGCGGCGAGCCGGACCGCGACGCGCAGGCACATGAGGTCCAGGTACGCGGCGAACACCTCATCCCGGTCGAGCGGCCCCGCAGGTGACTCCGGCAGTGCGGACCGCACCTCGGCCAGCAGCCGCAAGGTCAGCGGATGCCGTGCGTCGGCCGCCGCGAGCACACCCTCGGGAATCCCCGCGCGAGCCCGGGCCCGCAGCGCCTCGCCCTCGGTCAGGTCCCCCAGCCACACACAGGCGGGAAACCGCCCGGCCTCGTACACGGAGGGACCGGCAAGGACGGAGGAGGCAGCGGCCCGGTGCAGCAACTCCGCCGGGAACTCCGCCCCCACCTGCTCCCAGTACTCCGCCCGGCAGGCGACCACGAGCCGCGCTCCATTCTCCCGCAGCCAGTCCGCCGTGCCCGCCGTCCACTCGGGCATCCGGTGGGCGAGGGCGGGCGGCATCTCCTCGGGACCGTCGAGGAGCAGCAGCAACGGCCGCCCCGCGTCCCGCGCCACCCGGGCCAGCCTCTCCGGCCCGATATCGCCCAGCTCACCGCCGTACGCCTCGGGAGGCAGCACGTCCGAGGCCGCGGAACCTCCGGGGTGAGGGCCCTCTCGCGAGGCCGCCACGATCCGGCCCGCCCGCTCCAGCGCCCGTGCCGCCGCGTCCGCCACCGAAAGGTCCGTGTCGAGGAGGTCGGCGCCTCGCAGCCACAAGGTGGGCGCCGGTTCCGCACCTCGGGTGCGGCGTGCGGCGAGGGCCGCCAGTTCCGTCGTACGACCGCTGCCGGGCCGGCCGACGAGCCCGAGCACGGCGGCCGGGCTGTCCGCGAATGCCGCGAACTCCCGCACGGCATCGGCCCGTTCGACGGGCCCGGAGTGACCGCTGTCCGGGCCCACAGAAGTCCCCGGCCCGTCCGAGCCCACGGAGGTCGCCGTCAGCTCCAGCACCCCGGCCGGATTGAGATCGGCCCCGTACGCGGGCACCGTGGCCGCGTTGCGGGCGAGCAGCGCGGTGAGTGGTCCTTCGGCGTCCGGACCCCGCAGCGGGACCGCGAGGCCCGCCACCCTGTGCCCGCCGTGCAGCGCGGTGCCGAGGACCGCCACCACCGCCCCGGTCGAGGCGTCGAGGACCGGCCCACCGGCGGCACCGCCGCCCAGCCGCAGCGCGTCGGCGCCGGCCGTGCCGATCGCCAACTCCAGTGCCTCGCCCAGGAGATGGAAGCGGTCGGTCGCCGTGTAGGTGACGGCGGACGCGCCGAGCACCCGGGCCTCGCGCCAGCCGCCCGCGGCGATCCGGACGTACGTGCCGGCCTCGACGCGGCTCCGCACGGTGACGGGGAGCGGGTCCACGCCGAGGCCTTCGGTGCGTACGAGAGCCAGATCGGCGTCCGGGAGGGACGTGACGGCGTCGTCGGTGACCACGCAGGTGCGGCCGCCGGAAGTGTGCAGGACAAGACAGGTCAGTCCGTCGACCGCTTCGTGGCTGGTGATCACCGTGCCGTGGTGGTCGGCGACGAACCCCGTGCCACGCGGACGCCCCGCCAGGTCGCAGACGCGTACCAGGGCTTCGTCGAGGATCTCCCGGCTGTCGTCGGGTGTCCGAGGGTCGTCGTCGGGTGTCCGAGAGGTATCGGTCCCTGTCGCCGCCCGGTCATGGGCCTCCATGGCCCGGGTGTCGTCCGCTGTTTGTCGGCCGTCGAGTACTTTCCTGCTGTCGACCGGTACGTGCCGGCCCCCGGTCCGCGGGCCCCGTCCCGCCATGCTCGAACCTCCCCGCCGCGCTCCTGCTTTCGACGGTAGGCGTGGGGTGATCAGCGCGACAGATCGCCTGGCGAACGCGCCCCCTTCCGCTCCCCCGCTTCACTCCGAGCGCCTGCCCGAAGGGGTGAACAGACGAGGGCGGATGGATACACCCTTGGGTGGGGGAACCGAGGGGGGACCGTGGAGCGGCGGGCACAAGACCCCGTGACCGCCGCTCCACGGGCGGGTTCGGCACAGCGATGCGGGCGGTCGGCGTCAGCCGAACACCGCCAGGCTCTTCGCCTTGCCCTTCTGGTCCTCCACCAGTGCCAGGAACCGCCCCGCCGGGTCGAAGACCGCGACGGCGCCGCGCCCCGCGTACTCCTCGGGCATCTCCAGGCGTACGCCGTTGAGAAGCAGCTTCGCCCGCCCCTCGTCCACGTTCCAGCGCGGGAACGCGGCCGCGGCGGCGTCCGCGACCGGCATCACGGTCAGCTCCTGTTGGAGCTGGTCGAGGGTGCGCGCGGAGTCGAGCTTGTACGGGCCGACCCGGGTGCGGCGGAGCGCGGTGAGATGACCGCCGACGCCCAGGTCAGCGCCCAGGTCTCGGGCGAGGGCCCGGATGTACGTCCCGGACGAGCAGACGACCGACACCACCAGGTCGAGCACCGGTGTGCCGTCCTCGGCGACGGCGACGCGAACGTCGTACACCGCGAACGACGAGATCCGCACCGGACGGGCCGGGATCTCGAAGTCCTCGCCGTCCCGCGCCCGCTTGTACGAGCGCACTCCGTTGATCTTGATGGCGCTGACCTTGGACGGCACCTGCATGATGTCGCCGGTCAGCTTGGCGATGCCGGCGTCGACGGCGTCCCGCTCGATGCCGGAGGCGTCCGTGGACGAGGTGAAGTCACCCTCGGCGTCGTCCGTCAGGGTGTTCTGCCCGAGCCGGATCGTTCCCAGGTATTCCTTCTCGGTGAGCGCCAGGTGCCCCAGGAGCTTGGTGGCCCTCTCGACGCCGAGGACGAGCACGCCCGTCGCCATGGGGTCGAGGGTGCCGGCGTGTCCGACCCGGCGGGTCTTCGCGATCCCGCGCATCTTGGCGACCACGTCGTGCGAAGTGAAGCCCGACGGCTTGTCGACAATGACAAGTCCGTCGGGCGTCCGGTGCTTCTCGGTCATCCGGTGGCGTCGTCCGTCTCGTCGTCTTCCGGCTCTTCGACGGAGTCGGGCTCTTCGTCGGAGTCGGGCTTCTTGTACGGGTCGGCGTCACCGGCGTACTTCGCGCCGGAGGAGACCTCGCGCACCTTCTCGTCCGAGGCCCGCGCCTTGTCGAGCAGGTCCTCGATGGTCTTGGCGGTGTCCGGCAGGGCATCCGCGACAAAGGTCAGCGTCGGCGTGAACTTCACGCCCGCCGCCGCACCGACCGCGGAACGGAGCACGCCCTTGGCGCTCTCCAGGCCCGCGGCGGCCTCCGCCCGCGCCTGGTCGTCCCCGTACACCGTGTAGAAGACGGTCGCCTCCCGCAGATCACCCGTGACCCGGGTGTCCGTGATGGTGACGTGGGTGCCGAGCCGCGGATCCTTGATCCCGCGCTGCAGCTTCTTGGCCACCACCTCTCGGATGAGGTCCGCCAGCCTCTTAGCCCGCGCGTTGTCGGCCACTGGTCCGTCTCCTTCTTCGCCTTGCTTGTTCCGTCAGTCTTCGTCGGACGCCGACCGCTGTTGTCAGTCGTCGTCCGTGTGGAGTCTGCGCCGTACCGACAGCAGTTCCACCTCCGGTCGTGCCGCGACGAGCCGTTCACACCGGTCCAGTACGTCGGTGAGGTGCTCGGTGTCGCCGGAGACCACCGCGAGGCCGATCTCTGCCCTGCGGTGCAGGTCCTGGTTTCCCGTCTCCGCCGCGCTCACCGCGTACTTCCGTTGAAGTTCGGCGACGATCGGCCGGACGAGAGAGCGTTTCTCCTTGAGCGAGTGGACATCGCCGAGGAGTAGATCGAAGGACAGCGTCCCCACGTACATGTGTAACCGGATGTCCCGCCGGTACGGGATAGATGGCCTGCCAATGCGCTTGGCAGGGACATCAGAACCGTACAACGAACCGGTGGGGGTGCTCGACGGATATTTTCGCCCCCGCCGCCCCTACCCGTCCCGTCCTTCTGGGGCTGTGCCCCAGACCCCCTGGGTTGTTCTTCGGCTGTCGGCCGGTGGGGGCTTGTCGCGCAGTTCCCCGCGCCCCTAAAAGACGCTGAGCTGGTCGGGGTGACACAGTCACCCCGACCAGCTCAGACCTTCGCTTTACGAGCGCGGCTTCTCGCGCATCTCGTACGTCGCGATGACGTCGTCGACCTTGATGTCGTTGAAGTTTCCGAGGTTGATACCGCCCTCGTAGCCTTCGCGGATCTCGGTGACGTCGTCCTTGAAGCGACGCAGACCGGAGATGTTGAGGCTCTCCGCGATGACCTTGCCGTCGCGGATGAGGCGCGCCTTGGTGTTGCGCTTGACCTCTCCCGAACGGACCAGGACACCGGCGATGTTGCCCAGCTTGGACGACTTGAAGACCTCGCGGATCTCCGCCGTGCCGAGCTCGGCCTCCTCGTACTCCGGCTTGAGCATGCCCTTGAGGGCCGCCTCGATCTCCTCGATGGCCTGGTAGATCACCGAGTAGTACCGGACGTCGACGCCCTCGCGCTCCGCCATCTGAGCCGCGCGGCCCGCAGCGCGGACGTTGAAGCCGATGACGATGGCGTCGGAGCCGGTCGCCAGGTTGATGTCCGACTCGGTGACCGCACCCACACCGCGGTGCAGGACACGGATATCGACCTCTTCGCCGACGTCGAGCTGGAGCAGCGAGGACTCGAGAGCCTCCACCGAACCGGACGCGTCGCCCTTGATGATGAGGTTGAGTTCCTGCACCAGACCGGCCTTGAGGGCCTCGTCCAGGTTCTCCAGGGAGAACCGGACACCCCGGCGGGCGAAGTTGGCGTTGCGCTCACGCGCCGCGCGCTTCTCGGCGATCTGACGCGCCGTACGGTCCTCGTCGACAACCAGGAAGTTGTCGCCGGCGCCCGGGACGTTGGTGAGACCGAGGACGAGGACCGGGGTCGAGGGACCCGCCTCTTCCACGTTGTCGCCCTTGTCGTCGAGCATCGCTCGGACACGGCCGTACGCGTCGCCGACCACCATGGTGTCGCCGACCCGCAGGGTGCCTCGCTGGACCAGGACGGTCGCGACGGCGCCGCGGCCCTTGTCGAGGTGGGACTCGATCGCAATACCCTGCGCGTCCTGCTCCGGGTTGGCCCGCAGGTCGAGCGAGGCGTCCGCGGTGAGGACCACGGCCTCCAGGAGAGCCTCGATGTTGAGGCCCTGCTTGGCGGAGATGTCGACGAACATCGTGTCGCCGCCGTACTCCTCGGCCACCAGACCGAACTCGGTGAGCTGACCGCGCACCTTGGTCGGGTCGGCGCCCTCGACGTCGATCTTGTTGACCGCGACCACGATCGGCACGTCGGCCGCCTTGGCGTGGTTCAACGCCTCGATCGTCTGGGGCATCACACCGTCGTTGGCCGCCACCACGAGGATCGCGATGTCGGTCGACTTGGCACCACGGGCACGCATGGCGGTGAACGCCTCGTGGCCCGGGGTGTCGATGAAGGTGATCCTGCGCTCTTCACCGTTGACCTCGGTGGCGACCTGGTACGCACCGATGTGCTGCGTGATACCGCCGGCCTCGCCCGCAACGACGTTCGTCTTGCGGATGGTGTCGAGCAGTCGGGTCTTACCGTGGTCGACGTGACCCATGACGGTCACGACCGGCGGACGCGCGACGAGGAACTCCTCGCCACCCTCGTCCTCGCCGAACTCGATGTCGAAGGACTCGAGCAGCTCGCGGTCCTCCTCCTCGGGGCTGACGATCTCGAGGACGAAGTTCATCTCGTCCGCGAGGAGCTTCAGCGTCTCGTCGGAGACGGACTGCGTGGCAGTGACCATCTCGCCGAGGTTCATCATCACGCCGACGAGCGACGCCGGGTTGGCGCCGATCTTCTCGGCGAAGTCGGTGAGCGAGGCACCGCGCGACAGGCGGACGGACTGTCCGTTGCCGCGAGGCAGCATGACGCCGCCGACCGACGGGGCCTGCATGGCCTCGTACTCCTGGCGCCTCTGCCGCTTCGACTTGCGACCACGACGCGCGGGACCACCGGGACGACCGAAGGCGCCCTGTGTGCCACCACGGGCACCGGGACCACCCGGACGACCACCGAAGCCGGGACGACCGCCGCCACCGCCACCGGGACCACCGGGACGACCGGCGAAACCGCCGCCACCGCCACCCGGACCACCGGGACGACCGGCGAAACCGCCGCCACCGCCACCGGGACCGGCCGGACGACCGGCGAAACCGCCGCCGCCACCACCGGGACGACCGGCACCGGCACCGCCGGGTCGACCGCCACCGGCACCGGGACCACGGCCGCCACCGGGGCCACCGCCGCCCGGACGCGGGCTGCCCGCAGCGGGACGCTGCGGCATCATGCCGGGGTTCGGACGGTTACCACCGGGGGCGCCGCCGGGACGCGGAGCACCACCCTGCGGGCGAGGCATGCCGCCCGGGCTCGGGCGGGCACCGCCCGGACCACCCTGCGGACGCGGAGCGCCGCCGGGACCGCCCTGGGGACGGGGACCACGGTCGCCACGCTCCTGACCCGCGCCCTGCGGACGCGGAGCGCCGGGGGCGCCTGCGCCACCCGGGCGCGGAGCACCGCCCGGACGGGGCGCCTGGGGGCGCGCCATACCGGTGGAGCCACCAGAGGTGAACGGGTTGTTGCCCGGACGCGGACCGGCCGGACGAGCACCGGGACGCGCACTCTGGCCACCCGGGCGCGCAGCGCCCTGACGGTCGGGGCGGTCGCCACGCTCGGGACGGTCCGTACGCTCGGGACGGTCGGGACGACCCGGGCCACCCTGGGCGGGACCGGCCGGACGGGCACCGGCGGGCTTGGGAGCGCCCGGACGGGCAGCAGCCGGACGAGCGGCGCCGGCGGCCGGAGCCGCGGGAGCCGACGGAGGCGCCGTGAACTCGGCGGCGACCGGAGCCGGAGCGGCCACGACGGGCTTCGGCGCGGGCTTGGGACCCGGCCGCGGGCCCGAGGCAGGAGTGGACGGAATGACCGGGGTGACCGGAGCGGCCTCCGCGGGCTTCTCGGCCACCGCCGGCTTGGGGGCCGGCGGGCGCGGGGCTGCCGGACGGGCGGCCTGCGCGGGAGAAGGCGCACCCGGCTTGGCGGGCGCGGCCTTGCGCGGCGCCGGCTTGCCGCCGCCGTTGCCCTGCTGGAGGGCATCTGTCAGTTTGCGTACTACGGGCGCCTCGATCGTCGAGGACGCTGAACGGACGAACTCACCGAGTTCCTGGAGCTTGGCCATGACGACCTTGCTCTCAACCCCGAACTCCTTGGCGAGTTCGTATACCCGGACCTTAGCCACTTCGCTCCTTTTAGGTCCGGGTTGCGTCCGGACCGTCGCTACTTCATGGGCGTACTCATCGCGTGCTCATCGAGTGCTCATCGCAATCTCGACCTACTTCCAACTCGCGGGGTACCAGGGCCGCACGGGGGTTCCGTACGACACGTCTTACGGTGTTACCTACTCGACGTAGTGGCGCAACGCCTTGCTGTCGAGTGATCCCGGGACACGCAGCGCCCTTGGGAACGCCCGGCGGCGGACCGCCAGGTCGAAACAGACCAGGGCGGGGTGTACATACGCACCCCGGCCGGGCAGCGTACCGCGATGATCGGGGACACATTCACCCTCGACCGCCACGATGCGCAGCAGATCCTTCTTGGCCGCTCGCTCCCGGCACCCCACACAGGTGCGCTCAGGGCATGCGCGGGCTCGCGTCCGGCCAGACACTCTTGAGTCTACCTCCCCGTACCGACCTCACCCCTTTGGGGCAAGAATCGAACAGTTGCCGCGCACAAAACTGTCGTGATCTCAGCCACCTGCGGCTTGGATCTATTCCCCGGCGTATTCCCGGGTCTATTCCCCGCGCTGCTCGGCGGGCTGTTCGGTGTCCGGGCGGATGTCGATCCGCCAGCCCGTGAGACGGGCCGCGAGCCGGGCGTTCTGCCCTTCCTTGCCGATCGCCAGCGACAGCTGGTAGTCGGGGACGGTCACGCGCGCGGAGCGGGCCGCGAGGTCGACGACCTCGACCTTGGAGACGCGGGCCGGGGACAGCGCGTTCGCCACCATCTCCGCCGGATCGTCCGCCCAGTCGACGATGTCGATCTTCTCACCGTTCAGCTCGGCCATCACATTGCGCACCCGGCTGCCCATGGGGCCGATGCAGGCGCCCTTGGGGTTGAGCCCGGACCGGGTGGAGCGGACGGCGATCTTCGTACGGTGGCCCGCCTCGCGCGCGATGGCGGCGATCTCGACGGACCCGTCGGCGATCTCCGGCACCTCCAGGGCGAACAGCTTCTTCACCAGGTTGGGGTGCGTGCGGGAGAGCGTCACGGACGGACCTCGGACGCCCTTGGCGACCCGTACGACGTACGAGCGCAGGCGCAGGCCGTGCGTGTAGGTCTCACCGGGGACCTGCTCCTGCACGGGCAGGATGGCCTCCAGCTTGCCGATGTCGACGAGGACGTTCTTGGGGTCGCGGCCCTGCTGCACGACACCGGTGACGATGTCGCCCTCGCGGCCCGCGTACTCGCCGAGCGTCGCGTCGTCCTGGGCGTCCCGCAGGCGCTGCAGGATGACCTGCTTGGCGGTGGTCGCGGCGATACGGCCGAAGCCCGACGGGGTGTCGTCGAACTCGCGCGCCTCCTGCCCCTCCTCCAGGTCCTCGGGGTCCTCCTTCGCCCACACGGTCACATGACCGGTCTCCCGGTCGAGCTTCACGCGCGCGTGCCGACGGCTTCCCTCGGTGCGGTGGTAGGCGATGAGGAGGGCCGACTCGATCGCCTCGACCAGCAGGTCGAAGGAGATCTCCTTCTCCCGCACCAAACCCCGCAGGGCACTCATGTCGATGTCCACGGCTACGCCTCCTCTGCGTTCTCTTCGTGCGTTTCGTGCTCTTCTCGCACGTCTTGCTCGTCTTGCTGGTCCTGCTCGTCGTGCTGGTCCTGCTCGTCGGTCTTGTTCTTGCGGTTGAACTCGACCTGGACGCGCGCCTTGGCGATGTCCTCGAAGGCGAGCCTCTTGGCGGTGGGCTTGCGCCCCTTCACGCCGGGCACCTCGACGTCGACTCCGGTGTCGTCCACCTTCAGGATCCGGGCGATCAGCTCGCCGGCCCCGGAGGCTTCGGTCAGCTGGAACCTCACCAGGCGGTCCGTGGCGCGTACGTAGTGACGGTGCTCCTTGAGCTCGCGCTCGGCACCGGGGGTTCCGACCTCGAGGGTGTACTCGCCCTCGCCCATCGCGTCCGTCTCGTCGAGCTTCGCCGAGAGCGCGCGGCTCACATCGGCGATCTGGTCCAGGTCGGCACCCGTCTCCGAGTCGACCACGACACGCAGTACACGCTTGCGCCCCACCGACTCGATCTCGACCTCTTCGAGATCAAGTCCCTGAGAGCTGACGAGCGGTTCCAGCAGTTCTCGCAGCCTCTCGCTAAGGGTGGTGCTCATCCGGGTGACTCCTCGGCCGCGTGTGCTGTTGTGGGTAGGTCTCGCGTGTCAGGTCAAAGGGTATCCGGTCGCCGGGGGTGTTGCCGTCCATCGTGTCGTGGCCGGACGCGGCGGCACTCCCCAGGTGACAGGAGGGGGCGGAGGCGGCAGGAGCGAAACAAACCGGCCGAACCCGTGGCCGGGGAGAGCCGCTGGCGAGCGATCGACCAAGGCGCGGGTACCGTGATCACGGGCGTGCAGCCCTTCCTTTCGTACGAGCCTGTCGAGGACGTCTCCCGTGCCGTTCACCCCGCCGTCGCGCACCCCCTCGGGCCCGCGCCGAAGGACCCTGCTCGCGTCGGCTGCGGCCACCTTCGCGCTCGCGGGCTGTTCCGCCCCCAAGTCGTCCATCGACAGCACCGGCGGGAGCCCGTCGGCCGCCGACCGGGCACGCGCGCGTGCGGCAGGCGACAGCCAGGCGCTCGCCGAGCGGTACGCGACCGTGATCACCGCGCACCCGCCCCTGGCGGAGCGTCTGCGCCCACTGCGGGCGGAAGTCGTACGGCACGCGGCGGCGTTCGACACCGGGCAGCCCGCGTCGGCATCGGCAACACCGACCGCCTCGCCGACCGCCTCCGTGTCCGCCTCGCCGACCGCCTCCGTGTCCGCCTCGGCGTCCCCCAGCGCCTCCCCCGCCGTACCGACCGACGAAAAGGGCGCCCTCGCCGACCTCGCGGCGGCCGAGCGCACCCTGGCCGACCAGCGTACGAAGACCCTGCTCGACGTCCCGGGAGAGCTGGCCCGACTGCTGGCCTCGGTCGCGGCGGCCGGGGCGGCGCACGCGTATCTGCTGACGGAGGGGACGAAATGAGCGGCACCAAGGACACCGACAGAGCCAAGGAAGCCAAGGCGGCCGAGCTGAAGGCCCTACAGGCCGCGCTCGGTGCCGAGCATGCCGCCGTCTACGGGTACGGCGTGGTCGGCGGCAAGATCGACGACGCGCGCAGGACCGAGGCCAGGGCGGGGTACGACGCTCACCGGGCGCGGCGGGACGAGCTGGCGCGGGCGGTGCGGGACCTGGGCGGCAGTCCCGAGGCATCCGCGGCGGCGTACGCGCTGCCGTTCCAGGTGAAGGACTCCGGCGCGGCCGTACGGCTCGCGGCCGAGCTGGAGGAACGGGTGGCCGGGGTGTACTCCGATCTCGTACGTGCCTCGACGGGCGACCGGCGGCGCACGGCCGCCGAGGCGCTGCGCGAGGCGGCGGTACGGGCGGTGCGGTGGAGCGGCGAGAGCGTAGCCTTCCCTGGGCTCGCCGAGCGGGCGGCCACCCCGTCGGCGTCGGCACCCTCACCGACGTAACGCCATCTGGAAGGGAACCACTCGCGCATGGCTTTCGAACCGCCGCAGCGCCTCGTACGGGCGCTCGGCGAGACGCAGCGCAACGGAGCCGCCGGTGCCGAGGGGACCGGTGGGGCCGGCGACTGGCTGGACAAGCTGGCTGTGCTGGCTCAACAGGCGGTTGATCTACGCGAGTTGACCGTGGAACGGGTGCAGGCGCCCGGCGGGCGCAGCAGCCTGGTGGTCCTGGTGCGGCAGGCCGACGGTACGCCGGCCGTGCTGAAGCTGGCGCCCGAGCGGGCCCGTCCGGAGAGCGAGCGTGCCGCGCTCGCCCACTGGGACGGCCGGGGTGCCGTGCAACTGCTCAACCCCGGTGACGCGCAGGGCGTCCTGCTGCTGGAGCGGTTGCATCCCGACCTGTCCGTGCGCTCGCTGCCCGAGGCGAAGGCCCTGCTGGAGGCGGCCGGGACACTGCGGCGGCTATGGGTCGAACCGCCCGCCGGGCATGTCTTCGAGACCGTCGCCGAGCGGACCGGTCGGCAGGCCGAGGCGATGCGGGCCTCGGCGGGCGGAGACGCGGAGGTCACCGCCCTGGTGGACGCGGCGCTCACGGCCCGCGAGGAACTTCTGGCGGGGCCACCCGAGGAGCTCTTGCTGCACGGCACCTTCCGGCAGAGCAAGGTGCTCGCCGGTGAGCGCATGCCGTGGCTGGCCGTGGGTCCCGATCCGGTGGTCGGCGAGTGCGCCTTCGATCTGGCCCGGCTGGTCCGCGACCGGGTGGAGGACCTGATCGCGTCGTCCTCTGGGTCCTCGACCACACGTCGACGGGTGAAGCGGCTCGCCGAGTCACTCGACGTGGACCAGGAGCGGCTGCGGGGCTGGACCCTTTTCCGGGCGGTCGAGTCGGGGGTACGGGCGCGGCGGGTCGGGCGAGCGCAGGATGCGGAGCTGCTGCTGGAGTTCGCGGAGTGGCTCTGACCTTCTTGCGGTTCTGACTCCCCTGCGATTCCGGCTCCCCTGCGGATTCGGCTCCCCTGCGGATTCAACTCGTCTGCGGTTTCAACTCCCTTGTGCCGGGGTGAGTTTGAGGGCGAGGACCGGGCAGTCGGCCGCGGCTCTTCCGGCGCGTTTCAGGGCCCTTCGGGGGAGCGGGCCCGGAGCGAACAGGGGGTAGCCCCACTCGTCGAGCGTGATGTGCTCGGGGAGCAGTTCCGCGCAGAGGCCGTGGCCCTTGCAGGCGGTCCAGTCGACGTCGAGTTCCGCGCCTGCTTCCATGTCAGCTCCGGTTCTCGGGGACCCGCAGCAGCGGGCGACGGTCGGATGCGGTGCAGCGGCCCCTGGCGTGGGCGTCGAGTTCGGCGGCGAAGGTCGTGAACGCGCTGCGAACCAGGCGGACGGTGCCGTCGGGGTGGTGGCAGGCGCCGCGGCCCTCGACGAGTCCGGCCCAGCGGGCGATGTCCTGCCGGCTGGTGCCCTGCGGGCCGGGTGCGGCCAGGTTCTGGAACGCGGCGGCGATACGCGGCAGGCCGTTGAGGCAGGGCCCGCACTGGCCTGCCGATTCCAGCGCGAGATAGCGCAGCACGTGGGCCGTGTCGGCGAGGCCGCAGCGGTCGGCGGGCAGCGCGATGAGGACGCCCGCTCCGAGACCGTCGGCCGTCAGGGTGCGGGTCGCGGCCTCGGCGGCCGTGAGCCAGGTGCCGTGGTAGCCACCGGTCAGCACCGCGCCGACGCCGTCCAGCGGGAGCAGGCGGTGCAGCGGCATCCCGAACGGCGCCTCCACCACGCGTACCTCCCGGCCCGGCGCGTACACCGTGCACAGGGCACTGCCCGGCTCGTCCGGCGTGCCCGCCGAGCGGAACCAGTCGGCGCCGTAGCGGGCGATCAGGGCGAGGTGCGCGAGCGTCTCGACGTTCTGGACGAGGGTCGGGGCCCGGCGCACGCCCTGCTCACGGACCGGGGGATGCTGGTCGCGGGGCAGCGCGGCCTGCCCGGAGAGGTACTGGGCCAGGGCCGACGACTGGCCGGAGAGAAAGCGCTTCGGGACGCGTACGACGCGCACGGGCAGCGGGTCGTGGCGCTCGGCGAGTGCCCTCTCCAGGGGAGTCGCGCCGTCCTCGACAGCGAGGTACGCCTCCCCCGCGCCGACCGCCTCGGCCGCCAACTGAAGCCCGTCCAGGACGAGATGGGGCGAGAGACGCAGCAGTGTCTTGTCCTTGTGGCTGGCGGGTTCGCCCTCGGCGCCGTTCGCCACGACGACCGGGACGCGGCCCGAGCGGCGGCTCGCCTCGGCGACGGCGCCCACCTTCCGGTACGTGGGAAACGCGGCGCCGCCACGGCCGGTGAGCCCGGACTCGGCGAGCGTGCGCAGCAGGTGCGCCGGGTTGCCGTACGCCACGGGGCCGTAGCGCTGCTGGTGGGTGATGTGGCCGGCCGGAGTGCCGCCGGGGGCGAGCAGACGGGGTGACATGTAGATGTCCGTGAAGGTCATGGTCATGAGCGAGCTCCCGCCCTCGTACGGAGTTCGGCTGTGCGGAGTTCGGCCGCATCGAGTTCGGCTGTGTGGAGGAGGGCCGACGGGGTGAGCCTCGACTCGCGGGCCGCGTGGGCCACCCGGATACCGAAGGCCGTGAGCGCGGCGGTCACGCAGGAGATCGTCAGCCACAGCATCCAGGTGGATCCGGTGTCCGTGCCGATGCCGATGCCGTGGATCAGGGCGATCGGCCAGGACGCGTACGCCAGCCAGTGGACGGCGCGCCAGGTGCGGGGGCCGATCCTGGCCCGCAGCAGGCTGGTCACCACGAGCGCGATCATCAGGTCCAGGGCCACCGTGCCCAGGCCCAGCCAGAGGGGCTGGTAGTCGGAGGCGAAGGGGACGAGGACGTCGAGGACGGTGATGTTGACGTAGCCGTCCACGACGGCGGCTGTGATGTGCAGGGTGAGGAAGGCGAGGGCGGAGAGGGAGAGGGTGCGGTGGAGGGTTACGGTGCCGAAGCGGGGGAGGCCGGGAAGGCGGGCTCGTAGCCGTACCGCTATGCCGAGCAGGACCACGACCGTGAACAGGACCAGGCAGATCGCGCCGGTGGCCCGGTTGGCGTACCAGAGGATCGCGGAGTCGGTCATGCCGCGGCCTCGGTTGTGGCTGGGGTCCAGGGGTTTTCGCCCCCGTCGCCCCTACCCGTCCCTTGTTCCCGGGGGCTCCGCCCCCAGACCCCCGCATCGCGCTGAACGCGCTCGTCCCCAAACGCCGGACGGGCTGAAACGGGGCGGAGGCCCACCGGGTGGGTGGGGGACGGAGATGGCACCCCCTCGCCCTCAAACGACGCCGGGCGAGGTGGAGATGGCGGCCTCGGTCGAGAAGTGGGTGCGTCCTCCCGGGACGCCGGACGGGCTGACGACGCCCGTCCCGGATCAGAAGTTGGTGTCGGCCAGCCCGGTGTCGTGATCACCGTGCCGTCGTTTGCCACCAGTCGTGCCGGGAGGCCCAGGTGGGTCAGCCAGCGTTCTGCTCCCGCGCCCTTCACCAGGGCCGCTGTGCTCGCGGCGTTGGCGTCGGCGCAGGTTGCTGCTGCCACGGAGACCGTGCGCCAGGGGGTCTGGGCGGGCAGGCCGGTTCGGGGGTCGAGGATGTGGTGGAGGTTGTGGGTTCCGCGGCGCCAGCGGCGGACGGTGGTGCCGGAGGTGGCGAGGCCGCCGCTGCGGATGCCGATGGTGGTGTACGAGCCGGCCGCCGGGATCTCGTCCACGGCACCGGTGGCGTCCTGGACGCGGATGCGCCAGCCGCCGTGCGGTGGTTCGCCCGCGACGGCCGTGTCGCCGCCGAGGCTCACCAGGACTCCGCAGCCGGCCGCCTCGGCGAGCGTCTTCGCCGCCCTGTCGGCGGCCCAGGCCTTGGCGGTGGCGCCGAGGTCGAGGCGGATCCCCGCCGGGACGGTGACCGTGTTGGTCGCGCGGTCCAGGGTCACCAGGCGTCGGCCGGGGACCGGGCGCACGGTGAGCCGCACGGGGCGGCCGTCCACCTTGAGCAGGTGGAAGTCGCGGTCGTAGCCGAGGGCGTTCATGGCCGAGCCGACCGTCGGGTCGACGGCGCCGTCGGTGGCCTCCGCGGCGCGCAGCGCGACGGCCAGGGCCTCCGCGAGGAGCGGGCTGACCTTGACCGGCCGGCCCTCGGTGCCGTCGAGCGCGGCCAGCTCCGAGTCCTCGCGGAACCGGCTGCACGTGGCGTCGACCTCGGCGAGATGCCGGGCGAGCAGCAGGTTGCAGGAGTCCAGCAGAGTCGGGTCGGTGGTGACCAGGCGGACGCTCGTGCCGAGGGCACGCCAGTCGGCGGCGGCGGTCATGACGCCCCCGAGGTGGAGTCGGCCGAGCCGCCGCCCACGGACGTGGGGTTGTCGGACGGCGCCTGGAGCCTCGAGTCCGACGAGGAAGAAGACGAAGAAGACGAAGAGTCCGAGGACGAACCCGTCGAACTCGACGAGGAGTCCGTGCTGCCGCTCGCCGCCGTGTTCGCGTCCGCCTGCATCGTGCCGATCAGGGCGAACATCCCGGCAGCCGCCGCCAGTGTCACGGCCGCTGCCACCGCCGCCGTACGCCGTGTCCCTCTGCGGACCGCCGCGGCGGCCCCCCACTCGCTGCCTGTCATTGGCTGCTCCCCTCCGTATGACGCGCTGTCACGTCATACGGTCGGGGAGCAGCCTGAGAGAAGCCTGTGCGGCGACCATAGGGCCGAGAAGAAGTCTCTGAGAGACGTCTTTAATTCCAGACTTCAAGCAATCGAAGAGCCGTGGAAGCCCGATCGAGGGTTACGCCGTCAGGCGGGCGACCGCCTCGTCGACCGTCAGCTCCTCGCGCTCGCCGGTGCGGCGGTCCTTGAGTTCCACGACGCCCTCGGCCGAGCGCCGCCCGGCGACCAGGATCTGCGGTACGCCGATGAGCTCGGCGTCGGTGAACTTCACGCCCGGCGAGACACCGGCCCGGTCGTCCACCAGGACACGTACACCCGCGGCGCCGAGCTTCTCGGAGACGGTGAGGGCCAGCTCGGTCTGGAGCGCCTTGCCCGCGGCGACGACATGCACGTCGGCCGGAGCGATCTCCTTGGGCCAGCACAGCCCCTGGTCGTCCGCCGACTGCTCGGCCAGGGCCGCGACCGCGCGGGAGACACCGATGCCGTACGAGCCCATGGTCACGCGGACGGGCTTGCCCTGCTGGCCGAGGACGTCGAGCTGGAAGGTGTCGGCGTACTTGCGGCCGAGCTGGAAGATGTGGCCGATCTCGATGGCACGGTCGAGCTTGAGGCCAGTACCGCAGGACGGGCAGGGGTCGCCCTCCTCGACCACCACGACGTCGAGGTAGTCGTCGACCTCGAAGTCGCGGCCGGCGACGACGTTCTTCGCGTGCGTGTTGACCTTGTTCGCGCCGGTGATCCAGGCGGTGCCGGGGGCGATGCGCGGGTCGGCGATGTAGCGGACCTTCTCCAGACCCTGCGGGCCCACATAGCCCCGTACGAGATCCTCGCGGCCCTCGAAGTCCTCGGCCGTCACCAGTTCCACGACGGCGGGCGCGAGGTGCTCGCCGAGCTTGCCGAGGTCGACCTCGCGGTTGCCGGGGACGCCCACCGCGACGATCTCCCCGTCGACCTTGACCAGGAGGTTCTTGAGGGTGGCGGAGGCGGGGACGCCGAGGAGCGCGGCGAGGGTCTCGATGGTCGGGGTGTCGGGGGTGTCCAGCTCCTCGACCGGGCCGTGCTCACCGGCCACGGGCGCCAGCGCGAAGGTGACCGCCTCGGTGTTGGCCGCGTAGTCGCAGGCAGGGCAGTCCGCGAAGGTGTCCTCGCCGGCGGCGGCGGGCGCGAGGAACTCCTCCGAGGCCGAGCCGCCCATCGCGCCGGAGACGGCCGACACGATGCGGTAGTCCAGGCCCAGGCGCTCGAAGATCTTCTGGTAGGCGGCGCGGTGGAGGGCGTACGACTCCGCGAGTCCCTCGTCCGTGGTGTCGAAGGAGTACGAGTCCTTCATCTGGAACTCGCGGCCGCGCAGCACACCGGAGCGCGGGCGGGCCTCGTCCCGGTACTTCGTCTGGATCTGGTAGAGCATGACCGGCAGGTCCTTGTACGAGGACGCCTGGTCCTTCACCAGGAGGGTGAAGATCTCCTCGTGGGTCGGACCGAGCAGGTACTCCGCGCCCTTGCGGTCCTTGAGACGGAAGAGCAGGTCGCCGTACTCCTGCCAGCGGCCGGAGGCCTCGTACGGCTCCTTGGGCAGCAGCGCGGGGAGGAGGACCTCCTGCGCGCCGATGGCGTCCATCTCCTCCCGGACGACCCGGGAGATGTTGTCGAGGACCTTCTTGCCCAGCGGCAGCCAGGACCAGATGCCAGCGGCGGTACGGCGCACATAGCCGGCGCGGACGAGCAGCTTGTGGCTGAGCGTCTCGGCGTCCGCCGGGTCGTCACGCAGCGTCTTGACCATCAAACGGGACATGCGCTGGACCTGGGCCATGATTGTTGACTCCTGCTGCTCAAGGGTGATGCCAAGGAGGTTAGCCGGGGGCCCGCCGTCCCCGGAAATCCGTTTCCCCGTCAGCGGCGCCGCAACGGCAGTGGGGCACCCATCACCGCGTACGGCTTCGGCGCGCTGGGGAACAGAACCTGCCTGGCCAGGTCCTCGTACCCCAGCGAGCGGTACAGACCGCGGGCCGGGCTGTCCGTGTCGATGGCGGAGAGGATCGAACGGGGTTCCGCGGCGTCGTCCGTGATGGTGGTGATCAGTGCGCGGCCCACTCCCCGGTTCTGGTGGTGTGGGTGCACATGCAGTTCGGTGATCACGAAGGAGTCGTCGAGCCAGTTGTCGTGGCCCTGGCCACGCAGATACGGCTCGACGACGGTGGACCACCAGTGCGTACGGTCGTTCGGCATGCCGTAGACGAAGCCGACGAGCCGTCCGTCGACGGTGGTGGCGCCGAGCGCGCGGGCTCCCGGATAGCTCAGGTGCCGCAGCACGATCTGGCGTCGTACGGCGATCTCGTCGGCGCCGAGCCCGAAGGCGAGGGCCTGCACGGCGAGCGCCTCGTCGACGCGCGCAGTGAGATCCAGCGGGCCGATGACCACGTCGTCGGGGGTGCGGGGGCCCTGACCGGGGAAGCGCAGCATGCCGGGGAGACTACAGGGCACGTCCGCGGCTCAGAACTGACTGCCGTGGCGCGGCCGGAACCGGGCGGTCGGCAGGAGCGCCGGGCTAGAAAAGGACGCTCATGAATGCGCCGACTTCTCTGAAGCCCACCCTCTGGTAGGTGCGCCGCGCCGCCGTGTTGAAGTCGTTGACGTACAGGCTGACGACCGGGGCGACGTCCGCGAGGGCGTAGCCCAGGACCGCTGCCATGCCCGGGGCCGCGAAGCCCTGTCCCCGGTACTCGGGGGCGACCCAGACTCCCTGGATCTGGCAGGCCTGTGTCGTGGCGGCGCCGATCTCGGCCTTGAAGATGACCTTGCCGTGTCGGTCGAGGCGGGCGAACGAGCGGCCGGAGCCGACGAGTTCGGCCACGCGGGCCTGGTAGAGGAGGCCGCCGTCACCGGCGAGCGGCGAGACGCCGACCTCCTCGGTGAACATCGCCACGCACGCCGGCATGATCGTCTCCATCTCGTCCTTGCGGATGCGGCGGACGTACGGATCCGGGGCGATGGCGGTGGGGAGCCGGTCGGTGACCATCAGGGGCTGGTGCGGGCGGACGTCTCGGGCGGGGCCCCAGTTCGGTTCGAGCAGGCGCCACAGCTGGGCGGTGGCCTCGGTGGGGCCGACGATCGAGGAGCAGCGGCGGCCGGCCCTGCGGGCGCGGTCGGCGAAGCCGCGGACGGCTCGGGGGGTTGCGCAGATCGGCACGAGGTTGGCGCCGGCGTAGCAGAGGGACTGAAGCATGCCGTCCTCGTACCAGCCCCACATCTCGCCGCCGAGGCGCCAGGGATCGAGGCCGGCGACCTGGACCCTGGAGGCGACGAAAGCGTTCGTGACCGGCTCGCGGTCGAGGACGGCGAGCGCGGCGTCCAGGTCACTCGGTTCGAGGACCCTTGTGGTGGTCTGCGTCAACACGTGCGGGGGCCTCACCATACGGATCTGCTGATCTCCGCACTGTACCTGCCACGGTTGTGGCGCGCCGCCCCGTTGGGGTGGGGAGGGTTTTTCGCCCCCTCCGCCCCTGCCCGTCCCTTGTTCCTGGGGGCTGCCGCCCCCAGACCCCCGCCGTCGCGCTGAACGCGCTCGTCCTCACACTCCGGACGGACTGAAAATCTCAGCCCCGGCCGGGGCTGAAGAGTGCCGCCCCCGCGGGTGGGTGGGGGCTCGGGATGGCACCGACTCGTCCTCAAACGCCGGACGGGCTGAAAGATCCCCGGCCGGGGCTGAAAGATCTCGGCACCGGCCAGGGAAAGAGGTCAGCCCGCCACCGACACCGACGGCTCGCCCGAAGCGACTCCGTCCGCCTCCATCTGCTCGGCGATCTTCAGCGCTTCCTCGATGAGGGTCTCGACGATCTTCGACTCGGGGACGGTCTTGATGACCTCGCCCTTGACGAAGATCTGCCCCTTGCCGTTGCCGGAGGCGACGCCGAGGTCGGCCTCGCGGGCCTCGCCCGGGCCGTTCACCACGCAGCCCATGACGGCGACGCGCAGCGGGACCTCCATGCCGTCGAGGCCGGCGGAGACTTCCTCGGCCAGCTTGTAGACGTCGACCTGCGCGCGGCCGCAGGACGGGCAGGAGACGATCTCCAGGCGCCGCTGCTTGAGGTTCAGCGATTCCAGGATCTGCATGCCGACCTTGACCTCCTCGACGGGCGGGGCCGAGAGGGAGACGCGGATCGTGTCACCGATGCCCTCGCTCAGCAGCGCGCCGAAGGCGACAGCCGACTTGATCGTGCCCTGGAAGGCCGGACCGGCTTCCGTGACGCCGAGGTGGAGGGGGTAGTCACAGGCCGCCGACAGTTGGCGGTAGGCGTTGACCATGACCACGGGGTCGTTGTGCTTGACCGAGATCTTGATGTCCCGGAAGTCGTGCTCCTCGAAGAGGGACGCCTCCCACAGGGCGGACTCGACGAGCGCCTCGGGCGTCGCCTTGCCGTACTTCTGGAGGAGCCGCTTGTCCAGCGAGCCCGCGTTGACGCCGATCCGGATCGGGGTGCCGGTGTCCTTGGCGGCCCGCGCGATCTCCTTGACCTGGTCGTCGAACTGCTTGATGTTGCCCGGGTTCACGCGCACGGCCGCGCAGCCGGCGTTGATCGCCGCGAAGACGTACTTCGGCTGGAAGTGGATGTCCGCGATGACGGGGATCTGGGACTTCCTGGCGATCACCGCGAGGGCGTCGGCGTCGTCCTGGGTGGGGCAGGCGACCCGGACGATCTGGCAGCCGGAGGCGGTCAGCTCGGCGATCTGCTGAAGTGTGGCGCCGATGTCCGACGTACGCGTCGTCGTCATCGACTGCACCGAGACGGGTGCGTCTCCGCCCACGGCCACGGTTCCGACCTGGATCTGCCGGGTCTTGCGGCGCTCGGCCAGCTTGGTCGGAACGGACGGCATGCCGAGAGAAATCGCAGTCATCTGCTGTGCAACCCCAAGTTGTGGATCAAGGTCCCGGAATCGTGGGCTCCAGGCTTCGAGATTACGGCACGGGCAGCGGCCCAAGCACATCCCGCCGGTAAACGCACTCAATGGTGGTCGGCCGGCCGCACACAACGGCGGTGGCCGGGCAGTCAGTCTGCCCGGCCGCCGCGAACGCTGTCTTACTAGGAGATTCTCACCGGGTTAACTACGTCGGCGATGAGCACCAGGATCGTGAAGCAGATGAAGACGCTGGCCACCACATAGGCGACCGGCATCAGCTTGGCCACGTCGAAGGGGCCCGGGTCGGGACGCTTCAGCACCTTCGCCAGGTTCCGGCGCAGCGACTCCCAGAGCGCGCCCGCGATGTGCCCGCCGTCGAGCGGCAGCAGCGGGAGCATGTTGAACAGGAACAGGGAGAGGTTGAAGCCGGCCACCAGGAACAGCATCATCGCGATCTGTTGCGAGGCCGGGATGTCGAGGGTGAAGACGTCGCCGCCGATGCGGGCGGCGCCGACCACGCCCATCGGGGAGTCGGCCGCGCGCGGACCGTCGCCGAAGGCCGCGTCCCAGAGGGCGGGGACCTTGCTGGGCAGGGCGATCAGCGACTCCACGCCGTTCTGCATCATGTCGCCCATGCGGTCCACGGACTGGCCGAACGACTGCTCGACGATGCCGGTGGCGGGTGTGAAGCCGAGGAAGCCGGCGTACACGTACTTGCCCTCGACATAGCCGCCGTTGCCGTCGCTCTTGCTGACCTGGTTCTTGATCAGGTGGGCGTTCAGGACGAGCTGCTCGCCCTTGCGCTCGACGGTGAGGGTGACGTCCTTGCCGGGGTTGGCGCGGATGTCGGACTGGAGGGTCGACCAGTCGGTGACGGACTTGCCGTTGAACGCGACGATCTTGTCGCCGCCCTGGAGGCCGGCGGCCTTGGCGGGCGCGGCCTCGTCGCCTGCCGCGCACTTCGTCCGGTTCTCGCTGCCCTGGATGACACAGTCGGAGACCTTGCCGACGGTGGTGGTCTGGGTCTGGATGCCGAACGTCATCATCACGCCGAGGAAGATCGCGACGGCCAGGATGAGATTCATGAAGGGGCCCGCGAACATCACGATCACGCGCTTCCACGGCTTGCGCGTGTAGAAGAGGCGGTTCTCGTCGCCGGGCTTGAGCTCCTCGAAGGCGGCCGACCTGGCGTCCTCGATCATGCCGCGGAAGGGGGAGGTCGAGCGGGCCTCGATCCTGCCGTCCGGTCCTGGCGGGAACATGCCGATCATGCGGATGTAGCCGCCGAGCGGGACCGCCTTGATGCCGTACTCGGTGTCGCCCTTCTTGCGCGACCAGATGGTCGGGCCGAAACCGACCATGTACTGGGGCACGCGAATGCCGAAGAGCTTGGCCGTCGACAGGTGCCCCAGCTCGTGCCACGCGATCGAGATGAGCAGGCCGACCACGAAGACGACTATGCCGAGGATCATCATCAAGGTCGTCATGCACGAGCCTCCGCGGTCGTCGTCTGCGCTGTCTGTTTCGTCTGTGCCGTCAGTTCGCGGGCCCGGGCACGCGCCCAGGTCTCCGCTTCGAGGACGTCCGCGACGGTCAGGGAAGTTCCCGTAACCGGTGTGCCGTGTTCCTCAACCACTCGGGTGACAGTCTCCACGATCCCGAGAAACGGCAGTCCGCCGCTCAGGAACGCGTCCACGCACTCCTCGTTGGCGGCATTGAACACCGCCGGGGCCGTGCCCGCGAGCTGCCCGACATGCCGGGCGAGGGCGACCGACGGAAACGCGTCGGTGTCGAGGGGGTGGAACTCCCAGGTCGAGGCCTTGGTCCAGTCGAAGGCGGGCGCGGCGTCGGGCACGCGCTCGGGCCAGCCGAGCCCGATGGCGATGGGCCCGCGCATGTCGGGGGGCGTCGCCTGGGCGATCGTCGATCCGTCGGTGAACTCAACCATCGAGTGGACATACGACTGCGGGTGCACGACCACCTCAATCCGTTCGAAGGGAATGTCGTAGAGGAGGTGCGCCTCGATGACTTCGAGCCCCTTGTTGACCAGGGTCGCGGAGTTGATGGTGATGACCGGCCCCATGGCCCAGGTGGGGTGGGCGAGTGCGGCTTCGGGGGTGACGGCGGCCAGTTCGGATCTCGTACGTCCCCGGAAGGGGCCCCCGGAAGCGGTCACGACGAGTTTCCGTACGTCTGCCCGGGTGCCGGAGGCGAGGGCCTGGAACAGGGCGGCGTGCTCGGAGTCGACCGGGATGATCTGGCCGGGCTTGGCCAGCGCCTTCACCAGCGGGCCGCCGACGATGAGCGACTCCTTGTTGGCGAGCGCGAGGGTCCGGCCCGCCTCCAGGGCGGCGAGGGTGGGCGCGAGGCCGATGGAGCCGGTGATTCCGTTCAGCACGGTGTGACAGGCGGAGGCGGCCAGGTGGGTGGCCGCGGCCGGCCCGGCGAGGATCTCGGGAAGGGCCTCACCAGGGGCGTACCGCGCCGCGAGGGCTTCCTTCAGTGCTGGTACGACGCCCTCGCGCGCCACGGCGACTGTCCGGACGCGCAGCCGGTGGGCCTGCTCGGCGAGCAGTCCGACCCGTCCGCCGGCGGCGGAGAGCCCGGTGACCCGGAACCGGTCGGGGTTGCGCAGCACGAGGTCGATGGCCTGGGTGCCGATCGAGCCGGTGGAGCCGAGGATCACGACATCCCGGACTCCGTTCACGGGATCGAAGACAAGATGCGGATCAGCGAGGGGCGCTGGACTGTCGCTCATTCCCCCATTGTGGCCGCAATGCGTCACGCGCAGGACAGCGCGCCCTCTTCCGGTCCCATTAGCACCTACGTGTGCCGGAGGAACTGAAATCACCCTTTGTGAAACCAACGTGAAGATCACGTGATAACACTGCATCACCGGTCGGTGGACGACCGACCGGTGGACAAAACCCTGGGGGGTTTCTCATGCGGATCATGCGAATACGCGCTGCCCTGCCCGCTCTCGCGGGCGCCGTGGCACTGACCGGCACATTTCTCAGCACTCCGGCTCAGGCCGCCGGCGGTGTGACCATCAACCGGGTCTGGTTCGACAGCCCGGGATCGGACACCGGCTCGAACGCCAGCCTGAACGGCGAATGGGTACTGCTCAAGAACACCAGTTCCACGGCGATCTCGGTCAAGGGCTGGATCCTCAAGGACATCGCGAACCACAAGTACACCTTCCCCAACATCAAGATCGGGGCGGGCAAGACCGTCAAGGTGCACACCGGTAAGGGCACGGACACCTCGGCGAACCGGTACCAGAACCGCCGCGCGTACGTCTGGAACAACACGAGCGACACCGCCACGCTCACCAAGGCGACCGGCAGCAAGGTCGACTCGTGCTCGTGGACGACGCGGGATCCCAGCGACAAGTACTGCTGACCCGCCCTCACCGTTTGCGGCGGCGCCTGGCCCTCGACCTCGCGGGCCGGGCGCCCTCCCCCGCGGGGGTCTCCTCCGCGGGTTCGGGAGCGGTGTCGGCCGGGGTGAAGGCGCCCTCGATGACTCCCTCCGCCGTGTCGAGGGTGGGCGCGGTGAAGTGAAGTCCGTCGGTCGGCCCGCGACGGGTCTCGGCGGCCGGAGCCCCGGCGTCGAGGTTGAACACATAGCCGACGGACTCCTCCTTGATGGCCTCGGTCATCGCGCCGTACATGTCGAAGCCCTCGCGTTCGTACTCGACGATCGGCTCCCGGCCGAGCGTCCAGCGCAGGCCGATGCCGTCGCGCAGGTAGTCCATCTCGTAGAGGTGCACGCGCCATTTGCGGTCGAGGACGGAGAGAACGACCAGGCGTTCCAGGTCACGCAGGGCGTCGGCGCCGAGTTCGGCCTCGCGGTCCTCGTAGCGGGCGTGGATGTCCTCCGTCACCGCGTCGAGCAGCTCGGCGGCGGTGAGGTTCGCGCGGTCGCCCGCCTCGTCCTCCAGGTCCTCGACGGTGATCCGCACGGGGTAGAGCTGCCTGAGGGCGCTCCACAGCCGCTCCAGGTCCCACTCCTCGGCGAAGCCCTCGCCGGTCTCCTGCTCGACGTAGGCCCGGACGGTGTCGTCCATGAAGTGCAGGACCTGTTCGCGCAGGTCCTCCCCCGCGAGGACCCGGCGGCGTTCGGCGTAGATGAGGGTGCGCTGCCGGTTGAGGACCTCGTCGAACTTCAGGACGTCCTTGCGGGACTCGAAGTGCTGCTGCTCCAGCTGGGCCTGGGCGGAGGCGATGGCGCGGGTGACCATCTTGTTCTCGATGGGTACGTCGTCGGGGACGTTCGCCATGGACATCACGCGGTCGACCACGTTGGCGCGGAACAGCCGCATCAGGTCGTCCTGGAGCGACAGGTAGAAACGGGAGGCTCCCGGGTCGCCCTGACGGCCCGAGCGGCCGCGCAGCTGGTTGTCGATGCGCCGTGACTCGTGGCGTTCGGTGCCCAGGACGTAGAGGCCGCCGAGCCTCTTGATCTCGTCGTGTTCGGCGGCGGCCGTGGTGGTGATCCGGTCGAGGACCTTCTGTCGGTCCTCGGGGTCCGTGTCCGCGCCGGTCTCGGCGAGCGCCATCGCCTCCGGATTGCCGCCGAGCATGATGTCGGTGCCGCGGCCCGCCATGTTGGTGGCCACGGTGACCGCGCCCCTGCGTCCGGCCTGCGCGACGATCTGGGCCTCGCGCTGGTGGTTCTTGGCGTTGAGTACCTCGTGCCGGATGCCCTCCCTGCGCAGCCGCGCGGACAGCACCTCGGACTTCTCCACGGAGGTGGTGCCCACCAGGACCGGCTGGCCGGCCGCGTGCCGCTCGGCGATGTCGGCGAGGATCGCGGCGTACTTCGCCTCCTCGGTGCGGTAGATCTGGTCGGGGTCGTCGACGCGGACCATCGGCCGGTTGGTGGGGATGGGGACGACGTGCAGCTGGTAGATCTGGTGGAACTCGGCCGCCTCGGTCATGGCGGTGCCGGTCATGCCGGCGAGCTTGTCGTAGAGGCGGAAGAAGTTCTGGAGGGTGATCGTGGCGAGCGTCTGGTTCTCGTCCTTGATCGTCACGCCTTCCTTGGCCTCGATGGCCTGGTGCAGGCCCTCGTTGTAGCGGCGGCCCGCGAGGATGCGCCCGGTGTGCTCGTCGACGATCAGGACCTCGCCGTCCACCAGGACGTAGTCCTTGTCCTTCTTGAAGTGTTCCTTGGCCTTGAGGGCGTTGCCGAGGTGTCCGATGAGCGGGGTGTGGTCGGACTCGTAGAGGCTCTCGATGCCCAACTGGTCCTGGAGGTACTCCACTCCGCGGTCCAGGATCGACACGGTGCGCTTCTTGGGGTCGTACTCGTAGTCGTACCGGGTCCGCAGCTCGGCGAGCCGGTCCTTTTCCGTCGGCGTGGTGAACTGCTCCTCCTGCACCAGGACGCCGTTCATCCGCAGGGCGAACTTGGCGAAGGACTCGTACCAGTGCGTGGGCTGGTCGGCCGGTCCTGAGATGATCAATGGGGTGCGTGCCTCGTCGATGAGGATCGAGTCGGCCTCGTCGACGATCGCGAAGTGGTGGCCGCGCTGGACCAGTTCGTCCTTTGACCAGGCCATGTTGTCGCGCAGGTAGTCGAAGCCGAACTCGGTGTTGGTGCCGTACGTGATGTCGCAGGCGTACTGGGCGCGGCGTTCGGCCGGCGTCGACTGCGTCTTGATCACGCCGACGGTCAGGCCGAGGAAGCGGTACGCGCGGCCCATCCACTCGGCGTCGCGCTCGGCCAGGTAGTCGTTGACCGTGACGAGGTGAACGCCCTCGCCGGACAAGGCGTTCAGATACACAGGGAGCGTCCCGACGAGGGTCTTTCCCTCGCCGGTCTGCATCTCGGCGATGTTGCCGAGGTGGAGCGCCGCGCCGCCCATGATCTGGACGTCGAAGTGGCGCATACCCAGGGTGCGGCGCGCGGCCTCGCGCATCGCGGCGAAGGCTTCCGGCAGCAGATCGTCGAGGCTCTCGCCCTCGGCGTACCGCTCCTTGAACTCCGGTGTGAGCGACTGGAGTTCCTCGTCGGTCAGCTCCTTGAAGTCCTCCTCCAGGGAGCCCACCTGTTCGGCCACGCGCTCAAGGCGGCGCAGCATCCGGCCCTCACCGGCCCGCATGATCCTGCCGGTGATGGCGTCAAGGCCCTTGGCTGGCATGGGAATTCCCCCACAACTGAGCGGCGTCCATGAGCACCCGTGTCCAGTGGCGGGCCCACTGGAGAATGCGGACGCCCGTTCGCCATTCCACTCATTTCATTGTTGGCGCACAGTTTCGGTGCGGCAAGCGGCGGAATTACGGACGGGGCTGTTGTGTGCTCCTGGGGAAAAGGTCAGCGAATGGGGCGGTGGAGGTTTTCCTTCTCGCTCGGACCAGGCGACGCGTCGGCGATCCAGGGGCCTTCGCCCGACGGGTCGATGACGCCCTGCTCCAGCCACTCGTACCTGCCCGCCAGGACTCCCTTGACCACCTTGCCGTCGAGGTCGTCGGTGTTGGTCCACAGCCGGCCGAAGAGTTCGTCGACGCGGATGCGGGACTGGCGGCAGAAGGCGTCGGCGAGCTGGTAGGCCTCGCGGCCGTGCTCCTCGGTGGTGCGCAGGAGTTCGGCGCGTACACAGGCCGCGCTCATCGCGAAGAGTTCGGCGCCGATGTCGACGATCCGGCCCAGGAAGCCCTGCTTGGTCTCCATCCGGCCCTGCCAGCGGGACATGGCGTAGAAGGTGGAGCGGGCGAGCTTGCGGGCGCTGCGTTCGACGAAGCGGAGGTGCGGGGAGAGGTCGACGTCCTGATTGAACTCGGCGTACGCGCGCGGGAGTTGACCCTGGCCGGCGACCAGCTTCGGCAGCCACTTGGCGTAGAAGACACCGGCGTTCGCGCCCGCCCTGGCCTTGTCCGAGAGGGACTTGTCGGGGTCGATGAGGTCACCGGCGACCGAGAGGTGGGCGTCCACGGCCTCGCGGGCGATCAGCAGGTGCATGATCTCGGTGGAGCCCTCGAAGATGCGGTTGATACGGAGGTCGCGCAGGACCTGCTCGGCGGGTACCGCCCGCTCCCCGCGCGCCGCCAGAGACTCCGCGGTCTCGAAGCCGCGGCCGCCCCGGATCTGGACCAGCTCGTCGGCCATCAGGCACGCCATCTCGGAGCCGTACAGCTTGGCGAGGGCGGCCTCGATGCGGATGTCGTTGCGGTCCTCGTCGGCCATCTGGGAGGACAGGTCGAGGACGGCCTCCAGTGCGAACGTCGTCGCCGCGATGAAGGAGATCTTCGCGCCGACCGCCTCGTGGAACGCGACCGGCTTGCCCCACTGCTCACGCGCCGCCGACCACTCACGGGCGATCTTCAGACACCACTTGCCGGCGCCCACGCACATCGCGGGGAGCGAGAGCCGGCCGGTGTTCAGGGTGGTCAGGGCGATCTTCAGGCCCGAACCCTCCGGGCCGATCCGGTTCGCGGCGGGCACCCGGACCTGGTGGAAGCGCGTGACGCCGTTCTCCAGGCCGCGCAGGCCCATGAAGGCGTTGCGGTTCTCGACGGTGATGCCCTCGGAGGCCGCCTCGACGACGAAGGCCGTGATGCCGCCCTTGTGGCCCTCGGACTTCGGCACCCGCGCCATGACGACGAGGAGGTCGGCGACCACGCCGTTGGTCGTCCAGAGCTTCACGCCGTCCAGGAGGTAGTCGTCGCCGTCCGGTACGGCGCTCGTCGCGAGGCGGGCGGGGTCGGAACCCACATCCGGCTCGGTCAGCAGGAACGCCGAGATGTCGGTGCGGGCGCAGCGCGGCAGGAAGGTGTCCTTCTGCTCCTGGGTGCCGAAGAGCTTCAGCGGCTGCGGTACGCCGATCGACTGGTGCGCGGAGAGCAGCGCGCCCAGCGCGGGGTTCGCCGAGCCGATCAGGGCGAGCGACTTGTTGTAGTAGACCTGGGTGAGGCCCAGACCGCCGTACTTCGTGTCGATCTTCATGCCGAAGGCGCCGAGTTCCTTGAGGCCGTTGATGACCTCGTCGGGGATCAGTGCCTCGCGCTCGATGAGCGCCGGGTCGATCTTCGTCTCGCAGAAGTCGCGCAGCTTGGCGAGAAACTCCTCGCCGCGCCGTGCGTCCTCGTCGGCCGGCAGCGGGTGCGGGTGGATCAGGTCGAGCCGGAAGCGGCCGAGGAACAGCTCCTTGGCGAAGCTGGGCCTGCGCCAGTCCTGTTCGCGCGCGGCCTCGGCGACCTGCCGTGCCTCACGTTCGGTGACGGTGGGCTTGTGGGGTGTTGCGGTCATGAGGGTCACCTCGCCGCGCATCGGGAACAGGGGTTCGTGTACCGATCTCCTACGCTCCGGTACCCCGATCTTGTGCACCCATTTCGCCGATCTTCGGGCGCACGTTACCGATCGGTTCTACTCGATCGTATTTACCTGATTCCGGATGACCCCACCAGTCCTCGCGCAGCGTTCGGCCCAACGCGCGGGCCGACGACGCACAGGGCCCGGCACCGGAAGGCATCGGCGCCGGGCCCTTCATCGGGAGCCTATATGAAAATGGTTCCCATGAGCTAGTAGTTTGGGGAGTGAGGTCAGAGGGCGAGACCCGTCAGAACCAGCACCCGCTCGTACGTGTAGTCGTCCATCGCGAACTTCACGCCCTCGCGGCCCACACCGGACTGCTTCACACCGCCGTACGGCATCTGGTCGGCACGGTAGGACGGCACGTCACCGATCACGACGCCACCCACCTCCAGGGCGCGGTGGGCGCGGAACGCGGTCTGGAGGTCGTGCGTGAACACGCCTGCCTGGAGCCCGTACTTGGAGTCGTTGGCGGCGGCGAAGGCGGCGGCCTCGCCCTCCACCCGCCGCACGGTGAGAACCGGCCCGAAGACCTCCTCGCAGGAGATGGTGGTGTCCTGCGGTACGTCGGCGAGCACGGTCGGCGCATACGCGGCACCGTCCCGCTTGCCGCCGGTGAGCACACGGGCACCGGCCCCGGCCGCCTCCTCCACCCACGCCTCGACGCGCTTGGCGGCGTCCTCGCCGACCAGCGGGCCGACGTCGGTCCTGTCGTCCGACGGATCCCCGGTGACCTGCGCCTCGACGGCGGCGACGATGCGCGGCAGCAGCCGGTCGTACACGGACGCGTCCGCGATCACCCGCTGCACGGAGATGCAGGACTGGCCGCCCTGGTAGTTGGAGAAGGTGGCGATGCGGGTGGCGGCCCAGTCCAGGTCCGCGTCGCTCGCCCAGTCGGCCAGCACCACGGCCGCGCCGTTGCCGCCGAGCTCCAGCGTGCAGTGCTTGCGCGGCACGCTGTCCATGATCGCGTAACCGACCTTCTCGGACCCGGTGAAGGAGATGACGGGCAGCCGCTCGTCCTGCACCAGCGCGGGCATCCGCTCGTTCGACACCGGCAGGATGCTCCACGAACCGGCGGGCAGCTCGGTCTCGGCCAGCAGCTCGCCGATGAGGAGGCCCGACAGGGGGGTCGCGGGCGCCGGCTTCAGGATGATCGGCGCGCCGGCGGCGATGGCCGGGGCGATCTTGTGGGCGCACAGGTTGAGCGGGAAGTTGAAGGGGGCGATGCCCAGCACGACGCCCTTGGGGAACCGGCGGGTCAGCGCGAGCCGGCCCTGACCGCCGAGGTCCGTGTCGAGCCGCTGCGCCTCGCCTCCGTTGAACCGGCGGGCCTCCTCGGCCGCGAACCGGAACACCGACACCGCGCGGCCGACCTCGCCGCGCGCCCACTTGATCGGCTTGCCGTTCTCGGCGGAGATGAGCCCGGCGATCTCCTCGGTCCGCTCGGCCAGGCGCTTCGACACGTGGTCGAGGGCGGCGGCCCTGACATGCGCCGGGGTCGCGGCGAACTCGTCCCGTACGGCGTACGCGGCGGCCACCGCTTCCTCGACCTGGGCGTCGGTCGGCACGCTGACCTGGCCGACGAGCCGGTTGTCCCACGGGGAGGTGACGTCGAGCGTGGTCTCGCCGGTGGCCTGGCGGCCGGCGAGCCAGAAGGCGTGGGTGGCTGCCCCATTTTCCTTTGGCATGTGCGAGTCCGGCCCTTCCGAGGTTGGTTGGCGTGGCTTTCGTCGTCAACGGTATTGCCGGGGCAGCGAGGGGTCGTTTGTCCGAGTAGGAGCAGTCGGGGTGGGGGGTGCGCCGCTTTGGCACGGTGGCGGGAAGGTGCGGGGGTGGTTTTTCGCCCCCTCCGCCCCTGCCCGTCCCTTGTTCCTGGGGCTGCCGCCCCAGGCCCCCGCATCGGCCTGAACGGCCTCGTCCTCAAACGCCGGACGGGCTGAAACGGGGCGTAGCCCCGGAAGGATGGGACAGGTAGGGGCGGAGGGGACGAGGAAACCCCTCACTCCCCCGCCGCCGCCGTGGTCTTCAGCGCCAGCCAGAGCTCCATCCGGACATCCGGATCGTCCAGCGAGCGCCCGAGAATCTCCTCGACCCTCCGCATGCGGTAGCGGAGCGTGTGCCGGTGCACCCCCAGGTCGGCAGCCGCCGCATCCCACTGCCCGTGCCGGGACAGCCACGCCCGCAGCGAGGCGACCAGATCCCCCCGCCCGGTGGCGTCATGCTCGTGCAGCGCCCGAAGCAACCCGTCGGCGAACGCCCGTACGGCGTCGTCGGCGAGCAGCGGCAGCACGGACCCGGCGGCCAGCTCCTCGTGCTCGACGAGGAAGCGCCCGCGCCGCCGGGCGACGGACAGCGCCTGCTCGGCCTGCTTGTACGCGGCGCCTGCGGCGATCGGCCCGGCGGGCGCGGACAGGCCGACCACGAGCTCGACCTCGTCACCGCCGCCGGACTGCTCGCGCGCGGACGCCCGCTGGGCCTCCAGGGCCGCCGCGTGCTCCTGACAGGCGGCGACCGCCGCGCCGCCGTCCACGGCGAGCACGACGAGCCGCTCCCCGTCGGGTACGACGAGTACGGCCTCGCCGGAACGGGCGGCCGCGGACTCCACGACCTCGGCGAGCGCGCCGAGCGGATCACCCGCGGTGTCGGGCGCCGCGGGTGCGAGGGAGGAGACGGCGGCAGCGGCCACGCGCGCGTGGCCGTCGGCGTGCGCCCGGGCGGCCGACGCGGACGCCGACTCGGCGAGGATCAGCCGGAAAGGCGCGTCGAGAAGCTCGCCGAACAGGCCCCCGGCGACGGCCCGGGCGTGGTCGGACTCCCCGGCGAGCAGCATGCGCAGCACCGCCGCACCGATCCGCTGCTCGGCCGCCTGCAAGGAGCGGGAGCGTTCCGTGGTGAGCGTCAGCAGGGCGATGGCCGAGTGCAGGGCGTACCGCTCGGCGGTACCGAGGGCGGCGGCGGTGCCGACGGCGAGTGCGGCGCGCGGGCGTCGTCCGGTGCCCAGCGAGTGCAGTTCGACCCGGTCCTCGCCGCCGACCACCGAACTGGCGGGCGCAGGCCGGTCCCGCAGCCGCTCCACGTCCTGCGTGAGCCGCGCGGCCCGCCGCCCCGCCCACTCCGGCGCGGTGGCGACGACGGCACCGGAGGCGTCGTACAACGCCGCCCATCCGTCGACCTGCCCGGCGAGCGAGGCCAGCAGCCCTTCGGGTCCGTCGGTGAGCGCCTGCTTGGTCAGCTCGCGCTGCGCGGCGAACCCCGCGGTCACGGCCCGGTACTGATCGGCGGCGATGGCGGCGGAGACGGCCTTGCTGATGGCCAGGAAGGGCGTACGCCGGGGCACTTCGAGGAGCGGCAGCCCCTCTTCCTGAGCCGCGTCGACGAGCGCCTTCGGGATCTCCTCGTAGTGGACCCCGACGGCGAATCCGAGCCCGGCCACCCCAGCTCCCACCAGCCGCTTCACATAGCGCTGCATGACCTCGGGATCGTCCGCGTCCAGTTTGAGCGCGGTGATCAGGAGGAGTTCCCCGCCTTCCATGTACGGCACGGGGTCGGCGAGCTCGCTGGCGTGCGCCCAGCGCACGGGCACGTCCAGCCGTCCCTCGCCCGCGCGCACCGTGAGCTTGAGCGCGGAGTGGTGGACGAGCGAGGCGAGCGTGGGTGGCATGGGACCTTCAGGCCTTCGGATTCTCAGGTCTTCACAGGATCCTCGACGGTCACCGGCGAGGTGATCTTTTGGCCGCGACGTATGAACGACCTATGCCGATTCTGCCTCACCGTACGGTACGGCCGTGACCATATGTCCAGATGTACAGGTCAGCGCCGTAGCCCCACGCGCACCCGCCGTCGCGGATCCACCGGCGTCAGCCGCGTAGATCCACCAGCAGCGGCGGTGCGTGCTCGCCCCGCACGCTCGTGAGCGACAGCACCGCGTGCCCCGGCGGCACCCCGTGCGCCAGCTCGGACGCGGACCAGCGCTCCCGCTCGACCTGGCGGACGGTGACGGCCCGGGCGGTCGGCGCATGTCCGGTGATCACCCGCCGCACCATGTGCAGCGCCTTGCCCGCCGGGGTCTCCGCGATGATCTGGCGGTCGGTGACGTCGCGCGCCTCGATCCACTCCTTGCCCCAGACCTCGGCGAAGTCCTGCCCGTCCCAGGGCGTGAGTCCGGACAACGCCATCCGGCACCCGATGGCACCCAGCAGCGGAGTCCGCAACGCCCGCGGCACGTCGTCGAGTGTCCGGAGCGTCAGCACGGCGCCCGCGTTGCCGGACCGCAGCCGCTGGATGCCCCGTACGGCCTCGGGTGTGACGACCCCGGTCGCGTCGTCCAGTACCAGGCAGGCGAACAGCGACCGGTCCTCCCGTACCGCGACACTCGCCGTGAACTGCGCGAGCACCAGCCGTGCCAGGATCCGTGAGGCGTCGGCGTGCCCGCGCGCCGGCAGGTCGATCCGTACCCGTACGGGGTGGTCGAGGGCCCGGAGTGAGAAGGGGCGCGACTGTCCCGAGGTGTCGAAGAACCCGGCGAACGCGGGCCGGTCAAGGAGCGCGACCCGGTCCGCGAGCACACCTCCCACATCCCCCGGATGACCCAACTGCCGCTCCCGCGCGTCGAGTTCGCGCAGCAGCGACTCCTTCCCGCTGTCCTCGAGGGCCTTGCGGAGCGCCCCGAGCGGACCGGGAGAACCGTCGAGGAGCTGCCGCAGCTCGGGCACCGACGGGAACCGACCGTGGACGGCCCGGAACGGTCCGAGGAGCTGGGCGAGGACGGTCGTCGACCGACGGCTGTCGCCCCCGGGGTGCGGATCGGCCAGATCCCCGACGAGCGCCTCGGCCAGTACGGCGGCGGCCTCGTCGGGGTCGGTGGTCCCGCCGTACAGGTCGAGGTCGTACACGGACTCGGGATTCCCGATCCGTACGACGACGTCGTACGCGTCGGCGGCCCCGAGCCCGGCACCCGCGGCGCCGATGACGACCACCGCGGCCCGCCCGGCGAGCGCGTGCAGGCAGAGCGACTCGGCGAGCGGCCAGACGATGCCGCCCGTCTTGCCGGATCCGGGGGGACCGACGGCGAGCAGCGAGGTGCCGAGGAGGTCGGGGCCGAGAGCGAGACCGGTGCCGCGATAGGCGTACGGATTGCGGGCGTCCTCAGCGGTCGTGCCCAGTCGCACCTGTCCGGTCACCAGGTCGTGCAGCGCGTGCCGTCCGGGCAGGTCGCGCGCCCCTGAGGGGTGCAGACAGGCGGCGGACCCGTCCTTCAGGACCGCCCCGGTGAAGGTGGCGAGGCTGTGCCGCCCGCTCCGTACGGCCTGCCAGGCGCGGGCGATCCGGGCGTGGTCGACATCGCGCATCAGCCCCGAGCGGGCCTCGGCGGCGAGCCGGTCGGCGGCGTCGGACGCACCGGCGGCGCGGAGCTGGTTCCACTGGGCGGGGTCCTCCTCGGGCGCGGGCGGCCGTTCGCTCACGGGAGCGGCGCGGCGCCAGGCGGGCGGTCCGTAGCGCCGCCAGACCTCGCCCCAGCGGCCGAGGCGGCCGACGCCGAACATGATGGCGAGGGCGATCAGCGTGTAGTAGCCGTACCAGAGGAACGCGTTCCCGACGCGGTCGTCGCTCTGACGCCAGGAGTCAGGGGTGAACAGGTCGAGCGGGATGACCCACCAGCCGCCCAGGTAACCGTTCCAGAGCAGCGACCAGATCAGCCACCCCACCAGAAAAGCGATCACGGCGCCGCTCAGCAGCTGTCGCGCCGGAATCTGCTCGGGCTCCTCGTCCGGCCGTTGCCGGTATCCGAACCGCCACACCCCGGGCGCCGCCTCCGGCCTGGCCGCCCGGACCCACGCCAGGAAGTCGGACCCGTCCGGCAACGCCGGCATCCCCGGTGCCCGTGCGGGCCGGGGTGGTGTCGCCGGCACGTCCGGGGGTCCCGCCGGACGCGGCACAGGATGGGCATGCGTGCCCCGCGCGTCCCGCGTCCCGTCGCTGTCCATCGCCTTTGCCCCCTGACCAGCCGCTCCGTACCTCGTCCGCGAGCCAATCTAGTGCCCCCGCAGGGGGAGTTCACCGCTTACACGGCCGGACCTGCGGGGAGACGCCCTCGCTCGCCGCCCGGCCCGCTATGTCCACCGCGGACAATCGGCGCCCCGAACATCTCCCCCGTGGAGCATGCCCACCCCCCTCCCCCGGCCCTAACCTGCGAAGAAAGCAGTCAAGCGTCCGAAATCCCCCCGCCCGGCGCGCTCCGTCCGCCGGGGACCGTCCGGTTTCGCAAGATCATCAGGGAGCCCCTCATGACCGCACTTCCGCAGGAGCGCCGCGTCGTCACCGCCATCCCCGGCCCGAAGTCGCAGGAATTGCAGGCCCGACGCCTCGCCGCGGTCGCGGCCGGTGTGGGCTCGGTGCTCCCCGTGTTCACCACGCGCGCCGGCGGCGGCATCATCGAGGACGTCGACGGCAACCGCCTGATCGACTTCGGCTCCGGTATCGCCGTGACCAGCGTGGGCGCGAGCGCCGAGGCCGTCGTACGCCGGGCCTCCGCGCAGCTCCAGGACTTCACCCACACCTGTTTCATGGTCACGCCGTACGAGGGGTACGTCGCCGTCGCCGAGGCGCTGGCGGAGCTGACCCCGGGCGACCACGCCAAGAAGTCGGCCCTGTTCAACAGCGGCGCCGAGGCCGTGGAGAACGCCGTCAAGATCGCGCGTGCGTACACCAAGCGGCAGGCGGTGGTCGTCTTCGACCACGGCTACCACGGGCGCACCAACCTCACGATGGCGCTGACCGCGAAGAACATGCCGTACAAGCACGGCTTCGGTCCGTTCGCGCCCGAGGTCTACCGCGTGCCGGTGGCGTACGGCTACCGCTGGCTGACCGGCCCGGAGAACGCGGGCGCCGAGGCGTCCGCCCAGGCCATCGACATGATCAACAAGCAGATCGGGGCCGAGAACGTCGCCGCGATCATCATCGAGCCGGTGCTCGGCGAGGGCGGCTTCATCGAGCCCGCCAAGGGCTTCCTGCCCGCCCTCAGCAAGTTCGCCACCGACAACGGCATCGTCTTCGTCGCCGACGAGATCCAGTCCGGCTTCTGCCGCACCGGCCAGTGGTTCGCCTGCGAGGACGAGGGCATCGTCCCGGACCTGATCACCACCGCCAAGGGCATCGCGGGCGGTCTCCCGCTCGCCGCCGTCACCGGCCGCGCCGAGATCATGGACGCCGCGCACTCGGGCGGCCTCGGCGGCACCTACGGCGGCAACCCGGTGGCCTGCGCCGGCGCCCTCGGCGCCATCGAGACGATGAAGGAGCTCGACCTCAACGCCAGGGCGAAGGCGATCGAGGCGACGATGAAGGCGCGCCTGTCGGCGATGGCGGACAAGTTCGACATCATCGGCGAGGTCCGCGGCCGCGGCGCCATGATCGCCATCGAGCTGGTCAAGGACCGCGACTCCAAGGAGCCGAACGCCGAGGCGACCGCCGCACTCGCCAAGGCCTGCCACCAGGAGGGGCTCCTGGTCCTTACCTGTGGCACCTACGGCAACGTCCTCCGCTTCCTGCCCCCGCTGGTCATCGGCGAGGACCTCCTGAACGAGGGCCTCGACATCATCGAGCAGGCCTTCGCCCGTATCTGACCCGTCCCACGCGCCCCACCAGCGGAATCCTGCTGCCCCTCGCACCGGATTCCGTTTGGCCGCCGGGGTGGGTCGACGGTCGTCAGGCCGTGTGAAGAAGGTGTGCGAGGTGCATGACGGGACGCGATTCCGTCTGTCGGACCCGGTTCCCCTGTCGTAGGTTCTACCCAGATGAGAGATACACCCCGCCCACAGGGGACTGTGGGCGGCACCGGGTCGGGGCCTCCCCAGCTTCGCCCTGGTCGTGCCCTCGCGCACACACCCGGAGCTTCCAGCTCCGAATCTCCTCACCGATCGGACAGTCGCCCGCCCCAAACCCCCCGGGGCGTGCGACGATCCGATCCGGTCGGCCACTCCGGAACTACCCCCCCTGTTCCGGAGTGGCCGACCTTCTCCCTCCTTCTCGGCCTCCCGGCCCTCCTCTTCGCGCTGATCACCTGGCAGGTCGCGGCCCACGGCCCCCTCGCCCGCGCGGACGAACGCCTCAGCGGCCATCTCGTACACCCGGCCCGGATCTACGAACTCCTCGCGGACCTCGGCAACATCGCGGTCGCCGTCCCCGTCCTCGCCGTCGTGCTGGTGTACGTCGCTCGGCGCGGCCGCCGGGCCGGGCGGCATCGCTGGTGGCTGCCCTCCGTCGCCGCGGCGGCGCTGATGGCCGCCGTGCCGGCGTTGATCGTGCCGACGAAGGAACTGATCGCCCGCCCGGGCCCACCGGTGATGGGCCCGGGCACGGGCTTCTATCCTTCGGGCCACACGGCGACCGCCGCCATCGCGTACGGCGCCGCGACCCTCGTACTCCTCCCCTGGCTCCGCACCGCTCGCGCCCGCCGCGCGCTGGTCACCGCCTGTGCCGTCCTGAACCTCGCGGTGCCTTTCGGGCTGGTCCGGCGCGGTTTCCACTGGCCGCTGGACGTGGTGGCGAGCTGGTGTCTGTGCACGGTGCTGTTGTTCTGCCTGTGGCTGCTGCTCAGCCGAAATAGCTGTCGAAGTTCTTCTGGAACTCCCAGCTCCCGTACCGGTCCCAGTTGATCGACCAGGTCATCAGGCCGCGGAGTCCCGGCCAGATGCCGTGGGTGGTGTACGTGCCGCAGTTGGTCTTCTTGGTGAGGCAGTCGAGGGCCTTGTTGACCTCGGAAGGCGCCACATAGCCGTTGCCCGCGTTCGTCGTCGCCGGCATACCGATGGCTATCTGGTCGGGGCGCAGGGCCGGGAAGACGTTGCTCGCGTTGCCGGCGACAGGGAAGCCGGTCAGGAGCATGTCGGTCATCGCGATGTGGAAGTCGGCGCCGCCCATGGAGTGGTACTGGTTGTCGAGGCCCATGATCGAGCCGGAGTTGTAGTCCTGGACGTGCAGCAGCGTCAGGTCGTCGCGCAGGGCGTAGATGACCGGGAGGTAGGCGCCGGCGCGCGGGTCCTGGCCGCCCCACGGTCCGGTGCCGTAGTACTGGTAGCCGAGCTGGACGAAGAAGGTCTCCGGAGCCATCGTCAGCACGAAGCCGGCGCCGTACTTGGCCTTCAGGGTCTTCAGGGCCGAGATGAGGTTCACGATCACGGGAGTGGTCGGGCTCTTGAAGTTCGTGTCGGTCGCGTCCAGCGAGAGTGAGTGGCCCTCGAAGTCGATGTCCAGGCCGTCCAGGCCGTAGGTGTCGATGATCTTCGACACCGAGGTGACGAAGGTGTCGCGGGCGGCTGTGGTCGTGAGCTGCACCTGGCCGTTCGCGCCACCGATGGAGATCAGGACCTTCTTGCCCGCCGCCTGCTTGGCCTTGATCGCCGCCTTGAAGTCGGCCTCGCTCTCGACAGTCGGGCACTCGGCGACCGGGCAGCGGGTGAAGCGGATGTCGCCGGAGGTGGTGGTGGTCGGTTCGCCGAAGGCCAGGTCGATGATGTCCCAGCTGTCGGGGACGTCGGCCAGCCGCGTGTACCCGGCGCCGTTCGCGAAGCTGGCGTGGAGGTAGCCGACGAGGGCGTGTTCGGTCGAGCCTCCGCCACCGCCGGCGGTCGTCGTCGCGGTCACCGTCGCCGACTTCGGCGACTCGCCCGCGTCGTTCACCGCCGCGACCTGGAAGGTGTACGCCGTCGAGGCGGTGAGTCCGCTGACCGTGGCCGAAGTCCCGGTCGCCGTCTGGACTTTCACGCCGTTGCGGTAGATGGCGTACCCGGTCGCGCCCGTCACCGGGGACCAGGACAGGGCGACGCTCGACGAGGTGACCGTGCCGGCTGTCAGACCGGTGGGTGCGGCCGGGGGCTGGCCCGGGTCGACGGCGGGGCCGAGGAGGGAGACGTCGTCGACGTTGTAGGCGCCGGTGCCGTACCAGCCGTGCGTGTAGATGGTGACCCTGGTGGTGGCGGCGCCGGTGCGGAAGGTCGTGGTGAGCTGCTGCCAGGCGGTCGCGGACTGGGTCCAGGTGGAGACGTCGGTGGTGCCGGTGCCGCTCGCGCCGAGGTAGACGTAACTGCCCCGGACGTAACCGGCAAGGGAGTACTGGGAGTTGGGCTGAACGGTCACCGACTGGGAGCACTGTGCGTAGTCGCTGCCGGCCGGGGTCGCCTGCAACGCGGAACTTCCGCTCCGTACGGGTGAGTTGACGGTGGTCGCCGCCGTACAGGTCCAGTTGTCCAGGCCCGACTCGAAACCGCCGTTCTTCGCGAGGTCCGCGTCGGCCGCACGGGCGGCCGACGAGAGCGCGGTCATGCCGGGAACGGCCAGGAAGGTGGCCGTGCACACGGCGAGAAGTCTGTGACGCGTGAGTGATCCGTTGCGTCGGGTGCGATCCACGACTGCCTCCGGGCATGGGGGAATTGGAGGGGTGAAGCGCGCCCAATTTGGTCCAGACCAATCCTGTTGTCAAGACCTCAGGAACCTCAGGACCTCGTGAACCTCCAGAACCTCAGGACCTGTTGGCGAATCCTGCGACTGTCACCGGGGGCCGGCCCCGGCACGGCTATCGGTCCTCGTTTCCGGCGCGACCTGCCGCCGCCTCGTGCATGGCCAGTTCGAGAAGCGCCGGGTCGGTGAGGGTGCCGGAGCCGTCCGGCGGGATCAGCCAGCGAACGCCGCCGCCGGTCGTCCTTCCCGGGTACGGCACCACGATCCACGTACCGCGGCCCGCTGTGCGCACCCCCGTGCCGAGCCACCGGGCCGCGGTGCCCGCGGGCACGAAGAATCCCATCCGGGCGTCCCCGAAGTCGACGAGCACGGGACCGAGTTGGTCGATCACCCGGGTCAGCACGTCGAGCGTGGGGTAGCCGAGTTCGCCCGGCAGGATGAGTACGTCCCAGGCCTTGCCCGCGGGCAGCAGCGCGATCCCCAGCGGATTGCGCTCCCATTCCCAGCGGCAGGCCTCGGGATCCGGAGCTACGGATGCCAGCCAGTCGACCGCCGTCTTAGCCCCTGTCATGGCGGAACCTCCCTCTCTCATGTCGACGCCGGTCGCGTCACAGGGGAGAGCGAGGTTCGGGCCGATCATTACGCGGGTTCTGAATAATTGTTGATAGTGAGCCGGGTCACAGTGTCCGAGCAGGGCGTACGCCGTGGATCCGCATCCCGCTGCACGGTTCAGCTGTCGAAGCCGAGCCCGAGCCTGTCCATGGTCTTCAGCCACAGATTGCGCCGCCCGCCGTGCGCATCGGCCCGCGCCAGCGACCACTTGGTGAGCGCGATGCCCGTCCAGGCGAAGGGCTCGGGCGGGAACGGCAGCGGCTTTTTGCGGACCATCTCCAGCTCGGTGCGTTCCGTACGTTCGCCCGCCAGCAGGTCGAGCATCACGTCCGCGCCGAACCGGGTGGCGCCCACGCCGAGCCCGGTGTAGCCGGCCGCGTAGGCGACCCTGCCCTGGTGCGCCGTACCGAAGAAGGCGGAGAAGCGCGAGCAGGTGTCGATCGCGCCGCCCCAGGTGTGGGTGAAGCGGACGCCCGCCAACTGCGGGAAGCAGGTGAAGAATTGGCCTGCGAGCTTCGCGTACGTCTCCGGCCGGTGGTCGTACTCGGCGCGCACCCGGCCGCCGTACGGGTAGATCGCGTCGTAGCCGCCCCACAGGATCCGGTTGTCGGCGGACAGCCGGAAGTAGTGGAACTGGTTCGCCGAATCCCCCAGTCCCTGGCGGTTCTTCCAGCCGATGGACGCCAACTGGTCGGCGCTCAGCGGCTCGGTCATCAGCGCGTAGTCGTAGACGGGGACGGTGTACGCGCGGACGCGCCTGACCAGGTTCGGGAAGATGTTCGTGCCGAGGGCCACGCGACGGGCACGGATCGAGCCGTACGGAGTGCGTACGGCCATTTCGGCGCCGTGCGGCTTCAGTTGGAGCGCCGGGGTGTGCTCGTACACGCGGACGCCGAGCTCCTGGCACGCCCGCTTGAGGCCCCAGGCGAGCTTGGCGGGGTGGAGCATGGCGACGCCGCGGCGGTCGTACAGACCGGCCAGGAATGTCGGTGAGTCGACTTGTTCCCGTACCGCTTCGGCGTCCAGGTACTCGGTGCCGTCCGCCAGGCCCTCGCGCCGCAACTCCTCGTGCCACTCACGCAGTTCGGCCGCCTGGTACGGCTCGGTGGCGACGTCGATCTCGCCGGTGCGCTCGAAGTCGCAGTCGAGGGAGTAGCGGGCGACGGCCGCCTCGATCTCGTCGAGGTTCCGGGCGCCCAGCTCCTCCAGTTTCCTGATCTCGTCCGGCCAGCGGGTGAGGCCGTTGGCCAGACCGTGAGTGAGGGAGGCTGCACAGAAGCCGCCGTTGCGGCCGGAGGCGGCCCAGCCCACCTCACGGCCCTCCACCAGGATCACCTCGCGCCGCGGGTCGCGCTCCTTGGCGAGGAGCGCGGTCCACAGTCCGCTGTAACCGCCGCCGACGACGAGCAGGTCGCAGGTCTCGGTGGTGGTGAGGGCGGGTTCGGGGTGGGGTTTGCCGGGGTCGTCCAGCCAGTAGGACACCGGCTGCGCGTCGGAAAGGGACTTGGTCCAACGGGTCATGGCGCTTGGGGCCATGATTTCAACTCCCTACAGGAATCTTGCGATTGCGCCTTTGTGTCTTTGTGTCTTTGCGTTTTTGTGTCTCTGTGTCTCTGTGTCTTTTACTCTAGTGCCTTTTGTCTTTTGCCTTTATGTCTTTTGCTTGCTACGGCGGTTGCTGATGACCATTCCGGACAGGACGAACACTACGGCGACGATGAACATGGCCGTACCGATGACATTGATCTGAACGGGTGTTCCGCGCTGTGCCGAGCCCCAGACGAACATGGGGAAGGTGACGGTCGAGCCGGCGTTGAAATTGGTGATGATGAAATCGTCGAAGGAGAGCGCGAAGGCGAGCAGCGCGCCCGCGGCGATTCCGGGGGCCGCGATGGGCAGGGTGACGCGGACGAAGGTCTGCACGGGTCCCGCGTACAGGTCCTGGGCCGCCTGCTCCAGACGCGGGTCCATCGACATGACGCGTGCCTTGACGGCCGTCACGACGAAGCTGAGGCAGAACATGATGTGGGCGATCAGGATCGTCCAGAACCCCAACTGTGCACCCATGTTGAGGAAGAGGGTGAGCAGTGAGGCGGCCATCACGACCTCGGGCATCGCCATCGGCAGGAAGATCAGCGAGTTGACGGCGCCGCGCGCGCGGAAGCGGTAGCGGACCAGGGCGAAGGCGATCATGGTGCCGAGGACGGTGGCGCCGAGCGTCGCCCATACGGCGATCTGGAGACTGAGCGAGAGCGAGCCGCACATGTCGGCGACGCCGCACGGGTCGGTCCAGGCGTCCGTGGAGAAGTTCTGCCACTCGTAATTGAAGCGCCCCTTCGGTTTGTTGAAGGAGAACACCGTGACGACGACGTTCGGCAGAAGCAGATATCCGAGTGTCAGCAGTCCCCCGATGACGACGAGATGCCTCTTGAACCAGCGTACGAAGGCCATTTAAACCAGATCCTCCGTCCCGGACTTGCGAATGTAGAGCGTGACCATAATGAGGATCGCGGCCATGAGAATGAAGGAGAGTGCCGCCGCCGTCGGATAGTCGAGAATCCTCAGGAACTGGGTCTGGATGACGTTGCCGACCATCCGGGTGTCCGTGGAGCCGAGCAGATCGGCGTTCACGTAGTCGCCGCTGGCCGGGATGAAGGTCAGCAGCGTGCCGGAGACGACACCGGGCATCGACAGCGGGAAGGTGACCTTCCTGAAGGTCGTGAACGGCTTCGCGTACAGGTCGCCGGCCGCCTCGTGGAGCCGTCCGTCGATGCGTTCGAGTGAGGTGTAGAGCGGCAGGATCATGAACGGCAGGAAGTTGTACGTGAGACCGCAGATCACCGCGAGGGGTGTGGCCAGGACGCGGTCACCGGCCGTGATGCCGAGCCAGCTGGTGACGTCCAGGATGTGCAGCGAGTTGAGGGTGGCGACGACCGGGCCGCCGTCCGCGAGGATCGTCTTCCAGGCGAGCGTGCGGATCAGGAAACTGGTGAAGAACGGCGCGATGACCAGGATGAGGACGACGTTGCGCCAGCGCCCCGCGCGGAAGGCGATGAGGTACGCGAGCGGGTAGCCGAGGACCAGGCACAGGATGGTCGCGGAGCCCGCGTAGAGCACCGAGCGCAGGAACTGCGGCCAGTAGTCCGCCAGCGCGTTCCAGTAAGTCGCGAAGTGCCAGGTGACCTTGTAGCCGTCCTCCAGGGAGCCCGTCTGCACGGACGTGGAGGCCTGGTAGACCATCGGCAGCGCGAAGAACACCAGCAGCCAGAGGATGCCGGGCAGCAGCAGCCAGTACGGGGTGAGACGGCCGCGTCTGCGGGGCGGCTTCTCTGCCGGTTGCGGCGCGAGGGGTGGCGCCTCGGTGACGGTGGCCATCAGGCGGCCTCCTCGTCGACTGTTTCCACGCCCGCGTCGATGTCCTGGGCCGCGTCCAGGCCGAAGGTGTGCGCCGGGCTCCAGTGCAGGACGACGTCGGTGCCGGGCGTGAGCCGGGGGTCGCGGTCGATGTTCTGGGCGTAGACCTCGAACTCGGGGCAGACGGCGCTGTCGATGACGTACTGCGTGGAGACGCCGATGAAGCTGGAGTCGGCGATCTTGCCGGTGATCCGGTTGCGTCCGGCCGGGATCTCGCCCGCGTCGTCGGCGTGCGTGAGCGAGATCTTCTCCGGGCGCACGCCCACCAGCACCTTGCCGCCGGTCGTCGTGGGCGCGGAACATCGCGCCGCGGGCAGCAGGAGCTTGCCGCCGCCCGCCTTGAGGACGATCTCGTCGCCACTCCTGGAGTCGACCTCGGCCTCGATGAGGTTGGAGGTGCCGAGGAAGTTGGCGACGAACGTGGTGTTCGGGTTCTCGTAGAGGTCGGCGGGCGAGCCGAGCTGCTCGACACGGCCCGCGTTCATCACGGCGACCGTGTCGGCCATCGTCATGGCCTCCTCCTGGTCGTGCGTGACGTGCACGAACGTGATGCCGACTTCGGTCTGGATGCGCTTGAGCTCCAGCTGCATCTGGCGGCGCAGCTTGAGGTCGAGGGCGCCGAGCGGTTCGTCGAGGAGCAGCACCTTGGGGGTGTTGATCAGCGCGCGGGCCACGGCGACACGCTGCTGCTGGCCGCCGGAGAGCTGGTGCGGCTTCTTACGGGCCTGCTCGCCGAGCTGTACGAGCTCCAGCATGTCCTCGACCTGCTTCTTCACCGACTTGATGCCGCGCCTGCGCAGCCCGAAGGCGACGTTCTCGAAGATGTCGAGGTGCGGGAAGAGCGCGTAGGACTGGAAGACGGTGTTCACGGGGCGCTTGTAGGGCGGCAGGTTCGTCACGTCCTGCTCCCCCAGGTGCACGGTCCCCGAAGTGGGCTCCTCCAGGCCGGCGATCATGCGGAGGGTGGTCGTCTTGCCGCAGCCCGACGCCCCCAGGAGGGCGAAGAACGATCCCTGCGGCACGGTCAGGTCGAGCGGGTGTACGGCCGTGAAGGCGCCGTACGTCTTGCTGATCCCGGAGAGGCGGACATCGCCGCTGTTGTCTGTCGTCATCATGGTCACGCCCCTGTGAGCTTCGCGAACTTCTCTTCGTAGGCCGTCTCTTCCTTGCTGCTGAGCAGGCGGAAGGCGTGCGACCTGGCGGCCATGGCCTGGTCGGGAATGATCAGCGGGTTGTTCGCCGCATCCTTGTCGATCTTCTCCAGATACGGCTTCACGCCGTCGACCGGACAGACGTAGTTGATGTAGGCGGCGAGTTCGGCGGCCGGCTCGGGCTCGTAGTAGTAGTCCATGAGCCGCTCGGCGTTCGTCTTGTGGCGCGCCTTGTTGGGGATCAGCATGTTGTCGGTCGAGGTGATGTAGCCGCTGTCCGGGATGACGAAGTCGACGTCCGGGCTGTCCGCCTTCAGCTGGACGACGTCACCGGCCCAGGCGATACAGGCCGCGAAGTTGCCGCTGGTGATGTCGGACGTGTAGTCGTTGCCGGTGAAGCGGCGGATCTGGCCCTTGTCGACGGCCTTCTGGAGACGGGCGATCGCCGCGTCGAAGTCGTCGTCCGTGAAACTGGACGGGTCCTTGCCCAGGTCGAGCAGCGTCATACCGATGCTGTCGCGCATCTCCGTCAGGAAGCCGATGCGCCCCTTGAGCTTGGGGTTGTCGAGCATGTCGGAGACCGACTTCACCTCGATGCCGTCGAGCGCCTTCTTGTTGTAGGCGATGACGGTCGAGATGCCCTGCCAGGGATAGGAGTAGGCACGTCCGGGGTCCCAGTCGGGGTTGCGGAACTGCTGCGACAGGTTGGTGTAGGCGTGCGGCAGATTGGACGGGTCCAGTTTCTGGACCCATCCGAGGCTGATCAGTCGGCCGGCCAGCCAGTCGGTGAGGACGATGATGTCGCGGCCGGTGTCCTGGCCCGCGGCGAGCTGCGGCTTGATCTTGCCGAAGAACTCGGCGTTGTCGTTGATGTCCTCGGTGTACTTGACCGTGATGCCGGTCTGCTTGGTGAAGGCGTCCAGCGTGGGGTGGTGCTTCTCGCTCTCGTCGACATCCATGTACTCGGTCCAGTTGGAGAAGTTGATCGTCTTCTCCTTGGCCGAGAGGTCGTCGGCGGAGACACCGCCCTGGGTCTTGCCGGCCGCGGGGATCCCGCAGGCGCTCAGCGCCCCGAGTCCGCCGATGGCGAGCGCACCGCCCGCCGAGGCGCGCAGCAGTGAACGGCGGCCGAGAGAGGCCCTGCCGTTCCTGAGGCTGCGCCGCATGGCGGCCAGTTGGACCGGGGACAGGCGTTCGGGCTCGTACTGCTCCATGATCCTGGTGCCCTTTCGGAAGGGTCGCGGCCGTGGTCGCGGCCTGGTCTGCCACTCGGCGCGGGCCGACGTGAATCGGCTAGCTCCGGTCCCCGAAGATCGTGCGGTGCCAGTCCTTCTCGGCAACCCCAGTGTTGTCGAACATGACGTGCTTGATCTGTGTGTACTCCTCGAACGAGTACGCGGACATGTCCTTGCCGAAGCCGGACGCCTTGTATCCGCCGTGCGGCATCTCGCTGATGATCGGAATGTGGTCGTTGATCCAGACGCAACCCGCCTTGATCTCGCGGGTCGCGCGGTTGGCGCGGTAGACGTCACGGCTCCAGGCGGAGGCGGCGAGTCCGTACGGCGTGTCGTTGGCCAGCGCGATGCCCTCGTCGTCGGTGTCGAAGGGCAGCACGACGAGCACGGGCCCGAAGATCTCGGACTGCACGATCTCGCTGTCCTGGGAGGCGTCGGCGACAAGGGTGGGCATGTAGTAGGCGCCGCTCTTGAGGTCGCCCTGCGGGACCGCTCCGCCGGCGACCACGCGCGCGTAGGAGCGCGCACGGTCGACGAATCCGGCGACGCGGTCGCGCTGGGTGTGCGAGATCAACGGTCCGAGATCGGTGTCCGGCGCGAAGGGGTCACCCACGCGGACACGCGCCATGAGGTCGGCCGTTTGGGAAACGAACGCTTCATAGAGAGGCCTCTGCACGTACGCGCGCGTGGCGGCCGTGCAGTCCTGCCCGGAGTTGATGAGCGAACCGGCGACGGCGCCGTTGACGGCGGCGTCGAGATCCGCGTCGTCGAAGACCACGAAGGGCGCCTTGCCGCCCAGCTCCAGATGAAGCCGCTTGACGGTCGAGGTGGCGATCTCCGCGACCCGCTTGCCGACGGCGGTCGAACCGGTGAAGGAGGTCATGACGACGTCGGGGTGGCCGACGAGATGCTCACCAACATCCTTTCCCGCTCCCGTGACGATGTTGATGACACCGTCGGGGATGCCCGCCACCGTGGCTGCCTCGGCGAAGAGCAGGGAGGTGAGCGGGGTGAGTTCGGCGGGCTTCAGGACGATCGTGTTACCGGCCGCGATCGCCGGGAGGATCTTCCAGGCAGCCATCTGGAGGGGGTAGTTCCAGGGCGCGATGGAGCCGACGACACCGATGGGTTCACGGCGTACGTACGAGGTGTGGTCGCCGGAGTACTCGCCCGCGGACTGGCCCTGTAGGTGGCGGGCCGCGCCCGCGAAGAACGCGGTGTTGTCGATGGTCCCCGGGACGTCGAACTCCCGGGTGAGCTTGAGCGGCTTGCCGCACTGCAAGGACTCGGCATCGGCGAACTCCCCGGCGCGGTCGGCGAGCACGGCCGCGAAGCGGTGCAGCGCGTCGGAGCGCTCGCCGGGGGTGGCGCGGGACCAGCCGGGGAACGCCGCGCGGGCGGCCGCGACAGCGGCGTCCACGTCGGCGGTGCCCGCGAGCTCGTACGTGTAGATCTCCTCGCCCGTGGCCGGGTCGACGACCGCGAACGTACGGCCGGAGGTGCCCTTGGTCAGTCGGCCCGCGATGTACTGCGCGCCGTCCGCGAAGCGGTCCTGCGCCTGGAAGCGATGGCCCGGATTGTGCATGTCGCTCTCCTCCGCCACCCTCCCCGTCCTGCGGGGGTCGGCGTAGCTCCAGCTCGATTTGAGTGCCGATCCTGGCAGAGCAAGGGGACTCCAACAAGTGATTCCGTTGTTGCCTTTTGGTTACGCGACGGAATCTGTCGACCAGGTGTCGAGTCCCCTTGGAAAAGGCAGGACGGATTGTCAGTGGTGGATGCCAGACTCGCGTGCATGGGGAAGATCGATTCACGGGACGCGCTGGTCAGCAAGGTCCGCTCGGGGGCGAGGGTGAAGTACCTGCACTTCTGGGGGCACCGGCCGAGTCGGGACGGTCAGGTGAGCGCGAGCTGTCTGAGCCAGTGGTGGCCGTCGCCGTTCACCGTGGACGGCGTGGCATACGCGACGGCCGAGCACTGGATGATGGCGAGCAAGGCGCGGCTCTTCGGGGACCCGGAGGCGGAGCGGCGCGCTGTCGAGGCGCCGAGTCCGGCGGTGGCCAAGAAGGCGGGGCGGCTCGTGCGCGGTTTCGACGACGCCGTGTGGGAGCGCGAGCGCTTCGCGATCGTGGTCGAGGGCACCGTCCACAAGTTCGCCGCGCATCCCGAGCTGCGGGAGTTTCTGCTGGGCACGGGCGAGCGGGTCCTCGTCGAGGCCAGCCCGATGGACCGGGTATGGGGGATCGGGCTGGCGGCCGACGACGAGCGGGCGACGGATCCGGGGCGGTGGCGGGGCCTGAATCTGCTGGGGTTCGCGTTGATGGAGGCCCGGGGGCGGCTCCGGGGGGCGGTCGAGGACGGTGGGGAGATATCCGGCGGAGTCGCCCGGGGAGGGCTTGGTTCGCCGGGCTGCTAGGTCCTGTCGTCACATTCCCGTCGTCGCCCGGAGGGCGGCCTCGCGGCGTCAGGTGCGTGCATGGCGTCGCGAGGCAGACGGGAATGTGACGACAGGGCCTAGGGGGCTCGGAGGGTGTTGGCCCGCGGGGCGGCTGGCGGACTCGGGCCGTCTTGGTCCGCGGGGCTGCCGAGCAGGGCGGGTGAAGTCCGCTGCGGTTCGGCATCGCCCTGAAGGGGCGCGGGGAACTGCGCGACCAGCCACGATGGTGCCGCAGACGATCGACGGCACATCCCCGCACTTCCGGCGGAGCACTTAGCGGAGCTGCTCCAGGACAAATGACGTGGAGAAGCCGTCGCCGTCCGTGCCCGAGTCGATTTCGGATGCGCTGTCGTCCGCGAAGGCGACGATGAACACGACCAGCGCGATGGCCAGGACGATGCCGACCGCTCCGCAGATGATCCCGGCCAGCGCCTGGCCCGGGTTCGTCGCCTCGCCACGAGCTGCTTTGCGGCGGCCGATCGCACCGAAGACCACACCGAGGATCCCCATCACGAACGTCAGCGGCCACACGCAGAACAGGGCCGCCGAGGCGATGCCGAGTATCAGCGCGGCGGTGCCCATGCCGTTGCTCGGCGCCATGGGCATGGCGGGCCAGCCGCCATAGCCGGGGGCGCCCGGGTAGTAGGGCTGCTGCGGCGGGTGGGACGGGTAGCCGTACGGGTACGGAGGCGGCTGGCCGGGTCCCCCAGGAGCGAAGGGGGGAGGAGGGGCGGGCTGTCCGGGGGCGGGCTGAGGGTAGAAGGCGTGCTGGGGATAGGGGATGTGAGCGGCAGGGGGTGCGAAGGGGTTGTCCCAGGACGGGGGGACGGGGGCGCCTGCGCCGGGTGGGGCGGGTGTGGCCGGCGTTCCCGCGCCTGGGAACGACGTGACCGTCCGCTGGTCGTGCACGGGAGCGGGTGCGGCCCCCGTGGCACCGTTCTCCCGGAAGGGAGCCTTGTCCTCCGGGGCCGCCCAGGGGTTCGGCTCGGGGTTCGGCTCGGCCGCGGGCTTATCCAAGGGGACCTTGGGAGCATCCGAGGGGACCTTCGGAGCAGGAGCGGCAGCCTCGGATGCGGAGCCCGAAGGGTGACCCCCCGGTGACGTCGCATCGGGCAGCGGTCCGGCCCCCTGCGCCGACTCACCCGACGGGACCCCCGAGGCGGGAGCGGCAGCCTCAGGCACCGAACCAGGCGCCCGGTTCGCCCACGGCGTCGCGTCGGACGGCAGTGGGCTCCCCTCCACCGACTCACCCGACGGAACCCCCGCAGCAGGAGTAACAGCCGCAGGTGCGGAATCCGACGGCTGGTCTCCCGGTGACGTCGCGGCGGATCGCGGTGGCGGGGTTGCCTCTCCCCCGGAAGCCCACGCGGCCGCGGCCGCGTCCTGTGGTGCTCCCGGCGTCTGCGCGTCCTCGGACATGCGTAGGGTCCCCCTCCGTCGTACGTTCCGTCATGCTACGGCCCGAGCCTGTACCAGATGGGCCGCCGCCTACGATGATCCCTGAACCACCGATCAGCCGATCACCCGCGTCCCATCTACCGCGTTGCAGGGACGCCGTTCCGGGGAGGAACCTTGACCGACCACCACACCCCACGCGATGCCGCCCGTCATCCGCACGCCTTCATCGCCGGGCTGCCCAAGGCCGAACTGCACGTGCACCACGTCGGCTCAGCCTCCCCCCGTATCGTGTCCACGCTGGCCGCCCGGCATCCCGATTCCAAGGTGCCGACCGACCCCGAGGCCCTCGCGGACTACTTCACCTTCACGGACTTCGCCCACTTCATCGACGTGTATCTGTCCGTCGTCGACCTGATCCGCACCCCGGAGGACGTCCGGCTGCTGACGTACGAGGTCGCGCGGGACATGGCCCGCCAGCAGGTCCGTTACGCCGAGCTGACCATCACCCCGTTCTCCTCCACCCGCCGTGGCATCGACGAGCGCGCCTTCATGGACGCGATCGAGGACGCCCGCAAGGCGGCGGAGGCCGAGCTCGGTGTCGTACTGCGCTGGTGCTTCGACATCCCCGGTGAGGCGGGCCTCGAAGCCGCCGAGGAGACGGTACGGCTCGCCACCGATGACCGGCTGCGCCCCGAGGGGCTTGTCTCCTTCGGACTCGGCGGACCCGAGATCGGCGTACCGCGACCGCAGTTCAAGCCGTACTTCGACCGCGCGATCGCGGCCGGCCTGCGCTCCGTGCCGCACGCGGGCGAGACGACGGGCCCTGAGACGGTCTGGGACGCGCTGAACGACCTGCGCGCCGACCGTATCGGCCACGGCACCAGCTCCGTCCAGGATCCGAAGCTGCTCGCGCACCTCGCCGAACACCGGGTCGCCCTGGAGGTCTGCCCGACCTCCAACATCGCGACCCGCGCGGTCCGCACGCTCGACGAGCACCCCATCAAGGAGTTCACCCGGGCCGGGGTCCTGGTGACCATCAACTCCGACGACCCGCCGATGTTCGGCACCGACCTGAACAACGAGTACGCGGTCGCCGCCCGTCTCCTCGACCTCGACGAACTCGGCCTCGCCGCACTCGCCAAGAACGCCGTCGAGGCGTCGTTCCTCGACGCGCCCGGCAAGGCGAAACTCGCCGAGGAGATCGACACGTACGCCTCGGCGTGGCTCACGCCCTGACCCACCCACCCGTCACCCGGCCACCACGCCTCAACGAGCCGCTTCGCGGCGCCGAACCTTCACAATGGGGCCATGCGCACCGTGACTGCCGTGGCCCATCGCGGCGACCCCTACCGCGTCCGCGAGAACACGATCGACTCGCTGCGTTCCGCGCTCCGACTGGGCGCGGACGCGGTCGAGATCGACGTACGGCTCACCCGTGACGGCGTCCCCGTCCTCCTGCACGACTCGACGCTGAAGCGGCTGTGGGACCACGACCGGCCGCTCGGCTCGCTCTCCTCGGACGAGGTGCGCGGGCTCACGGGTGGCGGAGTGCCGACACTGGCGGACGCGCTGGCCGCGACCGGGGACGGCCGGATGATGGTCGACCTGCCGGGCGCGCCCGACGCCGGGGCGGTACGCCGGATTGTGGACGTCATCCGTGACTGCGGCGCGGAGGAACGGGTGTACTACTGCTCGGGCGCCGCGGCCATGCTCGCCGTGCGCGCCGCCGACTCCGCAGCGGAGATCGCGCTCACCTGGACGACGTCGGCGCCGCCGCGGCCCGCCCTCCTCGACGCGGTGCGCCCCCGCTGGCTCAACTACCGCTTCAGCCTGGTCGACCGCGACCTCACCGCGCGCGTCCACCGCGACGGCTACCTGCTGTCGGTCTGGACGCCCGACACCCGGCGCTCCATGCGGAGACTCCTCGATCTCGGCGTCGACTCGATCACGACGAACCGGATCGACACGTTGTGCGCCCTGCGCAAGGGGTAGTGGCCCCGCCCTTGCTCTCCGCCCAACTCCCCTAGCGGTGCGATCTCCTGGGCGTCCGTTCCTCCCCCACCCACAGCCCGATCAGCAGCTCACCGCTGTCTCCAGCATGCCCGCCGGTCCAACCCGCCTCTGTTCCGGGCAGCGATCCGGCCATCCATAGGAGGGGAGGAGGTAGGAGGCAGGAGCCAATTTCGGACACGAGCCGATGAATCAGAATTAATGAACGGATGAGCCCAGTCTCATCCGGCCGCGTCGGCGCGGGCGCAAATCGGGGCACGCCGAAAGGAACTTGGTGCAACCATTCCTTTCGCATGGGCGGACCATGTGCAGATCAACTCCATTGATGAAAAGGGGAGTTGGCCAGCATTCAGGCGGCGAAGAGGTGACGGGTCGGCAAGACTTCATTCATCGCAGCGAGCGACTTATCGCCACTCACTGCGAGGCACCCGAGATCGGCGCGCCGACCTGTGGGCCGGTGCGCCGCCAAATGAATGGAGAACACCATGGGCTTCATCGGTGAAAAGTACGGATTCAGCCCGGAGGAGACCATTCTGTCCGCCAGCGAGACCAAGGCGCTTGCCGAGCTCGCCGACGAGACGCCGGACGGAGTGGAGGACGTCGAGAACGCCTGACGCCTCCGCCCGGTAGCAGTCGAATGAACGCCGCGGCCCGGGACTATTCTTCCGGGCCGCGGTTTCGTCTCCGTTTCCGAACGAGGAGAGAAATCCACATGGGAAAGAGCTCTTCCATTTCTGCTGCTGAGCGACAGTGCGGCGAACGTGCCCTCGCCCTTGCCGAGGCTTTCGACGCCAGCATGCGCGCCGTCTCCGGCCTGGGCCTGACCGCTCGCCTTGAGGCCGTCACCGACGCGGATCCGGGGGCATGGCTCTGCACCCTGCACCGCGGACAGGACATAGCGCACGGCGCCTTGGGCATGGGCAAGGGCCACACTGAAGAGTCACGCGTGGGCGCTGTCTTCGAGGCGCTGGAACACCACCTCAGCGGAGTCGACCGGCTGACGGCCGACGACCTGACGCTGCGCTCGGCGTACGAAGTGGCGACCGGAGAATCGGCACGGGACAAGGCTGTCGCCCTGCTGACCGAAGGGCCGGACGAGCCGCTGGCATGCCTGTCGTACGACGCGCTGACAGGCGGCCCGAGCATCTGGATACCGCTGTTCCTCTCGGTACCCGACTACCTCGAAGACCACTCCGCCGCTCTGCGCACCGCGGTCGGCGACGACTACCCCTATGTGTCAGTGGGGCGGTACTCCGTGAACAGCGGGTGGGCAGGAGGCTCCGACGTCACGGAAGCATCCGTCCACGGGCTGAACGAGATCATCGAACGCGACGCCCTCTCCCTCTTGCTGGTGGACCAGTTCCTCTCCCGTCGGCCCGGGCCCCTGCGCGTGCTCGACCCCGCGACGCTGCCGCAGGACCTGACCGAGCTGCTGGCAGCCGCGGAGGCGATGACCGGACAGCGCGTCTGGATCATCGACATGACGACGGATGTGGAAGTACCCGCGTACACGGCCTACGTGCAGCCCGCACCGGGCGAGCCCTCCCACGTCCGGGGCTGCGGCGCATCCCTGTCCCGCAGTTACGCGATCGAACGGTCGCTCACCGAACTGATCCAGCAGTACCTGGGCGCACCCCTGAAAGACCGCCTCGCCGACCAGTTGCCCACACGGCGAATCAAGACAGGCGGCCATCCCCGGCTGCACGCCTGCTACCTCGCGGACTTCGCCGAGCCCTTGAAGGAACGGACCGAGTACGTCGCGTTCCAGGACACCGAGGCTCCCGGCTCACCGCAAGGGCACCTGGACCACCTGCTGGACGTACTGACCCAGCGAGGCTGCGCTGTCTACCGCCGGGAGCAGTACGTGACCGACGACGTTGCCGTGGTGAACCTCTTTGTGCCCGGCATGGAGCGCTTCGCCATCATCACGGACGGAAACCTCGTCCTCCCCGGCGAGCGCGGCACCGCCCTGCTCCACGACATGCAGGCCGCCCGCTGACCACGCGACGCCCACGGCCCTTTCGCTCGCACCGGGCGAAGGGGCCGAAGGCCCGCGTGAACATGGCCCGGTGAGCAGGTCGGCGTGGGCGCTTCGTGCTTGTCCGTTTCCGGCGCACGGCCCACGGCGCGCGCCCCACGGCCCACGGCCCACGGCCCACGGCGCCAAGCCGGTTCGGGGCTCCGCGTGCGTGTATGCATGTGCCTTGCCCTGTGCATCGGCATCGGCATCGGTGCGGACGGCCTGGAAGATCCGGTCCCAGTGGCGCCCGTTGACCACCGGCGGTGGCGTTCGTCGACCGTCTTCAAGCGGCCGGCATGGCGCTCACATGATTCGCCGGACGGAACCCAGTCAGGGGTAGTCCCTGACAACACCCTTACTTCATAAAGCAGTTACTCGGGGTCGCCATCAGGGCCAGGGCCCTCCTCACTGAGGATCCCCCCAGCCTCGGACAGTCGCAGGATGATCACGGACGTCCGTCGACCCCGGCCCCAGGAGCAGTTCATGCGTACATGCGCCCGCACCGTCACCGCCGCCACCCTCGTCCTGGGCCTGGCGGCAGGCCCACTGGCCGTCCCCGCCTTCGCGTCCCCCGCCGGGGTCACCCGGTCCACCACCGCGGGTCCGGACGCGGATGCCCTGGCCGCCGCGCTCGCCGGGCTGCCGGACTCCGACGCGACGGCCGCGCTCGTACGGGTCGGGGGCACCGACGGGAGTTGGCGCGGGAATGCCGGGGTGCACGATCTCGAAAGCGGCTCGGCGGCGGACCCGAACGGGCTGTTCCGGGCCGGTTCGACGACGAAGGTGGTCACGGCGGCGGTGGTGCTCCAGCTCGTGGCGGAGGGAAAGGCAGACCTCGGCCGACCCGTCCGGGACTACCTTCCGGACCTGGTCCCGGCGGCGTACGAGACCGTCACCGCCCGGCAGTTGCTGAACCACACCAGCGGCATCCCGGCCGCCGACCTCCCCGGCGACAACTTCGAGGAGGTGTACGCGCACCGCTTCGACCTCCACACACCCCAGGAGATGCTCGCCTCGGCCACCGCCAAGGAGCGCGAGTTCATGCCGGGCACCCAGCAGCACTACCTCAACATCAACTACACCGTGCTCGCACTGCTGGTAGAACGGCTCACCGGTCACTCGTACGAGCAGGAAGCGGCACGCCGGATCTTCGAACCGCTGGGGATGCGGCACACGTACTTCCCCGGCACCGACCCGACCATCAACGGGCCGCACAACCACGGCTACCAGAGCGTCCCGCACGCCGACGGCACGACCGAGTTGCGTGATGTCACCGTGTGGGGCGCGACGGACGCCTGGGCGGCGGGCGACATGATCTCCACGACGGTGGATCTGGAGCGGTTCCTGAAGGGCCTTTTCCGTGGACAGGTGGTGCCGCAAAGGCAGTTGAAGGAGATGTTCACGGTTCCCGCCGACGTCCCCGGGGCCACGATGAGCGCGGGTCTCGAACGGTATGTCGCCGGGGACGGCACGGAGTTGTGGCTGAAGTCGGGCGGTCGCTGGGGCTACACCACGATCATCGCCGCCACCCGCGATCTGTCCCGGACCCTCGTCTACTCCGTCAACTCGACCGACGCGAAGGGGCAAGGGATGAATCCGGTCGCCGAGCGCATCGTGCGGGCGACGTTCACGTGGTGACGGCGGCCGCCGTCGGAGGTGCGACGGCGGTGAGCGCCTCCAAGCGCTTGATCATTCTGCGTACCGCGTACAGCGGGATCACCCCGATGATCCCGAACGACATGTCGACGACCGTCCACCACAAGGGGATTCCCCGGATCGGCCCGCAGATCAGTGCGAGCGGGATGATCCCGGCGCAGGCGATCATGCCGAACTCGACGACCCAGATGTTGCGTACGGGGTCGCGGTAGGGCCCGTAGAACGCGACCGCGATCACCAGATGCGCGAACGCCAGCCAGTCCGTGCCGTACAGCACGAAGGGGTACTCCGCGTCGGTGGCGTCGAGTCCCTGGCGCACCCGCTCGATCCAGTCCATCAGACCGGGAAGGTGGTGGGGCACGGACAGTGCCCTCAACACCTCCTCGGTCCAGCGCAGTTCGTGCACCAGGGGGAAGGCCGTGGCCCCGCTGAGCACCAGGCAGACGACGAAGAGGCCCAACCACGCACGGATGCCCTTCAGAAGGGCGGATCTGTCGCTCATGACAGGAGCGTACGCCTGGAGTTGAACGCGTTCAAAACTGGCCCCCTCAAGTCGTGGCTCACCACGCGTCCGGGCACTCGGCTCGGCGCCGCGGCTCCCTGTCCGCGCTGGCTCCTGTCCGCGCGGGCTCCTCGACGCCGCGCTGCCTGCGCTGCGCGCGCTGACAGCCCGTACAGGCGGCCACGCGGACGTCGCGGTCCCGGCGGACGGCACTGCACTGCACTGTGTCTGGTGAACGGCGAACGGCTGCCGTTGCACGCGACCGCGGTGGGAAAGGTAGTACCGGCGTACGGACACGGCCCGCCTGCCACCGGCGTACGCCACACCCCGTACACCCTGACGGCGCCCGGCCCCCTCCGCGCCCAGCCGGCGCGGATCCGTGAGACCGGCCCGGCCGGAGCGCACGAGGAGTACCGGCTCGGTGAACTCTCCCTGGCCGCCCCGGTGTCACACGCCGGCCTCACCGTGGCCGCGGTCGCCGCCGTGACCACCGGAACCGCCGCCCCGCGGGACACAGCTCGCGCCGTACGTGACGCAGCGGCCGAGCACTCGACGCGCCTCCGCGTGCGACGGCGCCACTGCCGTCACCCCCGCGAGGCCGCCTGTGTGGGCTCGGCCGTGCTCGGAACCGTCGACGCCTCGGTGACCGGGGAGCGCGGTGTCTCCGACGGCGCACGGGTCGGGGTGCTGAGGCTGCCGGTCAAGGCGCCCCTGCTGGGGCGGGAGTCGGCGGGGTCGGGCTTCGCCGACGGGGTGGGCGCCGATGAAGGGCTGCTCCTGGTCGGAGGAGCGGGCGTGGCGGGGGCGCTGGACGCGGGCAGCGGGCTGGTCGCGGGGGGCGGGGCGAGGGGGACCGTCGGGGAAACGGCGGGCTCGGGCGTCGCCAGGAGGACGGGCAGCGAGATGACGGCGGCGACCGCGCACGACAGGCCGACCCCGGCGGCGGCGCGGAGCAGCCTGCGACGGACCGCACCGCGGCGAATCGCCTCGTAGCGGCCCGGGGGCGGGCCGAGGTACTCGGAGGAGGGCCGCAGGATGATGGCGAGGGGGTCGTCGGGGTCGGAGTCCGGACCGTGGTCAGAGTGTGTGATCAAGGCTTCTCCTCAGGTGGGCTCGCAGCAGTTCTCGGGCCGCGTGGAGGTCGGCCTTGACGGTTCCTTCCTTGCGCCCGGTCAGCACGGAAACCTCCCGGATCGGCATGTCAGCGTAGTAGTGCAGCAGGATCGGGACGCGCAGTCGTTCCGGCAGGGACTGCACGAGCAGGCGTACCGAGGGGTCCGCCTGCTCGATCTGCGGGCGTACGGCGGCTTCGACCGTCGCGCGGCGCACGGCTCTGCGTTCGCGCTCGGTCTTGCGCCAATGGTCCCGGACGAGGTTGGCCGCGGTGACATAGAGGAACCCGCGCGGCTCCTCCACCGATGTCCAGCGGGCCCAGAGCCGGGTGAACGCCTCCGAGGCGATCTCGTGGGCCGTCTCGTCGTCGTCGACCAGGCGACGGCACCAGCCGGCGAGGCGCGGGTAGAGGGCGGCGAACAGTTCGGACGCTGCCTTCTCGCGGGACCGTTTCAACGCTCTCCATGGTCGTGATGCACTCGTGGGGGGGTGAGGGAAGGATCCCGGGCCGCTGTCGTACGGCACAACGGCCCAGGATCCGTGTTCCAGGGGGCGGTGGGCGGATCAGGGACTTGCGTCGCTCAGCGCGGCGAAGACGATCACGTTGTCGGGGTAGCCGTCATCGGTGAGCGTCCCGCCGCAGGTGATGAGCCGCAGCTCCGGCCGGCCCACGTCACCGTAGACGTCGTCCGTCGGGAAGTCCGCCTTGGCGACCGTCCGTACGGAGGTGACTCCGAACACCGCAGCTGTGCCGTTCTCCAGGCGCGCCTCGATCCTGTCTCCCTGCTGCAGCCCCGCGAGATGGCGGAAGACGCCGTCCCCGTAGTCGCCGACCGTGACATGGCCGAGGATCACCGACGGGCCGGTCTGACCCGGCGTCGGCGAGTGCTGGTACCAGCCCGCCTGGTCGTGCGCCGCGATCGGGGGGACCTGCACGGTGCCGTCCGAGGCCAGCCCGAGCCGCATGACCGGGGTGTCGACCTCGATGGCCGGGATCTGCAGCCTGACCGGGACCGAACGCGCGAGGGCATGCGTCGCCTTCGCGGAGGACCGCGAGGACGGCGAGGTGCTCCCACTCGTGCCGGGGCGCGCGGTCGCGGGCTGTTCCCCGGCCCGGCCGCCGCCACCGCAGCTCACGAGCAGCGAGGCCACCGCCGCGGTGGTGAACGCCCGCCTGGAGGGCGAGGTCATACCCCGGTCGCCTGCCGACGCCGTACGAGATAGAACACCGCGCCGCCCGCCGCGAGGACCGCGGCCGCGCCCCCGCCGATCAGCGCGCCGTCGGTTCCGGACTGTGCCGACGCCACACCGGTGTCGGGCGCTCCCTTAGGTACCTCGGCGACCTCGCTCGGAGCAGGCGCCCTCGTCGGTTCGGCGCTCTGGGCGGGCGCCTTGCTCGGTTCGGCGCTCGGAACCGGGGTCGGGGACACGCTCTCGGCCGCGCGGGTGGGCACCGGGCTCGGGGAGGTCCCGTCGGCGAACGCGGGCACCGTGCTCGCCAGCACGGCGGTGCACGCGAGTGCCATGGCGCTCAGGACAGTTCGGCGCATGAATCGCTCTCTTTCATCGGTCCGCCCGCGCTCTTGACCGGCGGGCTGGGTACGGATCGCGAGGAGAGACGAAGCTGCGGTGGGGCGGGTTGCAAAGAGATGGCAAAGGTGGGTGCCGGATGCCTGTCGAATCCGGAGCCTCGCGCTGCTCGGTCGCCCTGCACACGGCGAGCGAGCAACGTGAGTCATGGAGTCCGGTGGCTGACGTGAGATCAGCTGGTGGCCGCGGCGCGATGCGAGATCAACTCGTCGCAGGGACCCGACGTGAGATCAACTCGTCGCCGCGACCCGACCCGACATCAACTCGTCGCCGCGGTGAGGTCGTACAGCGTCGTCGAGCCCACGGTCCGCGGGGTGAAGGTCGTCGTCACCCAGGCGGAGATCTGTGATCCGGTGGTGTCGGTGCCGTCGCGGCTGAAGCCGCCGTCCTCGTCGCCCTGGGCCACGAAATAGTGGATCTTCCCGTCGGCGACGTACTGCTTGAACTGGGCCAGGGTCGGTGCCGGGTCTCCGCCGCTGAAGCCGCCGATGGGCATGACCGGTTCGCCGACGGCGAGTTGCAGCCAGGTCTGATTGTCCGAGGCGACGGTCGCGGCCACCCAGGTGTAGGCCGAGGCGTCCGCGGCCAGCGTGGCCCGCAGTTGAGGCGTGACCGCGTCGACGCTCCCCAGCCTGCTGCCGCTGCCACCCTTCGCCGTACCGGATGGTGCGCCTTGTCCGGAGGCAGCGGTACCGCTCTGCCCGCCGCTTTGTGCTGCCCCGCTTTCGGACGCGCCTGCGCCAGGGGGTCCGCCGTGTCCCTGTGCGTCGGCTCCCGAGACGGGGCCGGCGAGGGGGGTCTGGCCGGTGTGTGCCGTGGTGACCGTGGCCCACGTGTAGGAAGCCGGTCCGGCCAGTACGGCTGCCAGCGCGAGCCCCGTCGCCCCGAGAGCCAGGCGCCGCGGAAGGAGACGCGCGAGCGCGATCCCGGCTGCCGCCAGCACCCCTACGACCAGTACCGGCCAGCGCAGTGAGGAGGTCCAGCCTTCCGCACGGCCGAGCAGGACGAACGCCCACCCCGCCGTTGCCGCGACCGTCGCCGCCAGGGCCGCCGCCGCGGCGCGGCCTCGCAGGCGCCAGAGGAGGACCGTGCCCATGGCGACGAGCGCGGCGATGTACGGAGCCAGCGCGACGGTGTAGTACTCGTGGAAGATCCCGGACATGAAGCTGAAGGTCACCGCGGTGCACAGCAGTGCGCCGCCCCAGGCCAGAAAGCCCGCACGGTGCAGGTCGGTTCGGGCGGCCCTGCGGGTGACCACCAGCGCGGCCACCAGAAGGATCAGCGCCGCGGGCAGGAGCCAGGAGATCTGGCTGCCCAGCGCGCTGTCGAACATGCGGGTGATGCCGCCGGCCCCGCCCCTGCCTCCGGCGCCGCCTGGCATGCCGCTCGTTGAGGAGCCACCGCCGACGCCGCCGCCCTTCTCCTCACCGGTGAGGCGGCCCAGTCCGTTGTAGCCGAGGGTCAGGTCGAGAAAGCTGTTGTTGGTGGAACCGCCCACGTACGGGCGGGAGTCGGCGGGCCACAGTTCGACGATGGCCACCCACCAGCCGCTGCTGACCACGATCGCAGCCCCGGCCAGCAGGACATGGCCGATCCGCCTGCCCAGCGGCTGGGCCGCGCAGACCAGGTAGACCAGCGTCAGAGCAGGCAGGATCAGCCACGCCTGCAGGGTCTTGACCAGGAAGGCGAGACCGAAGCAGACCCCGGTGAGCACCATCCAGCGGACCGCCCGGTTCCCTTCCAGTGCGCGCTGGAAGCAGTACAGGGCGCCCACCATGAGCAGGGTCAGCAGCGCGTCGGGATTGTTGAAGCGGAACATCAGGGCGGCGACCGGAGTCAGCGCCAACAGCGCACCGGCCAGCAGACCGGCGGCCGGTCCGTACAGTCGCCGCACGGCCGCGTACAGCACGCCGACGGTGGCGACGCCCATCAGCGCCTCGGGGGCGAGGATCTGCCAGGACCCGAGTCCGAAGAGGCGCACGGAGATGTCCACGGGCCACAGCGCGACCGGTGGCTTGTCCACGGTGATGGAGTTTCCGGCGTCCGATGCCCCGAAGAAGGCGGCCTTCCAGCTTTCGCCGCCGGCCTGCGTGGCCGCCGCGTAGAACTCGTTCCCGAAGCCCGACGCCCCCAGATCCCAGAGGAAGGCCACCGCCGCGATGCACAACAGCGCCCAGAAGGCGGGCCGTTCCCATGACGGACTGGCCGTGCGGCCGACGTCCTCAGCCGTCCGAGGTGGCAATGGGCCCTCAAGCACGGAGGGGTTGAGCGTGGTCATGTGTCTCCTTGTGGGGGGGGTGGACGTCGAAATGCGGGAGCGCCTTCTTGGCCTGGCCCTGAAGTCCCCCACGGCCTGGCCCTGAAGTACCCCTTGGCCTGGCGCCGTGGAGTCCCCCTTGGCCCGGCGCCGTGGAGTCCCCCTTGGCCCGGCCGTCACCCTGCACGGCAGACCTCTCAGGCCGCTCTCAGCGCCTGGTTCAGGGCCAGTTGCCCGAGCACGTCCTTCCCGGGCCGTGGAGTACCGCTGGCCAGGAAGAAGAGCGCGTCATCGGTGGAGCCGACCGCTCGGTGTCCTGCTCCGAACCCGCGCACCGGGCGCGTACATCTCAGGTGAATCTCAGAATCGGACGGTAGTGATGTCACGGTGACTCCACGCCCTGCGGACCCCGCGGCCACGGCACCGCCACTGGTACGCCCCGACGGCACCCGTGTCCGGGTTCTCGTGGTCGACGACGAGCCGGACCTCACCGAGGTGTTGTGCGGGGCGCTGGCCTACGAGGGCTACGACGCACGCCCGGCTGCGGACCGGGCGACGGCGGTGCGGACAACGGCCGAGTTCCGGCCGGACGCGGTGATCCTCGACGTGATGCTCCCCGACGCCGACGGGTTCACGGTGCTGCGCGAGATCCGCGCCGAACTCCCCCTGGTCTGTGTGCTGTTCCTCACCGCACGGGACGCGGTCGAGGACCGGGTCGCCGGGATCCGGGCGGGCGGCGACGACTACGTCACCAAGCCGTTCAGCCTGGACGAGGTCACCGCCCGGCTGCACGGCCTGCTGCGGCGGGCGGGCATGGCTCGCCGGAGTGCGGGAGAGACCGCGTTGACCGTCGGCGATCTGGTACTCGACGAGGACGCCCACGAAGTCACCCGGGACGGTGAGGTCATCGCCCTCTCCCCCACCGAGTACGCCCTCCTGCGGCTGCTGATGCACCATCCGCGCCAGGTGCTGAGCAAGACGCTGATCCTTGAGCGGATCTGGTCCTACGACTACGGCCACCACGCACACGTCGTCGAGCTGTACATCTCGTATCTGCGCAAGAAGGTGGACGCCGGTCGACCGCCGATGATCCATACCGTGCGCGGCGTCGGCTACGTCCTCAAACCCACCACGTCATGAACCCGGCGACGCGCTCCCGGATGGACCGGCTGCGCCCCCGCACGCTGCGCGCCAAGCTCACCTGTGTCCTGGTCGTCCTGCTCGCGCTGAGCTGCGCGACCGTCGGGCTGACGAGCGTGTTCGCGCTGCGCAGCTACCTCACCGGCCAACTCGATCACCAACTCGCCGACTCCGGCTGCCTGTTCCCCTCCACGCTGCGGCAACTCACGGAGCAGCAGACAGTCACGGACAACGACCAAGGACGCACGATGGTCGACAGGAGCGCCGACACACGTGGGCAGGCGATCGGCACCTTCGGCGCACGGCTGACCGACGCGAGGATCAGTGACGCCGCCGTCGTCCGGGCCAACCGGCGCACCTGGGTCACCCTCGACGCGGCCGACGAAGCCACGCTCAACGGCATCCCCACCGACGGCAGCGCCCACAGCGTCACCCTCTCGACCCTCGGCGACTACCGCGTCTACGCCTGCGCGGGAAAGGACGACGACATCCTGGTCAGCGGCCTGCCGTTGGCGCCGCTCCAGGACACGGTGAAGCGCCTGGCCATGGCCTCCTCCGTGGTCTTCGGCGGAGCACTGGTGATCACCGGAGTCGCCGGTGCCCTGTGGGTACGCCGCTCGCTGCGCCCCCTGCGCCGGGTGGCGGACACCGCGGCTGCCGTCGCCGCCCTGAAACTGGACAGCGGTGCGGTCACCCTGCCGGGCCCGACGGCGGCAGGCGACCCGCACAGCGAGGCGGGCCAGGTGGCCGCCGCCCTCGACCGCATGCTCGGCCACGTCCAGGAGGCGCTGGCCAAACGCCACACCAGTGAGGAGCGGCTGCGCAGCTTCGCCGCCGACGCCAGCCATGAACTGCGCACCCCGGTCGCTTCGATCCGCGGCCACGCCGAACTCGCTCTGCGCCACCCCGGCCCGGTGCCCGCCAAGGTCGAGCGGGCCCTCGACCGGGTGGCCGCCGAGGCGGCGCGGATGAGTGCGATGGTCGACGACCTGCTGCTGCTCGCCCGCCTCGACGCCGGTCGCCCGCTGCGGCGTGAACCGGTCGACGTGACCCGCCTGGTCATCGACTGCACGGACGACGCCCGGGCAGCGAGCCCCGGCCACAGCTGGGTCCTGGACCTGCCCGAGACGCCGGTCACCGTCACCGGCGACTGCGACCGCCTGGCGCAGGTACTGACCAACCTCCTGGCCAACGCCCGTCTGCACACCCCGGCCGGCACCCTGGTGACCGTCCGGGTGAGCCAACACGACCCGGAGCACTGCACCTTGTCCGTCACGGACAACGGCCCCGGAGTCCCCCCGGAGCTCCGGCAGACACTCTTCGAGCGCTTCACCCGCGCCGACCGCCGCCACCCGGGCAACCCGGGCGTCGGCAACGGCGGTGCCGGTGCGGGCCTCGGCCTGTCCATCGCGGCGGCCATCGTGGAGGCCCACGAGGGCACTCTGACCTTCCAGAGCGGCCCGGGTTCGACGATGTTCACCGTGCTACTGCCTGAGATTCCCCTTTAAAAGCAGCCGGAGACCCGGCATCCGCCCCGACCTGAGAGGGAACTGAGAGGTCCGCTCGGGAAGGTGAGCGCAGACCACCGTCAGCTCCCAAGGAGCCCCATGACAAGACTTCAAGGCCATACAGACTTCGCGACCGGCCTGCCTGCTCGGCACGTCCATGTGGAACACGTCATGGGCACCGTGGTCTCCATCGACCTGCGCAACTGCCGCAAGGAGAAGGCCGCTTCGGGTACGGGCAGGGTGGTGCGCTGGCTGCACGAAGTCGACGCCCTCTTCAGTACCTACCGGCCGGACAGCGCCATCTCCCGTATCGGACGCGGGGAGTTGCCGCCCAGGCACACGAACGCCGAGGTGGCGTGGGTGCTGGAGAGGTGCGAGGAACTCCGCAAGGAGACGGACGGATACTTCGACGTATGGGCGACGGGGTCCTTGGATCCGTCCGCCCTGGTGAAGGGCTGGTCGGTGCAGCGGGCCGCCGACGTGCTGGTGGCCTGGGGCATTACGGACTTCTGTCTGACGGCCGGCGGCGACGTCGTGAGCCGCGGCAGCCGCGAGGCCGGACTGCCCTGGCGGATCGGGATCCAGCACCCGAGCGACCGCGGCGCGCTGGCCGGGGTGGTGCACGCGAACGGGCTCGCGGTGGCGACCTCGGGAACGTACGAGCGCGGCGAGCACATCGTCGACCCGCACACCCGCGCCCACCCCACCGGGCTGCTGTCCGTCACCGTGTGCGGCCCCGACCTCGGCACCGCCGACGCGTACGCGACCGCGGCCTTCGCCATGGGGCGCAAGGCCGCCGACTGGACGCTGAGCCTCGACGGATACGAGGCCATGACGGTGCAGGACGACGAACGCGTGTATCTCACTCCGGGCTTCCCGCTGGCCGACAGAGCCGAGGAGTCACCATGACCGCTCCCCGCATCTCCCGGCAGCCCCCTCCCAAGCCTCCCGTCCGCCCGCGCAACTGGCCCCCTCCTTCGGCTCCTCCGTCGTCACGGCGCACCGGGCGGGTACGCCGCAGGCTGCCCGCCCCCCGCCGCCCCCTGGTCGTCGACGCGCTGGCCGCGGCCACCGGTCTCGGCCTCGGGATCTCACTGGCGCTGGGCATCGGCGCCCAGACCGTCAGCGCACTGCACGCCCCGGGCGGCATCGCCACCGCGCTCGGCCGCGTCACCGGGATGCTCAGCGGCTACGCCATGGTCATCACCGTGCTCCTCTCGGCACGCATCCCGCCGCTGGAACGCGCCCTGGGCCAGGACCGGTTGATCGTCTGGCACCGGCGCATCGCTCCCTGGGGTCTATACCTGCTGCTGGCGCACGCCGTCCTGATCACCGTCGGATACGCGCTCGCGGCGAAGACGGGAATCCTGGCGGAGATCGGCCAACTGCTGTGGACCTACCCTGGCGTTCTGTCGGCCACCGTCGGCAGCGCCCTGCTGCTGGCCGCCGGGGTCACCTCCTACCGGCGGGCACGACGCCGGATGAGGTACGAGACCTGGTGGGCCGTCCACCTCTACACCTACCTGGGCCTGGGCCTCTCGTTCGTCCACCAGGTCGACACCGGTGCGCCGTTCGTGGGGCACTCGCTGGCCACGGCCTGGTGGACCTCGCTGTGGGTGGGCGCGCTGATCGTCGTACTCGCCTTCCGGGTGGGGCTCCCGCTGTGGCGATCCGTACGGCACGACCTGCGCGTCGCCCAGGTGTCTGCCGTAGGGCCGAACACCTGGTCCATCGTGCTCAGCGGGCGGCATCTGGAGCGGCTGCCCACGGCCGGCGGACAGTTCATGATGTGGCGCTTCCTGCGCCGTGAGCTGTGGTGGCAGGCCCACCCGTACTCCCTGTCGGCCACCCCTCAGGCAGACCATCTCCGCATCACGGTCAAGGAGTTGGGTGACCACAGCACGGCTCTGTCCCGGCTCACCCCGGGCACCAGGGTGGCCTTCGAGGGCCCGTACGGGGTCTTCACCGCCGACGCACGGCAGTCCCGGAACGTCCTGCTCGTCGGCGCCGGTGTGGGTACGACGCCCATCCGCGCCCTCCTCGACGACCTGCCCCGGGACACCCACGTCGTCGTCCTGCTGCGCGGCAGGCACTCCGAAGACATCGCGCACCTGGACGAGTTCGAGCGCCTGGTCGGCAAACGTCGCGGTCTGCTGCACGCGTTGACCGGGCCGCGGGAGGCCGTTCATCTGAACGCGGCGGCCCTGCACACCCTCGTCCCCGACATCGCCGGCCGGGACGTCTTCGTCTGCGGCCCCGACGAGTTCACCCGTACGGTCATCTCCGCCGCCCGTGGCGCCGGGGTGCCCGAACTCCACATCCACCACGAGGACTTCGCGTTCTGACCTGCTGACCGCCGGTAATGGCGGCAGCCTCGGCCATGTCTGGAGAACCCCATGCGACGTGCCCCGATCGTCCTGGTCGCGACCGTTGTCGGCACCACCGGCGTGCTGATGTTCAAGCCCCACGAGGCCGTCCCGACGGTCGCGTCATCCTCTTCGTCCTCCTCGACGGCGAGTCAGGACGCGACCGTCTCGAAGAGCGGCTCCACCACCACCGCCACCGGCGCTGTCATCAGCACCCAGTTCGGCAACACGCAGGTTCAAGTCACCATCGAGGGCGGGAAGATCACCGACGTCAAGCCGCTCCAGATCCCCGGCAACGAACCGCAGTCGGTGCAGATCAGCAACGGCGCGGTGCCGGCCCTGCGGGAGAGCGCGCTGTCCAAGCAGAGCGCCGCGATCGACTCGGTCAGCGGCGCGACCTATACCAGCCAGAGCTATGCCGCGTCCCTCCAGTCCGCCCTCGACAAGGCCGGTTTCACCGCCGCCGACGGCTCCACGGCCCCCACCACGGCGCCGACCGAATCCGAGGAGCGCGGGCACGGCGGCGGATTCGGAGGCGGCGGCTTCGACGGCTAGAGGGTCCCGGTAATCCGATGCGTCCGATGGCTGGACGGTGACAGTGCCCCGATTCCTGTCCGGTGGCCAGGCAGTCCCCGTGACTTGGTTCCTGTCCGGTGGTCAGGCAGTCCCCATGGCCTGATTCATGCCCGATGGCTGGACGGTCCCCGTGACCTGATTCATGCCCTGCCCGGAGGCACTTCCCCGGCACAGGCAACCCACAGGCCCCGATTCGCTTCCTTACGAGGCGTGAAGGGCTCTCGGGACGGACGGGACGCCCTCGCTCCAAGTGCGAGGAGGGACCCTTGAACCGAACCCGGCGAATAGGTGTCACCGCCGTGGCCGTGCTCGCGGCCCTGGCGGGCTTACCGGGACTCGCCCAGGCCCAACAGCCGTCCCAGGCAACGCCGTTGACGGCGAACGCCGACAGCGGACTGCCGCCGGGCTGGCGCGTCACCGGGGAGGGCGGCACGCGGGAGCTGGTCTGGCGGTCGGACACGCCCGTGCCAGCGGGCGACGCCCGTGTCGAGTTCCACGTGGACGGCCGACTGCTCGGCGTACCGAAACCGGCCAAGGACGGCCGCACGTTCCGACTCGCCGTCAACCGGGCCACGCCTCTCAAGGACCTCCAAGTCCTGGCGAGCGGACGCCGGTTGGACGCGCCCGCCGACAGCACCGGCAAGAAGGCGACGAACTCCCCGGCGGCCGTCCAGCCCCTCGCCCAGCTCCCGGCGAACTCCGTGGACCCCGGCAAGCCGGGCTCGTACTCCACGGTCACCGGCGAGTACGACCTCGACCCGGTGAAGCTGCCCGGGTTCGCCGCGCCGGTGGAGATGGAGGCCGTAGTCGTCGCGCCCAAGGGCGCCACCGGCAAGCGGCCCCTCGCGCTCTTCCTGCACGGCCGCCACCCCACCTGCTTCAAGCCGGGCGGGACCGAGGACGACTGGGACCTTGAGTGGCCCTGCTCGGCCGGCACGCAGCCGATCCCGAGCCACAAGGGTTATCTGCAGGACCAGAAGCTGCTGGCCTCCCAGGGCTATGTGACGGTGTCGATCTCCGCGAACGGCATCAACGGCCAGGACTGGGAGGCCGAGGACGGCGGTGCGCAGGCGCGCTCCTCGCTGGTGCGCCAGCACCTCGCCAAGTGGGCCGAATGGTCCGCCAAGCCGGCCACCGCCCCCGCGGGCGTGCCCGGCGCGGCGAAGGCCGACCTCTCCCAGGTCCTGCTCGTCGGCCACTCGCGAGGCGGCGAAGGCGTCAACCGGGCGGCCCTGGACAGCCTCTACCCGCCGCCCGCCGCGCAGGACGGCTACAAGGGCCCGGTGCGCTGGAAGATCCGCGGGACCGTCCTCATCGGACCGACGATCTTCGGCCAGAATCCGGTCGCCGACGTGCCGTCCACGACGATCCTTCCCGGCTGCGACGGCGACGTCTCCGACCTCCAGGGCGAGGTGTACGTCGACGGGACGCGCGGGGTCAGCCAGGGCACCGCCCTGCACAGCGCCGTCTACGTGGTCGGCGCCAACCACAACTTCTTCAACACCGAGTGGACGCCGGGCAAGTCCGAGGCGCCTTCCTGGGACGACTTCTGGGAGTTCGAGGAGGCCGAGCCCGACCCGGTGTGCTCTCCGGGGACCAGCACCCGGCTGACCGCCGACCAGCAGCACAAGGCGGGCTCCACCTACATCGCCGCCGCGGCCCGGCTGTTCGTCGGTGGCGACGACCGGGTGCGCCCGCTGCTCGACGGCTCGGGCCGGCGCGCCCCGTCCGCCGACCCGGCCCGCGTGCTGACCCACGCGGTCGGCGCCCGCCGTACGGGCGGCTTCCTGCCCGACGCCCCGGTGAAGGTGACCGGCGGCAGGCTGTGCGCGGCGCTCGACCCCGACCCGGCCGTCGCCTGTCTGCCCCCGGACGCCGAGGGTTCGTCGCCGCACTTCGCGTGGTGGTGGACGAACAAGGAGGCCGGCCGCGGCGCGCTCGCGTTGAAGTGGTCGGCGCCTGGCACCGCGACCAAGATCCGCCCCGCCGCTCCGGTGTCCCTCTCCGGCGCCAAGAGCCTGGCGCTGCGCGTGTTCGTGCCCCCCAACACGACAGGCACCAAGCTGGACGTGACCGTCACCGACTCCTCCGGCCGCCGGGCCGAGCTCGGCCAGATCCGGGTCGACGGGCTGCCGGGCAGCGCGCGCACGTCCTCCTACTGGGCGCGCGAACTGCGCGTCCCGCTGACCGCGGCCACTCGCGCCGGACTGGATCTGAAGCACATCAAGTCCCTTGAGCTGACTCCGCGTTCAGGGTCCGGACAGGCCTGGCTGATGGACGCCTGGGGCTGGGCTCCCGGTACCCCGGCGGTCAGGGCGGCGGCGCTGCCGCGCGTCGACATCGGCCGGCTCACCGTCAAGGAGGGCGACTCCGGCACCCAGACCTACCACGTCCCGGTACAGGTCTCCGGGCACGGCAGCGGCAAGGTCCGCATCGCTGTCGTCGACCCCGACACCCGGGAGTCGACGAGCAGAGTGGTCACGGTGAAGCCCGGCAGCAACGCCGTCGACGTGGCCATCGAGGTGAAGGGCAACACGCGCTTCGACTACGACGAGCGGTACGACGTCCTCGCGAAGGCCGTACGCGGCGCCGTCATCGGCTCCTACCGGGGCGGGGTCACCGCGCAGAACGACGACCCCGAGCCCACCGTCGGCCTGACCCCGGTCAAGGACCAGGGGACCGAGGGAGACACGCTGACCTGGCAGCTCACCCTCTCCGCGCCCGCCGACGTGGACACCTGGCAGCCGGTCCTGGCGTTCCCGGTCACGGAGGGCGCCGAGCTGTCCACCAAGGACGTGGACCCGCAGTGGCTGATGGACCTTCTCGGTGAGCTCCCCGACCCGGAGCGCCCCCTCTCCCAGGTGATCCAGTGGGTGTACGCGAGCATCCCCGCCGGGGCCACCAGCGCCGAGTTCGCCGTGCCGACGGTGAAGGACCAGGTGGCCGAGCCGGCCGAGTCGGTACGTCTCGCGGTGACCGACTACGACGGTGTGCCGCTTCCCGGCAGCCAGGTGGTCCCGGGCACGGTGGTGGACGCGCCGTAGACGGATGAGGTGAGCAATGCCCCCCACGTACGTCCGTGGGGGGCATTGCTGTCACTCGGTCACACAATGTGACGAAAATTGCTAGTTCGTATCGGGCGGCGTTCGCGACCTGGGCTGATGCCTAGCGGCTTCAGCGACCGGAAGCACAGAATCAGAGAGACAGTTGGCACTTTGGTACGGCGCAGGTCACGGTACCTGTGGCGACCGCGCCTCCGACATCGTTGTCGAAAGCGCGGCCTGCCCGGGGCGCGGGCCTACGGGATGCGGCAGGCCCCAAGGGGGTACCGGATGCCGGGGAGTGTGGTCGGCCTACGGCGTGTAGACGGCGTCACTGCCGTACAGCCCCCTGGTGAACGCGGAGACGTCGGCGCTGCGATTGGCGCCGTCGAGGTTGTACGTCAGATAGACGCCGTACCCCTCACTGACCGTGCGGGTGGCGAGGGCGGCTGCCGTGCTCTGCGAGGTACCGCCGATCTGGACGGCCGCCGGCGACAGCTTCGACTTGGGCAGGGCGATGCCGGGGACCTGCCAGGTGCCGTAGTACGGGTTCCAGGCGTAGTCGAACTTGGACGTGACGTCAACGCCGCCGTAGGACAGGCGCGACGCGGCCGGGCCGATGTTGTAGAGGCTGATGATCTTGTCCGGCATGTTGGCGCGCAGTGCCGACACCAGGTACACGAACGAGCTGGCGTTGGGCTGGCCGGTGCTGTTGTTGCCGTAGTCGGCGTACTCGTCATCGAAGTCGATGCCGTCGAGGCCGTACTTGGTCACGGTGTCCGACAGTTGTTTCGCGAACGTCGAAGCCGCCTGCTGGGACGGGAAGTTGGCGAAGCCCGCGCCCTGGTGGTTGCCGAGCACCGAGAGGACGACCTTGATGCCCTTCTGCTGCAACGGTCGTATCTGCGTGGCGGCGTTGTCGAGGACGCGTTGCACGTTCTCGTTGAAGTACAGGGTCCCCGCCTTCGTGCCCGTGTCGTAGTTGATGTTCGCCGCGAAGATCACGGCGATGTCGAAGACGTTGCCGCCGCCGTTGGCAAGGGTGTACTTGCCGACGTTCAGCATGCTGTTGTTGTTGACCTCGACGTACGCCACCGAGGTCGGTCCTTGTTTCGCGGCAGCGGCGGCGGGGGCCGCTGCCGCGCCGGTCGTGGTGGTCGCGCCGAAGGCGAGTGCCGTAACGGCCATGAGCGCGAGCGCGGCCGTCCGTACTCTGCTCCGCACCGGAGTGAACATCGTTGATCGGTCTCCCATCGCATGGAGCGGCGCCCGACCTGTTCGCGAGCGCCGAGTAAGCCCCCCGATCTTTCCGTTCCCCTGACCGAATCCCCAGAACCATGCGAGAACTCTTCACGACTCCCACGCACGTCGCACCGTAACCCTGAGCCCCGGCAAGGGAGTTGCTGGAACGCTGCGCTGCCGCACCGAGATCAAACGGTCAGCGGCTCCTCTCCGGCAAACCTCAGGTTCCGCCCCCACTACAGCCCCGCGATCGCGTTCCACCGCTTTGCGAACTCCGTACGTTCCGAGGACTCGATGTCGCGCGCGATCGCGAGCCGCCTGCGCATGGTGGCGTCCGGGAAGATCAGCGGGTCCTCGGCGAGGGCGGCGGTGTCCTCGTCCTTGGAGGAGGCGAGGACGTCCTGGGCGGCGGGGACGGGGCAGACGTAGTTGACCCAGGCGGCCAGTTCGGCGGCGACCTCGGGCTGGTAGTAGTGGTCGACGAGTTTCTCCGCGTTGGCCTTGTGCCGGGCCAGGTTGGGGATCATCAGGGACTCTGCCCACAGTTCGGCGCCCTCCTCGGGGACGACGAAGCGGATGTCGGGGTCGTCGGCCTGGAGCTGGATCACGTCGCCGGAGTACGCCTGGCAGGCGAGCACGTCTCCGCTGGAGAGGTCCTTGATGTAGTCGTTGCCGGTGAAGCGCCGGATCTGGCCGTTGTGCACGTACTTCTCGACCTGGTCGCAGACCTGGTGGAAGTCGTCCGGCGTCCATCGGGTGATGTCGACGCCGTTGCCCTGCATCAGCAGCGCGAACGCCTCGTCGAGGCCGGAGAGAAGGGTGACCCGGCCCTTGAGGTCGTCCGCCCACAGGTCGGAGACGTGCCTGATCTCGCGACCGACCCTGCGACGGTTGTACGCGATGCCGGTGATCCCCGACTGCCAGGGCACGGTGGATCTGCGACCGGGGTCGAAGGCGGGCGAACGCAGCAGCGGGTCAAGGTACTTGGTGACGTTCGGCTGATTCGCCCGGTCCATCTCCTGGACCCAGCCGAGGCGGACGAAGCGTGCGCACATCCAGTCGCTGATGACGATCAGGTCGCGGCCGGTCTGCTGATGGTTCATCAGGGACGGGCTGATCTTGCCGAAGAACTCGTCGTTGTCGTTGATCTCCTCGACGTAGTCGACCGAGATCCCGGTGCTCTTCTCGAAGGCGTCCAGGGTCGGCCGCCTCGTCGTGTCCTCGTCGTCCGTGTCGATGTACAGCGGCCAGTTCGCCCACGTCAGCCGCTTGTCGCGGGCGGAGAGGTCGGCGCCTGCCCGGTCACCCGGCGACACGTACGCGGCGGGCACCCCGCACCCCGCCAGGGCGCCGAGGGCCGCGCCACCGCCCAGGGCGCGCAGCAGTGACCGGCGGGGCAGGGGCGAGGTCTTCCGGTTCACGGGCACCCGGGCAGCATCCCGCCCCCGGCCCGGCCGGGACAATGGACGCTGCGTCGAGCGCTCGCGCACCGAACCGACACCCTGTCGATCACTTCGTACGGACGACGGCGGCGGCGGGCGCCGGCCGTACGGGCACACCCGGCGAAAAGCCGACCCGCACGCTCAGCCCGCCCTCCGGGCGCGACCACGCCTCGACCGTGCCACCGTGCGCGGCGACGACGGCCGCGACGATCGACAGGCCGAGGCCAAGCCCGTCGCGCCTCCCGACGCGTTCGGCGCCCAGGCGGCGGAACGGCTGGAAGAGCCCGGACATCTGGCCGGGCGGGATCACCGGACCGCTGTTGGCGATCCGCAGGACCGGGCGCCCGCCGTCGAGCCCGGTCCACACACGGACCCAGCTCTCCTCACCCTCCGGGTGGTTGTGCCGTACGGCGTTGTCGGCGAGGTTGACGACCAGGCGCTCGATCAACTGCGGATCCCCGAGTACAAGGGCGGGGCCGAGATCGGTCTCCACCCGTGGCCCGCCCTCGGGCAACCGCGCCCGCACGACCTCCGCGAGGTCGACGAACTCCCGCCGCTGGAGCCCCCGTTGGCTGCGCGCCAGGGTCAGCAGCGTCTCGATCAGCCGCTCCTGCTCCTGCCCCGCGGCCCGCACCCGCAGACACGCGGCCCGCAGACTCTCCACCGAGGCGTCCGGATCGTCGAGCGCGACATCCACGATCGCCTGCTGGAGGGTGAGCGGGGTGCGCAGCTCGTGCGAGGCGTTGGCGACGAACTGCTTCTGCGCCTCGAACGCTCCCTCGACACGGCCCAGGACGGCGTCGAAGGTGTCGGCCATCGCCTTCAGCTCGTCGTCGGGACCGGGCACGGCGAGCCGCTCGTGCAGGTTGTCCGCCGAGATACGACGGGCGGCGGCGGTCATCGTACGGAGCGGCGCCAGCACCCGTCCGGCCATCAGCCGGCCCAGGGCCACCGAGACCACGGTCATCACCGCAAGCGCGACCGCCGACTCGATGAGGAACTGGTGCAGTTGCTCGGCACGCAGCACCGAGAGACGTTCCTCGACGTAGGCGGCGACCTTCGCCGGATCCTGCGGCGGCGCGTCCGGGCCCGCGGGCCCACCGGTACCGTCCAGCGACACCGGACCGGGCGAACCGCCCGTGAGAGTCGGCTCGGTGGTGGCGACGAGCACGTAGGTGAAGGCCAGCAGGGCCGCCCCGGCCACCGCGAACAGCGCGCCGTAGAGCAGCGTGAGCCGCCATCGGATGGTGCGCGGTCCCCGAAGGCCGCAGGGGAACGCCGGAAGCGAAGGGAGGCGCAAGGCACGCGAAGGGACCTTCGTCGGATGCGGAGAAAACTTCATAGGATCCGGTACCCCGCCCGCTCGACCGTCTCGATGACCCCCGGCTCCCCCAGCTTCCGCCGCAACCGGCTCACCGTCACCTTCACGGTGTGGGTGAACGGATCGGCCGCCTCGTCCCACGCCCGCTCCAGCAGCTCCTCGGTCGACACGACGGCTCCCTGCGCGCCGAGCAGCATCTCCAGCACCGCGAACTCCTTCGGGCTGAGGGCGAGTTCCGTGCCCTCGCGGGTCGCCTGCCGCCGCGCCGGGTCCAGCCGCAGCTCGCCACGGACCAGGACCGGCGGCAGCGCGGGCTGCGAACGGCGCGCCAACGCCCTGATCCGTGCGACGAGTTCGGTGAACGCGAACGGCTTGGGCAGGTAGTCGTCGGCCCCGAGGCCGAGGCCCATGACCCGATCGGCCACCGTCCCGGCCGCCGTGAGCATCAGCACCCGGGCCCTGCCACCCTCGGCGGCCAGCGTCCGGCACACCTGGTCGCCGTGCATCCCGGGCAGGTCGCGGTCGAGTACGACGACGTCGTAGCCGTTGACCTGGGCGCGCTCCAGCGCCGTAGGACCGTCGAACGCGAGGTCGACCGCCATCCCGTGGCGGCGCAGCCCCCCTGCGACGGTCTCGGCGAGTTCTTCGTGATCCTCGACCACCAGCACACGCATGCCGGTCAGTGTGCCGACGCGGCGGTTACACAGGCATAAGCCCGGCCGTTCCCGTGCCGTTACCGCCCGCGGGCTTGTGTGGAGGAAGGCAAGCACCACTACCACGACAGGAGAACCCACATGCCCGCACTGGCGAACCGGCCCCGGCGCCTCGTCCTGGCCTGCGTCCTGATCACCGCCGTCACGCTCGGAACGGTCACCGCGTCGGCGGCCACGGCGTCCGAACCCTCCGGCACACCCAGCGCCTCGCCCGGCACCGACCGGCCTCCCATCGGAGCCGGCAGCATCGGGGTGGCGTACGCCCCGACCGACGACGCCCCGGACGATGTCAACGAGGCCAACAAGGCGTTCGCCCGCTGCATGCGCGGCGAGGGCCAGAAGCAGTTCCCCGACTTCCACGCGGTCAAGGCCGACGACGGATCGGTCCGTCTACAGGTGAAGTTGAAGGGCGGCGACTTCAACCCGGTCACGAAGAAGTACCGCGCCGCGGTCAAGAAGTGCGCGCCACTCCTGAAGGAAGCCGGCATCACCCTCCCGGCCACGCCCGGCAGCCTGCCCGGCCGCCCGGGCCTGCCCGGCAAGGGCAAAGGCGAGCGCATCGAGCCCGGCGCCACCGAGGGCCTCCCCTCACTGACCGGCGCCACCAAGAACGCCTGACCATCGCGGAGGGGGGGAAGGGCGCGGCCCCGGACGGATCAACTCCCGTCCGGGGCCGTGCACTTGATGTGTTCGTACTACGCGTCCAGCGACGTCATCACGTGCTTGATCCGCGTGTAGTCCTCGAACCCGTACGCCGAAAGGTCCTTGCCGTAGCCGGACTTCTTGAAGCCGCCGTGCGGCATCTCGGCGACCAGCGGGATGTGGGTGTTGATCCACACGCAGCCGAAGTCGAGGGACTTCGACAGCCGCATCGCCCGTCCGTGGTCCTTCGTCCACACCGAGGAGGCGAGGGCGAACTCGACGCCGTTGGCCCACTCGATGGCCTGCGCCTCGTCCGTGAAGGACTGGACGGTGATGACCGGACCGAAGACCTCGTTCTGGATGATCTCGTCGTCCTGCTTGAGACCGGACACGACGGTCGGCGCGTAGAAGAAGCCGACCTCGCCGACCCGGTGGCCGCCCGTCTCGACCTTGGCGTGGGCGGGGAGCCGCTCGATGAACCCGGAGACTTGCTTGAGCTGGTTGGGGTTGTTCAGCGGGCCGTACAGCACGTCCTCGTCGTCCGGCTGCCCGGTCTTCGTCTCGGCGGCGGCCTTGGCGAGCGCGGCCACGAACTCGTCGTGGATGGTCTCCTGGACCAGCACGCGGGTGGCGGCCGTACAGTCCTGGCCCGCGTTGAAGAAGCCCGCCACCGAGATGTCCTCGACGGCCTTGGCGATGTCGGTGTCCTCGAAGACGACGACCGGAGCCTTGCCGCCCAACTCCAGGTGAACCCTCTTCAGGTCCTTGGACGCCGACTCGGCGACCGACATGCCCGCGCGCACGGAGCCTGTGATGGAGGCCATCGCCGGGGTGTGGTGCTCGACCATCAGGCGGCCGGTGTCGCGGTCGCCGGTGACGACGTTGAAGACGCCCTTGGGCAGGATCGAGCCGATGATGTCGGCGATCAGGACGGTGGAGGCGGGAGTCGTGTCCGACGGCTTCAGGACAACCGTGTTGCCGGCCGCGAGCGCGGGGGCGAACTTCCACACCGCCATCATCATCGGGTAGTTCCACGGCGCGACCTGCGCGCAGACCCCGATCGGCTCGCGGCGGACGATGGAGGTCAGGCCCTCCATGTACTCGCCGGCGCTGCGCCCCTCCAGCATCCGGGCGGCGCCCGCGAAGAAGCGGATCTGGTCGACCATCGGCGGGATTTCCTCGGAGCGGGTCAGCCCGATCGGCTTGCCGGTGTTCTCCACCTCGGCCGCGATCAGCTCCTCGGCACGCTCCTCGAACGCGTCCGCGATCTTGAGGAGCGCGCGCTGACGCTCGGACGGCGTCTGGTCGCGCCAGGCCGGGAAGGCCGCGGCGGCGGCCGCCATCGCGGCGTCCACGTCCGCCTGACCGGACAGCGGTGCCGTCGCGTACGCCGCGCCGGTCACGGGGTTGATGACCTCGGTGGTCCGCCCGTCGGCGGCGTCCAGGAACTCACCATCGATGTAGTTGCGCAGACGACGCAGCTCGGTGCTCACTGCCGGCCCTCCAGGTTCAGGTGTCCATTGGCTTCGGATGACTTCGGATGACTGCGGACATCCATGACCTCAGGTGACGTCGGATGTCCATTCACTGAGACACCCACCCTAATCCGTGCACCCACGTTTTCAACACCCCCGATCGCCCCAGAACTGCGAAATCCGCAACACTGACACCCCTAAACAACGAATTTCATCGCATCGGCCTTGCGGATCCGTCGAGACGTCGTGCAGAGTGAAGCCGTGGCCAGTCGAAGCGCAGACCCCAGGGACTCCCGCGAGTCCAGGAACGGCAGTCCCTCGTTGGACACCGTCTCCCTCGCCATCATCGAGCAGCTCCAGCAGGACGGACGCCGCCCGTACGCCGCGATCGGCAAGGCCGTCGGCCTCTCCGAGGCGGCCGTGCGTCAGCGCGTCCAGAAGCTGCTCGACCAGGGCGTGATGCAGATCGTCGCCGTCACGGACCCGCTCACCGTGGGTTTCCGCCGGCAGGCGATGGTGGGCATCAACGTGGAGGGTGATCTGGAGCCGGTGGCCGACGCCCTGACCGCGATGCCGGAAGTCGAGTACGTGGTGATGACCGCGGGCTCGTTCGACCTCCTCGTAGAAGTCGTCTGCGAGGACGACGACCACCTGCTGGACGTCATCAACAAACGCATCCGGGCCCTCCCCGGCGTGCGCTCCACCGAGAGCTTCGTCTACCTGAAGCTCAAGAAACAGACCTACATGTGGGGAACCCGATAGCCGTGAGCACCAAGGACCTCAGCAAGACCGCGTACGACCACCTGTGGATGCACTTCACCCGCATGTCCTCGTACGAGAACGCGCCCGTTCCCACCATCGTGCGTGGTGAGGGCACCTACATCTACGACGACAAGGGCAAGCGCTACCTCGACGGTCTCGCGGGCCTGTTCGTGGTCCAGGCGGGGCACGGCCGCACGGAACTCGCGGAGACGGCGTTCAAGCAGGCGCAGCAGCTGGCCTTCTTCCCGATCTGGTCCTACGCCCACCCCAAGGCCGTCGAGCTCGCCGAGCGCCTCGCGCACTACGCGCCGGGCGACCTGAACAAGGTGTTCTTCTCCACCGGCGGCGGCGAGGCCGTCGAGACCGCGTGGAAGCTGGCGAAGCAGTACCACAAGCTCACCGGCAACCACACGAAGTACAAGGTCATCTCACGCGCGGTCGCCTACCACGGCACCCCGCAGGGCGCCCTGTCCATCACCGGCCTGCCGGCCCTGAAGGCCCCCTTCGAGCCGCTCGTCCCGGGCGCGCACAAGGTGCCGAACACCAACATCTACCGCGCCTCGATCCACGGCGACGACCCGGTGGCCTTCGGCCGCTGGGCCGCCGACCAGATCGAGCAGGAGATCCTCTTCGAGGGCCCCGAGACCGTCGCCGCGGTCTTCCTGGAGCCGGTGCAGAACGCGGGCGGCTGCTTCCCGCCGCCCCCCGGCTACTTCCAGCGCGTCCGCGAGATCTGCGACAAGTACAACGTGCTGCTCGTGTCCGACGAGGTCATCTGCGCCTTCGGCCGCCTCGGCACGATGTTCGCCTGCGACAAGTTCGACTACGTCCCGGACATCATCACCTGCGCCAAGGGCATGACCTCGGGCTACTCGCCGATCGGCGCGACCGTCATCTCGGACCGCATCGCCGAGCCGTTCTACCAGGGCGACAACACCTTCCTGCACGGCTACACCTTCGGCGGCCACCCGGTCTCCGCGGCGGTGGCGCTCACCAACCTCGACATCTTCGAGCGCGAGGGCCTCAACCAGCACGTGCTGGACAACGAGGCGAACTTCCTCCAGACCCTGCAGAAGCTGCACGACCTGCCGATCGTCGGCGACGTCCGCGGCAACGGCTTCTTCTACGGCATCGAGCTGGTGAAGGACAAGGCCACCAAGGAGACCTTCACCGACGAGGAGTCGGAGCGCGTGCTCTACGGCTTCGTCTCCAAGAAGCTCTTCGAGTACGGCCTCTACTGCCGCGCCGACGACCGCGGTGACCCGGTCATCCAGCTGTCGCCGCCGCTGATCGCCGACCAGTCGACCTTCGACGAGATCGAGGGGATCGTCCGTCAGGTACTGACGGAGGCGTGGACGAAGCTCTGAGCCGCGCCCCGCGCCCCGGTCCCCGGATCCTTGTGATCCTGTGATCAACACCGGCCCCGGTGCCGCCCGTTCGAGTGAGAATGGGCCGCCCGGGGCCGCGTGCTGTCCGGCCTCCCGGCCCCGACTACCTAGCGTGCCCAGTGACCGATCGGCCCTGCCTTCGTTCCCCCGACCGGGGGACTTGGCAAGGCAAATCAGATCTGAACCGAGGTGTACGCGATGGTGGCCCCGCCTGACAACGACGTGATCTGGGCACGCGCCCTGCACGTCAAGCACAACGGCTCGCCCGCGCTCAGCGGTGTCTCGCTCGGCGTCCGGGAGGGCGAGATCCTCGCCGTCGGCGGCCCGCGCGGCAGCGGCAAGACAACGCTGCTGCGGTGCCTGGCGGGCCAGCTCCTGCCGGACCAGGGCGAGATCTGGTTCAACAGCACGCCCGTGCACACCATGGGCCCACTCACCCGCGAACGGCTGCGCCGCGACCGCTTCGGCTGGATCGACCCGAGTCCGATCCTCGTCCCCGAGCTGAACGCCTGGGAGAACGCCGCGCTGCCGCTGATGCTCCGCGGCTGCGGCCGCCGGGCCGCCAAGACCGCCGCCCTGGAGTGGCTGGAGCGCCTCGACATCGGCAACTGCGCCCGCAAGCGCCCGCACGACCTGCTCCAGGCCGAGCGCCAGCGCGTCGCCGTCGCCCGCGCGCTCGTCCCCTCGCCCACCGTGCTCTTCGCCGACGAGCCGACCGCCCCGCTGCACCGCGCCGACCGCGCCCATGTGCTGCGTACGCTCACCACGGCGGCCCGTTCACACGGCATCACGGTCGTCCTGGCCACACACGACGCGGAGATCGCGGCGCTCGCCGACCGCACGGTCTCGCTCCTGGACGGGCGGCGCGTGAACACCGTCCATCTGCCGCCGGTCACCGAGTCGGAAGGCCGGGCCGCGTGCTCGCTCTCCGTCTAGCCCGCAGGGCCGACCCCCTGGTCCAGCTGCGCCGGCTCCTGGTCACCGCCGCGTCGGCGGCCACCGGCTTCCTGCTGCTGTGCACGCTGGGGTACGCCATGGCGCATCCGGACGCCTCGGCCGCCTCGGTGCTCCGCCTGACCTGGTGCGCCGCTCCGCTGGCCGCCACCGTGTACTTCGCGGTCGCGGTCGCCCGCACCGACCCGGGCACCCGACCACGCCCCGGGCTCTCGGCCATCGGACTCGGCCCCGGCCGTCTGATGGCCATCGCGGCGGTCACCACCGCCCTGTCCAGCACCCTCGGCTCACTGCTCGCCCTGCTCTTCTTCCTGCACCTGCGCGGTGACCTGACGGGGATGCCCTTCGACGGCGCGGCGGCGGAGTTCCTCGCCGCGGACCAGCCGCTCCCGCTGCCCGCCGCGCTGACCCTGCTCGCACTGGTGCCGCTGGCGGCGTCGGCGGCGAGCGCGGTGGTACTGCGTCCGCGGGACGCGACGGTACGCCGCGGGGGCGCGTGGCTCGCGGCACGCGCTGGCGCGGTGGGCAACGCCCCGGCGCGCACACCCCGGCGCGCGCCTCGACATGCGGGGAAGGGCCGCGCGTCCGACCCCCAGCAGGCCGAAAAGGGCACGCGGACGCACGCTCAGCCAGACGCCGCCGGGGACGTGGACACGTACGACATCACCGGCGCCACCGGGGGCGCGGACACGTACGACATCAGCGCCGCCACCAGGAAGGCGGACACGTACGACGTCACCGCCGCCTCCGCGTCGCACGACGCAGCCGCATACGACCGCTCCGGCAGCGCCCGCAGCGACGCGAGCCCGGACGACAACATGAGCACCCACGACCCGCGGCTCCTCGAAGTCCCCGGGCTCCCGCCCACCTCCCAGACCGCCCCGGGCGGCCTCCCCTGGGGCGCCGCCGTGCTCGCGGCGGGCCTCGCCGTGGAGACGTACGCGAGCCGTTCGGGCGCGGCCCCCGGTCACGCGCTGCCCGGCGGTTTCGCGGGCGGCCCCGCCGGGGTGCTGGCCGGCTGGGCTCTGACCGCGGTCGGCCTGGCGCTTGCCGGGCCTGCGATCACCTACGCCTGCGGGCGGCTGCTCCAGGCCGTACGACCGGGCGCGGTGCGGCTGCTCGCCGGCCGGGTGCTCCAGGCGGAGGCGCGACGGATCGGGCAGCCGCTCGGCGTGGTGTGCGCGGTGGCGTCGGGGGGGTACGCGGTGGCCACGCTCTACACCGGCGCACGCCCCGACTTCGGTCCGCTGACCACCCTCGGCGTCCTGGTGGTCGCGGGGTGCACCCTGCTGACCCTGGCGACGGCCGCCCTGGAGGCCAAGCAGGCGCGCGCGGACACCACGGCGGCACTGCTACGGCTGGGCGCGCCTGCGACCATGCTCCGGAGCGCCGCCGCCCTGCGGGTGGGCGCGCTGCTCGCCGTATTCGGGCCGCTGACCTGGGCGGTCGCCGAACTTGCGGCGCTCCCCCTGGTCGGCTGACCGCCCGGAGAAGAAAAGTCCGCGCCGAGCGATGAGTTCCGCGCGGACCCCCGGTCTATCCCTGCGTACGACACCACAGCGCCGTACCGCACCGATGGGAGACCTGGACATGTACCAGCAGATGATCTTCGTGAACCTGGCCGTCGCCGACGTCGACACCTCGAAGAAGTTCTTCACCGAGCTGGGCTACACGATCAACCCGCAGTTCTCGACGGACGACTGCGCCTGCGTGGTGATCAGCGACACGATCGTCGCCATGATGCTGAGCAAGCAGCGCTACGCCGACTTCACGAAGAAGCAGATCGCGGACTCCACCAAGACCAGCGAGGTCCTGCTGTGTCTGAGCGCCGAGAGCCGCGAGAAGGTCGACGAACTCGTCGACAACGCCATCGCGGCGGGCGGCTCGGCCTCGGGCGAGACCCAGGACCACGGCTTCATGTACGGCCGCGCCTTCGACGACCCGGACGGCCACACCTGGGAGGTCACGTGGATGGACCCGGCAGCGGTCCAGGGCTGACCCACACACACGGGCGCCCGGCTCCCTCACGACAGAGGACATGGGCGCGTACGGGGGCGGCGTACGGGGGCGGGGCCGGCGTACGGGGGGGGCAGTGGGCGGCAGGCACGGGTGGCGGGCGTGGGCGACGAGCGCGGGTGCTAGCGGCGGGCGCCGGGCGCGAGCCACAGGCGCGAGCGCCGGGCACAGGTGGCAGGCCCGAGCCACAACCGCGGGCGCCGGGCACGAGCGTTGTGCACGAGCGGCAAGCGCGGCCACGGGCACAGGGCGCGGGCGCCGGGCACGAGCCACAAGCGCGAGCGCCGGGCACAGGTGGCAGGCCCGAGCCACAACCGCGGGCGCCGGGCACGAGCGGCAAGCCCGGCACGGGCGCGAACGCCGGGCACAGGCGGCATGCGTGCGGCACCGGGCGCCCCAACGCCCCGCCCCGCCCGAGGTCGCCCAAGGCACCCCACCACCTACCGCAGCCCCTCGGCACCACCACAGCCCCCGCCCACTCACCACCACCACAGCCCCTCGCCCACCCAGCACCACCACTGCCGCCCCGCGCCCACCCAGCACCACCACTGCCGCCCCGCGCCTCCCCAGCACCACCACAGCAGCCCCTCGTCCCCTCAAGCACCACCAACTGCAACCCCTCGCCCCCACCACCCCCACCGCCCCCGGCGACCCCGTCCCCAGCCCGGCCGCATTTCCGGGCCGCCCCCGAACCCCGCCGCCCGTGCGCCTAGCATGGCCGCGTGCAGCCGCAACCGACCCCCAGCCACGCTTCCCAGGACCGTGAGATCGAGTCCCTCGCCGAGTTCGACGAGGTGGTCTCGAAGCACGGCTCACTCGCCCACTTCCGTGTTCAGGCAGTCGACCTGACGGCCCGTACGAGGGATCTGCTGGCCCTGGACACCGCGGGCGCCGTCTTCCTCGGCTGCCCGATGGACGCCGACGCGGCGGGGAGGATACGCGCGGCGGGTGCGCTGGTCTTCCCGCCCGTCCCCGGCGTGCCCTTCGACCCCTACCGTGGCCTGCTCTACTCCCCCGACGAACTCTTCGAGCGGCTCGACGCGGGCTACGAAGCCACGCCGGACGCCCGCGCGTACGCCTGGTTCCAGCAGACCAAGGCCGACGGCGACGTCTTCTCGTCGATGCTCCGCGCGATCCATGACGACTCGGTCTCCGACGCACTCGACGAACTCCTCGTCGGCGCGCGGGTGGTGGGCGTGATGGGCGGCCATGCGATGGCACGGGGCACGCAGGCGTACGAGGGGGCGGCGCGCCTCGGCCGTGAGCTGGCGCGCGCCGGTTACACGGTCGCCACCGGCGGCGGCCCGGGCGCGATGGAGGCGGCGAACCTCGGCGCGTACGCGGCCCCCTTCGACGACGAGATGCTCACCGAGGCCCTCGAACTCCTCGCGCGGGCGCCGTCGTTCACCCCCTCGATCACCGACTGGGCACGCGCCGCCTTCGACGTACGCGAGCGCTGGCCCGCCGGTGGCGCCTCGGTCGGCATCCCCACCTGGTTCTACGGCCACGAGCCGCCGAACGCCTTCGCCGCGCACATCGCCAAGTACTTCGCCAACGCGACCCGCGAGGACGGCCTGCTGGCCCGCTCGAATGCGGGCGTCGTCTTCCTGCCGGGCGCCGCCGGGACCGTACAGGAGATCTTCGACAACGCGACGCCGAACTACTACGAGTCCCGTGGCGAGCCGACGCCCATGGTTCTCGTGAACCGCGCCCACTGGACCGAGAAGCACCCGACGTGGCCCCTCCTCCAGTCGCTCGCCCGTGAGCGCGCGATGGAGTCCCGAATCGCCCTTGTTGACCGTATCGAGGACGCTCCGGACGCACTCAAACGTCTCGGTGGTTAACGACAAGGTAAAGCCAACGCCTCGGCAAGGGCATATGCATTGACAGCACTTAGCTGGCGCTTATAAACCAGTGAGGCTACTGGGGGCGCTGTTGTCGCAGCAGAGCAGCAGAACGCCCCTCTCACCCCCCGCAGTTGCGCATCCCGTGAAGGGCAATCGTGTCCATATCTCGCCGTACCGCACGTTCTGTGCGAATCCTGGGTGTTGCTTCAGCCACGGCCGCGCTCGCGCTCGGCGTCGCCGGCAACGCAATGGCCTGCAACATCCGTGACTTCACCGCTGTCGCCGCGTGCGACGACAGCGGGAAGGGCACCATCTCCGTCACCGACATCGACGCCTCGGGCGTGAAGGCCACGGTGTCGGTCTACCTCGAGTCGAACGGCGCCGACGCGAAGCTCGTCGGCGAGGAGACCGTGGTGGGCACCCGCGAGGGCGCCACCGTCACGTTCTCGGAGGACTGGGCCCCCAAGGCCAAGTACCGCGTCCACATCAAGGCCGAGAACAACGCTGTCGACGAGGACATCTCCCCGAACCTGACCGTGCCGGACAAGGCGTGCACGTCCACGGAGACCACTCCGCCGGCCACGACGCCTCCGGCCTCGGAGACGCCCGCCCCGTCGGCGACGCCTTCGGACTCGGCGACCCCGTCGCCCGCCGAGAGCACCACCGCCCCCGCCACGACGGGCAGCAACGCCCCGTCCCCCGCGGCCGGTGAGTCCAACCTCGCCGAGACCGGTGCGAACTCCAACACCCCGGCGATCGCCGGCGTCGCTGGTGCGTTCGTCCTGGTCGGTGGCGGAGCGGTGTTCTTCGGCATGCGCCGCCGTGGCGCGACGAAGGCCTGATCCTCACACCGTACGAACGTGTGGCCCGTCCCCTCATCGAGGAGACGGGCCACACGCCTGTGCGACCCTGACGGGCAGCCGCGGCGCGGGACGCGACCCCGACGGGCACCCACGGGGCAGGACATGACCCTGATGGCATCCGCGGAGCAGGGACGTGCCCCTGGTGGCACCCACGGCGCAGCATGACCTGATGGCACCCACGGCGCAGAACATGACCCTGATGGGCACCCGCGGCGCAGTACGTGCCCCTGGTGGCACCCGCGGCACGGACCTACCCGAACGTCGCCCGCTCCAGCCAGAAATCCAGCAGCTCGCGCTCCCCCAGCACCTCCAACCGCCCGGCATCCAGCGGCAGTCGGCGGTAGAAGGCCAGCAGTACGTCGGTCAGCGGACCCCGCAGCGCGACGGTCGCCTTCTCATGGCCCCGGCGCCAGGCGACACCTTCCTCGGTGAGTTCGACGACCCACTCGGCGTTCAACTCGGGGGGCGGGTCGGTGGCGTGGAGGTGGATGCTGCGGCCGGGCCCGCGCAGTTCCTTCGCCGCGTCGTGCGGCTGCGTCCGCTGCACGAACTCCACGATCCCCAGCCACTCGTCGATCGCGTCGACGGCCACATCGGGGTCGACCTCGTACGGCAGCCCCGCGGCGAGTGTCGCGTCGGCGCGGTGGATCGCCAGCTCGTGTGTCATCCGGCGCGCCCAGAAACCGGAGGTGAGAACCCCGGCCCACCCCCAGACCTTCACATCGGGCCCCGCCTCCCGCAGCGTGCCGACGAGCATCTCACCGGTCTCCGCGAGCCAGGCGTCCAGGGCAGCGGGATCGCCCTCGGCCTCCGGCCCCTGACCGAGGGGAATGTTCCCGTCGGGGGTGTACTCCTGCACCCTTTTACGGACGAGGAGTTCGGCCCAGCGCAACGCCCCGCCGGTATGCCGTAGGAGCTGCTCCAGCGACCAGGCCGGGCAGGTCGGCACGGTGGCGGACAGCTCGACGCCGTCCGAGGTCACCACGTCCCTCAACTGCCGTACCTGCACCTCGATCGCGTCGCAGTAGCGGTCATGCCCGAGCACTCCGAGTGACGTCATGAGCCGCACTTTATGCGGCGGACGGTGCTGCGAGTACATCATTTTCGGGCGCCGGGCGGTCAGCCGAGGACGATGATCTCAGCGGCGTCGAACTCGACCCCGACCTGATCACCGGGGACCGGCGCATCCCTGAGCGTGCACGCCGCTTCGAGCCGGGGCGCGTCCTCCGGTTGCAGTTGTACGGCGACATGAGTGCCGCGGAAGGTCCGTGCGACCACGGTGCAGCGCAGCCCCTCCACCGCGTCCACCAGCCGTACGCCCGCGGGCCGTACGAGCAGGGTGCCCGGCCCCTGCCGGGTGCCCTCCGGCACCGGAACCTTCCCCCACGGAGTGTCCGCGGCCTCCCCGCTCACCGTCGCGTCGACCACGTTGTCGAAGCCGAGGAAGCGCGCCACGAACTCGTCCGCGGGGTGCTGCCAGACCTCAAGTGGCGTACCCGACTGGGCGATTCGCCCGTCACGCATCACCACGACCCGGTCGGCGAGCGCGAAGGCCTCCCCCTGGTCGTGCGTGACGGCGAGCACGGTCGTACCCAACTCGCCGAACAGCTCACGGAGTTCGACGACAAGGCGCTCGCGCAGCGAGCGGTCCAACTGGCCGAGCGGTTCGTCGAGCATCAGCAGCCGGGGGCGCGGCGCCAGGGCGCGCGCCAGCGCGACCCGCTGCTGCTCACCACCGGAGAGCGCGGCGACGGCCCTGTGCTCGGCGCCCGGCAACCCGACGAGCTCCAGCAACTCGCTTACCCGTACAGCCTGTTCGGCCTTGTCCGCCCCGTGCATCCGCAGCCCGAAGGCCACATTGCCGCCCACGTCGCGCTGCGGGAAGAGCTGGTGGTCCTGGAACATCAGGCCGACGCCCCGCCGGTGCGCGGGCACCTGAGCCTGGTCGCGGTCGTCGAGGAACACCCGGCCCGCGTCGAGCGTCTGGAGCCCGGCCACCACCCGCAGCAGCGTCGACTTGCCGCTGCCGCTCGGCCCCAGTACACACACGATCTCGTGCTCGGCGACCGCGAGGTCGACGGCATCGAGCACCGCCCGCCCGCCGAAGCGTACGGTCGCGGTCTCAAGGCTCAGCAGCATCTAGAACTCCCCGGTCCGGTCGGTCCGTACCCGCTCCAACAGCAGCAGCGCCACCGCGCACACCACCATCAAGATGGTCGAAAGGGCCATCGCCTGGCCGTAGTTGAGGTCGCCCGCGCGCCCGAGCAGCCGGGCCACGGCGACCGGCAGCGTGGGATTGTCGGGCCGTGCGATGAAGACGGTCGCCCCGAACTCGCCCAGCGACACCGCGAAGGCGAACCCGGCCGCGACCAGCAGCGCCCGCCGCACCATCGGCAGATCGACCTCGCGCCACACCCGCCACGGCGACGCCCCGAGCACCGCGGCGGCCTCCCGCAAACGCCCGTCCACCGCCCGCAGCACGGGCAGCATCGTCCGTACGACGAAGGGGACACCGACCAGTGCCTGCGCGAGCGGCACCAGGATCCAGCTGCTTCTGAGGTTGAGCGGTGGCTCGTCCAGCGCGATCAGGAACCCGAACCCGACGGTCACCGCCGACACGCCCAGCGGCAGCATCAGCAGCGCGTCGAAGCCTCGTACGAGACGGCCCGCCCGTCTGGTGAGGGCGGCGGCCGCCAGACCGCCGATGAGTACGGCGATGGCGGTGGCGGCGAGCGCGTACTGCAGCGAGTTGCCGATGGCCTCGATCGGCGGGACGAGGAAGATGCCGCTGTCGTCGGTCGTCAGCGCCCTGTAGTACCCGAAGTCGGGGGCGCCCAGGGAGCGTTGGACCAGCACAGCGAGCGGCAGCACGAGCAGCACGGCGATGGTCGCGAGGACCCCGGCGAGCAGCGCCCACTGCCCGGCACCGCGTGGCCGGCGTGCGGTCGTCTCCGGGGCCACCAGACGCAGGGCGGTCTCCCGGCGCCGTACGGTCCAGGCGTGCACGGCGAGGATCGCGCCCACCGCCACGAACTGGATGATCGTCAGCACCGCCGCCGTGGAGAGGTCGAAGATCTCCGAGGTCTGCCGGTAGATCTCGACTTCGAGGGTCGAGAAGGTGGGACCGCCGAGGATCTGCACCACACCGAAGGAGGTGAAGGTGAAGAGGAACACCATCAGCGCGGCGGCGGCAACGGCCGGGCTCAGGGCCGGCAGCGTCACCTTGCGCCAGGCCGCGAACCGGGAGGCGCCGAGCATCCGGGCGGCCTCCTCCTGACGCGGGTCGAGCTGCGACCAGAGCCCGCCGACGGTACGGACGACGACCGCGTAGTTGAAGAAGACGTGCGCGAGCAGGATCGCCCAGACGGTGGTGTCGAGCCGTACGCCCCACAGTTCGTCCAGCAGCCCGCCCCGGCCGACCAGCGCCAGGAACGCCGTACCGACGACGACCGTCGGCAGCACGAACGGCACGGTCACCACCGCCCGCAGCACCTGCTTGCCCCTGAAATCGAAACGCGCGAAGACGTACGCGCCGGGGAGCGCGATCAGCAGTGTGAGCGCGGTCGAGGCAAGCGCCTGCCAGGTGGTGAACCACAACACGTGCCGGATGTCGGACTGCGCGAGGACATCCCCGATCCGCCCGAACTGCCAGACCCCGTCGACCTTGAGGCCGCGGGCCACGATCGCCGCCACGGGGTAGGCGAAGAAGACGCCGAAGAACGCGATCGGCAGGGCCATCAGCCCGAGCCGCGCCGCACCTCCCCGACGGGACTTCCTTCGCGCCCGGGGCGTTACTTCAGTACGAGTGAGGTCCACGACTTGACCCACTGGTCACGGTTCTCGGCGATCTTGCTGGGGGCCATGGTCTCGGGGTCCTTGGCCTGCGGCCCGAACTCCGTGAACTCGGCCGGCACCTTCGCGCCCTCCACCACCGGGTAGACGAACATGTTCAGCGGCATGTCGTCCTGGAACTGCTTGGTGATCAGGAAGTCGATGAGCGCCTCGCCGCCCTTGGTGTTCTTCGCGTTGCTCAGCAGCCCCGCGTACTCGACCTGCCGGAAGCAGGTGCCGGTCGCGACGCCGGTCGGCGCGGTCGTCGGCTTCGGGTCGGCGTAGATGACCTCGGCGGGCGGCGAGGAGGCGTAGGAGACGACGAGCGGACGGTCCGCCTTGGCCTTCTTGCCGCCCGCGGACCCGGAGAAGTCCTCGTTGTACGCCTGCTCCCAGCCGTCGACGACCTCGACGCCGTTGGCCTTGAGCTTGGTCCAGTAGTCCTGCCAGCCGTCGTCCCCGTACTTCGCCGCGGTCCCGAGCAGGAAGCCGAGGCCAGGCGAGGAGGTGGAGGCGTTCTCGGTGACGAGCAGGTTCTTGTACTCGGGCTTGATCAGATCCTCGAAGGACTGCGGCGGCGTCAGCTTGTGCTCGCTGAAGTAGGCCTTGTCGTAGTTGACGCAGATGTCGCCCGTGTCGATGGGCGTCACCCGGTGCTTGTCCTCGTCGACCCGGTACTCCGGGAGGATCTGGTCCGAGCCCTTGGCGTCGTACGACTGGAAGAGCCCGTTGTCGAGCGCGCGGGACAGCAGGGTGTTGTCGACGCCGAAGAAGACGTCGCCCTGCGGGTTGTCCTTGGTGAGGATCGCCTTGTTGACGGCCTGCCCCGCGTCGCCGTCCTTGAGGACCTTGACCGTGTACCCGGACTCCTTCTCGAAGGCGCTCAGCACGTCCTTGGAATAGGCGAAGGAGTCATGGCTGACGAGAGTCACCGTCTTGGAGTCACCACCGCTCCCGGAACCGGAATCGGTCGAGCCGCACGCGGAGAGCGTGACGAGCCCCAACCCCACACCGACAGCGACGACGGCCGTGATCGTCTTCTTCTTGCTCACTGAATTCCTCCTGGGATGACCAGGAAGAGACGCGGCCCTGCCCGGGAACCTCTGACAGTTCCCGGGCAGGGCGCAACAGCTTGAGTATTGACCGAACTTCCTACCCAGAATGACCTGGGCAAGGTTCTGAGGGTCTGCGGCCCACCGGTGGCCCGGCTACCGCACTCTCAGCGCTGTGGCGCTCCCCTGTCGGAATATGAAGATGTAGGTACCTAAGGATGCACGTACGCAGCCATGTTGCCCAGGTTACCGCTCGGTGGCCGCGAGCTGACCGCACGCCCCGTCGATCTCCTGACCGCGGGTGTCCCGAACGGTGACCGGCACCCCGTGGGCCGCGATCGCCTCGACGAACGCCTTCTCGTCCTCGGGCCGCGAGGCGGTCCACTTCGAACCCGGCGTCGGGTTCAGCGGGATGAGATTGACATGCACGGGCTTGCCCTTGAGCATCCGCCCGAGCCGGTCGCCACGCCAGGCCTGGTCGTTGATGTCCCTGATCAGCGCGTACTCGATGGAGAGCCGGCGCCCGGACTTCGCCGCGTACTCCCAGCCGGCGTCCAGCACCTCCCGCACCTGCCACCGCGTGTTCACGGGGACGAGGGTGTCGCGCAGCTCGTCGTCGGGCGCGTGCAGGGAGATGGCGAGGCGGCACTTGAAGCCCTCGTCGGAGAACCGGTTGATCGCCGGGACGAGCCCGACGGTCGACACGGTGATGCCCCGCTGCGAGAGGCCGAGCCCGTCCGGCTCGGGGTCGGTCAGCGCGCGGATCGCCCCGACCACCCTCTTGTAGTTGGCCAGCGGCTCACCCATCCCCATGAAGACGATGTTGCTGAGCCGCGACGGACCACCCGGGATCTCGCCGTCCCGAAGCGCCCGCATGCCATCGACGATCTGGTGCACGATCTCGCCGGTGGAGAGGTTCCGGTCGAGCCCGGCCTGCCCGGTCGCACAGAACGGGCAGTTCATGCCGCACCCGGCCTGCGAGCTGATGCACATGGTCACCCGGTCCGGGTACCGCATCAGCACGGACTCGACGAGCGTGCCGTCGAACAGCCGCCACAAGGTCTTGCGAGTGGTCTCCTGGTCGGTCGACAGATGCCGCACGACCGTCATCAGCTCGGGAAGCAACGCCTCCTGAAGCTTCCCGCGCGAGGCGGCCGGGATGTCCGTCCACTCCGCGGGGTCGTGCGCGTACCGCGCGAAGTAGTGCTGCGACAGCTGCTTGGCACGAAACGGCTTCTCACCGATCGCGGCAACCGCTTCCTTACGCTCAGCGGGCGTGAGATCGGCAAGATGCCGCGGCGGCTTCTTGGCTCCGCGCGGGGCGACGAATGTGAGTTCTCCGGGCTTAGGCATGGCCGTACCAGTGTCGCAGACATACGGAGAGGGACTCGCCGCCCTGTGGACAACGAGCCCCTCACCGACAAACCCGCACGTCAGCGACGTACAGACGCATACACAACAGCAGGTCAGCCCGACCCGACGAAGATCACCAACAGCAGCCACACCACCGGAGCTGTGGGCAACAGCGAGTCCAACCGGTCCATGATCCCGCCGTGACCCGGCAGCAGCGTGCCCATGTCCTTGATGCCCAGGTCCCGCTTGATCATGGACTCGCCGAGGTCGCCCAGCGTGGCGCTGGCGGCGACCGCGAGGCCCAGGAGCAGGCCCTGCCACCAGGTGCCGTCGTCGATCAGGAACTCCATGCACAGCGCACCCGCGGCCATCGCGAAAGTGACCGCTCCGACCAGGCCCTCGCGGGTCTTGCCGGGGCTGATGCGCGGCGCCAGCTTGTGCTTGCCGAAGCGCCAGCCGATCGCGTACGCGCCCGTGTCACTGACCACGGCGAGCAGCAGGAACGTGAGCACCCGCCATGAGCCGTCGTCGGCCGCGAGCATCAGCGCGACGAACGTGGCCAGGAACGGGATGTAGAAGGCCGCGAACACACCGGCCGTGACGTCCTTCAGATAGCCCTCGGGGGGCTCCGTCATGCGCCAGACCAGGACGGCCAGCGCGGTGAGTGCCATCGCCACCCACGCACCCTCGGCGCCCCGGACGTAACCGGAGACGACCATCGCCGCACCGCCGAGCGCCAGCGGCACGAGAGGCGCCTTGATGCCCTTGCGCTCCTCCAGCCGCGATGTGAGCTCCCACAGCCCCACGACCACAGCGACCGCTATCACGCCGATGAAGACGGCCTTGACGATGAACAACGACGCGATGATCACCGCGCCGAGCCCGACGCCCACCCCTATGGCCGCGCCCAGGTCCCGTCCCGCGCTCTTCTTCTGCGGTGCGGAGGCGGGCTGTGGGTCGCTGGGCATGGGCTCCTGCGGCTTCTGCGACGGGCCTCCGTAGGGCGGCGCCGTCGCCGGTGTGTCGTCGCGGAACAGGGGACCGCTCAGCCGAGCGGCCCCCCGGTCGTCATCCTGGTCTCCGCCATGTTCGGGTACGTCGGGCACGATGGGCATGGGGCGAGTGTGCTGCGCGTCATACGCATCGTATGGGGGACCCGCCGGGGCAGCCCCCTGGACAGGCCCCTGCTCGGACGGCCCCCAGTACCCGGCTTGTGGCGGCGGCGCCCAGGAAGAGTCGTTCATCAGACCTCGAGCAGCTCCGCTTCCTTGTGCTTCAGGAGCTCGTCCACCTGAGCGGCGTACTTCGCCGTGGTGTCGTCGAGTTCCTTCTCCGCACGGCGGCCCTCGTCCTCGCCGACCTCGCCGTCCTTGATCAGCTTGTCGATGGTCTCCTTCGCCTTGCGGCGGACGGAGCGAATCGAGATCTTGGCGTCCTCACCCTTGGTCTTGGCGACCTTGATGAACTCCTTGCGGCGCTCCTGGGTCAGCTCCGGGAACACCACCCGGATGATGTTGCCGTCGTTGCTCGGGTTGACGCCGAGGTCGGAGTCGCGGATCGCCTGCTCGATGTTGCGCATCGCGCTCTTGTCGAACGGGGTCACCACCGCCATGCGCGGCTCGGGCACCGAGAACGAGGCCAGCTGGTTGATCGGCGTCAGTGCACCGTAGTAGTCCGCCACGATCTTGTTGAACATCGCCGGGTGCGCACGACCGGTGCGGATCGCGGCGAAGTCCTCCTTGGCGACCACGACGGCCTTCTCCATCTTCTCCTCGGCCTCGAGGAGGGTCTCTTCGATCACCACTTGCTCCTGCGTCTTGAGTAGGCCCGGCAGCTGTTCCTCGTAGGGGTGGCAGCCGGCTGCGTCGCGTCTTGTTCCTGCACGGTTCCGGACCGGCAGGACATTGTCCATCCCCCGGTCGGGGTCCGTGCCCGGTCAGGGTTCGACCCCGGTCGGGGCCGGTCCCGTCAGGCCCGGCTGCTGTGTTCACCCACGAGTGTGCCGATCTTCTCACCCTTGACCGCCCGCGCGATATTGCCCTCCGCCAGGAGCTCGAAGACCAGGATGGGCAGCTTGTTGTCCCGGCACAGCGTGATGGCGGTCATGTCGGCGACCTTGAGGTCGCGGGTGATGACCTCGGCGTAGCTGAGCGAGTCGAACTTGACCGCCTCGGGGTTGGTCTTCGGGTCGGAGTCGTACACACCGTCGACACCGTTCTTGCCCATCAGCAGGGCCTCGGCGTCGATCTCCAGGGCACGCTGGGCGGCGGTGGTGTCGGTGGAGAAGTACGGCATGCCCATACCGGCGCCGAAGATGACCACACGGCCCTTCTCCAGGTGCCGTACGGCGCGCAGCGGGATGTACGGCTCGGCCACCTGTCCCATGGTGATGGCGGTCTGGACCCGGCTGTCGATGCCTTCCTTCTCCAGGAAGTCCTGGAGGGCCAGGCAGTTCATGACCGTGCCGAGCATGCCCATGTAGTCGGAGCGCGCCCGGTCCATGCCGCGCTGCTGGAGTTCCGCGCCGCGGAAGAAGTTGCCGCCGCCGATGACGACCGCGATCTGGGCTCCGCCGCGCACGACGGCCGCGATCTCACGTGCGATCTTGTGCACCACGTCGGGGTCGACGCCCAGTCCGCCGCCGCCGGCGAACGCCTCGCCGGAAAGCTTCAGCATGAAGCGTCCCGCGCCTTTGCCGTCGTCGGTCTTCTCGCCCTTGCCGGCCTGGGTGGTGGTCATGGATCTCTCGCCTCTTTTACGTGTCACACATACGAAGAAGGCCATTGCCGCTGGGGTGTTGTTCGCATCCCATGCTTGGCAATGGCCTCCTCGTCAGATCTGCTGTCGTCCGGCACGCACGCGCGCGTGCCCACATACGCGGACGACTGCTGTCGACCCTAGCGGGGTCGGGCGTCGATCGCGGTACGGACTCAGATGCCGACCTTGATACGCACGAAGCGCTTCAGGGTGACACCGGCCTCGTCCAGAATCTTCTGGACGGACTTCTTGTTGTCGAGCGCGTACGGCTGGCCGAGGAGGGTGGCCTCCTTGAAGAAGCCGTTGACGCGACCCTCGACGATCTTCGGAAGCGCGGCCTCCGGCTTGCCCTCGGCGCGCGTGGTCTCCTCGGCTACGCGGCGCTCGGACTCGACGACCTCGGCCGGAACGTCCTCACGGGAGAGGTACTTCGGCGCGAAGGCGGCGATGTGCTGCGCGATGCCCTTGGCAAGCTCGGCGTTCGGCTTGTCCAGCTCGACCAGGACACCGATCTGCGGGGGCAGGTCGGGCATGGTGCGGTGCATGTACGCGGCGACGTAGGCGCCGGAGAACTGGGCGAAGCGGTCCAGGACGATCTTCTCGCCCAGGCTCGCGTTGGCCTCGTCGACGAACGCCTGAACCGTCTTGCCGGGCTCGATCTCGGAGCCGAGGAGGGCGTCGAGGTCGGCCGGGGAGGACGCGGCGAGGTGCTCGGCGATCTGGTTGGCGACGGCCTGGAACTTCGCGCCCTTGGCGACGAAGTCCGTCTCGCACTTCAGCTCGACCAGGACACCGGAGGAGTTGTCGTCGGCGATGATCGAGACCACGGCGCCGTTCTCGGCGGAGCGGCCCTCGCGCTTGGCGACGCCCTTCTGACCCTTGATCCGCAGCGCCTCGACGGCCTTGTCGACGTTGCCGTCGGACTCGTCCAGCGCCTTCTTACAGTCCATCATGCCGGCGCCGGTGAGCTCACGGAGCTTCTTGACGTCGGCGGCGGTGTAGTTCGCCATGATTCCTGGAATCTCTCTCGAAGTCTGAAGATCTACGGGCCGAACGGCGGGGGCTTGGTGCGCCCCCGCCGTTCAGAACCCGAAGGGGTGAGGGGTCAGGCCTGCTCGGCGTCCGCGGCGGGGGCCTCGGCGGCGACCGGAGCGTCGGCGGCGGGCGCCTCGGCGGCCGGAGCCTCAGCGACCGGAACCTCAGCGGCCGGAGCCTCAGCGACAACCTCGGCCTGCTCGGCGTCGGCGACCTTCTCCGTCTCGGCGGAGGTCTGGACCTCGGCGACCGGAGCCTCGGCAGCGTCCTCGGGGTCGGCCTTCTTCTCGCCCTCGAGCAGGTCGCGCTCCCAAGCGGCGAGCGGCTCGCCCGCAGCCTTGTCGCCCTCGGCGGCCTTGCCCGCACCGGAGCGGGAGATGAGGCCCTCGGCGACGGCGTCGGCGATCACGCGGGTGAGCAGGGTGACGGAGCGGATCGCGTCGTCGTTGCCCGGGATCTTGTAGTCGACCTCGTCGGGGTCGCAGTTGGTGTCGAGGATCGCGACGACCGGAATGTGGAGCTTCCGGGCCTCACCAACGGCGATGTGCTCCTTCTTGGTGTCCACGATCCAGACGGCGCTGGGCACCTTGGACATCTCGCGGATACCACCGAGGGTCTTCTCCAGCTTGGCCTTCTCGCGCGAGAGCACGAGAAGCTCCTTCTTGGTCAGACCGGACGCGGCGACGTCCTCGAAGTCGATCTGCTCAAGCTCCTTGAGGCGCTGCAGACGCTTGTAGACGGTCGAGAAGTTGGTGAGCATGCCGCCCAGCCAGCGCTGGTTGACGTAGGGCATGCCGACGCGGGTGGCCTGCTCGGCGATGGCCTCCTGCGCCTGCTTCTTCGTGCCGACGAACATGACCGTGCCGCCGTGGGCAACGGTCTCCTTGACGAACTCGTAGGCGCGGTCGATGTACGACAGCGACTGGAGCAGGTCGATGATGTAGATGCCGTTGCGCTCCGTGAAGATGAAGCGCTTCATCTTCGGGTTCCAACGACGGGTCTGGTGACCGAAGTGGACGCCGCTTTCCAGCAGCTCCCGCATCGTGACGACGGCCATGGCCGTTCTCCTTGGTGTTCTCGGTTGTGCCGCGCGTGCCGGACGGCACCCGCGCCTGACGCCCGCTTGCGCCTTGCCACTAGGGACCGAGGGGCGCTGACACCGGCTGTTTGACGGCCTCGTGTCGGGGCGTGCGAAGTCGACCCGGTCGCCCGGATCGCCACCAGAAGTGTACGGGACCTGAGAGGCACCGGGTGACGCCGCTTTCCACAACCGGCCGGTACTCCACAGATCCCGGCCATGATCGGCCCGATGCGGGACGGTTCTCGCATGCGAGCGAAACGATGTCTGCGTACGTGGCTGGGTGTGCTGCTGGGACTGACGGTGACCGTCCTGGGATCCCTGGCCCCGTCCGCCCTGGCCCGGACGACCGATCCGGCGCCACCGGTGCCGCCGGGATCCCCTGGTTCGCCGGGGTCTTCAGGGGCACGGTCCCCGGGACCGACCGCGGCGGCCGATCCGACGGTCCCGGCCGTCGCCCGCGCCTGGCCCTTGGGCGTACGTCCCACGGTCGTACGAGGCTGGGATCCCCCGGCGACGGCATACGGCCGCGGTCACCGGGGCGTGGACCTCGCGGCGGCCCCGGGCACACCGGTACGGGCCGTCGCAGCGGGCCGGGTGTCCTTCGCCGGCCGGGTCGCGGGGCACGGAGTGGTCTCGGTGGAACTGACCGGCACGGGTACGCCGCCCCTGCGCACGACGTACGGTCCGGTACGGGCGTCGGTGGACAAGGGCGCCGAGGTCGCGGCCGGCGAGGTCCTGGGCACCGTGGAACCAGGCAGCTCCCACTGCCCGACGTCGTGCCTGCACTGGGGCCTGCTCAGAGGCAGGACATACCTGGACCCACTGTCACTGCTCCCACCTTGGCTACTCAGCAGGGGCCCGTCGCGCCTGCTACCGCTGACTGGGGCAAAGCGATAACCGCCTTCACCATGGGCCCACCTGACGCTCTGCCCCGCCTTCACCATCGGCACACCAGCCGCTCTGCCCCGCCTTCACCATCGGCACACCAGCGGCTCTGCCACCGCCTTCGCCATGTGCCCACCTGACGCGCGGCCCCGCCTTCACCATCGGCACACCTGACGCGCGGCCCCCGCCTTCACCATCGGCCTATGTGCTGCTCCGCAACAGTCCGCGCTGTGGACATGCGGCCGCTCCGCAACCGTCATAGCTGTGGGCATGCGCGCCGCCAGGGGCAGCTCCCGTCCCGACGAGGGCGGCACACCTCAACCGCCGGGCTGCGCAACCCACCCCAACCTCAGCCCCACGCCGGGTGCGCAGAACACCGAGCCTCAGCCCCGAACGCCCCGCAGAGCCATGGCGACCGCCGCGTCGGTGATGGCGGTGGGATCCTCGGCCGCCCCCAGCTCGATCCGGCGCACGGCGGCGTCCACCACACCCTGAAGAAGCATCGCCGCCAACCGCGGCTCTGTGTGCCCCAGCTCCCCGAGCGCCTCAACGATCATCGCCACAAGGCCGCCATGAGCCGCACGGATCTTCTCCCGAGCCCCGGCATCGAGCTCACTCGCGGAGATGGCCACCACGGCCCGGTGCCGCCGGTCCCCGACGAGGGCCAGCTGCTGTCGGACACAGGCCTCGACCTTGGCCTCCGAGGTCGAGGCCCGCTGCATCGCGTCGGACACCTCCGCTGCCCAGACCGGGAAGTCGACCTCGCACAGCTCTTCGACGACGGCAGCCCGCGACCGGAAGTACTCATAGACGGAAGACCGCGCAAGCCCGGTGCGCTCGGCGAGAGCCGGGAAGGTCAGCGCCTCCGTCCCGCCCTCGGACAGGAGGGACCGAGCCGCGTCCAGCAGGGCGGCTCGCTGCATCGACCGGTGCTCGGCCACGGAGGCCGCTCGAATCCTTGGCACGGCCACCACTTTACGGACGGACCGCCCCGAACGGCACCCACCCCGATCACCCGACCATGCGAAGCGTCGCCAAACAGGGACAAGACGACAGCGGGCCACAGCCGAGGCAAGCACAGGGAAAGCCCCCGCGAAGGGCGGGACCCAGTACGGGACAAGGCACGGGACCCAGTACGGGCCTCGATACGGGACAAAGCGCGGGACCCACTACAGGCCTCGATACGGGACAAAGCGCGGGACCCACTACAGGCCTCAATACGGGACAAGGCGCGGGAACCCCAGTACAGGCCCCACTACGAGCCCCGGTACGGGACAAGCGCGGCAGAGACGATTCAGCTCCCTGCCCCATCGTGATCAGCGCCCGAAACTGGCCAGCTTCGCCCGCAGCTGAAGCACCGACTTCGTGTGAATCTGACTCACCCGGCTCTCGGTCACCCCCAGCACATTGCCGATCTCCGCGAGCGTGAGCCCCTCGTAGTAGTACAGCGTGACCACGGTCTTCTCGCGGTCCGGCAGCGTATTGATCGCCCGCGCCAGAAACCTCCGCAGCTCCCGGTCCTCCGCGACCTCCACCGGATTGTCGGCCGCGGTGTCCTCAAGGGTGTCCATCAGACTCAGCCGGTCACCGCCCTCGCCTCCGACGTGCAGCAACTCCTCCAGAGCCACCACGTTCGCCAGCGACAACTGACTGAAGACCGCGTGGAGTTCGTCCACGCCGATCCCCATCTCGGAGGCCACCTCGCCCTCGGACGGGGTACGCCGCAGCCGCGCCTCCAGCGTCGCGTAGGCCCGCTCCACATTGCGCGCCTTCTGCCGTACGGACCGCGGAATCCAGTCCAGCGCCCGCAGTTCGTCGATCATCGCGCCCCGGATCCGCGTGATCGCGTACGTCTCGAACTTGATCTCCCGCTCGATGTCGAACTTCTCGATCGCGTCGATCAGCCCGAACACCCCCGAGGAGACGAAGTCGGCCTGTTCGACATTGGCCGGCAGGCCGACACTCACCCGCCCGGCGACGTACTTCACCAACGGCGAGTAGTGCAGGATCAACTGCTCCCGCAGCCGCTCGTCGCCCGTCGACTTGTACGACCGCCACAGCTCGTCGAGCGTCGAGGGAGCGGGCGGGCGCACGCTGCGGCCGTCACGGGCGGCCGGGGGGATCGCCGCCCGGTCGGACCCGGAGGTGTGCTGGGGCATTCGTCGCCTTGTGCCGTTCTGCTGTGAACTGGGGATGCCTGGGTGAGCTGTCGGTCTGATGTCGAGTTGCCTGTCTACGCCGGAAACCCCGTGAGCGTAGCGTGACTGAAGCGTCGCAGTGCGCGAAGGCCGGGTGATCACCCCTACGCAGATGCGTTCTGGTGGGCACCGCCCTCGCCCCCGGTGATCGCCCTGTGTGATCACCGGGAGCCGCCAACTGCGGGAATTGCCAAGGCTGTCGGCGTTCGCCCGGACGGCCGAACACGCTCGGTCAGCAGCCGCCTCGAGCACCGCGGACAGAGATCATTGCCTGGCGTGTCAACTTCCAGCCGTCGCCGTGTCGTTCGACGAAACCAAGTGCTCGGAGTTCGTACAGTCTCCCGACCGCCTCGTCCGTCGTGGTCCCCGCGCCACGGGCGACCTCCTCGGCCCCCACCAGGCCGCGGGCCGGCAGCGCGGCCAGCACCCGCCCCGCGCCCGGGTCGAGCAGATCGCGCGGAAGCACGGGCCCTCGCCGGTCGGGAGCCAGGTCTCCTATGTCGCCCACCAGCTCGGCGACTTCCGCGGCGTCGGAGACCAGGACCGCGTCCCCGCGCAACAACTCGTGCACCCCGGCCGACAACCCGCTGGTGACGGGCCCCGGCACCCCTATCGTGAACCGCCCGAGCCGCGCCGCCGCGCGAGCCGTGACCAGCGCGCCGCTGCGGTAGGCAGCCTCGACGACCACGGTCCCCCGGGTGAGCGCGGCGATGACCCTGTTCCGCAGGATGAATCTGCTCGGCGTGGGGTGATCCCCGGGTGGCAACTCCCCCACCACCAACCCTTGTTCGGCGATTCTGTTGATCAACTCGGTGTGCCCGCGCGGGTAGGGCTTGTCGACGCCGCAGGCCAGCACCGCGACGGTGGCGCCGCCCGCCCCGAGGGCACCCCGGTGCGCGGCGCCGTCCACGCCGTACGCGCCGCCCGACACGACGACCCAGCCCCGCTCCGCGAGCCCCGCGCCCAGCCTGGCCGCCATATGCGCGCCGTACTCGGTGCACGCCCGGGCTCCGACGACGGCGACGGAGCGCAGTGCCCATATCCGCAGACTGGGCTGCCCTCGGACCCAGAGTCCGGTGGGCCTGGCGTCGCCCAGATCGTCGAGCTGCACGGGCCACTGTGGCTCTCCGGGGCAGATGAATCTCGCGCCCGCGTCCTGCGCCTGGGCCAGGTCCCGCTCGGGCTGCATCCGCGAGACCCGCCCCCGCAGCCCCTCCCAGCGCTGCGCGCTAGCCCCGGGCAGCGGCTCCCATCCCTCCACGAGCCGCCGCGCCACCTCCACCGCTCCGAGCTCCCGCAGCCACCGCCCGCCGAGCTCGTCGCCGGGTTCGAAGACCCGCGCGAGGGCGACGCGGGCCATACGTTCGTCGTACGTCATCACCGTGAGCCGATCATCATCGGCACCCCGCGGGGGACCCCGGTGCGCAGTTGCAGGGCCAGTGCCACGTCCCCGGCGTCAGGTCGGTCGTGGCCCGCGAGGTCGGCCACGGTCCAGGCGACCCGGAGAACACGGTCCAGACCGCGTGCGGTCAGCACACCTCGCTCCAGTCCACGCTCGGCCTCGTCCATCGCTCCGGGCAGTGCCTGCCAGCGGCTGCGCAGTTCACGCCCCGGCATCTCGCTGTTCGTGTGCCACGGAGTGCCGGTCAGCCGTGCGCCGGAACGCTCGCGAGCGGCACTCACCCGGTCGGCCACCGTCCGTGTCGACTCGCCCAGCGCGCCGGCCGCCGTCAGTTCGGACCGGGTGACCGGCTCGACCTCGACCCGCAGATCGATCCGGTCGATCAGCGGGCCGGAGAGCCTGGACTGGTACCGGCGGACGGAGGAGGGCGGGCACTCGCAGATGTCGTTCGCCACGCTGAACCGCCCGCAGGGGCAGGGGTTGGCCGCGAGGACCATCAGGAACTTCGCCGGAAACCGCACGACACCGGCGCTGCGCGCGATCACGACATGGCCCGCCTCCAAGGGCTGCCGCAGGGCATCGAGAACAAAACTGCTGAACTCGGGTGCTTCATCCAGAAAAAGAACACCCCTGTGCGAGAGAGACACCGCGCCGGGCCGGGCAAGGCCCTTGCCGCCACCGACGAGGGACTGCATCGTCGCCGAATGGTGCGGCGCGCAGTACGGCGGGATCTCCACCATCGGCTTGCCCGGTGGCAGTAGTCCCGCCACCGAGTGGATCGCCGTCACCTCCAGGGATTCCTGCCTGCTGAGGCGAGGCAGGAGGGAAGGCATCCGCTCGGCGAGCATGGTCTTGCCCGCGCCGGGCGGCCCTTGGAGAAAGACGTGGTGTCCTCCGGCGGCCGCGACCTCCATGGCGGTGCGCGCCGACATCTGGCCGACGACGTCGGCGAGGTCGTGTCCCTGGTCGTGTTCCGGCACAGCCATGCCGCACAGGCCGGTCGCTTCGCCCGTGCCCGGCATCCGCAGTCCGGCCAGCAGCGGATCCGGCCGCCCCTGCTCGTCCGGATCCTCCTCGGGCACCGGTTCGTCCGTGAGCACGGCGATCAGCTGGCGCAGGCTGCGGACGCCGAGTACGGAGATCCCCGGCACCAATGAGGCTTCCGCTGCCGCGCACTCCGGCACCACGACCTGTTCGTATCCCGCATTCGCGGCGGCCAGGACCGCCGGCAGGACTCCGCGTACCGGCCGGACCCGCCCGTCCAGGCCGAGCTCCCCGATCATCACGATGTCGGAGAGCACGCGTGGGTCGATCCGCTCGGAAGCCCCGAGCACCGCCGACGCCACAGCAAGATCAAACCCGCTGCCGCTCTTCGGCACCGACGCCGGGCTCAGCCCCACCGTCAGCTTCTTCTGCGGCCACGGGGCCCCGGAATTCACCACGGCCGCCCGGACCCGGTCCTTGCTCTCCGTCAGGCTCTTGTCCGGCAGCCCCACCAGGGTGAACGCCGCGACGCCGGGTTCCAGGTCCGCCTGGACCTCCACGACGACGCCCTCGACACCGACCAGAGCCACTGAGCAGGTACGCGCGAACCCCATCAGGCCACCCCCCGCGCATGCTCGACCACGGGCGCACCGCGGTCGGGGAGGACGACGCCGATCAGATCGATGCGGACGCCGCCCGGTGGGGCTCCGCCGTGTTCCTGTAGCCAGCGTTCGGCCAGGCTCCGCAGGCGTTGCGCCTTGGCCGTCGTGACGGCCGCCATCGGGTGCTCGAAGGTCCCCGCCTTGCGGGTCTTGACCTCGCAGACGACCAGTGCGTCGCCGTCGCGGGCCACGATGTCGATCTCGCCGGTCCTGCCGGCGCGCCAGTTGCGCGCCAGGACCGTCATCCCGGTCTCGGTCAGCCGCCGTGCGGCCAGATCCTCGCCGTACCTGCCGAGTGCGCTGCGTTGTGCGTTGCGTGTGTTCATGTCGGCACCACCTCCGGCGCCAACATTGCGGCCACTTCAGCTCGCTATTGGATCTTGGTGGACGGGTGGCCGACTGTGGAAAACTCCGTCACCCACACGAGCGGGCGCCCGCCCCACGAACGGACGCCCGACGAGCAGCCACCCCGCGTCATCAACCGCCCGGCAGCTCCAGATCGCTCTTGTTCAGCTCCTCGATATTCACGTCCTTGAACGTGAGTACCCTTACCTGCTTCACGAAGCGAGCGGGCCTGTACATGTCCCACACCCAGGCATCCGCCATGGATACCTCGAAAAACACCTCACCCTGGACCGAGTGCACCTGCATCTCGTAGTCATTGGTGAGGTAGAAGCGCCGTTCGGTCTCGATCACATATTTGAACAGACCGACGACATCGCGATACTCCCGATAGAGCTTCAGCTCCATCTCGGTCTCGTACTTCTCGAGGTCCTCGGCGCTCATGGCATGTTCCCCTTCAGCCGTGCGTCCCCCTATTGTGCGCCAGCCCCGGGAGCCCCTAGACGATTTCGGTGTCGAGGACCTCGGGTGTGGCCGGGGGACCCTCGTCGAGCACCCTGCGCAGCAGCTCGGCGAGTCTGGTCGGATACACCGTCTCATGTGCCTGGTGAAGTTCCTGGCACGTCCACCAACGCGCTCCGGCGACACTGCGCCGTTCCAGCTCCGTCAGCCCGGCGGCAACCGGCGTCGTGTGGGCCGTACCGGCCGTACGGGCCAGGTAGTACCACTCGTCCTGGTCCCAGCGGCGCCCCGCGAACGGGAAGGAGCACTTCCGCCGCCACAGCACCGGGCCCAGCTCGACCTCGGTGATTCCGGTCTCCTCGGCGAGCTCCCGCAGTGCGGCCTCCGCGCGTGTCTCGTCACCCTCCAGGCCGCCGCCGGGCGTGAACCACCAGTCGTCCGAGGGGTCGTCCGGCTCATGCCCGTGGAGCAGCAGAATCCGCTCGTCTGGGTCGAGCAGCACCACCCGGGCGACCCGGCGCAGTCCGCCCTCGTACTCGTCGGGGGCCGCGGTCCCCTCGTCGTGCGGACCCCCGCCGTACGACACCTCAGCGGACACCGGCGAGCTCCGTCCGAGCCCGGCCGCGCCGAGCCGCGCGCTTCTTGGCGAGCGGCCCGTACGCGGCACCGCCCAGGACCAGCACCGCGCCCGCCACCACCGCACCGACCATCAGCCGCAGCGGTCCCGGCTCGGAGAGGCCGCCCAGCGTCTCGAAGCCGGTCGGTCGCGCGAGCATGCCGTTCACGGGCCAGGCCACGGCGTCGACCCGCCCCTCGACGGCGCTGCGCGGCACGGTTCCGCTGGCGGCATCGGTCAGATGGGCGGTGGAGTCCAGGGAGCCGCTGCGCTCGTCACCGAGCAGGAACAGGTTGCCGTCCGGAACCTTCACGGTCGGGATGCTCGTGACCTCGGCCGCCGAGCCCTTGGGGAGATACGGTTCTTCGATCTGCTTTCCGTTGACGGTCAGCTTCCCGTTCGTGCAGCAGGCGACCTCGTCGCCGCCGACGGCGACCACCCGCTTGACCATCGGCACGTCGCCCCAGCTGGCCTCTTTGAAGACGACGACATCGCCGCGCCGGACGTCCGCGCCGTCGACGCGCTGTGCCAGCACGCGATCCCCCGCGTCGATCGTCGGCGTCATCGACCTCGTGGGCACGGTGTACGGCCGGTAGACCACCGCCCCCCAGACGAACCCGCCGAGGAACAGCACCAGGCCCAGCGCGACGGCGACCCCGGACAGCACCTCTCCGGTCCGGCCACCTGCCGAGGTGTTGCGTGTGCCGCCACGCGCGGCCGTACCTGTCGAGCTCTCGCCACCCATGGATCGGCACCTTACCCGGGGGTACGGGCGGAGGTCAGCCCATGGTCCGGATCACGCACACGGGCCCCACCGACTCCTCACGGCGCGCAGGACCCCCGTACAAACGGCAGGGCCGGTGCGCCCGGACGAATCCGAGCACACCGGCCCCAGGAGGAACTCCTGTGCGCTACTGCGACGCCTTGCGCCGGCGCCGCACCACGACCAGCGGCACAGCCCCTACGAGCGCCACGGCGCCCGGCGAGGTGATGGCGGCCGCCGCCTTGGTGTTGATGCCGGACTGGTCGAAGGTGTCCGGAACCGGGAGGGTGCCCCAGCGGTTGATGGGCCACGCCCTCACGATGGCGCGCCCGACGACCTCGTTCACCGGGACCATGCCGTGGTTCTTGTCCGTCTGGTTGTAGCGCGAGTCCCGTGAGTTCTGACGGTGGTCGCCCATTACCCAGATTTTGCCGGTGGGAACGGTGACCTTGAACTGGCCGCCCTCCTCATCGACGCTGCACGGGGTGTTCCCGGGGTACACGTACGGCTCGTTCAACGCTTTGCCGTTGACCGTCAGCGGTCCGGTGCCCTTGCACTCGATGGTGTCGCCGCCGACCCCGATGCCCCGCTTGATGAGGTCCTTCTCCTCGGCGGACGGCATGAGACCGATCCAGCTGAGAACCGTCTGCAGGGCGTTCGGGTTGGCCGCGGGCTCGCCGGCCAGCCAGGCGTCGGGATCGTGGAAGACGACGACCTCGCCGCGCTCCGGCTCGGAACCGAACCATGGGGTCAGCTTGTCGACGAGAACGCGGTCACCCTGCTGGAGGGTGTTCTGCATCGAGTCCGAGGGGATCGAGAACGCCTGGACCAGGAAGGTCTTGATGAGCAGCGCGAGCACCAGGGCGATGCCGATCAGGATCGGCAGCTCCTTCCAGAAGGAGCGCTGCTTCTGTTTCCTCGCCTGCTCGTCCTGCTCCGCGCGCTCCTGCTCCGCGTTGTCGTCCACGGACCCGCTCTCGGAGATTTCGGCGTCTACAGCTGGGGCAGCCGAGTCGTCGGGCCGCTCCGGCCGCCCTTCGGGACCTTCGTGTCCGGACCGTGCGCCGACCGCCACATCCCCCACATCCACTCCTCACTCCGTGCCGCAGCCCGCGTCGGATTCGTCGCAGGCCCACCACTCCCATAACGAGCGGGAGTTCCGCAGGGCTCGGGAGCGGGATCAATCCGTCTAGATCCGCAGGGGCCACCCTATGCGACGCGAGAAGAGCGGAGTTCGCATCTCCGGGCCCGTCGGCCACCGAGGCGTAGGTCCCCGGCTCCTCCAGACGTGTCCAGTGCCCGATGGGCCAGGCGATGATCATGGCCCGGCCGACGACGGAGTCCTCGGAGACGGTGCCGCCGTACTGGTCGGTGCGGTGGTAACGGGAGTCCGCGGAGTTGGACCGGTGATCGCCCATGACCCACAGGCGCCCTTCGGGCACCTTCACCTCGAACGCGAAGTCGGAGGGTTTGTCGCCGGCGAGGATGTACGGCTCGCTCAGCGGCGTTCCGTTGACGGTCACCCGCCCTTGCGCGTCACAGCACTTGACCGTGTCGCCGCCGACCCCGACGACCCGTTTGATGAGGTCCTGCTCGTTGTCGGACGGCAGCAGCCCGATGAAGGTGAGCCCTTGCTTGAGCTGCTTGACGACGACGGGGTCGTCCGCCTTCTTGGTCTCCTCCGCGGTGAGCCAGCCGCCCGGGTCCTGGAAGACGACGACGTCGCCGCGCTGGGGCTTGGAGCCGAACCACGGGGTGAACTTGTCGACCAGAACCCGGTCGCCGATCTGGATCGTGTTCTCCATGGAGCCCGACGGGATCACGAACGCCTGGACCAGGAAGGTCTTCAGGACCAGGGCTATGAGCACCGCGACGCCGACGAGGAGGGGTATCTCCTTGACCGACGAACGCCGCCTGCGCCGCTTGATCTTGCGGGCCAGCTTGCGCCGCTCGACACGGCTGGGGCGGGCCGCACCACCGGACGCGCGCCGGGTCCCGGTAGGCAGCAGGTTGTCGGCGGGATGGCTGGAAACTCCGCGCTGCTTACCGCGGTTACCCATGGGCACCGTCCCCGGCGGGCACGCGCGCGTAGGCACCGGGGCGCGTCAGCCGGGTCCAGTGGTCCGCGGGCCAGGCGATCCAGTCCGCTCTGCCGATGACGTCACCGACAGGGATCATGCCGCCTCCCGGTGACCCCAGATGGTCGCGGGAATCGCGGGAGTTGCTGCGATGGTCGCCGAGGAGGAAGAGGGTTCCGTCGGGCACGACGACGTCGAAGGGCACGTCGGACGGACTGTCCCCCGGGTACAGAAACGTCGACTCGTCGACCGACCGGCCGTTCACCTCGACCCTCCCCTCCTTGTCGCAGCAGACCACATGGTCTCCCCCCACACCGACAACGCGCTTGATGTAGTCGGCGTTTCCGAAGTACCCGGTTCCGTCGAACACAACGACGTCACCCCGCTGCGGCTCGGCACCGAAACGGTACGCCAACTTATTTACGAGAACGCGGTCGCCAACCCTCAATCCGAGCTCCATGGAGCCGCTGGGAATCTGGAAGGGCTGCATCACAAAGGTGCTGAAAAAGAGCAGAAAGAGCAGGCAGGCCAGCGCGGTGAGAGTAATCCGCCCACCTGGGAGCCAGTCCGCGACACGGGCCACCAAAGCGAAACGCGACCGTCCCTCCGGCCCCTCTGTGTCCGAGATCTCCTCGGACACACCAGGACGGGAGGAGCGGTCGCGCTCCGTGTGCTGTGCTTCGGTGTTCATCGGAGCCAGATGCTATCCGGCCCCGATATGAACACTCCCGCGAGCTCAGTTGTCGCGCTTCTCCTTGATCTTCGCGGCCTTGCCGCGCAGGTCGCGCAGGTAGTACAGCTTGGCGCGACGCACGGCACCGCGGGAGACGAGCTCGATCTTCTCGACGATCGGAGTGTGCACCGGGAAGGTGCGCTCGACGCCCACGGAGAAGGAGACCTTGCGAACCGTGAAGGTCTCACGGACACCGGCGCCCTGGCGGCGGATGACTACGCCCTTGAACTGCTGCACACGAGAGCGGTTGCCCTCGATGACGCGGACGTGGACGTTGACGGTGTCACCCGGGCGGAAGGCCGGGATGTCGGTGCGCAGCGACGCGCTGTCGACGGAGTCGAGCAGGTGAGTCATTTTGTCTGCTTTCTTCGCTGATGCCACAGGTCATCAACGGAAGTCGTTTCCAAAAGAGGTGCTGTCTTCGCCGGGGCGGGCGTCGTGTCCCCCTGTGGCAGGGGCGCACGCCGGACGACGCACAACAGCCCCCTATTGTTCCACGGCCTCTGGCCTGCGCCAAAATCGGCCGTCGGGCCCGGGCTCCCAGCCCAGGATCGAGAGCATTTCGCGGTCCTTCTTGTCGAAGGCCGAGGGATCGCAGCGCTCGATGAGGTCGGGCCGGTTGGCCGTCGTACGCCGCAGCGCCTCGTCCCGGCGCCAGCGGGCGATCTTCCCGTGGTGACCGCTGAGGAGCACCTCGGGGATCCCGCGGCCGCGCCACTGAGGAGGCTTGGTGTAGATCGGCCCCTCCAGGAGGTCGGCCATGGCCCCGGGCGCGAAGGAGTCGTCCCGGTGCGACTCCGCGTTGCCGAGGACACCCGGCAGCAGCCGGGCCACGGCCTCCGTAACGACGAGTACGGCCGCTTCACCGCCGGCCAGTACGTAGTCCCCGATGGACACCTCGTAGACGGGCATCCGCGTCGCGTACTCGTCGACGACCCGGCGGTCGATGCCCTCGTAGCGGGCGGGCGTGAAGACGAGCCAGGGACGCTCGGAGAGCTCGACGGCGAGCTCCTGGGTGAAGGGGCGTCCACTGGGGGTGGGCACGACCAGCACGGGCCCGTGCGAGCCCGTCTCGTAGCCCTCAGCGAGTACGGAGTCCAGGGCGTCGCCCCAGGGATCGGTCTTCATGACCATGCCGGGGCCGCCGCCGTAGGGGGTGTCGTCGACCGTGTTGTGGCGGTCGTACGCCCACTCCCGAAGATCATGCACGTGCACCTTCAGCTGTCCACGCGCGCGTGCCTTGCCGACCAGCGAGACGTTCAGGGGCTCCAGGTACTCGGGGAAGATCGTGACGACGTCGAGCCTCATCCGGTTTCGTCCTCCGACGAGGCGGCGCCGTGTCCATCAGCGACTTCGTCGCTGGCGGCCGGGTCGTCGATGAGCCCCGGCGGCGGGTCGATGACCGCCCGCTGCTCCGCCAGGTCGATCTCGGTGACGATCTCCTCGACGAACGGGATCAGCACCTCGGTCCCGTCCGGCCGCTCGACCACGAAGAGGTCCTGTGACGGCAGATGGGAGATCTCGGTGATCCGCCCGACCTCGGTGCCGTCGACCGTGACGACATCCAGGTCCATCAGCTGGTGGTCGTAGTACTCCTCCGGGTCCTCGGGCTTGTCGTCCGGGTCGACCTCGGCGATGAGCAGGGTGTTGCGCAGCGCCTCGGCGGCGGTCCGGTCGCGGACGCCTTCGAAGCGCAGCAGGAGACGGCCGCTGTGGACGCGGCCCGTCTCGATGGTCAGCGGTCCGGCGGAGGCCGGGTCGGTGAGCAGGACGGCGCCGGGCCCGAGCCTGCGTTCCGGCTCGTCCGTACGTACCTCCACGGTGACCTCGCCCTTGATGCCATGGGCACGGCCGACGCGAGCGACTACCAGCTGCACTGTGCTTGATCTCCTGTCAGTACGACTACGGGCCGGGGACGGCCCGAAAGGCCCTCCCCGGCCCGAGCCGGTGCTGCGTGTACGTCAGCGGACGTGATCCACGTCGACAAGGTCGACGCGGACACCGCGGCCGCCGATAGCACCCACGACGGTACGCAGAGCGCGTGCGGTGCGGCCGTTGCGGCCGATCACCTTGCCGAGGTCGTCGGGGTGGACCCGGACCTCGAGAACGCGCCCACGGCGCAGGTCACGCGAGGCGACCTGCACATCGTCGGGGTTGTCGACAATGCCCTTCACGAGGTGCTCGAGAGCCTCCTCGAGCATGCTCAGGCCTCGGTCGACTCGGACGCGGCCGGAGCCTCGTCCTTCTTCTCAGCCTTCTTCTTCTGGGTGATGGCCTCACCCTTGCCCGCCTCTTCGCCACCGAGGGCTTCGAACAGCGGGCGCGCGGCCTTCGGCTCGGCCACGAGCAGCGGAGCCGGGGCGGGCAGGCCCTTGAACTTCTGCCAGTCGCCGGTCAGCTTGAGAATGGCGAGAACCGGCTCGGTCGGCTGCGCGCCGACACCCAGCCAGTACTGCGCACGCTCGGTGTCGACCTCGATGCGCGAGGGGTTCTGCACCGGGTGGTACAGGCCGATCTCCTCGATGGCCCTGCCGTCACGGCGGGTACGGGAGTCGGCGACGACGATGCGGTAGTGAGGCGAACGGATCTTGCCCAGACGCTTCAGCTTGATCTTGACTGCCACGGGAGTGGTCTCTCCTGGTCTTGACGTGGTTGGGCACGGCGAGATGGCCGCGTGGGGTTGCGGTACCCGAGTGCCCGATGGACGCGTCAGCCGGAGGAGAGAGGGGTCCTATGCGGCTGTCGAGTACAGCTGGCCATTCTGCCACACCCTGGCGGGCGACCGGACCCCGGTGACGCCCTTACCTGGGCACGACGGCTCCCGGCGCCGGGACGAGCCGGATCACGACCGTGTGTTCCGGCACCCACGAGGTGCCGCCGCTCACCGTCGAAACCGACTGAAACCACCGGGCCCACCGCGCACCCGGCGCCTACGGGATACCGCCTCAGCCGGCCGCCGCGCCGACCACCTCAGGGATCCGGAACGGTTTGCCGCACCCTCCGCACACGATCGGCGCCTGTGCCAGCACCGACGGAACGACTCGTACGTTGCGGCCGCAGTCGCACACCGCCTTCACTCGCACGCCTCCTCCGGAGGAGCCGTGTCTGGCGGCCGGGCCCCGGAAACTGCGGGCCGTGTCCGCGGCGGTCGCGACGGTGTGCGCCTTGAGGGAGCGCTGCAACCGCTCGATGGTCGGGCGGTAGCGTCGTTTCGCCTCGGGGTTGAGCATGACCAGCGAGAAGCCACTGCTGGGGTGTGGCTCCTCCGGGTGGTCCAGGCCCAACTCCTCGGCGATCGCGAGGAATCTGCGGTTGTGGTAGCGGCCGGCGCGCGAGGTGTCGCGGACTCCGCGCGCGGCTGCGATGCCATGGACTGCCTCATGAAGCAGTCGCTCGAAGGAGAGCTCGTGCCCGCAGGCGGACGACGACTCCCCGATCAGGGACTCTGGCGCGGCAAGGTCCGGCAACTCGGGGTGGTACCGCTGAATCTCGGCCCACGCCTCTGCCAGCTCTGCGGCGAGAACAGGTGGTGTCTGTGTCGTGCTCACGTAATGACAACGAGCGGGGGTACCGCCGTGTTCCTATTCCGGGGCATCTCAAATAATTTGCACGTACCCGTCAGTTGCCGCTGATGCGTCCGGACGAGGGCGGGTGCGCTGATCTGCGGAGAAGCCTCACAGTTCATACCTAGCCGGTACGTAGACACCCGTACGCCCCTGCGCGTAGACGAGGTCCGCGCCACGGGGCACCTGTGGTCATCAGATGCGCAAGAGGCGTTTCGGTCGCAGTTGGGCAAACCTAGTACGCGCGCGCCACGACGGCGACGTTACCGGGTGAATCGTCGGAGTCGGGCACCGACCCGTCCGCGGCGATCAGACACCGTACGGTCACGGAGTGTTCGGCCAGCCTGGCCTCGCCCTCTTCGCCGAGGTCGGCCCACGGAATGCGCGCCCAGCCGCCGGCCACCGCCGCCTCGACGGCCTCCTCGACCGTCGACACCTCCGCCGTCCGGGACTCACGCCGCGCGCGCGACTGCTCGAGAAGCAACGCCTGGTCCTCTTCGAGGGCGGCGGGAAGCAGGGTGGCGAGGCTGTCGATCGACACCGGCTCCTTGCCGCCGCGGATACGACGGACCAGCATCACGGTGCCGTTCTCCAGGTCACGGGGTCCGAGCTCGATGCGTACGGGCACTCCCTTGAGCTCCCAGTCGACGGCGCGGCGCCCGAAAGGCGTGTCCGTGCGGTCGTCCACGTGCACCCGCACGCCTGCCGCCTTCAACTGATCGCCGATTTCGCGGACCTTGGCCAGAACCGCATCGTCGCCCTTGATCGCGAGGACGACGGCCTGCACGGCGGCGAGCCGTGGCGGCACCCGCAACCCGTTGTCATCACCGTGCGACATGATCAGGCCGCCCACCATGCGGGTCGACGACCCCCAGGAGGTCTGCCAGACGAGCTCCTGCCGGCCGTCCCTGGACAGGAACCGGGTGTGGAAGGCCTTCGCGAAGTTCTGCCCGAGCTCGTGACTGGTGCCCATCTGAAGGGCCTTGCCGTCGGCCATCATCGCTTCGAGCGTGAGGGTGTTGATGGCTCCGGCGAACCGCTCGCTCGCCGTCTTGCGCCCGAGGACGACATCGATCCCGAGGACGTTGACCATGAAGTCGGCGTACACCTTCTCGTGGATGTACGCGGCGTAGTCCCTGGCCTCCTCGTACGTGGCGTGGGCGGTGTGCCCTTCCTGCCACAGGAACTCGGTCGTACGGAGGAACACGCGCGGGCGCATCTCCCAACGGACCACGTTCGCCCACTGGTTGATCAGCAGCGGCAGGTCACGGTAGCTCTGCACCCACTTGGAGAAGTATTCGTTGATGATCGTCTCGGAGGTGGGGCGGACGACGAGCGGCTCCTCCAGCTCCTTGCCGCCGCCGTGCGTGACGACCGCGAGCTCCGGGGCGAAGCCCTCGACGTGCTCGGCCTCCCTCGTCAGGTACGACTGCGGGATGAAGAGCGGGAAGTACGCGTTCTGGGCACCCGCTTCCTTGATACGGGCGTCCATCTCCTGCTGCATCCGCTCCCACAGCCCGTATCCGTACGGTCGGATGACCATGGTTCCACGCACCGGACCGTTGTCGGCCAGCTCGGCCTTGTTGATCAGATCCTGGTACCAGCGCGGGAAATCGTCCGCCTGGGGCGTGAGAACGGGTGCCTTGGCCATGGCGCGATGGTACGGGCCCACGTTGCCGGGATGTGAATTCTTACCGAGCGCACACCTGACGCCCAAACCGGGCGCCTCAACCCCTGGACGGCACGTCGAGTGCGGAGTTTCCTGGCATACGGGGGGAGTGCGGCGCACTGTCACGGGGGTCGGGGTAACGGGGCGCAGCGACAACTCTCGGCGGATTGGGGCGCTTTCTATGACACCTACGCTCGTGCGGCAGGACCTACCTCACGCGGGGCCGGTGCCCCGGGTGGACCCGTGTGCCCGCGCGCGTGACTGGGCCGAGATCCAGGAGCGCATGCTGGTGCCGCTCCATGAGGCCGTCTACGAGCGACTCGAAGTGGGCAGCGGAACGCGGCTGCTCGGCCTGCGCTGTGGCTCCGGGCTCGCCCTTCTGATGGCGGCCTCGCGGGGCGCCGCGGTCACCGGTGTCGACTTCGGTTCGCCCCAACGAGTGGCCCTCGCGCGGGAGCGGTTACTGCCCCGGACGTGGGGCACGCGCGTGCGTGCGGACACCCGCCTCGTCGACGGCATCCCCGAAGACGTGGCCGACGCGGCGGTACCTCCGTTCAACCTGATCACCGCCCTCGAGCCCATCGGGTGTGCGGCCGGCGACTCCGAAGGACTCGCCGAACTCCTGGACTCGGCGACACCACTCGCCGAACGGGGGACGCCCGTGGTGCTCGCCGGGTGGGGGCCGCCGGAACGGTGCGCCACCTCGTCCGTGCTGCGGGTCGCCACCAAGCTGGCCGACCCCCTGCGGACGGCGGGCAGTTGGCGGGCCGCCCGTCGTGACGACCTCGAGGAGGTCGCCCAGCGGGCCGGGCTCAGGCCGGACGGGTCGGGGCGGGTCGCCTGTCCGTTCGGGTATGCCGATGTGGACAGCGCGGTGCGGGGGTTGTTGTCGACCGGGCTGTTCGACGCGGCGGTCGGGGCGACGGACGAGGCGCAAGTCGACAAGGAGCTCCGGGAGGCGCTGCATCCCCATCGACGACGGGACGGAGCGGTGTGGATGCCGAACGTCTTCCGATACCTGATCGCCCGTACGAGGTGAGGTGACAGACGTTTTTCGCCCCCTCCGCCCCTGCCCGTCCCTTGTTCCTGGGGGCTACCGCCCCCAGACCCCCGCTGGTCGCGCTGAACGCGCTCGTCCTCAAACGCCGGACGGGCTGAAGCGGGGCGGCATCCCGGAAGTACGGGACGGGCAGGGGCGGAGGGGGCGAACAAACCCCACCTACGCCAGCCGCTTCACCCCCGCGATCCGGTACGCGTCCGCCTCCTCCAGCGTCTCGTTCGCCAGCAACGCCTCGGCCAGGGCGTCCAGCTGCCCCCGGTGATCGCGGAGCTTCTGGCACGCCTCCTCGTAGCACTCGTCGACGATGCGGCGCATCTCGTGGTCGATCGAGTCGAGGGTCGCCGGGGCGGCGGAGAGGCCGTAGGCCTGCTGGGCGTCGTTCGGGAGGGCGGAGAGCCGGCCCACGCGTTCACTCATGCCCCAGCGAGCGACCATGCCGCGCGCGAGGTTCGTGACCTGCTCCAGGTCGTTCTCCGAACCCGTCGTGACGACTCCGTAGACGACGTGTTCGGCGGCCATGCCTCCCAGGGCGCCGATGATGCGACCGCGCAGATACTCCTCCGTGTACGCGTACCGGTCCGCGTCCGGGGTGGAGAGCGTGACGCCGAGAGCGCGCCCGCGCGGGACGATGGTGATCTTGCGGACGGGGTCGGCGCCGGGCTGGAGCATGCCGAGGAGGGCATGGCCGCTCTCGTGATAGGCGGTCCGGCGGCGTTCCTCGGCGGGCATCACCAGGGGCCGTTCGGCGCCCAGTTGCACCTTTTCGAGCGCTTCGGAGAGGTCCGCCCGCGTGACCTGGTCCTGCTTCCGCTTGACGGCGAGGAGCGCGGCCTCGTTGGCGAGGTTGGCCAGATCGGCGCCGGTCATGCCCGGGGTCGAACGGGCCACCTGGGCCAGATCCACGTCCGGGGCCAGCGGAATCCCCCGGGTGTGGATCTCCAGGATGGCCTCGCGGCCGCCACGGTCGGGTGGCGAGACGTTGACGACGCGGTCGAAGCGGCCGGGGCGGGTGAGCGCCGGGTCCAGAATGTCCGCGCGGTTCGTCGCCGCGATGACGATGACGCCCTCCGAGCCCGAGAAGCCGTCCATCTCGGTCAGGATCTGGTTCAGTGTCTGCTCGCGCTCGTCGTGGCCGCCCATGCCCGAACCGCCGGCCCGCGCCCGCCCGATCGTGTCGATCTCGTCGATAAAGATGATGGAGGGGGCCACCTTGCGGGCCTCCCCGAACAGTTCGCGGACCCGGGACGCGCCCACGCCCACGATCATCTCGATGAACTCGGACGCCGAGGCCGAGAAGAACGGCACACCCGCCTCCCCCGCGACCGCCCGCGCGAGCAGCGTCTTGCCGGTGCCGGGAGGGCCGGCCAGCAGCACCCCACGGGGCATCTTGGCGCCCATCTTCCGGTACTCGTCGGGGTTCTTGAGGAAGTCCACGACGTCGTTCAGTTCGCCCTCGACCTCGTCGATCCCGGCCACGTCGGCGAACGTCGTGCGCTGGGCCCCGGGCTGCAGCTCGACCGGTTTCGGCGGTGCCTTGCGGCCGAGCATGCCGCCCGCGCCGCCCATGCCGGCTCTCATCCGCCGGGCGATGAAGATCCACAGGACGACGAGCAGCAGCATCGGCGCGAGCGAGATCAGCAGGTTGGACAGGAAGCTGCGCTGCTGGACCACCGGCTCGGCGGTCACCGTGACGTTGTGCTTGTCCAGGTTCTCCCAGAGCTGGTCGTCCGCGAAGGACGGCCGCTGGGTCTTGAACTTGGTGTACTTCCCGTCGCCCTCCGGGTTGTCCAGGGCGTTCTTGAGCTGGCCCTGGATCGCGTCGCCCGTGGAGTAGATCTTGGTGACGTTGCCGTCGTCGACCTGCTTGCTGAACTCGGTGTACGAGATCGTCGGCTCGTCACCGTCGTTGAAGAAGGACAGCACCAGGTTGGCGATCAGGTACACGACCAGGGCGGTGAGGATCAGACCGCCCCAGCCGCCGGGCATCTTCCTCCTGCCGGAAGGCGGCGGCGTCGGCTCGGGCGGAGTGCCCTCGGTACGCCACGGCTGGTCATGGGTCTTGCGTGGCGGCACAGGGTTGCTCATATCCGGACGTTACGACAGGAAAAGGGCGCCAGCACCCGCAGGGAACGCACTGGGGGCGCCCCCGAACAGGAGGGCGCCCCCAGAGTCGCACGAGAAAAGAATCCCGCACGCGAGGAACCGTCAGCCCATGAACTTCTTGAACTCGTCCGGCAGCTCGAAGTCCTGGGGCGCCTGCTGGGGCAGTCCGAGGGCGCCGCCCGGCTGGGCGCCGGCCTCGCGGCGGGCCGCAGCCTCCGCCTCCTCCTGCTTGCGCTTCATCGGGTTGCCGGAGCGCTGCTTGCCCTTGGCCTGCTTCTGCTTCTTCTTGGTGCGGCCCGGACCACCACCCATGCCCGGCACCCCGGGCATGCCCGGCATTCCGCCGCCCTGGGCCATGCGGGACATCATCTTGCGTGCCTCGAAGAAGCGCTCGACCAGGCCCTTGACCGCGCTGACGTCGACGCCGGAGCCCTTGGCGATACGGGCACGGCGCGAGCCGTTGATGATCGTCGGCTCGTGGCGCTCGCCCGGGGTCATCGACTTGATGATCGCGGCCGTGCGGTCGACATCGCGCTCGTCGAGGTTGGCGATCTGGTCCTTGATCTGGCCCATGCCCGGGAGCATGCCGAGCAGCTTGCTGATGCTGCCCATCTTCCGGACCTGTTCCATCTGGGCGAGGAAGTCGTCGAGCGTGAAGTCCTGGCCCTTCTTGGACGCCAGCTTCGAGGCCATCTCCTGGGCCTCTTCTTGGCTGAACGTCTTCTCCGCCTGCTCGATCAGGGTGAGCAGGTCACCCATGTCGAGGATGCGGGAGGCCATCCGGTCCGGGTGGAACGCGTCGAAGTCGTCGAGCTTCTCGCCGTTCGACGCGAACATGATCGGCTTGCCGGTGACCGACGCGATGGAGAGGGCCGCGCCGCCCCGGGCGTCGCCGTCGAGCTTGGAGAGCACCACACCGTCGAAGCCGACACCGTCACGGAAGGACTCCGCGGTGTTGACCGCGTCCTGGCCGATCATCGCGTCGACGACGAAGAGGATCTCGTCCGGGCTGACGGCATCCCTGATGTCCGCGGCCTGCCGCATCAGTTCCTGGTCGATGCCCAGGCGGCCCGCCGTGTCCACGATCACGATGTCGTGGACCTTCTGCTTGGCGAACTCGATGGAGTCCTTGGCGACCTTGACCGGGTCACCGACGCCGTTGCCCGGCTCGGGCGCGTAGACGGCGACGCCCGCGCGCTCGGCGACGACGCTGAGCTGGGTCACGGCGTTCGGACGCTGGAGGTCGGCGGCGACGAGGAGCGGCGAGTGGCCCTGGTCCTTCAGCCACTTGCCGAGCTTGCCCGCGAGCGTGGTCTTACCGGCACCCTGTAGACCCGCCAGCATGATGACGGTGGGCGGGTTCTTGGCGAACCGGAGCCGGCGGGTCTCGCCGCCGAGGATCGTGACGAGTTCCTCGTTCACGACCTTCAGGACCTGCTGGGCAGGGTTCAGCGCCTTGGAGACCTCGGCGCCGAGGGCGCGTTCCTTGACGTTCTTGATGAAGGTCCGCACGACCGGCAGGGCGACGTCGGCTTCGAGGAGCGCGATACGGATCTCGCGTGCGGTGGCGTCGATGTCAGCTTCGGACAGCCGGCCCTTGCCCCGCAGGTTCTTGAACGTCGCTGAGAGGCGATCGGAGAGAGTATCGAACACGGCGCTCGTCTGTCCTCAGGGGTCGGGGGCGATGGGAATCGCCCTCCAGGGTATCTGGCCGCGCGCGGAAGGGACTCCACCGCGTTGGTACGAGGCTGAGGGCACCCCCGTATTCGGACTCACGCCGCGTTCGTACGCCCCTGACGGCATCCCCCGTACGCGGGCTCGCCCTCACGCGCTCAGGCGTCCCCCGTACGCGGGCTCGCCCTCACGCGCTCACCCCCGCAGCATCTCTTCCAGCCCCCGCGCCACCGCGGCCGCCTCTTCCCCCGGCAGGGGCGCGCCCTTCGCCCCCGTCACATAGAAGGCGTCCACGGCGTTCGCGCCCAGCGTCGACACATGCATGCTCCGCACCCGTACGTTCGCCTCCTCCAGCGCCCGTCCGATGCGGTGCAGCAGGCCGGGGGCGTCATGGGCGCGGACCTCGATGACGGTGGCATGACGTGATGCCGCGGGCGCGACCGTGACCCGGGGCGGCGGCGCGACCGTGCCCCGGCGCCGGGGGTAGGCGGCGTCCCGCTCGGCGAGACGGGCCGCGATGTCCAGGGAGCCGTCCAGTGCGCGTACGAGATCGGCGCGCAGACGGGCGGCCTGGGGCAGGGAGCCGTACTCGGCGGCGACCCGCCAGTTGAGCAGCAGGACCGAGCCCTGGACGCCGTCGGGCAGGTCGAGGGCGCGCAGTCCGGCCGTGCGGACGGTCAGCCGGTGCATGGCGAGGACGCCCGCGACGGCGGGGAGCACTCCGGGCTGGTCGGGTACGGCGATGAGGAGTTCCACGCCCAGCGGTTCCGGGTCGTGCGACGCGGAGGTGGCTGCGGCCTCGGAGTCGACCGGTTCGGTCTGGGCGCGCAGCGAGAGTACGGGCCCGCCCGTGCGGAACGACTCGATGGAGAGCCGTTCCTGTTCGGCCGTGGGGGCGGCGGCCTCGGGTTCCTCGGGGGCATCCCCGGAGAGCGACGCCGAGACCCGCTTCACCAGGTCGGTGACCAGGGAGCTGCGCCACGAGGACCAGGCGGCGGGCCCGGTGGCCAGGGCGTCCGCCTCGGTGAGCGCGTGCAGCAGTTCGAGCGTGCCCTGCGAGCCGACCGCCTCGGCGACCGAGCGCACAGTGGCCGGGTCCTCCAGGTCGCGCCGGGTCGCGGTCTCGATGAGCAGCAGATGGTGGCGTACGAGGGTGGCGAGCACCGCCACGTCCGCGCGGTCGAAGCCGATCCGGGCGGCCACGTCCCGGGCGATGATCTCGCCCGCCACGGAGTGGTCGCCGGGCCAGCCCTTGCCGATGTCGTGCAGCAGGGAGGCGACGAGGAGCAGGTCGGGGCGGCCCACGCGGCGGGCGAGTTCGGAGGCGCGGACGGCCGTCTCGATGAGGTGGCGGTCGACGGTCCAGATGTGGACGGCGTTGCGCTGCGGCCGGCAACGCACGCGCTCCCAGTCGGGCAGCAGTCTGGTGATCAGGCCCTCCGCCTCCAGCGCCTCCCAGACCTCGATGGTCGGGCGGCCGGAGCCGAGGAGTGTGACGAGTTGTTCGCGCGCCTCGGCGGGCCAGGGCGTGGGCAGCGGGCGCGCGGTTGCCGCCATGCGCCGTACCGCGTGCAGGGAGAGCGGAAGTCCCGACTGCGCCGCCGCGGCCGCCGCACGCAAGGGGAGTACGGGGTCGCGCTCGGGGCGCGCGGCGCGTGCGAGCACCACCTCGCCGTCCTGCTCGACCACGCCCTCGGCGAGCGGTGAGCGTTCCGTGGCGGGCTTGGCGCCACCGCCGAGCATGGCGCGCAGACGCGGACGCACGGCGCGCGACCGCAGTACGCGCCCCACTTCGCGCCAGGTCACATCGCTCGCATACGAAACGACGCGCGCCGCCTCGTACACCTGGCGCAGCAGTGTGTCGGCGTCGAGGAGTCCCAGTTCCGCGGCGACCTGGTCCTGTTCCTGGAGTGCGAGGCGGTCGGTGGCGCGGCCGGTGGTGAGGTGGAGTGCGTCGCGGACGTCCAGGAGACGCCTTCGTGCGTCGCTGAGGCCTTCGCGGGGCGCGTCGGCGAGCCAGGAGGCGGCCACGGCGCGCAGGGCGGTGGCATCGCGCAGTCCGCCGCGCGCCTCTTTCAGGTCCGGCTCCAGCAGGTACTGCAACTCGCCCTGGCGCTCGGCCCGTTCGGCGCAGAGCTCCTGGAGCTCGGGGAGACGTTTCGGCGCCTGGTTGCGCCAGTCGGCGAGGACGGCCGTACGCAGTGAGGCGGTGAGGCCGAGGTCGCCCACGATGTGCCGGGCGTCGAGCAGGCCCAGCTGGACCTTGAGGTCCTCGCTCGCGGTCTTGCGGGCCTCGGTGGGCGTACGGACGGAGTGGTCGAGGGCGAGGCCGAGGTCCCAGACGGGGTACCAGATGCGGTCGGCCAGGGCGGCCACGGCGCCGGAGTCGCTGCCGTCGTGCAGGAGGAGCAGGTCGAGGTCGCTGCGCGGGGAGAGCTCACCGCGGCCGTAGCCGCCGACGGCGACGAGGGAGACGCCGCGCAGCGCCTCGGCGCCGGCGTCGAAGAGGCCGGTGAGCCAGTCGTCGGTGAGTTCGGCCAGGGCAGCACGACGCGGCGGCCCGGACTGCGCCTCCCCCTGGAGGAGGCGCAGCCGGGCCGCCGCATAGCCGCTGGGTCCCGAGTCCTCTGCTTCCGAACGCGTGCCCGTACTCGTCACCCAGCGACTCCTGTCTTTCTTTGTCTCTTTAGAGCGCGTCCGGGCCGCGCTCGCCGGTCCTGACCCGGACGGCGGTCTCGACCGGGATCGACCAGACCTTGCCGTCACCGATCTTGCCGGTGCGGGCCGCCTTGACGATGACGTCGATCAGGCCTTCGGCGTCGTCGTCCTCGGCCAGCACCTCGATGCGGATCTTGGGGACCAGGTCGACCGTGTACTCGGCACCACGGTAGACCTCGGTGTGTCCCCGCTGCCGACCGTAGCCGCTGGCCTCGGTGACCGTCAGGCCGTGTACTCCGAAGGCCTGGAGGGCCTCCTTGATCTCGTCGAGCCGGTGCGGCTTCACGACGGCGGTGATGAGCTTCATGCGTCCACCTTCTTGGCCGTGCCCGCAGCGGGGGTCGGGGTGGAGGTGAAGCCCGCACCACCACCGGTGCCGCTGAAGTCGTATGCGGTCTCGGCGTGCTCGGCCTGGTCGATGCCCGCGACCTCCTCGTCCTCGCTGACCCGCATCCCGATCGTCTTGTCGATCAGGAAGGCGAGGATCGCGGAGGCGATGAGGGAGTAGGCGAGGACGGCGCCGACACCGGCGCACTGCTTCCAGAACTGGGTCAGGCCGCCGCCGTAGAAGAGGCCCTCGACATCGGACTGGCCCTTGCCGGAGGCGAAGAAGCCGATGAGCAGGGAGCCGGCGACACCGCCGACGAGGTGGACACCGACGACGTCGAGCGAGTCGTCGTAGCCGAACTTGTACTTCAGGCCGACGGCCATGGCGCACAGCACACCGGCGATGGCGCCGACGGCGATCGCGCCGAGCGGGGAGACCGCACCGCCGGACGGGGTGATCGCGACCAGACCGGCGACCGCACCGGAGGCGGCACCCAGCGTGGTGAACGCGCCGTGCCGGATCTTCTCGTAGGCGAGCCAGGCGAGCATCGCAGCGGCGGTGGCGATCTGCGTGTTGAGGAACATCAGCGCGCCGACACCGTCGTCGTTGCCGAGCCACGAACCGGCGTTGAATCCGAACCAGCCGAACCACAGCAGACCGGCGCCGAGCATGACCAGCGGGAGGCTGTGCGGGCGCATCGGGTCCTTCTTGAAGCCCACACGCTTACCGATGACGAGGATCACGCCGAGCGCCGCCGCACCGGCGTTGATGTGAACCGCCGTACCACCCGCGAAGTCGATCACGCCGAGTTCGAACGCCCAGCCGCCGGTGCCCCACACCCAGTGCGCGACCGGGAAGTACACGACCGTGACCCACAGGGCGATGAAGAGGGACCATGCGGTGAACTTCACGCGGTCCGCAAGAGCGCCGCTGATCAGAGCCGGTGTGATGATGGCGAACATCAGCTGGAACGCGGCGAAGACCGTGATCGGGATGGTGTAGCCGTCCCAGAGGTCCGTGATGCCGACACCGCCGAACCCGACGTAGTCGGAGGTCCAGCCGATGAGCGAGCCCTTGTCCGTACCGAAGGCGAGGGAGAAGCCGTACACCACCCACAGGATGGTGACTATGCCCATGCTGATGAAGCTCATCATCAGCATGTTCAAGGTGCTCTTTACGCGGACCATGCCTCCGTAGAAGAAGGCCAGGCCGGGCGTCATGATCAGCACCAGGGCGGAACAGATGAGCATGAACCCTGTGTTGGCAGCAGACAGCGTGGGTGCATCTGCGGCAAGGGTGATGGCTGGTGCCATCGGCGTCTCCTCGTCGGTTGGTACGGCCCCGTGCGGGCGAAGCCTGAAGTGGGCGTGAGGGGTGGGCCGGTTATGCGCCATGAGATTGGCGCAGCGCGGTTTCGGTCGGCACCCCTCGATGTTTCACCGAAGTGACGAAGACATCTCACGTGTTACGCCTCGATGAACTGCCTGAGACCGGACCGACCGATCGTTATCGTGGCGCAACCTTCCCCGAGGGGGAGACAGGCCGGCCGCGGCGGGCCGTCCGATGACCTGGCATGGGGGAGCCGAGTCGGGCAGTTCGGGACGGCCGGCCACGGCCGGGGTACTGGGGAGTAGCCGCTTGCGCGGCCCCGGTCAGACCGCCTCCGCGGTCTCGGGCAGGTCGACGGCGAGCTGGTCGGTGAGGTCGACGATCTCGGCGAGATCCCCGAAGTCCCGGGCCGCCGTGTCGACTGTCTTTCGGATACGAGTGTTGACGCGCTCCGAGCGCACTTTCCTCGCGTACGACATGGCCTGCTTGGCCCTGGCCGCACTCTGCTCGGGCTCCCGCTGGAGGAGGTGCACGGTGGCCATGCCGATCAGGTTCAGTGCGTACGAGCGCTGGTGTTCGGCGTCCTTGGCGAAGAGCTCGACGGCCTGCTGCATCAGGGGCTCGGCCATGGAGGCGTAGGTGGGGCTGCGTCCGGCGACATAGGCGAGGTCACGGTAGGAGTGCGAGTTCTCGCCGTACAGCTCGGCCTCGGAGAAGAAGCGGATCCAGTCGGGGTCCGGGTCGTCCCATTCGTGCACGTCGGCGAAGGTGTCCTCGGCCATCCGGACGGCGCGCTTGCACTTTCCGGGCTGGCCCATGTTGGCGTACGCGCGCGCCTCCATCGCATACAGCATGGCCTGGGTGCGCGGGCTCGCGCAGTCGCGGCTTCCGTACTGCGCGAGGTGGATGAGTTCCAGTGCGTCGTCGGGCCGGCCCAGGTGGATCATCTGGCGGCTCATGCTGGAGAGGACGTACGAGCCGAGCGGTTTGTCGCCCGCTTCCTTGGCGGCGTGCAGGGCGAGGACGAAGTACTTCTGCGCGGTGGGCTGGAGCCCCACGTCGTAGCTCATCCAGCCCGCCAGCTCGGCCAGTTCGGCGGCGACCTTGAACAGGCGCCGGTTCGTCGCGGCGGGCTGGGGCTCCTGGAGCAGGTCCGTCACCTCGTGCAGCTGTCCGACGACCGCTTTGCGGCGCAGGCCGCCGCCGCACTGGGCGTCCCACTGCCGGAACATCATCGTGGTGGATTCCAGGAGGTCCAGCTCCGGCTTGGAGAGCTGTCCGCGGCGCACCGAGGTGGCGGGCTCGGGCTCCTCGCGGAGCGCTGCGGACGAGGGCACGAGCCAGCGCTGCATGGGTTCGATGAGGGCCGGACCCGCGGCGAGGGCGAGCGAGCTGCCGAGGAAGCCGCGCCGCGCCAGCATCAGGTCGCTGCGTGAGTACTCGCTGATCAGCGCCACGGTCTGCGGGCCCGTCCAGGGCAGGTCGACGCCGGACACGGACGGTGACTGGTGGGCGGCGCGCAGGCCGAGGTCCTCGACGGCGACGACACAGCCGAACCGCTCGGAGAACAGCTCGGACAGGATCCGCGGGATCGGCTCGCGCGGGTTCTCGCCGTCCAGCCAGCGACGTACCCGCGAGGTGTCCGTGGAGATGTGGCTGGCCCCCAACTGGCGGGCCCTGCGGTTCACTTGACGTGCGAGCTCACCCTTGGACCAGCCGCTGCGCACGAACCACGAGCCGAGCAGCTCGTTGGGGCGCTTGTCCGTGCCGGTCGCGGTCGTCCCGCCTCCGCCGTTGCCGCCCACTGGAACGCCCCCATCCCTGAGACCACTTGTACGCTGCGTGCGCCAAGCCCTATCAGAATGCCGGTAAATACGGCCGCCCGTCCGGCACTTCTCACCCTTCGAACGGGAAGTCGACTTGCCCTTGGCATACCCACGAGTGCACACGTCCCCAGGACTCGTGTACTCAAAGTAATCCTACGATCACGCCTCCAGCCATGGCGATCCTGGAAACGCCACCATTCGCCACCCCTTCGAATGAACTCCGCATCGCCCACGCGCGATTCACTTGACATAGGACGGCCGGGAGTGGACGGAGCGGTGTGCGCCGGGGCGCACGATGCCGAGCGCACCACCCAGAGCGCTACTGGGCGCCGTCTGGACCGGGCGACACAGGGGAAGTCGGGAACACAGGGTCACGTTCCCGTTCCAGCACGTAACCACCGGTGGATCGGACCCGTTGGAGGGGGCATGGGCTTCACGATCGGCAGTAGTCGGGGCACGCGCGAGCTCCGGCCCGGCTCACGGCGCCGCGGCCGCTCGTCGGAGTGCACCGCGGTGGCGGAGTTCACCGGACTCTGGGGCTGGGACGTGGTCCCCGGCGCCCGGGCTGCCGCGGGCGCGTGCTCCTGCGGCAGGGCCGACTGTCCCGCGCCGGGTGCGCACCCGCTCGACTTCGCACCGACGATCCCGGCCGGCGCCACGCTCGACGAAGTGACCGAGGCCTGGGCCGACTTCCCGGGTGCCGCCATGATGCTGCCGGTCGGCCGCGCGTTCGACGTGATCGAGGTCGCCGAGGCCGCCGGGCGCCGCGCGCTCGTCCGACTCGAACGCATGGGGCTCCCCCTCGGACCCGTGACGGCAACCCCTGACGGCCGCGCCCAGTTCTTCGTCACGCCCGGCTCCGCGCCCGAACTACCCGAGCTGCTCTACCGAATGGGCTGGGACGACGCCTCCCTCGACCTGCACGGCCTGGGCTCGGGTACGCACATCACGGCCCCGCCCTCCGACCGCGCGGGCCTCGGCCCGGTCCGCTGGCTGCGCTCCCCCGCCCTGGACTCGGCGACGAAACCACCCCAGGCACGGCTGCTGTTGGGGACGCTGGCCTACGTGGCACATCGGTCGCGGGCGTAGCCGTTCGCGAACCGTGGGCTCACATGACCGAGCGCCCGCCTCCCACTGCACCTTGGGGGCGGGCGCTTCTCCGAGCACCTGGTGACTCTGCCTGAATTCGGTGTGCGCCTACTCTCCGATAAGGGCATCCACGAACGCCTCCGGCTCGAACGGCGCCAGATCGTCCGCTCCCTCCCCCAGTCCCACCAGCTTGACCGGCACACCCAGCTCGCGCTGCACCGCGATCACGATGCCGCCCTTGGCCGTGCCGTCGAGCTTGGTGAGCACGATGCCGGTGATGTCGACGACCTCGGCGAAGACCCGGGCCTGGACCAGGCCGTTCTGCCCGGTGGTGGCGTCGAGGACGAGCAGGATCTCGTCCAGCGGGGCGTGCTTCTCGACGACGCGCTTGACCTTGCCGAGCTCATCCATGAGCCCGGTCTTGGTGTGCAGCCGGCCCGCGGTGTCGATGAGGACGACGTCGGCGCCCTCCTCGATGCCCTCCTTGACCGCGTCGAACGCGATCGAGGCGGGGTCACCGCCCTCGGGACCGCGCACGGTGCGGGCGCCCACGCGCTCACCCCAGGTCTGTAGCTGGTCGGCGGCGGCGGCACGGAAGGTGTCCGCGGCGCCCAGGAGGACGTGCTTGCCGTCGGCGACCAGCACGCGCGCGAGCTTGCCGGTCGTGGTGGTCTTGCCGGTGCCATTGACCCCGACGACCAGCACGATGCCCGGGGTGTCGAGGTTCGAGTCCGTCTTGACCTCGCGGTCGAACTCGGGGACGAGCAGCTGGAGCAGCTCCTCGCGCAGCAGCGCGCGCAGTTCGACGGGCGTACGGGTGCCGAGCACCTTCACGCGCTCCCGCAGCCGGTCGACCAGCTCCTGGGTGGGCTGCACACCGACGTCGGCGGTGAGCAGCGTGTCCTCGATCTCCTCCCAGGTGTCTTCGTCGAGGTGCTCGCGCGAGAGCAGCGTGAGCAGGCCCTGGCCGAGCGCGCTCTGCGAACGCGAGAGCCGGGCGCGCAGCCGCACCAGGCGCCCCGCGGCGGGCTCCGGGACCTCGATCGCGGGGGGCGCCGGCGGTTCCTCGACGGCGATGGGGGCCGGAGCCGAGGCGTCGGGGCCCGGGAGATCCACCTCCTCGATCGTGCGGCGCGGTTCGTCGCGCGGTGTCTCGGCCTCGTCGCCGACATGCGGCTCGGCCGGGGGGGCGGTGATGTCGGGGGCGGCCGGGGGCGGCGGAGGCAGCTTCCGCTTACGACTGCCGACGACGAGCCCACCGAGCGCGCCGATCACGACCACGGCGATGACTACAGCAAGGATGACGATTTCCATAACGTCACCCAGTATCGGCCATCCCTTGCTCGGGAGGGAGAACTCCTCCCGAGCAAGGCATTTGTAGCTTCCTCCAAAGAGAGGGCTTCATCCGCGCGGAACGCCGCGCACCCTGCGAACCCGAGCCCGCCGCTCTGGCGACCTGATGCACCGTCAGCTACCGTCCCCCTCCACACACGAAGGGGGCTCCCCATGCCCGTAACCGTCGTACGTTTCAACCTCGTCGAGCCCGACGCCACCCCCGCGTCGTTGAGCGCCCGCTACAAAGCGGCAGTTGAGATGGCCGCGTACGCCGACGACCGCGGCATCACCACCGTGCAGACCGAGGAGCACCACGGCGTGGCCAACAACTGGCTGCCGTCGCCGTTCGCCTTCGCGGGCGCGGTGTTCGGCGCGACCCGGCACATCGCGGTCACCGTGTCGGCGGTCATCGGACCGCTGCACGATCCGCTGCGCCTCGCCGAGGACATCGCCGTACTCGATCTGCTCAGCGGCGGACGCCTCATCACGGTCGCCGGGATCGGCTACCGGCCCGAGGAGTACGCCCTCTTCGACGTCGACTGGAAACGGCGCGGCAAACTCCAGGACGAGCTGCTGGAGACGGTCCTGAAGGCGTGGACCGGCGAGGATTTCGAGTACCGGGGCAGGACCGTACGGGTTACTCCGCGGCCGTTCTCGGACCCGCATCCCCTGCTGCTGGTCGGCGGCTCCTCGAAGGCGGCGGCCCGCCGGGCGGCACGTCTGGGCCTGCCGTTCTTCCCCAGCGCCCACCTTCCCGACCTGGAGGCGTACTACAAGGAGCGGCTCATCGAGTACGGCACCGAGGGCTGGACCATGATGCCGTCGGCGGAGACCCCGCTGCTGCACATCGCCGAGGACCCGGACCGGGCCTGGGCCGAGTACGGCAGGCACTTCCTGCACGAGGCACGGACGTACGCCTCCTGGCAGTCCGGGGACATCCGCTCGGCGGTGAAGTCGGCAGCCACGACGGTGGACGAACTGCGCGCCGAGGGCGTCTACCGGATCCTCACGCCCGACGAGTGCGTGGCACACGGCCTCGACAACTACGTCCTGCACCCACTGTCCGGCGGAATGCCCGTCGACGAGGGCTGGCGCAGTCTGCGCCTGTTCTGCGAGAACGTCCTGCCCCGCCTCAAGGACTGACGGGACGGAGCAAGGCGTACGGCCCCGGCTCAAGACCTCGAAGGCCGAGCCGGGGCCGTACGTCTTCTTGTGACGAGTACGGGGAGACGGGCAGCGGGGATGTGGCCCGTCTCCCCGAGTTCGGGGGGCCGTACGACGGACCTAGCCCATCTCCTCCAACGTCTTGCCCTTGGTCTCCTTCACGTACTTGAGCACGAAGGGGATGGAGAGCGCGGCGAAGACCGTGTAGATCACGTAGGTCGCGGAGAGGTTCCAGTCGGCCAGGGACGGGAAGCTCGCGGTGATGGCCCAGTTGGCGATCCACTGCGCGGAGGCGGCGACGCCGAGCGCGGCGGCGCGGATCCTGTTCGGGAACATCTCGCCCAGGAAGACCCAGACGACGACACCCCAGGAGAGGGCGAAGAAGAGAACGAAGACGTGGGCGGCGATCAGGGCGACCCAGCCCTGGGCCGCCGGCAGCTTGCCGTTCACCAGGTCGAAGGAGAAGGCCCAGGCTTCGAGGGCGAGACCCACGACCATGCCCACGGAACCGATGAGAGCGAGCGGCCTGCGGCCGATGCGGTCGACGAAGATGATGGCGATCACGGTGCCGATGATGTTGACGATCGACGTCGTGAACGAATAGAAGAACGACTCCGTCGGGTCGACGCCGACCGACTGCCACAGCGTCGAGGAGTAGTAGAACGCGACGTTGATGCCGACGAACTGCTGGAAGACCGAGAGACCGATACCGACCCAGACGATCGGCTTGAAGAAGACGCTGCCGCCGAGCAGGTCCTTGAAGGTCGACTTGTGCTCGCTCTTCATGGCGTGCTCGATCTCGGCGACACGGGCGTCGAGGTCGATCTTGTCGCCCTCGACCTCCTTGAGCACCTCACGGGCGTGCGCGTCCCGGCCCGCGGAGATCAGGAAGCGCGGCGACTCGGGGATCGCGAAGGAGAGCAAGCCGTAGAGGACGGCCGGGATGACCATCACGCCGAGCATGACCTGCCAGGCCTCCAGGCCCATGACCGTGCCGCGCTGGTCGCCGTCGGCGGCGTTCAGGATGCCCCAGTTGACCAGCTGCGAGATGGCGATGCCGATGACGATCGCGGCCTGCTGGAAGGCGCCGAGGCGGCCGCGGTACGCGGGCGGGGCGACCTCGGCGATGTAGGCGGGGCCGATCACGGAGGCCATGCCGATGGCGAAGCCGCCGATGACCCGCCAGAAGGCCAGGTCGTAGAGGGAGAAGGGCAGCGCGGAGCCGACGGCGCTGATGGTGAAGAGGACGGAGGAGATCTGCATGCAGCGGATGCGGCCGATGCGGTCGGCGATGCGTCCCGCGGTCGCCGCGCCGATGGCGCAGCCGATCAGTGCGATGGCGATGACCTGGGCCAGCGCCGCCGAGCCGATGTCGTACCGGCTTCGGATGGCTTCGACGGCGCCGTTGATCACGGCGCTGTCGTAGCCGAAGAGGAACCCGCCCATCGCGGCAGCCGCCGCGATGAAGATGACATGGCCGAGATGCTCGGGATGAGCCGCTCGGGCGCCTGCGTTCGGGGGCACTGTGCTGGTCACGTGTAACTCCTCGGGCCACCGGCCTCACTGCCGGGGGTGGGGGCGAGCCCTTCAAGTGGTCATACAAGTGGCGCATAACTCGGCGCCACCCACCACCTGAAGGTAAAAGCAACGTTGCAGAGACTATTCCTTCAAGTTTCGAAGTCAACAGGGGGGTCTGCTGTGAATTTTCGGTAGAGAGAAGCCGCTAAATGTTCAAGACTTGAACTCAGGAGAAAGGCCCAGGTCAAGACCCGTGTGAGCTACACGCATCTAGCGGAGGCGCTGACTGATGACCTTCGACACACCGTCACCCTGCATGGAGACGCCGTACAGCGCGTCGGCGACCTCCATCGTGCGCTTCTGGTGCGTGATCACGATCAGCTGCGAAGCCTCCTGCAGCTCCCGCATGATCCCGATCAGCCGCTGGAGGTTGGTGTCGTCGAGCGCCGCCTCGACCTCGTCCATCACATAGAACGGGCTGGGCCGTGCCTTGAAGATCGACACGAGCAACGCCACGGCGGTCAGGGACCGCTCGCCACCGGAGAGCAGACTCAGCCGCTTGACCCTCTTGCCCGGAGGGCGGGCCTCCACGTCCACACCCGTGGTGAGCATGTTGTCGGGATCGGTCAGGATCAGCCGCCCCTCCCCTCCCGGGAACAGCCGGCTGAAGACGCCCTCGAACTGCAGGGCCGTGTCCCGGTACGCCTCGGTGAAGACCTGCTCGACGCGCTCGTCGACCTCCTTCACCACTTGAAGCAGGTCGGTACGCGTCTTCTTGAGGTCCTCCAGCTGCTCACTGAGGAACTTGTGGCGCTCCTCCAAAGCGGCGAACTCCTCCAGCGCGAGCGGGTTGACCTTGCCGAGCTGCTGGTACGCCCGCTCGGCCGACTTGAGCCGCCTCTCCTGCTCGGCGCGGTGGAACGGCCGAGGCTGGTTGCGCGGGTGCTCGGGGTCCTCGGGCAGTTCCTCGCCCTCGGCGGCGAGCGAGGGCGGCACGAGCTGCTGCGGGCCGTAGTCCGCCACCAGCCCCGCCGGTTCGACACCGAGTTCCTCCAACGCCTTCGACTCCAGCTGCTCGATACGCATCCGCTTCTCGGCACCGAGTACCTCGCCGCGGTGAACCGAATCCGTGAGTTTGTCGAGCTCGCCCTTGAGGTCACGTCCTTCTCCACGGGCGACGCCGAGAGCCTGCTCCCGGTGGGCCTTGGCGCTCTCGGCGGCGGCCCGCTCCTCATCGGCTCTGGTCAGCGAGACCGCGACGTGCGTGAGCAGTTGCCGCGCCCCGGAGGCAACGGCCTCGGCGACCTCGGCCTCGTACCGCAGCCGGGCCCGGCGCTGCTCGGCACGCGCGCGTGCTTCACGTTCGGCCCGCGCGGCCCGGTCGAGACCGTCGGCGCGCCCGGCGAGCCCCTTCACCCGCTCCTCGTGCGTACGCACCTGGAGCCGGGCCTCCATCTCGGTCTGCCGCGCGTTGGCACCGTCGGCGGCCAGCCGATCCCGTACGCCGGTGTCGGGCTCCTCCTCCACCGGCATCTCCTCGGCGACGGCGAGCCGCTCGGCCAGCTCCTCCGCCTCCTCCACGGCACGGTCCAGCGCGTCCTGCGCCCGCGCCGCGGCGGCGGTACTCCGCTCCGCCTCCCCCACCGCGCCCCGCGCCTGCCCGGCAAGCCGCCCCAACTGCTGCGCCACGGCCGACTTCTCGCGCTCGGCGGTCCGCCGCCGCTCGCCCACCTCCTCGACGAGCGCGGCACATTCCTTCCGCCGCGCCGTGGCCTCGTGCTGCGCCTCGCCGAGTCCCTCACACCGCACGGCCAGCTCCTCGAGCTCCGCCGCCGCCTCGTCGACGGACGCCTGCACCTCCAGCAGACTCGGCGCCCCGGCCGACCCGCCATGCGCGAAGTGCGCCCCCAGCAGGTCGCCTTCAGCGGTGACGGCCGTCAACTCCGGCCGCCCGTAGACGAGTTCCTCGGCGTCCTCAAGCGTGCCGACCACGACGATCCCGCGCAGCAGCCGCCGTACGGCGGGCATGAGCTCGGCGGGCCCGCGGACCAGCTCGGCCGCGTGCGGCGGCCCGTCGTTCCGTTCCTGACGGGGTACGCCGCCCTCCGCCGCGTTCGTGCTCCGCTCCTCCGGCGCGCCCGCCAGCAACAGCGCCGCCCGCCCCGCGTCCTGCTTGCGGAGCATGCGGATGGCGTCCGCCGCCGAGGCGGGGGTGGTGACCGCGATCGCGTCGGCCGCGGCACCGAAGGCGGCGGCCAGGGGGATCTCGAAGCCGGGGGTGACCGTGAGGAGCTCGGCCGCGGGTCCCAGGAGGCCGGTGAGGCGGTCCTTCGCGCCGAGCAGCGCCCCTGTGCCGTCCTTGCGGCGCAGCCCGAGAGCGAGAGCCTCGCGACGGGCCTGGGTCGCGGCGCGCCTGCGTTCCGCCGCCGTGGCCGCTTCGCGGGCCGCTGTCAGCGCGGCCTCCGCGTCGCTCAGCGCCCGCTTGGCCGCCTCGTGCTGCTCCGTCAGCGAGGCATCGCCCGCGTCGAGGCCGTCGACCTCGGCCTTCAGCTGCTCGTACTCCTCCTGGGCCGCGACCGCGCGCTCCTGGGCCTCGTCGCGGGACGCGGCCAGACGGTCGATCTCGGCCTGCGCGGAGGCGGCCCGCGAACGGGCGGCGTTGACCTGGCCGCCCAGCCGGGCGAGTCCCTCGCGGCGGTCGGCGATGGCGCGGGCGACGTCCTTGAGGCGGCGTTCCTCGACAGCGAGCTCGCGCTCCAGCTCGGCCCGGTGCGCGACGGTGTCCTCAAGGGCGTGCTCGGCAGCCTCCAGGGCCGCTTCGAGCTCGGCCTCCTGCTCACGGATCCGCGCGGCCTCGCGCTCCATGTCCTCGGGGTCGCGCCCGCGCCGCTCCTCGGGCGGTGTGGACGTCGCGCTCTTCACGCGCGCGTCGGCCAGCGAGATCGTGCCGCGCACCCGCTCGGCGAGCTGCGACAGCTCGTACCAGGTCTGCTGGGCACTCTGCAGGCGGGGAGCCAGCCGGCGGACCTCGTCCTCCAGGAGCGCTTCGCGCTGCTGCGCCTTCTTCAGCTCGGCCTCGGCAGTCTCCTTGCGTTCCTTCAGCGCGGCCTCGTCGGCGATCTCGCTCTGGAGCGCCTGGCGCAGTCGTACGAGATCGTCGGCAAGGAGACGGAGCCGGGCGTCGCGCAGGTCGGCCTGGATGACGGCGGCGCGGCGCGCGACCGCGGCCTGCCGGCCCAGCGGCTTCAACTGCCGGCGCAGCTCGTCCGTCAGGTCCTGGACACGGGCCAGGTTGGCCTGCATCGCGTCCAGTTTCCGCAGCGCCTTCTCCTTGCGCTTGCGGTGCTTGAGAACGCCCGCGGCCTCCTCGATGAAGGCGCGGCGGCCCATCGGATCGGCGTGGAGTACGGAGTCGAGCTGGCCCTGCCCGACGATGACGTGCATCTCACGGCCGATGCCGGAGTCACTCAGCAGTTCCTGGATGTCCAGCAGTCGACACGTGTCGCCATTGAGCTGGTACTCGCTGCCGCCGTTGCGGAACATGATCCGCGTGATGGTGACTTCGGCGTACTCGATGGGCAGTGCGCCGTCGGAGTTGTCGATGGTGAGCGACACCTCGGCACGGCCGAGCGGCGGACGCCCGGTGGTGCCGGCGAAGATGACGTCCTCCATCTTGCCGCCGCGCAGCGACTTGGCACCCTGCTCGCCCATGACCCAGCTCAGCGCGTCCACGACATTGGACTTGCCCGAACCATTGGGGCCCACGACACAGGTGATGCCCGGCTCGAACCGCAGTGTGGTCGCCGAGGCGAACGATTTGAACCCGCGCAGGGTCAGGGCCTTGAGGTGCACGCCGCTGGACTCTACCTTTCGGGCCGGTATCACTCCATGAACACGCGGTTTCACCCATGAAGGTGCAGGGCACACCAGACGTTGAAGGCAGGGGAAAAGCACGCGGGGGAAAGAAGAAGGGACGCCGAAGAGGCGTCCCTTGCAATTCTGACAACTTAGCGGTTGATGTGGGCTGCCCAACCACTGCTGTCGTGGTGCGATGCAGTGATCAGGTGAGCGCAGGCTCCGCCTGGGGTACGTCGAGATCAAGAAGCGAGTCGTGAGAAGCGGCAGCCGCGAGCGCGTCGTTCTCGGCCTGGATCCGTCCGAGCTCGGATTCGAGGTCCTGTACGCGCTGCTGGAGCCGTCGCATCTCGGCAATGAGTCGCGGGTCGGAACCGCCGACGTAACCGAGAAGCGCCTTTGCCATGATGGATGGTCCTCCACACTGAGTGACCGACCGAAACGGTGTGGGTCGATGGGTCGTGAGGGAATCGCACCCGCGATGCTTGACACTTTTAAGTTCTTACTGCTGTTCCACATGCCAAACAGCTAAGGTGCGCGGGGTTTTCAGCGTCTCACCAAAAAGTTTGACGGTCAACACGATCACGCCCGCAATGGCGGGCTACGCCGGGGTACGCGGCCCTCCAAGGGCGGCGCTGCGACTCCCGCGGACACTGGGGGCGTGGAGATCATCCGTATCGGCGGAGACTGCCACGACCGGCTGTTCTTGGCAACCACCTGGGCCTTTCCACTTCCGGCAGGTGCTGGTGGCATGCCCCGCCGCTCCGGCCCGGCCGGTCGCCGCCGCTTCGTCAGCGGATGGCGAAGCCGTCATAGATCCCTCGGGGCGTGTCCCAGATCTCAGTGACTCCGTCCACGCGCCCGGGTGTGTCGTCCCCCTGGAGCCAGTCGAGCAGAGTCTGGCAGCCGGTCCGAGGGCCTTCCGCGACCACTTGGACCCGTCCGTCGTCGAGATTGAGAGCAAAACCACTCAGCCCTCCGATCTCCAGCGCCTTGGCCCGCGTGAACCAGCGGAAACCCACGCCCTGAACCCTTCCGCGCACCCAGACGACCACCCGTACAACCTCGTTCATGGGTGCACGCTAACCGGACAATGTCTCTCGGGACACATCCTCCCCTTGCGCCATGCGGTACCGTCCCGACCCAATGAGTCTCATATGAAACTCACTCTTTCGGGTGAGGTTCGCTGACTGCAAGATCGAGGAAGGCCACATAGATGGGACGCCACCGACGCTCAGCCGCCGGCCGCGCCGCCACAGGTCGCGCCACCGGGGGCACGGACACCCGCACGGACCGCACGGGCACCAACGGTCCCTACGGGCCGGAGAACCTGTACGGCTACGCGGCTGTCGCCGACTTCCCGAGCGGTGCCGTAGCCCGCTCGCACCGTAAGAGGAAGGCCGCGACCCCCGTACGTACGGGACTGCTGGGCGTCTCCGCCGCCGTGGCCCTCGGCACCGTCGCCGTCGCGGCCGGTGTGATGCCCGGCGCTGAGAACTACTCCCTCGGCGGCGGCAACGCCGACAACGTGCAGGCCGCCGGCTCCCCGTCCAGCGTGGAGACCCCGCAGGGCGGTACCTCGGGCAGCGCGGAGGATAACCGCGACGACACGGGGACGAGCCGTGGCGCCGAGCGCGAGGCCACACCCTCGGCCGCCCCCTCCACCTCCACAGCCCCGCCGGTGACGACACCCTCGAAGAAGCCCACGGCCGAGCCCACCGAGACGGCCACGCCGTCGAAGCCCGCGGAGGAGCCCACCAAGACTCCGGAGACCACCGCCCCGGTGACGGTGTCCGCGGAGACCGCGGCCGAGGCCACCGTGCTCGCACTGGTCAACGTGGAGCGGGCCGGCGCGGGTTGCAGCCCGGTGGCGGCGAACAGCTCCCTGACCGAGCTGGCCTCCACCTTCAGCGCGGACATGGCCGCGCGCGCCTTCTTCGATCACACCGACCCTGATGGCGCGACCCCCTGGGACCGCGCGGCGACCGCCGGGATCAGCAACCTGGGCGGCGAGAACATAGCCCGCGGCCAGGCCACCGCCGAGGCCGTGATGGAAGCCTGGATGAACAGTCCCGGCCACCGCGCCAACATACTGAACTGCGACTTCAAGACCCTGGGCGTGGGTGTGCACCTCGGCGAGGGCGGCCCTTGGTGGACACAGGACTTCGGCTACTGACCGGCCCCGGGTACCGGTCGACGACCGGCACCCGACCCGGCGCGCACTATCGATGAGTCAGCGCGACCCCACGGTGAGCGCTGTGCCGAAGTACCCTCAAAGCATGGAGCCAGCCGTGCAGTCCGCCGTCGCCGGCGGTGAGTGTCAGGATCTCGCGTACAGCGTGTTCGGCCGGGACTGTCCGTCCCGCGGCACACTGGAGCACATCACCGGACGCTGGGGCGCACTCACCCTGGGAGCCCTGCACGACGGCACCTTCCGCTTCAACGAGCTGCGGCGCCGTGTCGACGGCGTCAGCGAGAAGATGCTCTCCCAGACCCTTCAGGCGCTGGAGCGCGACGGCCTGGTGCACCGCGACGCCCAGCCGACCAATCCCCCACGCGTCGACTACACGCTCACACCGCTCGGCCGCGAGGTCGCCCAGCATCTCCTGACCCTCATCCACTTCGTGGAGGGCCGCATGGACGACGTACTGGAGTCCCGCGGGCGCTACGACGAGGCGCGCCGCAAGAGCTAGCCGGCCAAGGCTCCCCGCTGCGGCTACGCGGTCGCGCGCGGCGCCCGCTGACAGCGCGGGCAGAAGTAACTGGACCGGTTCATCCACGCGCGCCGCATCATCGGCGTCCCGCACCGCCCGCAGGGTTCGCCCTCGCGCCCGTACGCGTCGAGCGAGCGGTCGAAGTAGCCCGACTCCCCGTTGACGTTGACGTACAGGCTGTCGAAGCTGGTGCCGCCGGCGGCGAGGGCGTCGTTCATGACGTCGCGGATGTGGCCGAGCAGCTCGGTGCTGCGCGGCCTGGTGAAGGTTCCCGTGGCGCGTTCGTAGTGCAGCCTGGAGCGCCAGAGCGCCTCGTCCGCGTAGATGTTGCCGACCCCGCTGATCAGCGACTGGTCGAGCAGGGCGCGCTTGATCGTCGTACGGCGGCCGCGCAGCGCCGTGTGGAACGCGGCGTCGTCGAAGAGGGGGTCGAGCGGGTCGCGGGCGATGTGTGCGATGACGTCCGGGAGGCCGTCCGCGGTGTTCTCGTGCAGGGAGAGGCCGCCGAAGGTGCGCTGGTCGACGAAGCGCAGTTCGGTGCCCTGACCGTCCTCGAAGCGGATACGGACGCGCAGGTGCTTCTCGTCCGGGGCGTCCTCGGGCTGCACCAGGAGCTGACCGCTCATGCCGAGGTGCGCGAGCACGGAGTACGGGGAGTCGGCGAGGGGCAGCCACAGGTACTTGCCGCGACGCCTGGCCTCTCCCACGCGAAGGCCTGCGAGCGCCTTCGCGAAGGCCTCGGGCCCGGCCAGGTGCCGCCGTACGGCTCGCGGATGCCGGACCTCCACCGCCTGTACGACCCGCCCGCTGACCCAGCGCTCAAGACCGCGCCGCACGACTTCGACCTCGGGCAACTCGGGCACGGCGCTCCTTGGGAGAATGCGATACGAACCCCGCCGCTGCGCGAACGCTGCGACGGGGTTCGGATACTGCGGGTACATCACTTACCACGGGTGCTGCAGGTGCTTCAGTTGTGAAGGAATCAGGCCGTGGCCGAATCGCTTGTCGGAGCCGAGGGGGTGTCGGCGTTCCCCTCGGCGACCTGGGCTGCCGCTTGTTCCGCTTGTTCCGCTTGTTCCGCTTGTTCCGCTTGTTCTGCTTGTTCAGCGGCGGCCGCCCTGGCCGACTTCACGCGTTCGTCCGCGTCGGAACGGATCGCACGCCACGCGGATTCCGCGGCCTGCTGTTCCGCTTCCTTCTTGCTGCGGCCGGTGCCGGTGCCGTACGAGACGCCTCCGACGCGGGCGGCAGCAGTAAAGGTCTTCTCATGGTCAGGGCCGGTCTCCGAGACCAGGTACTCGGGAACCCCGAGCCCTTCGGTCGCGGTGAGCTCCTGGAGACTGGTCTTCCAGTCCAGGCCGGCCCCGAGATTCGAGGACTTCTCAATGAGCGGGTCGAAGAGCCGGTGAACGAGTTCGCCCGCCGATTCCAGACCCTGGTCGAGATAGACCGCGCCGATCACCGCTTCAAGGGTGTCGGCGAGGATGGACGCCTTGTCCCGGCCACCCGTGCCTTCTTCACCCCGGCCAAGCCGGATGAAGGAGCCGAGTTCGAGGCCACGACCCACCTCCGCCAACGCACGCGAGTTGACCACCGCGGCCCGCAGCTTGGCCAGTTGGCCTTCTGGGAGGTCGGGGTGAGTGCGGTACAGCGTGTCCGTGACCACGAGGCCGAGCACGGAGTCCCCGAGGAACTCCAGGCGTTCGTTGGTCGGCAGACCGCCGTTCTCGTACGCGTACGAACGGTGGGTCAGTGCACGCACCAGAAGGGCGGACTCGAGCTTGTAGCCGAGCCGCCCTTCCAGAAGCGTGTGGGACGAGGCTGTGTTGTCCGCCTTTTTCTTGGCGTTTGAATCCGCCTTGGCGTCAGACATCAGACCTCTCACCAGCCGCTCAGACCTCGAGGACCTGGCGGTTGTTGTAAGTGCCGCAAGCGGGGCACGCGATGTGCTGCAGCTTGGGCTCGTGGCAGCGCTCGCACGCAACCAGGTTGGGGACCGCAGCCTTCCACTGCGACCGGCGGTGGCGCGTGTTGCTGCGCGACATCTTCCGCTTCGGAACAGCCACGGCTACTTCTCCTGCTTCTCGTCGACGTGCGCTGATGGAAGCGCGCCGTCGCCCAACTCGTCCTTCTCGCCATCTTCAAGTGAACCGGCGAGTCCCTGCAGTGCCGCCCAACGGATGTCGACGGCCTCGTGGTGGTGGTCCGGGGCGTCCGCGAGCCGCGCTCCGCATTCGGAGCACAGGCCGGGGCAGTCGTCCTGGCACACCGGCTGCATCGGCAGTGCGAGCACCACCGCATCACGCAGCACGGGTTCGAGGTCGAACAGGCCGTCCTCGAGAGGGAGCGTGTCCTCGTCGTCCTCGGCGTCGTCGGCCGGCTCCGCTTTGGGGCGGCCCCGGTCGTCGGCGTCAGGGTACGAAAACATCTCCTGGAACTCCGCTTCGAGCTCCAGCTCAAGCGGCTCCAGACACCTTACGCACTCCCCCTTGGCCAGTGCACGGGCGGTGCCTGTGACAAGCACACCTTCCATGACCGACTCAAGCCGGAGGTCGAGCTCCACCGGGGCGCCTTCCGGCACTCCGATGACTCCCTGGATCCCGAGATCCTTGGGAGCGTCGACCGTGCGGGACAGCCGCTGGAGCGCGCCAGGACGCCGCCCCAGCTCGCGTGTGTCGAACACGAGCGGGTTGCGGTGGTCGAGGCGGGCGTTCAGAGCCATTCCTGCTTTCGATCTTCGAAGCTCACGAGGATGCTGCCCGCGACGTTCCGGGCAGCGGTGATCGCGGACGTACACGCGACCGAAGAGCCAGGATACTGGACCTTTTGCTCTCGGCCCAATCCGGTGTCAGCGCCCCTGTTCGTACGCCCGCAGCTGCTCCGCACTGATCATGCTCGTGTCGAAGAGGCTGGTCTCGTCGAGGACATGCTGCTGCGCGTCCATGGCGTGCGCCTGGGGCTGCGCGTAGGCCTGCTGCTGGCTCTGGTCGTACGCCGGCTGCTGGTCGTAGCCCTGCTGCTGCGGGTAGGCGGCGTAAGGGTCGGCGGTCTGCTGCTGGTAGGCGTACGGATCCTGCTGGACGTACTGCTGCTGGTATCCGTACGGATCCGGGGCCTGCTGCTGATAGGCGTACGCGTCCTGCTGCGCGTACACCTGCTGCTGGGCCGGGATGTCCGGAGCCTGGGGCACCACGGGCTGCTCCGGGGCCTCCGTGATTCCCGCGAGGCCCGCCAGGTAGTCGGAGTCGTTCGTGTGGTGCGCGGGCGTCCCGTCCTCGTCCGTGAGGAGGCCGAGGTCGTCGCTGGCGATGCGGCCGAGCAGCTTCTGCCGGCCGCGGCCGACGGCGTCCAGGGTCTTGGCGAGGACGGCCTCGAAGGCGCCGAGCTTGACGTCGACGTACTCGTCGGCGCTCCGGCGCAGTGTCTCCGGGTCGTGGCTGCGCTCGGGGGCGTCCTCGTCCTCGTACCCCTGCTCGTCGGTGCCCGGGCCGGTGCCCAGCAGCTTCTCGCGGCCGCGGCCGACGGAGCCGAGGGTCTTGGTGAGGACGACCTCGAAGTTGGCGAGCTTGGAGTCGACGTAGTCGTCGGCCTCCGCGCGGACCTCCTCGGCCTCCTGGCGGGCCTCGGCGAGGATGCGTTCGGCCTCGGCCTGGGAGCGCCGGGCGACCTCCGTGTCGGAGATCAGCGAGCCGCGCTCGGCGTGCGCGGTCTCGATGATCCGCTCGGCCTCCTGGCGGGCGTGCTCGACCAGCTGCTCACGGCCGCCGATCAGCTCCTCGGCCTGGGCGAGGGAGCCGGGCAGCGCCTGGCGCACCTCTTCGAGCATGGCGAGCAGCTCGGCGCGGTTGACCACGCACGAGGCCGACATGGGCATGGAACGGGCGCTGCCGACCGACGCGACGATCTCATCGAGCTTCTTCTGCACGTCCACTCTGTGCTCGCCACTCTCTACAGGTGTTGATGGAGACGGACGGGTCGACTGTACGACCACTGCCTCCCCGCCCGACACCGGATGACGGACTGTCAGTTCTGTGGGGCGGGCTCGGTCCTTGTCCCGGGAACGGGCTCAGTCCTTGCCGAGACGCTCCTTGAGCGCGTCCAGGACCACGGGCGGCACCAGGTGGGAGACGTCGCCGCCCCAGGTCGCGACCTCCTTGACGAGCGAGGAGGACAGGAAGCTGTAGGTGGGGTTGGTGGGGACGAAGAGGGTCTCCACGCCCGACAGGCCGATGTTCATCTGGGCCATCTGCAGCTCGTAGTCGAAGTCGCTGACGGCGCGCAGTCCCTTGACGATCGCGGGGATGTCGCGCTGCTTGCAGAAGTCGACGAGAAGGCCGTGGAACGCCTCGACCTCGACGTTTCCGAACTCGGCGGTGACCTCGCGGATCAGGTCGATCCGCTCGTCGATCTCGAAGAGGCCCTTCTTCGACTGGTTGATCATCACCGCGACGTGCACGACGTCGTACAGCTTGGAGGCTCTGGCAATGATGTCGAGATGTCCGTTGGTGATCGGGTCGAACGACCCGGGACAGACGGCGCGGCGCAACTGAGGTCCCTCGCTCTCCAGTCCGGTCATCGTGCGTCTTCGCACGTAGCGGCGGCGCGACCGTACCAAAACGTCCCCTCGCCGTAACGACGGGCCCTGATCGCGTCGAAACCGACCGGCCACCCGAATTCGCCGCCTCTGGTGCTGCGCTCCACGGTGACGAGGGCTTCGGCCGCGAGCCAGCCCCCCGTCCGGAGTGTGAGCAGAATCTCGCGAAGATCGTCGTCCGAGACGGCGTACGGGGGGTCGAGGAAGACGAGGTCGTACGGGTCCGACGGCGCCGGCGTCTGGACGATTTGTTCCGCTTTGCCCGGCCTGACCTCGGCGCCGGGGAGGCCCAGTGCCTTCACGTTCTCGCGGATGACGCGGGCCGCGCGGGCGTCGGCCTCGACGAGCAGGGCGTGTCCGGCGCCGCGGCTGAGCGCCTCCAGGCCGACGGCGCCCGACCCGGCGTACAGGTCGAGGACGCGCTCGCCCGCCAGAGGGCCGCCGAGCAGGGACTGCCAGGTGGAGAAGAGGCCCTCGCGCGCCCGGTCGGAGGTGGGCCGGGTGCGGGTGCCCGGCGGGACGGCCAGACGGCGTCCGCCGGCCCGGCCGGCGATCACGCGGGTCATGAGGGTCCTTTGCGCTGGTGAGGAAGGCGGCGGGTCTGTCGGCTCCCAGTCTCTCAGCCGCTGTCCGCGCACCGCCTCTCAGCCTCCGCGCATTTCTGTTCCTGCCCGGCCGGCCTCCGCCCTTCCCCGCTCTCTCAGGCCCTTGTCCCTCACTGTCCTCCCTTGTCCCTCGCTGTCCTCCCAGCCCCCGCCCTTCCGTGTCCTCTCAGCCCTTGTCCAAGTACTGCTCCCGCTCCTCGTCCAGGAGCGCCTGGAGGGCCGTACGCAGGCCGGGGAGGCCGGCGAGCTCCGGGTCGGCGGCGACGACCGCGGCGGCCTCCTCGCGGGCCTCGGCGATGATCTCCTCGTCCTCGATGACGGCCAACATGCGCAGCGAGGAGCGGACGCCGGACTGGGCCTGGCCGAGGACGTCGCCCTCGCGGCGCTGTTCGAGGTCGATGCGGGAGAGCTCGAAACCGTCGAGGGTGGACGCCACCGCGTTCAGCCGCTGGCGGGCCGGGCTCGCCTCCGGCATCTCGGTGACCAGGAGGCACAGGCCGGGGGCCGAACCACGGCCGACGCGGCCGCGCAGCTGGTGGAGCTGCGATACGCCGAACCGGTCGGCGTCCATGATCACCATCGCGGTGGCGTTCGGCACGTTCACCCCGACCTCGATCACGGTCGTCGCGACCAGGACGTCGGTCTCGCCCGCGGCGAAGCGGCGCATGACGGCGTCCTTGTCGTCGGGCTGCATCCTGCCGTGCAGGACTTCGACCTTGAGCCCCTGGAGAGGGCCGTTGGCGAGGTGGTCGGCGATGTCCAGGACGGCGAGCGGCGGACGCTTCTCGGCCTCGGCATCGGCATCGGATGACTTCTTCTTGTTCTTGGCCTTGCTCGGGTCGTCCTCGTCGTCGCCGATGCGGGGGCAGACGACGTACGCCTGATGGCCGTTCTCCACTTCCTCGCGCACGCGCTCCCACGCGCGCGCCAGGAAGTGCGGCTTGTCGGCGGCGGGGACGACATGGCTGGCGATCGGCGAGCGCCCGGCGGGGAGTTGGTCGAGGACCGAGGTCTCCAGGTCACCGAAGACGGTCATCGCGACGGTGCGCGGGATGGGCGTGGCAGTCATGACGAGCAGGTGCGGGGGCTGCTTGCCCTTGCCGCGCAGGGCGTCGCGCTGCTCCACACCGAAACGGTGCTGCTCGTCGACCACGACCAGGCCCAGGTCGTGGAACTGCACCTTGTCCTCGATCAGCGCATGCGTGCCGATGACGATCCCGGCCTCACCGGTGACGAGGTCAAGGAGCGCCTGCCGCCGCCCGGCGGCCCCCATGGACCCGGTGAGCAGCACGATCTTCGTGGAGTGCTCGACCCCTGAGAGCATCCCGCCCTCGGCCAGCTCCCCCATCATCTCCGTGATGGAACGGTGGTGCTGCTGGGCGAGCACCTCGGTGGGCGCGAGCATCGCGGCCTGCCCTCCCGCGTCGACGACGGTGAGCATGGCGCGCAGGGCGACCATCGTCTTACCGCTACCGACCTCTCCCTGGAGCAGTCGGTGCATCGGATGCTCGGTCGCCAGGTCGTCGAAGATCTCCTTGGAGACCTTCTGCTGGCCTTCGGTGAGGGTGAAGGGGAGCATGGCGTCGAAGGCGGTGAGCAGGCCGGCCGGCTTGGGTACCCGGGCCACGGCGGGGAGTTGGGCGTCGGCGTACCGGCGGCGGGCCAGGGCGACCTGGAGGACGAAGGCCTCGTCCCACTTGAGACGGGCGCGGGCGTCGTCGACGTCCGCCCTGGTGTGCGGGCGGTGGATCTTCAGGAGTGCCTCGGGGAGGGCGAGGAGACCGCGGCCGTCCCTCAGTGAGTCCGGGAGCGGGTCGACGGCCTCCTGCGCGTGCGGCAGCACCATCTGCACGGACTTGGCGATCTTCCAGGACTCCAGCTTGGCGGTGGCCGGGTAGAGCGGGATGAGGGCACCGGCCCAGGAGCCGACGGTCTCGGTCGCCTCCTCGTCGCCACTCAGCAGCTCGTACGCCGGGTGGGCCAGCTGGAGGCGGTGGTTGAAGACGGAGACCTTGCCGGAGAACATCGCGCGCGTGCCGGGCAGGAGGTCCTTGTGGGGCTTGTGCACGCCGTGGCCGAAGAAGACCAGCTGGAGGCGGCCGCTGCCGTCCGTGATGGTCACTTCGAGGCGCTGGCCTTTTCCGCGGGGGGCCCTCGCCGAGGCGAAGGTGTGCAGGCGGGCGTCGGCGACCTGGGCGACCACGGTCACGTGCTCGTCCATGGGCAGGTCGGCGAGGTGCGTGAGCTGACCGCGCTCCTCGTATCTGCGGGGATAGTGGTGCAGCAGGTCGCCCACGGTGTGCAGGCCGAGATGCTCGGCCATCACCTTCGCGGTGGCGGGGCCGAGCGCCTTCTTCAGTGGTTCTTCGAGCACGGACACGAGATCCATTGCACACCACCGCACTGACATCGCCGTATACGTCCTGGAAATCCGCTGGTCAGGCGGGTGGTTCCGGGCCTAGGATGACCCGCTCCGGCCCTCTTCGCGGTCACCGTCCTGCGGGACCGCCCGACCCCGCGCCGTCGCCCGTCCCCCCACCGGCGCTGCGACGATGGACTCCCAGACCTCACAGCCCTCTCAGGCATCCCAGCCACCTCATACCTTCCAGGTCGACCTGCGTGGTTTGGTGGACCTCCTCTCCCATCACCTCTACTCCAGTCCCAAGGTCTATCTGCGCGAGTTGCTGCAGAACGCCGTGGACGCGATCACCGCCCGGCGTGCCGAACAGCCGGAGGCTCCGGCCACCGTGCGCCTGTACGCCGAGGGCGGCACGCTGCGCGTGGAGGACTCCGGGATCGGCCTCACCGAAGCCGATGTGCACAACCTGTTGGCGACCATCGGCCGCAGTTCCAAGCGCAACGACGGTCTGGAATCGGCGCGTTCCGACTTCCTGGGCCAGTTCGGCATCGGGTTGCTGGCATGTTTCGTGGTCGCCGAGCGGATCCGGGTCGTCAGCCGAAGCGCGCGTACGCCCGAGGCGGCGCCCGTGGAATGGACGGCGGCCGACGACGGCTCGTACACCGTGCGCACCCTGCCGCACGAGGCCCGCACCGAACCGGGCACCACCGTGCACCTGGTGGCGCGCGCCGGGGCGGGCGAGTGGCTCACGGAGGAGAAGGTCCGGTCGTTGGCGCGGGACTTCGGCGCGCTGCTGCCGTACGACGTTCGCGTGGGCGACGAGGCGATCACGGACCTCCCGGCGCCCTGGAACCGCACGTACCCGAGCCCCGCGACCCGAAGGGTGGCCCTGGCGCGGCACTGCCACGACCTGTTCGGGTTCACGCCGTTGGACTCGATCGACCTGGATGTGCCGCTCGCCGGCATCCGGGGTGTCGCGTACGTCCTGCCGTCCTCGGTCAGTCCGGCCCAGCGCGCGAGCCATCGCGTGCACCTGAAGGGCATGCTGCTCACCGAGCGGGCCGAACAGCTGCTGCCCGACTGGGCGTTCTTCGTGCGCTGTGTCCTGGACACCGACAGTCTGCGGCCCACCGCGTCGCGCGAGTCGCTGTACGAGGACGAGACCCTCGCCGCCGTACGCGAGGCGCTGGGCGAGCGGATCCGGTCCTGGCTGACCGGGCTTGCGGCAGGCGACCCGGAGCGGCTGGCGGCCTTCCTCTCGGTTCACCACCTGGGCGTGAAGTCCCTGGCCCGGCACGACACCGAGATGCTGCGCACGATGCTGCCGTGGCTGCCCTTCGAGACGACCGACGGGCGGCTCTCCCTGGAGGAGTTCGCCCAGCGGCACCCGATGGTGCACTTCACGCGGACCGTGGAGGAGTACCGGCAGGTCGCGCCGATCGCCTCCGCACAGGGCATCGGAGTCGTCAACGGCGGCTACACGTACGACAGCGAGCTGGTCGAGGCGCTGCCGTCCGTGCGCCCCGGGACGGTCGTCTCGGAGCTGGACGCCGACACCGTGACGGCGCACCTGGACTCGGTCGACCCGGCGGAGGAGCTGGCACTGTCGGCCTTCCTGGGGGCCGCGCGGGCCAGACTCGACCCCCTGGGCTGCGATGTGGTGCTGCGCGCCTTCCACCCGCTCTCGGTCCCGGCGCTGCATCTGGACGACCGGGCGGCCCGCCACGAACAGGCCCGCGCGGAGGCCGAGAACCAGGCCGACGACCTGTGGGCGGGCATCCTCGGCTCGCTGCGGGGCAGCGCTCCACGCGCGCGTCTGGTGCTCAACCACCTCAACCCGCTGATCCGCAGGATCAGTTCGCTCAAGGACCCGGAGCTGATCGGCACCGCCACGGAGTCCCTCTACGGGCAGGCCCTGCTGATGGCCCAGCGCCCACTGCGGCCGGCGGACTCGGCGCTCCTGAACCGCGCGTTCATCGGCCTGCTCGAGTGGGCCACACACACCAACTCCGGGGAGGACGGCCACCGATGAGCGGGATCGACCCCATCACGGACTTCGACTCTCTCCGCCAGGCGATGGCGGACAACTTCGAGCAGCCGGAGGGACCCGCCCGCAACGCGCGCGCGGAGCTCCTGCTGGCCGAGGCGGAGAAGCTCGGCATCCCCCTCGCGGTGATCGAGGCACTCGCGCACCAGCTGAAGGTCTACAACTACAGCTCCGAGAAGGACAAGATGTTCGTCCCCTTCGCGCGCCTGCTGCGCATGTGGGACGAAAGCCCCGAGGACTTCGACGAGTACGAGGTCCACTCGCTGCACTGGGTCTTCAAGTGGTTGTCGGCCGGAATGCTGGACCAGCCGCACATTCCGCTCGCCTCCATAGAGAAGTGGCTCGGCGAGATGGAGTACCGCTACCGGCTGGCCGGGCACTCCGAACGGGCCGTGCGCAGCGCCGAGTTCAGTGTGTCCGCCCACCTCGGAGACCTGGAGCGCGCCGAGCGGGCGTACGCCGCCTGGCTGGCCGCCGACCGGGACACCATGGCCGACTGCCACGCGTGCGAACTGCACGGCCAGGGATGGTGGCAGGCGCTGCGCGGCTCCGACGCGGAGGCGGTGGAGCTGTGGGGCCCGGTCCTGGAGGGCGAGTACTCGTGCGCCCACGAGCCGCACACCGTCCTCGCGTCCTCCCTGGTCCCCCTGCTGCGCCTGGGGCGCCTCGACGAGGCGCGCGCCCACCATCTGCGGGGCTTCCGGCTCGTCCGCGCCATGGAGAGCATGCGTGGCGCGTACGCGGACCATGTGGAGTTCTGCGCCCTCTCCGGAAACGAGGCGCGCGCCCTGGAGCTGCTCGCCGAGCGCCCCGCGTACTTCACCGACTCCGGGGACCCGCGCAGCAAGCTGAACTTCATGGCGGTGGTGGCCCTCCTGATGGACCGCCTGACCTCCCTCGGGTTCGGCGACCGGACGGTTCCCGGGCCGGTCGGCCGCGCGTGGACAGCGAGCGACCTCGCCGCCCACGCGCGCGGGCAGGCACTTTCGCTTGCGGCGCGCTTCGACGCGCGCAACGGCACGTCGTACGTCAGCACGCGTGCCCGCGCGCGTATGAACCAGCCGACGCTCGTCGACCGCCTGCCTCTTGGCGTGCGCTCCACGCGCCCCGCACCCACAGTGCACGCACCCCGCCCGCACGCCGGCACGGAACCTGCCGCCGAGCCCGGCCTGCCCGCGCTGCTCGCCGAGGCCCGCCGCCTGTCGGACTCCCGGAACCCGGACGCCGTCGAGGCCTGGGCAGCTGTCTCGCGTGCCGCCGAGGGGCACGAGCTGGACGTCCGCGACCGCGCGGAGATCGCCGACCACGCGGCGATGGAGCGCGGCCCCGAGGGCATCGAACTCTTCCACCGCGCGGCAGAGCTCTACGCCGAGGCCGACGACCCCGGCGAGGCCCTCGCCGCCCGCGCCCGCGCCGCCTACGTACTCGCCCTGACCGGCGGCACCGAGGAGGCCCTGGCGGTCGTATCGGAGCTGTACGACGGGGTGCTCGCGCTCTTCGCGGAGGGCGGCACGGGGGCGTCTCAGGCGGCGTCCGTGCTGGTGGGGCGGGCGCGGATCCTGATGCACCGGCTGGACAGCGACGCGGGCGTCGCCCTGCGGCCAGAGGCTGCAGAAACGGCGGCCCGGGAGTTGCTGGCCCTTGCCGAGCCGCACGTCGAGGACGCGCGGCTGGCGTCACGGGCTGCGGAGGCGCAAGCGATGCTCGGGGAGCTCGCCGCGCGTGCGGAGGACACCGAGAAGGCCGCGGAGCTGCTCGGCCGGGCCGTCGAGACGTACGTGTCGGCCGGGCTGCCGTGGTTCGCCGTGGAGCACGAGGCGCGGCTCGCCGGGATCGCTCTGCACCGGGGCGACATCGAAGCGGCGGAGCGGGCGGCGCGCGCGGCACTGGAGCACGGCGGGCCCCACCTGGAGGCGCCGGGCCATGCTCAGCTGCACCTTCAGCTCGCCGAAATCCTCGGCGGCACCGGGCAGTTCGGGCCCGCCGCCGACCACGCCCTGGAGGCCGCGCACTGGGCCGACGAAGCGGGCCAGAGTGCCACGCTCGGTGCCTGGGCCCGGCATCAGCTCGGTGGATTCCTGGTCCGCCAGGGGCGGTGGGCCGAGGCCGCCGAGATTCTGGAGTCGGCGCTGCCCGATCTGACCACCGACATGCACGGCGACGGTGCGATCGTGCAGACCCAGTGGTGGCTCGGAGACTGTCTCACCGAACTCGGCGACCACCGCGAGGCCGCCGACCGCTGGTTGCAGGCCGCCGACATCGCCCGCCACTGGCCCGAGCAGCGCGACCACGCGATGCTCGCCCATCTCGCCGCCGAGGCCCTCGGGAACGCCGGACTTCCCGCCCAGGCGGACCAGGCGTACGCGCGCGCCGGCGAACTCTGGCGCGATCTCGGAAACGTCCACGGGCTGGTCCGCTCCCTGCGGGCCCGCGCCTGGGCGGCCGTCCATACGGACGCGGGGCTCGACGGGGCGCGGGAGTTGATGGCGGCGGCGGTGCGGGAGTGCGAGGACGCGATCCGGAACTCGCCGGGCGACTCCGCATCAGCCGCGGAAGTGGACGGGGGCGAGAGCGAGGACGCGCGTCTGCGTCTCGTCGCCGAACTCGGGCACACCCACCGTCAGTTCGGTGACCTGGTGGCGCGTTCCGTGCCGGACGACGCGGAGGAGGCTGCGGTGAGGCCCTCCTTCGAGGAGGCTCTGGGCCACCTCACCCAAGCGATCTCCGTGTTCGCTTCCCTCGGGGACGAGCTCCTCGACGTCCGCACCGCCGCCGAACTCGGCGCCGGCCGGCTGGAGGCAGACCTTCGCCGACCCACCGCGGCTGCGGCACGCGCGCGTGCGGTGCTCGCCGCGTACGCGGGGCTGGACGGCGACACCGCGGAGACGCGGTGCGCGGAGGCGGAGAACCTGCTGAAGCTGATGGAGGCGAATTCGGAGGGCTGACCCCATCCTTCCGGGACTACGGCCCGTGTCAGCCCGTCCGGCGTTCGAGGCCGAGCGCGTTCAGCGCGATACGGGCGTCTGGGGGGGGCGGAGCCCCCAGGTACGGGACGCCGGGTAGGGGCGGAGGGGGCGAATAAATCCCACCCACCCCCCGGCCTACTCCACCCCGATCAACAACAACGCTCCCTGCCGCCCACCCCGGTACACCACCGTGTCCACCGCCAAATACCCTTCCCGTACCCGGGATTCAAGGCGATCCGCGATGGTCTCGGGTGCCTCGTCGCCAAGGACGAGGGTGACCATTTCGCCGCCGGCGGAGAGCATGCGGTCCAGGACGGCTTCGGCCGTGAGGGCGATGTCGGAGCCGATGACGGCGACATCGCCGTCGATGAGGCCGAGGACGTCACCGGCCTGGCAGATCCCGGCCATCGTCCAGGACTGCCGCTCGGCGACGGCGACCTCGGCGTAGCGGGTGGCGCCGGCCGCGGAGGTCATGGCGACCACGTCCTCGTCGAAGCGGCGTTCCGGCTCGTGGACGGCGAGGGCGGCGATGCCCTGGACCGCGGAGCGGGTCGGGATCAGCGCGACGCGAACACCGTCCGCGCGCGCCTGCTCGGCGGCCGCGGCCGCGGTGTGGCGCAGTTCGGCGTCATTGGGCAGAAGCACCACCTCGCGCGCGTGGGCACGCCGTACGGCCTCGACGAGTTCTCCGCTCGCGGGCGGCTCCCCCGGCCGCGCGAGCACGGTGGTCGCCCCGGCCTCCGCGTACAGACCGGCCAGTCCTTCCCCGGGCACGACAGCCACTACGGCACGCTGTGCGCGCTCCCGGGGCGGCCTCCCCGGGCCCCCGGTGTGGACGTCCCCGAGTCCGAAGTGGGTGATCCTGATCCGGTAGGGCCGTCCGGCCTCGACGCCCGCTTCTACGGCGGCACCCGCGTCGTCCACGTGCACATGGACGTTCCACAGCCCGTCCCCGCCGACGACGACGAGCGAGTTGCCCAGCTGGTCGAGCCGCTTCCGCAACCGGGCCACGGCCCCGTCCCCCGCCTCCAAGAGGTAGATCACCTCGAAGGCGGGGCCACCTTCTTCCGGTACCGCGTCCGCGCACACATCGGAGTGCACCCCCCCGATGCCGACACCGACGATGTCGACGTAGGCGTCGGCGTCGGTCGAAGCACCCGCCACACGCGCGTGGACCTCCGCCGCTCCGGCGAACGCCCTCGGCCTCTCCCCCGTGAACGTCTCGACCAGCGCCGCCAGCACGGCCACCAGCCCCCGTCCACCCGCGTCGACGACGCCTGCGCGTTCCAGTGCGGCCAGTTGCCCGGGCGTCGCGGCAAGGGCTGCCCGCGCTCCCTCGTATGCCGCGCGGGCGACCGTGCCGCAGTCCCCCTCGGTGCCGGTGGCCGCGTCGGCGGCGGCCGAGGCGACCGTCAGGACCGTGCCCTCGACAGGGTGGGCGACGGCCTGGCGGGCGGAGTCGGCGGCCTGTCGAAGGGCCAGCCGCAGGCCCGGTCCGTCGGTGTGAGCGGTCTCGCTGTCGGCGGCGAGCACCTGGGCCATGCCGCGAAACAGCTGCGCGAGGATCGTCCCGGAGTTGCCCCGGGCGCCTATCAGCGCGCCGTGCGCCATCGCCCGTACCGCGTCCGCGAGCGTCGGCCTGCCCCCGCCGGCCTCGCGCCCCCCGCCGGCGTCGTACCCCGCACCGACCTCGTGCCCCGCGAAGACCGCCTCGACCGCCGCGGTCGCCGATTCCAGCGTCAGATACAGGTTGGTGCCGGTGTCCCCGTCGGCCACCGGGTAGACGTTGATCGCGTCTATCTCCTCGCGGGCCCGCCCCAGCGCCTCCAGCGAGAGACCGCACCAGGTGCGCACCGCGAGAGCATCGAACGTCTGCGGCACCTGCGGCACCTGCGCCTCCTTGAGCAGCTGGACGTGGACGCAGCGTAGACCCAGAAGGGGTTACTGTCGGTAGGGGGTCTACACAGGGCCGGGGCGTGGCCCTGAGCAGCCATGGTAGTTTCGTTGTCTGGACGCAGTCGTTGTATGCTGCTCCGGTTGCCCGATCCGATCGGGCCTTCCTCCTGGCACCGCCACTCAGATCCTAGATCTTGATCCCGGCATGCCGGGATCCACCGTAAGTGCATCTGAAGTTTTTGGAGTGAGCCCGTGGCTGCCAACTGCGACGTCTGCGGCAAGGGGCCGGGCTTCGGCAACAGCATCTCGCACTCGCACCGCCGTACGCCCCGTCGCTGGAATCCCAACATCCAGCGCGTTCGTACCGTGGTGGGCGGGACGCCGAAGCGCGTGAACGCTTGCACCTCGTGCATCAAGGCCGGCAAGGTCACGCGCTGACAACCGCTAGCGCGCGGCCACTGCTGGTTCGCTTGCACTGAACCGGTCCACCTCACGGTGGGCCGGTTTTTTGCTGCGCCCCGGTGAGGCGAAACAGCACACGTAAACGCTTACGTAAGCGTTTACGCGCCGCATCCAAGCACCCACCTACCCGCCGGCCCTGAACCGCCACCCATGATCCACCGGCCCGATCCCGCCCCCCAGCGCGAACCCGGCAGCGATCGCCCCGGTGACGTACTCCTTGGCAGCCGCGACGGCCTCCGGCACGGTCTGCCCCTTCGCCAGCCCGCAGGCGATGGCCGAGGCGAGCGTGCAGCCCGTGCCATGCGTGTGCCGGTTGTCGTAACGGCGGGCGCGCAGCCAGTGCTCCTCGGATCCGTCCGTCAGCAGATCGACGGCGTCTCCGGGCAGATGGCCGCCCTTGATCAGCACCCACTTCGGCCCGTACGCCAGCACAGCCGCCGCCGCGTCGCGCAACTGCGCCTCGGACTCGACCAGCACACCCGTCAACTGGGCGACCTCGTCGAGATTCGGCGTCGCCACAGCAGCGACCGGCAGCAGCTTCGTACGGACCGAATCCAGCGCGGAAGCGGCCAGCAGGGAGTCGCCGTGCTTGGAGACGCCGACCGGGTCGACGACCGCCGGGGCGTCCGTGCCGGCGAGCAACTCGGCGACGGCCTCGACGAGTTCGGCGGAGGCGAGCATGCCGGTCTTGACCGCCTGGACGCCGATGTCGTCGACAACGCTGCGGTACTGGGCGCGCACGGCCTCCACCGGCAGCTCCCAAGCGCCTTGCACGCCGAGGGAGTTCTGCGCGGTGACAGCCGTGATCACACTCATGCCGTGCACGCCGAGCGCGAGCATCGTCTTCAGGTCGGCCTGGATCCCGGCCCCGCCACCGGAGTCGGAACCCGCGACCGTCAGCACCCGCGGCGGGGCACTCACGACTCGATCTCTCCGAAGTGGTCCCAGCCGCCCTTGCTCGTCCAGGGCGCGCCGTCGACCGTGACCTGCGGCAGGGCGGACGGGTTGAGGACCTCGCCGATGATCTTCCAGCGGGCCGGCAGTTTCACATCCGGCGGGAAAGTGGCGACGATCGCATGGTCCTCGCCGCCGGTGAGCACCCACTGGATGGGGTCGACGCCGACGGCCTGCCCGATGTCGTTCATCTGGGTCGGGATGTCGATGGCGCCGGAACGGATGTCGATGCGCACCTTGCTCGCCTCGGCGATGTGCCCGAGGTCGGCGATCAGCCCGTCACTGACGTCCGTCATCGAGGTGGCGCCGAGCCCGGCCGCCGCGGGACCGGCGTGATACGGCGGCTCCGGACGCCGGTGCGCCTCCACGAAGGCGCGCGGCGAGCGGAAGCCCCGGGAGAGCACCGCGAACCCGGCCGCCGACCAGCCCAGCCAGCCCGTCACGGCGACCACGTCACCGGGCTGGGCCCCGCCCCGGGTCACCGGCTCGTGGTTGCGCAGATCGCCGAGCGCGGTGATCGAGACCATGATGGTATCCCCGCGTACGACATCGCCGCCGACCACCGAGGCGCCCGCGACCTGGCATTCGTCCCGCAGCCCGTCCATCAGCTCGGACGGCCAGGTGGCCGGGAGTTCGGCCGGCACGACCAGGCCGAGCAGCAGCGCGGTCGGTACGGCGCCCATCGCGGCGATGTCCGCGAGGTTCTGCGCGGCGGCCTTGCGCCCCACGTCGTACGCCGTCGACCAGTCACGGCGGAAGTGCCGACCCTCCAGGAGGATGTCGGTGCTCGCCACCACCCTGCGGTCGGGCGCGGCCACCACCGCGGCGTCGTCGCCGGGGCCGACCCGGACCGCCGGGGTGGTGGTGAGACGCGAGGTGAGCTCCTTGATGAGCCCGAACTCCCCCAACTCGCCCACGGTGCCCTTCATAGTCGTACTGCCCCTTCTCTTCCTGTCTGCGCCACGGTACGTCTCGTGCGAACCGCTTCGCGTGCCGCCTGCGCCGTGCCACGCGAACCGTCCTCGGTGCGGTCGCGTGCCGTCTCCGTCCTCGGTACGGTCGAATCGGCCGTCAACTTGTGCAGTCTGTGCGCCCCGGCGCGCAAGCCCCAGTCACCGCGGGTCTCCCCGCGGCGAGCGGCGACGCGATACCGTGGCGTTCCTTTTCCCCACATGATCCTCGTGGCCGCCCTGGAGGTTCCGTGGTACAGGCGTACATCCTGATCCAGACGGAGGTCGGCAAAGCGTCGACCGTCGCCGAGACGATCAGCAAGATCCCGGGGGTGATCCAGGCCGAGGACGTGACAGGACCGTACGACGTGATCGTGCGTGCCCAGGCCGACACGGTCGACGACCTCGGTCGCATGGTGGTTGCCAAAGTCCAGCAAGTGGACGGCATCACCCGCACCCTGACCTGCCCGGTCGTACACCTCTAGCCCCCGTCTAACCTTGGCCGATGAGCTTCTTCCGTCACCGGCACGCCGCTGCCTTCGGGCTGCCCGTTCTCGCTCTGCTGATGGCCGCCACGGGCTGCACCTCGGCAGACGACGACGCCTCGACCGTGGTTCCCAGCCCGGACGCGAAAGTCACGAAGCTGTGCGAGAACCTGGACAAGGAGCTGCCGGAGAAAGTCACCGACCTCGACCGGAACGATCCCGAGCCCCGGTCCGCGCTGACCGCGGGCTGGGGAAGCCCGGCGATCATACTGCGCTGCGGTGTCGAACGGCCCGCCAAGATGAACGACCCGAACGCCGACGACGCCGAAGTGAACGGGGTCGGCTGGCTGGTCGAGAAGCAGGACGACGGGTCGTACGTCTTCACCACGAGCCTGCGCACGGCATACGTCGAGGTGAGGCTCCCCGAGGAGCGGGCCGACCTGGGCGCGGGACCGCTCACGGCCTTCGCCGAGCCCGTCAAGAAGGCGATCCCCGAAGGGATCGCCGACTGACGTACAGGGGTGCCAGGAGGGCTCTCAGCGAAGCCCGGTGGAACGGCTCAGCGCCGCCTGCACCAGGCGGTCCACCAGCTCCGGGTAGCTCACGCCGCTCGCCTCCCACATCTTCGGGTACATCGAGATGGGCGTGAAACCCGGCATGGTGTTGATCTCGTTGATCACGAACTCGCCGTCCTCGGTGAGGAAGAAGTCCGCGCGCACCAGGCCCTCGCAGGAGGCCGCCTCGAACGCCTCGACCGCCAGCCGCTGGACCTCCGCGGTCTGCTCGGGCGTCAACGGAGCCGGTACCAGGCCGGGCGTCGAGTCGATGTACTTCGCCTCGAAGTCGTAGTAGGCGTGCGCCTGCACGGGCGGGATCTCGGCGGGCACGCTGGCGCGCGGTCCGTCCTCGAACTCCAGGACCCCGCACTCGATCTCGCGGCCACGCAGCAGCGCCTCCACGATGATCTTCGGGTCGTGGCGCTGTGCCTCCGCGATCGCCTCGTCGAGGCCCTCGAAGGAGTCGACCTTGGTGATGCCGATCGAGGACCCCGCGCGCGCGGGCTTGATGAACAGCGGCCAGCCGTGCTCGCCCGCGAAGCCGGCGATGCGCTCGCGGGCCCCCTGCTCGTCGCGGGTCCACTCGCGCGGACGGATCACCAGGTACGGGCCGACGGGCAGCCCGAACGAGGTGAACACGCGCTTCATGTACTCCTTGTCCTGGCCGACGGCCGAGGCGAGCACACCCGCACCGACATACGGGACTCCGGAGAGCTCCAGGAGACCCTGCAGGGTGCCGTCCTCGCCGTAGGGGCCGTGCAGCACGGGGAAGACGACGTCCACATCGCCGAGGGCCTTGGGGACGGAACCCGGTTCGCTGTAGACGACTTCACGGTTGGCCGGGTCGACGGAGAGGATCACGCCGCCCTCGGTGGACTCGGCGAGGCGGTCCACGCTCGGCTGCTGCCGGTCGACGATGGCCATGCGGTCCGGCTCGTCGGCGGTGAGCGCCCAACGGCCGTCCTGGGTGATGCCGATCGGCAGGACGTCGTACTTCGTCCGGTCGATCGCCCGCAGGACCGCACCGGCCGTGACCACGGAGATCCCGTGTTCGGAGCTGCGGCCACCGAAGACGACGGCCACGCGCGGCTTGCGAGGCGGCTGCTCAGGGTTCTGGGGGAGGTTCTCAGTGCTCATATCGCGTTGAGAGTACCCGCTGGTACCCGCCTCAGTCAGCGCCTGTTGACCCTGTCGCTCAGCGTCGTTCCGCCTTGGCGCTGCGCGACATCATCTCTTTGAGGGCGACGACGGGCGGCTTGCCCTCGTGGACGATGCCGACGACCGTTTCCGTGAGGGGCATGTCGACACCGTGCCCGCGGGCCAGATCCAGCACCGACTCACAGGACTTGACGCCCTCGGCGGTCTGCCTGGTGATCGCGATGGTCTCCTGGAGGGTCATGCCCTTGCCGAGGTTGATGCCGAAGGTGTGGTTGCGCGACAGCGGCGAGGAGCAGGTGGCCACCAGGTCGCCCAGGCCCGCGAGTCCGGCGAACGTCATCGGGTCGGCGCCCATCGCGAGACCGAGGCGCGAGGTCTCCGCGAGCCCGCGCGTGATGAGCGAGCCCTTGGCGTTGTCGCCGAGTCCCATGCCGTCCGCGATGCCGACGGCGAGACCGATCACGTTCTTGACGGCGCCGCCGAGTTCGCAGCCCACCACGTCGGTGTTGGTGTACGGGCGGAAGTACGGCGTGTGGCAGGCGGCCTGGAGACGCTGGGCGACCTCTTCGGAGCGGCAGGCGACCACGGCGGCGGCCGGCATCCGCGCGGCGATCTCCCGTGCGAGGTTGGGTCCGGTGACCACGGCGATGCGGTCCGGGCCGACCTTGGCGACGTCCTCGATCACCTCGCTCATCCGCATGGTGGAGCCGAGTTCGACGCCCTTCATGAGCGAGACGAGGACGGTGTCGGGCGCGAGCAGCGGCGCCCACTGCGCGAGGTTCCCGCGCAGTGTCTGCGAGGGAATGGCGAGCACCGTGAAGTCGGCCTCGTGCGCGGCCTCGGCGGCGTCCGCGGTGGCCCGCAGGTTCACCGGGAGTTCGACGCCCGGCAGGTAGTCCGGGTTCATGCGCGTGGAGTTGACCGCTTCGGCGAGGGCGGCGCGGCGTGCCCACAGGGTGACGTCGCATCCCGCGTCGGCGAGCACCATGCCGAAGGCCGTACCCCACGATCCGGTCCCGAAGACAGCCACCTTGACCGGCTTGCTCACGTGCCCTGCCCCTCTTCCTGCTGTGCTTCGTGCCGCGCCTGCGCCTGGTGCAGGGCCTGCGCGTTCTCCTGGAGGTCCTGCTCCTGCGCGGCGATCTGCCGGGCGGCCCTTTCCTGGGCCGCGGTCCGCCGCCGCTGCTCGATCCGCTCCTGGCGCGGGTCGTAGGGCGCCCGGGGTGCCTTCTCCCCGCGGATCTGCTCCAGCTGCAAGGTGATGGCCGCCATGATGGCCTCGGTCGCCTCCTTGAGGACGTCCGGGGACATCTCCTTGTCGTAGAAGCGCGACAGGTCCACCGGGGGGCCGGCGAGGACGTGGTGGGTCTTGCGCGGAAGTACGTGGAGCTTCTTGGCGTACGGCGGCAGGAGTTCGTTCGCGCCCCACTGGGCGACCGGAATCACCGGGCACTTGGTCTGCAGGGCGACGCGGGCGGCACCCGTCTTGCCGGTCATCGGCCACTGGCCGGGATCGCGGGTGATGGTGCCCTCGGGATAGAACGCGACGCACTCTCCGCGCTCAACGGCGTCGATCGCGGCGCGGAAAGCACTCAGCGCGTCCGTGGTCTCGCGGTACACCGGGATCTGTCCGGTGCCGCGCATCGCGGCGCCCACGAACCCCTTCCTGAAAAGACTGCTCTTCGCCAGGAACCGCGGAACCCGCCCGGTGTTGTACTGATAGTGCCCGTACATGAACGGGTCCACATGCGAATTGTGGTTCACCGCGGTGATAAATCCGCCCTCGGCCGGAATGTTCTCGATCCCGCGCCAGTCCCGCTTGATCAGAACCACCAGCGGCGGTTTGCAGAGGACCGCTGCAAAGCGGTACCAGAAGCCGATTCTGCGGCGGGGCACGCGAACACCTTCCTCCAAGGCCTGGGGGGCCGCACAAGTGTCGCCCCAGGCCGCCTGTCTGTCGAGAACACCGTACGCCCCGGCGTGCGGACCGCCAGGGCACCCGGGTGACAATGGGCGCGACAAGGGAGAGACGGGGCGCTCGTGCAATGGATCCTGGTGATACCGCTCAAACCTCTGGCACGGGCCAAGAGCAGGCTGGCGGACACCGCCGCCGAAGGCCTGCGCCCCGGGCTCGCCCTCGCGTTCGCACAGGACACCGTGGCAGCGGCGCTGGCCTGCGCCGCGGTCCGCGATGTGGCGGTAGTCACGGATGACACCCTGGCCGGGCGGGAACTTGCCGCGCTGGGCGCCCACATCGTCACGGGCGAGCCGGCCGGCGGCCTCAACGCCGCCCTGGCACACGGCAGCTCCGCCGTACGCTCCCGAACTCCCGAAAGCGCCGTGGCTGCCCTGAACGCCGATCTGCCCGCGTTGCGGCCGCAGGAATTGGCCCGGGTACTCGAAGCCGCCGCCGAATTTGCCCGCGCTTTTCTCCCCGATGCGGCAGCAATCGGTACCACTCTGCTGGCCGCGGCCCCGGGCCGGGAATTGCTCCCGACTTTCGGCACCGATTCCCGCGCCCGCCATCGGGCCTCGGGCGCCATGGAACTCCGCCTCAACGGCGTGGATTCCGTACGACAGGACGTGGACACCGGCGACGATCTGCGAGCCGCACTGGCACTTGGCGTCGGCCCACGCACCGCGGCAATGGCCGCCCACCTGCTCATCCCCGGCCAACCGGGCGGCTGAACACCATTCCCCGCGCCACCTCGCGCCCCTCACCGGCCGACTTGGACCCCGCCCCTGGATAGGCTTCCGCCATGCAGGCGACCGCGTACACGTACGACCCCGAAACCCGTAGCGGCCAGGTGCTGCTCGACGACGGCACCCCGGTGCCCTTCGACGGCCCGGCGTTCGACGCCGGCGGGCTGCGGCTGCTGCGTCCCGGTCAGCGCGTGCGCGTCGAGACCGAGGGGGACGGCGCGGCACGCCGGATCACGCTGATCACCCTCCAGACCTTCTAGGCGCCCCTAGGGCCTGTCGTCACATTCCCGTCTGCCTCGCGGCGACGGCGGGAACGTGACGACAGGCCCTGACAGACCCCGGACACGCCGCGGGCCGGGCTCCCGTGGGGAGCCCGGCCCGGCGCGTGAGTTGCCTCCGTGCCCTCGCTACGAGCGGGCGGTGGCCTTCTTGGCGGTGGTCTTGCGCGCCGCCGACTTCTTGGCGGGGGCCTTCTTGGCCGTCGCCTTCTTCGCCGGGGCCTTCTTGGCCGTCGCCTTCTTGGCGGTGGTCTTCTTGGCCGCGACCTTCTTGGCGGTCGCCGTGGTCTTCTTGGCGGTCGCCTTCTTGGCCGTGGTCTTCTTGGCGGCGGCCGTGGTCTTCTTCGCGACCGCCTTCTTCGCGGTGGCGGCCGTGGTCTTCTTGGCCGTCGCCCTCTTGGCGGTGGTGGCCCTCTTGGCCGCGGCCTTCTTCACCGTGGCCGAAGCGCCGCCGGAGAGGCTGCCCTTCGGGGCCTTCTTGACCGCGACGTCGTTCTTCGGGAGCTTCTTCGAGCCGCTCACCAGGTCCTTGAAGCCCTGGCCCGCGCGGAAGCGCGGCACAGAGGTCTTCTTGACCCGAACGCGCTCCCCGGTCTGCGGGTTGCGGGCGTAGCGGGCCGGACGGTCAACCTTCTCGAAGGAACCGAAGCCGGTGACCGAGACCCGGTCCCCGCCGACAACCGCGCGGACGATGGCGTCCAGTACGGCGTCGACCGCGTCGGCGGCCTGCTGACGGCCGCCGACCTTGTCGGCAATCGCTTCTACGAGCTGCGCCTTGTTCACGTCTTCCCCTTCGGAGACATTGCCAGAACGAATGCGTTCAAGCTTTTTCGCACGTTAGGCAGATATATACCGCAAATCAAACACGAAACGGGCTAATCACCCTTGTGCCGCAACGAACTCGGACTGTCGTGGAGTAACTCAGCGTTCCTCTTCGAGGAATCGACCCTCGTCGAGGTCGGCGGTGAACCGCTCCAGACGCCTTGTCGCATCGGCGAGATCGTGCTTGGCCGCGGCCGTAATGACCAGCAGCTTCCGGGTCAGCGCCATCCGTACGCCCTCCGGGACTTGCAGTGCACGCACTCTTGTGTGCGCTTCCTTGAGTTGGGCCGCGACTGCCGCATAGAGCTCGAGTTGGCCGTCGTGTCCCATGCACAGATTGTGCCATCTGGGGCGAGTTGTCGCCTGCTCAGGGGGTAACTGCCGTCCCCGGAGGGGTTCCTGAGCACCTCGGCGGCACCCCGCACCATGGGTCGTCTACCCCGGCAACGGCCTTTGTAACTAGGGGAGTTGGGCCCTTCAGGCAAGGCATCCGAAGGCCGTCCGGAGACAGACACAGCTGTACCCCCAACCGTCCACGATTGGGGGTACAGAGGGGTGTTGCGGTGGCTGAAATCCGACCCGGGTCGGCAGTGCATCAGACCCGGGTCAGCGGTGAATCGGCCTATGGGCCGACCGTGCATCCGGCCCGCGTGTCAGACCTGGACCGTCTTCGGCTTGTGCGAGGGCCGCTTGGCCTCGTACGCGGAGATGTCGCCCTCGTTCTGGAGGGTGATGGAGATGTCGTCCAGACCGTTCAGCAGCCGCCAGCGGGCGTTCTCGTCCAGCTCGAAGGAGGCGGTGATGCCCTCGGCGCGCACCTCGCGGGCCTCCAGGTCGACCGTTACCTCGGCCTCGGGGTCGTTCTCCGTGAGCTCCTGCAGCGCGTTCACGATTTTCTGCTCCAGAACCACTGTGAGCAGGCCGTTCTTGAGCGAGTTGCCACGGAAGATGTCGGCGAAGCGGGAGGAGATGACGGCCTTGAAGCCGTAGTTCTGCAGCGCCCAGACGGCGTGCTCGCGCGAGGAACCCGTACCGAAGTCGGGACCGGCGACCAGTACCGTGGCGCCCACCCGCTCGGGCTGGTTGAGGATGAAGGACGGGTCCTTGCGCCAGGCCTCGAAGAGCCCGTCCTCAAAACCGTCCCTGGTCACCTTCTTGAGCCAGTGAGCAGGGATGATCTGGTCCGTGTCGACGTTGCCGCGGCGCAGCGGGACGGCCCGGCCGGTGTGCGTGGTGAATGCTTCCATGACTTCTCAGACTCCAGCGGGCGTACGGGCGTCGGACAGGTCGGCCGGGGAGGCCAGGTGGCCCAGCACGGCGGTGGCGGCGGCGACCTGCGGCGAGACCAGGTGCGTACGGCCGCCCTTGCCCTGCCTGCCCTCGAAGTTGCGGTTGGAGGTGGACGCGGAGCGCTCACCCGGGGCCAGCTGGTCGGGGTTCATGCCCAGACACATCGAGCAGCCCGCGTGCCGCCATTCGGCGCCGGCCTCCTTGAAGACCACGTCCAGACCCTCGGACACGGCCTGCAGACCGACCCGTGCGGAGCCGGGGACCACCAGCATCCTTACGCCGTCGGCGACTTTGCGGCCCTCGACGAGCGCGGCGGCCGCACGCAGGTCCTCGATACGGCCGTTGGTGCAGGAACCTACGAAGACGGTGTCGACCTTGATGTCGCGCAGCGGCTGTCCGGCGGTCAACCCCATGTATTCCAGGGCCTTTTCGGCGGCCAGTCGCTCCGAAGCGTCTTCGTACGAAGCGGGATCGGGGACGGACGCCGAAAGCGGCGCTCCCTGGCCGGGGTTGGTACCCCAGGTGACGAACGGCGCGAGGGAGGCGGCGTCGATGACGACCTCCTCGTCGAATTCCGCGTCCTCGTCCGTCTTCAGCGTCTTCCAGTACGCGACGGCGGCGTCCCACTCCTCACCCTCGGGCGCGTGGGCGCGGCCCTTGAGATAGGCGAAGGTGGTCTCGTCGGGGGCGATCATGCCCGCACGGGCGCCGGCCTCGATCGACATGTTGCAGATGGTCATGCGGGCTTCCATCGAGAGCTTCTCGATGGCGGAGCCACGGTATTCCAGGATGTAGCCCTGGCCGCCGCCCGTGCCGATCTTCGTGATGATCGCCAGGATCAGGTCCTTGGCCGTGACGTCGTCGGGCAGTTCGCCGTCGACGGTGATGGCCATGGTCTTGGGGCGGGCCAGCGGCAGCGTCTGGGTGGCCAGCACGTGCTCGACCTGCGAGGTGCCGATACCGAAGGCCAGCGCGCCGAACGCGCCGTGCGTGGAGGTGTGCGAGTCGCCGCAGACCACGGTGGTGCCCGGCTGGGTCAGGCCCAGCTGCGGTCCCACGACATGGACGACGCCCTGCTCGACGTCACCGAGCGAGTGCAGGCGCACCCCGAACTCGGCGGCGTTCTTCCGCAGCGTCTCCAGCTGGATCCGGGAGACCGGGTCCGCGATGGGCTTGTCGATGTCGAGGGTCGGGGTGTTGTGATCCTCGGTGGCGATGGTGAGGTCGAGGCGGCGCACGGGTCGCCCGGCCTGGCGGAGGCCGTCGAAGGCCTGCGGGCTGGTCACCTCGTGCAGCAGGTGCAGATCGATGAAGAGGAGGTCGGGCTCGCCCTCGGCGCGCCGGACGACATGGTCGTCCCAGACCTTCTCCGCGAGTGTCCTACCCATCGCTTTCCCTCCGGCCGGCCTGTGTGGCGCCGGCCCAACTAGAGATTTCCGGTGCGGCGACGCTCGTATCCCTCGTATCGGACGTCTTCCGCCGGGCCCGTTGGTCCGCGGGCCACATGCCTACAAGGGTGGCGCGTTCCACGGAAAATTGAACTTGCGTTTCACAGAGTGAGACGCGAGTATCGTTTCATGGACAACAGTAGCGGCGTCGGCGTTCTGGACAAGGCAGCCCTTGTCCTGAGCGCTCTGGAGTCCGGTCCGGCCACCCTTGCGGGACTGGTCGCGGCGACCGGACTGGCACGACCCACGGCACATCGCCTGGCCGTGGCACTCGAACACCACCGCATGGTGGCGCGTGACATGCAGGGCCGTTTCATTCTCGGCCCCCGCCTCGCCGAGCTGGCCGCGGCCGCCGGCGAGGACCGCCTCCTCGCGACGGCGGGCCCGGTGCTCACGCATCTGCGGGACCTCACTGGCGAGAGCGCGCAGCTCTACCGCCGCCAGGGCGACATGCGCATCTGCGTCGCCGCGGCCGAGCGCCTCTCCGGCCTCAGGGACACGGTCCCGGTCGGCTCCACGCTCACCATGAAGGCGGGCTCCTCGGCCCAGATCCTGATGGCCTGGGAGGAGCCGGAGCGCCTGCACCGGGGCCTGCAGGGCGCCCGCTTCACCGCGACGGCCCTCTCCGGCGTACGACGCCGGGGCTGGGCCCAGTCGATCGGTGAGCGCGAGCCGGGCGTCGCGTCCGTCTCCGCTCCCGTCCGCGGTCCCTCGAACCGCGTGGTCGCCGCCGTCTCGGTCTCGGGACCGATCGAGCGCCTGACCCGCCACCCCGGCCGGATGCACGCCCAGGCCGTCATCGACGCCGCGGGCCGCCTCTCCGAAGCCCTCCGCCGCACCGGCTGACCCACACCCGCACCCCGGGAAAGAGCCGGCCTCAACGCCGCGGCAGGCACTCCCCGGGACGGACGACAGTCGACGCGCGAGCCATGCGTACGGGGTGTACAAAGCCCCCACCCCTCCCCTCACCTCCCTTCAGCGATGCGCCAGCCTCTCCGCGGCGCTGCGACCGCGGTCCTCGATGGGCAGCACACCGGTGGCCGCCGCCAGCCCGAAGGGCGGCATGTCCAGGTAGATCGACTCGTACGACCCCTTGGGTGCGATATAGGTCTCGTGCCAGATCCCCACATGCCCGCGCACCTTTCCGGCGCGCTCCTTGCGGTTGAGGATCGCCCACACCCTGTGGTGGAACATGTCGGGCGCCGCCGCGTACGCGTAGAGCTTCTCCCTGGACTCCCAGTACTGGACGACGTAGTACGTCCGCGGCGAGGCGGTGAGCAGGATGTGGCCGAGCAGGCCGCGGCTGCTGTCCTTGCCCAGCTCTCGGAGCATGCGCAGCATGGCCAGGAACGCCGGCACCCACTGGTGCACCGCCCAGAAGTGGTTGACGCGCATCCCGATCAGCAGCACGACCACGTCTCCCTCGGCAGCAGCGGTGGTACGGCCCCTGTTGGGCTTGGCGAACATGGCGGCCCCCTTGTTGGACCGGTCCCGTTGGACCGACTCCGTTGGATAACGACACTATCCAAGCGCGCGATGATTGGATAGTGCCTATATCCAAGGAAGGGTGCGAGCGGTGCGACTGACGGAACTGAGCGAGCGCAGCGGTGTGTCCATCGCGACGATCAAGTACTACCTGCGCGAGGGGCTGTTGGCGCCGGGCCGCCGGATCGGCGCGACCACCGCCGAGTACGGCGAGGACCATCTGCGCCGACTGCGCCTGGTGCGTGCGCTGATCCAGGAGGGCCGGGTCCCGGTGACGACGGCCCGGGAGGTCCTCGGGCACATCGACAACGACTCCCTGGGCCGCACCATCCGCCTCGGCGCGGCCCTGTGGGCGCTGCCGCAGGAGCCCGAGCCGGACAAGGACGACCCGGCGGTGCGGGCCGCGCGCCGCGAGGTGGACCGCGTACTGGAAGCACTGGGCTGGGAAACCGCACGGGAGTTGAGCACCCTCTCCCCCCTCCACCGTTCGCTGGTGGTGGCGGTGGCCACGCTCATCCGGCTCGGCTATCCCGTGGATGCCGAACTCATGGAGCCGTACGCCGAGTTGATGCACCGCGCGGCCGTGCGGGACCTGGACTCCATGGAGACGTACCCGTCCGAGAAGGAACAGGTGGAGGCGGCGGTCGTGGGGGCGGTTCTCTTCGAGCCGGTGCTCAAGGCCCTGCACCGGCTGGCCCAGGAGGAGGAGTCGGCGCGACGGTACGGCATCGAGTGAGCGGGCGTACGGCGTCACGGCATGCGGGCGTACGACGTTCGGTGTGCGGGCGTACGACGTCGCGGCGGGCCGGGAACGCCGATGGCCCCCCACCGAAGTGGAGGGCCATCGAATTGCGTACCCCCGACCGGATTCGAACCGGCGCTACTGCCGTGAGAGGGCAGCGTGCTAGGCCGCTACACAACGGGGGCAAGGACCACAAGTGATCCAGCTGGGCTACCAGGACTCGAACCTAGAACAACGGAACCAGAAACCGTCGTGTTGCCAATTACACCATAGCCCAATGGGTGGTCTAGACCAGACCGTCCACGTACCCCCGACCGGATTCGAACCGGCGCTACTGCCGTGAGAGGGCAGCGTGCTAGGCCGCTACACAACGGGGGCCCTAGCGATCCTGCATGAGAGTCAGCGGGTGCGACCCGAACTGCCTCCCTGAGAAGGATCTGTACCCCCGACCGGATTCGAACCGGCGCTACTGCCGTGAGAGGGCAGCGTGCTAGGCCGCTACACAACGGGGGCCTTGCAGAGTTGATCTCTGCTGTTGCAGATAAGCTCTGCGAGCTGGCCTACCAGGACTCGAACCTAGACTAACGGAACCAGAAACCGTCGTGCTGCCAATTACACCATAGGCCACTGAAACACAACCCCCGACGGGGATTCCGTTCTAGCTAGCGCCTCCGGTTTCCAGACCTTCCGGCCCGCTCTCCGGCGGCGCAGGAAGAACATTACCTGAAGGTGGACGGCGCTCCAAAACGGGTATCAGCGCCGAGGATCACGGGGAGTTCGGCCAGCGAGGCGATCCGGTGCGGGCCCGTCGGACCGCTCTCCGGGACGGTGTGAGCATCGCCACGGTCGATCCAGATCGAGAGCATCCCCGCCTCGAAGGCGCCGCGTCCGTCGATCTCCGGGTGGTCGCCGACGTACGCGACCTGGTGCGGAGGCAGCCCGAGGGCGTCGCAGGCGGCGTGGAAGGCTGCCGCGGCGGGCTTGGAGACGCCCAGTTCGGCCGCGCACAGGACGGTCTCGAAGCGGTCGCGTACGCCCAGGACGCGGAGTTTGCGGTCCTGGTTGTGGAAGCTGGAGTTGGACAGGACCGCGTGCCGGTGACTGGCGGCGAGGGCGTCCAGCGCGGGCAGGGTGTCCGGGAAGAGGGCCCAGGCGGCTTCGTAGTGGCCGACGTACCGCCCGAACCAGTCGTCGGCCTCGGCGTCATCGAGGGGCTCACCCAGGAACACCCTGACCCGGTCCCGGCGCTGGCCCTGCCAGTCCGACTCCCCTGCCGCGAACCTCGCCCACTGGGCGTCGGTGATCTCCCGCCAGCGTGCGAGGGCCTGCTCGACGGACTCGTAGGCGTCGAGCAGGCCCTCGGCCGCCAAGTGCCCGCGCATCCCGGCCCGGTCGGCGCCCGTGTAGTCGAAGAGCGTGTCGTCCACGTCCCAGACCAAGGCCTTGATGCTCATGATCCGACGGTAACTCCGGGTGGGGGCGCGTGTCTGTCGCTCAGCGCACAAAGGGGGCGGCGCCCGGACCGGACGCCGCCCCCCTGTCGGCTAAAGCTTCGCCAGCGCCGCGTCGATGCGTGCGAGCGTCTTCTCCTTGCCCAGGATCTCCAGGGACTCGAAGAGCGGCAGGCCGACGGTGCGCCCGGTGACGGCGACGCGGACCGGGGCCTGGGCCTTGCCGAGCTTGAGGCCGTGCTCCTCACCGGCGGCCAGGACGGCGTTCTTCAGGGCCTCGGCGTCCGACCAGTCCGCGCCGGAGAGCTTCTCGCGTGCCGTACGCAGCAGCGCGTCGCTGCCCTCCTTCATGGCCTTCGTCCAGGACGCCTCGTCGAAGGCCGGCTCCGGAAGGAACAGGAAGTCGACGTTGTTCGTGATCTCGGAGAGGACCTTGAGGCGGGTCTGTGCGTGCGGGGCGATCGCCTGCCACTTCGCCTCGTCGAAGTCCTCCGGCGCCCACGGGGCGAACGGGGCCTTCAGCCAGGGGGCGCAGCGCTCGGTGAAGTCCTTCACGTCGAGCAGGCGGATGTGGTCGCCGTTGATCGCTTCGCACTTCTTGAGGTCGAAGCGGGCCGGGTTGGGGTTCACGTCCACGATGTCGAAGGCGGCGACCATCTCCTCGATCGAGAAGATGTCACGGTCCGCCGACAGCGACCAGCCGAGCAGGGAGAGGTAGTTGAGCAGGCCCTCGGGGAGGAACCCGCGCTCCCTGTAGAGGTTCAGCGACGACTCCGGGTCACGCTTGGAGAGCTTCTTGTTGCCCTCGCCCATGACGTACGGGAGGTGGCCGAAGGCCGGGGTCTCCTTGGCGATGCCCAGCTCGATCAGCGCCTTGTAGAGGGCGATCTGGCGCGGGGTGGAGGAGAGCAGGTCCTCGCCGCGCAGGACGTGGGTGATCTCCATCAGGGCGTCGTCGACCGGGTTGACGAGCGTGTACAGGGGCGCACCGTTGGCTCGTACGATCCCGAAGTCCGGGACGTTCTCCGCGAGGTAGGTGATCTCGCCGCGGACCAGGTCCGTGAAGGTGATCGTCTCGTCGGGCATGCGGAAGCGGACGATGGGCGTGCGGCCCTCCGCCTTGTACGCCTCGACCTGTTCGGCGGTGAGCGCGCGGCAGTGGCCGTCGTAGCCGGAGGGCTTGCCGGCGGCGCGGGCGGCGTCGCGGCGGGCGTCCAGCTCCTCGGTCGAGCAGTAGCAGTGGTACGCGTGGCCCGCGTCCAGGAGTTTCTGGGCGACGTCCTTGTAGAGGTCCATCCGCTGGGACTGGCGGTACGGCGCGTGCGGGCCGCCGATCTCGGGGCCCTCGTCCCAGTCGAAGCCCAGCCAGCGCATCGAGTCGAGCAGCTGGTCGTAGGACTCCTCGGAGTCGCGGGCCGCGTCGGTGTCCTCGATGCGGAAGACCAGAGTGCCTTCGTTGTGCCGGGCGAACGCCCAGTTGAACAGGGCGGTGCGGACCAGGCCCACGTGGGGGTTGCCGGTCGGGGAGGGACAGAAACGTACGCGGACGGATCCGTTAGCCACGCTTGATCACCTTGTTGGTGAGAGTGCCGATGCCTTCGATGGTGACGGCGACCTCGTCGCCGACGTTCAGGGGGCCGACCCCCGAGGGGGTACCCGTGAGGATCACGTCGCCGGGGAGCAGCGTCATGGCCTCGGTGATGTTCACGATCAGATCCTCGATGGAGTGGATCATCTCGCTGGTGCTGCCGAGCTGGCGTTGCCGGCCGTTGACCGTGCACTGGATGGTGATGCCCTCGGCGATCGCGGCGAGGTCCACGTCCGTCTCCACCCAGGGGCCGAGCGGGCAGGCGCCGTCGAAGCCCTTGGCCCTGGCCCACTGCTTCTCGCGCTTCTGGACGTCGCGTGCGGTGACGTCGTTGGCGCAGGTGTAGCCGAGGATGACGTCCTTGACGCGCTCGCGCGGGACCTCGCGGCACATCCGGCCGATGACCACGGCCAGCTCGGCCTCGTGGTGCAGGTCGTTCGAGAAGGTCGGGTACTGGATCTCGTCGCCGGAGCCGATCACGGAGGTCGACGGCTTGAAGAAGGCGAACGGGGCATCGGGTACTTCGTTGCCGAGTTCCCGGGCGTGCTCGGCGTAGTTGCGGCCGAAGGCCACGACCTTGTTGGGGAGCACCGGGGGCAGCAGCCGCACCTTGCTCAGGGGGACCTTCGTGCCGGAGAGCTCGAAGTCCGCGAACGGGATGCCCTTGATGATGTCGAGGACGAGCTCGTCCGGCTTGTCGCCCTCGACCGCGCCGAAGGCGACGTTGCCGTCGATGGAGAACCTGGCGATGCGCACGGGATCGTTGCGCCCCTCACTGAGCTGGCTGGAGTAGGACGCTCCAGGCTAACGCGGGAAGGGCCGGGCGCCGCGCGCATAATCGGCGGGCGCCCGGCATCCGTACGCCGGCGGCTCGGGCAGCGGGCCGCCGACGGGCGCGCTACTCCGCGGTCGCGGCGGCGACCGGCGCTTCCATGAGGATGGTGCGGCGGGGGTTGGCGGTCTGGGCGGGGAGGTCGACCGAGTGCTCCGGCTGCTCCGGCGTGCGCAGCTCGTCGGCGTCCTGGAGGTGGGCCAGCGTGGTGCGTCGCGGGTTGGCTATGTTGCGGAACATCATCGTCGTCTTCACTGTTGTAGTCGACCTTGTCGTCGTGGGCGCCGGGCGCGGGCTTCAAGAGGCCCCGTGCAGGCGCGGGTTGTCGGATTCGCCATCCCTGTAAAGCGTCAGGCTAAACATGCAATTCCCGGGCGAAGCCGCGGGGACGCCATGATCGTGGTGTGAGTTTCCTCACTTACTAACAGGCAAAGCGGTCAATTCAGGCCGCGGGTCCGACCCGGCGAAACAGACATTGCTCCACGGAAGCCGACATTCCGCTCCCGATCATGTCGACTGGGACACCCGGAGCACTCCAACACCTCGTAGGCATAAGTCCGTTATGTACGGGATCACTTTCTACGTCTCGTGACGCAGCCCTCACAAGCTGTCACGGAGGTCACAGCCTGGTACTCGGCCCTTGTTGGAGATCCGGCACTGTGCTGGAATTCCACGGACCGCCGCGGGATCGAACCGGCGCGCAGGGGGCGCAACGCAGCGCCGAGTGGCGGCGGGAAAGGGGATCCAGCGCCGGTCACTGACGACCACCAGGGGGCGCATCTGCGCCCCTGAACGACGCCGACACCGTCCCACCGTTTTCACGGAGGGGCGCCTGGTCCAGAGGTTGCGACGCTAGTGCAGGGACGATTCAAGAGGGATGGCAGCGCTCCGGCGGAGCCGGAGCCGCACGGCGGGACTGGCCCCACTAAAGGCAGTTCCTCGCCCCAGCACGCCCAGAACCCGGGACCGGCACAGGTCGGCGGCAGCGGTGAGCGTTCCGCGCGCCCCGGCGCGACGGCTCCCGCCAAACCGGCCGCGAGGAATCCGAAGGGCCCGACGGGCACCGGCTCGCGAATAGCCCTGCGCAACTGGCGCATCTCCACACGTCTGGTCTCGCTGCTCGCGCTCCCCGTGGTCGCCGCGACCTCGCTCGGCGCACTGCGCATCAACCAGTCGATGGACGACATCCAGCAGCTCGACAACATGAAGCTGCTCACCGACATCACCAAGCAGGCGACCGAGCTCTCGGCCGCGCTCCAGAAGGAGCGCGACACGACGGCGGGGCCGCTGGTGCACGGCACCCCGGCCACCTCCCCCACGGTCAAGGGCGTCCGCGACGCCACCGACATCGCGAAGAAGAACTTCCTCGAGGGCGTCCAGGAGATCGACGACTCCAGCGCGGACAGCCAGCTCACCGGCGTTCGGGACAGCCTCGTCGGCCTGACGCGCGAACTGCAGAAGCTCACCAGCATCCGCAGCGACGCCTACGACGAGCCCAACAACTCCACGCAGACGGTCGAGGCGTACCACCGCGTCATCACCCAGCTCCTCGACCTCTCGCAGGACATGGCCGAGGCCACCAGCAACCCGGAGATGATCCAGCGCACGCGTGCGCTGGCGGCCTTCTCCTCGGCCAAGGAGTACGCCTCCGTCCAGCGCGCGGTCATCGCCGCCGCGCTGCCCGAGAGCAACACGACCTTCGGCAACCTGTCCGAGAACGACCGGCAGTACGCGCTCTCGGCGCAGCAGAGCCAGGAGTCCGACCTCAGCAGCTTCGAGAGCATCTACGGAGAAGGTTCCGCGGAGCTCCTCAAGCCCATCGAGAGCGGCAACCCGACCATCGAGGCGGCCGACGACTACGCCAGGCGTGTGCTGGCCAGCAAGAACGGTCTGGCGACGCGGGACAAGCGCTCATATCTGGACTGGGTCGACGACGACTCGACCAAGCTCGGGCAGATGTCCAACATCGAGACCACGCTGCTCGGCGAGATGGAGCAGAAGGCCCGTGAGCTGCGCAACGCGGCCGAGAGTGAAGCGATCATCTCGGGTGCGCTGATCCTCCTCGTCCTCGGTGTCTCGCTGGTCGGCGCCTTCGTCGTGGCCCGGTCCATGATCCGCTCGCTGCGCCGGCTCCAGGACACCGCGACCAAGGTCGCCCAGGAGCGGCTGCCCGAGCTGGTCAAGCAGCTCTCCGAGTCCGACCCGCAGGACGTCGACACCTCCGTCGAGTCGGTCGGTGTGCACTCCCGGGACGAGATCGGCCAGGTCGCCGCGGCCTTCGACGACGTGCACCGCGAGGCCGTACGACTGGCCGCCGAGCAGGCCCTCCTACGAGGCAACGTCAACGCGATGTTCACCAACCTCTCGCGCCGCTCGCAGGGCCTCATCCAGCGTCAGCTCTCGCTCATCTCCGAACTGGAGTCCCGCGAGGCCGACCCGGACCAGCTGTCCTCGCTCTTCAAGCTCGACCACCTCGCGACCCGCATGCGCCGTAACGGTGAGAACCTGCTGGTGCTCGCCGGTGAAGAGCCCGGCCGTCGCTGGACCCGCCCGGTCCCGCTGGTCGACGTGCTCCGCGCCGCCGCCTCCGAGGTGGAGCAGTACGAGCGCATTGAGCTGTCCTCCGTGCCGACCACCGAAGTGGCCGGCCGTGTGGTCAACGACCTCGTGCACCTGCTCGCCGAGCTGCTGGAGAACGCCACCTCGTTCTCCTCCCCGCAGACCAAGGTCAAGGTCACCGGTCACGCGCTGCCCGACGGCCGCGTGCTGATCGAGATCCACGACACCGGTATCGGCCTCTCCCCCGAGGACCTCGCGGCGATCAACGAGCGGCTCGCCTCGCCGCCCACCGTGGACGTCTCGGTGTCGCGCCGCATGGGTCTGTTCGTGGTCGGTCGTCTGTCCCAGCGCCACGGCATCCGTATCCAGCTGCGCCCGTCCGACTCCGGCGGCACGACCGCCCTCGTCATGCTTCCCGTCGATGTCGCCCAGGGCGGCAAGAAGGTTCCGAACAAGCCGGGTCAGGGCGCCGGTCCGGCCGCCTCGCAGGCCTCCGCCGGTGTCGCCGCGGCCCGCCGCGGCAACGGCGGTCCGGCCCTCGGTGGCGGCGGCAACCCCGGTCGTGTCGGTGCCCCGCCGCAGCGTGGGCAGGTCGGCGCGGGCCAGGGTCCGCGTGCCGCACTCCCCGGCAGCCAGGGCGGTCGCCCGGGCGCACCGCGTGGACCGCAGGGTCCGGGCAATCCGCCGCAGGGCAGGCCCGCTCCGGCCGGTGCCGGTGTCAACGCCTTCGGGCAGAGCGCGCCGGGTGCACCGCAGGGCCTACAGGCCGCGGGAACCGGCACACAGGGCTTCGGCGACGGATCCGGCGCCCGTCAGGGCGGGTTCGGTGACGCGTCCGGCAACCGGCAGAGCGGTTTCGGCGACGCGCCGGGCGCACGGCAGAGCGGCCCCCCGACCGCACCACCGCAGCAGCCGTCGGCCGGCAAGGGCAGCCGTCGCAGGCCGCAGCTGCCGGGCCGTGGTGGCGCACGCGCCGAACTCCCCGGTGGCAACACGCAGTCGCGGCCGAGCTGGAGCGACGACAACGCCCAGCCGCCCGTACCGCGCGCATCCCTCGACACCCCGCGTGGCCACGAGGATCCCGACTCCACCTCGCGCATGCCGCGCTACGACGACCGTCAGAGCCCGGCTGCCACTGCTGCCACCTCGGAGTTTCCGCGGATCGACGACCGTCAAGGTCCCGCCGCCACCTCGGGGTTCGCCCGCCCCGACTTCGACGCTCCGCGCCCCGGTGCCGTTCCGACGCAGAACCCCGGGCAGTACTCGGGTCAGAACCCCGTACAGAACTCCGGTCAGTTCGTCCGCCCGGATGTCTTCGGTTCCGCGGGTCAGAACCCGCCGTCCGCCACGGGCCAGTTCGCCACCCCGGGCTACGGCTCCCCCCAGGACCCGTCGTCCACCGGCCAGTTCGCGACTCCCGGGTACGGCAACGGCCAGGGCCCTTCGTCCACCGGCCAGTTCGAGCGGCCGCAGGTACCGCCGCGGTCGGCGGCGCCTCCGCAGCGGCCCGTGCCGCCGGCGGAGCCCGAGGCCCTGCCGCCGGCGGGCCCCGGTGACGGACGTACTCCGCTGTACGACACGCTGGAGACCAACTGGTTCCACGGTCAGCAGGCCGCGGCGGCAGCAGCCCAGAACCAGACCAACGGCTCGCAGGTGCCGCCCCCGGCCCCGCAGCCGCAGGCGCAGGCGGCACCCGTGGTTCCGCCGCGGCCCGCCGCCGCGCCGGCCGCCTCCCCGGCGTCCTGGCGCACCTCGCCGAACGACGACCTCGTCCGGCAGGCAGAACGCGTCCGTCAGCCGTCGGCTGGCGGAGTCACCACCTCAGGCCTGCCGCGCCGCGTCCCGCGAGCCAACCTCGTCGCGGGTACGGCACAGCAGCAAACGCACCAAACCGGTCCGCAGGTCTCGCGTGCGCCCGATGACGTACGCGGCCGGCTGACCAATCTCCGTCGGGGCATTCAGCAGGGTCGCCAGGCCGGCACCGGCCAGACCGGTAGCTTCCCCAGCCCCACTCACCAGCAGGAGCACTAGTTGAGTCAGATGAGCCAGGCCGCACAGAACCTGAACTGGTTGATCACCAACTTCGTGGACAACACCCCGGGGGTGTCCCACACCGTCGTCGTGTCCGCCGACGGTCTCCTTCTGGCGATGTCCGAAGGCTTCCCGCGCGACCGCGCCGACCAGCTCGCGGCGGTCGCGTCCGGGCTCACCTCGCTGACGGCCGGGGCATCCCGGATCTTCGAGGGCGGTTCGGTGGCTCAGACAGTCGTGGAGATGGAGCGCGGGTTTCTTTTCCTGATGTCCGTTTCGGATGGATCGTCCCTGGCGGTTCTCTCCCACCCGGACTGCGACATCGGCCTTGTCGGCTACGAGATGGCGCTGCTCGTCGACCGCGCGGGCGCAGTGCTCACGCCGGACCTGCGCGCCGAACTACAGGGAAGTCTGCTCCACTAATCGCCCTGGGTTCCACCCACAGCACGAAATCACCGTCCGGCCGACACGATCTCCCCCCACCGGCCTCAACAGACGGCACGACTGACTCACCTGCTGTCCCGCCCGGAGGATTCATGACCCCGCCCAACGCCTCTCATGATCCGTACGCACATACGTACGAGGACGAGGGCGACCAGCCGCTGGTACGTCCCTACGCGATGACCGGCGGCCGGACGCGGCCGCGCTACCAGCTCGCCATCGAGGCACTGATCAGCACCACGGCCGACCCGGCGCAGCTGATGGGGCTGCTCCCCGAGCACCAGCGGATCTGCCACCTGTGCCGTGAGGTGAAGTCCGTCGCCGAGGTATCGGCACTTCTGTCCATGCCACTGGGTGTGGCACGGATCCTTGTCGCGGACCTCGCCGAGGCCGGACTCGTCGCCATCCATCAGCCGGGCGGCGACGAGAGCAACGGCGGCGCGCCGGACGTGACTTTGCTCGAAAGGGTGCTCAGTGGACTTCGCAAGCTCTGACGGAGGCCGGGCGACCACCTCCGCGAAGATCGTGGTGGCGGGTGGCTTCGGCGTCGGCAAGACCACGTTCGTGGGCGCCGTCTCGGAGATCAACCCGCTGCGCACGGAGGCCGTCATGACGTCCGCGTCCGCGGGCATCGACGACCTCACCCACACCGGGGACAAGACCACCACCACGGTGGCCATGGACTTCGGACGCATCACCCTGGACCAGGACCTGATCCTGTACCTGTTCGGTACGCCGGGTCAGGACCGTTTCTGGTTCATGTGGGACGACCTGGTCCGCGGCGCCATCGGCGCGGTGGTACTGGTCGACACCCGGCGGCTCGCCGACTGCTTCCCCGCGGTCGACTACTTCGAGAACTCGGGTCTCCCGTTCGTCATCGCCCTCAACGGCTTCGACGGGCACCAGCCGTACAACCCCGAGGAGGTCCGCGAGGCCCTCCAGATCGGTCCGGACGCTCCGATCATCACGACGGACGCCCGCCACCGCGCGGACGCCAAGTCTGCGCTGATCACTCTCGTGGAGCACGCGCTGATGGCGCGGCTGCGGTAGCGGACAACAGGTCCGGGGCAACGGATGGTGCGCTTGTCCCGGTCCACAAGTCGACAGTTCCATAGGGCAGTTGTCGTAGACGCTCTGGAGCCGGCTGTGTCGTTTGACACGGTCGGCGACAGTGTTCATAACGTTTCGACAGAGAATTTCACGGGCACCGACACGCATCGCGTTCACCCGGTACCGCTGTGCTCACAAAGGCCCCGCCTTTTGGCGGGGCTCGTTCTTTATGACCGTTTTATCTGGGGCTTACCTCACCTGGAATCATGGGTTCCGAGTGTTTGGAAGGGCGCCGAGTGACGTGCTGGAATGCGCTGACCTGCCCAGTAGTCAAGGGCGCCGGAGACACCGCGGCACAACGTAGGTGCCGACGCCGAGAGGTTTTGGTCGAGTGAGGCGAAGCAAGAACGGTCCCGAGCCGTCGGCACGGGGCAACTTCACCCCGCCGCCGCGTGTCGCGGCGTCCGCACAAATGCCCGGCTCCCAGGAGCCCACGCCGGTACCCGCGCCGAGCGGCAGTCGTTTCTCCCCGCGCAACTGGCGCGTGCCGACCAGGCTGAACGCGATTCTGCTCATCCCTGTGGTGGTCGGCCTGGTCATGGGCGGCTTCCAGGTGAGGAGCTCGATCGACACCTGGCAGGAGGCCGAGAACGCCGAGAAGACGGCACGTCTGGTGCAGGCCGCACTGACCTACGGCGACAAGCTGTACGTCGAGCGCGATGTGAGCGCCGTGCCGCTGCTGACCGGCAAGGGCGAGAAGGACGCGACCGTCGTGAAGGCCCGTGCGGCCACGGACGCGGCGGCCGACGCCTTCGACGAGGCCGCCCAGAACATGCCGCAGACGGCCGGCCTACAGCGCCGCCTCGAGATCTTCCGCAAGGTCGAGCCCGGCCTCGCCACCCTGCGCAAGGCCGCGTACACCTCCGCCCTCACCGGCGTACAGACCGAAGAGGGCTACACCCAGATCCAGCACCCGCTGTTGGAGTTCTCCAACGAACTCGGTCTGGGCACCGGAAACATCACCAGCTACGGCCGTACGGTCTACGCGATCTCGCTCGCCAAGGCGTCCGCGTCACTACAGCGGTCCATCGGCATGCACATGCTGATCAAACCCGGCCCCACCGCGACCGACCTCGCCAAGCAGCGCGTCGCCCTCTCCTCGTACGCCTACCTCGAGGGCATCTGTGTCGAGGAGTACATCGGCGGCGGCACCGAGGCCGACGCGGCCAAGCTCGATGCCGCCCAGACGAAGCTCAAGGCCGACGGTGCGGTCCAGGCCAAGGCCGCCGCCGAGGCCGCAGCGGCCCAGGGCCAGACCTATGTGCCCCCGCCGTCCGGGGACACCGCGATGGTCGCGGCCCTCGCGACGCTCTCGTCCACGGACCAGAGCGCCCGCGACGCGCTCGCCTCGCAGGGCATCACCGCGGACAACTACTGGGCGGTCAACACCGGCAAGTACAACGCCTACCGCACGATCGAGTCGGATCTGACCGACAAGGCCGTGGCCGAGGCCTCCGACATCTCCGACAGCGCCAAGCGCGACGCCATCATCACCGGTGCCGCCGTCGTGATCGCCCTGCTCGCCGCGTTCATCCTGGCCGGCATGGTCGCCCGCCAGATGAGCCGCGCGATGCGCCAGCTGCGCAACGCGGCCTTCAACGTGGCCGAGCAGCGCCTGCCGATGCTGGTCGACCAGCTCTCGCGCACCGACCCGGGACGCGTCGACACCCGCGTACAGCCCATCCCGATCACCACCACGGACGAGATCGGCGAAGTCGCCCGCGCCTTCGACCAGGTCCACCGTGAGGCCGTACGACTGGCCGCCGAGCAGGCCCTCCTGCGAGGCAACATCAACGCGATCTTCACCAACCTGTCGCGCCGCAACCAGTCCCTGATCGAGGGCCAGCTGACCCTGATCACCGACCTGGAGAACAACGAGGCCGACCCGGACCAGCTGGAGAACCTCTTCCGCCTGGATCACCTCGCGACCCGTATGCGCCGCAACGGCGAGAACCTCCTGGTCCTCGCCGGCGAAGAGCCGGGTCGCCGCTGGGACCAGCCGGTGCCCCTCGTGGACGTCCTGCGCGCCGCCTCCTCCGAGGTGGAGCAGTACGAGCGCGTCGAGCTCTCCGGCGTCCCGGAGGCCGAGATCCACGGCCGCGCCGTGACCGACCTCGTGCACCTGCTCGCCGAGCTCCTGGAGAACGCCACGACGTTCTCCTCCCCGCAGACCAAGGTCCGTGTCACCGCGACCCGTCTCCCGGACGGCCGCATCATGGTCGAGATCCACGACAAGGGCATCGGCCTCACCGCCGAGGACTTCGCGGACATCAACCACAAGCTGGCCAACCCGCCGACCGTGGACGCCGCGATCTCGCAGCGCATGGGTCTGTTCGTGGTCGGCCGGCTGTCCGATCGGCACGGCATCCGCGTCCAGCTCCGCCCCTCGGGCGAGCAGGCCGGTACGACCTCCCTGGTCATGCTTCCCGACGCGATCACCCACGGTGGTGGCGGCGGCGAACAGCAGCTCCAGCGCGACGAGTTCACGGTCTCGCAGATCATGCCGGAGCAGCTGCAGCCGCAGCCGCCGGCCTTCCAGGGCGAGCCGTTCCAGGCCCAGCAGCCCCTGACGGCCGCCGAGCTCGGCTTCGACGACAGCCGCTACGAAGTGCCGGACGACATACGCGAGTTGGACCCCGTGGGCCGCTCGCTGATGCGCGAGGAGCGCCGTGCGGCCCTGGAGGCCCAGGCAGGGGGCCAGCCGGAGGCTCTGGAGGCTCCGAGCTACCAGGAGGGCTTCGAGGCCCAGCAGCCCGCGTACGACAACGGGCAGGCCGTCTATGACAACGGCCAGGCTCAGTACAACAACGGCCAGACCTCGTACGACAACGGGCAGGCGCCCTACGAGAACGGGCAGGCCCCGTACGAGGAGCAGCAGGCGACGTACGGCCAGCAGGCGGCGTACGAGGAGCCGCAGCAGGGGTCGTACGACGAGACGTATTTCCCGGCGAACGGCGGCTACCCGGAGCCCGCGTATGCGGAGCCGGTCCAGGACGAACACACGGGGAACGGGAGCGCCGCCCCGGCGACGTTCTCGGCCTTCGCGGAGCCGTCCTACCAGGAGGAGTGGCCGCAGCAGAACGCGCAGCAGAACGCGTACCGGTCCGCGTACGCTCCGGAAGCGGAATCCTCGAAGACCGCTGACGCGGGTGAGCAGGACCGCGTAGGCTTTGGCCGACCGGGGCCTGCCCCTTCCGCCCCGCACGCCTTGACCGACGCCGGTCTCCCGCGTCGCGGTGCCGCCGCGACAGGCAACGGCCAGCGGGCCGTGGAACGGAAGGACCAGACTCCGCCGGCGACCACGACGGAGGGCCCCGACGACTGGCGCTCGTCCAACGACGACCGGTGGCAGCGCGCCGAGCAGCTCAAGAAGCCCAAGGCCGGCGGGGTCACCCCGTCAGGTCTGCCACGGCGGGTACCGAAGGCCAACCTGGTCGAGGGAACCGCCGAATCGACCCCGCAGGGCGGCCCTCAGGTCTCCCGCGCCCCGGAGGACATCCGGGGCCGGCTGAGCAACCTGCGCCGCGGCGTACAGCAGGGACGCAACGCAGGTAGTGACACGAACACGAACGGCCAGGGCTTCGGTCCTGACAGCACCTACAACCAGGAGCGTTAGTGTGAGCCCGATGAGCCAGGCGGCGCAGAACCTGAACTGGTTGATCACCAACTTCGTGGACAACACCCCTGGGGTGTCCCACACCGTGGTGGTCTCCGCCGACGGACTCCTTCTGGCGATGTCCGAAGGCTTTCCCCGTGACCGCGCCGACCAGTTGGCGGCCGTCGCATCAGGTCTGACCTCGTTGACCGCAGGAGCCTCCCGCATCTTCGAGGGCGGCCATGTGAACCAGACGGTCGTGGAGATGGAGCGGGGATTCCTCTTCATCATGTCCGTTTCCGATGGTTCGTCCCTCGCCGTACTCTCCCACCCCGAGGCGGACATCGGTCTCGTCGGGTACGAGATGGCACTTCTGGTGGACCGTGCCGGTACGGTCCTGACTCCCGACCTTCGAGCAGAGCTCCAGGGGAGCCTTCTCAACTAACAGACAGACGGTGCGTCTTGGTGTCCCGAGGCCATAAGGTTTCGGGACGCGGTCCCACAGTGATGGGGCCCGGCACAGTCGGAGGAGGAGAAAGTGGCAACACCCCCAGACGGTTCGTCTTCGGGCAACTGGTCGTACGGCCCCGGCCAGGGGCAGGGCGGCCAGGGCGATGGTTCACAGAACCCGAACCGGTACAACTTCCCCTCCGCACCGACCCCCCGGCACCAGCAGCCGTACGCACCCCAGGGTCCCGGGCCTTCTCCGTACGACCAGCCGTCGGCGCCGCGCATCCAGCCCGTGCAGCCGCAGCGCCGCAACCCCGAGCCGTCACCGGCCGGGTCCACGCACAACCCTCTGGTACGCCCGTATGCCATGACGGGCGGCCGTACCAGGCCCCGCTACCAGCTCGCCATCGAGGCGCTGGTGCACACCACCGCACAACCGCACCAGATGCAGGGCCAGTTGCCCGAGCATCAGCGGATCTGCAACCTCTGCCGGGAGATCAAGTCGGTGGCCGAAATCTCGGCGCTGCTGACGATCCCTCTCGGTGTGGCCAGGATTCTCGTCGCCGACTTGGCAGAGGCGGGCCTGGTCGCCATCCATCAGCCCGGCGGTGACGAGAACGCCGGCGGTCAGCCAGACGTGACTTTGCTCGAAAGGGTGCTCAGTGGACTTCGCAAGCTCTAGCGGAGGGCCTTCCCGCTCCACCACGTCCGCGAAGATCGTGGTGGCGGGCGGCTTCGGCGTGGGCAAGACCACGTTCGTCGGGGCCGTCTCGGAGATCAACCCGCTGCGTACCGAGGCCGTCATGACGTCCGCGTCCGCGGGCATCGACGACCTCACGCACACCGGAGACAAGACGACGACCACCGTCGCCATGGACTTCGGACGCATCACCTTGGACCAGGACCTGATCCTGTACCTGTTCGGTACGCCGGGCCAGGACCGTTTCTGGTTCATGTGGGACGACCTGGTCCGCGGCGCCATCGGCGCGATCGTGCTCGTGGACACCCGTCGTCTCGCCGACTGCTTCCCCGCGGTCGACTACTTCGAGAACTCGGGACTTCCGTTCGTCATCGCCCTCAACGGCTTCGACGGCAACCAGCCGTACAACCCGGAAGAGGTCCGCGAGGCCCTCCAGATCGGTCCGGACGCTCCGATCATCACGACGGACGCCCGCCACCGCGCGGACGCGAAGAGCGCGCTCATCACGCTCGTCGAGCACGCGCTCATGGCCCGTCTGCGGTAGCGGACGGCAGGTAGTGGACAACGGCCCCCGCTTCTCCGTACGGAGAAGCGGGGGCCGTTGTCGTGGGCTCCCCAGGCGGCCGGACCGCCCGCCAACAGCCACGGCCCCGCTCTCCGGAGGGAGAGCGGGGCCGTGTGCGCGCTGAAGGGGTCAGTGCCAGCTGTGCGGTGCCCGGAAGCCGGGCTCGCGCTCCAGGCGGCGCCAGCCGGCCTTGGGGCGGGCGGCGTTGTGAGACGTGGCGGAAGCGGGCGCAGCCGCCGCGCGAACCAGCAGGATGGCCGTGATGGCGGCGACTTCCTCGGGCTCGGCGTGGCCCTTCTCGACGCGGATGTCAGAGTTGTTCATGGGTTCAGTCTCCGTGAGAGAGGTTTCCGCGGCGCTGCCGCGGAGGATCCGCAGGGTTACTGCGGGGGGTTGCCGTGCTTGCGGGAGGGCAGGTCCGCGTGCTTGGAGTGCAGCATCGCAAGGGACCTGATGAGCACTTCCCGGGTCTCGGCGGGGTCGATGACGTCGTCGACAAGACCCCGCTCGGCCGCGTAGTAGGGGTGCATCAGCTCTGCCTTGTACTCCTTGACCATGCGCACGCGCATCGCCTCGGGGTCCTCAGCCTCGGCGATCTGGCGACGGAAGATGACGTTGGCCGCGCCTTCCGCGCCCATCACGGCGATCTCGTTCGTCGGCCAGGCGAACGTGAGGTCCGCGCCGATGGACTGGCTGTCCATGACGATGTACGCACCTCCGTACGCCTTGCGCAGGATCAGCGAGATCCTCGGCACCGTCGCGTTGCAGTACGCGTACAGCAGCTTCGCGCCGTGCCGGATGATTCCGCCGTGCTCCTGGTCGACACCGGGCAGGAACCCGGGGACATCCAGGAGAGTGACGATCGGGATGTTAAAAGCGTCACACATCTGGACGAAGCGCGCAGCTTTTTCGGAGGCCTCGATGTCCAGCACACCCGCGAGGGACTGCGGCTGGTTGGCCACGATGCCGACGACCTGGCCGCCGAGACGGGCCAGCGCACAGATGATGTTGCGGGCCCAACGCTCGTGCACCTCAAGGTAGTCGCCGTCGTCGACGAGCTCCTCGATCACCTTCGTCATGTCGTACGGACGGTTGCCGTCCGCCGGAACCAGGTCGAGCAGAACGTCCGAGCGGCGCTCGGTGGGGTCCTCGGACGCGACACCCGGGGGGTTCTCGCGGTTGTTCTGCGGCAGCATCGACAGGAGGTAGCGGACCTCCGCGATGCAGGTCTCCTCGTCGTCGTAGGCGAAGTGCGCGACACCGGAGGTCTCGGCGTGGACATCCGCGCCGCCCAGACCGTTCTGGGTGATCTCCTCGCCCGTCACCGCCTTGACGACGTCCGGGCCCGTGATGAACATCTGCGAGGTCTCGCGGACCATGAACACGAAGTCGGTCAGAGCGGGACTGTAGGCCGCGCCGCCCGCGCAGGGGCCCAGCATCACGCTGATCTGCGGGATGACCCCGGAGGCCCTGGTGTTGCGCTGGAAGATGCCGCCGTAGCCGGCGAGCGCGGAGACGCCCTCCTGGATACGGGCTCCCGCGCCGTCGTTCAGGGAGACCAGCGGCGCCCCGGCCGCGATGGCCATGTCCATGATCTTGTGGATCTTCGTGGCGTGCGCCTCACCCAGCGCACCGCCGAAGATACGGAAGTCATGCGCGTACACGAAGACCGTCCGGCCCTCGACCGTGCCCCAGCCGGTGATCACACCGTCCGTGTACGGCCTCTTGGCCTCCAGGCCGAACCCCGTCGCCCGGTGCCGACGCAACTGCTCGACCTCCTGGAACGAACCCGCATCGACCAGCAGGTCGATGCGCTCCCGCGCCGTCAGCTTGCCCTTGGCCTTCTGCGCGGCGGTCGCCTTCTCGCTGGGGCCCCGCAGCGCCTCCGCACGGATCGCGTGCAGCTCGGCCACGCGCCCGCGTGCATCCGTGGGCTCGCCTGAGGATCCTGAGGATTCGGCCTCATCCAAAACGGTCATGTAGCGACCTTACGAAGCCCACCGAGGAAAGGGGGCCGTCGACTCCGTACAGTCTCCGGGCCGTTTTCCTGGTACCCCCCAACAGAACCACTGCTTCAGGCAGGCGATCTGACTGCTCAGGGGGCCTCTTCCTTGTAGAGGTCGGACAAACCCGCCAACTGAGAGCCACCTCACATTCATGAGGAGCACATGCCATCCCCGGAGTGAACAGCCACCTGGGCGGCGACCTTGCAGCTGCCCCAGGGGCACCCCTGGGGCACTTCTGGAACACCCCTGGGGAGTCGCTTGCGGAGCGCGGTGATGTGACGCAACGTAACGTTGCGAACACGTGGTGAATGATGTTGAAACTTGAATGGAATAGGTCTACCTTCCCCCTTGTTGGCATCGTTGAAGATTAAACAGCCTCGCTCGACCACCTCGCGTCGCGGCTTCCGGACGAAACCGCGACCCGTCCCCCAAGGAGCACACCATGAGCATCTTCGGCCGCAAGACCGACACCGCCGCCGGCACGGACACGACCCCTGTCGCGGTGAACCCCGAACTGGCCGCGCTGACCGGCGACTACACGCTCGACCCGTCGCACACGACGATCGGCTTCGTCGCCCGCCACGCGATGGTGACCAACGTCAAGGGCAGCTTCAAGGACTTCGAGGGCACACTGCATCTGGACGGCTCCGACCCGTCCAAGTCGACCGCCTCGATCGACGTCAAGATGGAGAGCGTCGAGACCGGCTCCGCGGACCGCGACGGCCACCTGAAGAGCGCCGACTTCTTCAAGACGGACGAGTTCCCGACGATGACCTTCCGCTCCACCGAGGCGGAGGCCCTGGGCGGCGACGACTACCGGATCACCGGTGAGCTGTCGATCCTCGGCACCACCAAACCGCTCACCATCGAGCTTGAGTTCAACGGCTCCGCCACGGACCCGTTCGGCAACCAGCGCGTCGGCTTCGAGGGCAAGGCCGAGATCCTGCGCTCCGAGTGGGGCCTCAGCTGGAACGCGGCCCTGGAGACCGGCGGCGTCCTCGTCTCTGACAAGATCAAGCTGGTCTTCGACATCTCGGCGATCAAGAACGCCGCCTGATTCCGCGGCCGACGCCTCCCGCACCTGCGGCACCCTCGAAGCGCCCGTCCTCTCATACCCCGGTAACCAGAGGACGGGCGCTGTGCCATGTCTGGGCGCCCACCCTCGCGACCATCGCTCGCACGCGTGTGCATTTCCCGGCTCCGCCGCCAAGGAGCACCCACTTGCAGGGGTCCCGCTCCCCCGCGACCCGCAACGTCGGTTCCGACTGCGGTTCCTCGGTCCCGGGGAATAACCCGGTGCGGTCGACCTGGGGTGGCAGTTAGCCTCCGTCCATGACTTGGCTGCCCACTGACTTCGTCCATCCCCTGCGCGTCGAGTTGCCGGGCGGGTATCACCTGCGTCCCATCAGCGGGGCGGATGCGGACATCGACTACCCGACCGTGATGGGTTCGCGCGAGCGGCTGTGGTCCATTTTCGGCGAGGCGTGGGGGTGGCCCGCCGAAACCATGTCGTACGAGGCGAACAAGAAGGACCTGGAGCGGCACGCGGCCGAGATCACCGCCCATGAGTCCTTCAACTACGTGCTGCTCAATGACGCGGGCACCGAGGAATTCGGGTGTGTCTACATCGATCCTCCGGAGAAGGCCGGCGCCGATGCCGAGATCTCCTGGTGGGTCGTGGATGAGCGCGTGGGCAGTGAGTTGGAGCGGGACCTGGACTCGCTCGTGCCTCGGTGGATCGCCGGGGACTGGCCCTTCGAGCAGCCTCGGTTCATCGGCCGGGACCTGTCCTGGAAGGAGTGGCTGGCGCTGCCGGACGCGGGCTGATTCTCAGACGGAGCGCGGCTTAGGGCCTGTCCGGCCGGTCAAGTCGCCGGAAAGCGGCGTTATCTCGTCGGCATGAGCAGTCGGACGTGTCCTTAAGCGTCGCGCCATCTGAATATCGCGGCGCCGACCAGTAGTAGCCCCAGCGCGTACGCCGCCAGCACGCCCAACCCTGGCCACGGGCCTATCGGGAGTCGGGCGAGGTCCCGGGTTACCTGGATGGCCATGCCGGCCGGCATGGGGGCCCAGCGCTCGACGCGGTCCTTCCAGGTGGCGGAGCCGAGCAGGTCGGCCAGGAGCGGCACGACGTACAGGAGGCCGAGGCCCAGCGTGATCGCGCCCGCGGTGTCCCGTAGGAGGACTGCCAGGCCCAGGCCCAGGACGGCTATGAGGATCAGGCAGAGCACTGAGCCGACGGCGGCGCGGAGTGTGGTCGGGTCGGTGAGGGTGAGGAGGGGGTAGCCCTCGGCGGGAGTGAAGCCGTTGCCAGGGAGGATCAGGCGGGCCGCGTAGAGGGAAGCGGTGATGGCCAGAGCACCTGCTGCCGCTGTTGCCGTGGCCAGTACGGCCGCCTTTGACGCCAGGACTCGTGAACGGCCGGGTGTCGCCGTCAGCGTCGCCCGGATCGTGCCCGTGCCGTACTCCGCTCCCATCGACAGGGCTCCGAGGATCAGGATCGTCGCCTGGCCGAGCCAGACTCCCGTGAGGCTGAGCTTCACGGTGTCCTCGTGGCACGCGGCCGCCGTGAGGCAGTCCCGGGTGGTGACCGCCGACACCGAGGCCGTACCCACCGCGACCGTCAGGACGACGGTCGCGGCCAGCAGAAGCCAACTACTGGGCAGTGTGCGGAGTTTTGTCCACTCCGCGTGGAACGACCAGGTCATACGTCCCTCCTGCGCAGGCGCCAGGCGGCCAGCGCCAGAGCCACGACCACGTATGCGCACAGGACCGCGAGGCCGTTCCAGGGAGTGAGGGGGTAACAGCCGCTCTCCGGAAGGCAGTTGTGATCCACCTGCGGGTAGTACGTCGCTCCCTGCTGGACGGCGAACGCTGCCGCCGGGGTCAGCTTGAGCAGCCATTGCCCGACCGGGAGAGGGAGGGCGAAGGCGAGGATCTGCGGGAGGATCACGAGGACCACGACGACCGTGATCGCGGCCGCGCTGTTGCGGAGTATCGCCCCGGCAGCGAGCGCGAGGACCGCCACCAGGGACAGGAGTGCAGCGCTGCCGACGATCGCTCGCAGGGCCGTGCTGTCCAGGAGGGAGAGGTCGGGATACACGGGGGGCTTGAACCCGTTGGAGCGCATGGTGCTCTGGGCCAGCGGAAAGGTGATGGCCGTTGCCACCAGGCTGACGGCGAACGTGACGCCGCCGATCACCAGGGCCTTGGCCGTCAGGACGCGGGTGCGGCGCGGGGTCGCCGTGAACGTCGTACGGATCATGCCGCGTTTGTACTCGGTCGTGATGAAGAGGGCTCCCAGCGCCACCATGAACACCACGGCCACGAAAACGCCCTGGAAGCTCATCTGGATGACGTCGGGACCGGTCTGCTCCGGGGCGATGTCGCCCGTGCCGGCGACGATGTAGAGGCCGGCGGCCGATACCTGGGTGGTGCCGGGCTCCCGGTGCGCCGGGCCGGACTGCGGGGCGCCGGAGGCGTTCGGATCGGAGGCATTCGGGGCGGGGGCGCCCACGTCCGTACTGGTCCAGGCCGCTCCCTTGGTGCCGCCGTCCAGGGCGAGGTGGTCGAAGCTCGCCGTGATGTTCGTACTGCCGGCCGTCTCCGAGGTGCCGCCGAAGGAACGGCGCAGGTTGTTGTGGAGCGGGGTGGCGACGAACAGGCCTGCCTGGGTCGTCCCCGCCAGATCGGGCAGCGTGACCGAACCCACCTTCGTCCAGTCGGAGCCGTCGGCGGACTCATATCCCGTCAACTGCGTCCCCGTCCGTGTCAGACGGAGCCAGCGCGGATCACCGGAGGCGCCGCTGCCCGCCTTGTCCTGGGTGAAGTTCCATTGCATGCGGACGCCGTGGTCCGGGGTCACCATCAGGGCCGTGTACTGGCTGCCGACCTCCGTGCTCTGCTTGATGATGATCCCGGCCTTCGCCCAGGGCTCCGGATCGCGTCCGCCGAGCCCCTTCAGGTCGGACACCCGGACCGTGACGCTGCCGTCACCGGTCAAGGGCTGATGGACGAAGCGGAAGCTGTCGGTGACCTGGGCGCCGTCCGGGGCAAGGGTGACGGGCGCCCCGCCGGAACCGACCGACGAGCCGCTCGCGGCGAGCTGCGAGATCAGGACCGTGACCGCCGCCGCGACGACGAGCACCAGCACCCAGACACGCACCGTCCAGAACTTGGACCACTCCGCGCGCAGCAGCCGTCCGAATCCTTCGCGGGTGGGCGGGAGTTGTGAGCGGTAAGGGGCCATGGTCGGAGAAGGAGAGGTCATCGGGTGACCTCGCCCTCGGGGGCCGAGGTGAACTCGGTCGCGTGTCGCGTGAGCTCCATGTACGCCTCTTCCAACGTCGCCCGGTGGGCGCCTACTTCGGCGAAGGGGATCCGGGCCGCGCCGAGCAGCTCCACGATCCGCTCCGCGGGCAGGCCGGTGACCGTCAGTGTGTCGGCGCCTGTGACGGCCACCGTGCCGCCCGCGCGGGCGAGCAGCTCCATCGCCTCGGTGCGCGCGGTCGTACGCAGGGCTACCCGGTCGCCGGACGCGACCGCGAGCAGGGTGGCGACGGCGGTGTCGGCGATGAGCCGGCCGCGGCCGATGACGACCAGGTGGTCGGCGGTGTCCTCCAGTTCGCTCATGAGATGGCTGGAGACCAGGACGGCTCGGCCCTCGGCGGCCAGACGGCGCAGGAAACCGCGGATCCACTGGATGCCCTCGGGGTCGAGCCCGTTGACCGGTTCGTCGAGGAGGAGGACCGGCGGGTCGCCCAGCAACGCGGCAGCTATACCCAGACGTTGACGCATGCCGAGTGAGTAGCCGCCTGCGCGGCGTCGGGCGGCCTGGGCCATTCCGACCTGTTCGAGGACCTCGTCCACGCGGCGCAGGGACAGGCCGTGCGAGTGCGCGAGCCAGCGCAGATGGTCGCGGCCGCGGCGGCTCGGGTGTAGCGCGGCCGCGTCGAGCAGGGCGCCCACCTCCAACAGAGGGGAGCGCAGGGCGTGGTACGGGCGGCCGCCGATGAGCGCGCGCCCCTCGTCGGGGGCGTCCAGGCCGAGCACGGCCCGCATCGTGGTGGACTTGCCCGCCCCGTTCGGCCCTACGAAACCGGTGATCTGCCCCGGCTCGACCGTGAAGGACAGCCCGTCCACCGCGATGGTCCGGCCGAACCGCTTGCGCAGGTCTTGGATTTCGATCGTTGCGTCACTCATGCTCAGCGAGATTAGGGATCGGCGGGCTTCGAGTCGTCCCGCCAGGGAGCCGTTTTCGGCGCCCCTGGCGTGAGGGACGGATCGCCTGCCGGGTCCCCCGTGCGGGGGAGAAACCCCAGGGTGACGCGCTGCGGCGCCGCCGACGGCACAATGGCGTGCATGAGCGAGGACACTGCGCGACGCGGCGATGGAGTCGCGGGGGTGTGGGAGCGGCTACGGCGCTTCCCGGCCCCCGTGACGTACCCGGTTGCCCTCGCTCTCCTCGCCTGCGCAGAGGTTCTCCTCCGAGTCGGAAGCCTGCGCGAGAATCTGGCGCTCGCCCTGCTGCTCGGGGTCTGCACCACTCTTCCGCTCACCTTCGTGCTCGGGGCCGACCGTGCCGTGGCGGTGCGGGCCGGGGCCGCTGTCGCGGTGACCTCCGCGGGAGTGCTCGCGCTGACGCCGTTCCGGGCGCTGACCCTGGCGGGGGTAGTGGCCCAACTGGCTTCTGTGTACTGGCTCGGGAGAGCCGGGGCACCCCGGCTCAGCGGAGCGCTCGTCCTGCCGTACGTCGTCCTGGCCCTCGCCAGCCAGGACGACCTCACCACCCGGGTGATGGCCGTGCTCGTGACCACGCTCGCCTCCGCCGCGGCCGCGACGGGCATCGCCCATCACGTCCGCAGTGCCGCACTCGCGCACAGCGCGACGGAGCGGGCCTTCGCGGACACCCTGCTCGCACATGCCGCGCGCGGCGAACGGGCACGGATCGCGCGGGAGTTGCACGACGTCGTCGCCCACCACATCTCGATGATCGCCGTCCAGGCCGAGACCGCCCGGCTGACCACGGCAGGGCTCCCCGCGGACGGCGCCACCCGGCTGCTCGCCATCGGGGACACCGCCCGGAGCGCGCTGACGGAGATGCGGCGGCTGCTGGGGGTGCTGCGGGAGGACGCCGACGTGGGTGTCACCCGGCGCCCGCAGCCCGGGCTGCGCCAGCTCATGGAGCTGATCGACGACTCCCGGGACGCCTCCGGCTCCCGTACCCGGTTGATCGTCAGCGGCCCTGTCGCCGCGCTCGAACCGGGCATCGAGGTCACCGCGTTCCGCATCGTCCAGGAGGCCCTGACGAACGCCCGCCGGCATGCGCGGGGTGCCGCCGTCGATGTCGAGCTCCATTATTCGGACGAGGACTTGGCGATCCGCGTCCGAGACAACGGGCCGGGGCCGCCCATCGGCACCAGCAACTCGGAGGCCTCGGGCGTTTCGCAGGGCTCAGACGTCTCCCATTCCTCGGACGTCTCCCCTACCTCGGACGCCGGCCACGGGCTCCTCGGCATGCGCGAACGTGCCGCCACGGTCGGCGGCACCCTCCGTACCGGCCCGGCACCCGGCGGCGGGTTCCTCGTCGAGGCGCGGCTTCCCGTACGGGCGGAGGCCCTTGTATGACCGAGACCCATACGAGCACCCCCACTCGGGCCGAAGCCACCGCGCCGATCCGTATCGTCGTCGCCGATGACCATGAGGTCGTGCGTGCGGGATATGCCGGACTCCTTGCCACCCAGGCAGACTTCAAGGTCGTCGGCACCGCGCGCGACGGCGCCGAGGCGGTGCGGATCTGCCGGGCGGAGCGACCCGACGTGGTTCTCATGGACGTCCGTATGCCGGTCATGGACGGGATCCAGGCGACCGCCGAACTGATGGCGCCCGAGGCAACGGCTGCACGGGAAATGGCCCCACGGGCGACGCCCGCACAGGCGACGACCGCCGAGCGCGCGGGCTCTGACGCGCAAAAGGGCCGGGACGACCCCACGGGCGGGGGTGAGTTCACGGACCGGGGCAAGCTCACGGGCGGGGGCGGGGGCGAGCTCGAGGGCCTTCCCGAGGGCCTTGGCGAGCGCCTTCCCGAGCGCCTTCCCGAGCGCCTCGGCGAGGGCCTTGGCGAACGCCTTGGCGAGGCTGCCGCTCAGGGCCCTCCCCGGGTGCTCATCCTCACCACCTTCGACCTCGACGAGCACGTGTACGACGCTCTCGCTGCCGGGGCGAGCGGGTTTCTCCTCAAGGACGTCACCGCGGAGCGGCTTTTCGAGGCGGTACGGGTCGTCGCCGCCGGGGAGGCCCTGCTCGCGCCCGCCATCACCCGCCGTCTGATCGCCGAGTTCGCCCGGCTGAAGCCCCGGACGCCCGCACGGAAGACACTCGGAGCGTTGACGCCACGCGAGACGGAGGTGCTGCGGCTGATCGCGGAGGGCCTGTCCAACCCCGAGATCGCCCGGCGGCTGCACGTGGGCGAGGAGACCGTGAAGACACACGTCAGCCGCATTCTGTCCAAGCTCGGTCTGCGTGACCGTACACAGGCGGTGGTGACGGCGTACGAGAGTGGGCTGGTCGTGCCGCGTACGGGCGGCGAGCCGTTGGGGGCGCCCTAGGTCCTGTCGTCACATTCCCGTCTGCCTCGCGACGCCATGCACGCACTCTCGCCGCACCGGCGCAGACCCAAGTACGTCCAGTACGAGAGCCCACGCCCGGCACACCGAGAGCACGCACCTACTGCGACACAGGCTGCTGCCGCAGCGGGCGCGAGGCCGCCCTCCGGGCGACGACGGGAATGTGACGACAGGACTGACCTAGGTGAACTACCAGTCCCAGTGCGGGACTTCGCGGAGTGGGTGGAGTTCCTGGTCCGTCTCGGCCAGGGAGTTCTGCTGGGCGACGCGCGAGCCGAACTCGACATGGGAGCGGACGGCGGTGCGGAAGAGTTCGTCGTCGGGCAGGTCCGCCTCGTCGAGCGACTCCAGATAGACCTGCACGAAGCGGTCGCGCTGTTCGTCGGTGATCCGCAGGCCCCGATGCACGTTGATGATGTGCGCGAAGCCGAGTTCCTGGGTGAAGCGGTCCGGGCCGCCGAACGACTCGGCGGTGAACCAGGTCAGATGGTCGACGTGATGCGGTTCGCGGCGTGGGAACACCTCGCGCAGGACAGGGTCCGCGAGCGCCTTCGCGTAGAAGATCTCCTCCAGGCGGTGCAAGGCATCGTCGCCGCCCGCGTGTTCGTAGAGACTCGTCACGCTCTCATCGTGGGGCGGTGGCACAGGTTCCGCCAAGCCCTGCGGGGCCACATGAACTCATGAACTCATGAACTCAGCGGGCGTCGTAGTCCTGGCGGGCGTCCTCGACCTTGTCGAGGTGGACGGAGGCCCAGTCGGCGAGCGTGGCGAAGAGTGGGGCCAGGCTGCGGCCCAGTTGGCTGATCTCGTACTCGACGCGGGGCGGGACCTCGGGGTGGTAGGTGCGCACGACGAGACCATCTCGTTCCAACTGGCGCAGGCGTTGGGTCAGCACCTTGGGCGTGATCTTGGTGATGCGGCGTTCCAGCTCCACGAAGCGATGTCGCCCGTATTCGTTGAGCGACCACAGGATCGGGGTCGTCCAGCGGCTGAAGACGATGTCGACGACCGGGGCGATGGGACAGGCCACCTCCGGGTCGATCGACATGTCCGTCGCCATCGCCCGCCATGTGCTGTCGGTCACAATCGACCCCTCTCCCCATTACTTTCCTCTAGGTACCTACTATGCCATCGCCAGTAGCTTCTCATCAGGCCCCACAAGGGGCTGGGCCGGCAGGTCACTGCAGGTCAAACGGGTCACTGGGGAGTGAACATGATCGTGGTAACGGGAGCGACGGGGAATGTCGGGCGGCCGCTCGTGCGGGCGCTGGCCGCGGCGGGCGAGCAGGTGACAGCCGTCTCGCGCGGGGCTTCAGCGGCGGACGTGCCGACGGGGGTACGCCACATCCAGGCCGATCTGAGTGAACCCAAGAGCCTTGAGCCCGCGCTCGACGGCGCCGAGGCGCTGTTCCTGCTGATCTCCGGCGAATGGTTCGCGACTGTCGGGGATCCGAGCGGGATCCTCGACGCGGCTCGGGTCGGGGGCGTACGACGGATCGTCTTTCTTTCGTCTCAGGGCGTCGGGACGCTACGGCATCCGCCGGAGCTGGAGGAGGCGATCAAGCGGTCGGGGCTGGAGTGGACCGTGCTTCGGCCGGGGGGTTTCGACTCCAACGCGTTCGCGTGGGCCGAGCCGGTTCGCGCGCGGCGGGTGGCCGCCGCGCCGTTCGGTGACGTCGCGCTGCCGACCATCGACCCGGCCGACATCGCCGAGGTCGCCGCCGTCACGCTGCGGGAGTCCGGTCACGGCGGCAGCACGTACACACTGACCGGGCCTGCGCCTGTCTCGCCCCGGCAGCAGGTCGCGGCGATCGGGGACGCGCTGGGCGAGCCGGTGCGGTTCGTCGAGCAGACACGTGACGAGGCACGGGAGCAGATGCTCGCGTTCATGCCCGAGCCGGTCGTGGAAGCCACGCTCGGGATCCTGGGGACACCCACTGCGGAGGAACAGCGGGTCAGCCCGGATATGGAGCGGATTCTCGGACGTCCGGGGCGTACGTTCGCTCAGTGGGCGGAGCGTAACCTCGCCGCGTTCAAGTGACAGGAACGGCCTGAGGCCCTTCGGTACTTCGGTACTTCGGTACTTCGGCGGCCGCCTCATCGTCAGAAGCCGCCGCCGAAGTCCCCTCCACCGCCGCCGAAGTCACCGCCTCCACCGCCGAATCCGCCGCTGAAGTCGCCGGAGTCGAAGTCGGCGCCCGATACATCGCCGCCTTCGTATCCGGCGGAGCCGAAGTCGCCGTAACCGGAGCCGTAGTCGGCCGCGTACGCGGGACTGGCCATCATGCTGCCGAGCATCGTGCCGACGAGGAGGCCGGGCAGCAGGCCGCCGCCGAAGTAGCCGCCCGCCCAGGGGCCGTAGGCCGGGCCCGCGTCCCAGTAGGGGCGGCGGCCGTACTCGGTGTCCACCTCGCGGATCGCCGGGTCGGCGCCGTCCGCCAGGCGGGCCCGGTCCGCCGCGCAGACCGGGACCTCGCGGGTCGCGCCGCCGGCCGGGGTCCAGGTCGCGTCGGCGACCGAGGGGCCGTGCCGCGGGTCGAAGAAGCAGGGGGCACGGCGCTCGGGGACCGGGCGGCCCTCGCGGCGTGCGGCAAGCTCGGCGAGGGAGAAGCGGCCGTCCTCCAGGGCCTTGGTGACGGCGCGTACGTCTTGTGGGTGCTGGGCGGCGGCCATGGACGACTTCGCCTGCTCGTACGCGTCCAGGGCGCGCTCGTAGTCCGCGCGCATCGAGTCGTCCGCGCCCGCTTCCGCGGGGTGGAAGTCGAGGCGGTCCAGTTCCTCGCCGAACGCCGTGATGTCCTCGTCCACCACCACGCGGAGCTTGTCGAGGGCCGCCCGCTGCTCCTCCGCCTTGCGGCGCTTGTTCCGTCGTACGACCGTGTATGCGCCCGCGCCGCCGAGTACCGCCACCGCGCCGACCGTGATCAGGGCGGTTGTGGAGACGCCGGCGCCGTCGGCGCTGCCGGAGTCCCAGCTCGCGGGGGCCGCGCCGCCGATGTTGGCGAGGGCGCGGTCCGTGAAGTCGTCCAGCTGGGTGTTGGTGTTCTCGTTGTTCTGGACGCTGGTGAGGAGGTTCTGTACGGCGGTGGTGGACATCACCGCGGAGTCGGCTCGGGCGTCGAAGCGGTCGCCGAGCCTGATCGCGTACAGGCCGGTGATGCCGGTGGCGGTGCGGAGGTTCTGGAAGAGGTTCTGGGTGGGGAAGTCCGCGGGAAGTACCGCGACGAAGACGGGCTTGTCCGCGGTCTTGATCTTCTTCGCGAGGGTGTCGGCTTCCGCGGTGGAGAGCTGGGCGGAGGCGGCGGGGTCGACGTACACCGGGGACTCGCGGAGGGCTGCGGCTACCGTGCCCACGTCGGTGGCCGCGTGGGCCGTGGGGGCCTGGGCGGTGAGGAGTGCCAGGGCGGCGAGCGTCAGTACGCTCAGCAGTCCGGGGAGCCTTCTTGCGCGTGCGGCCCTCATGACTTCGACGGTACCTGACAGTGACGGGAAGTGGCTGTGCGGGTGGGGCGGGGGTGGGTGGGGTTTTTCGCCCCCTCCGCCCTGCCCGTCCCTTGTTCCTGGGGGCTGCCGCCCACCAGACCCCCGCTGTCGCGCTGAACGCGCTCGTCCTCACACGCCGGACGGGCTGAAGATCTCTCCCCCGCCCGGGGCTGAAAAGCACCGCCTCCACGGGTGGGTGGGGGATCGAGATGGCAGACCGTCGTCCTCACACGCCGGACGGGCTGTCGGTCCCGTCCGGCGCATGGCAGTGCCTACGTCGCCGCGTACGCCTCCCTCAGTTTCGCCACCGCGTCCGCGTACCGGCCTGTCAGGAGGAGGTGGTCGGCGTCGGCGAAGGGCTTGGAGACGGCGGCTGTGATGGTGGTGCCGATCTTCTGCTGGACCAGGAGGCGGGCCTTGGTGACGGCGGCCTGGCCTGCCTTGGTCGAGCCCGTCCGCTCGGCGGCCTTGGCGGCCAGGGCGAGGGCCTTCAGGGCCGCCGTGCCACCCTCCGGTGTCCTGGTGAGGGTCGTGAGGCCCCAGCCGTACGGGAACTGCGGATCGTACGACGTGTCGCCGACGTTGATCGGCAGCTGGGACTCGGACTTGGGCCAGGTGACGGGGAGTTGGCCGGTGAAGGGACGCTTGCCGTAGAGGACGTCCGCGACGCCGGAGCCCTCGGTGCCCGGCAGCCAGGAGGCGACGAGGGCGTCGATGTCACCGAGGCGGTCGCCGACGAGCTGCGGCCGTCCGGAGACGGTCAGGACCACGCACTTGATGGCGCCGCAGACCTTGTCGACGGCGGCCTTGTCCGCGGCGGTCAGTTCGAGGTCGTTGCCGTTGCCCACGTCGCCGACACCCTCGGCGTACGGGGTCTCGCCGACGACGACCACACCGACGTCGTAACCGGCGGTCGAAGCCGACGCGTCCTTGGAGTAGGTGACGTTGCCGCCGGCCTGCCGCAGTCCCTCCAGGATGGTCGTGCCCTCCGTGATCGCGCCGGAGGAGCCCTGCCAGGTGATGGTCCAGCCGCCGGTCTGGTTGCCGATGTCGTCGGCGTTGGACCCGGCGACGTAGACCTTCTGGGACTTCTTGAGGGGCAGGACGCTGCCCGCGTTCTTGAGGAGGACCTGCGACTCGGCCGCCGCCTCGCGGGCCACGGCCCGGTGTTCGGGCGAGCCGATGTCGGAGGCGCCGCTGGTGTCGGCGTACGGCTGCTCGAAGAGGCCGAGCTTGAACTTCTGCGTGAGGATGCGCGATACGGCGTCGTCCACGCGCGCCTCGCTGATCCGGCCCGCGTTCACCTCGCTGATGAGCGTGGTGTGGAAGTCCTTGTACGCGTACGGAACCATGATCATGTCGAGGCCCGCGTTGATGGACGTGCGGACGTCGGAGGCGTAGTCACCCGGGATCTGGTTGATGCCGTCCCAGTCACTGATGACGAAGCCGTCGAAGCCCATCTCGTCCTTCAACACCCCGTTGATCAGCGCCGCGTTGGCGTGCATCTTCACCGGGCCCGCGTCGTCGCCGACGATGTCGACCGACGAGTAGGAAGGCATGACCGAGCCCACGCCACGGTCCACGGCATCCTGGTACGGCGCGAGGTGCACCGCCTCCAGCTCCTGCTCCGTGACCTTGGTGATGCCCTGGTCGATGGTGTACGAGCCCGAGGTGGACGAGCCGTACTCGGTGCCGCCGTCGCCCACGAAGTGCTTGGCGGTGGCGAGGACCCTGTCGCTGTCGCTCAGGTCCTTGCCGTTGGCGCGGCCCTGGAGACCCTGGATGATCGTCTCCAGGGACTCGACGAGGGCCGGGTCCTCACCGAAGGACTCGTAGCTACGGCCCCAGCGTTCGTCGCGGGTCACGCACAGGCAGGGCGCGAAGGTCCACGGAATGCCGGTGGCACGGACCTCGGCGGCGGTCACCTCGCCCGTCTCCTCGGCGAGTTGGGGATCACGGGTGGCGCCGATGCCGATGTTGTGCGGCATGACCGTCGCGCCGACGAGGTTGTTGTGGCCGTGCACCGCGTCCACGCCGTAGATCAGCGGGATCTGGAACCGCGTTGCCTGCGCCTGGAGTTGGAAGGAGTCGATCATCTTCGCCCACGCCTCTGCGGTGTTGGGCGTGGGGGTCGAGCCGCCGCCGGAGAGGAGCGAGCCGAGGTCGTACGTCGCGATGTCGCTCTGCGAGGTGAGCGCGTTGCGCTCGGCCTGGGTCATCTGCCCGGCCTTCTCCTCCAGGGACAGCCGGGAGACGAGGTCGGCGACGCGCTTGTTCACGGACAACTTCGGGTCCAGGTACGGAAGTCCGTGGGCGTCGATGACAACCTGCGGGGTCCCGACCGGGGCCTTGGCTCCGGTGACCGTCAGATTCAGGGGGATCGTCTCGGCGGATTCCCCGGACCTGTCCTTGACGGTGGTCACGGAGACGGTGCGCGAGGCGCCTGAGGCCGTGCCCGCCGGGAAGGTGACCGAGCCCTTGACGGGCTTGTAGTCCTTGCCGGAGTCGGCGGTGCCGCCGGCCGTCTCGTAGGCGACGGTCACCGGCTCGTCGAGCGGGACGGCGCCGGTGGTGGCGACGGAGACCTTGACGTCGGCCCTGCCGCCCTCCTTGACCGGGTAGACCGTGGAGTCGGTGAGGACGCTCGCGCGCAGTGACTGGTCGGCGGTGCCGTACAACTCCACGCCGTCGATGGCGAACTGGGCCTTGAGGCCGACGGGGAGGGTGAGGGAGTAGCCCCACATCTCGGTGAGGCCGAGGATGTGGTCGATGCCGCCCACTGGCTGATAGTCCGTGCGATAGGCGAAGTCCGCGAAGGGGATCTCGATCTGTTTCCAGCCGGTGAAGTCGTCCGTGAAGGATGTCGTCCACAATTCGGAGGCCGCGCCGTTCGCGCCGCCGTCCTTGATCTCGAAGGGGATCTTCTTGCCGTTGTTCTGGCCGTCCCACCAGAAGCGGATGCCCTTGTGCGCGGACCAGTCATGGGCCGGCTGTCCGGAGGCGAAGTCGTGGCTGTAACCGCCGTAGCCGCTGATGTCGTAGGTGCCGGTGAGGACCTTGGCGCCCTCGGGGGCGTCGGCCCGGGCGGTCAGGGCCAGTTGGGGCGGATCGTCGGTGTCGCCGCCCCATGTGAAGAGGCCTTCGACGGGCGGATTCGCGAACGGGACCTCGCCCTCGAAGGTGTCGACGGGGACAGGAGACGGGTCGTCGGCCTGAGCGGCGGCTGACGCGGAGGCCAGGGGCAGCAGCCCGGTGAGCAAGGCGGCGGAAACGAGCAGGGCGGTTCTTCGCATGGACCTTCCCTCGACTCTCGTTGATCCTCTTGGTTCGTGTGTCAAACCCTCTTCGGTGTACTGAGTACTCGTCGGTGCTCTTCAGTGCTCTCTTCAGTGCTCTTCAGTACTCTTACGACTTAGATCACGCCGTGAGTTAACTGGCGTCCCGGCAGGCCGTCAAGACTTCACGTCAGAACCGGTACACGGGTAATACCCGGCTGGATCAGGAGAGTTGTTCCTTCAATCTTTGAACGCGCAACCCCTTGACTCGCGCCCGCTGCCGTCATTTACTCACGCCTCGCACGCCCCCATCCCCCACCCCCAGAAGGGCTGCGCGCCGATGAGCACCACCAGCACGACCAGATCCCCGAGGAGCCTGAGGCGAACCGGCCGGACGGCCCGGCTGCTCCTCGCCGGGCTGCTGACGACGGCCGGACTCGGCGCCGTGGGCACCGTGCCCGCCCACGCGGCGGGCGAGCAGGTCACCGCCTACCTGACCACCACGGACGACACCGGCGGCCGCCATGTCACACGCGGATTGCAGCCGCAAACTCCCTTCGCCTTCACGGCCGGCAGTGGCGGAACCGGCGACAACATCACCGTGGACGAGAACACCCGCTACCAGACGTTCACCGGCGGCGGTGCTTCCTTCACCGACACCGCCGCCTGGCTGATGAACAGCAGCGGGGCGCTGACGCAGGCCCAGCGTGACGCCGCGATGACGAAGCTGTTCTCGCCGACGGACGGGATCGGGCTGTCGTTCGTACGCAATCCGATGGGTGCCTCGGACCTCGCGCGGTACGGGTACTCCTACGACGACGTGCCGGCCGGGCAGACGGACCCGACGCTCGCCCAGTTCTCCATCGCACACGACCTGGCGGACGTCGTACCGTTGACCAAGCAGGCACGTCAGCTCAATCCGTCACTGACCGTGATGGCCTCGCCGTGGACGGCGCCCGCCTGGATGAAGGACAGCGGGTCGCTCAACGGCGGCTGGCTGAAGTCGGATTCCTACGCGGCGTACGCCTCGTACTTCGTGAAGTACCTCCAGGCGTACCAGGCTCAGGGTGTGCCCGTCTCGTACGTCACCGTGCAGAACGAGCCGACGTGTTGTTCCGGGTACCCCTCGATGAGCTGGAACGCCTCCGGGCTCGCCTACTTCACCAAGAGCGAGCTGCTGCCGAAGCTCCAGGCGGCGGGGCTGTCGACCAAGGTGCTCGCGCATGACTGGAACTGGGACGTGTACGACTCGTACGCCGCCTCGACGGTCGACGACGCGGCGGTCCGCACGCATCCGAACTTCGGCGGGGTCGCCTGGCACGGCTATGGCGGCGACGTCACCAAGCAGACCACCGTCCACAACCAGTACCCCACGCTCGACGCCTTCGGAACCGAGCACTCCGGTGGTACCTGGATCGCCAACCAGCAGCGTGAGGACATGCTCAACATCGTCGACTACACCCGGAACTGGGCGAAGTCGGTGACGAAGTGGTCGCTGGCCGTGGACCAGAACATGGGGCCGCACAACGGTGGTTGCGGCACCTGCACCGGGCTTGTCACCGTCCACAACGGCGACGCACAGAGCGGGCAGGTCGACTACACCATCGAGTACTACACGATGGGGCACCTCACGAAGTTCGTGAAGCCGGGCGCGCAGCGGATCGCCTCCACGGCGAGTACGTCCGTGCCCAACGTCGCGTGGCGCAACCCGGACGGGTCGAAGGCGCTGATCGCGTACAACGACGCGTCCACCGCGAAGACGGTGACCATCAACTGGGGTGGACAGCACGCGACTTACTCGCTGCCCGGCAAGACCTCGGCGACGTTCACCTGGTCCGGGACGCAGGCCGGTGGCGGCGACCAGAGCGGGGCCTTTGTGGGACTTGCCGGTAAGTGCCTTGATGTGGCCGGTGGTTCGTCGGCCAACGGGTCCGCCGTGCAGCTCTACGACTGCAACGGGTCGACCGCGCAGACCTGGACGGTCAAGGCCGACGGGTCGGTTCAGGCGCTCGGGAAGTGCCTTGACGTGGTGTCGGCGTCCACTGCTGATGGGGCGCAGCTTCAGCTCTACGACTGCAACGGTACGGGGGCTCAGCGGTGGACGTACAACTCCACCACCGGGGATGTCGTCAATACCGCGGCCAACAAGTGCATTGATGTGACCGGGAATTCGTCGGCGAACGGGGCTCGGGCGCAGATCTGGACCTGCACGGGGGCTGCCAACCAGAAGTGGCATCTGCAGTAGGGGGTGCGGGCCCCGCAGGGGCGGGGGTGGGTTTTTCGCCCCCTCCGCCCCTGCCCGTCCCTTACCCCTGGGGGCTACCGCCCCCAGACCCCCGCATCGGCCTGAACGGCCTCGTCCTCAAACGCCGGACGGGCTGAGAATGTCTACTCCGCCGGCTCGACCCCCGCCCGCAGCAGACCGTACGTGCACGCGTCCTCCAGTGCCTGCCAGGACGCCGCGATCACGTTCTCCCCGACGCCGACCGTCGACCACTCCCCCGCACCGTCGGAGGTGGAGATGAGGACGCGGGTGGTGGACTGGGTGCCGTGTTTTCCCTCCAGGATGCGGACCTTGTAGTCGACGAGCTCCAGCTTGGCGAGTTGGGGGTAGAGCTTTTCGAGGGCTACGCGTAGGGCGCGGTCGAGGGCGTTGACCGGGCCGTTGCCCTCGGCGGTGGCGACGATGCGCTCGCCCTTGGCGAAGAGCTTGACCGTGGCCTCGTTGGCGTGGCTGCCGTCGGGGCGGTCCTCGACGATGGCGCGCCAGGACTCGACGCGGAAGTACTTGCGGGCGCGGCCCTCGGCCTCCTCACGGAGCAGCAGCTCGAAGGACGCGTCGGCCGCCTCGTAGGTGTAGCCCTGGAGCTCGCGCTCCTTGACGCGGGCGACGACCCGGCCGACCAGCTCGCGGTCGCCGCTGATGTCGACGCCGAGCTCCTTGCCCTTGAGTTCGATGGAGGCGCGGCCCGCCATGTCGGAGACCAGCATCCGCATGGTGTTGCCGACCAGCTCGGGGTCGATGTGCTGGTACAGGTCCGGGTCGACCTTGATCGCGGAGGCGTGCAGGCCGGCCTTGTGGGCGAAGGCGGAGACACCGACGTACGGCTGGTGCGTGGAGGGGGTCAGGTTCACCACCTCGGCGATGGCGTGGGAGATGCGCGTCATCTCGCGCAGGGCGCCTTCCGGGAGCACCTTCTTGCCGTACTTCAGCTCCAGGGCCGCCACGACCGGGAACAGGTTGGAGTTGCCGACCCGCTCGCCGTAGCCGTTCGCCGTGCACTGGACGTGCGTGGCGCCCGCGTCGACGGCGGCCAGCGTGTTGGCGACCGCGCAGCCCGTGTCGTCCTGGGCGTGCATGCCGAGCCGGGCGCCGGTGTCGGCGAGGACGGTGGCGACGACCGCCTGGACCTGGGCCGGGAGCATGCCGCCGTTGGTGTCGCAGAGGACGACCACGTCGGCGCCCGCCTCCCAGGCGGCGCGGACGACGGCCTTGGCGTACTCGGGGTTCGCGCGGTAGCCGTCGAAGAAGTGCTCGCAGTCGACGAAGACGCGGCGGCCCTGGGAGCGCAGGTGGGAGACCGTGTCGCGGACCATCTCCAGGTTCTCGTCGAGGGTGGTGCGGAGCGCGAGCTCGACATGGCGGTCGTGGGACTTCGCGACCAGGGTGATCACCTGGGCGCCGGAGTCGAGGAGCGCCTTGACCTGTGGGTCCTCGGAAGCCTTGGCTCCGGCGCGGCGGGTCGCGCCGAAGGCGACCAGCTGGGCGTGCTTGAAGTCGATCTCCTGCTGGGCGCGGGCGAAGAACTCGGTGTCACGCGGGTTGGCACCGGGCCAGCCGCCCTCGATGAAGCCCACCCCGAAGTCGTCCAGGTGCCGGGTGATGGCCAGCTTGTCCGCCACGGTGAGGTTGATGCCCTCGCGCTGCGCGCCGTCGCGCAGGGTCGTGTCGAAGACGTGGAACGAATCGTCGAGTTCGCTGGTGTCCGTCATGGTGTCTGGCTCCTGAGGTTTGGATCTCGGTCTGTACCGGAATGACCGGATCCACCGTCCTCCAATGATCCCTCGCGCTCCTTTCCCGGCTTGGGGTGGGCCAGGAAAACGAAAAACCCCTCGCGGGTGCGAGAGGTCTGCGCGCGGGTCGAAGACGACGGTGCCCGCCCGTACGTGGTGGTACGTGGCGGTCACTGCGGACCGGCGCGCCTGCTGCCAATAATCGTGGCGAACGAGAGCACGGGGGCAGTCTGGCACAGCCCCCGCGCCTCGCTCACCGTTGTCTCAGGATGCGGTCGATCACCTCAGGTGACGGACGTAGACGTGGGTGGTGTCGTAGGTGTCACCGGGCACGAGGTCGGTGCCCCAGCTGCTGAAGGCGACCTGGCGGCCGTGCCGGTCGATCGCCAGGTCGAACACCGCCGCCTGGCTGTTTCCGCCTTGGGTGTTGGGGTTCACCACAACCGTGTGCCCGGTCCGCAGATCGCGCACGTACACCTGCCCGGTGCGGTCGGGATCACGCAGGTCGGTGGAAAGGTAGGCGAGGTACCGGCTGTCGGCACTGAGCGACGCGGCGCCGGAGCTGGCGGCCGGGTCGGCGGCGTCGATGCTGCGCAGTTCTCCCGTCTTCAGGTCTCGGATGAAGACGTTGTGGGCGTTGTTGGTGTCGCCCGGCGTCAGCTGCGAGTCCAGCGAGTTGAACACCGCGTACCGCCCGTCGGCGCTGACCTGCGGTGACTCGGTCTGCGCGTCGGACACCCTGCCGTCCGGCGCCTTGTCGATCTGGAACAGCTCGCCGCTTCGCACATCACGGACGTAGGCGTCGCTCCAGTCGCCCGGGAAGGGGTGCGGGACGAAGAACATGTAGCCGACCCGGCTGCCGTCCGCGCTGATGGAGGGATAGGCGGCGGCGGACTTCCAGACGCCCACACCGGGCACCTGGCTGATCCGGACGGTCTTGCCGGTGACGAGGTCGACGCGGTAGGCCCGGTTGGAGTTGTCTCCGGCCGGCGCCTCACCCGTGTTCAGGGCGAGGAAGGCGAGATAGCGGCCATCGGCGCTGAGGGCCGGGCTGCTCGCCGCGCTGTAGCCCGGGGCGACGGTGTCGTCGACCCGCTGGAGGGCGCCGGTCTTCAGGTCCTTCACCCAGACATGGTTGTCGGCGGTGTCGTAGGTGGGATTGGAGGTGAACGCCAGATACCGGCCGTCGGCGCTCAAAGAGACGTCCAGGACGTGGCCGTCCCCAGGGCTGCCGTCCGCCCTGTTGCTCGCCAGGCGGGTGGTGCCGGTCTTCAGGTCGCGTACGAAGGCGTCGGCCAGCCCGTTGGTGTCGCCCGCGACAAGGTTGTCGGCGGAGGAGACGAAGGCCAGGTAGCGGCCGTCCGCGCTGATGCTCCCCCCACCGGAGGGGGCGTTGCCGTCCGTGCCGTCCGGGGCCACGCTCGCCTTCTCGGTGCGCGGAGCGCCGGGTGCGGCGCTCGCCGTGGGTCCGGTGAGCGCCGTTGTGGCGGCGAGCGCGACGACGGTGGCCGCCAGAGCGACGCGGCGGTGCGTTGTGCTGCTGTGCATGGTCAATCCCCCGTGGTTGGTCGTTGTCACTGCACTGTCCTCAGGAAGACGTCCGGCACCCCGTTGGTGTCCCCTTCCACCAGATCGGGTGATGCCGACTCGAACGCGACGACGGTGCCGTCGGCGTTGACGGATGGGTGCCTTGCCGGTAGGTCATTGCGACCGCCCCAACGGTCGACACTGATCAACTGACTTTTACCGGTGGCGAGTTCGAGCAGATACACGGAACGGCCCGAGGTGTACGCGACCTGCGCGCCGTCCCCGGAAAGCGAGGGCTCCGCGCCTTTGACCCCGGTCGTGGTCCCGGCGTCGAGGTCATGGACGTAGACGTTCCGGCCCTGCTGGAAGGCGACCTTGCGTCCGTCCGCGCTGATCGAGGGAGCCGAGGAGCTGCTGCTGACCTTCTCCAATTCACCGGTGTCCAGGTCGCGGACGTAAATGCTGCCGCCCTGCTCGAAGGCGATGTACCGGCCGCCTTCGTTGATCGACGGGTTGCCCGCCGCCTCGCCCGTGGGCGCGCTGACCACGTCGGTGGTGCCGCCGTTGAACCTGAAACGGTAGACGCGGGGTTGCGGGTGCGGGTCGGCGTCGGTGGCGGGCAGCGTGGCGGCGTAGGTGATCCACTGGCAGCTGGGGTCCACGCTGGGCTGTCCCATCCAGGTGAAGCGGACGCCCTGGTAGGAGCCCAGGCCGGTCAGCTTGCCGACCGAGCGGTTGCGTATGTGGACGCCGGGGGCACCGTCGGATTCGAGCGGGGCCACGTAGCCGACCATGCGTCCGCTGTAGCAGGGCGTGCCCTCGTGGGACGGGCCCTGTGCACTGGAGTTGACCGAGGAGACCGCGCCGCCCGCCAGGACGAACACGTTCGTGTCCTTCGGGTCGTCGGCCCCCTGCGAGGTGAAGGCGACGACCTTGCCCTCCCCCATCGCCGGGTCGTAGGACGCCCCGGGCAGCTGCCGCCCGTCCGGCGTCACACTGATCCGTTCGGTGACGGAGGGCATCGGTTCCGGGTTCTCCCGGAGCGCGCCCGAGAAGACGAACACGTCCCACTCCCTGTTGGTGTCACCCGGCACCAAGTGGGACGCCGTCGAACTGAACGCCACCGCACGCCCGTTGGCGGTCAGCACGTCGTCTGTTGACTGGGCGCTCGGCGGGAGGGCGGCCCCGCGCAGCCCCGTCCGCAGGTCCCGCACCCGCTCGCCGTCCTCGCCCGCGACTACGGCGTACCGGCCGTCCGCCGTGGCCGAGAAGCCGGTCCCCTCGGCAACGCGCCGCGATTCGCCCGTGCGGAGGTCGTGGATGTACACACCGCCCTCGGCGTTGAGGAGAACACGGCGGCCGTCTGCGGTGATGCGGACCAGGTCGGCGACGCCGAGATCCTTGTCGACCTGGGTCCGCTCGCCCGTCGCCCGGTCCTCGACGAAGACGTCGACCGGGTCCTCCTCGGAGTCGCTGCGGACGGCGTACGCGACCCGCTCGCCGTCGCCACTCACCGAGGCCCCGGCCTTGTCGCCTTCCTCGGCCGGTGAGATCAGCTCGTCGGCGCCGGTGGCCGTGTCGCGGACGTACAACAGCCTGAAGTTCTCCGAGCCGTTGCGGTTGCCGATGGTGTACGCGACGTGCGTGCCGTCCGGACTGATCGACTGCACGCGACCCAACTCGTTGAAACCGGGCGGGTTCTCGGGCCACAGCTTCTCCGAACTGCCGGTGGCTCGGTCGTACAGGTACGGGGCCAGGAACCGGGTGCCCGCGGTGTAGCCGATTCGGCTCCCGTCGGCGCTCGGCACGGGCGAGCCATATGTGTAGCCGCTGCCGCTGTCGATCGTGGTGACCTCGCCGTCGGTCAGGTCCTTCGTGAGCAGGCACATGGAGAAATCCGCGCAGCCGAAGCTCGGCGCGGTGGACGTGAACGCGATGTGGCGACCGTCGGCGCTGATCGCGGCGCCGTTCGACTCTCCGTCGGCCTGGCTGCCGTCGGCGGCCGTGCTCACCCTCTCCACCGTGGGCGTATGAGGTGCATGCGGTGTGGCGGACGCGGTCGGCGCGGTGAGTGCGAGGAGCAGCGTCACCCCTAAGCCAACGCCCGACACACCTGCGGCTCTCCACATGATTTCCCCCTGGAATCGTGTCGCCCCCCGGCCCCGTGCCAAGGGCACACCTGGATGCAAACGCACCACCCACTACCGGGTCAATCCCCCGTATTGCGTACAACCCGGGCGGTTGATCAGGCGTCCGGGAGGAGTCCCTCGTCCAGGAACTCCCGTACGTGGCCGAGAATCTGCCCCCGGTCGGTACCGCGCAGGCCGATCGCCACATGGATGGAGAAGCCGTCGAGGAGGGCGCGCAGTCGGGCGGCGAAGCGGTCCGGGTCGACGGGGCGGAACTCGCCGTGCGAGACGCCTTCGGCGAGCAGGGCCACCAGGTCCCGGTGCCAGGCGCTCTCGATGGCGACCTGCCGTTCACGGGCGTCGTCGTCGGCGTTCTGCGAGCGGTTCCAGACCTCGAGCCAGAGGGTCCAGTGCGGGTCGCGGTGGCCGCCGGGGACGTACAGGTCGACGTATGCGTCGAGGCGTTCGCGGGCGGTTCCGCGTGCGGCCAGCAGTCGGCTTCGCTCGGCGCCTAGGCGGCCCTCGCTCCACTCCAGGGTCCGCAGCAGCAGTTCGTCCTTGGAGCGGAAGTAGTAGAGGAGGTGGCCGCTGCTCATGCCGACCTCGCGGCCGAGCGCCGCCATGGTGAGCTTCTCCAGACCGCGCTCGGCGATCATGTCCATGGCCGCGGCGAGCACGTCCTCACGCGGGGGCGCGTTCCTGCGCGCACCGGCCATCGCCCGCCTCCCTAGATCTTCGGCTGCTGCTGGGTGATGCAGTGGATGCCTCCGCCCCCGGCAAAGATCGTACGTGCGTCCACCAGCGTGACCGTCCGTTCGGGGAACAGTCGGCGGAAGATGCCGGCCGCGATCTCGTCACGCGGGTCGTCGAAGCCGCAGAGGACCACGCCGCCGTTGCAGAGGTAGTGGTTGATGTAGGAGTAGTCGGCCCAGTGTCCGTCCGCTTCCAGGACCGTCGGGGCGGGGACCTCGACGACCTCCAGCCTGCGGCCCCGCGCGTCGGTCTGCCCCTTGAGCAGGCCGACGATCTCCTTGCTGACCTCGTGGTCGGGGTGCGCCGGGTCCGGCTGGGAGTGCGCGACGACGACACCCGGGCGCGCGAACGCCGCGACGATGTCGACATGGCCGAGCGTGCCGAAGCCGTACGGCGGATAGTCGCCGGTCAGTCCGCGCGGCAGCCAGATCGCCTTGCGGGTGCCGAGATGGGCGTGGATCTCCGCCTCGACCTGCTCGCGGGTCCAGTCCGGGTTGCGCTCGGGGCCGAGCTGCACGGTCTCGGTGAGCAGGACGGTCCCCTCGCCGTCGACATGGATCGCGCCGCCCTCGTTGACGAGCTTCGAGGCGTACGTCCGTGCCCCCGCGAGGTCCGAGACGTACGCGCCGATCTTCGCGTCGTGCTCCCAGCGGGCCCAGTGCTGGGCGCCCCAGCCGTTGAACGTCCAGTCCACGGCGGCGAGTTCGCCCTTCCCGTTGCTGAGGAAGGTGGGGCCGATGTCACGCATCCAGGCGTCGTCGAGGTCGCGTTCGACGGTGTCGATGCCCGGGCCGAGGAGCTCGCGGGCCGCCGCGGACTGCCCGGGGCCGCACACCACGGTCACCGGTTCGAAGCGGCGGATCGCCCGGGCCACCGCCGCCCATGCCGCACGCGACTCGGCGAGGTCGCCGGGGTCTTCGAAGGTGGGGTTGGGACCCGGCCACGCCATCCAGGTGCGCTCGTGCGGGGTCCACTCGGCGGGCATCCGGAAGCCGTCGTCGGCAGGCGTGTTCATGGGGGAGGTCCTCACAGGAAGTACAGGCGGTTGAGGGAGACCGAGTCGGCGGGCTCGGAGCGGATCGGGTCGCCGTCGAGGGTGACCAGGCCGGTGCGCTGGTCGACGTCGACGGCTCCGGTACGGGAGTTGAGGCGCAGGTCGGCCGGGCCGATGCCGCGCGTGCCACGGACGGCGACGCGTCGGCGGCGGGTGGGCATCAGGTCGTTGCCCTGGTCGAGCGCCGCCTGTGCGACGAAGGCCACCGAGATGTCGGCGGGGGTCGAGCCGTGCGCCCCGAACTGCGGTCCCAGGACGAGGGGTTCGCAGGTGTCGGTGGCCGCGTTCGGATCGCCGACGACGCCGTACGCCGGGAAGCCGGACTTCAGGACGAGCTGCGGTTTGGCGCCGAAGTACTCGGGCCGCCAGAGCACGATGTCGGCGAGCTTGCCGACCTCCAGGGAGCCGATCTCGTGCGAAAGGCCGTGCGCGATGGCGGGGTTGATCGTCAGCTTGGCGATGTAACGCAGCACGCGCTCGTTGTCGTGATCCCCGGGAGCACCGAACTCGGCCTTCATCTTCCCGGCCATCGCGAACGTCCGGCGTACGGTCTCGCCCGCCCGGCCCATGCCCTGCGCGTCCGAGGAGGTGATGCCGATCGCGCCCAGGTCGTGCAGCACGTCCTCGGCGCCCATCGTGCCGGCCCGGATCCGGTCGCGGGCCATGGCGGCGTCGCCGGGCAGGTCGGTCTTCAGGTCGTGGACGGAGACGATCATTCCGTAGTGCTCGGCGACCGCGTCCCGGCCGAAGGGCAGGGTGGGGTTGGTGGAGGAGCCGATGACGTTCGCGACTCCCGCCATTTTCAGCACATTCGGCACGTGTCCGCCGCCGCATCCCTCGATGTGGAAGGCGTGGATGGTGCGTCCTTCGAGCACGCGGAGGGTGTCCTCGACCGACAGGCATTCGTTCAGCCCGTCGCTGTGCAGGGCGACTTGGACGTCGTACTCCTCGGCGACACGCAAGGCCGTGTCCAGCGCGCGGGTGTGGGCGCCCATGTCCTCGTGGACCTTGAAGCCGGACGCGCCGCCTTCGGCCAGTGCCTCGATCAGCGGGGCGTCCGAGGACGACGAACCCCGGCCCAGGAAGCCGATGTTGACCGGCCAGGCGTCGAAGGCGTTGAAGGCGTGCCGCAGCGCCCAGGGCGAGTTGACGCCGACGCCCCACACCGGGCCGAACTCCTGGCCGATGATCGTGGTCACCCCGGAGGCGAGCGAGGCCTCCATGATGCGCGGCGACAGCAGGTGGACGTGCGTGTCGACGGCGCCGGCGGTGGCGATGAGTCCTTCGCCGGACACGATGGACGTCCCCGTGCCGACCACGACGTCGACGCCGTCGAGGGTGTCGGGGTTACCGGCCCGTCCGATGGAGCAGATCCGTCCCTCGCGGATGCCGATGGAGACCTTCCGGATCCCCTGCGCCGCGTCGATCACCACCACGTTGCTGATCACGACGTCGCAGGTGTCACGAACGGCGGCGGCCTTGAGGTGCAGCCCGTCGCGGGCGGTCTTGCCGAAGCCGGCGAGGAACTCGTCACCGTACTTCTGGGCGTCGGACTCGACGCGGATCGTGAGCCCCGAGTCACCCAGGCGAACGCGGTCGCCCGCGCGCGGGCCGTGGGTGGCGGCGTACTCGTACGGATTCATCGTTGCCCAGCTCCATCGGTTCCGAGATACCCGCAGGCGGCGGCCCTGCGCAGCGCCTCTTCCTTCGCCCCCGGCGCGTCCAGCGGCCCGTCGACCAGACCGGCGAACCCGATCGCGATCCGCTCGCCGCCGATGGGCAGCAGCCCTACCTCGACGCTCTCGCCGGGGCCGAACCGCACGGACGATCCGGCCGGGACGGACAACCGCATCCCGTAGGCCGCCGCTCGTGGGAAGTCGAGGCGCGGGTTGACCTCGAAGAAGTGGAAGTGGGAGGTGACGGAGACGGGCACGGTCGCGGTGTTCGTGACGAGCAGCCGCAGCACGGCGGCCGGTTCGGCGTGCGTCGGCCCGGGCAGCAGCGCGCCCGGAGCCTGATCCCCGAGGCCGCCGCCGATGGGGTCGCTGACGACCGCAAGACGCGAACCGTCGTCGAAGACCGCCTCGACGTGCACCTCGGTGACGACGTCGGCGACGCCCGGCAGCACGTCGCCCGGGCCGAGTACGGAGCGGGCGCACTCGATGGCCTCGGCCAGCCGCCTCCCGTCCCGGGCGGCCTCGCAGACGGTGTCCGCGATGAGCGCGGTGGCCTCCGGCACATTGAGCTTCAGACCCCGAGCCTTGCGGGCCCGGGCCAGTTCGGCTGCCGAGAACAGCAGCAACCGGTCACGTTCCGTCGGGGTCAGCCTCATCTCACATCCCTCTCTTAGAGCACCACTCTAAACCGCAAAACCCATCTCCGGAAGGGTTGACGCGTCGGCCATTCCAGGTTCACATTGAGCGTCACTCTAAGAACGGGAGGCCCACCATGCCGGTGGAACAGCGCGGCGTCGACACCATCCCCGACGAGGAGCGCACCAGCGGCCCTCGCGACCTCGTGTCGATCCTGCTCGGCTCCAACCTCTGTCTCGGCGTGATCATCTTCGGCTGGCTGCCGGCCTCCTTCGGGCTCGGCTGGTGGGCCTCGGTCGGCTCGATCGTGGCGGGCACGGTCGTCGGCACGGCGATCACCGCTCCGCTCGCCCTGGTCTCCCTGCGCACCGCGACGAACCTCTCCACGTCCTCCGGCGCCCAGTTCGGCGTGCGCGGACGGCTGGTCGGCTCGGTCGTCGGCCTGCTGCTCGCCCTCGGCTACACCACGCTGACCGTCTGGATCGGCGGCGACGTGCTGGCGGGCGTGCTCAACCGGCTGTTCGGACTGCCGGCCAACGGCATCTCGTACGGCGTGATCTACGGGCTGCTCGCAGCGGCGACAGTGGCGGGCGCGGTGTACGGCTACCGCGTGCTGCTCGCCATGTCCCGCGTCCTGGCGATCGGCATGACGGCCCTGCTGGTCGTGGGCGTGATCGCGTACGCCCCGCAGTTCACGACCGCCGCGCTCCCGGAGGCCGGCGGCTATCTGCTCGGCTCCTTCTGGCCGACCTGGTTGCTCGCGGCGGTGGCGGCGGGCCTGTCGGGCCCCATCGCGTTCATCACCCTCCTCGGCGACTACACGCGCTACATCTCCCCGTCCCGCCACTCCTCCCGCAAGGTCCTGCACGCCACCTGGCTGGGCCTGACCGTCGGACTCCTGGTCCCCCAGCTCTTCGGCACCTTCACGGCGTACGCGGCCCGCGCGGCCCTCGACTACGCGGGACCGCTCGTGACGGCCTCCCCCACCTGGTACCTGGTCCCGCTGCTGCTTGCCGCCTCCGCGGGCTCGGTCGGCAACGCGGGCCTGATGCTCTACTCGATGGGCCTCGACCTGGACGCGATCCTCCCGCGGGCCTCGCGTGCCCACGCCACACTCGCGGTCGCCGCCGTCGCCACGGCGTGTGTCTTCGCCGGGCACTACGCCTCCAGCGCGCAGGACGCGATGACCTCCTTCGTCCTGCTCCTCACCGCCATCGGCACCCCGTGGGCCGTCATCACCCTCATCGGCTTCGCCCGCTGCCGCGGTGTGTACGACCCGGACGCCCTCCAGGTCTTCAACCGCCGCTCGCGGGGCGGGATCTACTGGTACCGGCGCGGCTGGAACGTCCAGGCCGTGGTGGCGTGGGCGCTCGGCGCGGTTGTCGGACTCCTGGCCGTGTCGCTTCCCTCGTACGAGGGGCCGCTGCTCGCCCTGACGGGCGGAGTGGACTGCGGCTTCCTGCTGTCGGGGAGCGTCGGCGGTGTGGTGTACCTCGCGCTGTCGCCGAAGCGGGTGGCGCAGCGGGGGACGGCCGGGCAGGAACTGGCCCGCGCCGAAGGTGGGCGCTGAGCGGCCGGTGCGTTGCCGGCGGGTCCGTCGTGGCTGGGCGCGCAGTTCCCCGCACCCCGCTGGGGCGCTTCCCGGCCCCCTTTCGAGGGGCCGGGTTCAGGACAACACCGTCAGCCGAGAAGGTGCATCCAGCCGTGCGCGTCCTCGCTGACACCGCGCTGGATGTCGAGGAGTGCCTCGCGCAGCTTCAGGGTGACGGGGCCGGGCTCGCCGCCCGACTGCTGCCACTGCGCACCGGTGCGCTTGACCGTGCCGACGGGGGTGATGACGGCGGCGGTACCGCAGGCGAAGACCTCCGTGAGAGTGCCGTTCTCGGAGTCGCGCTGCCACTGTTCGATGGAGATACGGCCCTCTTCGGACGCGTAGCCCAGGTCGCGGGCGACGGTGAGGAGCGAGTCGCGGGTGACGCCGGCGAGGAGCGAGCCGGTCAGCTCGGGGGTGACGATCTTGTCGCCGTACACGAAGTACAGGTTCATGCCGCCGAGTTCCTCGACCCACTTGTGCTCGACGGCGTCGAGGTAGGCGACCTGGGCGCAGCCCTTGGCGGCGGCCTCGGCCTGGGCGAGCAGGGAGGCGGCGTAGTTGCCGCCGGTCTTGGCGTCGCCCACGCCACCCGGGACGGCGCGCACGCGGTCCTCGGAGAGCCAGATGGACACGGGCTGCACGCCGCCCGGGAAGTACGCGCCCGCGGGGGACGCGATGACGAGGAAGAGGTACTCGTTGGCGGGCTTCACACCCAGGCCGACCTCGGTCGCGATCATGAACGGGCGGAGGTAGAGGGACTCCTCCCCGCCGTGCGCCGGGACCCAGGCCCTGTCCTGCTGGACGAGCACGTCGCACGCTTCGATGAACGTCTCGACCGGCAGCTCCGGCATGCCCAGGCGGCGGGCCGAGGACTGGAAGCGCTTGGCGTTCATGTCGGGGCGGAAGGTGGCGACGGAGCCGTCCGGCTGCCGGTACGCCTTCAGGCCCTCGAAGATCTCCTGCGCGTAGTGCAGGGTCATGTTCGCCGGGTCGAGGGAGAGCGGGCCGTACGGGACGAGCTGGCCGTCGTGCCAGCCGCGGCCCTCGGTCCACTTGATGGTCACCATGTGGTCGGTGAAGTAGCGGCCGAACCCGGGGCTGGCAAGGATCGCCTCGCGCTCCGCGGCGGAGCGGGGCTGCGAAGAGGGCTTGAGCTCGATCGTGGGCGTCGTCATGAGTGGATGTCCTTCACCGGATGATGTGTGTGACGGGCCGCGCTCACGCCAGTACTGCCAGTGGCCAGTGCTAGGACGTCCGAGCATTCCCTCATTCCGCGGCTCCGCGTTCGAGTATCGCAAGAGTGGAGCCGTGGACGAAAACGGTGTGAATGCGGCCCAGGGGATTGCCCAGGGATAGATGGTGACACCCGGCGAGGGCATAGCGAAAGCCGCCGGGTGCGGATGCGACCCGGCGGCTACTACGAAACGTAAGTGGCGCGGGGGGTCAGCCGGCTACTCGTACGGAGAGTGCGTCGCCGATTTCCTCGGTGGAGCGGGCGGGCTTGCCCACGCGCTCGGCGAGGTCGGTGGCGACGGCGTCCTCGATGCGGGCGGCCTCGGTCTCGTAGCCGAGGTGACGCAGCAGGAGGGCGACGGAGAGAACCGTGGCGCTGGGGTCGGCCTTGCCCTGGCCCGCGATGTCGGGCGCCGAGCCGTGCACGGGCTCGAACATCGAGGGGAACTCGCCGGACGGGTTGATGTTCCCGCTCGCGGCGACGCCGATACCGCCGGAGACGGCCGCGGCGAGGTCGGTGATGATGTCGCCGAAGAGGTTGTCGGTGACGATCACGTCGAAGCGGGCGGGGTCCGTGACGAGGTAGATCGTCGCGGCGTCCACGTGGATGTAGTCCGTGGTGACCTCGGGGAACTCCTCGGCCACCTTGTTGAAGACGTTCGTCCAGAGGTGGCCCGCGAAGGTCAGCACGTTGTTCTTGTGGACCAGCGTCAGCTTCTTGCGCGGGCGTGCCTGGGCGCGGGCGAAGGCGTCGCGGACGACGCGCTCGACGCCGAAGGCCGTGTTCACGGAGACCTCGGTGGCGACCTCGTGCGGGGTGCCCTTGCGGATGGTGCCGCCGTTTCCGGTGTACGGGCCCTCGGTGCCCTCACGGACCACGACGAAGTCGATCTCCGGCTGTCCGGCGAGCGGGGTGGCCACGCCCGGAAGGAGCTTCGACGGACGCAGGTTGACGTGGTGGTCGAAGAGGAAGCGGAGCTTCAGCAGGAAGCCGCGCTCCAGGACGCCGGACGGAACCGACGGGTCACCGATCGCGCCGAGCAGGATCGCGTCGTGCTGCTTGAGGGCCTCGGCATCGGCATCGGTGAGGGTCTCACCGGTCGCGTGGTAACGCTTGGCGCCGAAGTCGAACTCCTTCGTCTCCAGTTTCACATCCTGCGGAAGGACGGCGGAGAGGACCTTGAGGCCCTGGACCACGACCTCCTGGCCGATGCCGTCACCGGGAATCACTGCGAGATTGATGCTGCGAGACATGACGGCACCGTACTCCTTCGTCCCATGGGATGACACGCCATGTCCACCATACGGACATCGCCCCCCGTGCCGCACCGATCCGTCGACCTCCGTTCACCCCTAGGTTTGCCGGGTGTTGGGGCTTGATGGGAAGTTCACCACCATGGACCCCAGCATGGACTCCGGTAGGGACCGCGGCATGGACTCCGGCCCGCACCTTCCCGACTTCGGCATTCCGCCGCGGCTCGCCCGCCGTATGACGATGGCGGAGCAGCACGAGTACCTGCGGACGAAGCTCACCCGGCGCCGCGCGCTGGTGACCGCGGGTGCGCTGGCGGGCGGCGGACTGCTGGCCGGCTGCGCGTCGGGCACCACGTCGGACACCAAGAGCCCCTCGGCCACGGCCACCGGGCTGGTGCACGGTTCCGCCATCACCCCCTTCGGCCGTCATCTCGCCTTCGGCGCGGACCCGAAGACCCAGATGCGGATCTCCTGGCAGGTGCCGCTCGCGGTCAGGAAGCCGTACATCCGCGTGGGCCTGGCGCCCTGGGACCTGAGCAGGAAGATCGACGCCGAGCTCCGCGACCTGCACACCCCGGGGCTGACCGGCGTACGGCTCGCGCTGGACCAGTACTACCTGCACGCGGCGCTCGACGGCCTGCGCCCCGGCACGACGTACTACTACGGCGTCGGCCACGAGGGGCTCGACCCCGCCGGCAAGGAGCGCCGTTCCGCGGTCGGTTCCTTCCGCACGGCGCCTGCCACCAGCCCCGACAGGTTCGTGTTCACCGCCTTCGGCGACCAGGGCGTCACCCCCGACGCGCTCGCCAACGACAAGCTGATCCTCGGCCGCCGCCCGGCCTTCCATCTGCACGCGGGTGACATCTGCTACGCGGACGTCACCGGCCACGGCGAGAAGTCGGACTCCTACGACCCCGGCGCCTGGGACCTGTTCCTGAAACAGACCGAGTCGGTGGCGAAGTCGGTGCCGTGGATGGTGACGACCGGCAACCACGACATGGAGGCCTGGTACTCGCCGAACGGCTACGGCGGACAGTCGGCCCGCTGGACGCTCCCCGGCAACGGCTTCGACGCCCGGAACGCGCCGGGCGCCTACTCCTTCACCTACGGCAACGTCGGGATCGTCGCGCTGGACGCGAACGACGTCTCGTACGAGATCCCCGCCAACAAGGGCTACAGCAGCGGCAGGCAGACCGCCTGGCTCGACAAGCGACTCGGGGACCTGCGCAAGAGCGTCGACTTCGTCGTGGTCTTCTTCCACCACTGCACGTACTCGACGTCCTCCCACGCCTCCGACGGGGGCGTACGGGACGCCTGGCTGCCGCTGTTCACCAAGCACCAGGTGGACCTGGTGATCAACGGGCACAACCACGTGTACGAGCGGACCGACGCCATCAAGGGCGGCAAGGTCGGCAGGCCGGTGCCGGTCGGCGGGTCCACGGATCCGACGCGCGACGGGATCGTGTACGTCACGGCGGGCGGGGCGGGCCAGAGCCTCTACAGCTTCCCCGCCGGGGTCAAGGACAGCTACGAGGGGAAGGTCGCCGACCGTGAGTCGGTGGACACCTTCCACTGGACGAAGTCACAGGACCGGCAGGCCGAGACGGTGGAGTGGTCGCGCGTGCGGTACACCGGCTACTCCTTCCTCTCGGTGGAGGCGGAGTCGGGCGCGGCGCCCCGGCTCAAGGTGTCGGCGCTGGCGCAGAGCGGCAGGCGCGTCGACTACTTCGAGGTGCGGCGCGGGGCGTAGGCACTCCGGAGTGCGGGGCGTAGGCACTCCGGGATGCGGCGCGAAGTACTCCGGGGTGCGGCGCGAAGTACTCCGGGGTGCGGCGCGAAGTACTCCGGGATGCGGCGCGGGGCACAGGCCCCGCACCGCACCCCGTTCGGGCACGGCTCCCGGTATGAGTGGCGGGCCTCAGTGGCCCGTCGCGCCGCCGTTGTCCCTGCGGTCGAGGGCACGCTGGAGAGCGGCGGCTGCGTTCTTGCGGTCGGACTCGCTCGTACGAGAGACGCTCGTACGGGACACACGACGGACTCGGCGGACGGTCGTCTCGGCCATGATGAATCGACTCCTTGCCTCCGGACGCGGGCGGCCGGAAGTGCGGTGTGGGGTTTCGAGACGCCGGAAGGGGCGGGGAGCGGTGCCGCAGGGGTTGCCTGCCAAAGGCTCCGGCTCACGACCGCCATTCGCTTGGTCGAGCGAGACGTTCGGCTCCTACAAAGCTAGGCGAGGAGCGCGCATCTGTCTCTACAATTACTCGGACTTCCTACTATCTGAGACGGCGGATTGCGCCACACGGCTCTGACCTGGGGAAACAGTCCGGCCGAGGTCACGCCCGCCGGGGATGCAACGCCCGCAGTTCCCTGATCAGCGCGCGAACGGCGACCGTCGTGGCAAGCTCCGACGTGGTGACGTACCCGACCGAACGTGTCGGGCGCTCCGGACCGAGATCGGTGATCTCGGTTGTGAGCGGTGCACTCGTGAGCGAGAGCGCGGGCATGATGGCCATTCCGAGACCACTGCTCACCATCGAGAGCACTGCTCCGTCGTCCTCGGCGTGGACCGTCGCGCACGGGATCCAGTCCTGAGCGGCCCACCAGGTCCGGGTGTAGGAGGAGCAGTTCTCGGTCCAGTCGACCAGCGGCAGCGAGCGCGGGTCCGGATGACCGGCCGGGTGCACCAGGGCGTACGACTCCTCAAGGAGTACGTCACCGATCAGCTCCGGCGGTACGGGGGCACTCGTGCCGAGCGTGGCGATCCCGACGTCCGCCCGGCCCGCGACCACCTCACCCGCCGTGCCCGGCCCCACCTCCCGTACCACCCGCACGGTCGGTTCGATACCGGGATGCCGGGCCGCCAGCCGCTGCAGCGCGGGCGGCAGCAGGTGCAGTGCCGCACTGCGGAAGGCGGCGATACGCAGCGGCCCGGCGACGGTGTCGGCGCCGCCGGGCCCGGCGCCCGCGCCCCGCGCCTCCGCGACCAGCGTGTCCAGCATCCGCAGCACCCGCCGCGCGTGCGCCACCGCCCGCTCCCCCGCGGACGTGGGGCGCGCCCCATGCCGCCCGCGTTCGAACAGCACGACGCCCACCTTGCGTTCGATGCCGCGCACCGCGTGCGAGACCGCGGACTGTGTCATGCCGAGCGTGCCGGCCGCCGCCGAGAAGCCACCCTCATGGGCGATGGCCACGAGGGTCCGCAGCTCCTGCGGGGCAAGGTCTTCGCCAGTCATCAGGGGTCCCACCTGCTTCCATGAGAACGGCTCATGGAAGCGGCCGTTCCATGAGCGCAACCCTCTGCCCGATGGCCGCATTCCTCCCTACGGTCCCCTTCATGAACGACATCGCGCTCACCGTGCAGCAGATCTCCCGCCCGACCGGTTTCCCCACCCCGGAGCACTTCCGTTTCGCCGAGTCACCCGTCCCCGATCCCGCGCCCGGCACAGCCCTCGTCGAGAACCTCTACTGGTCCGTCGACCCCTACCACCGCGAGATGATGGACGGCGACTTCGAGCTCGGCTCCCCGCTGGAGGGCCGCACCATCGGCCGCGTGATCGACTCCCGGGACCCGGCGCTCCCCGAGGGCGAGATCGTCTTCCACCGGCGCGGCTGGCGCACCCACTCCGTCGTCCGCCCCGAGGAGACCAGACGCCTCCCGCACCACGAGGGGGTGCCGCTCTCCGCACACCTGAGCGTCCTCGGCGGCACCGGCCTGACGGCGTACGTCGGACTCACGCGGATCGCCCAACTCCGGCAAGGCGACGACCTGTTCGTCTCCGGGGCCGCCGGCGGGGTGGGCACGGCCACCGGACGGTTCGCGCGACTGCTGGGCGCCGGACGGCTCGTGGGCAGCGCGGGCACGGCGGCGAAGGTGGCGTACCTGAAGGAACAGGTCGGCTACGACGAGGCGTTCGACTACCACTCGGGCCCCGTGAGCGACCTCCTGGCCAAGGCCGCCCCGGACGGCATCGACGTGTTCCTCGACAACGTCGGCGGCGACCATCTCGGCGCCGCGATCGGCGCGCTGCGCGAACGCGGCCGGGTCGTACGGGTCGGCACGATCGGCCAGTACAACACCCCTGTCGCGCCGCCCGCCCACTTCAACCACGCCGACGTCGTGGAGAAGAGCCTGCGCATCGAGGGCTTCCTGGTGCGCAACCACGTCGACGTACAGGAGGAGTTGTACGGGTTCGCCGTGCCGCATCTGCTCAGCGGCCGGCTCGCTCTCGACGAGACCGTCATCGACGGCTTCGAGCGGATCGTGGAGGCATTCCTGTTGATGCTGCGGGGCGGTAACACCGGAAAGACGATCGTGCGAGCTGTATGACGAACCGTCAGAGCAGGTCTCCGTCACGCCAGTCGAAGACCAGCTCGTACGCGGGATCGAGGGTGGCGGTGACGGGTCGTACGAAGGTCGAGCCCTCCTCGTCGGGCAGCTGAACGACGCCGTCCGGCCCCAGGGCACAGACGTGGCCGGGCCAGCGCCGCCAGCCGCGAGCGGCGTAGAGGCCCGCGCCGTCCTCGCTCGCGGACAGCGCGCCCAGCCCGTACGCGCCGTCGACCACCCGCTCCAGCTCCGCCATGACCAGGCCGCCCAGCCCCATACGGCGCACGTCGACCCGGACCCCCACGGCCTCCACGTACCCGACCCGCAGCGAGCGCCCCCGGTGCAGCACCCGGCGCTGGATCACCGAGCCGTGCGCGGCGAGTCCCCGTTCGTCCCGCACCAGCGCGTGGACGCCGCCGAGGCCGTGATCCCAGTCCTCGTCGCTGAAGTTCCCCTCGAAGGCGTCGTCCAGGAGCGCGCGAACGGCATGGAGTTCGGCGGATGTGAGGTCCGCGGTGTGGGCGGTGCGCAGTCTGGGGGTCATGGGCTCAGTATTCCCAGCACGCACGCGGGCCGGACGGCCACCCTGAACGGCGGCTGCCCGGCCCGGAAACCGCATCCCTGGGCGTCAGCCCATGTGCGGGTACCCGTAGTCGGTCGGCGCGACCAGGGTCTCCTTGATGGCGCGGGTCAGAGTCCAGCGCTGGAGGTTCTGCGGAGCGCCGGCCTTGTCATTGGTGCCGGAGGCGCGGCCGCCGCCGAAGGGCTGCTGGCCGACGACGGCGCCGGTGGACTTGTCGTTGACGTAGAAGTTGCCGGCCGCGTAGCGGAGCTTCTCCATCGTGTACGCGGCTGCCGCGCGGTCGTTGGAGACGACCGCGCCGGTGAGCGCGTAGTCGGACGCCGACTCCATCTGCGTGAGCATCTCGTCGTAATGGTCGTCCTCGTAGACGTGCACGCCCAGGAACGGGCCGAAGTACTCCGTCTTGAAGACCTCGTTCTCGGGGTCCGAACACTCGACGACGGTGGGGCGCACGAAGTAGCCGACCGAGTCGTCGTAGGAGCCGCCCGCGACGATCGTGCAGGTCGGGTCCGCCTTGGCGCGGTCGATGGCGGCCTTGTTCTTGGCGAAGGCGCGCTCGTCGATGACCGCGCCGACGAAGTTCGCCAGGTCGGTGACGTCACCCATGGTCAGGTAGTCGACCTCGGCCGCGAACTCCTCCTTGAAGCCGGAGTTCCAGATGGAGGCCGGGATGTAGGCGCGGGAGGTCGCGGAGCACTTCTGGCCCTGGTACTCGAAGGCACCCCGGGTCAGCGCGGTCTTGAGCACCGCGCGGTCCGCCGACGGGTGCGCGACCAGGAAGTCCTTGCCACCCGTCTCGCCGACCAGCCGCGGATACGTGCGGTAGTTCGCGATGTTCTCGCCGACCGTCTTCCACAGGTGCTGGAAGGTCTTCGTGGAGCCGGTGAAGTGGATGCCGGCGAGGTCGCGGTGGTTGAGGGCGACCTCGGAGACCGCGATGCCGTCACCGGTGACGAGGTTGATGACGCCCTTGGGGAGACCGGCCTCCTCCAGGAGCTGCATCAGCAGTACGGCCGCGTGCGTCTGGGTCGGCGACGGCTTCCAGAGGACGACGTTGCCCATGAGCGCGGGCGCGGTGGGCAGGTTGCCCGCGATCGCCGAGAAGTTGAACGGCGTGATCGCGTAGACGAAGCCTTCGAGCGGGCGGTGGTCGAGGCGGTTCCAGACACCCGGGGAGTTCGCCGGGGGCTGCTCGGCGAGCAGGTCACGGGCGTACTTGACGTTGAAGCGCCAGAAGTCGACCAGTTCGCAGGGACAGTCGATCTCGGCCTGCTGGGCGGTCTTGGACTGACCGAGCATGGTGGAGGCGGCGAGCGTCTCGCGCCAGGGGCCCGACAGCAGTTCGGCGGCGCGCAGGATGATCGCGGCGCGGTCGTCGAAGGACATCGCGCGCCAGGCCGGCGCGGCGGCGAGGGCCGCGTCGATCGCGTCCTGGGCGTCGGCCTGCGTGGCGCCCCGGCCGGTGCCGAGAACGGCCTTGTGGTTGTGCGGCTGGACGACCTGGAAGGCCTCGCCGCCGCCGAGGCGCTTCTCGCCGCCGATGGTCATCGGGAGGTCGATGGGGTTCTCGGCCAGCTCCTTGAGCTTGGCCTCCAGTCGGGAGCGCTCGGGCGAACCGGGGGCGTAGCCGTGCACCGGCTCGTTGACGGGGGTGGGGACCTGGGTTACAGCGTCCATGGTGTCCGTGACTCCTTAACTGAGCGGTGGGTCAGCCCTTGGTGAGGATCGAGCGTGCGAAGAAGAGGAGGTTGGCCGGCTTCTCCGCGAGGCGGCGCATGAAGTAGCCGTACCAGTCGGTGCCGTACGCGGTGTACACACGCATCCGGTGGCCCTCGGCGGCAAGCCGCAGGTGCTCCTCGCCGCGGATGCCGTACAGCATCTGGAACTCGTACTCGTCGAGCTTGCGGCCGGCCCTGCGGGCCAGCTCCTGGGCGATGGAGATGAGGCGCGGGTCGTGGGACCCGATCATCGGGTACCCGTCGCCCTCCATCAGGATGCGCAGGACGCGGACGTACGCCTTGTCGACCTCGGCCTTCTGCTGGTAGGCGACCTCGGCGGGCTCCTTGTAGGCGCCCTTCACGAGCCGTACCCGGCTGCCGCTCTCCGCGAGGCGGTGGGCGTCGGCCTCGGTGCGGAACAGGTAGGCCTGGATGACGCAGCCGGTCTGCGGGAAGTCCTTCCGCAGCTCCTCGTGGATGGCGAACATCGAGTCGAGGGTGGTGTGATCCTCGGCGTCCAGCGTGACGGTGGTGCCGATGGCGGCGGCGGCCTCGACGACCGGGCGGACATTGGCGAGGGCCAGCTCGTGCCCGTCCTCCAGCGCCTGCCCGAACATCGACAGCTTGATCGACATCTCGGCCCGGGTGCCGAGGTCCAGCGCCTTGAGGTGCTCGACGAGCTCCAGGTACGCGTCCCGGGCGGCATACGCCTGCTCACGCGTGGTGATGTCCTCGCCGACGACATCGAGGGTGACCGCGAGGCCCTTCGCGCAGGCGTCCTGTACGACCGGTACGACCTGGTCGACCGACTCGCCGGCGATGAAGCGGGCGACCACCTGTTTGGTGCCGGGGGCCGCCGACACGAAGCGGCGCATCCTGTCGCTGCGCGACGCGGCGAGAATCACGGGACCCAGCACGGGGCACCTCCACAACAAAGCCAGCAGGAGGCCGAATCCCGACGATGCGGGTACGGCACGGGCAACCACCGTGAAACCTAAGGATCCCTCCGATCGTCTGCCATCGACAGCTGTCACGCATCCGTGCCCCGGATCTCAGACAGATGTATGAAGCCCTTGTGGAAATGCGGGAGAATGCCCGGGTGACGGCCGAATACAGGAGTGACTACCAGGAGCTGGTCGACGAGATCTCGGCGCTCCTCGGCATGCCCGCGACACTGGAGAACCGGGACTTCGAGCTGATCGCCTTCGCCGCGTATGACAGCGAGGGCGAGCTCGACCCCTCCGCCCTCGACCCCGTGCGCGCCCGCTCGATCCTCACGCGCCGCTCCACCACGGCGGTGCGCACCTGGTTCGAGGGCTTCGGCATCACCCGGGCCACCGCCCCGGTCCGCATTCCACGCACCCCGGAGGCGGGGGTGTACCGGGGCCGGATCTGTCTTCCCGTACGCCATCGGGGTGTCGTCCGTGGCTACGTCTGGCTGCTCGACGACGACCCGGGACCGACGGCGGACCAGCTGACCGCCGCCATGGAGGTCGCCTCCCGCATCGGCGCCCTGCTCACTGACGAGGCACAGGCCGGCGCCGACCTCACCCGCGAACTCCGCGCCGTCCTCACCGCCGAGCGCGGCTGGCAGCGCGACATGGCCGTCGCCGAACTGCGGACGGCCCTCGGCGCACGCGGCGACGGCCTGCACACGGTGGTGTGCGTGGCCCCCTGGCCCTCCGCGGACCCGGACGAGGCCCCATCCGTGCGTACGGTGCCGGGGGCGACCGCGTTGTGCACGGTGCCGTGGGGCGCGGCGGGGCAGAGTCTGGCGCTGCTCGTACGGCTCCGGTCGCCCGAGGTGATGACTCCGGCGCTGACGGCGGCCTCGCGGTTCGTGCGGGAGGCCGCGGCGGACGCGGCGGCCGGTGTCGCCGGAGCCCGCACCGGTCTGGCCGAGCTGGGAGCCGCCTGGCAGGAGGCGTCGGCCGCCGCACGTGCCGTACTGGCCGAGCCCCGCCTCGGCCCGGTCGCCGAGTGGGCGTCGATCGGACCCTTCCGGCTCCTGACGTCCCTTCCTCCGGACGCGGCCCACGATCCCGTCGTACGGACCCTGTTGGAGCCCGCCCACCGCGAACTCGCCCGCACCGCCGAGGTCTTCCTCGACTGCGCGGGCCAGGCAAGCCGCACGGCAGCCGAGTTGGGCATCCACCGCCAGACGCTCTACTACCGCCTGTCCCGCGTCGAACAGCTCACCGGCCTCGACCTCGACGACGGCGAGGACCGGCTGTTGCTGCACATGGCGTTGAAGGGCGCGCGGCTCTGACGCCGTGCTGTGAGTTGCGCGATGGATGCGCAATTCCGAGGTTCAGTGCGCACCGGCTCCTGATGGTCACCCTCTTCCCCTCCTCGCGCCGAGGATGAGACGGGTGTCGCTACGGCTGACCCGACCTACTCCGTACCGTAGGCCGCCCACCGTCCGAGGGTGAACCCGCCGCCCTCTTGCCGGACTTCCACGGCGCCCGCCCCGCCGAAATGTGCAGGGACGACCAACTCCCTCTCGGTGGCTGCTCGTTCGAGAATCCGACCGCGGCTGGCCACTGCTTGTTCCGCATCCAGGCAGAAGCCGCTGTTGCAGGAGGGCGCGAGGATCTGCACCGGGCTGTGCAGAAGATCGCCGACGAAGACCGCCCGATCACTCCCGGACGCGAGCCGCAGTACGGATGAGCCGGGCGTGTGGCCCGGCGCGGACTCCAGGGTGAGGTGTTCATCGATGCGGTGGGTGCCGTCCCACAGGACAGTCTGTCCGGCCCGGTGGACGGGCGCGATGCTGTCTTCGTAGGTCAGCCGGTCATCCTCCTGGCGGCCGTTCCCGTACGCGTTGTCCGGGCCGAAGTGGAAGTCGTCCGCGGCCGGGATGAGGTACTGGGCGTTGGGGAACGCCGGCTCCCACCCGCCGTCCACACCGACGGTGTTCCCACCGACGTGATCAGCGTGGACGTGGGTGTTGACGACGACGTCGACGTCCTCCGGCCGGACTCCGACCCGGGCCAGCCTTCCCAGGAAGTCGCCCTGCCGGTGATGGAAGTGCGCGTAGCCGGGCCGCTCGCGCCCGTTCCCCACCCCCGTGTCGACCAGGACGGTCCGTCCGGAGCTGCGCAGTATCCAGGTCTGAAGCGCCATCACCGCGCTGTCGCCGTCCGGTTCCCAGTGATCCGGCGCCAGCCAGTCCTCGTTGCCCTTCCACACCTCGGCGCCGGACTCCGGCACCAGTTGGCGGGCGGGCGCGAACGCCCCCTGCCACTCGACGACTCGGATGACCTCGACATCGCCGAGCACGATGCTCTGCCTGCTCTCGCTCTTCATGACCTCGACTCTAGGTACGACAGATGAGCTTTCCAATGCCTGTTCTGCTCATTCAGATACGCATCTGTCTCACCATTGACACTATGGGTAATCTGGTCCGATGGATGTGGTGAGCGACGCGGTCTCGGCGGTACGCATCGGGCGTCCTTCCTCGAACCGGGTGCGGGTGAGCGGGAGCTGGTGCACGCGGCTCGCCCCGTACGACGGTGCGGGCTTCCATGTGGTGCTGGAGGGCAGCTGCTGGCTGCTGCCCGATGGTGGCTCTCCGGTCTCCCTCGGCGCGGGTGACGTGGTGCTGCTGCCGCACGGCACGGGACACGTGATCGCCGACGCCCCAGCCGACGCGAGGACCGTGGAACAGTCGGTACCGTTCGAGCGATGGCTCGACGGGCGGGGGCCGAGTCGGCCCCGAGCCACCTCCGGCGAGGTACAGATGCTGTGCGGGAAGTACCGGCTCGACCGCAGTCGCCTACACCCGCTCATGGCGGAACTGCCGACAGTCGTCCACCTGCCGAACCGCGTGGGCACCCACCCCGAACTGCGCGCCGCCGTTGACCTGCTGGGCCACGAGTTGAGCACCTCGGGGCCCGGCGCCTGCCTCGCGGTGCCCAGCCTGCTCGACCTCCTCCTCGTCTACATGATCCGCTCCTGGGCGGCCCAGGGCACGAGCGGCAGCTGGCCGGGCGTACTGGGCGACCCAGTGGCCGCCGCAGCCCTGCGGGCGCTGCACTCGGACCCGGCCGCCCTCTGGACCAACGACCGGCTGGCCGCCGAGGCAGGCGTGTCCCGCGCCACTCTGGCCCGCCGATTCACCACCCTCGTCGGCCGCCCGCCGATGGCGTACCTCACCTGGTGGCGCCTGACGCTGGCCGCCACTTTGCTCCGCGACACCCTGGACCCGCTGGCCACCATCGCTCGCCGCGTCGGCTACGGCACCCCGTACGCCCTCTCACATGCCTTCAGTCGGGAATTCGGTACCACCCCGGGGCAGTTCCGGGCAGAGACAGCGGGGCGATCGGCGTCCACGTGAGAGTCCTTGATGAACCATCGGCCTTGGTACTCGCAGAAAACCACGTCAGATTGCGCGTTGGTTCGGTGATCGGCCGGTGGGCCGACTGGCACTTGCAGTGACAGGAACAGGGTTCCGAGGGCACCGATAGCGCATGATGGACCGACACCTACAGTGCTCACTCCACGCGGAATCCGGTGTTCCGTCGAGGGAGGGGGGAGCCGCGCCGGTCAGCCCCGTCGCGCGGCGAGGTGGCCGCCGGCCGACTCGCCCCACACGCCGATCCGCGTGCCGTCGATTCCGAGCGGCCCCGCGTTGTGGCGCGCAGGTGGCGGATGGCCGCCTTGACGTCGTGCGGCTGGGCGGGGAACGGGGCCTCGCGGGCGTGGCGGTAGTCGATGGTGGCGACGGCCGGGCCGGCTCGCGGCAGGGAGCCGAAGAGGACGTCCGCGCTCACGGTCGGCGGTGGGTGACGCCGGTCCCCCTCCATCCAGGCGCCGCCGTGAATCCACACCACCACGGCGGGACGTTCGGCCGCCGGGGCACCAGGAGGTCCAACAGCCGCGCCCGGTAACCGGAGTTGGTGGCGTAACTCAGCCCGTCGTACCGGCGGACGTCGTCGGCCCCGGTGACGGGAGCGGTCGGCGGCAGTTGGACCGGTGGTACGGCGAGCTCGGGCGGCGGCCAGGTGATGCGGCCGGGTCCGGGTGTCAACGCTGCTCCAGGCGTCGTCGGGTTCACTCCTTGGTCGCGCCGGCGAGCATCCCGGAGACCAGCGTGCGCTGGGAGAAGAGGAAGAGCACCAGGACGGGCAGGATCGCGACCACGATCGCCAGGGCCAGTTCCGGGATGGTGATGTTCAGGCCCGCACCGGCCACCGGGTTGAACGAAGGGGTGGAGGTGAGCAGTTGGTTCAGGCCGACCTGGATCGGGAACTGCTCGCTCTTCGGCAGCACGAGGTAGGGCAGGAAGAAGTTGTTCCAGTTGCCCACGAAGCTGAAGAACGCGACCAGACCGACCACCGGCTTGGCCAGCGGCAGCGCGATGCGGGTGAAGAGCTGCCATTCGTTGCAGCCGTCGATCCGCGCGGCCGACAGCAGGTCCTTGGGCAGGCTGCTGCCGAAGTAGATGTAGACCAGGTACACACCGAACGGATAGAAGGAGAAGGGCAGGATCACCGACCAGATGGTGCCGATCAGATGGAACTTGTTGAGCTCCAGGAAGACCGGCAGAACCAGGGTGGCCTGCGGCATGATCATCGTGACCAGGGTGACGGTCAGCAGTGTCTTGCGTCCCCGGAACTTCGTCAGGGCCAGCGCGTAACCGGCCGGGATGCTGACGGCCAGCGTCAGGATCAGCGAACCCCCGGAGTAGATCGCCGAGTTGCGCAGCCAGGTGAGCATCGCGCCGTCCTGGAAGGAGAACAGGTGCTGCCAGGCGGCGCCGATCTGCTGGAACGACCCGAAGGAGAGCGGGTTGTCCTGCACCACCTGGCCCGCGGTCTTGGACGGCGCGAGCAGCAGCCAGATCACCGGCAGCACGAAGAACACCAGCAGCAGGGCCAGCAGGACGCCCACGATCAGGAAGGAGAGGACCCGGGAGGGCTGAAGGCGTCGGCCCGCCGCTGTCGGCGAGGCGAGAGTGGGTTGCGTCATTTCTCATCCAACTTGAACAGGTTCGAGCGGGCGACCAGCAGTCCGGCGGCCAGGAGCCCCAGCGCCAGCAGGAAGACGGAGATGGCGGCGGCGCCGTTGAAGTCGCCCTGCTGGAAGGCGTAGACGTAGGCCAGCTGGTTGGGCGACCAGGTGGGGCTCACCCGGCCGAGGCTGGCGGTCTGGAGCAGCTGGGGCTCGACGAACAGCTGGGTGCCGGTCGCGAACGCCATGATGGTCATGTAGACGATCCACTGCCGGATCATCGGGATCTGGATGTGCCAGGCGGTGCGCCAGGGCCCCGCGCCGTCCATCCGGGCGGCTTCCAGCACCTCGTCGGGGATGTTGTTGAGCGCCCCGTACATCACGACCATCCAGCCGCCTGCGCCGGTCCAGAAGGCGATCAGCATGAGGATCAGCGGCAGGTTGCCGGGCGTGAGCACGGCCGCGAAGGTGTGCATGCCCATGCTGTTGAGCAGCCAGGACACCGGGCTGACGTCCGGGTCGAGCATGAACAGCCAGACCAGCACGCTGGCGACCCCGGCGAGGGCGCCGGGGATGTAGTAGAGGAAGCGGAAGAGCGCCGACGTACCCGGCCGCACCCGGCTGCGCAGCACCACCGCGACCAGCACGACCAGCACGACGAGAACCACCAGCCACATCACCAGGTAGATCAGCATGTGCGTGAAGGCCGGCACGAAGCGGTAGTCCTGGGCGACCTTGACGAACTGGTTGAGGCCGGTGAACTGGCCCTGGTCGTTGGTGAGCGCCAGGTAGAACGAGTAGCCGGTCGGGAAGACCCCGAAGGCGAGCAGCAGGATCGCGTAACCGGCGACGAAGAAGTAGCCCGTGAGGCCGGGGCCCCTCCGCCGCGGCTTGGCGCCGCGGCGGAGGGGGGAGACGGCTACACGCTCGGTCTCCAGCAAGGTCATTGGTTGGTCACCTTGTATCCCTGGGCCTTCGCCTCATTGCTGATCTCCTTCTGCCAGGCCGCCAGGGTCTCGGTCAGGCTCTTGCCGGCGGTCAGGGCCGGCAGGACGACGCTGGACCAGGCGGTGGCGTCCGAGAACTTGGTGTTCGACCAGCCGGTCCACACGTCGTTCGCGGCCTCCTTGAAGGGCACGCTCACGTCGTTGGCGAAGTACTCGCTGTTGGTCGGGTTGGCCAGCCAGGCGTCGGCGGCCTTGGTGTAGGCCGGGTAGGTGGGCGCGGACGCCTGGTTCTCGTCGGAGGTGGTCAGCCAGGTGGCCAGATCCGTGGACGCCTTGAGGTTGGCGCTGTGCGAGGACACCATCCACACGCCGCCGCCGACGTTGCCGGTCGCGGCCGTGGTCTCGCCCTCCCACTTCAGCGGGGGCGCCGCGGCGATCTGCTTGGCCGGGGCCTCGAAGGCGGTCTTGAACAGGTACTGGCCGTACCAGGACGGTCCGTACGCCATCAGGACCTTGCTGCCGCTGTCCTTGGCGAAGCCCTGGCTGAAGAAGCCCTTGGTGGTGACGGCCTTGGCGTCGATCAGGCCGTCGAGCAGGCTCGCCATCTTGGTGCAGTTCGGGTCCTGGAGGTCGGTGCGCAGGGTGTCGGGCTTCGTCAGCTCGAACGCCGGGCACTGGCCGGACCAGAAGTACGACTCATGGGAGTTGGTGTCGCCGACCGAGCCGACGAGGTAGCCGGGGTGGTCCTTGGCGACCTGCTTGCCGAGGGCCTCGTACTGCTCCCAGGTGGTGGGGACGTCGTAACCCCACTTGTCCATGAGGTCCTTGTTGTACCAGAGGACGACCTGTGCGATGTCGTTGCGCAGGCAGTAGGTGTGGTCGTTGAACTGGCAGGGGCTGAGCGAGCCCTTGGCGAAGCCGTCCAGCGTGCTCTGCGGGACGAGGTCGCTGTCCAGGGGCGCGGCGAACGGCTGCGCGTCGGCGGTCGTGGGCTCGGACGCCCAGGTCACGTCGGTGGGTGAGCCGAACACCACGTCCGGCCAGCCGCTGCCGGTCCGGTCGAAGAGCTGCACCTTCGACTGGAGGTACGTGGAGCCGTCGGCGCCGCCGTCGTACGTGACGATGTCCATCTTCACGTCCGGGTGCGCCTTCTGGTACGCCTCCACCGACGGCAGTCGGGTCGAGTCGGCCCACACCGTGATCTGCGAACCCTCCTTCTGCGTGGCCGGCTTGAACGCCGAGGCAGAAGGGGAGGAACCGGTGGACGTGTCGGCGCTCGCGCAGCCGGTCAGGACGGCCGCGGTGGCCAGGGAGAGCACGGCGGCGGCGGTGCGCAGCACGGTGCGGCGACGGCCGGCTGTGGAACCGACTACCGAAGCGGCGGCTGTCGAAGAGCCGACTCTCGGAGATCCGGAAGACCTCATTGTCTTGCCTTTCTGGTTTCTTGCATGGGACAGGTAACGCGCCTCATGGGGGGCGCCGGGTGCGGTGGCGGCCTTGCGGACCGCCACCTCCCGGTCAGCGCGGCTGCTCGACGAAGGGCAGCAGTTCGCTGCCGTAGCCGAAGTCGAGCGGGAGGGCTATGCCGGGCCCCGTGGGGGCGTGCACCAGGCCCTGATCATCCACATGGCGCTCGCGGACGACGGTCGTCGCGGTCACCAGGGACTCGTAGTAGGTGGTGTTGGAGATGGCCATGCACAGGTGGTGGTTCGGGATGTCCGAACCGTGCACCTCGGCCCGCAGCCGGTAGGCGTCGGCGAGGTGTGCGGTGCGCATGGCACCGGTGATACCTCCCCGGAGGGTGGTACCGGCCCGTACGCCGAAGGTGGCGGCACCGGCCTTGATGAAGTCCGCGGAGTTCATATGGGCTCCGTCGGAGGTCTCGGCCACCAGCAGCGGTACGTCCACGGCCGCCGCCAGTGCCTGGTACGCGGAGATGCTGAACTCGCGCATCGGCTCCTCGTACCAGAGGTAGTCGGCTTCCGAGAGCGCCCGCCCCAGGCGGATCGCGTCGGGCAGGTCGAATCCGGCCGACCCGTCGTACATGAGGGGGATCGAGGGACCGACGTGGTCGCGCAAAGCCAGGCACAGCTCGGCGTCACGGCGGGCGTCGCCCCAGGCGTGCAGTTTGATGCCGACGTAACCCAGTTCCAGGCACTGGTCCGCCACGTCGAGGAACTCCGCGATGCTGGAGAACGTCGAGGTGGAGGCGTACGCCGGGATCGCCTCCCGGAAGCCGCCGAGCAGTTGCCAGACCGGCTGGCCGTAGTACCGGCCGGCGAGGTCCCACAGAGCGGTGTCGATGAGGCCCAGGGTGGGGAGCGGGAGTTCGTGGATACGGTCCAGCTCCCACACCCGGTGCCACAGCCACTCCCGCTGGAACGGGTCGGCTCCGACCAGTTCGTCGCGGAAGACGAGATCCACCAGGTTCCGCAGGGTGTTGAAGGCCCCTGGCCGCTGGAACACGGCCACCCCCTCGGCTCCCTCGTCGGTGCCGATGTGCAGGACCGCGCCGTCGCCCACCGGAGCGCTTCCGCTCAGTCCGTCCCGCCACTTGAAGGGAGGGCTGGCCGCCGGAACGTCGATCCGGTGTACTTCGACATGGGTGATCTTCATCGTGGCTTTCGTTTTCTGTGGGAGCGTGAAATCCCGGGGAGGGGGGCTCGTACGGTCAGAACTCGCCGTACGCCTGGATCTCGTAGAGGGAGCCGCCGTTGCCGCTGGATCCGGTGACGGTCAGCCGCAGGTAGCGGGCGGTGACGGGCTGGTCGGGGAGCGAGTAGTTGGTCGCCGAGACGGTGTTCTCGGAGGTGTGGTCGTCGAGCGTCGACCATGTGGTGCCGTCGGTCGAGTACTCCAGGCGGTACTTGTAGCCGCGGGGCAACTCGAAGGTGGTCACCACGCCGGAGACGCTGGTGTCCTTGCCCAGGTCCACCTGGATCCAGGAGGGGTCGGGCAGGCCGAGACCCTGCGCCCAGCGGGTGGACAGGTCACCGTCCACCGCCTTCGCGGGGAAGTTCTGCTCCGAGTCCGACGAAGCGGTGACCGCCTTGTTCAGCGCCAGGTTGTTTGCGGCCGGAGTGGTGAAGACGGCCGCCTCACTGGGCTCCGAGGCGTTGAGTACGGCGTCACGGGCCACCACGGTGAAGGAGTACTCCTTCTCCGCGGTCAGGCCGGAGACCCGCAGGGTGGTGTCACCGGTGACGGCGATCCGCTCGCCGTCCTGGTAGACGACGTAACTGGTCACACCGGTGTCATCGGTCGCAGCCGGCCAGTTGAGGTCCACCACGGTGGGTAGCACCGGCGTGACGTCGGGCTGTCCGGGGGCGGCGGGGGCCGTGTGGTCCGAGCTGGCGGCCGGCGTGCCGTAGACCTGGAAGTCGTAGACGCTGCCGCCGTTGCCGCTGGTCCCGGTGACCGTCAGTCGCACGAAGCGGCCGGTGACCGGCTCGCCGGTGTGGGAGTAGTTGGTCGACGCCGTGGTGTTCGCGGCGGTGTGGTCCTCCAGCGTCTTCCAGTTGACCTCGTCCGAGGAGACCTCGATGCGGTACTTGTAGCCGCCGGCCTTCTCGAAGGTGGTGATCGCGCCGTTCACGGCGTACTGGGCGCCGAGGTCCACCTGGATCCAGGACGGGTCGGGCAGGCCGAGACCCTGCGCCCAGCGGGTGGACAGGTCACCGTCCACCGCCTTCGCGGGGAAGTTCTGCTCCGAGTCCGACGAGGCGGTGACCGGCTGCTTCAGCGCCAGGTCGCTGCCGGAAGGCATGGTGACCTTCAGTTCCGTGCTCTTCGCGGACTCGTTGCCGACCGCGTCACGGGCGGTGATCTTGAAGCTGTAGATCTGTCCTGCGGTCAGGCCGGAGAGCCGCACCGAGGTCTTGCCGGTGGCGCTGACGAGCTTGCCGTCGCGGTAGACGGAGTAGCCGGTGACGCCCGTGTTGTCGGTGGACGCCGTCCAGCTGAGGTCCGCCACCGTCGGGAAGTCGGTGGTCGCGGCCGGGGTGCCGGGAGCGGTGGGCGCCTTGGTGTCGGTGACGGCCGGGCCCGGGTCGAGGTGACGGTAGGCCGGCTGGAGACCGGCGTTGTTCACGATCGAGGCCGGCAGCTGGGCGCAGGAGTCGACGGTGACATTGCCGCTGATGTTGCTGTTCGTGCTGTTGAACTGGGCGCTGTAGTTGGGCTGGGTGGTGAAGTTGCCGGTGGCGTTGATGTCGATGCCGTGGTTCAACAGCAGCCACTGGTACGACACGTCGCAGAAGGCGTTGCCCGTGTTCTGCCAGTAGCGGCTGCCCTCGTCGTGGTAGACGGCACCGTAGGCGTGCGTCGGAACGCCGTGGATGTAGTTGCCGGACACCGTGCCGCCGGGGTTGGAGCTGAGGGTGTAGATGGCGCCACCGTCGGCCTGCGACTTCATGATGTCGTAGATCTCGTTGTCGGTGACGATGTTGTCCCGGCTGGTCGTCGGGGTGTCCCAGACCGGTACGCCCAGGTTGTCGTCCGGGTAGTTGGTGTCGCCGCCCGCGTCGGTCAGGCCCCAGCCCCAGCCCACGGAGATTCCGCTGTAGGGCAGGTCGTAGACCTTGTTGTGGGTGATCACCGTGTGGTCGGTGTAGCCGGCCAGGATGCCGAGGGAGCCGTTGTACTGGTCGGCGACCTTGGTGACGACGTTGTTGTCCACCAGGGTGTCCTTGGTGATGTCCCGCGAGTCGTCGGGGTGGGCGTCGATCACCTCGACTCCGCCGATCTGGATGCCGGTGGCGGCGATCTGGCGGAAGACGTTGCCCGTGATGTCGGTGCCCTGGGTGCCGGTGTTCAGGTTCAGGCCGACCGCGCCGAGGTGGGTGAAGGTGTTGCCCTCGAAGCTGACGCCGTGGCCGTAGCTCACGTTGACGGCTCCGGGCGTCTTCTGCCACTTCAGGCGGGTGGAGTTGAAGTCGGGGTTGCCCTCGCCGACCATCCGGAAGCCCGCCTGGCCCTCGATGAGGCCGTCGGACGAACTCGGCGCGAGCCAGGTCGAGTAGGAGAAGGTGATGCCTTCGAAGGACACGTCGGTGACGGGCTCGGCCCTGGTGCCGTTCAGGTCGACCAGGTCCTGTACGACCGGGACCGTGACGGTCGCCGTGGACAGGTTCTGGCCGTCCTTGGGCATGTAGTAGATCTCGTCCTGGCTCTGGTCCAGGTACCACTCACCCGGGGTGTCAAGCAGCTCGCGGGCGTTCTCCAGCCAGGTGGGGTTCTGGATCTCCTGGCCCTGCTGAAGGTTGGCGTTGTGCCAGCAGGGCTGTTCCATCGTCATCGTGTTGCCGGAGATCGACTCCACACCGCAGCGCTGCAGTTTCCAGCCCCAGCTGCTCACGACCTCCAGGTCCTTGGGCTGCTTGTAGGCGCTGATGGCACTGTCGGTGAACGTGTAGCCGGTGGACGTCTTGCTGAAGCCCGACGGGTCCTTCGTGCTGCGCGCCCGGGTCTCCAACTCCCCGTTCACATACAGCTGGCGGGTGTCGAGGTCCCCCACCTTGGCCTTGTAGACCTTGCCGGTCGAGTCGACCGGGGTCCAGCCGCTGATCTGCTTGCCTCCGCTGATCACGGGCGTGGCGCCGGGGGCGGCCTCGTAGATCACCCGGGAGCCGTCCTTGCCCGAGTCCTGGGCGGTGAGGCTGAAGGTGCGGCTCAGCTGGTAGGTGCCGGACTTCAGCAGCACATGGACATCGCCGCTGACCTTCTTCTTGGCCTCACGCACATAGTCCCGAGCGTATTCCAGCGTCTTGAACGGGTGCGCGGAGGTGCCGGTTCCGGAGTCCTTGCCCGTCGGCGAGACATAGACGTTCAGGCCCTTCGAAGGGGCTGCCTGGGCCGACCCGGCGGCCAGCGGCGCCGTGATCGTGGCCAGGGACAGGGCGGCTACCAGCACTCTTCGGAGCGGCACGATTATTCTTCCGCGGGCAGCCGGTGAAGGCTGCCCGGGCAGTGCAGACGGTGCAGACACGGAAATCCAATCGCCTGAATGACATGACATCTGGGGACCCGGTCGTCCTCCGGGTTCCTCCGGCGTTGGCGGCTCGCGAGAGCGGGTCGCCCCGTTCACGGGCCGTGACGGCGTGATGCGGCCTTACGACGCGGATGCGTCCGGCGACCGCGGTTCTTCCGCGGTACCGGTACTCCTCGACGGCTGCACCGGCGTGCCGGAAGCGCCTCGACTGTCCAGGTTGAACAGCCGGTCGCGGATCTTTCTTTCGAACTGGCTCTGCGTGGTGGCAATGTGCGCCACCATCAGCTCCGCCGCGAGATCGGCCTCCCCCGCGGCGACCGCCTCAGTTATGGCGAGGTGCTGCCCTGCCGCCACTTCCAGCGACCCTGGGGCGTCGCCGTGGAACAGCAGGACGTCGGACTGTGAGGCGAGGCGCCGTACGCCGGCGACGCTCGACCTCAGGAACACGTTGTGCGCGGCGGCGCCCACCGCGTCATGGAAGGCGGTGTCGGCCTCGGCGAAGGCGTAACCGTCGTTGGCCTTGCCCGCCACCATCGACTTCTCGGCGCACTCCCGGATGGTCCTGACCTCGATCGGCGTGGCGAGGGAGGCGGCACGGCGCGCCGTCTCCGACTCGATCACCGTCCGGTAGTCCAGGAGCATCAGGACGTCTTCCATGCTCGTCGGCCGGAAGTGCGAGAGCTGGTCGTCCACCAGCCCGCCGCCCGAGTCGGCGACGAAGATTCCGGCGCCACGGCGGACACTCAGCCGACCGATGGCGGCCAGAACCTTCACCGCTTCGCGGGTGACATTGCGGGTGGCGCCCAGGATCTGCGCCAGGCCCTGTTCGGTGGGCAGCCGGTCCCCGGAGCGCAGGTTCTGCTCGGCGATGTAGTTCAGCAGCTGCTCGGCGACCAGTTCGTAACCGGGCCGGTAGCGGCCTGACGAATCGTCATTCCCGCCACCAGGCAACTGCGTTGGAACTCCCACTGCCTTGTCCCCCTCCAGCACGGTCGGATTAATCAGGTTCATCGGTGGGGGCAACTATGACATCGGTGTTACGCGTTGAGAAGAGCGAGGAAGAAGTTCGTTCAATCGTCCTAAACAAAGCGGACGTAACGCACTAATTGCCGCATCTCTTTGGAACTATTGCGTAACAAGGGATCAGATCCTTATGGTCCTGGATGCCAGATGAAGCAGATCCTTCCTTACGGGGGTCCTTCTTTACGGGGATCCCTCTTCACGTACAGCACGAGAGGTCACGATGAGACTGGGCGCTTTCGCAGGACTCGGTGCCCTGGTCACCGGCGGTGCCTCCGGCATCGGCCTGGCCACCGCCCGACTGCTCGCCGCCGAGGGCGCGCGGGTGGCCGTACTCGACCTGACCGAGGCGAAGCCCCGCTTCGACGCTCACGTCCGGGCCGACATCGGCGACGACGCGTCGGTCGTGGCCGCCGTCGCGGCGGCCGTCGCGGCCCTCGGCGGTCTCGACGTGCTGGTCAACAACGCCGGGATCGGCGCGCAGGGCGGCATCGAGGACAACACCGACGACGAGTGGCACCGCGTGCTGGACATCAACGTCCTCGGACTGGTGCGGGTCACCCGGGCCGCGCTGCCCGCCCTGCGCGCGTCCGACCACGCGTCGATCGTCAACATCAGCTCGATCGCGGCGACCGCCGGCCTGCCCCAACGGGCCCTGTACACGGCGAGCAAGGGCGCGGTGCTCTCGCTGACCCGGGCGATGGCCGCCGACCTGCTGCCGGAAGGCATCCGGGTCAACGCCGTCAACCCCGGCACCGCCGACACACCCTGGGTCAACCGGCTGCTGGACCGGGCGGAGGACCCCGAGGCCGAACACGCGGCGCTCGCGGCCAGACAGCCGCACGGCCGCCTGGTCAGCGCCGACGAAGTCGCCGCCGCCGTGGCCTACTTGGCCTCCCCGGCGGCCGGCTCCACCACGGGCGCCTCGCTGGCCGTGGACGGCGGAATGGACGGACTGCGGCTCCGGCCGCGGAAGGAGAACTGATCGCCGTGCAGCGCTTCGCCGCCGTGGTCCGCCTGCGGCCCGAGAAGGAGTCCGAGTACCGCGCCCTGCACGCCGCCGCGTGGCCCGGCGTACTCGCGGCCCTCAAGGCGGCCAACATCGGCAACTACTCCATCTTTCTGCGCGACGGCCTGCTGTTCAGCTACCTGGAGTACACGGGGACCGACTACGCCGCCGACACCGCGCCGATCGCCGCCGACCCGGTCACCCGCGAGTGGTGGACGCGGACCGACCCGTGCCAACAGCCGCTGGACAGCGCGGCCGAGGGGCAGTTGTGGGCCCCGGCCGAGGAGATCTTCCACCTCGACTGACGGCCCAGGCCCAAGTCACCCTCCGCCCGTCCACCGACCCAAGGAACCGAACGGTGCGCATCGACGCCCATCACCACCTGTGGGACCTCGCGGTACGCGACCAGCCCTGGACCCGGGACCTGCCCACCCTGCGCCGGTCCTTCACCGCCGCGGACCTGCGACCCGCTCTCGACCGGAACGCCGTCGACGCCACGGTCGTCGTACAGACCATCGCCGTACCGGAGGAGACACCGGAACTCCTCGCCCTGGCAGCGCAGGACCCGCACATCCGGGCGGTCGTCGGCTGGACGAGCCTCACCGACCCGGGTGTCGCCGACCGTCTCGCGGAACTGCGCGAGGGGCCCGGCGGCTCCTCGCTCGTCGGCATCCGGCACGGCATCCAGGACGAGGCCGACCCGGACTGGGCGGCGCGTCCCGAGGTCCGTCGCGGCATCGCGGCGGTCGGCGCCGCGGGCCTGGTGTACGACCTGCTGGTACGCCCGGACCAACTCGCCGCGGCCGTCCGGACCGTACGCGAACTGCCCGACGTCCGCTTCGTCCTCGACCACGCCGGCAACCCGGTCATCGGCACGGACACCCTGGAGCCGTGGACCGCCCTGCTGACCGAGCTGGCCGACTGCCCGAACGTCGCCGTGAAACTGTCGGGCCTGGTCACCCGTACCGGCCCCACTCCCGCCGACGACCTGCGCCCCTACGCGGACGTCCTGCTCGCCACCATCGGCCCCCATCACCTCATGTACGGCTCGGACTGGCCGGTCTGCCTGCTCGCGGCCGGCTACGACGACGTCCTGGCCGTCGCCGAGACACTGACGGACCAACTGAGCGCCGCCGAACGGGAGTCTGTCTTCGGCACGACCGCCGCGCGCTGGTACGGAATCGAGACCGGGGCCGGGGCAAACAGCGAAACCCCGGCCGGGACCACGGCATGACGGCCGCCCGCCGACTCGGTCGTACGCGTGTCCGCGTCAGCCCGCTGGGTTTCGGCGCCGCCCCCCTCGGCAACCTCTACACCCCCCTCGACGAGAACCAGGCACTGGCCACGGTCGACGCCGCCTGGGACGCCGGCCTGCGCTACTACGACACCGCCCCGCACTACGGCCTCGGACTCTCCGAACGACGGCTCGGCGCGGCTCTCGCCCACCGGCCGCGCGCGGAGTTCACCGTCTCCACCAAGGTCGGCCGCCTCCTGGAACCGCACCCGGCGCCCACCGGTTCCGACCTCACCGCCGGGGGCTTCGCCGTACCGGACACTCTGATCCGCCGCCCCGACTACTCACGCGACGGCGTACTGCGCAGCCTGGAGAGCAGCCTGACCCGGCTCGGCCTCGACCGGGTGGACATCGTGTACGTCCATGACCCCGACGACCACGTGGACGCCGCCCTCGGCCAGGCGCTGCCCGCCCTGGCCGCCCTGCGCGACCAGGGCGTCATCGGCGCGGTCGGCGTCGGCATGAACGCGGTCGCGCCGCTGCTGCAGGTCGTCACCGAGGCGGATGTGGACGCCGTGATGGTGGCCGGCCGGTGGACGCTGGTCGACCGCACCGCCCGCCCGCTGCTGGACGCGTGTGCGGAGCGCGGGGTCTCGGTGGTCGCCGCGGCGCCGTTCAACTCCGGGCTGCTCAGCCGCCCGAGCCCGCCCGACGACGCCTTCTTCGACTACGGCCCCGCCCCGGAGGCGATGCTGCGCCGCGCCAGGCAGCTCGCCGAGGTCTGCACCCGCCACGGCACGGTCCTCCCGCACGCCGCCGTCCGCTTCCCGCTCCGCGACCCCGTCGTGGCCGGTGTGGTGGCGGGCTTCCGCTCCCCCGCGGAGGTCGCGTCCGCCGCGCGGTGGGCCGCCACGGACCTGACCGAGGCCGCGTGGCGGGACCTCGACGCGGTCATCGGCTGACTACTCGGTCATTGGCTGAACACGAGGCACGTTCCTGACGCGCCCCAAGTACCCGCTCAGTCCGCGGACTTCGCCGACGCCTCGATGACGCGGCGCAGCCCCGTGGTCAGCCGCTCGGCATCGGTGGCCGTCTCGGGGTCGAAGGTCCACTGCGCGATGAGCCCCATCATCAGGGTCGTATAGAACTGCCCGACCGTGTCGACCTCCTCCTCGCTGACGTCCTCCTCCCGGCCGCCCAGGAACAGCGGGACGAACCCGCGTGAACCCTCACGCTGGGCGCGCGCCAAGTGGTCGCGGACTTCGGGCAGTTGGTCGCCCATGGCGACGATCTCCATACTCAGCCGCCACATCGAGTGGGGCTCACGCATGGTGCTGATGATGTTCGACCAGACCTCCTGGAACCGTTCGAGGGAGCCCGGCGCGGCACCGCTGCTGACGCCCTCGCCGGGGTCGAAGGCGTCGGACAGGCCCTCCACCAGGGAGACGTACGCGTCCGCGAGGAGCTTGTCCTTCGATCCGTAGTGGTAGCCGATCGAGGCGAGGTTCGTCCCCGACTCCTTCACGATGTCGCGCGCGGTCGTGCGCACGAAGCCCTTCTCCAGCAGGCAGCGCTTGGCGCCTTCGAGCAGATCCTCACGGTGTCCCATGCGGGCCAGCCTACCCCGATCCATACATACGTCCCATACCTACGTCTTACACATCCGTACTAGACAAGCGTTTAAGACGCTCGTACAGTCCCTGCCATGACGAACCCGACGTGCACGACCAACACGCCGCCTTCCCTTGCCGGGCGCCGCGAATGGACCGCCCTCTGCGTGCTGATGCTGCCGCTGCTCCTGGTCTCGATGGACGTCTCGGTCCTCTACTTCGCGATCCCCTCGATCAGCGCGGACCTGGAGCCGAGCGGCACCCAGCAACTGTGGATCTTCGACATCTACGCGTTCGTACTGGCCGGTCTGCTGATGACCATGGGCTCGCTCGGCGACCGCATCGGCAGCCGCAGGCTTCTGCTGTTCGGCGCCGCCGCCTTCGGCACGGCCTCGCTCGTGGCCGCGTACGCGAACAGTGCCGAGACCCTGATCGCGGCACGCGCGGTTCTCGGTATCGGCGGCGCGACGCTGATGCCGTCCACGATGGCGCTGGTCCGCACGATGTTCACGCACCCCGGCCAGCGGGCGAAGGCGGTCGGCCTGTGGTCCGGCGTCATGACCGGCGGTATCGCGCTCGGCTCGGTGATGAGCGGCGTCCTCGTCGAGTACTTCTGGTGGGGCTCGGTCTTCCTCGTCAACCTGCCCGCGATGGCGCTGCTTCTGGTCCTCGGCCCGATCCTGCTGCCCGAATCCAGGAACCCGCAGCCGGGCCGCTTCGACCTCCTCAGCGTCCCCCTCTCGATGGCCGCCGTACTGCCCGTGATCTACGGTCTGAAGGAGCTCACGGCCGAGGGCTGGCACACCGAGTACGTCCTCTCGATCACCGTCGGCCTGTTCTTCGCCTACCTCTTCGTCCAGCGCCAGCGCACCGCGAAGTCCCCGCTGATCTCCCCGGCGCTGTTCCGCGGGCACGGATTCACGCCCGCTGTCGTCCTCAACCTCGTCTCGGCGTTCGGGGTGATGGGATCGGCGTACTTCACGACCCAGTACATCCAGTCGGTGCTCGACAAGAGCGCGCTGGAAGCCGCGCTCTGGGCCCTGCTCCCCTCCGTCCTCATCGGCGTCGCGGCACCGGTCTCCACCCAACTCGTGCAGAAGGGCGTCGACCGTGCCTACGTCGTCACCTCGGGCTTCGTCGTCGCCGCGTGCGGTTACGGTCTGCTGGCCCTCGCCGGGACCGACTCGATGTGGCTGGTGCTCGCCGGCGTCGGCGTCCTCGCGTCCGGGATCGTCACCGTGATGTCCCAGATGATGGACCTCGCCCTCGGCACCGTCCCCGTCGGCAACGCGGGCGCCGCCTCCGCCCTCCTGGAGACCGGCACGGAATTCGGCGGCGCGCTGGGCATGGCGGTCCTCGGCTCCATCGGCACGGCGGTCTACCGCAACGAGATCCCCTCCGACGCACCGGCCGCGGCCCACGAGACCCTGGGCGGCGCGCTGGCAGTGGCCCGGCACCTGCCGGGCGACACGGGCCAGGCCCTGGCGACCGCCGCCCGGGATGCGTTCACCAGCGGCATGCAGGCGGCGGCGATCACGGGAGCGGTCCTGCTGCTGGGGGCGGCGGGGCTGGCCGCGGCGACGTTGCGGGGGGTGCGGGTACGGGCGGCCGAGGAGGCGCTGGTCTGAGGTGATGCGTTTTCCGCCCCCTGGACCCCCGCTCCTCAAACGCCGGAGGTGCTGAATCTTTCAGCCCGTCCGGCGTTTGAGGACGAGGCCGTTCAGGCCGATGCGGGGGTCTGGGGGCGGCAGCCCCCAGGAACAAGGGACGGGCAGGGGCGGAGGGGGCGAAGAAAAGCCAACGGCCCCTGTCAGTCCCCCGTGCCAGGATGGTCCCGTGGCTCAGACATTCGGTACGCCGTTCATCGGCCGGGCAGACGAACTCGCCCGGCTCACCGACGTGCTGACCCGCGCCAGGAACGGCGCCCCTCACGCCGTACTGGTAGCGGGCGACGCCGGCGTCGGCAAAACCCGCACAGTGACAGAAGCCGCCACCCAAGCCACCGCCACCGGCATGACCGTCCTCACCGGCCACTGCGTGGACCTCGGCGACGTCGGCCTGCCGTACCTTCCGTTCACGGAGATCCTCGGCGTACTGGCCGCGGACGACCGGTTCACCGGCGCGCTCGCGGCCCACCCCGCGGTCAACCCCCTGCTGGGCACCGGAGGCGACGGCGCCCACGACACCGGCAACCGGCTCCGCCTCTTCGAGGGCATGGCCTCCCTGCTCTCCGACGCCGCCGACATCACTCCCCTCCTGCTGATCCTCGAAGACCTCCACTGGGCCGACCAGTCCTCGCGCGACCTGCTGCGCTTCCTGCTCAGCCGCGGTCTCCTCCAGAGCCCGGCCTCCGGCGCCCCGCCGCACCCCCTGGCGATCTTCGCCTCGTACCGCGCGGACGACCTGCACCGCCGCCACCCGCTGCGTCCGCTGCTCGCCGAGCTGGTCCGGCTGCCCGCCGTCGACCGGCTGGAACTGCGACCGCTGGCCGACGCCGACGTGGCCCGGCTCGTCCGGGGACTGCGGACGGACCCGCTGTCCGACACGACGGTCCGCCATATCGTCGACCGAGCAGAGGGAAACGCCTTCTACGCGGAGGAGCTGCTCGCCGCCACCACCGACCCGCTCCCCGGCAACACCGGCCCGGCATCCGGCGCCATGCCGAGCGGCCTGGCCGACCTGCTCCTGATCCGTATCGAGCAACTCTCCGACACCGCACAGCAGGTGCTGCGCACGGCGGCCGTCGCCGGGCGCCGCGTCGAGCACGAGCTGCTGCGTGACGCCGTACAACTACCGGAGGACGAGCTGGAGTCGGCGCTGCGCGAGGCCGTCGGCCGGCAGCTGCTGGTCCCCGGCGAGGACGCCACGTACTCCTTCCGGCATGCCCTGACCCGCGAGGCGGTGTACGCCGACCTGCTGCCCGGCGAGCGGGTCCGGCTGCACCGTACGTTCGCCAAACTCCTTGCCGGGCAGGGCCATTCGGCCAAGAGCGCGGCGGAGCGTGCCCATCACTCACGGGAGAGCCACGACCTCGCCGACGCACTCGTCGCCTCGCTAGAAGCCGCCGATCACGCCCAGCACGTCGGCGCGCCCGCCGAGGAGCTGCGCCATCTGGAGACCGCGCTCGAACTGTGGCCGGCGGTGGACTCCGCCGCCCGCCCCGAGACCGCGGCCGGCCCGGTGACCCTCACCCTGCGCGCCTCCGCGGCCGCCGCGCACGCCGGCGAGTCGCACCGCGCTGTCTCCCTCACCCGCTCCGCTCTCGCCAGGGCCGGTTCGGACGCGGATTCCGAACTCGCCGCGCGCGTCCGCTACACCCTGGCGGGCAACCTGATGCGCGTCGACAGTCTGAAGGCCGCGTTCACGTACAGCAGCGAGGCGCTCGCCATGATCCCCGCCGAGCCTCCGTCGCACACCTGGGTGTGGGCGGCGGCCACCCATGTCATGGCGGCGCGGTACATGGGCCAGGACCAGGACGCCGAGCGGGTCGGCCGCCAGGCGCTGCGCATGGCCGAGGAACTGCAACTGTCCGACGCACAGGCCGACTTGATCATCTCTCTGGTCGGCCTGGAAGGGCACAACCGACGCACCGCCGAGGGCCGCGACCGACTGCGCCTGGCGCGGGACCTCGCCCGGCGCGCGGGCCACGTCACGATCGAGATGCGCGCGCATTTCAACCTCGCCATCGGCTGCTACGAATCCGGTGACCTGGACGAGTGCCTCGGCTGGCTCTCCGAGGGGCTGGAGCGCGCGAACCGCTCCGGGCTCACCTCCGCGCCGTACGCCCTGGAACTGCGCTACCTCCAGTCACTCATCCTCTACACCCTGGGCCGCTGGGACGAGTGCGCCCGAGCGGCCGCCGCCGACTCCGAACGACTGCCCGCGGCGGGCGGGTTCGCGACCGGCCCCGCGCTGTACGTCGCCCTCGCCCGCGGCGAGGAGCACGCCACCGAGCGTGCCCGCGCCCTGCTCGACGGACCGTTCGACTGGATGGCCTCGCTCGTCGCGGCCATCGTGCTGACCGATGCCGCGGCCCTGCGGGGTGACGCCGAGGAAGCCGTCGCGTGTGTGCGCACCCACCTCGTCAGGCTCGCCGACGGCTCGGGATCCGAGCGGCCCGACATCGGTGTGCGGCTCACCTCGCTGGCCCTGTCCGCCGTCGCGGACGCAGCCGTAGAGCTGCGTCTCACCGGCGACGAGGCGGGGGCCCGCCGCTGGACCGACACCGCCACCGAGCTGGTGGAGGTGGCCAGGGCCACGGCCGCGAAGGGTGAGGACGGCTCCGAGCAGGGTCCCGAGGGGCTGGCGTGGCTGGCGCGCGCCGAGGCGGAGTGGCTGCGCGCGCACTCCGGTCCTGACGTCGCCGCGTGGGAGAAGGCCGTCGCCGCGTTCGGCTACGGCGACCCTTACGAACTGGCCCGCTGCGAGCGGCGGCTCGCCGAGGCCCTGCTGTCGGCGGATCGCCGCGAGGAAGCCGCCGAGCACGCGCGCGCTGCCCGCGAAACGGCGGTCCAACTCGGTGCCGTGCCGCTGCGCGAGGCGGTGGACACCCTCATCCGGCGCGGTCGGCTGGCCGAATCACCGTCCGCCGCCGACCGCATCGCCGTACTGACCGCCCGCGAGAGCGACGTCCTGCGCCTCCTCACCCTCGGCCGCACCAACCGCCAGATCGGCGAGGAACTGTTCATCAGCGGCAAGACGGCGAGCGTCCACGTCTCGAACATCCTCGCCAAGCTGGGCGCCGCCGGCCGCACGGAGGCGGTGGCAATCGCCTACCGGGAGGGCCTGATCGCACAGAACGCCGGACAGGCCAAGAGTCTTTAGCCTGTCCGGCGTTTGAGGACGAGGCCGTCCAGGCGCCGAAGCACGGGCCTGGGGACGGCAGCCCCCGGAGGGAAGGGCAGCCTCAGACGAGGTTGACCGACCGAGCCGACGTCGCCCCGATCTCGTCGGCCACCTCGGTCAGCACGTTCTGCGGGACCGTGTCGTCCACGGTGAGGACCGCGAGGGCCTCCCCGCCGGCGACCGCGCGCGCGACCTGCATACCGGCGATGTTGATGCCCGCCTCGCCGAAGATCCGGCCGACGGTGCCGACGACACCGGGACGGTCCTCGTAGCCCAGCACGACCATGTGGTCGGCGAGCGCGAGGTCCACGTCGTACTCACCGACGGCGACGATCTTCTGCAGGTTCTTGGGACCGGCCAGCGTGCCGGAGACCGAGACCTCCTGGCCGTCGCTGAGCGTGCCGCGCACGGTGACGACATTGCGGTGGTCCGGGGACTCCGAGCTCGTGGTCAGCCGGACCTCGACACCGCGCTCCTGCGCGAACAGCGGGGCGTTGACGTACGACACGGTCTCGTCGACGACGTCCTCGAACACGCCCTTCAGCGCGCTGAGTTCGAGCACCTTGACGTCGTGCTGGGTGATCTCGCCGTACACCTCGACGTCGAGACGGACCGCGACCTCGCCCGCGAGGGCGGTGAAGATGCGGCCGAGGTTCTCGGCGAGCGGCAGGCCCGGCTTGACGTCCTCGGCGATGACACCGCCCTGGACGTTCACCGCGTCCGGGACCAGCTCACCGGCGAGCGCGAGGCGCACCGAGCGGGCGACGGAGACACCGGCCTTCTCCTGCGCCTCGTCGGTGGAGGCACCGAGGTGCGGGGTGCAGACGACCTCGTCGAGCTCGAAGAGCGGGGAGTCCGTGCAGGGCTCCTTCGAGTACACGTCGAGGCCCGCGCCCGCGACGCGGCCCTCCTTGAGCGCCGAGTACAGCGCGACCTCGTCGACGATCCCGCCACGGGCGGCGTTGACGATCCGCACCGACGGCTTGACCTTGTGCAGCGCCTCGTCGCCGATGAGACCGAGGGTCTCGGGGGTCTTGGGCAGGTGCACGGTGATGAAGTCGGAGACTTCAAGGAGCTCGTCCAGCGTCAGGACCTTCACGCCCATCTGCGCGGCCCGGGCAGGCTGGACGTAGGGGTCGTAGGCGACGACCTTCATGCCGAACGCCGACATGCGCTGCGCGACGAGGGCGCCGATCCGGCCGAGGCCGACGACACCGAGGGTCTTCTCGGCGAGCTCGACACCCGTGTACTTGCTGCGCTTCCACTCGCCGTTCTTCAGCGCCGTGTTGGCCTGCGGAATGTGGCGCGCGGTGGCAAGGAGCAGACCGCAGGCGAGCTCGGCGGCGGTCACGATGTTCGAGGTGGGGGCGTTGACGACCATCACGCCGGCCTTGGTGGCGGCGGAGACGTCGACGTTGTCCAGGCCGACGCCGGCTCGTGCGACGACCTTCAGCTTCTTCGCGGCGGCGACGGCTTCCGCGTCGACCTTCGTGGCCGAGCGGATCAGGATCGCGTCGACATCGGCGATGGCGGGCAGCAGCTCGGCGCGGTCCGCACCGTTGCACTGCCGGATCTCGAAGTCGGGGCCCAGCGCGTCGACGGTCGCGGGCGACAGCTCTTCGGCGATGAGTACGACGGGTTTCGATGACGCAGTGCTCACGTGAGTCCTCACAGGTCCAATGCGGACGGCCGTCCCGACGGCCGCATGCGGTGGAGGGTGGTCAGCGGATCCGGAAAAGTGCACTTCCCCGGCGTCGCTTAGCCGCGTGGAAGACGCACGACGCTGTGGGCCTGACGCGTTGTTGATGTGCAGCAGTGTAGTGGCGCCGACCGGGCCCCCTTACGCCTCTGCGGAAGGATCACCCGTCCGTGGCTGGACGGGATGGACAAGGCCGTGTTTCCAGGCGTTACCGGGGGTTCGCGCAGGGGTCGGAGCAGCCCGCTCCGACCCTTGCGCGTACGGCTTACGCCTCGTCGTCGCTGACCCACGACATGAGCTTGCGGAGCTCCTTGCCGGTGGTCTCCAGGAGGGACTTCTCGTCCTGGCTCTTGTACTCGTTGTACTTCTTCAGACCGCCGTGGTACTCGGCCATCCACTCACGGGCGAAGGTCCCGTCCTGGATCTCGGCGAGGATCTTCTTCATCTCGGCCTTGGTGGCGTCCGTGATGATCCGCGGGCCGGTGACGTAGTCGCCCCACTCGGCGGTCTCGGAGACGGACCAGCGCATCTTCTCCAGGCCGCCCTCGTACATGAGGTCGACGATGAGCTTCAGCTCGTGGAGGCACTCGAAGTACGCGATCTCCGGCTGGTAGCCGGCCTCGGTCAGCGTCTCGAAGCCCGCCTTGACCAGCGCCGCGGTGCCACCGCAGAGGACGGCCTGCTCACCGAACAGGTCGGTCTCGGTTTCCTCGGTGAAGGTCGTCTTGATGACGCCGGCGCGGGTGCCGCCGATGCCCTTCGCGTACGACAGCGTCAGCGGGAAGGCCTTGCCGGTCGCGTCCTGCTCGACGGCCGCGATACACGGAACGCCGCGGCCCTCCTCGTACTGGCGGCGGACCAGGTGGCCCGGGCCCTTCGGGGCGACCATGCAGACGTCGATGCCGGTCGGCGGCTTGATGAAGTCGAAGCGGATGTTCAGGCCGTGGCCGAAGAACAGCGCGTCGCCCTCCTTGAGGTTGTCCTTGATGGACTCCTCGTAGACCTGCGCCTGGATCGGGTCCGGCACCAGGATCATGATGACGTCGGCCTCGGCGGCGGCCTCGGCGGGAGTCACCACGCGCAGGCCCTGCTCCTCGGCCTTGGCCTTGGACTTGGAGCCCTCGTGCAGACCGACGCGGACGTCGACACCCGAGTCGCGCAGCGACAGCGCATGGGCGTGGCCCTGGCTGCCGTAGCCGATGACCGCGACCTTGCGGCCCTGGATGATGGACAGGTCGGCGTCGGCGTCGTAGAACAGCTCGGCCACTGGGGTTCTCCTTGGTGTGCGGTGTCGCGTCCCACCGTACGGCGGGCGGGGGAAGAGAAGTTTTCGGGTCTCGGTATACGGGCGGCCGACGACTGCCGGCCGCCCGTTTCAAGCCTCAGGCAGACCGGTCGAGGGCGCGCAGCGACCGGTCGGTGATCGACCGCGCGCCGCGGCCGATCGCGATCGTGCCGGACTGGACGAGCTCCTTGATGCCGAACGGCTCCAGCATCTTGAGCATGGCCTCCAGCTTGTCGCTGCCGCCGGTGGCCTCGATGGTGACGGCCTCCGGGGAGACGTCGACGGTCTTGGCGCGGAACAGCTGGACGATCTCGACGATCTGGGAGCGCGTCTCGTTGTCGGCACGCACCTTCACCAGAACGAGTTCGCGCCCAACGGCGGAGGCGGGCTCCAGCTCGACGATCTTCAGGACGTTGACGAGCTTGTTGAGTTGCTTGGTGACCTGTTCGAGGGGCAGCGCCTCGATCACGTTCACCACGATCGTGATGCGGGAGATCTCCGGGTGCTCGGTGACGCCGACGGCGAGCGAGTCGATGTTGAAGCCGCGGCGCGAGAACAGGGCGGTGATCCGGGCGAGGACACCGGGCTTGTTCTCGACGAGGACGGAGAGGGTGTGCTTGCTCATGGGTCTGACTCGGCTCTCTCTCAGTCGTCTTCGTTGTCGCCGAAGTCGGGGCGGACGTCCCGGGCGAACATGACCTCGTCGTTGGACGTGCCGGCGGCGACCATCGGCCACACCATCGCGTCCTCGTGGACGATGAAGTCGACCACGACCGGGCGGTCGTTGATCGAGTTCGCCTCCTCGATGCACTTGTCGAGGTCGTCCGGGGACTCGCAGCGGATCGCGTAGCAGCCCATGGCCTCCGACAGCTTCACGAAGTCGGGGACGCGGGTGCCGGCGCTCGGCTCCTTGCCGCTCGCCTCGGGGCCCGAGTGCAGCACGGTGTTGGAGTAGCGCTGGTTGTAGAAGAGGGTCTGCCACTGGCGGACCATCCCGAGGGCGCCGTTGTTGATGATGGCGACCTTGATCGGGATGTTGTTCAGGGCGCAGGTGGTGAGTTCCTGGTTGGTCATCTGGAAACAGCCGTCGCCGTCGATCGCCCAGACCGTACGGTCCGGCCGGCCGGCCTTGGCGCCCATCGCGGCCGGGACCGCGTAGCCCATCGTTCCGGCGCCACCGGAGTTCAGCCAGGTCGCGGGCTTCTCGTACTGGACGTAGTGCGCGGCCCACATCTGGTGCTGGCCGACGCCCGCCGCGAAGATCGTGCCCTCCGGGGCGAGTTGACCGATGCGCTCGATGACCTGCTGCGGGGCGAGCGAGCCGTTGTCGGGCTGCTCGTAGCCGAGCGGATACGTCTCGCGCCAGCGGTTCAGGTCCTTCCACCAGGCGGTGTAGTCGCCCTGGTGGCCCTCGCTGTACTCCTTCTGCACCGCCTGGATCAGGTCGGCGATGACCTCGCGGGCGTCACCGACGATCGGCACATCGGCGGCGCGGTTCTTGCCGATCTCCGCGGGGTCGATGTCGGCGTGGACGATCTTGGCGTACGGGGCGAAGCTGTCCAGCTTGCCGGTGACGCGGTCGTCGAAGCGGGCTCCGAGGGCGACGATCAGGTCGGCCTTCTGCAGCGCGGTGACGGCGGTGACCGCACCGTGCATGCCCGGCATTCCCAGGTGCAGCTTGTGGCTGTCGGGGAATGCGCCGAGCGCCATCAGTGTGGTGGTGACGGGCGCTCCGGTGAGTTCTGCGAGGACCTTCAGCTCGGCGGTGGCGTGCGCCTTGAGGACGCCTCCGCCGACGTACAGCACGGGCCGCTTCGCCTGGGTGAGCAGCCTGGCGGCCTCACGGATCTGCTTGGCGTGCGGCTTGGTCACCGGGCGGTAACCCGGCAGGTCGCTCTGCGGCGGCCAGGAGAACGTCGTCTGGGCCTGTAGCACGTCCTTCGGGATGTCGACGAGGACCGGACCCGGGCGGCCGGTCGAGGCGATGTGGAACGCCTCGGCGATCGCCTTCGGGATGTCCCCCGGTTTGGTGACCAGGAAGCTGTGCTTGGTGATCGGCATCGTGATGCCGACGATGTCCGCCTCCTGGAAGGCGTCCGTGCCGATCGCCTTGGTGACGACCTGGCCGGTGATGGCGACCAGCGGGACGGAGTCCATCATGGCGTCCGCGATCGGCGTCACCAGGTTCGTCGCACCCGGGCCCGACGTGGCCATGCAGACACCGACCTTGCCGGTGGCCTGCGCGTAACCGGTGGCCGCGTGACCCGCACCCTGCTCATGACGGACGAGCACGTGACGCAGCCGGCTCGAGTCCATCATCGGGTCGTACGCCGGAAGGATCGTCCCGCCGGGGATACCGAATACGGTGTCGGCCCCGACCTCCTCGAGCGAGCGAATGAGGGACTTCGCACCCGTGACGTGCTCGACGGGGGCGGGCGGCTGTCCTCCGGAACGGGGCCGCGGCTGCGGATGGTGGGCCCCGGTGGCCTGCTCGGTCATCGGCATTCTCTTCTCGATGCTGAGGGTTTTTGCGAATTTTGTACGGTGTACGACTGGTGTCTGTGCAACAAAAAACCCCTCGTGCCGTGAGGCAAGCGAGGGGAGCGCGCCGGTGCGATCGCTGGGTATTCCGGTTCAATCGATCCGGTGGGTCCCAGCTCAGCCGACGCGCTTTCCAAGTACGAGAATTCGGATGCGCATGGCATTGACCCTCCCCCCGGCACGCACCGACTGTCAAGTGGGTGGGACGGGAGTCTCATTATGTGAGCGGAGGGCGGTCCCACCTCCGTAGACGGCGGGCACACCACCGGTGTAGACCCCCGCACCGCCACCGCCCGCGAACACCGGCTCGACGGGTCCGTGCGGCACCGGGTAGTGGCCCATGGAGAGCGCCCTGCGCAGCCGGTATTCGTCCAGCGGCGCGGAGAACGCCATGCCCTGCCCATGGGTGCAGCCCATCGCGCGCAGGGCGATGACCTGCTCCGGAAGGTCCACGCCGTCGGCCACGGACTGGAGCCCGAGGTCGGTGGCGATCCGCAGCAGCCCGCTGGTGATCTTGTGCAGCCGCGCGGACTCGACGACGCCCTCGACAAGGTCCCTGTCCAGTTTCAGTACGTCGACGGGGAGCCTTCTCAGCGCCGTGATGGCGGCATGGCCGCTGCCGAAGCCGTCCAGGGCGATCCGGACGCCGAGCCGCCGCAGCACGTTCAGCCGGCGCTCCAGCTCGTCCAGGGAGACCCGGGGGTCGGTGTCGGCCAGCTCGATGATCAGGGCGCCGGAGGGGAGCCCGTACCGGGTCAGCAGGGCCTCCACGGAGCCGAGGGGCCCGGAGCGGTCCAGCAGCCGCCGGGCGTTCATCCTGACGGCGACGGGCAGCATGACGCCGGTGGCGGCGCGCTCGGCGGCCTGCTCGACGGCCTCCTGCAACATCCAGCGGCCCAGCTCGGCGGTCCTGTCGCTGTCCTCGGCGACGCGCAGGAACTCCGCGGGCGTGAACAGCACACCCTGGGAGGAACGCCAGCGCGCCTGGGCGGTGACTGACACGATCCGGCCGTTGTCGAGCGAGACCACGGGCTGGTGCAGCAGCGTGAACTCGCCGTCCTGCAGGGCGGAGCGCAGCCTTGTCGCCAGCTCCGCCTTGCGTACGACGTCCTGCTGCATCTGGGGTGCGTAGAGCTCGACGCGGCCCTTGCCCGTCGCCTTGGCGCGGTACATGGCGAGGTCGGCGTTTCTCAGCAACTCTCCCGCACCCAGACCGGGTTCGGCGAAGCCGACGCCGATGGACGCGGCGACTCGGACATCGTTGCCGTCGATGGTGTACGGCTGCGAGAGCGTGAGCCTCAGGCGGTCGGCGAGCTCGAGGATCTGGTGCTCACGGGCGGTGCGGTCGCGGGTGCCGTCGCCGACGATGAGCGCCGCGAACTCGTCGCCGCCGAGGCGGGCGGCGGTGTCGCCGTGCCGCACGGAGTCCTGGAGTCTGCGGGCGGCGTGGACGAGGAGTTCGTCGCCGGCCTGGTGCCCGATCGTGTCGTTGACCGCCTTGAAGCCGTCCAGGTCGATGAACAGGACGGCGGTGCCGCGGTCGGAGGAGCGACGGCCGGAGAGCGCCTGCTGGACGCGCCGGGTGAACAGGGCGCGGTTGGGCAGGTCGGTGAGCGGGTCGTGCTCGGCGTTGTGCTGTAACTGCGCCTGTAGGCGCACCCGTTCGGTCACATCACGGCTGTTGAAGATGAGGCCGCCGTGGTGCCGGTTGACCGTGGACTCCACGTTCAGCCAGCCGCCGTCGCCCGACCTGAAGCGGCATTCGATGCGGGTGGTGGGCTCCTCGATGTGACTCGCGGCCAGGAAGCGGCGCACTTCGTGGACCACACATCCGAGGTCCTCGGGGTGGATGAGCGAGGCGAGTTCGCAACCCACGAGGTCCTCGGCGTCCCGTCCGTAGACCCCGGCGGCGGCCGGACTGACGTATCTCAGAATGCCGTTCGGGGCTGCGATCATGATGACGTCGCTGGAGCCCTGCACCAGGGAGCGGAAGTGGTTCTCCTTCTGGGCCAGTTCCTGGGTGAGGGTGATGTTGTCGAGGAGCATGATGCCCTGGCGGACGACGAGGGCGAGCACGACGAGACCGGCGGTGATGAGCACCACCCGGTCGACGTTGCGACCGTTCAGGACGTTGTAGAGGATCCCCAGGGTGCAGACGGCGGCGGCCAGGTAGGGCGTGAGGGCGGCCAGCGATCCGGCGATGGGGCGGGTGGCCTGATATCGGCTGTGCTCCGCGCTGTGGACTGCGTCGTGGAGAGGCACGTGCACCTGTCCTCCCATGTGTCCCGGCCGCCCCTCCTGCCGCTGTCCCGGGATGTGTTCGTGCACCACGCGCGCGTGCCGGTCGGCGCCCGGCTCACCGTGCCGGGGGGCGACCCAGGGGGCGTACGCGAGGAGCAGTGAGCCGGCGAACCAGCCCGCGTCGAGGAGCTGCCCCGAGCGGTAGTCGTTGTGCAGCAGGGGTGAGGTGAACAGGGCGTCGCACATCACGGTCAGGGCGAGCGCACCGACCGCGGTGTTCACCGCGGAACGGTTCACCGACGAGCGCCGGAAGTGCAGCGCGAGCACCATGCTGACCAGTGCGATGTCCAGCAGCGGGTACGCCAGTGACAGCGCGGTGTGCGCGACGCTCGGCCCGTCGAACTTCGCCGCCTGGGCGAGCGCGAGACTCCAGGACAGCGTGAGCAACGAGCCGCCGATCAGCCAGGAGTCGAGTGCCAGGCAGACCCAACCCGCCTTGGTCATGGGCCTCTTGGCGAGCACGAGCAGGCCCACGATGGCGGGCGGCGCGAAGCAGAGGAAGAACACGTCGGCGAAACTGGGGCTGGGCATGGGGCGTTCGAGGACGACCTCGTACCATCCCCAGACGGCGTTGCCCAGGCACGCCATGGCGGAGGAGAGTGCGAACAGCAGCCAGGCGGGTCGAAAACGGCTGCGGCGACTCTGGGCGTACCGGAAGCAGGAGACCGCGGCGGCGCCCGCGGCGGCACTCAGACCGAAGTCGCCCATGAAGAATGCGATGCTCGCGGAGCCCCAGCCGAGCGCGGAACCGACGGCGTATCCCGCGCACACCAGGGCCAGTACGAGTTGTGAGACCAGGCCTGTCCCGCCACCGAGCACCGGCCGACGGGTCAGCAGCGCTCCGGGGGAACTCACCGGGCCCACCCGGTCCGTGCCCCGGGATCCCGCTGGTCCGCGCGCGCATGCCTCCGGCGGCCACTGGGCCTGCGGTGGTGATGGCCACTCTGGCAACTGTGGCCGCACTGCCCGCGTCTCCGCCTGGCCGCGCGCCAGAGTCGTCGACAGCGACCCCGCCTCGTCGGATCGTTGGTCCATAGGCCGTGCATCGCCCGTCGCCCCCCTCGCTGTCCGAATGTCCATCCCCGGCGCCGAACGGTGCACGGCGCAGCCCCAGTCGGGACGATACACCAGTCTCGTCACTCAGGGACATAGTTCCTCTACGCTCCGTGACGACCAGGGAGTTTGTCGGCACTGCCCGCATCCGGAGAACTGCGGAGGGTGTCAAAAGCGGACGGGGAGCGGACGGGACATGGCCCGCGCGCCCGTGGTGAGCCGGCCTGTTCGCCCGTCGTCACGTGGCCCGCGCGCCCGTCGTAAGCACCACGTTCCCCAGCGGCTCCCGGTTCACGAAACGGTTCAACTGCGCGATCAGGAGCCGCTTGGCGCGCGGCAGGAACGCGGACGTGGGTCCGCCGACGTGCGGGCTGATGAGGATGCCGGGCGCCTGCCACAACGGGTGCCCCTGGGGCAGCGGTTCGGGGTCGGTGACATCGAGGGCCGCGGTGATACGGCCGCTCTCCAGCTCGGCGAGGAGCGCCTTGGTGTCGACGACGGGGCCGCGGGCGACGTTCACCAGGAGGGCGCCGTCCTTCACGTGGGAGAGGAAGTCCGCGTTCACCAGGCCGCGGGTGGTGTCGTCGAGGGGCGTGGACAGGATGACGATGTCGGCCTCGGGCAGCAGGGCGGGCAGTTCGGCGAGGGCGTGCACCGGACCGCGCTCCGTGGTGCGCGCGGAGCGCGCGACGCGCGCCACCCGCGCGAGCTCGAAGGGAGTGAGCCGGTCCTCGATGGCGGACCCGATCGACCCGTAGCCCACGATGAGGACCGACCTGTCGGCCAGCGCCGGGTGGAACCCCGACTTCCACTCCCCCTTGTCCTGTGCTCGGACGAAATCGGGGATGCCTCTCAGGGAGGCAAGGATCAGCGCGAGGGCCAGCTCGCCGGTGCTCGCCTCGTGCACTCCTCGCGCGTTGCACAACTGCACGCCGGCGGGCAGGACTTCGAGGCTCGGCAGGACATGGTCGACACCGGCGGAGAGCGTCTGCAGGACCCGTACCGAGGTCATCGCGGACATCGGCCGCCGTGAGACGGCGGGCGGCTTCATATAGGGCACGACATAGAACTCGCAATCGGCCGGATCCGCGGGAAACTCCTGGTCACCATTCCAGTAGCGGTAGTTGAGACCCGCTGGAAGCCCGTCGATGTCCTCGGCACGAAAGGGAAGCCATACGTCTGAAGTCATGCTCAAGAGGCTATGTCAAGGGCCGGGACGCACAGAGGTTAGGTTGGGGAGCCGGAAGAGGGAGGGTTACGGCCAGGTGGAGCGCAGGACGGTCGGGGCGGCGGCGCTCGGCGTGGGAGCGGTCGGGCTCGGGTGCATGCCGATGAGCTGGGCGTACACCGGTTCGCGGCAGCGCGGTGAGGAGTCGCTCCGTGCGGTGCACGGAGCGCTCGACCGGGGTTCGACCCTGCTCGACACGGCCGACATGTACGGCCCCTTCACCAACGAGCTCCTGTTGGGGCGGGTCCTGAAGGAGCGGCGCTCCGAGGCCTTCGTGTCGACCAAGGTCGGCCTGCTGGTGGGCGAACAGCACATCGTGGCCAACGGCCGCCCGGGCTATGTGAAGCGGGCGTGCGACGCGTCACTGCGCCGGCTCCAGACGGACGTGATCGATCTCTATCAGTTGCACCGCGCGGACCCCGAGGTTCCCGTCGAGGAGACCTGGGGTGCGATGGCGGAGCTGGTGACGGCCGGAAAGGTGCGCTCGCTGGGGCTGTGCGCGGTGGGTGCCCGCTCCGCCCGCCGCTCGGGGGCGCGGCTGCACGACGGAACGATCAGTCAGCTGGAGCGGGTGCAGCAGGTCTTCCCGGTGAGCGCCGTGGAGGCCGAGCTGTCGGTGTGGTCCACGGAGGCGCTGGACGCGCTGCTGCCGTGGTGCGCGGCCCACGGGGTGGGCTTCCTGGCGGCAATGCCGCTCGGCAACGGCTTCCTGACCGGCACGCTGACGCCCGGCGAGGGCTTCGAGCCCGACGACGTACGTGCCCGGCACCCCCGCTTCACCGCCGAGATGATGGCCGCGAACCAGCCGATCGTGGTAGGCCTGCGACGCGTCGCCCGTCGGCACGGGTCCCACGAGAACGCCGTCACGCCCGCGCAGGTGGCGCTGGCCTGGGTGCTGGCGCAGGGGCCGCAGGTGGTGCCGGTGCCGGGGGCCAAGCGGGAGCGGTGGGTCGCGGAGAACGCGGAGGCGGCCGCGCTGGGACTGACGGCGGAGGATCTGGCGGAGGTGGCGGGGTTGCCGGGGGCGCAGGGATCCTGGGAGTAGGCCGCGCTGCCGGGGTACCGGGCGAACAGCCGGAGTACCTGGCGATCAGTACGTGGCCACGAGACACGTGGCCGGATTTGTTTGTCCGTGATCGGGAACTCATGGGACGCGAGCGGTGTATGAACAGTAGAACCGCCGCGTCGAAGGGACCCCATGATCGTGCAACGACGAGTGGTGACGGCCGTGTTGGCCGCGGCCGCGCTTCTGGTGACGGCCGGCTGTTCCTCCGACGACGGAGGGACGGCGGACGGCGGCGGGAGCACGTCGCCGAGCAGCAGCGACGGCGGCGGTACGGAGCCGGGGGCCTCGTCCTCCGGGCAGGCCGCCGAGGTAACACCGCCCGCCAAGGGCTCGGTGAAGGTCGTGCGCACCGTCACCGAGGACCTCGACTCCCCCTGGGGCCTGGCACCCCTGCCCGAGGGCGACCTGCTGGTGTCCTCGCGTGACGAGGGGACGATCACACGGGTCGACGGGGAGAGCGGCAAGAAGACAGAGCTGGGCGAGGTGCCCGGGGTGGCCCCCGAGGGAGAGGGCGGCCTCCTGGGGATCGCGCTCTCCCCCGACTACGCCTCGGACCATCTGGTCTACGCGTACTTCACCACGGTGTCGGACAACCGCATCGTCCGCATGCTGTACGACGAGAACAAGCCGTCCGGGGAGCAGCTGGGCTCGCCGGACACGATCTTCCGAGGCATTCCCAAGGGGTACATCCACAACGGTGGCCGGATCGCCTTCGGCCCGGACGAGATGCTGTACGCGGGGGCGGGTGAGACGGGTCAGACGGGTCTGGCCCAGGACACCAAGTCGCTGGGCGGCAAGATCCTGCGGATGACTCCGGAGGGCGAGCCGGCGCCGGGCAATCCGTTCGACGACTCGGTCGTCTACTCGTACGGGCATCGCAACGTCCAGGGCCTCGCCTGGGACGACAAACAGCGGCTGTGGGCTGCCGAGTTCGGCCAGGATACCTGGGACGAGCTGAACCAGATCAGGCCGGGCGGGAACTACGGCTGGCCGGTGGTCGAGGGCGAGAGCGACAACTCCAAGTATCTGAACCCGGTCGGCCAGTGGCACACGGACGACGCCTCCCCGAGCGGCATCGCCTATGCGGAGGGCTCCATCTGGATGGCGGGCCTCAAGGGCGAACGCCTGTGGCGCATCCCCCTGAACGGCACCAAGGCCTCCGCGGAACCGCAGGCCTTCCTGGAGGGTGACTACGGCCGTCTGCGGACAGTGGTGTCGGCGGGCGGCGACAAGCTCTGGCTGGTGACGAGCGAGACGGACGGGCGGGGCAGCCCCGGGAAGGGAGACGACAGGATTCTGGAGCTGGAGGTGACGTGATTGGGGCGCCGAGGGCGCCTGCCGAGGTGTACTGCTCGATCCCCGTCGGGCTCTTCGGCCCCGTTCCGGCGCCCGGGTCTCCGTCGGGCTCTTCGGCCCCGTTCGGGCGCCTCGACCTCCGTCGGGCTCTTCACTCCCGTTCGAACGCCTCGACCTCCGTCGGGCTGGCTCTTCAGTCCCCGTCGGGCGTCTCGGTTTCCGTCGCGTCCGCGGTCGGGCTCTGCGGAGTCGCCGGTTCGGACGCCGGTGCTCGGACGATCACCTTGCCCGAGGACAGGTCTATGGGGCCGCGGCCGGGGTCACCGTCGTTCAGGTCCACCCGGCTCAGTTCCAGGCGCTTGCGTTCGTCGTTGGTGTGCTTGCGTCCTGGCGCGAACAGCTCCTCGAACATGTTGAACACGGCGCCTCCCTCGGCCCGGGTCTCCTACAGCGTAAACCTCAGCCCACTGCCTGGGCAGCGGGGGTCTCGGGCGGGAACAACCGCAGGCGGTGGGCCATGGCCGCCGCCTCGCCACGGCCGGAGACACCGAGCTTGGCGAGGATGTTCGACACATGGACGCTGGCCGTCTTGGGGGAGATGAAGAGCTCCTCGGCGATCTGGCGGTTGCTGCGGCCGACGGCGACGAGGCGGAGGACGTCGCGCTCGCGGCTGGTGAGGCCGAGGGCGACCGCGGGGTCGGCGGGGGTCAGGGCGGCCGCTTCGGGGACGCGGCCCAGGGCGAGGCGGGCCCGCTGGGCGAGCAGTGTGACGGTGTCGCCGAGCGGGCGGGCGCCGAGGTGGTCGGCAGCGGCCCGGGCCAGGCGGAGGAGTTCGGTGGCGCGGGCACGGTCGTCGTCGTCCGCGCCCGAGGCCAGCAGGGCGTCGGCGAGGCGGTGGCGGACGCGGGCGAGATCGTAGGGGCGCTCCAGGGGTTCGAAGGCGGTGACCACCTCGCACCAGTCGCTCGGGGTGGTCACGCCCTCGGCGCGACGGAGTTCGGCGCGCACCCACTCCTCATACGCGAGCCAGAGGGGCGCGCCGGTTGCCAGGGACTTGGCGGCGGAGCGGAGGTGTTCCACCGTCTCGGCGCGGCCCGCTTCGGCGACGGGCAGCCCGCGGGCGTCGGCCTCCGCGGTGGCGGCGGCGAGCAGCAGGGGCCAGCCGTAGCGCTGGGTGCCGGGCGGGAAGCCCACGCTCAGGGCCTCCGCCAGCGCGGCGCGGGCGTCGAGGAGGCGACCCTCGGCGGCGGCGATACCGATCGCGTTGCTCAGCAACGGGAGGGCGTGCTGGGGCATGGGATCGTGGGTGCCGAAGTGGGCCCGGGCGGCTGCGAGTTGGCGTCCGGAGTCGGCGAGATCACCGCGGGCCAGCGCGAGTTGGGAAAGACGGATGCCGGCCACACCGGAGGCCTTGCCGTTGAGCCCGATGCGCAGCGCCTTCCCGGCGGCCTCGACGGCCTCGTCCCACTGTCCGAGGGAGTCGAGCGACTCCGAGAAGTTGCCCCAGACATAGGCCTCGGTGTCCAACAGGCCTTTTCTCTTGGCGAGTTCGACGCCCTCCCCCAGGACCGAGACCGCCTCGCGGGAGCGGCCGAGCGACTCCAGATGGGAGGGCAGGTTGATGTGGATCCGGCCCACGACGAGGGAGGCGCCGTGCAGGTTCACCTGGTCCTTGACCTCGTACAGCTCCGCGAGACCCGCCTCGATGTCGCCGGCGTCGACCATGAGGCCGCCGAGGGTGAGCCGGGCGTTCAGCTCGATGTCCCGGGCGCCGACCATGCGTGCGTACTCCACGGCGCGCTCGGCGGCGGAGAAGGCGCCGGGTCCCGGTTCGTGCAGCATGCACCAGGCGGCGACGTTCGACAGGACGTCGGCGTGCACCTCCGACGGGGGCAGGCCGCGGACCAGTTCCTGGGCGGTGTCCAGTTCCTGCCAGCCGTCGCCGCGGGCCTGTGCCTGGACCAGGCGGGAGCGCTGGCACCAGAACCAGGCGGCGCGCAGGGGATCGCCGTCGTCCTCCAGGAGGTGCAGCGCCCGCTTGGTGATCTTCAGGGCGCGCTCCCGCTCCCCGCACAGCCGGCCCGCGACGGCGGCCTCCGCCATCAGGTCGAGATAGCGCAGCGGCGTGGTCGCCGAGTCGCAGCCGCAGGGCGGGTAGACCTCCACGTAGTCGACGGGGCGCAGCTCGGCCCGTACGGCCTCGGAGGCCACGTCCCACAGCTCCATCGCCCGCTCCAGGAGCCGCAGTTGCTCGGAGTGGGCGTGGCGGCAGCGGGCCTCGACGGAGGCGTCGAGGACGGCGGGGAGGGCCTTGGCCGCGTCATGGGCGTGATACCAGTAGCTGGCCAGCCGGGTGAGGCGCTCGTCGGCCGGTACGAGCGTCGGGTCGGCCTCCAGGGCTTCGGCGTAGCGCCGGTTGAAGCGGGAGCGCTCGCCGGGCAGCAGGTCGTCGCTGACGGCCTCGCGGACCAGGGAGTGGCGGAAGCGGTAGCCGTCGCCGCCGGGTGAGGCGAGCAGGATGTTGGCGCCGACGGCGGCCCTCAGCGCCTCGATCAGGTCGTCCTCAGCGAGCCCGGCCACGGCGGCGAGCAGTGGGTACTCGACGGCGGAGCCGCCCTCGGCGGCGATCCGGGCGACTCGCTGGGCGCTCTCGGGCAGGCCTTCGACGCGTACGAGGAGCAGGTCGCGGAGGGTGTCCGTGAGCGCCGTGCGGCAGCCCTGGTCGGAGGCGACGGCGAGCTCCTCCACGAAGAACGCGTTGCCGTCGGAGCGTTCGAAGATCTCGTCGACCTGGGCCGGGTCGGGTTCGTGGGCGAGGATCCCGGCGATCTGGCGGCCGACCTCGGCTCGGCTGAAGCGGCCCAGTTCGATACGGCGGACCGTGCGGAGGCGGTCCAGCTCGGCGAGCAGGGGGCGCAGCGGGTGGCGGCGGTGGATGTCGTCGGCGCGGTAGCTGGCGACGACGACGAGCCGGCCGCTGCGCAGGGTGCGGAAGAGGTAGGCGAGGAGGTGACGGGTGGAGGCGTCGGCCCAGTGCAGGTCTTCGAGGGCGACGACGACCGTGCGGTTCGCGGCGACGCGCTCCAGGAGACGGGCGGTGAGCTCGAAGAGACGGGCCATGCCCTCCTCCTCGTACCGTCGCCCCTGGCCGGCCTCGCCCAGCTCGGGCAGCAGCCGGGCCAGTTCGTCCTCCTGTCCGGCGGCAGCGGCGGAGAGCTCGTCCGGGAGGAGGCGGCGCAGGGCGCGCAGGGCCGTGGAGAAGGGCGCGAAGGGCAGTCCGTCGGCGCCGATCTCGACGCAGCCGCCGCACGCGACAATCGCGCCCTCGCGTCCGGCCGAGGTGGCGAACTCCTCGATCAGGCGGGTCTTTCCGACCCCGGCCTCGCCGCCGAGCAGCAACGCCTGTGGCTCGCCCGCGGCGGCACGGGCGAGCGCTTCGTGCAGCACGCCCAACTCCTCGGCGCGTCCGACGAACACCGGGCTGACGGACCTGGTCTCCATTGGTCCGAGCATCGCACAGGCGTCTGACCGTGCGGCACCGGATATCGGGAGGACCGCGGTTGACCCGATTGCCGGGACGGCCGTCGTCGACCTGGTGGTGACAACGGCGGCCGTCGACCCGGTTGCCGGGACGGCGGCCGTTGACGCGCCTGCCGGGACGGCCGCCGTTGACCCGGTTTTCACCACGGCCGCCATTGACCCAGTTCCCACGACAGCCGCCGTTGACCCGGGTTTCACGACAGCCGCCGTTGACCCGGGTTTCGCCACGGCCGCCGTTGACCCGCTTGCCGGGACGGCGGACCGTGGTCCGGGAGAACGGCCGACCCCCGTGCGGCCGTCCTCCCGTGCCCCGCCGGCGGCATTCACGCGGCGCGGGCGAACCGGTGCCGACGATGGCGGCGGCTTTGCGCCTGCCCCTCCGGGTCGTTCTGTGCCGACTCGCGCGCGGCGCGGCGGGCGGCACGGCGGCCGCGGAGGGCCTCGCGAACCAGGCGGTGGGTCTGGGCCTCGCGGATCAGGTCTGCGGAACGGATCTGCTGGAGCTCGTACTCGAACATGTCGTACCCCTGGTGAAGAGTCGGTTTCGGGCTTCGCTTGTTGCGATGCCTCAACCTTCGTCTCCAAGGTGGGTGCGCCACATCGGGAGAGTTCCGCATCTTGAGCGCACGAAGGGCCTTAGGGCCGCCGTACGTGACGTAGGGCGGGCCTAAGGCCCCTCAGGGAGAGCTCGGACGGCTCGACCAGTGATCAGCTGCTCACGGTCGGCGTGGACAGCAGGAGGTCGGTGTACTTCAGCACGGCGAGCAGCAGGCCGATGAGCGCGAGCGTGACACCCGCCCAGGCGACGGACTTGACCCACGGGGCCTGCACCACCCGGTCGGGGTCCCCGAACGCCGGCCGGACCAGCACGACGACGCCGACGATCAGAGCCACCAGCGCGAAGATGCCCGCGACCAGCGCGCTGGCGTTCCACGAGTTGCCGTAGACCTGCTCGACCTGCGCGTTGACGGTGGCGGTCGACGCGGTCTCCAGCTGTCCCCAGAGCGAGTCGCGCGCCTGGGCGACGGTAGCGACCCAGCCGCCGGTCAGCGAGACGACACCCAGTGCGGCCGAGACCACAGCGGCGGCACCCAGGCCGACCCCTGAGGGGACCTTGTCGGCGACCGCCTCGGCCTGCTCCTCGTCGTCGTACCCGTCCTCGTCCTCGTCCGGGGTGCCGGCCGTGGCCTCCCCCTCGGTGTCCGTGGCCTTGTCGGCCTCGGCGGCGTCGCTCTTGGTGACGTCCACCTTCTCCTCTTCGCTCTTCGCCTCGGCGCCGGTCTCGACCCCGGCCTCGTCAACAGTCTTGGTTCCCATACCTCGCACCGTACGGATGCTGTCTGAGAGGTCTCTTAATGTTCGCGGGAATGGAAGTCGATCGTTATCGACCGTGATGCGCGCGTGCCGCCCGCCACTCGGGAGCGAGCACCGACCAGACCTCCATGTCGCTCCGTACGCCCCGGTAAAGGTAGCTTTCGCGAAGTACGCCCTCCCGCGTCATGCCCAGCCGCCGTGCCACGTTCAGGCTCGGTTCGTTCGCGGGTGAGGCGATCCACTCGACACGGTGCATGCCGCGCTCCTGGATCGCCCAGTCGATGATGATCCGCACTCCGCGGGTGACAAGTCCATGCCCGGCGGCCGCCGGTTCCAGCCAGCACCCGGCCTCGCAGGTCCCCTGCGCGGTGTCGAAGATCCTGAAGAGCAGCCCGCCGACGAGCTTCCCCTCCAGCCAGATCCCGTACAGATGGCCTTCGTCGGCGGCGCGCTTGTCGGCGTACATCTGGAGGAAGGCCCGCGTCGACGGGAGGTCCTTCACCACGTCGGGCAGCGCGATGTGCCGGCCGATGAACTCGCGTCCCCGCTCCATGTGCGCCAGGAGCTCCCCGGCGTGCCAGGGCTCCAGGGGCCGCAGTTCCGCACCGTCGTCACCCAGGGATATCGCGTACATCCTGCCGCCGCTCCTTCTCCAGTACGTCCGCCACCTCTGCGTCCGCCGCGCCGGCCAGCCTCTCATGGGCGGCGCGGCGCTCGGGCGGCTCGATGCCGATGCACGGCAGACGCTCGCCGAGCCGGCGGGGCAGCCACCGGTCGGCGCCGCCGAGCACGAAGGCCATGAGATGTCTTGACCGGGAACAGCCGCTGATGACATGCCTACGGGGGATGCATCGGAATCGATGGATCCCCCGTAGGCGTAGGAAAACGTGGACCTCAGCCCTCGCTGACGCCCAGCCTCTCCAGGATCAGTTCCTTGACGCGGGCCGCGTCGGCCTGGCCACGGGTGGCCTTCATGACCGCGCCGACCAGCGCGCCGACGGCCTGGAGCTTGCCGCCGCGGATCTTGTCGGCGATGCCCGGGTTGCCGGCGATGGCCTCGTCGACGGCGGCGGTCAGCGCGCCCTCGTCGGAGACGACCTTCAGACCGCGCTTGTCGACGACCTCGTCCGGGGTGCCTTCTCCCGCGAGGACGCCTTCGATGACCTGGCGGGCCAGCTTGTCGTTGAGGGAGCCCTCGGCCACCAGGGCGGTGACGCGGGCGACCTGCGCCGGGGTGATGGGCAGGTCCTCAAGGGCCTTGCCCGACTCGTTGGCGCTGCGCGCCAGCTCGCCCATCCACCACTTGCGGGCGGACGCCGAGTCGGCGCCCTCCTCGGTGGTGGCGACGATCAGGTCGATGGCACCGGCGTTGAGGATCGACTGCATGTCGTGGGCGCCGACGCCCCACTCCTCACGCAGCCGGTTGCGGCGGGCCAGCGGCTGCTCGGGCAGACCGGCGCGCAGCTCCTCGACCCACTCACGGGACGGCGCGATGGGGACGAGGTCGGGCTCCGGGAAGTACCGGTAGTCCTCGGCCTCCTCTTTCACGCGGCCCGAGGTGGTGGACCCGGTGTCCTCGTGGAAGTGGCGGGTCTCCTGGATGATCGTGCCGCCGGCGTTGAGGACGGCGGCATGCCGCTGGATCTCGAAGCGGGCCGCACGCTCCACGGAGCGAAGGGAGTTGACGTTCTTGGTCTCACTCCGGGTGCCGAACTTCTCCCGGCCGTACGGGCGCAGCGACAGGTTCACGTCGCAGCGCATCTGGCCCTGCTCCATGCGGGCCTCGGAGACACCGAGCGCCTTGATGAGCTCGCGCAGCTCGGCGACGTACGCCTTGGCGACCTCGGGTGCGCGCTCGCCCGCGCCCTCGATCGGCTTGGTGACGATCTCGATGAGCGGGATGCCGGCGCGGTTGTAGTCGAGCAGCGAGTGCGAGGCGCCGTGGATACGGCCGGTGGCGCCGCCGACGTGCAGCGACTTACCGGTGTCCTCCTCCATGTGGGCGCGCTCGATCTCCACGCGGAAGACCTCGCCGTCCTCCATCTGGACGTCCAGATAGCCGTTGAAGGCGATCGGCTCGTCGTACTGGGAGGTCTGGAAGTTCTTCGGCATGTCCGGATAGAAGTAGTTCTTCCGGGCGAAGCGGCACCACTCGGCGATCTCGCAGTGCAGCGCGAGGCCGATCTTGATGGCGGACTCGATGCCGATCGCGTTGACGACCGGGAGCGCGCCGGGCATGCCGAGGCAGGTCGGGCAGGTCTGCGAGTTGGGCGCGGCGCCCAGCTCGGTGGAACACCCGCAGAACATCTTGGTCTTGGTGCCGAGTTCGACATGGACTTCGAGGCCCATGACGGGGTCGTACGTCGCCAGGGCGTCCTCGTACGACACCAGTTCGTCGGTCGTGGTGGTCACGGTGAAAACTTCCCTCTCAGCCCAGCAGGACGTCGTCGTCGCCCAGGCGCTTGAGCTCCCGGTAGAGGATGGCGAGGCCGGTGACGATGGCGGCGGCGGATACGGCGGCGTCGACGAGCCGCAGGAAGTCGCCGTCCTCGCGGGCGAGCCTGGCCTGCTTGGCGACGCTGAGCGCACCGAAGGCGGTGCTGGCGAGCGACACGTACACGCCCGTCTTGGACTTCTTGAAGTTCTTGGCCTTCTTTGCCATGGCACTCACAGTGACGGAGCCTCCTCGATCAGCGGGTGACCCCACCTTTCCACGAAGGCGGCCTCGACGGCGGCGCCGACCTTGTACAGCCGGTCGTCCTTCATCGCGGGGGCGATGATCTGGAGGCCGACCGGAAGGTTGTCCTCCGGCGCGAGGCCGCAGGGCAGCGACATGGCGGCGTTGCCCGCCATGTTGGTCGGGATGGTGCACAGGTCCGCGAGGTACATCGCCATCGGGTCGTCGGCGCGCTCGCCGATCGGGAAGGCGGTGGTCGGCGTCGTGGGCGACACGATCACGTCGACCTGCTCGAACGCCTTCTCGAAGTCGCGCGTGATGAGCGTACGGACCTTCTGGGCGCTGCCGTAGTACGCGTCGTAATAGCCGCTGGACAGGGCGTACGTGCCGAGCATGATGCGGCGCTTGACCTCGTCGCCGAAGCCCTCCTCACGGGTGAGGGCGGTGACCTGCTCGGCGGAGTGCGTGCCGTCGTCGCCGACGCGCAGGCCGTAGCGCATGGCGTCGAAGCGGGCGAGGTTCGAGGAACACTCGGACGGCGCGATCAGGTAGTACGCGGAGAGCGCCAGGTCGAAGGACGGGCAGTCCAGCTCGACGATCTCGGCGCCCAGCTCCTCGAGGAGGGCGACGGACTCGTTGAAACGCTGGACGACTCCGGCCTGGTAGCCCTCGCCCGCGAACTGCTTGACGACGCCGACGCGCATTCCGGCGACGGAGCCGTTGCGGGCGGCCTCGACGACCGGCGGGACCGGGACGTCGACGGAGGTCGAGTCGAGCGGGTCGTGCCCGGCGATGACCTCGTGGAGGAGTGCCGCGTCCAGGACCGTACGGGCGCAGGGGCCGCCCTGGTCGAGGGAGGACGAGAACGCCACCATGCCGTAGCGGGAGACGCCGCCGTATGTGGGCTTGACGCCGACCGTGCCGGTGACGGCCGCGGGCTGGCGGATCGAGCCGCCGGTGTCGGTGCCGATGGCGAGGGGGGCCTGGAAGGAGGCGAGCGCGGCGCTCGAACCGCCGCCGGAGCCGCCGGGGATCCTGGACAGGTCCCAGGGGTTGCCGGTGGGCCCGTACGCGCTGTTCTCGGTGCTGGACCCCATGGCGAACTCGTCCATGTTGGTCTTGCCGAGGATGACGACGTCGGCGGCCTTCAGCCTCTTGGTGACGGTCGCGTCGTACGGCGGAATCCATCCTTCGAGGATCTTCGACCCGACGGTGGTGGGGATGCCCTTGGTGGTGAAGATGTCCTTGAGCGCGAGCGGTACGCCGGCCAGCGGGCCGAGCTTCTCGCCGCGCTCCCGCTTCCCGTCGACGGCGCGAGCCTGGGCGAGCGCACCCTCCCGGTCGACGTACAGGAAGGCGTGCACCTTCTCGTCGACGGCCTCGATCCGCGCGAGGTGTGCCTCGGTGACCTCGACGGCGGTGAGTTCGCCGGACGCGATCTTGGCAGCGGTCTCCGCTGCCGTCAGCCTGATGATGTTGATGTTGGTGTCCGTCATGGTGATTAGTCCTCCCCCAGGATCTGCGGCACCTTGAAACGCTGCTGCTCCTGGGCCGGGGCGCCGGAGAGCGCCTGCTCGGGGGTGAGCGACGGACGGACCTCGTCCACGCGCATGACATTCGTCAGCGGCAGCGGATGTGAGGTCGGCGGTACGTCTTGGTCGGCGACCTCGCTGACGCGGGCGACCGCGCCGATGATGTCGTCGAGCTGGCCGGCGAAGTGGTCGAGCTCTTCGCCCTTCAGCTCCAGACGCGCCAGCCGTGCGAGGTGGGCGACCTCCTCGCGCGTGATGCCAGGCATGCGGCGTTCCTCTGGGGGTGAGTGTGTGTGGTTTGGCCCAATCCTATGGGTCGGGGGACGGTGCCTGCGCCCGGGTTTCCTCCGGGGGCCTTTGCCCACCCACGCACGCCCGTGACTGGCTCCCGACAAGCGGGCCTCTCCTGTGGGGGTTTGAGCGCCCAGCGGACGGGACGACCGGGGGCGCGGGGAACTGCGCGCCCAGCCACAGACGACCCGCAGCTTCCGAACGATGGCGCGGCCCCCGGACCGACGGCCGCCGACGGTGCTGAACCCGCACAGGAGAGGCCCGCTTGTCAGCGAACCGTCACCAGCGGTGCGCGGGCGGGTGAGAAAACCGCCCCCACCGGCCGGCGGGACTACTCCGCCGCGGGCAACGCGGCCCGCGGTCGCTGCCACCCACGCGATCCCCGCGCCAGCAACCACGCCGTGGTGTCCTCCGGCGGCATCGCGGCGGCGACCAGCCACCCCTGCACCGCGTCACACCCGAGATCGCGCAACCGCTCCCACGTCTCGTCGTCCTCCACACCCTCGGCGACGACGAGCAGTCCGAGCGAGTGCGCGAGATCGATGGTGCAGCGCACGATCTCCGCGTCCTCGTTGTCCACGGCGAGCCGCGCGACGAAGGACCGGTCGATCTTCAGCTCGCTGACCGGCAGTCGGCGCAGATGAACGAGCGAGGAGTACCCGGTACCGAAGTCGTCCAGCGACATCTTCACCCCGTGCGCGGTCAGCGCAGCCAGGGTGTCCGCGGCCCGCTGCGGATCCTCAAGGAGCACATGCTCGGTAATCTCCAGCTGGAGCGACCCCGCGGGAACCCCGTGCCGGGCGAGCCGCGCCGCCACCGAGCCCGCGAACCCGGGGGTGTGGACGTCGCGCGGTGAGACGTTCACCGCGACCGGCACGTACAGCCCCTGCGCCCGCCAGCGTGCGACCTGCGCGAGCGCCGTCTCCAGGACGTACTCGGTGAGGTGCGGCATCAGCCCGGACGACTCGGCGATGGCGATGAACTCGTCCGGCGCCACCCTTCCCCGCTCGGGGTGCACCCACCGCACGAGTGCCTCAAGTCCGGCGACCTGACCGTCGAACCGGACCTTCGGCTGGTAGTGCAGCTCGACGTCCCCGGCATCCAGGGCCCGGCGCAGATCCCCCAGCAGCCCCAGCCGGTCCGGTGTGTTCGAGTCCCGCTTGGACTCGTACACCTCCACCCCCGTCCGGTCGCGCTTCGCCTGGTACATGGCGACGTCCGCCCGCCGGAGCAAACCCTCGGCGTCGAGCGCGTGGTCGGGGAAGACGGCGAGCCCGGCGCTGGCCTCCAGGACGAGCGAGAGCCCGTCCAGGTCGAGGGACGAACCGAGCGCGGCGACGAGATTGCGGGCGACCCGCGTGGCCGAGGTCGTGGAGTCGGCAATGGGCAGCAGCACGGCGAACTCGTCGCCGCCCAGCCGCGCGGCCTCCGCCCCGCGCGGCAGGTTGAGCCGCAGCCGATCGGCAATCTGAAGGAGCAGCCGGTCTCCGGCGAGATGCCCGAGTGTGTCATTCACCGACCGGAAACGGTCGAGGTCGATCAGCATCAGGGCAGAACGCGCACCGATGCGTTCGGCTTCGTCCAGTGCCGTCCACGTACGTTCAAGTAGCCACTGCCGGTTGGGCAACCCGGTCAGCGGGTCGCGCAACTGCTCCTCCGCCCGCGCACGGGCGATCCACAGCGTGGAGTCGAGAGCGATCAGCGGGATCGAGAACAGCGGCAGCAGCATCGGCTGCGCGATCGCGACCACGCAGATCAGCGGCGTGATGCCGAGCAGCGCGACCGCGACGAGCCCCTGTCTGACCAGGGCCGTACGCGCGACGGTCGGCAGGCCGCCGGTACCTGGCGCGTGGACGTACCAGAGCAGGGTCCGGGTGGCCACGAGGTACGCGGCGGCGACCAGGACCACTTCGGGTACGGCGGAGACGGTCCAGCTCTCCGGGCTCCAGGGCGTCTCGACGGACGGGAACCGCCCCCAGGCGGCCAGGACCAGCGCCCCGGCGCCGATGCCGAGGATGTCGACCGCGCCGTGCAGGATGCCCTGGCGCCACCGGTTGCGGCGCGCGATGCCGACCAGGACGACGACGGTCAGGCTGACCATTCCGGCGGGCACCCAGCCGTACAGCAGCAGGACCGCGAGGGTGAGGGCGGCGCCGGAGCCCGTGCCGCCCCACCAGCGGGAGCGGCCGAGGGCGACGAGGTGGCCGACGATGATGCCGGTCAGCAGGGCGAGCGACCAGCCGACGGCACCGGAGGGGAAGAGCGCGTGGTCGTCGCTGAACGCCCGGAAGAAACCGGCACCCAGGACGAACGCGGACGCCGCGATGGCCACCGCGGGCAGCGCGGGCCAGGTTATGGGCCGTTCGGGTTCGTGCCCGGCCATGCCGGGGCCTGGAGCGAGACCGCCGACCCCCGCGCCGCCGCCGGCCGTGCGGGGCGGGACGCCGGGGCGCTCCGAGGTCGGCGCTGCCCCGCGGCCGCCCCCGAGCCAGGTGCCGGCCATCCGGCGCAGCCGTGAGTCAGGGGCGGCGCTCTCGGTCGGTTCCATTCCCGTCCCTCTCACAGCCGGCGGTGCCCACGCCACGCGGCCCGGGCCCGAAGACAACTGGCCACGGCCGCCGCGTCTGAAAACCAATCCCCGGACTCCCGAGGAGCAGGGGATGCCCCAACCGCAGCTGGGCACGGCAGGCGCACATCTCAACAGTAGGCCGCAGAAGGCTTCCACGGGCAGCGGTCGTGGACGGTTGCCCGAATACGACCCGGCCACCCGTATGCATCTGATATGCGCCGAACGGGTGGCCTTCAACCGCTACTGCTCGATCGGAAGTGCGACTTCCGCTGCCGCGTCCGATCCCTGTTCGAGCAGGACGGCGAAGCCGTCCTCGTCCAGAACCGGAACTTTCAGCTGCATGGCCTTGTCGTACTTGGAACCGGGATTGTCTCCCACAACGACGAAAGATGTCTTCTTCGAAACAGAACCGGTCACTTTCGCTCCACGGCTCTGGAGGGCCTCTTTCGCGCCATCCCGCGTGTGGTGTTCGAGCGTTCCGGTGACCACAACGATGAGCCCTTCGAGCGGACGCGGCCCCTCGTCCTCGCCGGAGCTCTCCTCCTCCATACGGACCCCGGCCGCCCGCCACTTGCGCAGGATCTCGCGATGCCAGTCCTCCGCGAACCACTGCTTCAGGGAGGTGGCGATGATCGCGCCGACGCCCTCGGTGGCGGCGAGCTCCTCCTCGGTGGCCGCCTCGATCCGGTCGATCGAGCGGAACTCGCGGGCCAGCGCCTCGGCCGCGACCGGCCCGACATGACGGATCGACAGCCCCGTCAGCACACGGGCGAGCGGGCGCTCCTTGGCCGCCGCGATGGTGTCCAGCATGGCGATCGCGTTCTTCTTCGGCTCGCCCTGCTGGTTGGCGAAGACCGTGGCGATCTTCTCCTCGCCCGTCTTCGGGTCGCGCTTGGGCAGTCCGCTGTCCTGGTCGAGGACGTACGCCTTGATGGGCAGCAGTCGCTCGATGGTGAGGTCGAAGAGGTCGCCCTCGTCCATGAGCGGCGGCTCCGCGGGCTCCAGCGGCTTGGTGAGCGCCGCGGCGGCGACGTACCCGAAGTGGTCGATGTCCAGTGCCTTGCGGCCCGCCAGGTAGAAGAGCCGCTCCCGCAACTGGGCCGGGCAGGTGCGGGCGTTCGGGCAGCGCAGGTCGATGTCGCCTTCCTTCATCGGGCGCAGTGGCGTCCCGCACTCCGGGCACTCGGCGGGCATCACGAACTCCCGCTCGCTGCCGTCGCGCAGGTCGACCACCGGCCCGAGGATCTCCGGGATGACGTCACCGGCCTTGCGCAGCACCACCGTGTCCCCGATGAGGACGCCCTTGGCCTTGACCACGTCCTGGTTGTGCAGGGTCGCGAACTCGACCTCGGAGCCGGCCACCGTGACCGGTTCGACCTGCGCGTACGGCGTGACACGGCCCGTACGTCCCACGCCCACCCGGATGTTGATCAGCTTGGTGTTGACCTCCTCGGGCGCGTACTTCCAGGCGATCGCCCAGCGCGGGGCGCGAGCCGTGGAGCCGAGGCGGCCCTGGAGGCGGATCTCGTCGAGCTTGACGACCACGCCGTCGATCTCGTGCTGCACGGAGTGGCGGTTCTCCCCGTAGTACGCGATGAACTCCCGTACGCCGTCGAGGTCGTCGACCACCTTCGCGTACGGCGTGGTCGGCAGGCCCCACTCGTGGAGCAGCTCGTAGGCCTGGGAGAGCCGATCGATGTCGAAGCCCTCGCGGGCGCCGATGCCGTGCACCACCATGTGCAGCGGGCGGCTCGCGGTGACGCGCGGGTCCTTCTGCCGCAGCGAACCCGCCGCCGCGTTGCGCGGGTTGGCGAAGGGCTTGTCACCGGCCTCCACCAGGCGGGCGTTGAGCTCCTCGAACTTCTCCATCGGGAAGTAGACCTCGCCGCGGATCTCCACGAGGTCCGGGACGCGGTCGCCCTTCAGCCGGTCGGGGATCTCCGCGATCGTACGGACGTTGGGCGTGATGTCCTCTCCCGTGCGGCCGTCGCCGCGGGTCGCCGCGCGCGTGAGGCGGCCGTGCTCGTACGTCAGGTTGACCGCGAGGCCGTCGACCTTCAGCTCGCACAGCAGGTGGTAGTCGGTCGTGCCGACGTCCCTGGCGACGCGCTCGGCCCAGGCGGCAAGCTCCAGGTCGTCGAAGGCGTTGTCGAGCGAGAGCATGCGCTCGCGGTGCTGGACCGACGTGAACTCGGTCTCGTACGCGCCCGCGACCTTCTGGGTCGGGGAGTCGGGTGTGCGCAGCTCGGGATACTCGTCCTCCAGTGCCTCCACGGAGCGCAGGAGTTTGTCGAAGTCCGCGTCGCTGATGACCGGTTGGTCCCTCACGTAGTACCGGAAGCGGTGCTCCTCGATCTGCTCGGCGAGCAGCGCGTGCTTCTCCCGCGCCTCGGCGGGTACCGATGTGGGCTCTGCGTGCTTTTCGCCGGCCACCGTGTTGTCCTCCCGTTACTCAGGGTTGTCCGCGAGGGATCTCGCCGCCCGGACGCAGTGGGCGAGCGCCCTGCGCGCGTAGTCGGGGGAAGCCCCCGCGAGCCCGCACGACGGAGTGACCGTGACCGCCTCCGCGAGAAGCCCCGGTTGCAGCCCCAGCCTGCGCCACAGCGTCCTGACACCCATGACGCTACCGGCAGGGTCCGACAATGGACCGTCCACGCCCGGGACGACACCGGCGAGGAGCTGCGTCCCGCCTTCCACTGCTTCCCCGATCACGTCGTCGTCACGCTCGGTGAGGAGTGAGAAGTCGAAGGAGACGGCCGCGGCGCCGGCCCTGTGCAGCAGTGCGAACGGCACGTCGGGTGCGCACGAGTGCACCACGACCGGGCCTTCGCCGTGCACCCCGATGACGTCCCGCAGGGTCGCCTCGATCAGCTGCCGGTCCACGGCCCGGTGGGTCCGGTAGCCGCTCGCGCTCCTCACATGCCCGCGCAGTACGGCGATGAGGGAAGGTTCGTCGAGCTGGAGGACGAGCTGAGCTCCGGGAATGCGCCGCTGCACGTCTTCGAGGTGGACGCGCAGTCCCTCGGCGAGCGAACCGGCGAGATCCCGGCAGGCGCCGAGGTCGGACAGCGCCACCTCGCCGTTCCTCAGCTCCAGCGCGGCGGCCAGCGTCCAGGGCCCCACCGCCTGCACCTTCAGCGGCCCTTCGAACCCCTCCAGGAACTCCTCGATCGCGTCGAGGTCCTCCCCCAGCCACGACCGTGCCCTCCTGGTGTCCCGCCCCGGCCGGTCACCGAGCCGCCACCCGCTGGGCTCCACGCGCGCGTACAGCTCGACAAGCATCCCGGCGGTCCGCCCGATCATGTCGGCGCCGGGCCCCCGCGCGGGCAACTCGGGCAGATACGGGAATTCATCGACGGACCCGGTGACGGTCTTCGCGGCTTCCCGCGCGTCCCCTCCGGGCATGGATCCGACCCCGGTTGCGGGACCGAACCTGAACCTGCTGTTTTCGCTCACGCGGGAAGCCTACGGAATGGCTCTCGCGAGGTCAGCGGCCCGGTCGTACCGTCAGGTTGCTGACCTCCGCGTCGCTCGGCAGGTCGAGGGCCATCAGGATCGTCGTCGCGACGGACTCGGGGTCGATCCACTTCGAGGCGTCGTACTCCTTGCCCTCCTGCTGGTGGACCTTGACCTGCATGGGGCCGGCGGTGCGGCCGGGGTAGACGGAGGTGACGCGGACGCCGTTCCCGCGCTCCTCGTGGCGCAGGGAGTCCGCCAGAGCCTTCAGACCGTGCTTGGAGGCGGCGTACGCGGACCAGTCGGCGTGGGCATTGAGGCCGGCGCCGGAGTTGACGAACAGCACGTGCCCGTGGGACAGGCGCAGTTGGGGCAGGAAGTGGCGGGTCAGCTCCGCGGGGGCGATCAGGTTGACGTTGAGCTGGTGGTGCCAGGACCTGGGGGTCAGCTCGCCGACCGGGCCGAGGTCGACGACGCCCGCGATGTGCAGCAGCGAGTCGATCCGGTCGGGCAGCGTCTGGTGCGAGAACGCCCAGGACAGCTTGTCCGGATCCGCGAGGTCACCGACCAGGGTCCTCGCTCCGGGGTACTCGGCGGCGAGTTCCTTCGCGCGGCCCGCGTCGCGCGCGTGCAGCACGATGTCGTCCTCGCGCGCGTGGAGGCGGCGAGCGACGGCCGCGCCGATACCGGAGCCCGCCCCGGTGATCACATGGGTAGCCATGCCCGCCATGCTCGCATCACTGCTGGCCCTGGCTCTCCTCCAGGTAGGCCAGGGCGCCCACGGCCTCCTCGGCGAAGAACACCAGATCAGTGAGGGGAACCGGCAGGAAACCCTCGTCCTCCATGCGCCGGAACTGCTCCTTGAGGCCGTCGTAGAAGCCCGCCGTGTTGAGCAGCACCACCGGCTTCTGGGTCTTCCCGTGCTTCTTCAGCTCCAGGATCTCGGTCGCCTCGTCCAGCGTCCCCGTCCCTCCGACCATGATCACCACGGCGTCGGCCTTCTCGAGGAGCAGCGCCTTGCGCTCGGCCAGGTCACGCGCGATGACCATCTCGTCGGCGTTCGGCCGGACCATGTCCGCCAGGAAGTCCACGGATACACCCAGCAGTCGCCCGCCCGCCTCCTGCACTCCGTCGGCGACCACCTTCATGAGACCGACGTCAGAGCCGCCCCACACCAGCGTGTGGCCGCCCTTGCCGAGCAGTTCGGCGAACTCGCGCGCGGGGCGCGTATAGCGGTCGTCGAGGTCGGCGGCGGAGAGGAAGACGCAGATATTCATGCGTCCACGGTACGGGGGAAGAACTCCGGGCCTGCCGGTGCTCTCCAGGTATGGCTGAAGGACACACGATCACCATCGAGCAGGGCACGGAGCGCGTACGCGTCGTGCACGGCGACCAGATCCTGGCGGAGAGCGACCGCCCCCTGTTGCTGCGCGAGACGGGCTGTCCCGTGCGCTACTACATCCCCCCGGAGGATGTCCGCCTCGATCTGCTGGCGGCTTCCCCGACCCACACGTTCTGCCCCTTCAAGGGCACCGCGTCCTACTGGTCCCTCCCCGACGCGGCCGATCTGGTCTGGGCGTACCCCGACCCCAACCCCGAAGTCACCCAGATCAAGGACCACTTGTGCTTCTACGAAGTGGAAGTGCTTTGAGCCGATGAGTTCCGGGTCTTCTGCCAGTCTCCACGGCATGGACAAGAAGACCCTTTCCCTCGACGGAACCCCTATCGCGTACGAACGCCACGGTGACGGCCCGACGGTTGTTCTGGTCGGTGGAGCCCTGTGCACGGGCGCCACGCTGGCGCCCCTGGCGGCGGCCCTCGCGGACCGTTTCGGCGCCCTCACCTACGACCGCCGGGGCCGGGGCGAGAGCGGCGACACAGCCCCCTTCGCGGTGGCCCGCGAGGTCGAGGACATCGCGGCGCTGATCGAGGCGTCAGGCGGCCACGCGGCGCTTTACGGCATCTCATCGGGCGGCGCGCTGGCCCTGGAGGCCGCGGCGAGTGGGTTGCCCGTCAGCCAAGTCGTCGTCTACGAGACGCCGTTCGCCGTATACGAAGGGGGCGGCAAGGAGCGCCTGGAGTACACCGAGCGGCTGGCCGAGCTGCTCGGCCAGGGGCGGCGGGGAGACGCTGTCGAGCTGTTCATGGCCATCGCCGGTACGCCGCCGCAGATGATCGCCGGCGCCCGCCGCTCCCCCGGGTGGCCGGACATGGAGGCGATCGCACCCACCCTGGCGTACGACAACGCCGCGATGGGCGACGGCCTGGTCCCCCGGGACCGGCTGGCCTCGCTCACGGTCCCGGTGCTGGCCGTCGGGGGCGGTGCGAGCCCCGAGTGGCTGCGGGAGGCGGCACGCGCCGTGGCGGACGCGGCGCCCGACGGGTCCTACCGCACGCTGGACGGCCAGACCCACATGGTGGATCCCCAGGTGCTGGCGCCGGTTCTGGCGGAGTTCTTCGGGAGCGCCGGTAGGCGTTGAGCCGGTCGGACGAGCGCCCGTCGGACGGTCTAGACAGCCGCCGTCGCGCGCGTGGTCGTCGCGATCGTCGCCGAGCCGACCACGCGCGTGCCGTCGTACAGGACGACCGCCTGGCCGGGGGCGACCCCGCGGACCGGCTCGGTGAAGGTGACTTCGAGGGTGCCGTCGACGAGTTCCGCCGTGACCGTCGTCTCGCCGCCGTGGGCGCGGAGTTGGGCCGTGTAGGTGCCGGGGCCCGTCGGGGCGGTGCCGCACCAGCGGGGCTTGATGGCGGTCAGGCCGTTCACGTCCAGGGCGGCCGCCGGGCCGACCGTCACCCTGTTGTCGACGGGCGAGATGTCCAGGACGTAGCGCGGCTTGCCGTCGGGGGCCGGGGTGCCGATGCGGAGACCCTTGCGCTGGCCGATCGTGTAGCCGTACGCGCCCTCATGGGTGCCCAGCTTGGTGCCGGACTCGTCGACGATGTCGCCCTCCGCCTTGCCGAGACGGTTCGCCAGGAAGCCCTGGGTGTCGCCGTCGGCGATGAAGCAGATGTCGTGGGAGTCCGGCTTCTTGGCGACGGCGAGGCCCCGGCGTTCGGCCTCCGCGCGGATCTCGTCCTTCGTGGTGAGGGTGTCGCCGAGCGGGAACAGGGCGTGCGCGAGCTGGCGGTCGTCGAGCACCCCGAGGACGTACGACTGGTCCTTGGCCATGTCGGAGGCGCGGTGCAGCTCGCGCGTGCCGTCCGCGCCGGCGATCACCTTCGCGTAGTGGCCCGTGCAGACCGCGTCGAAGCCGAGCGCGAGCGCCTTGTCGAGCAGCGCGGCGAACTTGATTTTCTCGTTGCAGCGCAGGCACGGGTTCGGGGTGCGCCCCGCCTCGTACTCGGCGACGAAGTCCTCGACCACGTCCTCGCGGAAGCGCTCGGCGAGGTCCCACACGTAGAAGGGGATGCCGATGACATCGGCGGCACGGCGGGCGTCGCGCGAGTCCTCGATGGTGCAACAGCCACGCGCGCCCGTGCGGAACGATTGCGGGTTGGCGGAGAGCGCGAGGTGCACGCCCGTCACGTCGTGGCCGGCTTCCGCCGCGCGGGCGGCGGCTACGGCGGAGTCCACGCCACCCGACATGGCGGCGAGTACGCGAAGGGTGCGGGGGCGCTGCGAGGTCTCAGTCATAACCCCTCCAGGGTACGGGGCCGTGGGAACCGAAGCCCGCGAGTATCCGTTGAAGATCGCATGGGGGAGAAAAAGGCGGGCGGGGAGGCCCGGGCAAAGGGCCACCGGGGCAGGGACGGCGACCGGCGGATCGGGCGCCGGGCGCTGCTCATCGGCGGCGCGGCGGCGGCCGTGGGGAGCGTCCTGCTGGCGCGGGACGAGCTCGGGCGCCTGTGGTGGCGGCTGCCGAGCGTGGAGAAGCCGCGCAAGGAGGGCGAGGTCGACTTCGCGGGCGCCCGGTGGGTGGCGGCGTCGTCGGCGAACTGGCGACGGGCGGACCGGCCCGACGACTACGGCATAGACCGGGTGATCATCCATGTCACCCAGGGCAGCTTCGACAGCGCGGTGAAGGTCTTCCAGGACCCGGGACACGGAGCTGCCGCGCACTACATCGTCGGCCAGGACGGCCGCATCACCCAGATGATCCGCGAGCTGGACGTGGCGTACCACGCGGGGAACCGGGAGTACAACGAGCGGAGCGTCGGCATCGAGCACGAGGGCTTCGTGGACCGCCCGCAGGATTTCACGGACGCGATGTACGAGGCCTCGGCTCGGCTGACGGCCCGGATATGCGGGCGGTACGACATCCCCGTCGACCGGGAGCACATCATCGGGCACGTCGAGGTGCCGGGCACGGACCACACGGACCCGGGTCCGCACTGGGACTGGGACCGGTACATACCGCTCGTACAGCAGGCACTGACCGCCCAGGAACAGACCCAGGCGGCCGGGACGGGCGAGGCGTCCGCTAGCTGAGCCCCGCCGAGCGCGCCCGTTCCACCGCCGGTCCGATCGCGCGGGCCACCGCCTGGACGTCCGCCTCCGTGGAGGTGTGGCCGAGGGAGAAGCGGAGGGTGCCGCGGGCCAGGTCGGGGTCGGTGCCGGTGGCGAGGAGGACGTGGCTCGGCTGGGCCACGCCCGCCGTGCACGCGGAGCCGGTGGAGCACTCGATGCCCTGCGCGTCCAGGAGGAGGAGCAGGGAGTCGCCTTCGCAGCCGGGGAAGGTGAAGTGCGCGTTGGCCGGCAGCCGACCCCCGTCGGCGGGATCGCCGCCGAGGATCGCCTCGGGCACGGCCTTGCGTACGGCCTCGACCAGGTCGTCGCGCAGGGCGCCGATCTCCCGGGCGAACCACTCGTGCTGCTCGGCGGCGAGCCGCCCGGCGACGGCGAACGACGCGATCGCGGGCACGTCGAGGGTGCCGGAGCGGACATGGCGTTCCTGACCGCCGCCGTGCAGGACGGGTACGGGGCTGTACTCGCGGCCAAGGAGCAGCGCGCCGATGCCGTAGGGGCCGCCGATCTTGTGGCCGGACACCGTCATGGCGGCCAGGCCCGAAGCGCCGAAGTCGACCGGGATCTGGCCGAAGGCCTGCACGGCGTCGGCGTGCAGCGGGATGCCGAACTCGGCGGCGGCGTCGGCCAGTTCGCGGACCGGCATGACGGTGCCGATCTCGTTGTTGGCCCACATGACCGTGGCGAGGGCGACGTCGTCGGGGTCGCGGGCGATGGCCTCGCGCAGGGCGTCCGGGTGCACACGGCCGTAGGGGTCCACCGGGAGGTACTCGACGGTGGCGCCCTCGTGTTCGCCGAGCCAGTGCACGGCGTCGAGCACCGCGTGGTGTTCGACGGGGCTCGCGAGAATGCGGGTGCGCGCCGGGTCGGCGTCGCGGCGGGCCCAGTACAGGCCCTTCACCGCGAGGTTGTCGGCCTCGGTGCCGCCGGAGGTGAAGACCACCTCGCTGGGGCGTGCGGCGAGGGCGTCCGCCAGGGTCTCGCGGGCTTCCTCGACGGTACGTCTGGCGCGGCGGCCGGCGGCATGGAGGGAGGAGGCATTGCCCGTGACGCTCAGCTGGGCGGTCAGTGCCTCTACCGCCTCGGGAAGCATCGGGGTGGTCGCGGCGTGGTCGAGGTAAGCCATGGTGGCCCGATTCTACGGGCCCACCCCCGCCGCCTCCGCCCCCACCCGGCCCAGCCGCCACCGGGGGTCGAATCGCGCCCTAGAAGCTCCAGGAGACCGTGCTGTCGAACTGCATGAGTGCCACCAGCAGGACCAGGTCGGCGACGCCCAAGCCGAGTCCCAGGAACGCGCGGCCCCGGCGGGCGGTGCCGCGGTACAGGGCGATCGACGCGAGGACGATGGCGATGGGGCCCAGGAAGACGTTGAGGACCAGGAGGCCGACGAGGCCGAGGATGAAGGAGGCTACGGCCATACCGTCGGCGTCCCGCCCGGCGGTCCTGCCCTTCGGCGTGACGGTGGGCTCGGCAGGTACCTCGCGGTCGGCGCGCTCAGTACGTTCGGTGAGTTCAGTACGTTCGGTGAGTTCGGTGAGTTCCATGGTGTGAGTCCGCTCCCAACGTTCAGTTGGTGGAGGTGTGGCTCGGTCAGTTGGTAGAGGGGTGGCGCCGGCGTGCGTTCCGCTCGCGTACCGCGAAGACGGCCAGCCAGATGCCGATGACGACGGCGGCGACGAGGCTGACGGATACCGGCGCATGGGCCACGGAGCCCATGACCACGCCCATCAGCAGGAGGGCGGCGACGAGGAACAGCATGAGATGCCTCTCGTGGAAGTCCGACAACTCAGTGAACGGATGTAGTAACACTTGTTCACTGACTCTTGAGTCTAGCGCGTCACCCGGCTTTCCAATCACGGAGAACAGTTGTTAACTGCATGGCATGAGTCACACCCTCGGCATCCGGCAGGCGCAGAAGCAGAAGACCCGACAGGCTCTCCTGGACGCGGCGTTGGGGCTGCTGGAGGAGCAGAGTCTGAGCAGTCTGGGCCTGCGCGAGGTCACCCGTGCCGTCGGTGTCGCTCCGACCGCCTTCTACCGGCACTTCCGCTCGACGGCGGATCTCGGAGTGGTGCTGGTCGAGGAGGCGCTGGGCAGCCTGCACCCGATGATCGGGGAGACCGTGTCCGCGGCCGACGACAGCGACGAACGCATCACGCGCGCCGTCGATCTGATCGCCCACCACGTGGCGACCCACCCCGCGCACGTCCGCTTCATCGCGCGCGAGCGGCACGGCGGCGTACAGCCGGTGCGGGAGGAGATCCGCGAGCAACTGGCCCGGTTCGCGGAGGAAGTGAAGACCGAACTGGCCAAGCAGCCCGAGTCGGCGGGGTGGAGCGACGACGACCTGCTGATGCTCGCCGGCCTGTACGTCGACCAGATGCTGATGACGGCGTCGCTCCTCCTGGAGGCGCTGGAGGCCTCGGAGGAGGAGCGGGACCGGGTGGCTCGCGTGGCGGCCCGCCAGATGCGGCTGATCAGCATCGGCCGCCGCAACTGGCTGGGATGAACGCCTCGCCGCAACCGGCCGGGGTGAAAACCTCCGCCCCAACTGGCTGGGGTGACGCCCCCGTTCGCCGGGTACGTCACCCCCAAAGCCGTCAGACCGACACATAGCCGGTATCCGTCGCTCGCCGAGCCGTCAGACCGAAGGGACGTAAACCGTCAGCCCGTCGGCTGCGCCTGAGTCCCCTGCCCACCCCCGCCGCCGAAGCCACCACAGCCGCCTCCACCGCCACCGCCCGGCATACCGGACGGCCGGCCCGAGCGAGTCCCGCCCGAGGGCATCCCGGACGGAAAGCCGGAAGGCCTGTCGGACGGCGCCGCCCCACTGGGCCGCCCGGACGGACCGCCGCTCGGCATGCCCGAAGGCCGGGCACACTCCGTCTGACCGGTGGTGCCACTGTTCGAGGACGATGAGTCGCCCGAGCCGCAGGCCGCCAGCAGCGGCGCCAGGGCGAGCAGTGCGACGGCGGGAACGAGTCGTGTACGACGGTTCATGAGGCTTACTCCCAGTCAAGTCCCGAGCCCGGTTTATGAGTACCGGATGAGTACGGGATGAGTGGGGGCCAGAGCACCAGATCCAGGTAGGACCGCGCTGTGCCGAAGCTATGGCTTCCTGTGGATCACTTGAAGCCCTGGGAAAGAAGACAGGTCCAGGTGGGAGCGCTGTTCCCAAACCGTGACGTCGGGATCGCCGACGACTCCGCCACCTGCCGCCCGGCGCGCAACACCTCCCGGGCGTCGACGAGTTCGACGCCCGGGACGGCGGACCGACCGGGCAGCCGGCCGTTCAGCTGATCCGTGCCCGTGCCAGCTGCCGGGACTGCGCGACCAGCCGGTCCGCGCTGTCCCACACCTCGGCGTCCTCCTCCAGGAAGCCACCGGCGAGGTTACGCGTGGTGATGGACACCCGGAGCGGGCCGGGGGCCGGGCGGGAGCGGACGTGCACCGTCAGCTCGACGGTCGGCACCCAGCCGGACAGGCCGAGCTCGAAGGCGGTCGGAGGCAGCGCGTCGACGGCGAGGAGCAGCGAGAGGGAGTCCGGGTCACGGCCGTCGGCCAGGCCGAACCAGGACCGCATCTCACCCTTCCCGGAGGGCGCTCCGAGAGCCCAGCCCAGGGTCGCCGGGTCGAGCCTGAGCATCAGCCGGTCGACGATCGCCGAGCTGTCGGGCGCCGGAGCGGGTGCGTCCTCGGGGCCGAAGCACTGGTCCATGGGCGGCATCGCGGGTGGCTTCGCCGTCGTACGGACGTCGTCGGGCAGGGTGTCGAGATCGCCGTACGAGGCGAGGACGCGGATCCGTTCGACCTCGCGGCCCTCGTCGTCGTACTGGAAAAGGGAAGCCTGGCCGGTGGAGAGGGTCCGGCCGGTGCGGGCGACCTCCGTGCGGACGACCGCCGGTCCCGGCTGGGACGCTGTCAGGTAGTGCGCGGAGATCGTGAACGGGTCGGGGTGCGGCAGGGCGTCCGCGAGGGCGCGGCCCAGGACGGCAAGGAGATAGCCGCCGTTGACCGCGCTGACGATCGTCCACCCGGCGGACAGATCGATGTCGTAGACGCCGGGTTCGCGGAGGGTGACCGCCGTGTCGCGGTCGAACTCGCTGTCGCCGATCGTGGCCCGTACGGCCTGTACCGAAGCTGCATCTGGCATGCCCGAACGCTATAACAGGTAGCTACTAAGCGGTAGCTTTTACTATTTCGCTCGCATGAAGTCCGCCCTTGGCGAGTCGGAGAGGGATCACGGAGCCTCCTGCTCGCTCGCCGTCGAACGGCGGTTCCATGCGCGCGGCGCCCGCCAGTGGTACCGCATCGCGAGCAGCCGCAGGACAAAGGCGGTGACGACCGCGAGCCCGCTGGTGAACGTGGTGAGCATGTCGTAGCGGATGCACACGACGACCATCGCGGCACCGACCATCGCCGGTACCGCGTACAGGTCGCGGTCCCAACGCAGCAGCGAGGGCACCTCATTGGCGAGGACGTCGCGTAGTACGCCGCCGCCGACCGCCGTGGCGAGGCCGAGGGCCGCGGACTGGGTCAGACCGAGCCCGTACTCGTACGCCTTCGTGGTGCCCGCGACGCAGAAGAGGCCGAGCCCGGCCGCGTCGAAGACGTTGACGGCGACCTGGGTCCGCTCCACCTCCGGGTGGAGGAAGAAGACGAGCAGGGCGGCGAGCAGCGGGGTGCTGAAGTAGCCGAGGTCGGTGAACGCGGCCGGGGGCACGGCTCCGATGATCAGGTCGCGGAACAGTCCTCCGCCCAGCGCGGTGACCTCGGCGAGCACGGCGATGCCGAAGACGTCGAAGTTCTTGCGGACGGCCAGCAGGGCGCCGGAGATCGCGAAGACGAAGATCCCCACGAGGTCGAGGACATGCTGGACGGAGGGGGTGAACAGTTCCTGGAGCACCCGCCATTTTTACCTACGCGAACGGGAGAGCGCGCCTGCGCTCTCCCGTTCGCGGTGGTTCGGCCGTGCCTGGCGCCTAGTCCTTGGAGTCTTTGGACTCCGTGGACTCCTTGGAGACGCTCGGCTCGGAGGAAGCCTCTGGCGCAGCCTCAGCCTCATCGGCAACAGTCTCGGCTTCGACCGACACCTCCGCCGGAGCCTCCCCCGACACCTCGGCGGCATCCACCGCGGGGACCAGCTCAACCGTCTCCATGGCCGCCTTGGCCGCCGACAGCAACACCGTGTCCTGCGGCGCCTGGTCGTCCGCGTTCTCCGGGTGGTGGCAGGCCACCTGCTGGCCGGGCTTCAGCTCCAGGAGCGGCGGCTCGGTCGTCCTGCAGATCTCCGTGGCCTTCCAGCACCGCGTATGGAAGCGGCAGCCGCTCGGCGGCGAGATCGGCGAGGGTACGTCACCCTTGAGCAGGATGCGGTCGCTCTTGGTGCCCCGGCGCTTGGGGTCCGGGACCGGCACCGCGGACATCAGGGCCTTGGTGTACGGGTGCATCGGCGCCTCGTACAGCGAGGTGCGGTCGGCGAGTTCGACGATCTTGCCGAGGTACATCACCGCGATGCGGTCCGAGACATGGCGTACGACGGAGAGGTCGTGCGCGATGATCACGTACGTCAGGCCCAGCTCGGTCTGTAGGTCGTCCATCAGGTTCACGACCTGCGCCTGGATCGACACGTCGAGGGCCGAGACCGGCTCGTCCGCCACGACCAGCTTCGGCTTCAGGGCGAGCGCGCGGGCGATACCGATGCGCTGGCGCTGGCCGCCGGAGAACTCGTGCGGGTAGCGGTTGAAGTGCTCGGGGCTCAGGCCCACCAGTTCAAGAAGGCGCTGGACCTCCTTCTTCACACCGCCCTCGGGCTCCACGCCCTGGAGCCGGAAGGGCGCCGAGACGATCGAGCCGATGGTGTGCCGCGGGTTCAGCGAACCGTACGGGTCCTGGAAGATCATCTGGATGTCCCGGCGCAGCGGGCGCATCCCTCCCGCGCCGAGCCGGGTGATGTCCTTGCCCTCGAACTCGATGGTGCCGGCGGTCGGGTCCTGGAGCCGGGTGATGACCCGGCCCATGGTCGACTTGCCGCAGCCGGACTCGCCGACCACGCCCAGCGTCTCGCCCTTGCGCACCTCGAAGTCGATGCCGTCGACCGCCTTGACGGCCGCGACCTGGCGCTGGAGGAAGCCCTTCCGGATGGGGAAGTGCTTCTTCAGCCCCTGGACCCTGAGCAGCACCTCGCGGTCCTCGGAACCCGATGCCTGCGGCGGGGTCACCGGCGCGTCGACGGCGTCCGTCTTCTTCGTCTCACTCACAGCTTCGGCGCAATCTCTTCGGTCCAGATCCGCGTGCGGTCCTCCGGCGAGAGGTGACAGGCGGAGTAGTGCCCGCTGCCGACCAGTTGCAGTTCGGGGCGCACGGTACGGGTGACATCGCCCTTGGGGAGGTCGGCGTACGGGCAGCGCGGGTGGAAGGCGCAGCCCGAGGGGATGTTGATGAGGCTCGGCGGCTGGCCCTTGACGGGGATGAGCCGCTCGGACGTCTCCCGGTCGATACGCGGCATCGAGCCGAGCAGACCCCAGGTGTAGGGGTGCTGCGGCCGCTCGAAGATCGTGTCGACCGGACCGCGCTCCGCGCACCGGCCGCCGTACATCACCAGCACGTCGTCGGCGATCTCGGCGACCACACCCAGGTCGTGGGTGATGAGGACGACGGCGGAGCCGAACTCCTTCTGCAGATCGCGGATGAGGTCGAGGATCTGCGCCTGGACGGTCACGTCCAGGGCGGTCGTCGGCTCGTCCGCGATGAGCAGTTCGGGGTTGTTGACGAGCGCCATGGCGATCATCGCGCGCTGGCGCATACCGCCGGAGAACTCGTGCGGGTAGCTGTCGACGCGCTTGCCGGGCTCGGGGATGCCGACCCGGTCGAGCATCTCGATGGCCCGCCTGCGTGCCGTCTTCTTGTTGACCTTGTGGTGGACGCGGTACGCCTCCACGATCTGGTTGCCGATCGTGTAGTACGGGTGCATCGCGGACAGCGGGTCCTGGAAGATCATCGACATCTCCCGGCCGCGGAGCTTGCGCACCTCGTCCGGGTCGGCGCCGACCAGTTCCTTGCCGTCGAGCCAGATCTCGCCGGACATCCGGACGTTCTTGCCGCCTGCGCCCAACCGGTGCAGACCCATGATCGCCAGCGAGGTGACGGACTTCCCGGAGCCCGACTCGCCCACGATGGAGAGGGTCTTGCCCTTCTCCAGCGAGAAGCTGAGCCCGTCGACGGACTTGACCAGGCCGTCGTCGGTCGGGAAGTGGACCTTGAGGTCGCGTACTTCGAGGAAGGCGCTCGGCGCGTCGGAGCGCGCGGTGACGGGTTCGCCTACCGCGGCGCCGGTCTTGGACAGTTCGGTCACGAGAGCCTCACCCGCGGGTCGGCGGCTGCGTAGAGCAGGTCCACCAGAAGATTTGCGATCACGACGAAGAAGGCGGCGAGCAGGGTCACGCCGAGGATCGGGGGCAGGTCGTTGTCCTGGATGGACTTCACCGCGTACTCACCGATGCCGTGCAGGGAGAACACGTACTCGGTGATCAGCGCACCACCGAGCAGCAGACCGAGGTCCATGCCGAAGATGGTGATGATCGGTGTCAGCGCGGCCCGCAGCCCGTGCCGGACCACGACCTTGCGCTCGCGCAGGCCCTTGGCGCGTGCCGTGCGGATGTAGTCCTCGTTCATCGTCTCCAGCATGCCGGACCGCGTGAGCCGCGCGTAGATGGCGGAGTAGAGGAGAGCGAGCGAGCACCACGCCGGGAAGAGGGTGTTGGCCCACTGCGCGGGGTTCTCGGTGAACGGGACGTAGGTGCGGCCGAAGATCGGCCACTGGAAGGTGAAGAGCAGCAGCGCGAGGTTGCCGGTGAAGAACATGGGCAGCGAGACGCCGGCGAGGGCGATGCCCATGAAGGTGCGGTCGAGGAGCGAGCGCGGCTTGAGTGCGGAGACCACACCGGCCGTGACACCGGACACCAGCCAGAGCACGGCGGCTCCGACGGCCAGCGAGATCGTCACTGGAAGGCGGGAGGTGAGCTGTGGCCAGACCGCGACGTGGGTCTTGAAGGAGTAGCCGAAGCAGGGCGCGTCGCAGTGCGCCGTGGTGGGGCCGAGGTCATAGGTGGCTCCGACCACGATCCCCTTGATGAAGTGCCAGAACTGGACGTAGAGGGGCTGGTCCAGTCCGAGGTTGTGCTTGACCGCGGCGATGTCGGCCGCCGACGGGTTCTTCCCGATGTACTGCTGGGCCAACGAGTCGACGGTCTGACCGGCGAACCGCGGCAGCACGAAGAAGATGCCGAAGGTGACCGCGGTGACGATCAGCAGCAGGATCACCGCTGCGACCGTCCGACGGAGGATGTACGAGATCACGGGGACCGGCCTGGTGCCCGCGGGCTGCGAAGCCCGCGGGCACCAATGCCTTCACCTGCCTTCCGGGGCTACTTCTTGGTCGTGCCGATGTTGAGGTAGTCGTACTGACCGCTGAAGGCGGCCGTGGAGACCAGGTTGGTGAAGCCGGCCGGGCGATACAGCAGGACCTTGAAGTAGGTCAGCGGAACGAGGGCCGCCTCCTCCATGGTCTTCTTGTCGACCTCGGTGTACATGGCGTCACGAGCGGCCTTGTCCTCCGTGCCGATCGCCTTCACCAGCAGCGCGTCGATGTCCGCGTTGTCGAGCTGCGACAGGTTGGTGTTACCCGACTGGCTGATCGCCTTGCCGTTCAGGATCTGCTGCAGGAAGCCGTAGCCGGACGGCCAGTCGGAACCCCACTGCATCATCATCAGACCGATGTTGTTCTTCTTGTCGAACTCGGGGACACCCGCGTTGTCGGTGAAGTACTTGCCCGACGGGTACTGCTTCAGGCTGGCGTTGATCCCGACGGCCTTGAGCGAGTTGATGATCGCGGTGGCCGCGTCGATCTCCTGCGGACGGTCGCTGCGCGCGGAGATGTTCGTGTTGATCGTCGTCTTGCCGCAGGCCGTCAGCTGCTCCTTGGCCTTGGCCACGTCACCCTTGTTGCCGGCGGAGGCGTAGATGTCCGACTTCTCGTAGCCGGGGATGTCCGGCGGGAGGACGGTGGTGGCGATGTCACCACGGATCGGGCCGCCCTCGGCGGTCTGCACCGAGACCTTGTCGATCGCGTACTCGACGGCCTTGCGGCAGGCGACGTTGTCGAACGGCGCGAGCTTGGTGTTGATCGCCATGTAGACGAGACGGCCACCGTAGGTGTTGTCGGTGTTGGCCTTCAGGTCGGCGGAGTTGACCACCTTCGCCTGCGTCGCGGCCTGGACACCCGTACCGCCCAGGTCGATGGCTTCACCGGCCATGACGTCCTGGTCGATCGTCTCGGCGTTGACCTTCAGCTTGACGACGATCTTGTCCGGGTACTGCTTGCGCAGCGGGTCGGTCGACGCGTCCCAGTTCTCGTTGCGGACGAGGGTGACCTGCTTGCCCTCCTCGTAGCTCTCGAACTTGTACGAGCCCGAGGACACGATGTTCTTGACGTAGTCGACGCCGGTGTCCTTGGCCTGCGGCACCGGAGCCGTCTGCGGCGTGGCGACCAGGTAGTCGAACTCCTGGAAGGCCGTGTTGAGCTTGAAGACGATCGTGGTGTCGTCCGGCGTCTCGATCGAGGACAGACCCTCGGCGCTCTTGTCCTTGTAGGGACCCTTGTACTTGTCGCCGCCATCGAGGAACTGCTGGAAGTAGTTCGGGCCGAGGGAGAGTACGTCACGCGCGAAGTTGGAGCGCTCCACGGCGTACTTCACGTCCTTCGACGTGATCGCCGTGCCGTCCTGGTACTTCAGGCCCGAACGCAGCTTGTACGTCCAGGTCTTGCCGCCGTCGCTCGGCACACCCGCGCTCGCGGCGAGGTCCGGGACCAGCTCGTTGCCCTTCTCGCCCGCGCCGGGCTTGAAGGTCATCAGCGGGCGGGCGTACAACCGGCTGAGGTTGTACATGTACGCGTAGTACGTGTTGCCGGGGTCGAACGAGTCCGGGACGTCGGAGTACTCGTACGTGACCGTCCCACCCTTCTGGGTGGAGGCGTTGACGACGTCCTTGGTCGCTGCGTTGGCCCCAGCTGAGTTCGTGTCGTCGGTCGTGTTGTCATCGGCCTTGCTGCAGCCTGCGAGTAGCAGACTCACACTGCCGATGGCCGCAACTGCGGCCAGCGCTGACCTTCGCATGATGTTCGGGTCCCCTCCATTGTCGGAAACTTGTTGGGCACTCGCCGCTGCCGCAAGTCAGCGGCTGCGCGGGTCGAGAGCGTCGCGGAGACCGTCGCCGAGCAGGTTGAACGCCAGCACGGTGACGAAGATCGCGAGGCCGGGCACGATCATGAACTGCGGATCGACCTCGTAATAGGTGACGGCCTCGCTGAGCATGCCTCCCCATGACGCCTGCGGGGGCTGGATGCCGACGCCCAGGAAGCTCAGGCTGGCCTCGAAGAGGATGTTGGTCGGGATGAGCAGCGTCGAGTAGACGATGATCGGGCCGACCAAGTTCGGGAGCAGCTCTCGGAAGAGGATGTACGGCCCCCTCGCGCCCATCCCTCGGGAGGCGTCGACGAACTCGCGCTCCCGCAGGGCCAGGGTCTGGCCGCGGACGATGCGTCCCAGGTAGGGCCAGTTGAAGAAGCCGATGATGAAGATCAGCACGCTGATGTGCAGCGGTAGCCCTTCCAGGCCGAACGCGCCGCCCTGCAGCGTCGCGGAGATCGCGATGGCGAAGAGCAACAGCGGGAAGGCCAGGAAGGTGTCCATCAGCCGGCTGATGATCGAGTCGACCCGTCCGCCGTAGTAACCGGCGACCACTCCGAGGATCGTGCCGATCACGTTCGAGAGGATCGTGGCGCCGAAGGCGACGACCAGCGAGACCCAGGAGCCTTCCAGGATGCGGGTGGCGATGTCGCGCCCGAACTTCGGCTCCACGCCGAGCGGGTGCGACCAGCTCATCCCGCCGAAATCACCCAGGGGCAGCGAGGTGTTGGGGTCGATCAGGTCCTGGTTGAAGGCGTTCGGGTCGAGTCCGAACACCGCCTGGATGGGGCGCGAGAGCGCCGCCACCAGGATGAGCAGCACGACGATGACACCGCCGACGACCGCCACCTTGTCGCGCTTGAAGCGCGTCCAGGCGATCTGCCCCAGGGAACGGCCCTCGATCTGCCCCTTGTCGACACCGGCAAGCACAGCCTCCGGCTGTACTTCCGTTTCCGACCCGGTGGTCTCGATCGGTGCGGTCACAATGACCCGACCCCTCTGACCGGTGGTGACCGGCCTACGCCTGCCGCTGTCTGCGGCTTGGTTCACTTGCATGCCGGGAGCGGCCGCAGATGGTGCGGCCTGGAAACCCGGGCTGTTACGACGACTTGCACTCACTCACAGGATCGAGGACCCCATGTCTGACACGGGAGTCTTCATGGCCGCCACGATCACGTGCCAGGTCTGACGGCGAAAGTATGCGCAACCGTGATGCGGTTAAGTGGATTCCGTTATCCGAACAGTGGGTAACGCGGGGCGGACAGTGGGCAGTTGGGGTGGAAAGGGCCATGGGGCGCCCTTTCGGCCGGTGTCAGCCCCAAAGGGGACATCCAACCCTTACGCCCGCCGACCCGCAGGTCAGACGCAAGATCACGACATGCGGAGATCAGGACATGGCGGGGCGAGGACGGGTTTCGCTGTGGAACAGGGATCAGTATGACCGGGACTGCGGATAGCCGTAGCCACCGGCCACCGGTGCCTGCGCCGGAGCCGCGTGCGCCTCACGGTCGTAGAAGGGCCGCGCGTGGGACCGCAGCCACATCGCCACCGGGTCGTATTCGTCGGACATCGCGACGGTCGAGACGGGCAGCCCGTCCGGCACAGCGCCGATCGACTGCTGCATCATCGCCCGCACCGAGTCGACGGCCGGCGGCGAGGTGTCGTACACATCGAGGCCGATGGCCAGATAGGGCGCCCCGAGCGCGGGCTGTACCCAGGCGCGGCGCAGCGAGCGCACGGCGGACGTGCGGTGCGCGTTCTGTGTGAGCAGGGCGTAGAACTGCGGGATCTCGATGCCCGGCTCGGAGAGCCTGAGCGGGCCCGCGGGCTGGCGCTCCAGGCCCGTGGCGATACGGCGCAGATCGAGCCAGGGGATGCCGACGCCGCCGCCGGGGGCGTGCGGGTTCAGCCAGAGACCGAACTGGTCGGGGTACAGGGTGCGGGCGACATCGAGGCCGTCCACCACCTCGTACGAACGGTTCCAGCCGCTGGCCGAGAGCTCCTGGGCGGAGGTCACACAGGGTGCGTACCCGAAGCCGTCCACCTGCATGTTTCCGTACTGCGCGTCCGGGGAGCCGGACTGGCCGTGCCAGAGCAGCATCCAGACCTGGCCTGCCGACGGGGCCGCGAGCGCGCGAAGGAGCGCCTCGTAGGCGTCGTAACGCCCGGGCGTCACCTGGCGCAGCATGTGCTCGACCTGCCCGGCCGCGGTGCCGCTGGCGCTCACCTGTACCGCCCCTTCGCGAAGTTGCCCCGGATATGAAACCAGCTTAAGCGGCGACCCTGACACCGGCGCGGGACGCTCCGCTGGAATGCCGCATGAGAGCTGGGGACTTGCTGCCGTACCGCGACCGCGGTGCGGTCGCTCGCGCCTCTTTTGGGCGCCCTCAGTGGCCGTGCTGGTAGAAGGGCCGCACCCGCTCGCGCATCCAGTCGCCCACCGGGTCCTGGGTGATGTCCAGGAGGACGAGGTTCACGGGGCGGTCGACCGGGACCCGGCCCAGCGCACGGCCCAGCGCGTCCAGGGGGAGCGTGCGGGCCTCGCCCTCCCACAGGGAGAGTTCGACGCCGATGAACATCACGGGCGAGCCGCCCTCGATGCCGGCCAGGCAGCGGCGGGCGGTCAGCACGACGCCGGTCCCGGCGAACTCGGCGGAGGCGGCGGACAGGAAGTCCACCGGGTCGTCCTGCCAGTCGGGCTCGAAGAGCCGCACCCGGCCGCCGCTCGCGGATCCGTCCAGCGGCGTATGCCCGGCGCGGCACAGCTCGGCGACCGCGAGGGGCGGCAGCGGTACGCCGACCACACCGTCCGGGTTGACCACGATGCCGGCCTGCGGGGGCAGCCCGCGGGCGAACTCGACGGCGGGCGCGATCGTGAACGACATGTGCCCGCCGGTGACCTGGCGGAACTGCTCCTCGGAGCTGAAGACGGGGACGTACGCCTGACCCGCGATCTCCAGCGTGGGCAGGTCGAGCGGGCCGCTGTGCGGGCCGCCGCCGTTCGGCAGCGGGACCCAGACGAAGCTGCGGCCGAGGACCTCGACGATGCGGGCACCCGACGAGGGCCCCGCGGGCACGCCGAGGGACGCCGCGAGCACCTCCTCCAGCTCGTTGCCCGGCCATCCGCCGTGCGGATGGGGGTGGGCCTGCGCCGGGAGGCCGGGGATGTCGGGGAATTGCGGGAAGTCCATCTGTCTACCGCCTGCTGTGAACCACTGTTCCGGTGTTCGGGTGTTCCGGCTGGCTAGATTAGTGGGCTTGTACGCAGTCTCGGCCGCTTCGGCGGTTCCCAGCCACTCCCCCCGCCCCTCTCAGCCACCGAAGTCGATCCGGCGCAGCACGTCCGCCGCGTCGCGGTCGACGAGCACCGCGGAACCACAGCCCTCCGGCAGGTCGCCCTTCTCGACGGAGCGCAGCAGCCGGGCGATCGCGCCGCGGTGGCGGGTGAACGCGTACCGCGAGACGCCGCGGCCGCGCTCGCGCTGACCGTCGAGCGCCGTGCCCGGTGTGACGTCGAGCAGCAGCAGGTGCAGCGCGCCGCCGCGGCGGCGGGCCTCGCGCGCGAGCCAGCGGCGGACCCAGGCCTGCGTACCGCAGTCGTGTACGACGACTCCGGCGCCGGAGCGCAACGCGCGGTGCAGGCCCGTGTAGTGGGCGAGGCGGACGAGGGGGCGGTAGACCGCGTACGGGAGCCAGCGGGACGTCCATCCGTCCCAGCGGTCGCGGGTGTCCTGCGAGTCGACGCGCGGGCCCGAGACGGCGCGGCGCATCAGGGTCGACTTACCGCTGCCGGGGAGTCCGGTGACCACGACGACGTCGGAACTGCCGAAGTGCAGGCCGTGCGGGCTGTGTCCCGCGCGGTCCCTGAGGTCGCGGACGACAGCCGTCGGGAGCGGGTGGCACACCTCCCGGGCCGGGGCACCGGGCTGCTTGGGCAGCGCGAGGCCCGCCGTCGTCGCGTACGCCGTGGTCCTGTTCACCGTGACCGTCCTCCCCATGGGTCTGGAGACCCATCCCCGCCGAGTGTAAAGAGAAGGTAATGCGCGGTGCTTCCTGTTTCCGTAATCGGACTGCCACAGGCTGGTTACAGGTCGCTTCAGGATGTCACTGTAAGGCGCCGCGAGTCACTGTGGGTCGCTGTGCGGGGGCGTTCGAAGGTGCCCCTCCCGTGTCCCCGGGATGCGTGCAATGATGTGCGCGCCAACTGCATACCGGCCGCTTGAATCCGCGCGGGAGAGTTCCGGGGCACGTCGCCCCGGGCGCCGAAGGAGCAAGTCCCTCCCTTGAATCTCTCAGGCCCCGTACCGCGCGGGCGAGGCACATCTGAAAAGCGGGCCGCCGACCAGTGGCCCCACCCAAGGTGCAAGTCATGACCTCCGTTTCGCGGGGTCGTGATGAACCTCTCAGGTTCCGATGACAGATGGGGAGGAACGACCTCGCCGTCATGCCTTGGGAGCCCCACCGATGAGCAGCAACGCACCCCGTCACACCGCCCTCGATGCCCTGCATCGCTCGCTCGGCGCGACGATGACCGACTTCGCGGGCTGGGACATGCCCCTGCGCTACGGCTCCGAACGCGACGAGCACCTCGCCGTCCGTACGAAGGCCGGTCTCTTCGACCTCTCGCATATGGGAGAGATCACGGTCAGCGGGCCCCAGGCCGCCGCTCTCCTCAACCACGCGCTGGTCGGCAACATCGCCTCGGTCGGTGTCGGCCGCGCCCGCTACACGATGATCTGCCGGGCGGACGGTGGCATCCTCGACGACCTGATCGTGTACCGCCTTCAGGAACACGAGTACATGGTTGTCGCCAACGCCTCCAACGCCCAGGTCGTGCTGGACGCCCTCGTGGAGCGTTCGGCGGGCTTCGACGCCGTCGTGCGGGACGACCGTGACGCGTACGCGCTGATCGCCGTTCAGGGCCCGGAGTCCCCCGGCATCCTCAAGTCCCTCACCGACGCCGACCTCGACGGCCTGAAGTACTACGCGGGTCTGCCCGGCACGGTCGCGGGCGTCCCCGCCCTCATCGCCCGCACCGGCTACACCGGCGAGGACGGCTTCGAGCTGTTCGTCTCCCCCGGCGACGCCGAGCAGGTGTGGCAGGCGCTGACCGAGGCGGGCGCCCCGTACGGGCTCATCCCGTGCGGTCTGTCCTGCCGGGACACCCTGCGCCTGGAGGCGGGCATGCCGCTGTACGGGCATGAACTGAGCACCTCGCTCACCCCCTTCGACGCCGGCCTCGGCCGGGTCGTGAAGTTCGAGAAGGAGGGCGACTTCGTGGGGCGCGAGGCGCTCTCCGAAGCCGCCGCGGCGGCTGTCGAGAACCCTCCGCGGGTGCTCGTCGGTCTGATCGCCGAGGGCCGTCGCGTCCCGCGCGCCGGGTACGCCGTCGTCGCCGACGGCAAGGTCGTCGGCGAGGTCACCTCGGGCGCCCCGTCCCCGACGCTGGGCAAGCCGATCGCGATGGCCTACGTCGACGCCGCGCACTCCGCTCCGGGTACCGCCGGAGTCGGTGTGGACATCCGGGGCAGCCACGAGCCGTACGAGGTCGTGGCGCTGCCGTTCTACAAGCGCCAGAAGTGAGACTGGCCCACGGGCCGGGCTTCGGGCTCCACGGTCGACAGAAGCGACACCTGGGCACATATCGGGTATCCAGCCCGACCGTACTCGCCGGACGTGCCACCGGGCACACATCCGCCCAGCTCATCACCCCTCCCCCCGTCATCAGCACTCCCCCGCGTACAGGAGAATTCAGGACATGAGCAACCCCCAGCAGCTGCGCTACAGCAAGGAGCACGAGTGGCTGTCGGTCGCCGAGGACGGCGTCTCGACGGTCGGCATCACCGAGTTCGCGGCCAACGCGCTCGGCGATGTCGTCTACGCCCAGCTTCCGGAGGTCGGTGACACGGTGACCGCGGGCGAGTCCTGCGGTGAGCTGGAGTCGACCAAGTCGGTGAGCGACCTGTACGCGCCGGTCACCGGCGAGATCGTGGAGTTCAACCAGGACGTGGTGGACGACCCCGCCCTGGTCAACTCGGCCCCCTTCGACGGCGGCTGGCTGTTCAAGGTGCGCATCGCGGACGAGCCGGACGACCTGCTCTCCGCCGACGAGTACACCGCTTTCACCGCCGGCTGAGGAGTCGTAGCCCCATGTCTGAACCCAAGTCGCTTCTGAACACCTCTCTCCACGAACTCGACCCCGACGTCGCCGCCGCCGTCGACGCCGAGCTGCTCCGCCAGCAGTCCACCCTCGAGATGATCGCCTCGGAGAACTTCGCTCCGGTCGCGGTCATGGAGGCCCAGGGCTCGGTCCTGACCAACAAGTACGCCGAGGGCTACCCCGGCCGCCGCTACTACGGCGGCTGTGAGCACGTCGATGTCATCGAGCAGATCGCCATCGACCGCGTCAAGGCGCTCTTCGGTGCCGAGCACGCCAACGTGCAGCCCCACTCGGGCGCCCAGGCCAACGCGGCCGCGATGTTCGCGCTGATCAAGCCGGGCGACACGATCATGGGTCTGAACCTCGCGCACGGCGGGCACCTGACCCACGGCATGAAGATCAACTTCTCCGGCAAGCTCTACAACGTGGTCGCCTACCACGTGGACGACGCCACCGGCCAGGTCGACATGGCCGAGGTCGAGAAGCTCGCCAGGGAGTCCCAGCCGAAGCTGATCGTGGCCGGCTGGTCGGCGTACCCGCGTCAGCTCGACTTCGCCGAGTTCCGCCGGATCGCGGACGAGGTCGGCGCGTACCTGATGGTCGACATGGCGCACTTCGCCGGTCTGGTGGCGGCGGGCCTGCACCCCAACCCCGTACCGCACGCCCATGTCGTCACGACCACCACCCACAAGACGCTGGGCGGCCCGCGCGGTGGCGTGATCCTGTCCACGGCCGAGCTCGCCAAGAAGATCAACTCGGCGGTCTTCCCGGGCCAGCAGGGCGGTCCGCTGGAGCATGTGATCGCCGCCAAGGCCGTCTCCTTCAAGGTCGCCGCGACGGACGAGTTCAAGGAGCGCCAGCAGCGGACCCTTGACGGTGCGCGGATCCTGGCGGAGCGGCTGGTCCAGGACGACTTGACGTCGGCCGGTGTCTCGGTGCTCTCCGGCGGCACGGACGTGCACCTCGTCCTGGTCGACCTGCGCAACTCCGAGCTCGACGGACAGCAGGCCGAGGACCGTCTTCACGAGGTCGGCATCACGGTCAACCGCAACGCCGTCCCGAACGACCCGCGTCCGCCGATGGTGACCTCGGGTCTCCGTATCGGTACGCCGGCCCTGGCGACCCGCGGCTTCACGACCGAGGACTTCGCCGAGGTCGCGGACATCATCGCGGAAGCCCTCAAGGCGCCCTCTCCCTTCGGGGCGGCCGACGCGGACTCACTGAGGACCCGGGTGTCCGCGCTGGCGGACAAGCACCCGCTGTATCCCGGCCTGTAGAAGTTCGTACGGCTTCACGCGTTTCCTGCGTTTCGTCATCGGATTCGCCTGGAACGTACGTTTCTTCGGGGCGCCGCGCACACTGGATGACAGCTGTGGGCGGCGCCCGCCCCTTGCACCACCCCTGTTCTGCCTGCTTTGAGGAGTTCCCGTGGCCATCTCGGTCTTCGACCTGTTCTCGATCGGCATCGGCCCGTCCAGCTCCCACACGGTGGGCCCGATGCGCGCGGCACGCATGTTCGCCCGGCGCCTGCGCAACGAGGCCGTGCTGGACTCGGTGGTGTCGATACGCGCCGAGCTGTACGGCTCCCTGGGCGCGACCGGCCACGGGCACGGCACCCCCAAGGCGGTGCTGCTCGGTCTGGAGGGCGCCTCACCGCGGACGGTGGACGTGGAGGGAGCCGACGGCCGGGTCGAGGAGATCAGGTCGGCGGGCCGCCTGAAGCTGCTGGGTGAGCACGAGATCGACTTCTCCTTCTCCGACGACCTGATCCTGCACCGCCGCAAGACGCTGCCGTACCACGCGAACGGCATGACGGTCTTCGCGTACGGCGCCTCGGGCGAACCCGTGCTGGAGAAGACGTACTACTCGGTCGGCGGCGGCTTCGTGGTCGACGATGACGCGGTGGGCGAGGACCGCATCAAGCTGGACGACACGGTCCTCAAGTACCCCTTCCGTACGGGCGACGAGCTGCTGCGGCTGACCCGCGAGACCGGTCTGTCGATCTCCGCGCTGATGCTGGAGAACGAGCGGGCCTGGCGGACGGAGGAGGAGATCCGCGAGGGCCTCCTCGCGATCTGGCGCGTCATGCAGACATGCACCTCGCGCGGCATGTCCCGAGAGGGCATCCTGCCCGGCGGTCTCAAGGTCCGCCGCCGCGCGGCCATGTCCGCGCGCCAACTCCGCGCCGAGGGCGACCCATTGGCCCACGCCATGGAGTGGATCACCCTCTACGCGATGGCGGTGAACGAGGAGAACGCGGCGGGCGGCCGGGTCGTCACGGCCCCGACGAACGGCGCGGCCGGCATCATCCCGGCGGTCCTGCACTACTACATCAACTTCGTGCCCGGCGCCGACGAGGAGGGAGTCGTACGTTTCCTGCTCGCGGCCGGAGCCATCGGCATGCTCTTCAAGGAGAACGCGTCCATCTCCGGCGCCGAGGTCGGCTGCCAGGGCGAGGTCGGCTCGGCCTGCTCGATGGCCGCCGGCGCCTTCGCCGAGGTCCTCGGCGGCAGCCCCGAGCAGGTCGAGAACGCCGCCGAGATCGGCATGGAACACAACCTCGGCCTCACCTGCGACCCGGTCGGCGGCCTCGTCCAGATCCCCTGCATCGAGCGCAACGGCATGGCCGCGGTCAAGGCCGTCACAGCCGCGAAAATGGCCATGCGCGGCGACGGCTCCCACAAGGTCTCCCTCGACAAGGTCATCAAGACCATGAAGGAGACGGGCGCGGACATGAGCGTCAAGTACAAGGAGACGGCGCGGGGCGGGCTCGCGGTGAACATCATCGAGTGCTAGGGAAGTAGGCCCCCGACCCTCTCAAGGTCTCCCTCGCAGCCGCAGCCACGGCACTGAACCAGGTCTCCCCCACGGCACGCCGACCTCCTTACGGCCCGGCGGCGTCTCCGGGGTGCCCACCCCCGGGGTGCGAAGTCGTCGATGCCGTTCGGGTGATCGGACGCCATTCGATCTGTCGTATGAAGAACGTGTGACAGCGATCATGAACGCCGCCAGCGCTCGGGGGATGTCGATGTACGTTGAAGAGAGTTGCAATGGCGAACGTGATGCACGACAGGGGGAGTTGTTTGCCGACCACAGAGCAGCGCCGGGAGGAGGAGCAGTCCCCCGCCGCCGACCACCGCGTCCACCCGGCCGGTCGTGCCGACGACTGCCAGGAGCCCTGTCACGCTCGCGACATCCACAGCGGCTTCCTCATCGCCCCTGTTGACCGGTACCAGACCGCCCGGCGTGAGGACGACGTCCTTGCCGTCGGTTTCCATGGCCTGGAAGAGCGACCGACCCGCCTCGGTGAGAACTCCGCGTCCGCGCCGGTCGAATTGTGGCTGATGAACCGGGTGGAGCGCAGGACCGCCTGCTGCCGGTCCGTCAGCAGCTCCCTGGCCCACACGCCGAGGCCACGTGATACGACCGACCTGGACCCCGGGGACATCGTGCTCGTGCCGGCCTGGTCGCGGCACCACTTCACCAACCCCTCGGCCGAGGACCTGGTGCTGCTGAACCTGATGAACATCCCCCTGCTGGCGCACCTGGGGAACCTGGCCTCCGGGCAGCAGCAGGAGGCCGGCTCGTGACGGGGTCCGACCCCACCACGGCGACGGCGGACGAGGCGGTCCCCGGCGAGGCACCCGCGCAGGTGGGGGACTCGTACAAGTGGACCGTGCTCGGGCTCGCCGTCACTGCCCTGACCACCGGCTCCGTCGTCTACTCCGGTGTCAGTGTCCTGATGCCGTTCTGGAAGGACACCTACCAGCTGTCCGCCGCGACGGCCGCTCTCGCCGCCACCGCGGTCCAGGCCGGGCCGATCGCCTCCATGCTCGTCCTCGGACGGGCCATCGACCGCTACGGAGAGCGCTGGGTCGTCTCCCTCACGATGATCGCCATGGGCATCACGGCCTTCATCGCCGCGGCCAGTGGACCGAGTTACCCGATGCTGCTGCTGTTCATCCTGGTGATGGGTGCCTTCTACGGAAGCATCCTGCCGGGCGGGCAGCGGGCCATCACCCGCTGGTTCGAGCCCGGACTGCAGGGCATGGCCACCGGTATCCGGCAGAGCGGGCTGCCGATCGGCGCGGCCCTCGCCGGCGCGGTCCTGCCCGCGCTCGCGCTGCACCACGGATGGACGGCCGCGGTGGTCGTCCAGGGCGTGGCCGGCGTTCTCGGCGGCGTGGTGTTCGGGGCCTTCTACTGGCGCGCCGGCGACACCGCCGCGGTCGGCCGCAAGGCACCGGTGAACATCCGCCGCCTCGCCTCGGGCCTCATACGCGACCGCCTCGTCAGGTCACTGCTGATCAGCGGTCTCGCCCTGGCTGCCCTGCAGTACGTGTTCTCGGCGCAGATCCTGATCTTCCTCAGTGACCATCTGCGGATCCCGATCGTCACGGCCGGGTTCATGTACTCCGTGGCACAGGCGGCCGGGATCGGCGGCCGGATCGGCCTGGCCTGGATCAGCGACCACTTCTGGCCGGGCAGGCGGATGCGCTCCCTGCAGTGGATCCTTCTCGTCTCCGCGCCGCCCGTGGCCGCCCTCGCACTGCTGACCCCCGGTTCGCCGCGCGTCCTCGCGTACGCCCTCTGCACCGTCCTCGGCCTGCTCAGCGTCGGCTGGTACCCGCTCTACCTCGTCCAGGTCGCCGACATCGCACCCCGGCACGCGGTGGCCTCCACGATCAGTTTCGCGATCACCCTGAACCAGATCATCGCCGCCGCCATGCCCCCGCTCTTCGGCCTCCTCGTCGTCACCGCCGGCTACCGCACCAGCTGGCTCTTCCTCGTCGCGATCCTGGTCCTGACGGCCCTTCAGCTACGCCGCACCCAGGCGCTCGCCAGCCGCACCCCCTAGCAGGCACTCCCCCGTGCTCAAGCGCATCGGCCACATCGGCGTCGTCGACGACGGCCTCTTCCGTGCCAAGAAGTTCCTGGAAGGCCTCGGCCTGACACTCGAACTCGAACGCGAGGTGCCCGAACGCAGTGTGAAAGCCGCGTTCTACCGGTGCGGCGACGGCCGCATCGAGCTGATCGAACCCACCTCCGCGGAGGCTCGCGAGCGCCGTCCCGGCGAAGGCAACAGGGCCCGCAGCGAACACATCGCCGTCGAGATCGACGACGACATCTCAACCATCATGAAGGCCATTCGCGGCCTCGGCGTCGAGTTCGTCGCGCCCCAGCCCGTAGCGATCGACGGCAACCTCAACGCCTTCACTCAGCCCGACACATCGCAGGGAATCCAGTCCCAGCTTGTCGAGCGCGGCGCGGCGACGCACACGGCAGGAGCCGCAACTTGAACATCGCGGTCGCCCAGCACGCCCGGAACCTGGATCCACAGGTCGGCTGCTCGGCCCGAGGTCCGCCGACGAAATGCCCAGCGGTTCGCCGATGACGCGAACCGGTAGCGGACAGCCGTGGCCCGGGGCCGCGGTCAGTCGATGTTGCCCTCCGCGGAGGGCAGGAGGACGCGGATCCTCGCGCCTCCGAGGCCGCCCTCGCCCGGGGGCTGGTCCGCGTGCGCGGTGACGGATCCGCCGTGGTGGGCCACTACGTGGCTGACGATGGCGAGCCCGAGCCCGGAACCACCGGTGTCGCGGGAACGGGCCTCGTCCAGCCGCGTGAAGCGTTCGAACACCCGCTCCCGGTCGGCGGCCGGGATACCCGCCCCGTCGTCACTGACCGTCAGCTCGATCTCCCCCTCCCGGCGGCCCAGTTCGATCCGGATCCGGCCGGCGGCGTGCCGGCGGGCGTTGTCGAGCAGGTTGACCACCACGCGGCGCAGGGCGTCGGCATCGCCGCGGACCCGCCCGGCGGACACCGAACTCGCGTCGATACCGGCGCCGGCCAGCGCGTGCCGACGTCTGACCTCTCCCAGCACCACCTCGTCCAGGTCCACGACGTCGTGGGACCACCGCGGTGCGGGGTTCTCGCTGCGGGCCAGGGCGAGCAGCCCTTCCACAAGGTCGTGCAGTCGCTCGACGTCGTCCAGCAGCGCCGCGGTGACCGGGCGGTCCCGTGCCGGATCCGGATAGTGGACCAGAACCTCCAACTGGGCCCGGATCGCGGTCAGCGGACTGCGCAGTTCATGGGCGGCATCGGCGACGAACCGACGCTGCGTCACGGACGCCGCCTCCAGGCGCGCCAGCATCTCGTTGAGTGTGACCGCGAGGGCGTGGATCTCGTCGCGGGACGCCGGCAGACCCAGGCGGCGGTGGAGATCCGTGTCGCTGATGTCCATGGCGTGGCGTCGCAGCGTCTCCACCGGCCGCAGCGTACGTCCCGCGGTGTGCCACACCGTCCAGGCCACCAGCACGATGAGCGCCGGGTAGCCGATCACCAGACCCATCGTCAGTGTGTGTTCGGTGCGCTCCGCCTGACCGAGTGACACGGCGGCGATGACGGTGACCTCGTCTCCTCGCAGGCTCGCCGTCCGGACGGCGACCCGGAAGTCGCCGCCGTCCCCGATACTCAGGTCCTCCAGCGTCATCGCGTGTCCCGCGCGCAGGGGGGCGGGCAGCGGGTGCGGGAAGTGCCCGGCCACCGAAGGGTCGCTGCCGACGTACGAACTGGCCAGCGTGCGGCCCGAGGAGTCGAGGACCTCCGTCACGTCCACGTCCGCGCCGTTCGACGGAATGATGGTGTGGAGCTGGTCCCGCTCGACGAGCGAGACAACGTCGTCGACGTGCTGCCGTGCCGTCGAGTCGAGCCCGCTCACCATGGAGTGCTCGAGCCAGAGGAGCAGCCCGACGCCCGCCAGTCCCAGGGAGGCGGCGACGATCGCGGTGGCGACGAGGGCCACGCGGAGCCGCAGGGTCAGTTTCCCGAACGCCGCCGATCCTCGCGGAAGCCGCGCACGGATCCGGCCGAGGGCCGGCCGGTACCGTGCCTGAAGGACCGTCATCCGCCCCTCCCGTCCAGGCGGTAGCCGACCCCGCGCACCGTCTCGATGGCGGAGCGGCCGAAGGGGACGTCGACCTTTCTGCGCAGGTAACCGATGTAGACCTCGACGATGTTCGGGTCCCCCTCGAACCAGGCGTCCCACACCTCGGAGAGCAGCTCGCTCTTGCTCGCCACGGTGTCGGCGTGCCGCAGGAGGTACTCCAGTAGACCGAACTCCCGCGGCGTCAGCGGCAGTTCCTTCTCACCCCGACCGCACCGGTGTGCGCCGGGGTCCAGCCACAGGTCGCCCGCGGTCAGGACGGGCAGCCGCTGCGGAGCGGTGCGGCGCAGCAGCGCGCGGATCCGGGCGAGCAGCACGACGAACGAGAACGGTTTGGTGAGGTAGTCGTCGGCGCCCAGGTCCAGCGCGTCCGCCTCGTCGTACTCGCCGTCCTTGGCCGTGAGGACCAGCACCGGTGTGGTGATCTCGGCCGCGCGCAGCGCGCGGCACACGTCATAGCCGTTCCGCAGCGGAAGCATGAGGTCCAGGACGATGACGGCGTATTCGTTGCGCCGGGCGAGCAGCAGGCCCTTCTTGCCGTCCTCGGCGACGTCGACACCGAATCCCTCGGCACGCAGCACCCGTTCGACGGCGCCGGCGATGTGCGGTTCGTCCTCGACCACCAGCACGCGCACCGGCGACTCCTCCTGCTCGGCCGGGCTCCACGCGGTCACCCGATGCACCGGTCCTGAGTCTAGACGGCGGACCGGAGGGCTCTCAGCTGCCTCTCAGGTGCTCTCAGGAGCAGCACAGGCACCCCCGGGCACAGTTACCGACAGCGCGTCCGTACTAGCGGTCGATCCTGCGGACAGCGTCCTTTCCCCCCACGAGAGGCGCCGACGACATGACTCCTCACCCGGTCCAGCAGCGAGAACGGCGAGAGCACGATCCGTCAGGCCCTTCCGCACCGCCGGCCACCGGGCTCGGGACACCGGCGGGCAGAGCCGCGGCCCGGACCTCGGCAGGTCGCTGGGCCATAATCGTCTTAGGTGGCTACCTGGCGGGCGCCACCGCCTCGGCCTTGGGCCTCCCTTCCCCGTACCTGTTGGCGGCTTTGCTGGTGGGCGCCGCCCTGAGCCTGTCGGGTCTGGTCAGGGACCGGTTGCCGGAGGCCGCGAACCGCTCGTCCCAGGCGGTGGCCGGTGCGCTGATGGGCAGTTATCTGACACCGGCCGCGCTGGCAGCGGCGGCGCCGTTGGCACTGCCCCTGACCGTGGTGACCGTGGCCACCCTCGTCCTGAGTGTGACGGTCGCCTGGTGCCTGGCCTGCCGTGGCCGGATCACCCGTCCCAGTGCGGTTCTCGGGATGGCGCCCGGCGGCTCGGCCGCGATCGTCACCTGCGCCGACGAGCTGGGAGCCGACGTCCGGCTCGTCGCCTTCACCCAGTACCTGCGGGTCGGGCTGGTGGCGTCCACCGCCCCGCTCGTCGCCCGCTGGCTGGCGTCGCCCCCGGCGGACGCGGGGGCCACGGCGCCGGGTGGCGGGAACCCGGTCGGGCGGCTGCTGCCACTGGTTGCCGGCTCGGACCAGGACGCGGGCCTGGTCGTCCTCGCGCTCGTGGCGGTGTGCGGCGCCCACGCCGGTCGCCGGCTTCGCCTGCCGACGCCGGTGCTCATCGGCCCCATGATGGTGGCGCTCGCAGCGACGATGAGCGGGCTCCTGCCGGGCTTCGCGCCGACGGGGGTCCTCCAGAACGGTGTCTTCGTCCTGGTGGGCCTGGACGTGGGAGTCCGTTTCACCCGCGCGACCGTCGTACGTGTCCGCTCGCTGCTGCCGTCGCTCGTGGCGGCGACGGCGGCCGTCTGCCTCGGTTGTGCGGGGATGGCCTGGGTGTTCGCGAAAGCCACCGGCTCACCCGTGGTCGACGCCTATCTCGCGACCACCCCGGGTGGCATCAACGCGGTCCTGGCCACCGCGGTCACCTCCCACGCCGATGTGGCGCTGGTCTCCACCGTGCAGAGCCTGCGGCTGCTGATCGTCGTCCTGGCGATGCCCTGGGTCATCCGGCTCGTAGTGCCGAGCGGCCACCCGAAGCGGCATGTGCCGTAGCTGCCGAGGGGTCACCCGAAGCGGCAGCCGCCATACCTGCCAAGGTGTCACCCGAAGCGGCAGCCGCCATACCTGCCAAGGTGTCACCCGAAGCGGCAGCCGCCATACCTGCCAAGGTGTCACCCGAAGCGGCAGCCGCCATACCTGCCAAAGGGTCACCCGAAGCGACAGTCGCCATAGCTCCCCAGCGCCCCTACGCGGCTACCCGCGGCGTCATCCGTCTCCGTCGCCCCCGCGGTGGTCGCAGCAGGCATCCGGCCGCGGCGCGGGATGCCCCGCGCCCGACGCCCCGGCGTCCGCGGCGCACTGGGCCCGCTCCGCGCTGTCGACCAGGCTCTCGCTGTCCGACGCGGCGTTGGCCAGGCTGGCACAGCACAGGGTCAGCAGAAGGGCGCCCGCCACAAAGGGCAGGGCGCGGCGCGCGGGAGGCGGTGCCAGCAGGGCCTGCACGCGCTGCGGCACCTCGCCACCGGTCGCGGCCAGGGCAGCGGGGCGCCCCGCCCCGGCGGAGGCAAGCGCCGCCCGACCGACCGCGCGGGCCACGACCGTACGGCTTCCCACGTGGGCGGCGGCTTCCTCGTCGGCCCAGCGCTCCAGTACGAACCCGCCTGCCTCGGCCAGCGGTCGCAGGAGCGGGTTGACGGCCGCGGTGAGTCTCCACACGGCCTGGAAGAGATGGTGACGGCTTCGCAGATGGGCCCGCTCATGCGCCAGGAGTGCCTCGCGCTCCGCGTCACCGAGGCAGCGCAGCATTCCCCGGGACACCACGATCCGTCCGGGGGCGCCGGGAAGCGCGAACGCCTGCGGGACCTCGTCGTCGAGCACCACAAGTTCTGTGTCGCCGGGCACCCGGTGGCATTCACGGCGGGCCCACAGGACGTGTCGGCCCTGCCGGACGGCCGCCACGCCCAGCGATACGAGCCCCGCCGTCAGGGTCAGGGCGCTGAGGGCCGCGACGGCCAGGGAGACCGGGTCCTGGGTGCGCAGAGCGGCCACCGACCAGTGGCCCTCCTCGGCGACCTCGGGTATCTGCGCGAACCCGGTGAAGGCCAGCAGGGCCAGTGAGCCGAGCCAGCCGGTCGCCGTCACGAGCGCCGCGCACGCCAGGGACCAGGCCGCGGGCCGCGGTGCCGGCCGCCGGGCCGCCCGGGGGGCGAGCATGGCGAGGACCACGGTGACAAGGAGAGGGATGTAGACGCTGATCGTCACCGGTTCACGGCCCGTCGTCGCTGCGTCCGGCGCCCTGCTCGCCCAGCAGGCGGTGCAGCAACTGCTCGTCCTGTTGGGAGAGTTCATTGACGAAGCGGGTGAGCACCGCCTCCCGGTCCGAGCCGCGCTCCAGCAGGCCGTGCATCCGTACGGCGGTGTCGGACGCCTCGTCCCGGACCGGCGCGTACGCGTATCCGCGACCGGCTTGATGCCGCAGGAGCATGCCCTTGTCGTGCAGGCGCGACAGGATCGTCAGCACCGTCGTGTAGGCGAGATCTCCGGTCAGCCGCTCCAGGACCTGCCGTGCGGTCAGCGGCTCGTGCGCGGCCCACAGGGCTGCGAGGACGCCGCTTTCCAGTTCCCCGCGTGCCCTTCTGCCGGTCGCCCCGCCGCTCGTCCGGTCACCCATCGTTCACCCGCCTTCCCGTTCGGCACCCCAGCCTACCGGCGGACCTACTACGGCATGTAGGACGCCGGGGGAATCTCCACCACGGGAACTACTACATCTTGTACGAGTTTACCTACTACATGTTGTAGAGTCTGGCCGCCCACTCCACCTGCGGAGGAACGAGCCCATGCCCCACCTCGGAAGTTCGGCACACCCGCGCGCCCTGGCGGCCGCCACCCTGCACCCCGATCCGGTGCCGGCCACGGCACGGGCCGAACGCGTCGCGATCGTCTCGGCGAGCATCGGCGCCGGCCACGACGGCGCCGCCGCCGAACTGGCCCGCCGGCTCACGGCCCACGGCCTCGTCGTGGACCGGTTCGACCTGCTGGACCTGCTGCCGGCCCGCCTGGGACGGCTCGTCCGGGACGGCTACCACCGCATGCTCGTCCAGGCACCCTGGGCCTACCAGCGGGTCTACCGCAGTACGGAACGCGCAGGCGGTGGCGGGCCGTTGGCCGCGGTCCTGCTGCGAACCGCCGAGGAGCGCATGCTGGGCGCCCTGCACCCCGACACCGGTGCGGTCGTCTCCACGTACCCGGGGGCCAGCCGTGTCCTGGGCAACCTCCGGCTGCGCGGGCGGCTGGCCGCGCCCGTCCTCACGTATCTCACCGACTTCTCCGTCCACCCGCTGTGGGTGGCCGACGGTGTCGACGTCCACCTCGCCGCACACGCCGTACCCGCCGCCCAGGCGCGGGCCGCCGGAGCGCGGAACGTCAGGGTGGGGGGCCCGGTGGTGGATCCGCGGTTCCGTCCCGGCAGCGCGCGGGAGCGCGACGCGGCCCGGGCACGCTTCGGGCTGCCGGAGAACGCTCCGCTGGCGCTGCTCGTGGCCGGCTCCTGGGGGGTCGGCCCCGTCCGGCAGGTCGCCCTGGAACTGCGCGACTGCGGCGCCGCCGTCCCCGTGGTCGTCTGCGGCCGCAACGAGACGCTGGCCGAGCGGCTTCGAGCGGACGGCATCGAACACGCCTATGGCTGGGTCGACGACATGCCCGCCCTGATGCACGCCGCCGACGTGCTGGTCCAGAACGCCGGCGGGCTCAGCTCCCTGGAGGCGTTCGCCACCGGTCTGCCCGTGGCGAGCTACCGGTGCATACCGGGCCACGGTCTGACCAACGCCGCCGCTCTGGAGGAAGCCGGCGCGGCCGTCTGGATCCGTGACCCGGCCGACCTCAAGTCCGTGCTGTGCGACCTGATCGACGGCTCGCTCGGACTGAGCCAACGCGCGGTCGGCCTCGCCCTCTTCGCCGCCGAGCCCGACGGCGGACCCGCCGCGGAGATAGCGCGCGTTCACCACGCGGGTACGCCTCCGCTGCCCGCCCGGCCCGCCGCTCGACGACGGCGCCGCGGGGCACGCCGGCTCCTCGCCACAGCCGCCGTGGCATGCGCGGTGTGGGCCTGCGCCGTAGGCACGGGGATCGCCACCGCGTACGACGGCTCCGGCATGATCCACGCCATCGGGCACAGTCTCGACCCGGACGACGCGGACAACCCGCCCCCGGGCCTCCCCTCCCACACCGAGGGCCATCACTCGTGACCGCCGCACGGCTGCTCCGTACCGCCGCTCTCGCCGCCCTGCCCGCCCTCGCAGCCGCCCATTGCGCACCCGCCGTCTCCACCTTCGGGCCACTGCGCAACCGCACCATGCCCCGTCTCTCGGGCCGGGGCCGCCCGGACCACATCGCCCTGACCTTCGACGACGGACCCGACCCGCTGTCCACCCCGCACTTCCTGCGCCTCCTGGCCGCGCGCCGAATCCGGGCGACCTTCTTCTTGCTGGGCCGCGAGGCGCACCGCTCGCCCGGCCTGGTCCACGAGATCGCCGCGGCGGGACACGAAATCGGCATCCACGGCTGGCTGCACCGCCCGCTGCTGCTACGCGGCCCACGCGCCACGTACGACGACCTCGCCCGCGCCCGTGACACCGTCGCCGACATCACCGGACTGCGACCCACCCTGTTCCGGCCCCCGTACGGCGTCATGTCGACCGCCGCCCATCTCGGGGCCCACCGCCTCCGTCTCACCCCCGTGCTGTGGACCTGCTGGGGTGAGGACTGGACCGCCCGCGCCACACCGGCATCCGTCCATCACACGGTCACCTCCGACCTGGACAGCGGCGGCACCATCCTGCTCCACGACTCCGACTGCACGTCCGCCCCGGGCGCCTGGCGCTCCGCCCTGGGGGCGCTCCCCCGCATCCTCGACACCTGTGAGCAACGGGGCTACGAGGTAGGCCGGTTGAGCGACCACGGATGGCCCCGCCCGGCCTGACGCATCGAGGTCGACACGCTCCCGCCGATCGCGCATCGTCGCCATCGCCGGGGACTACGTACGGACGTACGACGTGCACCGAGCGCCGCCACCGCCGAGTCCATGCGCACCATCTGCGACACCCCGCCGGGACGACGCCCGGGGCGGCATGCTCACCGCTCCGGGCACCGCCGAACTCATGCCCGCGCTGCCTCACGTCACCTGAACTCCTGGACGCACCAGGCAACTTGAGGGTCACGTTCGACGGCCCGCGTCTGGGGGCCGGCATCCGCCCCCGTTCGCCTCACGGCTCTTCGCGCCCGGGCAACGCGCGGATCCCGGCGGCGGACAGCCCCGCCGGCGGTACCGGACGTCACGACATATCGCGGCCGATGTCCTTGCGCGAGACGGCCAGATAGCCGACGAAGCCGAGGATGGCCACCGTCCAGGACAGCGTGACCGGCCCCAGACCCAGGCCGAGCCCGCCCCGGTCATGGCCGACGGCCATCCAGTCCGCGACGGAGGCACCGAGCGGGCGGGTGATGACGTACGCCGCCCAGAAAGCGGCGACCGCGTTCAGGCTGCCCCAGCGGTGAGCGACGGCCGGAACGGAGATCGCGGCGGCGAACAGGACGGCGGAACCCAGGTAACCGAAGCCGATCGTGGCGGTCAGGTCGCCCGCGGCGGTGCCCAGCGCGAACGTGGCCAGAACGGCGGCCCAGTAGAAGATCTCGCGGCGCCGGGTGTGCACGCTGTGAATGGACAGGGTGCCCTCGCTGCGGAACCAGAGGGCGAAGACGGCAGCCAGCGCGGCCATGAAGAAGGGGGTCGAGAGCGCATAGGGCACGCCGAGGCCGACGTGCAGGACGTCGGCGGCCATCGTGCCGAACACACTGACCATGACGATCGCGGTCCAGTAGATCCAGGCCACGTACCGCCGGACGGCGAACTGCACCGTCAGGGCGGCCACCAGGGCGATGCCGCCGAGGCCGACCGCGGGGATCGGGCCGAACAGGTGGGCCAGCCAGTCGGAGGCCGTCTCGCCCATGCCGGTCGTCAGCACCTTGATGATCCAGAAGTAGACGGTCACCTCCGGCACCTTGCTCGCCGCGTGTCGCGCGAAGCGCGGAGGCCGGTCGTGAGTGAGGTGATCAGTCGTCATGGCAGGCACGATGGCACGGGGCCCCGTGCTTGCCCCAGACCCCTTTGCCAGAGTTTTGGCGCTTCCGGTACCCGAGTTGCCCAAGGCTCGCCCGAGCCTGAACACAACCTGAACACGGTGGCCAATGGGCTGGTCAGCGGCGTGCGGACAGTGATATCGGCGATCCGGGGGTGTCCACGTCATGGACCGGACCGGACTCACGAGGTCCTGGGGCGGCTCGGCCTGTCAGTACCGGTGGTGGGGGCGAACCGGTTGCGCAACCCGGAGGACGACCTGCCACAGGACCTGTTCGGTGGCGGCCTGCCCGTGGCCCGGGCAGGGTGCTCATCCGACCATTGGCTGTGTCCCCACTACGGACAGGAGGGCCAGGCGTTCGGCGTCCTGGGTGCCGGGTTCGGCCGTGTAGATCATGTGCGCAGATCACTGCCTTCCACGCTGAGCACATCGCGGTCCAGCGTCAAGACGCCCACCTGCGGGTGCTCGGCGGTCTTGTGCGCAGCCCCGTGTCGGCCGACGGCGCCGGAGTCCCACAGTTCCGCGAACCGGTCATTGTTCGTGCGCAAGTGGCCGACCAGGCGTCGTCGGTGCTGGCCGGGGTGATCGCTGAGGGCGTCACCTGCTGCGGTTCGGCGGGGAAGGCGGGCCTGTCGCACGGGCTACGCCCATGAAATGATCTCGTCGCTGACGAGGAACAGTCAGTGAGTCAGTGAGTCATCATCCATGGGGGGACAAGAACATGAGACTGACCCGTGCGGCGCTCGTCGTGGCCGCGGGCGCGCTGGCCCCGGCCCTGCTGCTCTCCACGCCGTCCTTCGCGACGGCCACCGCATCGGCATCCGCACCCGTCACCACGTCGGTCGCGACGGAACCGACCGATGAGGACAACGCTGTCGCCATCGCCAGGATCCTGGCCGACCCCGCCACCGGCAAGGCCGTACGCAGGGAAGCCGGCAAGGCCCTCGACGGCACCGCCGCGGACAGGACCTACTTCCTGGAGACCGGCCGCTGGATCGCCCAGGACGAGGACAACACCGTCGCCATCGCCACGATTCTGGCCGACCCCGCCACCGGCAAGGCCGTACGCAGGGAAGCCGGCAAGGCCCTCGACGGCACCGCCGCGGACAGGACCTACTTCCTGGAGACCGGCCGTCGACTTGCCCAGGCCGAGGACGATCGCGTCGCCATCGCGACGATCCTCGCCCGTCCCGGCATCAGCGATGCCCTGCGCGCGGCGGCGGGGCAGGCACTGGAGGGCACCCCGGAAGAGATGCGCTACTTCCTGGAGGTCGGGCAGTACGAAGTGGACGGCTAAGACCTCACCGATGGGTTGACGCCGTACCGGTCGGCGGACCGGCGACGGCGTGAAAAGGGGTGACGGGCTGCTCAGGGGGAACGCTGGAGTTCAACCCCTCCAGTCCCCCACCGCCCGGAGACCCCACATGCTGCGAGGCATCGACGTCAGCGCCTACCAGTCCTCCGCGTACGACACCGACGGCCTCTCCTTCGTCTTCATCAAGGCGACGGAGGGCCGTTCGTACGTCAACCCCAAACTCACCGCCCAGGTGAAGACGGCCCGTGACGCGGACTGCGTCGTCGGCTTCTACCACTTCCTGTGGCCCGGCAACATCACCGCCCAGGCCGAGTACTTCCTCAGCAAGGCCCCGGAGAAAGCGGGCGACCTGCTCGTCGTCGACTGGGAGACGACCGGCGACGGCACCCACGCGAGCAACGCCGAGAAGGACCGCTTCATCCACAAGGTGAAGGAACTCCGCCCGAACCACCGGGTGCTCCTCTATGCCAACAGGAACTACTGGCTCAACGTCGACACCACCTCGTACGCCGGCGACGGTCTGTGGATCGCCGACTACGTCACTGCGGGGCACCCGCGCATCACGGCGAAGTGGCGGTTCCACCAGTACACCGACGATCCGCTGGACAGGAACGTCGCCGACTTCAGCAGCAAGGCAGCACTGCGGACGTGGGCCAAGGCCGGCTGACCCCCGCGGCCCCGGCCCACCCACAGCACCGCAGTACGGGAAGTCAGTGCGGCCCCTCCCCTGCGCCGGCCGAGCGACGTCAGGCGCGGAAGTCCGCCGAACGCTCCGGTGGCGCGTCGGCCAGGGCCTTCGTCACCGCGGCCGTGTCCTCCGCGAGGCCGTACACGGGGGTGCCGGGCTGCTGGCGCCAGGAGTCGTCGAGGCCGCCGGCATCCACGGTGTCGAAGCCGAGCTCGTCGATGAGGGCGCGGACGACGCGCTTGGCGGTGTCGTCGTCGCCGGCGACCGGGAGGGCGATGCGGTCGGGGGCGCCCGCCGGGCGCGGGAGGTCCAGGAGGTTCTGGGCGTAGATGCCGTTGAAGGCCTTGATGACGGGGTGGCCGATCTGCTGGGCCGTCCAGCGGCTCTCGGTGAGGCCGTCGTCCTCGATGGCGGCGATCCTGCCGTCGCGCTGCTGCGGGTAGTAGTTGCCGGTGTCGATGACGGTGACCCCGTCCGCCGCCTCGTCGAGCAGTCCGGAGGGCAGGTTCGGCACCGCCTTCACGGGGATCGTGATCACGACGATCTCGGCTCCGCGCGCCGCGTCCTCGACCTTGACGGCTGTCGCCCCGGTCTCCTCCGCCAGGCCGGCGAGGGTCTCCGGGCCGCGGGAGTTCGCGACGGAGACTTCATGTCCGAGGGTGGTGAGACGCCGGGTGAGGTTGCCGCCGATGTGGCCCGCGCCGATGATGCCGATCTTCATGAGACAGACCCTTCTGGGGTGGATGCTCCTGATGCAGATCATCAACCCCGGGCACCGAACCCGCTATTCCGCGAGCTCCGAGAACTACGGCGAGCGAGTGACCCGGGTCGGCTGCCCATGGCAGAGGGGCGCCCCCGCGGCACGGCGACGCCCCTCCCGCCTGGCTCACTTGTTCAGGTGGGCCCAGAACTCCTCGAACGACAGGAGCTTGTCGCCGTTGAGGTCGCGGCTGGCGATCACGGCCTCTGCCACCGCCTCGGTGACGTTCCAGTCCCCGCCCTGGGCGAGGGCGCTCTTGAACTCGGCAGCGGTGATGAACCCGTCCCCGTCCGTGTCGATCCGCTCGAAATGCTTGCGTGCTTCCTCGATGTCCGCCACCGGTCCGCCCCTTCGTAGTGCATTACCGCCATGTGTACGGAGGTCAGATTAACGGGCGGCCCGAGCGCGGAGTGCGGCGACCACCCAGGCGAACTCCTCGCGGTGCGCGGACAGCGGCTCCGTGCCACGGACCAGCGCGTTCAGCTCCCGGAAGCGGGCCACCTCCACCTGCGCGGCAGACTCCATGCGTTCCAGTACGACGGCTCGGTCGGCGTTGCCCAGCAGCGCGGCCAGCACCTCCTCGGCCTCGGCCGACTCGGGGGCGAGGCCCCGTTCCCGCGCCTCGACCGCGAGCTGCACCAGCCGGCTCATGAACCACAGGGAGGTACCGGCCGGCTCCTCCGGTCCCCGGTCCGCCGCGTTGAACTCGATCATCTTCCGCATTCGTGCACGGAAGCCCAGGTCCTGCATCAGTTCGGCCAGTTCCACCCATGCGTCCACCTGTGCGGGCGTGGGGTCCTCGGGCAGCTCGGCGATTCCGAACCGCATCCGGGTGCGGATGTCGGGGTCCGCGTTGTCGAGGCCCGCGAAGGTCTCCTCCATGAAGTCGTCGGCGATCCGACTCCGTTCGGCGGCCGACAGCCGCGCCAGCTTGTTCATCAGGGTCATCTCCTCCGCGGTCGAGCCGCGTCGCGCCACGGTCGACAGCACCGCCCGGGTCACCTTCAGCGATCGGATCTGCGCGTCCAGGGCGGCAACATGCGTGGCCGCGACCTCCGCGACCGTGGTCTCGCCCGTCAGGACACGCCGTACCTCGTTCAGTCCAAGGCCCAACTCCCGTAGCGTCCGGATCAGTTGGAGACGGGCCACGGAGGCCGCCTCGTACAGCCGGTAGCCACCCGCCGAACGGGCCACCGGGGGCAGGGCGCCCTCGTCGGACCAGTAACGGATGGTGCGCACCGTCAGACCCGTGCTCCGGGCGAGCTCGCCGATGGTGAACAGTCCGGTGCCGTCTTCGATCATGTCTGGGAGTCTTGGCCTTCCAGTGGGTGGAGACTCAAGTGAGAGGTACCGGGGGTCATGGCTGACACGCTGCGGGACATTCTGGACGCGGCGGCGCGGGGCGTCTTCCCGCCGGCCGACGGCGGCACGACCGTCGTACGCCAGCACTCCCACCGTGACGCCGGGGTCCTCGCCTTCACCGCGCACTCCGTCGTCTTCACCGACGAGGACGAGGAGTGGGTGCGCGACACCCTGGACCGGATCGACTGTGACGCGCTCGCCGCGACGATGAATCCGCGGTTCCTCGCCGCGTTCATGGACCGGACGGCACGCTCGAACGACACGATCGACCTGCTCGCCGTCGCCACGCCGCTCCCGGGGCAGCCGCCGCTCGCGCTGACCGAGATCCGTGATCCCGAGCACCACCGGGTCGCCCGCGCGCTCAGGCATCGCGACGAGGTACGGGTGTGGGCGGCCGACGGTGGGGTGCTCATCCTGGGGCGTGGGGTCGCCGGGCGGCTGGAGGCCGCGGTGGAGGTGGACGAGGCCGTACGGCATCGGGGGCTGGGGCGTGCGCTGGCCGCGGCGGCGCGGCAGCTGGCCGGGGGCGAGCCGGTGTGGGCCCAGCTGTCGCCGGGGAACGCCCGCAGTCTGCGGGCGTTCCAGGCGGCCGGTTACGTTCCGGTGGGTGCGGAGGCGCTGCTCACGGCGCACTGAACCTCGGCGTCGGATCACCGGGCACCGGGCCCACGTACGGCTGCCGTTCGGTCAGCGGAAGATGCCGGTGTGGCCGAGCGAGTAGCGGCCCGGCTGCGGGTACACGGCGAGGCCGTGCGGGCCGCTGCCGACCGGGATGCGGGCGAGCTGGACGCCGGTGCGGGTGTCGATGGCGTACACCTCGGCGTTGTAACGCCCGGACAGCCACAGGACCTTGCCGTCGGCCGAGACGCCGCCCATGTCGGGGCTGCCGCCGTCGGGCAGATGCCACTTCTTGGTCAGCTTGTTCCGGGTGAAGTCGAAGACGGAGACGGAACCCTCGCCTCGGTTGGAGACGTACATCTCGCGCGAGTCGCGGCTGACGTACAGGCCGTGGCAGCCCTTGCCGGTGGGGAGGAGGGTGGGCTCGGTGAACTTGTCGCCGTCCAGGACCCACATGCCGTCGGCCATCATGTCGGCGATGTAGAACTTCTTGCCGTCGGGGGAGAGCTTGACGTCCTGCGGCATCGCGCCGTCGAACGGAAGCTTCTGCTGCCCGGTCACCTTCATCTTCTCGGTGTCGACCTTGAGCAGTTCGCCGCTGAACTCGCAGGAGACGATGAAGTAGCGGCCGTCGGCCGAGAAGTCGGCGTGGTTGACGCCGTAGCAGCCGACCGGTTCGGTCTTGATGCGCTTCATGGTGTGTGCGTCGCGGAAGACCAGTTCGCGGTCGAGGGAGGCCATGACGATGGCGTATTTGCCGTTGGGCGTGAAGTAGAGGTTGTACGGGTCGTGCACCTCGACCTCCTTGCCCGCCTTCCCCGTCTTCGGGTCGATGGGGGTGAGCGTGTGGCCGCGGTTGTTGTTGACCCAGAGCGTCTTCATGTCCCAGGAGGGGACGACGTGTTGGGGCTGGCGGCCGACGTGGAGGGTGTCGATGACCTTGTACGTCTTCGGGTCGATGACCGAGACGGTGTCGGACCCGGTGTTGGGGACGTAGACGCGGGAGGGGAAGTCCTTGACCGCCGGGGACAGCTTGCCCGGGCGGTCGGCCGCGTAGACGTCCGTCGGGTCGAGCACGGGAGGCATGCCGGGCAGGCCCCGGGCGACCGGCGGTTTCCTGGCCGGGGCCGGCTCGGCGGCACGCTTGGTGCCGAGGGCCTCGTTCGCGTGGTCCCCGGACTGGGTGCCGCAGGCGGCGAGGACGGCCAGGGCGGCGCCCGCGACCAGGGCGCGCTTCGTAAGGTTCCGGTGCATCAGCTCAGCAGCTCCGTGGTGGTGACCGCGCGCAGGCCGCGGCGGTTCAGGTCTTCCAGGACGGCGGGCAGCGCGGCGACGGTGTCCGCGTACCCGAAGTGCAGGCTCACCACAGATCCGTTGCGGATCTCGCCGGTGATCCTTTGAGTGACGGCGGGGGCGCCCGGTGAGGTGAAGTCGAGCGGGTCGACGTCGTAGGAGAGGACGTGCGGATAGCCCGCGCCGCGGGCGAGGCGTGCGACGAGCGGGGAGGCGTGGGCGGTACGGGACGGCCGGAACCAGGTGCCGATGGAGCCGGTCAGGCGGCGCAGCCGCTCCGCGCAGCCCCGGATCTCCGCGTCCGCCTCCGCCTCGGACAGCGCGTTGATGTCGAGGTGCCGGAGGGTGTGGTTGCCGAGGTCGTGGCCGCCGTCGAGGATGCGGCGCGCCAGGTCGGGGTGCTCGTCGAGCCAGCTCCCCACGGCGAGCACGGTGACGTGGGCACCGCCCTTCTCGGCCTCGTCGAGGACCGCCCTGGCGATGGCGGGGTCGCCCTGGCCATGGAAGGTGAGGGCGACTCGGGGGTGGGCGCGGGGGCCGTGGACGATCTCCACGGGCTGCTCCGGGAAGCGGCGGGGCGCGGGGGCGGCGGCCGCAGGTGCGCTGCGGGCGGGGGCTGCCGGGGGTGTGCTGCGGGTATGGGCCGCCGGGTGCGCCACGGCGCCGACCCCGCTCGCGGAGCATCCGGCCGCGAGTGTCCCCGCCCCGACCGTCCCGGCCGCGAGCGCGATGCCCGAACGCAGCACCACCCGCCGGTCAGGCGCCGCGCGTGCGGAGCGTCCTTCTGAGGGTTGCTGGCGAGGGCGATCGACCTTGGTCACCCGCACCATTTAAGGCGATTTGCGGTTAAAAGTGGCGATTGCGTCTATTGGGGGGCGGGTCGCGGGCAGGGCACGGAGGGCGCGAGGCGCCTGTGGATCGGTCACCCACGTCTGCGATAGTCGGCGGTGCGACCTCCACCCATTGACCCGGGCTTTGGTTGTCGCCGGTGTCGCGGTTCACACCCCAATTCGTTCCGCGGCGCCCCGGAGCCCCGGTCGCTCGCTGAGCGGTCGGGGCTTTCGCACAGTCGGGACGGGCGGGGTCAGCGGTCGGCGACACGCATTTCGAACCAGGTGGTCTTGCCGCGGGGCAGAAGGTCGACGCCCCAGCGGTCGGAGAGCTTGTCGACAAGGAAGAGGCCACGGCCGCTCAGGTCCATTTCGTGGACCGGCATCAGACAGGGAAGGCCGCGTGAGGGGTCGCGGATCTCGATACGGATCCACCCCCGGCGGCGGCGCATACGGAGCCCGAAGACACGGGCGCCGGTGTGCCGTACGGCATTGCCGACGAGTTCGGAGACCAATAAGACGGCGTCTTCCGTCATCTTCGGCGAGAGTCCCCAGTGCCGCAGGACGACGACCTGGGTGAGCCGCCGCGCGGTGGCCGCGGACTCCGGGCGGGACGGCAGCGGCACCTCCGCCTCGACCGGATTGCCGAACAACTCGACTGCCCTGAGCGCCTGTTCGTCCTCGACCGCAGGCGTCCAGCGCGCCGCGGTCGCACTCCCGTGCCGCCGCGGCGGTTCGATACCTTCCAGCCCCGCCATGCCCCCATCATGGCCGCCCAGAGCCCCCTTCGGGGCCGTTCCGCAGGAATACGCCCCCCGGAACCTCCCATTCCACGGCATCTGATCGGCATATGCCACAGTCAGTTCGGACCACGCCGCAGCCCATCTGACCTGCTGGGACTACCCATTTGAGGGCAATCCCGAGCCTCCCCCACGCAGCAGACTTAAGGTTGCCTTAAGGCTCGCATAATCCAGCCCTTCGGGGGACGCCGGGTAAGACATCCCGTCAACTGCAAGTGGATAAGCGGAACTTGTCGTGCGAGTTTCGCCGGCCTCGCGGCGGACGATGCAGCGGCCGCACGGTGGCCGCTGCATCGTCCGCACGGTGGCCGATCTAACGGAACTTCGCCTTCCCCGGCCCGTCCTCCACGAAGCTCCGCATCCCCCGCTCCCGGTCCTCCGTCGCGAACAGCCCCGCGAACCAGTTGCGTTCGATCGCGAGCCCGGTCTCGATGTCGGTCTCGAGACCCGCGTCGATGGACTCCTTCGCGGCACGCAGCGCGATCGCGGGTCCCTGCGCCAGCCGCGCGGCCCACGCGTGCGCCTGGGCGTACACCTCCTCGGCAGGGACCACCCGGTCCACCAGGCCCAGCGACAGCGCCTCGTCGGCCTTCACCATCCGCCCGGTGAAGATGAGGTCCTTCGCCCGCGACGGGCCGATCAGCCGGGACAGCCGCTGGGTGCCGCCCGCGCCGGGGATCACACCGAGCAGGATCTCGGGCTGCCCGAGCTTCGCGTTCTGGCCGGCGATACGGTAGTCCGCGCACAGCGCCAACTCGCAGCCGCCGCCCAGCGCGTACCCGGTGACCGCCGCGACGACCGGCTTGGGGATGCGGGCGACGGCGGTGAAGGAGTCCTGTAGGGCCTTGGACCGTACGACCATCGCCGCATGGTCCATGGCCTGCATCTCCTTGATGTCCGCGCCCGCCGCGAACAGCTTCTCCCCGCCGTACAGCACCACCGCGCGCACGTCGTCCCGGGCCGTGGTCTCCTCGGCGAGCTCCTTGAGGCGGTCCTGTGTGGCGACGTCCAGCGCGTTCATCGGCGGACGGTCGAGCCGGATGGTGCCGACGCCCTCGGCAACTTCAAGATGCACAGTCATGGGAGCAGGTTAGTGGCGGTTAACGACAACGGGCCCGGTGTGCTCAGTCACAGCACACCGGGCCCGCCGTCACCAGGACTCAGGCCTTCCACTTCTCCCAGGACATGTTCCAGCCGTTGAGGCCGTTGTCCGGGTCGACGGTCCGGTCGTTGGAGTTCTTCACGACCACCACGTCGCCGGTCATCGACTGGTTGAAGAACCAGGCCGCGGCCACCTGACCGTCGTAGCCGCCGCGGACGTCCTTCAGACCGATGCAGCCGTGGCTGGCGTTGTAGTTGCCGAAGGCGTCGCCGCCCCAGTAGTTGCCGTGGATGAAGGTGCCCGACGTGGTCAGACGCTGGGCGTGCGGCACGTCCTTGATGTCGTACTCGCCGGCGTAGCCGACCGTCTCACCGTTCATACGGGTCACTTCGAGGCGATCGGTGATGACCATCTGGCCGTTCCAGGTGTCGTAGCCGGGCTTGCCCGTGGTCACCGGGATGGTCTTGATGGTCTTGCCGTCCCGCTTGACCGTCATCGTCTTGGTCTTGACGTCGACGGTGGAGACCTGGCTGCGGCCGATCGTGAAGGACACGGTCTTGGCCTGGTCGCCGTAGACACCGGGCCGCCCCTCGACACCGTCGAGGTTGAGCGTGACCGTCACCTTCGTGCCGGCCTTCCAGTACTCCTCGGGACGGAAGTCGAGGCGGTCGTTGCCGAACCAGTGGCCTTCCACGTCGACGGCCGGCTCGGTCTTGACGGTGATCGCCTTCTCGACGTCCTCCGGGTGCGTGATGCCCCGCGTGAAGTTGACCGAGAAGGGCATTCCCACGCCGACCTTGGAGCCGTCCTCGGGCGTGAAGATGCCGACGAAGGTGTTCTTCGGGGTCAGCGTGGTGAACGCGGACTCCTCGGCGGACTTACGACCGCCGGAGTCCTCGGCCACCGCGTGAACCTTGTACTTGGTGGCGGAGGCGAGATGCGTCGAGGGCGTCCAGCTGGTGCCCCCGCCCGTTATCTCGCCCTCGACGTCCTTGCCCTTGGTGTCCTCGACGGTGACCTCGGTCAGCTTGCCCTTGGCCGCGGTCACCTTGAGGGCGCCGCTGGTGGCCACGTCGCCCGCACCGTCCTTCGGGGCGATGGTCACGACAGCCTGCGAGATCTTGGTGTCCGCCGTCGCCGAACTCCCGGTCTCCTTGCCCTTCCCGTCCCCGGACCCGGAGTCCGAGTCCCCTCCCCCGCCACACGCGGTCACGGCGAGCAACAGCACCACCGGCAGCAGTGCCAGGATCCCCTTGCGTCTGTGTGTCCGCGGTCCAACCGACGGCCCCGATATCGGTCGCCCGTTCACGTTCGTTCTCCCCTCGCACGGCCTGGTCAGGCCCGCACCCCAGCGCGTCCCCCGCGTATCGCGCTAATTAATCACACGGCCGGAAGCGATGGCTCCCCCGGAGTGTCACCGTTCAGTCCCAACTTGGGCCGTGTGGGGGGGCGAGCCGGGGCCCGTGCGCGTACCCCTTTGTCGTCCTACTTCACCGCGCCACCCGCTTTCCACTGCTTCCAGTTCACGTTCCACCCGCCGAGCCCGTTGTCGGGAGCGACCATCTTGTCCTTGCTGTTGACGACCTCGACGACGTCACCGATGAGGCTGCGGTCGAAGAACCAGCCCGCCGGGGTGTCCGAACTGCCGCCCTTCACGTCCTTCAGGCCCACGCAGCCGTGGCTGACGTTGGTGTTGCCGAAGACGCCGTCCGCCCAGTAGTTGCCGTGCAGAAAGGTCCCGGAGTCCGTGAGGCGCATCGCGTGGGGGACGTCCGGGATGTCGTACTCGCCCTTGCCGTTGGCCTTCTTGAAGCCGACCGTGGCGCCGTTCATCCGGGTCACCTCCAGCATCTCGGTGACCACCATCTTCCCGTTGTACGTCGTGCTCTTGGGGGCGCCCGCGGTGATCGGCACGGTGGCGAGGAGTTCGCCGTCGCGGCGTACGTCCATGGTGTGGTCGGCGGCGTCGACGAGGCTGACCTGGCTGCGGCCGACCGTGAACGAGAAGGTCTTGTACTGCAGCCCGTACACGCCCGGGGCCGCCTCGACGTCCCGCAGCCCCAGGGTGACCGTGACCTCCGTGCCCGGCTTCCAGTACCTCTCCGGCCGGAAGTCCAGGCGGTCCTTGCCGAACCAGTGCGGACGGATCTCCACCGCCGGCTTCGCGTTCACCTGGATCGCGCGCTCGACGGCGGCCCGGTTCTCGATCTCCCGGTTGAACTCCAGGGAGATGATCATTCCGGTGCCGACGGTGGAGCGGTTCTCCGGGGTGACGTATCCGATGAACCGCTCGTCGGGGACGTACGTCGTGAACGTCGTGTGCCGGGCCGAGCGCCGCCCGTACCCGTCGATGGCCACCACGTCGACGGTGTACCTGGCGGCGAGCGCGAGCCCCTCGTCGTGGGGCAGCCAGCGCAGTCCGTCCTCGGAGATGCGGCCCGGCACCGAGGACTCCTGCGCGTCCTGCTCCTTGACGACCCGCACCGACTCCAGGCGCCCGCTGGGCACCCGGACCTGGAGTGTCTCGTCGGGGCGGACGGCTTTGCTGTTGTCGTCGGGCGAGACGCGGATGACGTCCTCGGGCGACGGCGGTTTGCCGAGGACCTCGTCCATCCCGTTCGACGTGCAGGCGGAGGCTCCCGCCAGCAGTCCGGCCCAGGTCAGTGTGGCGGCCAGCGCGGCCACTGCGCGCCGCGCGCGTGTCTGTACGTGCTTCACAGGGGGCCCAACGACTGCGCCCCTCCGGGGAAACGTGAGTGCGAGCCAAGCGCTGGGCAGAACAGTGGGGAGGACGACACGACGGGGGGACGGTGGCCGGGACGCCACACGCCCCTTTTCGCTGCGTTCCATCGAGCCGCGGGAGGCTGACCGGTGTCGAGCGCACCCGAGCAGGAGGCAGTACAGGAGGGGCATGCCACGGGCCGCGTAGTGCCCGCGCAGCCCGCCCCTCTGATGAACGGCGCGGCGCAGGCGGCGCCCGCCGTGTCCGTGTGGCCCGGCGCCCCGACCCCGCTGGGTGCGCGCTTCCGCGTCGGCCCGGACGGCGTCACGGGCACCAACTTCGCGCTGTGGGCGGGCGGCGCGGAGGCCGTCGAGCTGTGCCTCTTCGACGAGGAGGGCGCCGAGATCCGGGCCCCGCTGACCGAGCTCACCCACGAGATCTGGCACGGCTTCGTACCCGGAGTGCTCCCCGGCCGCCGCTACGGCTTCCGCGTGCACGGCCGCTGGGACCCCTGGACCGGCGCCCGCTGGAACCCGGCGAAGCTGCTCCTGGATCCGTACGCCCGCGCCGTGGACGGCGACTTCAGTCTGCCGCCCGAGGTGTACGGGCATGTCCGCGACTGGCCTCAGCAGCAGGTCGCGGACACGGTGCGCGACGACCGGGACTCCGCGCCGTACGTCCCCAAGGGCGTCGTCGTCCACGACGACGAGGACTGGTCGGACGACCACCGCCCCAAGACCCCGTGGGCGGACTCGGTGATCTACGAGCTGCATGTGCGCGGGTTCACCCGGCTGCACCCGGGGATTCCGGAGGAACTCCGCGGCACCTACGCCGGACTGGCACACCCCGCCGCCATCGACCACCTGGTACGCCTTGGCGTGACGGCCGTGGAACTGCTGCCGGTGCACCAGTTCGCGCACGAGGACCATCTGCTGCGGAAGGGCCTGAAGAACTACTGGGGCTACAACTCGATCGGCTATTTCGCGCCGCACGCCGGCTACGCCGCTTTCGGCACCACCGGTCAGCAGGTCGGCGAATTCAAGCGGATGGTACGGGCGCTGCACACCGCCGGTATTGAGGTGATCCTCGACGTCGTCTACAACCACACGGCGGAAGCGGGCGAGTTGGGGCCCATGCTGTCGCTGCGCGGTATCGACAACCGCGGGTACTACCGGTTGCAGTCCGACGCCCGGCGCTACACGGACTACACGGGCTGCGGCAACACGCTGCACGTGGTGCAGCCGCATGTGCTGCGGCTGATCACGGACTCGCTGCGGTACTGGGTGACCGAGATGGGGGTCGACGGCTTCCGGTTCGATCTCGCCGCGGCGCTCGCGCGGTCCATGCACGACGTCGACATGCTGTCGCCCTTCCTGGCGGTCATCGCGCAGGATCCGGTGCTGCGCCGGGTGAAGCTGATCGCGGAGCCCTGGGACGTGGGTTCCGGCGGGTATCAGGTGGGCGCCTTCCCGCCCCTGTGGACCGAGTGGAACGACCGCTATCGCAACGCCGTACGGGATTTCTGGCGGGGCGCGCTGCCCGACGTACGGGATCTGGGGTATCGGCTCTCGGGATCGAGCGACCTCTATGCCTGGGGCGGGCGCCGTCCGTACGCCTCGGTGAACTTCGTGACCGCGCACGACGGTTTCACGCTGCGCGACCTCGTCTCGTACGAGCGCAAGCACAACGAGGCGAACGGCGAGGGGAACCGGGACGGTACGGACGACAACCGGGCCTGGAACTGCGGGGTCGAGGGAGAGACGGACGACGAGCGCGTACGAGCCCTGCGGCGACGGCAGTTGCGGAACCTGCTGACGAGCCTGCTGCTGTCGACCGGGGTCCCGATGCTGGTCGCCGGCGACGAGTTCGGGCGGACCCAGCGGGGGAGCAACAACGCCTACTGCCAGGACAACGAGGTCAGCTGGGTCGACTGGTCGAACCTCGAGGATCCCGGCTGGCGGGCGCTGTTCGAGCTGACGTCACGGCTGATCGCGTTGCGGCACGAGCACCCCGTGCTGCGGCGGCGGGCGTTCTTCTCCGGGCGGGCGCATTCCGTGGACGGCCTGCGCGACCTGGCGTGGTTCACCGCCCGGGGCACCGAGATGACGGAGCGGGACTGGTACGCGCCCGCCGCGACGCTGGGCATGTATCTGTCCGGGCGTGACATCCCCGGACGGGACGCGCGCGGGGCACCCGTCGTGGACGACAGCTTCCTCGCCGTGCTGCACGCCGGGGACCGGCCGGTGAGCTTCGTCCTGCCCGGCCCACCCTGGGCCTCGCGGTACGAGGTGGTGGTGGACACCTCACGGGAGGCGCAGGCGGAGGCTCCCGGGGTGGTGCACCGGGCGGGCGCCGCGATCACGGTGCCCGCGCGGGCCGTGCTGTTGCTGAAGGTGGTCGGCTGAGGCGTGGTCGCCGAGTACAAGGATCTGCGCTACTACACGGAGGTGCTGACCGAGCGCGCCGTGGAGTACGTCGGCCGCAGCCACCACAAGCCGTGGCTGCTGAACCTCAACTTCACCACCCCGCACTGGCCTTGGCTGAGCGAGGAGGACGCCGAGACCGGTGCCGAGATCGCCGCGAAGATCCGGGCCGCGAAGAGCCAGACGGAGGTGGGCAACGCGCTCAACCACTACGACGGCGGCTCGGTCGCGAAGTACACGCAGATGGTGGAGAGCCTCGACGCGGCCGTCGGCGAGGTGCTGGCCGCGCTGCGCAGTTCCGGGCAGGAGGAGAACACGGTGGTGTACTTCGCCAGCGACAACGGGGGCGAGCGCTGGTCGTACCTCTGGCCGCTGAGCGGCGAGAAGTTCGTGCTCCAGGAGGGCGGCATCCGGGTGCCGACGATCGTGCGCTGGCCGCACCGGATCGACGGCAACCAGGTCAGCCACGAGCCGAACTTCTCGCCCGACTGGACCGCGACCCTGCTGGAGCTGGCCGGCGCCCGGCCCGACCCGGCCTACCCGCTGGACGGCACCAGCCTCGCGGGCTATCTGCTGAAGGGCGAGACACTGCCCGAGCGGGACCTGTTCTGGCGGGTACGGGCCAACCGGGCGCTCCGACGCGGCGACTGGAAGTACTACCAGGACGCCGACGGCAAGGACCACCTCTACGACCTCGGCGCCGACCTCCGCGAGCAGGCCGATCTCGCCCCGGACAAGCCGGAGTTGCTCGCCGAACTGAAGGCGTCCTGGGAGAGGACCGCTGCCGGGCTGCTGCCCTACCCGGCTTCCTAGGGCCTGTCTGACAGTTCCCGTCGTCACCCGGAGGGCGGCCTCGCCCCGGCCTCAGCCGAGGATCCCCCGGTCGTACGCCACCGCCACCGCGGCTGCCCGGTCCTTGACACCGAGCTTGGCGTACAGGTGGGTGAGGTGGGTCTTAACCGTGGCCTCGCTGATGAACAGGACGCGGGCGATCTCGCGGTTGGAGGTGCCCTTGGCGACCAGGACCAGCACTTCGCGCTCGCGCGCGGAGAGGGGTTCCTTACCGGGTGTCCTGGGAGTACGGACCGCGGAGACCAGGCGGGAGGCCACGGCCGGGGAGAGGACGGTGCGGCCCTGCGCCGCCGCGCGGACGGCGGTGAAGAGTTCGTCGCGCGGCGCGTCCTTCAGCAGATAGCCCGTCGCGCCCGCCTCGATCGCCGGGAGGGTGTCGGAGTCGGTGTCGTACGTGGTCAGGACGAGGACCTTGGCGCGGGCGCCGGTGCGGGTGAGCCGGGCGATCGCCTCGACACCGCCGCCGCCCGGCATCCGCAGGTCCATCAGGATCACGTCGGGGTCGAGGGAGGCGGCCAGTTCGAGTGCTTCGACCCCGTCGGCGGCCTCGCCGAGCACGGTGAACCCGGGTGCCGACTCGAACATGCCGCGCAGGCCGTCCCGTACGACGGGGTGGTCGTCGACGATCAGCAGGGAGATCGGTGCGTCATGGGTCGATGCGTCATGGGTCATGGCGGACCAACGGTACGCGAGCCGACAGGGCGGTGCCGTGGCCCGGCTCCGACTCGACGGTGAGGTGGCCCGCGATGCGTTCGGCGCGGGCACGCATCCCGTCGAGGCCGAAGCCGCCGGTTCCGGTGCGCTCCCGGACGGCGAGGGGGTCGAAGCCGCGGCCGTCGTCGCGGATGTCGAGGATGACCTCGTCGCCCAGGAAGGTGAGGGTGACCCCGGCCCGGGTGGCGCGGGCGTGCCGGGCGGTGTTGGACAGGGCTTCCTGGGCGATGCGCAGGAGGGTCGCGGAGACCTCGTCGTGGAGCTGCTCGGCCGGGCCGGCGACGGTGAACTCGGCGCGAACACCGGTGCGTTCGCCCCATTCGGCGACCGTGTTCTTCAGGGCGTCGGGCAGTCCGTCGTTCTCCAGCGCGACGGGGGCGAGGTTCTGCACGGAGCGGCGGGCCTCGCCGAGACTGTGGCGGGCCAGGCCGGCGGCGCGGTCCAGGTGGGTGCGCGCGATGTCCAGGTCGGGGGCGTTCGCGACGACCTGGAGCTGGGCGATGATGCCGGTCAGGCCCTGCGCGATGGTGTCGTGGATCTCGGCGGCCAGTCGGCGGCGTTCGTCGGCGACCCCGGCCTCCCTTGCCTGGACGAGGAGTTGGGCGTGCAGGGCGGCGTTCTCGTCGAGGGCCTGCTGGAGCGCCGTGTTGGCGCGTTCGAGTTCGGAGATGGTCTCGGCCCGCTGGTGGGAGCGCTGCTCCTCCTGCTCGGTGAGATGGGCGACCACCGTCTGGAGGGCGGAGTTGGCAACCAGGAGCCCGGCGAACCCGATCCACTGGGCCACGCTCTTGGGCGGCAGCCCGCCGGACTGCGCGCCGGCCACGGTGATCGCGCTGGCGAACAGCCCGAGCCGCCGCCACATGCCCGGGAGCAGCTCGTCGGCGTCCATGTAGCCGGTGGCCGCGTAGAACGCGAAGAACGGGTTGATCCAGGTGAGCGCGAAGGCGATCGCCCAGCGGACGACGTAGTACGCCGTCCCGGCCCGGGACGGGATCCGGCCGTGCCCTGCCCTGCGGGAGCGGGTGCCGTTCCACCACAGCTGGAGCACGATCGCGGCGAGGACCAGGCCCCCGGCCGCGTACCACTCGCCGGGGGCACCGATCAGTTCGCTGCTGACGGCTGCGAGGAGGGCACCGATGCCGAGCAGCCCGTACGGCCCCCAGGTGTGCACCTGCTCCCAGCGCCGTTCGATCTGCGTGTCCGCCGCGGTCATGCACCCAGTCTGCACGGCCCTCCTACTCCCAGCGGAACCAGCGCCCGGCGCCGGCCGTGAGCAGGATGGTCCAGGCCGCCAGCACGCCGAGATGGTCCCAGCCCGGCCAGTCCCCCGCCGCCGCCTGGTTCAGCGCCTGGGCCGCCGCGCCGAACGGCGTGTAGCCGACGATCCGGGCCAGCACGTCCGGCATGGCCTGCACCGGCATCCACACCCCCGCGCAGAACATCGCGGGGAAGAACACGGCGGACCCGACGGCACCCGCGATCTTCGTCGTCCGGGACAGCGCGGAGATCACCGCGCCCAGTGCGAGGACGGCGAGGACGGTCAGGACGAGCGCGAGGACGTATCCGAAGGGCTGCTCGGGCAGCGTCACGTCGAAGGCGAGCCGGCCGACCGCGAGGGCGAGCAGCGCGGACGCCAGCGCGGCACTGCCGTAGACCAGCATCTGTGCGGAGAGCAGGGCGACGGGCCGGACCGGTGTCGTGGACATCCGGCGCAGGATGCCGCGCTCGCGGTAGCCGGTGAGGGTCTGGGGCATCGCCTGGATTCCGCCGACGATCAGGCCGAGCAGAACGGCCACCGGGACGTAGGCGTCGACGGTCCGCAGCCCGTCCAGACCGGCCTCGGGTTCGCGGAAGGACGGGATGGAGCCCAGGATCACCAGCAGCAGGGTCGGGAACAGCAGGGTCCAGAAGAGACTGCCCGGTTCGCGCCCCAGGAGGCGGATCTCGGTCTTCAGTACGGCGGTGTCGACGACGGCCGTGCTCATGCCGCTGCCTCCTTCGTGAGGTCGAGGAACGCGTCGTCCAGCGTGGCGTCGGTGACGCGGAGTTGGTGGGCCGTGATGTGGTGCCGGGCGAGGAGGGTGATGACGGCGTTCACGGTCTCGTCGGTGCCGGAGAGCGTGATGAGACCGTCCTTGTCCTCGACCGACGCGAGGGCGGGCAGCGCGTTCAGGTCACCGTCGTCCAGCGGCCGGGACGGCGTGAAGCTGATGACGGTGGCGCCCGCCGAGCGCCGGATCAGGCCGGAGGGGGTGTCCAGGGCGGCCACCCGCCCCTTGTCGATCACGGCGATCCGGTCGCACAGGCGTTGGGCCTCCTCCATGAAGTGGGTCACCAGCAGGACGGTGACGCCGTTCGCGCGGATGTCCTCGATGAGCTCCCAGGTGTCCCGGCGGGCGCGCGGGTCGAGGCCGGTGGTCAACTCGTCCAGGACGACGACCCTGGGGTTGCCGATCAGCGCGAGCGCGATGAACAGGCGCTGCTTCTGGCCGCCGGAGAGTTTGCCGAACCGGGAGTTCAGCCTGTCGGTCAGGCCGAGCCGCTCGGCCAGCGGCCGCCAGTCGGCCGGCTTCTCGTGGAACGCGGCGTACAGCTCCAGGGCCTCGCGGACGGTGAGCTTGGCCTGGAGCTCGCTCTCCTGCAACTGCGCGCCGAGCACACGCGCCACGCGCGCGTGGTCGGCGACGGGGTCGAGGCCGGTGACCCGGACCCGGCCCCCGTCGGGGACGCGCAGTCCCTCGACGCACTCGACGGTGGTGGTCTTTCCGGCGCCGTTCGGGCCGAGGACGCCGAAGATCTCGCCCTCCTCCACAGCGAAGGAGATACCGTCGACGACCGGTCGGCCGCCGTAGGACTTTCGCAGGTCGGTCACTTCGATGACGGGTGTGGATGACATGTCTCAAGGCTCCCGGCGGAGCGGGCCCGCCGCCATCGGCCGTCCCGCTCGAACGGCATCAGCCGATCGGTTGATGCCCTCGTACGACCCCCCGGGTCTTCGCCGGACGGCTCCTCGCACACGCAGGTCGTAGGACCGGCGGCCGATCCGGGTACGGCCAAAACTCGGTGGGCGTTGTCAGTGCCGATCCGTAGGCTCCCTGCTGATGCCGACAACACCTGTAGCCACCAAGGACCCTGCGAAGACGGGCGGCCGTTCGACCGTGCGCAGCCTGCTGCGGCTGTGGCCGTACGTACGGCCGGTGCGGGCGCGGCTGTTCACCGCCGCGTTCGTCGCGGTCCTCGCGTCCCTCACGGGGCTGGTGTTCCCGCTCGTCATGAAGTGGATGGTGGACGGTCCCGTGGCCGGCCACGACACGCGGGGTGTCTGGCTCGGCGCGCTGTGTCTGTTGCTGCTCGGAATCGCCGAGGCCGTGCTGTTCGGGCTGCGGCGGTGGCTGGTGGCGCGGCCGCTGGCGGGGGTCGAGGCGGCGATGCGGGCGGATCTGTACCGGCATCTACAGCGGCTGCCGGTCGCGTTCCACGACCGCTGGGCCTCCGGTCAGCTGCTGTCCCGGGGCACCACGGACCTGATGCTGCTGCGCATGTTCCTGGCCTTCCCGCTGACCTTCCTGCTGGTCAACTCCGTGACGATCCTGGCGGGCGTGGCCATCATGCTGGCCCAGGAGTGGACGCTCGGACTGGTGCTGCTCGCGCCCGCCGTCCCCGTGATCATCGTCTGCTGGCTCTTCGAGCGGCGGTACGCGGAGATCGCCCGGCGGTCGCAGGACCAGGTCGGTGACCTGACGACGGTCGTCGAGGAGAGCGTGCTCGGCATCCGCATCATCAAGGGCTTCGGTCGTCATCGCAGTCAGGCCCGCGCCTTCCGCGAGCTGTCCCGCACCCTGCGCGGCACGGAACTCGCCAAGGCCCGTCTCCTCGCCTCCATCTGGGCCTTCATCGTCACCCTCCCCGAACTCGCCATCGGCGCCGCCCTCGTCCTTGGCACCGTCCAGGTCGCCGACGGCCATCTCTCCGCGGGCACGCTGGTGGCTTTCCTCTCCACCGCCCTCGCGCTGCGCTGGCCCGTCGACTCCATCGGCTTCCTCCTCGCCATGAGCCAGGAGGCGGCGACGGCCACGGAGCGGTACTTCGAGGTGATGGACGAGGAGGAGGAGGCCGAGACCGCCACGCACCGCGGACAGCCGGAAGGCACCGGCACCGGCGGCCTCCAGTTCCACGACGTCCGCTTCCGCTACCCCGACGCCCCCGCCGACTCCCCGCCCATCCTCGACCGCGTAGACCTCCACATCCGCCCGGGCGAGAGCATGGCCCTGGTAGGAGCGACCGGCACCGGAAAGACCACGCTCACCGCCCTCGTCCCCCGCCTCCATGAGGTGACTTCGGGCAGGATCACGCTGGACGGCGAGGACATCGCGACCATGCCCCGCGAGGAACTCCGCACGCGCGTGGCCGTCGCCTTCGAGGAACCCACCCTCTTCTCGGCCAGCGTCGGGGAGAACGTACTCATGGGGGCCGAGGACACGGCAGGCGCAGCCGAGTTGGAGCGGGCGCTCGCCATCGCGCAGGCGGACTTCACACATGCGCTCCCGCAGGGCACGGACACCCAGGTCGGCGAGCAGGGCCTGAGCCTCTCCGGCGGCCAGCGGCAGCGGCTCGCGCTGGCGAGAGCGGTTGTCGGCAGCCCCCGCTTCCTTGTCCTCGACGACCCCCTGTCGGCGCTGGACGTCCACACGGAGGCCGCGGTCGAGGCGGCCCTGCGCCGTGTACTGGCGGAGACGACCGCGCTGATCGTGGCGCACCGCCCGTCCACGGTCCTGCTGGCGGACCGGGTCGCCCTGCTCTCCGGCGGCCGTATCACCGCCGTCGGCACCCACCACGAACTGCTGCGCACGAACGCCGAGTACGCCCACCTGATGTCAGGCACCGAGGAGGACGACCGATGACGGCGCAGACGACGACCGCGCCGGGCAAGGACAAGCGCAAGGGCCGGGACACGCCAGTGGAAGAGCCCCCGCAGTCCACGGACCCCTTCGACCGCGACACCCTCCCCACACCCCCGGGCGCGACGGCCGCGCTGCTGCGCTCCCTGCTCACCCCGCTCCGGTCCCGCGTGATCCTGACCTCCGCGCTGCTTCTGCTCCAGCAGGCCGCGGTCCAGGCGGGCCCGCTGCTCGTCGCATACGCCATCGACCGTGCCGTACCGGCGTATCGGAGCGACGACAACGGCCCGCTGATCGCGGTGGCCGTCGCCTACCTGCTCTGCTCGCTGGCCTCCGGCGCGCTCCAGTACGCCTTCATCCTGGCCTCCGCCCGCGTCAACCAGGACGTGCTGCTCGACCTGCGCGGCCGAATCTTCCGGCACGCCCAGGCGCTCAGCGTCGACTTCCATGAGCGCTACACCTCGGGACGGCTGATCTCCCGCTCCACGACGGATGTCGAGTCGCTGCGCGAACTGCTCACCGAGGGCCTACAGGAGCTCGTCACGGTCATCCTGTCCTTCGTCTACATCTCGGCGATGCTGCTCTGGCTCGACCTGGGCCTGGGCGCGCTCGCGGTGGCGTCCTTCGTGCCGCTGTATCTGCTCATCCGTCTCTACCAGCACCGCGTGGGCCGGATCTTCGCGATCCGTTCGACCGCGATCGCCGCCGTGATCGTGAAGTTCGCGGAGACGATGAACGGCATCCGCCCGGTGCGCGCGTTCCGCCGCGAGGCCACCAACGACGCGGAGTTCGGGACGCTCAACCGGCATCACGAGCGGACGAACGGCAACGCCATTCTGGAGATGGCCCGCTATGTCATCGGGTCCCGGCTGGTCGCCAACACGGCGGTCGCGGGGATGGTGCTGTGGGGCGCGTACCGAGTGGCGTCGGGCTCGCTCGCGCTGGGTGTGCTGGCCGCGGCGGTGCTGTATCTGCGCCGGTTGTACGACCCGATCGACCGCCTGGGCATGTTCCTCAACTCCTACCAGTCGGCCGCGGCCTCGCTGGAGAAGATCGCAGGCCTGCTGGCCCAGGTCCCCTCGGTGCCGGAGCCAGCCGCGCCGAAGGAGCTGCCCGCCCTCGCCTCCGAACACCCGGGCCGCGAGGTCGTCTTCGACGGCGTCCGCTTCGGGTACCGCACCGGCGGAGAGATCCTGCCCACCTTCGACCTCACCCTCCCGGCCGGTCGGACGGTGGCGGTGGTCGGCTCGACGGGCGCCGGCAAGTCGACGCTCGCCAAGCTGCTGGCCCGCTTCTACGACCCTTCGGACGGCCGGGTCCTGCTGGACGGCGTCGACCTGCGCGAGCTGTCCGCGCCCGAACTGCGGCGCGGGGTGGTGATGGTGACCCAGGAGGCGTTCCTGTTCTCCGGCACGGTCGCCGAGAACATCGCCATCGGCCGCCCCGATGCGACCCGTGAGGACATCGAGCGCGCAGCGAAGGCGATCGGCGCCCACGACTTCATCAGCTCCCTGCCGGACGGCTACGACACGGACGTACGCAAGCGGGGTGGCCGTATCTCGGCGGGCCAACGTCAACTGGTCGCCTTCGCACGGGCGTTGCTCGCCGACCCGGCGGTCCTCATCCTCGACGAAGCGACCAGCTCCCTGGACGTGCCAGGTGAACGCGCGGTCCAGCGGGCCATGTTGACGGTCCTGCGCGGCCGCACCGCGGTGGTCATCGCGCACCGGCTGTCCACGGTGGAGATCGCCGACCGGGTGCTGGTGATGGAGCAGGGGCGCGTGGTCGAGGACGGCACACCGGACCAACTCGTCGCCGACACCGGCAGGTTCGCGGATCTGCACCGGGCGTGGCGGGACAGTCTCGTATAGCGCGTCGGAAAGACCTGAGCCGGAGAGTGGGAGCGGATGATCGACGCGTACGAGGATCCAGGCACGCCCGACCGTCGGAGCGGCGGCCGGTATCTGTGGTGGCTGTGCACCAGACAGGCGGGCCGGTCGGTGGCGGGGGCGCTGCTGGCCAGTGTGTGGATGGGGCTCCTCGCGCTGACGCCGTATCTGCTGTCGCGCGCGATCGACGACGGCCTGGAGCCGGGTGACCGGGCGGCGCTGCTTGGCTGGGCCGCCGCGCTGCTGGGGGCGGGGGTGTTCAACGCCTTGCTGGCTGTCCTGCGCCACCGCACGATGACCCAGGTCCGGATGGACGCCAACTTCCGTACGGTCAAGGTCGTGCTGGCGCAGGCGACCCGGCTGGGTGGCGCGCTGTCGCGGCAGGTGGGGGCGGGGGAGGTCGTCACGATCGGGGTCGGCGACGTCCAGACGATCGCCGTGTCCCTGACCGTCGTGGGCCCCGGCGTGGCCGCGGTCCTCACCTACGGCGTGGTGGCCGCGCTGCTGCTGTCGGTCTCCGTCCAGTTGTCCGTGGTGATCCTGCTCGGGGTGCCGGTGATCGCCGTGTTCCTCGGACCGATGATGGGGCGGCTACAGGGCGCGGAGACCGAGTACCGCGAGCGGCAGGGTGTGCTGACCGCCCGGATCGGCGACCTGGCGGGCGGCCTGCGTGTCCTCAACGGCCTTGGCGGCAAAGGGCTGTTCGCCGACTCCTTCCGCCGCGACTCGCAGGAGCTGCGGGCACAGGGGTACCGGGTCGGGGCGGTGACGAGCTGGATCCAGGCGCTCGGCCTCGGGCTGCCGACGGTGTTCCTCGCCGTCGTGACCTGGCTTGCGGCCCGGCTGGCCGCTCAAGGGTCCATCACCATCGGCGAGTTGGTGTCCGTGTACGGCTATGTCGCGGTGCTCGTGATGCCGGTGGCGTTCTTCATCGAGTGCGGCTATCAGCTGAGCCGGGGGCTGGTGGCCGCCCGGCGGGTCGTACGGTTCCTGGCGCTGGAGCCGCTGGCCACCGACGGCGGCAGCCGGGACGCTCCGGCGGCCCCGTCGACGCTGCGCGATCCGGAGTCGGGCGTCCAGGTGGCGCCGGGGAAGCTGACGGCGCTGGTCGGCGCCCGCCCGGGGGACTCGTCCGCCGTGGTCGACCGGCTCGGGCGGTACGCGCAGTCGGCGGCGACCTGGGGCGGCGTACGCCTCGACGAGATCCCCCTGTCGCAGGTGCGGGCACGGATCCTGGTCGCGGACAACGAGGCCGACCTGTTCGCGGGCACCCTGCGCGAGTTGGTCTCCGGCCGTCGTGACCAGGATGAGCAGTCCACTGCGGAGGCCGTGCACGCGGCCGTCGCGGAGGACATCGTCATCGGGCTGTCGGACGGGCTCGACTCGAAGGTCGACGCGCAGGGCCGCAGCCTCTCCGGCGGCCAGCGGCAGCGGGTACGCCTGGTGCGGGCGCTCCTGGCCGATCCCGAGGTGCTGCTCGCGGTCGAACCCACCTCGGCTCTCGACGCCCACACCGAGGCGACCGTCGCCGCCCGGCTGCGGGCCGCGCGGCAGGGCCGTACGACGGTGGTGACCAGCACATCGCCGCTGCTCCTCGACCAGGTGGACACCGTGTCCTACCTGGTGGACGGCAAGGTCGCGGCCACCGGCAGCCACCGTGAGCTCCTCGACGAGGAGCCGGGGTACCGGGCGCTCGTGGCCCGCGACACCGACGTGGAGGAACTCACGGCCCGCGAAACCGACGTAGAGCAACTCGCGGCCCGCGAAACCGACGTAGAGCAACTAGTGGCCCGCGACGCCGACGTACAGGATGAGGAGGCCGTGCGATGAGCGCGCATCTGCCCGTCGCCGAGCAGGCCGACGTGCGCCGGGCCGCGGTCCGGCTGGTCCGGGCGGACGGGCGTGCCTTCACCGGCGTACTCGCCCTCAACTCACTGGCCGCGGCTGCCGGTCTGGTCGGGCCGTGGCTGCTCGGCCGGATCATCGACGACGTACGGGCCGGGGGCGGGGTCGCCGTCGTGGACCGGCTGGCGCTCGTCATCCTGGTGTGCGCGCTGGCGCAGTTGCTGCTGGCGCGGGCTGCCCGGTATGTGGGACACCGTTTCGGGGAGCGAACGCTGGCGCGGGTGCGCGAGGAGTTCGTCGAGCGGGCGCTCGCGCTGCCCGCCTCGGTGGTGGAGCGGGCCGGTACGGGTGATCTGACGGCTCGTGGCACCGCGGATGTCGCCATGGTGGGCACCACCTTGCGCGACGCCGGGCCCGAACTGCTCATCTGCTCGGTCCAGTCACTGTTCATCCTGGGCGCGGTCTTCTTCCTGGACCCGCTGCTCGGCTGCTGCGGGGTGCTGGGCCTCACCGGCATCTGGTTCGCCACCCGCTGGTATCTGCGCCGGGCGCGTACCGCCTATCTCGCCGAGGGCGCCGCCACGTCGGAGGTCGCGGAGATCCTCGCGGCCACCGCTGAGGGAGCCCGCACGGTCGAGGCCTTCGGACTACAGCGGCGCCGGACCGCCGCGAGCCGGGACGCGATCGAGACACTGCGCCTGACCCGGATGCGCACGCTGTTCCTGCGCAACGTGTTCTTCCCGCTGGTGGAGATCTCGTACATCGTCCCGGTGGTCGGCGTGCTGCTGATGGGCGGCGCGCTGCACGCGCGGGGTGCGATGAGCCTGGGTGCGGTGGTCTCGGCGGCGCTGTATCTGATGCAGCTCGTCGACCCGCTGGACACGATCCTGAACCGGGTCGAGCAGTTGCAGAGCAGCAGTGCCTCCTTCGCCCGGGTGGAGGGGCTTGCCCGGGCCCCGCGGGCCGACTCCTCGGCCCCTTCCCCGCTGCCGGTGGACGACCGGATCGATGTGACGGACGTGCGCTACTCGTACGACCGCGGCGGCGAGGTGCTGCGTGGGGTGAACCTGACCGTGCGGCCCGGGGAGCGGCTGGCCGTGGTCGGCCCTTCCGGCGCCGGCAAGACCACCCTGAGCAGGTTGCTCGCGGGCGTCGACGCACCGCGCTCCGGCTCGGTGACGGTGGGCCGGGTGCCGATCGTCGGCCTCGATCCCGAGCAGCTGCGACGGCAGGTCGTCCTCGTCACCCAGGAGCACCACGTGTTCCTGGGCACGGTCCGCGACAACCTGCTGATCGCCGAACCGGCGGCCACCGACGCGCAGTTGTGGGCGGCCCTCGCGGTGGTCGGCGCCGACGACTGGGCCGGGGAGCTGCCGGACGGCCTGGACACCGAACTGGGCGCCGGCGGACATCCCACGGACGGCTCGCGGGCCCAGCAACTCGCCCTCGCCCGCGTCGTGTTGGCGGACCCGCACACCCTCATCCTCGACGAGGCCACGGCGCTCCTCGACCCGGCGACCGCCCGCCACACGGAGCGCGCGCTGGCCGCCGTACTCGAAGGGCGCACGGTCATCGCCATCGCGCACCGGCTGCACACCGCGCACGACGCGGACCGGGTGGCCGTCATGGAGGACGGCCTGCTGACCGAACTCGGCACGCACGACGACCTGGTGGCGGCCGACGGCGCCTACGCGGCGCTCTGGCACTCATGGCACGGCGAGCGCCCGTCCCCTACGTGACCGCATAGGCGCGCAGGAAGGTGTCCACCGCCGCCTGTGCCACCGCGCGTGTCTCGGCGGCGGAGGCCTTGCGGGTGCCGAGCCGGGTGCGGGCCTCCATGGGTCCGGTGAGCAGCGCGAGGAGCTGTTCCGCGGCCTGTGCCGGGTCGCACGGGCGCAGCCGCCCGGCGAGAGAGAGCCGGGCCAGCCGGTCCTCGAGAGCCTCGGCGACGCGCTGCGAGGTGCGGCCCTGGACCGCCTCGATGAGGTCGGGGAAGCCGCCGACCTGGGAGTACGTCAGCCAGCGCAGCGCGCGGGCCCGTTCGCCGCAGCACACCTGGAGCAGCCGGTACGACACGTCCTCCAGGGCCGCGGGCAGGTCGTCGCCGGGGTCGCGCAGGCGCTCGACGATGGCGAGGTTCTCGGCCGACACCGCGTCCGCCGCGGCCTCCAACGCGCGCCGGAACAGGGTCTCCTTGTCGCTGAGGTGGTTGTAGACCGTCGGCTTGGCGACGCCCGCCTCCTCGGCGATCTCCTGCACGCAGGTGTTCGCGTAACCCCGGCGCGCGAAGACGGTGAAGGCGGCGTCCAGGATCGCCTGCCGCTTGTCGATTCGCCCTCGCGAGGCCCGAGTTGTCGCTGTCACCTCCGCAGGATACCGCCTTGTACTGAACCAGTCGGACCGTTAAATTGAACTCGCTGGTTCAGCATTGTCGAGTATCTCCGATATCTCCGAGGGGAGTCCCAGTGATCGTCAACATCCTGCGGTTCAGCTTCAAGGACGGAACGACCGAGGAGGAGAAGGCCGAGGTGCTGGCGGCGATGAGGCGGACCTCGACCGTCGAGTCGGCCTCGTTCGGGGTGGTGGGCCAGGATCTCGGCGATCCGGCGAGCGGCTTCACGCACACGTATTGCGTGGGGGTGGAGGACCTGGCGGCGCTGGAGCGGTACATGCACGACCAGGTGCATCTCGACGGCGACCTGGTGATCCTCCCCCGCCTCGCGAAGCTGTCGGCGGTCCGCCTGTCGGACGACCCGGATCCCGGTCTCGGCGAGAAGGTCATGGCGATCGCTCTCGCGAAGGTCGCCAAGTACCCGGAGTGGGCCCAGGCGTTGGACGCCATCCCCGAGACCAGCTTCTGAGTTCCCGGCCGGGCTCCGCGCTCCCGGCCAACCCCTGAACCACCGACCGGCCGCCGAACTCCCGGCCAACCCCTGAACTCCCGACCGGCCGCCGAACTCCCGGCCAACCTCTGAACTCCCGACCGGGCTCCGAGTTCCCGGCCGGTTTCCGAACTCCCGGCCGACTTCCGAGCGACCTGGACGGCGCCGGCCGGGCTCGACCAACGCTCCGTATACCGAACACGACCATCCGGACAACGAACCATTTCCAGCCAATTCATTGACACGGTCCTGACAGACAGCGCATTCCCCTGCAACTCTTCCCTCGGCTACTTCACAGCAACCCCACAGCATCACGGGCAACACCGCTGTGTCGTGCCACAGCACCTCCGCACCTGCACCTGCACCTGCACCTGGTTCCGCGTACCGCCCTGTTCTGCCCGGACGGTCACTCTTCGTCCGGTCTCCCCTGGCCGTGCGACCCGCGGCCACGCAGAAGGAGTCAGTGTTGAGAAGCAGCTCCCCTCACAGACGCACCTCCCACAGCTCCACCTCCCGCACCACGCGGCGCCGAGCCGCAGCCGTCGCCCTCGCGGGCGTCGCCGCCCTGATCGCCACGGCCGTCCAGTCGGGCGCCGCCACCGCCGCCCCGGAGAAGGCACCGTCGGCCGCGGGCAAGGTCAACCCGGGCGCCCTCAGCGTGAAACTCACCCCCGCCCAGCGCGCCGCGCTGATCCGCGACGCCGAGGCGGTCAAGGCGGAGACCGCCGACGACCTGGGCCTCGGCGCCAAGGAGAAGCTCGTCGTCCGTGACGTCGTCAAGGACGCGGACGGCACGGTCCACACCCGCTACGAGCGCACGTACGACGGGCTCCCGGTCCTCGGCGGCGACCTGGTCGTCGACACCGCCAAGTCCGGCGCGACCGAGGGCGTCACCAAGGCCACCCGGTCCACCATCAAGCCGGCGACGACGGCCGCCGCGCTGCCCGCCGCCAAGGCGGAGAAGCAGGCACTGGCGGCCGCCAAGGCGGAGAAGGCCAAGAGCCCCGACGTCAACCGGGCACCCCGCAAGGTCGTCTGGGCCGCGAACGGCACGCCCACGGTGGCCTGGGAGACGGTCGTCGGCGGCTTCCAGCACGACGGCACCCCGCAGGAGCTGCACGTCGTCACGGACGCCACCACCGGCGCGAAGCTGTACGAGTGGGAGGCCATCGAGACCGGCACCGGCAACACGGTGTACTCCGGCACGGTCACGCTCGGCAGCACGCAGTCCGGCACGACGTACAACCTCACCGACGGGGCACGCGGCGCCCACAAGACGTACAACCTGAACCGCGCCACCTCCGGCACCGGCACGCTCTTCTCCGGCCCCGACGACATCTGGGGCAACGGCCTCGCGTCCAACCTGGAGTCGGCCGCCGCCGACGCACACTACGGCGCCGCGCTGACCTGGGACTACTACAAGAACGTGCAGGGCCGCACCGGCATCAAGGGTGACGGCGTGGGCGCGTACTCCCGGGTCCACTACGGCAACAACTACGTCAACGCCTTCTGGTCCGACAGCTGCTTCTGCATGACGTACGGCGACGGATCCAGCAACGCCAACCCGCTCACCTCGATCGACGTGGCCGCCCACGAGATGACGCACGGCGTCACCGCGAACACGGCGGGCCTCGTCTACAGCGGCGAGTCCGGCGGCCTGAACGAGGCCACCTCCGACATCTTCGGCAGTGCGGTCGAGTTCTACGCGGCCAACTCCTCCGACGTCGGTGACTACCTCATCGGCGAAGAGATCAACATCAACGGCAACGGCACCCCGCTGCGCTACCAGGACCAGCCGAGCAAGGACGGCGCGTCCAAGGACAGTTGGTACTCGGGGATCGGTTCGATCGACGTCCACTACTCCTCGGGCCCGGCGAACCACTTCTTCTACCTGCTGAGCGAGGGCAGCGGCGCCAAGGTCATCAACGGCGTCTCGTACAACTCGCCGACCGCCGACGGGCTCCCGGTCACCGGGATAGGCCGCGCGAAGGCGGAGCAGATCTGGTTCAAGGCGCTCACCACGAAGTTCACGACGACCACCAACTACGCGGCGGCGCGCACCGGCACGCTCGCGGTGGCGGGTGAGCTGTACGGCACCACGAGCGCCGAGTACCTGGCGGTACAGAACGCCTGGGCGGGCGTCGCGGTCGGTGCCCGGCCCGGCGGAGGCGGTGGTGGCGGTACGTCGTTCGAGAACACGGCCGACGTATCGATTCCGGACAACGGAGCGGCCGTCAACTCGCCGATCTCCGTCACCGGGCGTACCGGCAACGCACCGGCGAACCTCGCGGTGGCCGTGGACATCGTGCACACCTACATAGGTGACCTCCAGGTGCAGTTGGTCGCTCCCGACGGAACGGCGTACACGCTCAAGGCGTACGGCACCGGCGGTAGCACGGACAACCTGAACACCACCTACACGGTGAACGCGTCCTCCGAAGTCGCCAACGGCACTTGGCAGTTGAGGGTCCAGGACAACGCGGCCATCGACACCGGCTACATCAACAGCTGGAAACTGACGTTCCCGTAGCGGGTCCGCCACAGACAGGGCGCCGTCCCGGAGGTTCAACTCCCCGGGGCGGCGCCCTCTTTTGCCTGGTCCGGAGTTTGCTTTGACGTCTCCTTTACGGAGACCGAGCCCTCATCGCGCACGGTGATCTTCATCCAATGGACACTTTCCGGCCAAGATTCAACAGACCTCCTGACATGTACGCGCCCTGGATGCCACTCTTCCACCGCACGGCTCACCCGTACCGCAACTTCACCTTCCGTTCGGACACCCCATGCCGTCCGGTCGCCCCACAAAGGAGTTCGCGTGACCCCCCTCTACGCGCGTCACAAGCGCACCACTCTGGCCATCGCCACCGCTGTCGCGGCCGGAGCCCTGCTCGCCACCGGTATGACCACCGGTGCCTCCGCGGACACGTCGGCGGCCCCCGCGGCCAAGCCGACCCTCCCCGGCGCCCAGATCCAGCTGTCCACGTCGGCACGCACCTCGCTCATCCAGGAGGCGCAGGCCGCGACTCCGCAGACCGCCGACGAGATAGGTCTCGGCGCCAAGGAGAAGCTGGTCGTCAGGGACGTCAGCCAGGACGCGGACGGCACGGTCCACACGCGCTACGAGCGCACGTACGACGGACTCCCGGTCCTCGGCGGCGACCTGGTCGTCCACGAGAGCGCGTCCGGCAAGACCGAGGGCGTCACCAAGGCCACGAAGGCGACCATCAAGGTGGCCTCCCTCACGCCGGCCGTCACCTCCTCGAAGGCCGAGACGCAGGCCCTGACCGCCGCCAAGGCCGCCGGCTCGGATAAGACCGAGGCCTCCCAGGCGCCCCGCAAGGTGATCTGGGCGGCGGACGGCACCCCCGTCCTCGCGTACGAGACGGTCGTCGGCGGTCTCCAGGAGGACGGCACCCCGAACGAGCTGCACGTCATCACCGACGCGGCCACCGGCGCGAAGCTCTACGAGTACCAGGGCATCGAGACCGGCACCGGCAAGAGCCTGTACTCGGGCACGGTCACCCTCGGCACCACGCTGTCGGGCTCGACCTACCAGCTGACCGACACCTCGCACGGCAGCCACAAGACGTACAACCTCTCGCACACCACCAGCTCGGGCACCGGCACCCTGTTCACCGACGCGGACGACACCTGGGGCACCGGCGCGGCCTCCAGCTCGACCACCGACCAGACCGCGGCCGTCGACGCCGCGTACGGCGCGCAGGCGACCTGGGACTTCTACAAGAACACCTTCAACCGCAGCGGCATCAAGAACAACGGCGTCGCCGCCTACTCGCGTGTCCACTACGGCAGCGCGTACGTCAACGCCTTCTGGTCCGACACCTGCTTCTGCATGACGTACGGCGACGGCGCGGGCAACATCAAGCCGCTCACCTCGCTGGACGTCGCGGGCCACGAGATGACCCACGGCGTCACGGCCAACACCGCGAAGCTCGTATACAGCGGCGAGTCCGGCGGCCTCAACGAGGCCACCTCCGACATCTTCGGCACCGCGGTCGAGTTCTCCACGGCCAACGCCTCCGACGTCGGTGACTACCTCATCGGCGAGAAGATCAACATCAACGGCAACGGCACGCCGCTGCGCTACATGGACCAGCCGAGCAAGGACGGCGGGTCGGCCAACTACTGGTCGTCGACGGTGAAGAACCTGGACGTCCACTACTCCTCGGGCCCGGCGAACCACTTCTACTACCTCCTCTCCGAGGGAAGCGGCGCCAAGACGATCAACGGGGTCTCCTACAACTCCCCGACGTACAACGGCTCCACGATCACCGGCATCGGGAGGGACAAGGCCAACCAGATCTGGTACAAGGCGCTGACCGAGTACATGACGTCGTCGACCACGTACGCGGGCGCCCGCACGGCGACCCTGAGTGCGGCGGCGGCGCTGTACGGCTCCACGAGCACGGAGTACGCGACCGTGGCGGCGACATGGACCGCGGTCAACGTAGCCTGATGACGTAAAGCGGACTGGGCGGTACCCGGAGAGAAGGCGACTTCGGGTGCCGCCCTACGCTGTGCCCCATGCCCTACACGTACGAGGACGTGGGCGCGACCCGCGAGGACCGCTGCCCCCCGGGCTTTCACCGCCTGCACGTCCGCACACGCATCGGCGAAGGCGAAGCCGTCTTCCGCCGAGCGTCCGAAGCCCTCATGACCTGGGAGATGCACCGGGAGCTGAGCGGCGTCACCCTCACCTCCGACGCGGCGAAGGCGGCCCCCGGAGTCGACGTGATCGTCGGCCTCGGCCCCATCCAGGCCCCCTGCCGCGTCGTCTGGACGGTCGAGGAGTACCGCCGCACCGCCTGGGCGTACGGCACCCTCGCCGGCCACCCGGAATCCGGCGAGGAAGCCTTCGAGATCACCCGCACCGGCGACGGCACCGTCTGGCTCACCGTCACCGCCTTCAGCCGCGCCGCCACGTGGTACGCCCGAGCGGGCGGCCCGGCGACGCGGGCGTTCCAGCACGCGTACGCAAAGCGGTGCGGGAAGGTGCTGCGGCGGCTGTGCGCCCCGTTCGAACAGATCTGACCCGCGCCCGCTGAACATCTCCGGCCGAGGATCAGCCGCTCACCGCATCAACACCCCCGCCCCCTCCACCAGTTCCTCCGAAGGAACCGCCACAAGCCCCAGCTCCGCGCCCGAGGCGAGAAGCCGATGCGTGGGCAGGATCCGCACCGTGTAGCCGAAGGGCCCCGTCCGGTCCAGGGACAGTGGCCCCTCGTACGACCAGCGCCCTTCCCCGTCCGGGCCGCCCGTCGGTTTCAGGGGTACGCACACCGCGTCGGCGATGCGGTCGTCGGAGTCGACGCGGCCCGCGACGGCCTGGACCTCGACGTCGTCGGGGGTGAGGTCGCCGAGGGCGACGCGGACGTGGAGGGAGAGGGTGGTGCCGAGTTCGGCGGTGGTCGTGGCGGAGGCTGCCTCGACGTGGTCGACGGTGACCTGCGGCCAGGCCGAGCGGACGCGGGACTTCCAGGCGGCCAGTTCGCGGGCGGTGTCCGGGGTGAGGGAGCGGTGGGCGCGGGCGGCGGGGGCGTACAGCCGTTCCACGTACTCGCGGACCATCCGGCCCGCCAGGACCTTCGGGCCGAGGTGGGTCAGGGTCTGGCGGACCATCTCGATCCAGCGGTCGGGCAGTCCGCCCTGGCCACGCTCGTAGAAGCGCGGGGTGACGCGCTGCTCCAGCAGGTCGTAGAGCGCCGCCGCCTCCAGGTCGTCGCGGCGGTCGTCGTCCGTCGCCGTACCGTCGGCCGTCGGGATCGCCCAGCCGAAGTCGGGCTGGAACCACTCGTCCCACCAGCCGTCCAGGACGGACAGGTTGAGGCAGCCGTTGAGCGCGGCCTTCATTCCGCTCGTCCCGCACGCCTCCAGCGGACGCAGCGGATTGTTCAGCCAGATGTCGCAGCCCGGGTACAGCTTCTGCGCCATCGCCATGCCGTAGTCGGGCAGGAACACGATCCGGTGGCGCACCCGCGGGTCGTCCGCGAACCGGACCAGCTCCTGGATCAGCCGCTTGCCACCGTCGTCGGCGGGGTGCGCCTTGCCCGCGATGACGATCTGGATCGGCCGCTCGGGGTGCAGCAGCAGATCCATCAGCCGGTCGCGGTCGCGCAGCATCAGCGTGAGGCGTTTGTACGAGGGGACGCGCCGCGCGAAGCCGATGGTGAGGACGTCGGGGTCCAACACGCCGTCGATCCAGCCGAGTTCGGCACTGCCGGCGCCGCGCTGCCGCCAGGACGCGTGCAGCCGCTCCCGTACCTCCACCACCAGCTGCTCGCGCAGGACACGCCGCAGATCGAAGATCTCCTGGTCCGCGATGTCGGCCACCGCGTCCCAGCGCTCCGAGCCGCCGACCGTCATCGCGTCCTCGGCGCGCTGGGCGCCGATCTGCCGGGCCCCGAGCCGGAAGACCTCCGGCGCCACCCAGGTCGGCGCGTGCACGCCGTTGGTCACCGAGGTGATCGGCACCTCGTCCGGGTCGAAGCCCGGCCACAGCCCCGAGAACATCTCCCGGCTGACGTGACCGTGCAACAGCGAGACACCATTGGCCCGTTGGCCGAGGCGCAGCCCCATCACCGCCATGTTGAAGAGGTTCGGCTCACCGCCGGGATAGGTCTCCATGCCCAGGGCCAGGACGCGTTCCACGTCGATGCGCGGGAGTTCGGCGTCCGGACCGAAGTGGCGGGCGACCAGCTCCCGGTCGAAGCGGTCGATTCCGGCGGGCACGGGGGTGTGGGTGGTGAAGACCGTGCCGGCCCTGACCGCCTCCAGGGACGCCTCGAAGTCCAGCCCATCGTCGGCGAGTTCGGCGATCCGCTCCAGACCCAGGAACCCCGCGTGCCCCTCGTTCGTATGGAACACCTCGGGCCGCGCATGGCCGGTCAGCCGGCAGTACGTCCGTACCGCGCGCACCCCTCCTATGCCCAGGAGCATCTCCTGGAGCAGCCGGTGCTCGCTGCCGCCGCCGTACAGCCGGTCGGTCACCCCGCGTTCCCCGAGGTCGTTCTCCTCCACGTCGGAGTCGAGCAGCAGCAGCGGCACCCGGCCGACCTGCGCCAGCCAGACCCGGGCCCGCAGCGCGCGCCCGCCGGGCAGGGCCAGCGAGACCTGGGCCGGTGAGCCGTCGCTCTCGCGCAGCGGCACCACGGGCAGTTCGTTGGGGTCCAGGACCGGATAGTGCTCCTGCTGCCAGCCGTCCCGGGACAGGGACTGCCGGAAGTAGCCGTGCCGGTAGAGCAGTCCCACGCCGATCAGCGGAACACCCAGGTCACTGGCTGCTTTCAGGTGATCGCCCGCGAGGATGCCGAGGCCGCCGGAGTACTGCGGCAGCGCGGCCGTGATGCCGAACTCGGGCGAGAAGTAGGCGATGGCGGCGGGCAGTTCGGGGGTCACCGTCTGGGTCTGGTACCAGCGGTCGCCGGTCACGTAGTCGCGCAGATCGTCGGAGGCCGCGGCAAGCCGGCGCAGAAAACGCCGGTCCTCGGTGAGCTCGGCGAGACGTCCGGGCGGCACACTGCCGAGCAGGCGTACGGGGTCACCGTCGGAGGCGGCCCAGCGCTCGGGGTCGACTGACTGGAAGAGATCGCGGGTCTCGGCATGCCAGGACCAGCGCAGGTTGCGTGCCAGGTCACTGAGCGGGTGAAGGGCTTCGGGGAGTACGGGGCGGACGGTGAACCTACGGATTGCCTTCACTGATGCCACCTTCACTTCACAAAGGACGTAACGGAGGACGGAAGCGGCAGGAGAACGGTAACCAGGACGTGCGCCAATAGGGGACGCACGTCCTTGTGCGCCCTTCGTCACCCACGACGGTAGCGGCGAGAGGGCCTCCGCAACTACGGCGCGTCGAGGTCCGCGCAGACCGGGCCGTCGACGATCACTCCCCTGGTTACTTCGGCGGAAATTCGCCGCAACTTTCACGTGTCCCTCATGGCCGGTATGGCCGATTCCGCCCACCTGTGTGGCCTTGTGGCGCTTCACACCGCACGAGAGGCTGACAAGTGGCGTACCCGCCGACCTCGGTCCACGGCGGACCGGCATCGGCCGGAGTGCGCCGTCAAGGAGGGGAACCCAAGTCATGGCACAGACGGGACACAGGCGTCTGCGCCGGGTGGGAGGTCTCACCGCGGTCGCGACGGCCGCGGTGCTTTCGGCCATCACCCTGCCCGCGCACGCCGCCCCGGAGGGGCAGATACTCGGCGCCGGTGCTCCCGGCTCCGTCGGCGGAAGCTACATAGTGACGCTCAAGGGAAGACCCGCGGGCGGAATCGAGGGGGGAACCAGCGCCCTGTCCGCGACGGGCAAGAGCATCGCCGAGAAATACGGGGCGAGAATCAGCCACACCTACGGCACGGCCCTCAACGGCTACGCGGTGGCGGCCAACGAGAAGCAGGCCCGGCGGCTCGCGGCGGACTCCCGCGTGGCCTCGGTCGTGCAGGACACCAGGGTGGCAGCCGAGGGTCGGACGAAACCGCCCTCCTGGGGCCTCGACCGCGTCGACCAGCCGAGCCTGCCGCTGGACGGCGGCTACACCTGGCCCGATTCGGCGGGCAAGGGCGTGACGGCGTACGTGATCGACACCGGTATCCGGATCACGCACAAGGACTTCGGCGGCCGGGCGAGCTACGGCTGGGACTTCGTCGGAAACGACAGAACCGCCAAGGACGGCAACGGACACGGCACGCATGTCGCCGGCACCATCGCGGGCACCGAGTACGGCGTCGCCAAGAAGGCCAAGGTCGTCGCCGTCCGCGTCCTGGACAACAACGGCTCGGGCACCACCGCGCAGGTCATCGCGGGTATCGACTGGGTGACGAAGCACGCGAAGAAACCGGCGGTCGCCAACCTCAGCCTCGGCGGATACGCCAACGCGCAGCTCGATGCCGCCGTACGCAACTCCATCGCCTCCGGGGTGACGTACGCGATCGCGGCCGGAAACGACGGGCTGTCGGCCGGTCTCTACTCCCCCGCCCGGGTCGAGCAGGCCCTCACCGTCGGCGCCGGCGACCGGACGGACGCCCGGGCGAGCTTCTCGAACACCGGCGCCTCGCTCGACCTGTTCGCACCGGGCGTGGCGATCACCTCGGCGTCGTACGCCAGTGACACGGGGAAGGCGACCTTCTCGGGTACGTCGATGGCGAGCCCGCACGTCGCGGGCGCGGCCGCGCTCTATCTGGCCGACCACGTCGGGGCCACCCCGGCGCAGGTGGGCAAAGCCCTGGTTAAAAAAGCGGTTCCGGGGAAGATCTCGGGCGCGGGTCCGGGTTCCCCGAACAGGTTGCTCCAGGTCGGTACCCCCTAGCACGCTGCAGGAACAGGCACCGGCCTCGGCCTCTCCGGACGAGGCCGGCCTTGTCTGTAGACATACGCGTGAGTAGTTAACAAAGTGCCGGTTGCCCACCCGAATAGGGTGGGAAGGCTCCCCCGGTACACCCCGCAGACCTCACCTCCCCACACCCTCATCCGCCCACCCACGTTGACGCGGACAGGAGCGGTCATGCCCGCCACACACCGCACGTCGCCACCCCCGACGAGCACCTCCGACACACCCTCCCTACGCGAGGCCGACGCCGGTCGCCGCACTCCGGAGAAACCCTCCGCCGAGGCCGAGATCGGCACGAAGACCGGGACCGGCACGGGCAGCAGGGCCGCCGCGACTCCGGAGGCGGAAGAGACGACGGCGCCCGTGGCACCTGCGGCACCGGCCAGGACCACGGAGACCGCCGTCGCCTCGGTCCCGTCCTCCACCACGTCCGTCGCGCCACCTGCGGGAACCGCCACGGCCGCCCCGCCCCCCATAGCCATCGGCCGCATTCCCCTCCTCGATGTCCGCCCGATCGTCGACCACGGCCGTTGGCCCGCCAAGGCGGTGGCCGGTGAGGCCTTCGAGGTCTCGGCCACGGTCTTCCGCGAGGGGCATGACGCGGTTGCCGCGAACGTCGTCCTGCGTGATCCGGAGGGCCGCACCGGACCCTGGACCCCGATGCGCGAGCTGGCCCCCGGCACCGACCGCTGGGGCGCCACGGTGTCCGCCGGGAAGGAGGGCCACTGGACGTACACGGTGGAGGCGTGGGGCGACCCCATCTCCACCTGGCGTCGGCACGCGGGGATCAAGATCCCGGCCGGCATCGACACCGAACTGGTCCTGGAGGAGGGCGCGCGCCTGTACGAGCGGGCGGCCACCGGGGTGCCGAAGAGCAAGGGACGCCGGGACACCCTCCGTACGGCAGCCGCCGCACTGCGCGACGTGGAACGCCCCGCCTCGGCCCGCCTCGCCGCCGCCCTCACCCCCGAGGTGGACCGGATCCTCGCCCGCCATCCGTTGCGCGAACTCGTCACGTCCTGCGAGCCGTTGCCCTTGAAGGTGGAGCGCGAACGGGCCCTGTACGGCTCCTGGTACGAGTTCTTCCCGCGCTCCGAGGGCACGCCCGAGCGACCGCACGGCACGTTCCGTACCGCCGCCGAACGCCTGCCCGCCATCGCGGAGATGGGTTTCGACGTCGTCTACCTGCCGCCGATCCATCCCATCGGCACGACGTTCCGCAAGGGCCCCAACAACAGCCTGTCGGCGAGCCGTTCGGACGTCGGTGTGCCCTGGGCGATCGGCTCCCCGGAGGGCGGGCACGACGCCGTCCACCCGGACCTCGGCACGATCGACGACTTCGACGCGTTCGTACGCCGGGCGGAGCGCGAGGGCATGGAGATCGCCCTCGACTTCGCGCTCCAGTGCTCCCCCGACCACCCGTGGGTGCAGAAGCATCCGGACTGGTTCCACCACCGCCCGGACGGCACGATCGCGTACGCCGAGAACCCGCCGAAGAAGTACCAGGACATCTACCCGATCGCCTTCGACAAGGACATGCCGGGCCTGGTCCAGGAGACGCTGCGGGTGCTGCGGTACTGGATGAGCCATGGTGTACGGATCTTCCGCGTCGACAACCCGCACACCAAACCGGTGGTGTTCTGGGAGCAGGTGATCGCGGACATCAACCGCACCGACCCGGACGTGATCTTCCTGGCGGAGGCGTTCACCCGGCCCGCGGTCATGCACACGCTGGCGAAGGCCGGTTTCCAGCAGTCGTACACCTACTTCACCTGGCGCAACACCAAGCAGGAGCTGACCGAATACCTGACCGAGCTGTCGGGCGAGGCGGCCGCCTACATGCGGCCCAACTTCTTCGTGAACACCCCGGACATCCTGCATGAGTTCCTCCAGCACGGCGGTCGCCCGGCCTTCGAGCTGCGGGCCGTGCTGGCCGCGACGCTGTCGCCGACGTGGGGCGTGTACAGCGGTTTCGAACTCTGCGAGAACACCCCGCTACGGGATGGAAGCGAGGAGTATCTGAACTCCGAGAAGTATCAACTCCGGCCGCGCGACTGGGAGTCGGCGGAGCGTGAGGGTCGTAGCATCGCACCTCTGCTGGGCAGGCTGAACGCGATCAGGCGGCGCAGTCCGGCTCTTCGCCAGTTGCGCGACCTCCACTTCCACCACACTGACCAGGAGTCGGTGATCGCGTACTCGAAGTCGGTCGCGGACCCCAAGGACGCCACGGGCACCGGCAGTTCGAACACGGTTGTGGTTGTGGTCAACCTCGACCCCCACCACACCCAGGAGGCGACGGTCTCGTTGGACATGCCACAACTCGGCCTGGACTGGCACGAGTCCGTGCCGGTGCGCGACGAGCTCACCGGCGAGACCTACTACTGGGGCAGGGCGAATTATGTGCGTCTTGAGCCAGGGCATAGTCCCGCGCACATTCTCACCGTCCTGCGACCGTCCTCACCGCAGATCGGAGGGTCACCCACCACATGATCGTCAACGAGCCCGTCCCGGACACGTTCGAGGACACCCCGGCCAAGGACCGCGATCCCGAGTGGTTCAAACGCGCCGTCTTCTACGAGGTCCTGGTCCGCTCCTTCCAGGACAGCAACGGCGACGGAATCGGCGACCTCAAGGGCCTGACCGCGAAACTGGACTACCTGCAATGGCTGGGCGTGGACTGCCTCTGGCTGCCGCCCTTCTTCAAGTCCCCGCTGCGCGACGGCGGCTACGACGTCTCCGACTACACCGCCGTCCTGCCCGAATTCGGTGACCTCGCCGACTTCGTGGAGTTCGTCGACGCCGCCCACCAGCGCGGCATGCGCGTCGTCATCGACTTCGTCATGAACCACACCAGCGACCAGCATCCGTGGTTCCAGGAGTCGCGCGCCAACCCCGACGGCCCCTACGGCGACTACTACGTCTGGGCCGACGACGACAAGCAGTACCAGGACGCCCGGATCATCTTCGTCGACACCGAGGCCTCCAACTGGACCTTCGACCCGGTCCGCAAGCAGTACTACTGGCATCGCTTCTTCTCCCACCAACCCGACCTCAACTTCGAGAACCCGGCGGTGCAGGAGGAGATCATCTCCGCGTTGCGGTTCTGGCTGGACCTGGGGATCGACGGCTTCCGCCTGGACGCGGTGCCGTACCTGTACCAGGTCGAGGGAACCAACTGCGAAAACCTTCCGGCAACCCACGAGTTCCTCAAACGGGTCCGCAAGGACATCGACACGCACTACCCCGACACGGTCCTCCTCGCCGAGGCGAACCAGTGGCCCGAGGACGTCGTCGACTACTTCGGCGACTACTCCGCCGGCGGCGACGAATGCCACATGGCGTTCCACTTCCCCGTCATGCCCCGCATCTTCATGGCCGTACGCCGCGAATCGCGCTACCCCGTCTCCGAAATCCTCGCGAAGACCCCCGCCATCCCCTCAGGCTGCCAATGGGGCATCTTCCTGCGCAACCACGACGAGCTCACCCTCGAAATGGTCACCGACGAGGAACGCGACTACATGTACGCGGAATACGCCAAAGACCCGCGGATGCGCGCCAACATCGGCATCAGGCGGCGGCTCGCGACCCTGCTGGACAACGACCGCAACCAGATCGAACTCTTCACCGCCCTGCTGCTGTCCCTGCCCGGATCGCCGATCCTCTACTACGGCGACGAGATCGGCATGGGCGACAACATCTGGCTCGGCGACCGCGACGCCGTCCGCACCCCCATGCAGTGGACCCCCGACCGCAACGCGGGCTTCTCCTCCTGCGACCCCGGCCGCCTCTTCCTCCCCACCATCATGGACCCCGTCTACGGCTACCAGGTCACCAACGTCGAAGCCGCCATGTCCTCCCCCTCGTCACTGCTGCACTGGACCCGCCGCATGATCGAGATCCGCAAACAGAACATGGCCTTCGGCCTCGGCTCCTACACAGAACTCCCCTCCTCCAACCCCGCCGTCATCGCCTTCCTGCGCGAGTACAAGGACGACCTCGTCCTGTGCGTCCACAACTTCTCCCGCTTCGCACAACCCACAGAACTGGACCTGAGTGCGTTCAACGGGAGGCATCCCGTCGAGCTGATCGGCGGGGTACGCTTCCCAGCCATCGGTGACCTGCCCTATCTGCTCACCCTCGCAGGTCATGGCTTCTACTGGTTCCGGCTCCGCAAGGACGCGGTCTAGAACTGCGGCGGGGCGGTTTCCTCCGCCCCGCCCTGGGCACGCATGAGTAACACCCCGACTCCCCCGGCCTCACAGGGTCTCCGGGTCCTGGGTCTCTGGACCTCCGGTTCCCTCGGTATCCGGGGAAAGGACGCGACGCCATGTCGGAAGCAGCAACCCACTCTGCCTCGACCCCGGCCGCCCGCTCTGCCACGGCCCCGGCCGTACGCCCCGAGCTGCTCGCGTCCCTGGATCCCCTGCTGCGGGAGTGGCTGCCGCGGCAGCGGTGGTTCGCGGGCAAGGGCCGACCGGTGACCGGATTCTCGCTGGTGTCGGCCACGGAACTGCTGCCGCCGACCGGTCCCCTGGGCCTGCTCCACCTTCTCGTGCGCGCCCACCAGCCGCTCACCCCGGCGCAGGGCGCCCTCCCGCACCCCAGCGACTGCTACCAGCTGCTGATAGGCGTCCGGGAGGCACTGCCACCCAGGCTCGCACCCGCACTGATCGGGCACCTTGAGGAAGGGCCGCTGGCCGGCCTCACGGTGTACGAGGCGCTGCACGACGCGCGCCCCGCCGACGTCCTCCTGGAAGCCCTGCGCACCCAGGCCCGGATCGGTGACCTGCGCTTCGAGCGCCCCGGCCGCCAGGAAGACCGGGGCAGCCGGATCATCCGGGACGGTCTGGTGCCGCGGCTGGTCACCTCCGAGCAGTCGAACTCGTCCGTCGTCTACGGAGATACGTTCATTCTCAAACTGTTGCGGCGGATCGTGCCGGGCACCAACCCGGACCTGGAGCTGCCGCTGCTGCTGTCCCGGGAGGGCTGCGCGCGGGTGCCGGCGCCGGTGGCGTGGATACTCGCGGAGCTGGGTGAGGAAACGTACACCCTGGGTGTCCTGCAACCTTTCGTCCGGGGTGCGGCGGACGGCTGGGAGCTGGCGCTGCGCGAGCTGGCCAAGGGTGCGGACTTCGGCGCCGAGGCGCGGGCGCTGGGCCGCGCGACCGCCGAGGTGCACACGGCGCTCGCCCGCGCGCTGCCCACGGTCACGCTGGGCCACGCGCAGATGAAGCCGCTCGTCGACGGAATGACCCAGCGCCTGGACGCGGCCGCGCAGGCGGTTCCGGCGCTGCGGCCGTACGCTCCCGGCCTGCGCACCGCTTTCGAGGCGCTGGCCGACCTGGCCGCCGAGGGCGGCGCCTGGACGGCGCAGCGCATCCACGGCGATCTGCACCTCGGGCAGTGCCTGCGTTCGCCGTCCGGGAAGTGGTCGCTGATCGACTTCGAGGGCGAGCCGTCGAAGCCGCTCGCCGAACGCCGGATGCCGCAACCCCCGGCGCGTGACATCGCGGGCATGCTCCGCTCCTTCGACTACGCCGCCCACTCCCACCACCCCCTGACACCCGGCTGGGCCGACACCTGCCGGGCCGCGTACTGCACCGGATACGCCGAGGTCACCGGGGTCGACCCGCGCACCGACCCCGTACTGCTGCGCGCCTACGAGACGGACAAGGCGGTGTACGAAGTCGTGTACGAGGCCCGGCACCGTCCCGACTGGCTCCCCGTACCGCTGGCGGCGGTGCGCCGACTCGCGGCGGACGCCACCGCCCCCTGACCGTCCCGCCCACCCTGCATCGTTTCCAGGAGGCCCTGCCCGTGACGCCCCGTCCCTCGTCCGACGACAGTCCGAAGAAGACCGGCGCGAAGAAGAAGGCTGCCGCCGAGGGGAAACCGACGGCCAAAACGCCCAAGACGGCTGATGCCAAGACGGCTGATGCCAAGAAGGCCGACAAGGTCGGCAAGAGCTCGAAGAAGACACGGGAGGCGGATCCGCTGCCCGCCGCCGACAGCGCTCCCGCGTTCGCCGGTGTGCAGCCTGGCGACCGCGAGCGGCTGCTCAGCGGCACGCACCACGATCCGCACGGGGTGCTCGGGGCCCATCCCATACCTGGAGGCGTGGCCTTCCGGACCTTCCGCCCGTACGCGCTGGCGGTGACCGTCGTGACGGACGAGCTGCGGGCCGAGCTCCAGGACGACGGGGACGGTTTCTTCTCGGGCCTGCTGCCCCTGCGCGCCGTACCGTCGTCGTACCGCCTGCTCGTGTCGTACGAGGGGACGGTCCAGGACACTGAGGACGCGTACCGTTTCCTGCCCGCGATCGGCGAGCTCGACCTGCATCTGTTCGGCGAGGGCCGCCATGAGCAGTTGTGGCAGGCGCTCGGCGCGGAGCCAATGGTCCACCAGGGCGTGGCGGGCACCCGCTTCACGGTCTGGGCGCCGAACGCGCGCGGTGTCCGGGTGGTCGGCACCTTCAACTTCTGGGACGGCGCGGCGTATCCGATGCGGTCGCTCGGTTCCTCCGGCGTGTGGGAACTGTTCGTGCCCGCGATCGGTGACGGCGAGCTCTACAAGTTCGACATCACCCGCGCCGACGGTTCACACACCCTGCGCGCGGACCCGATGGCCCGGCGCACCGAGGTCCCGCCCAAGACGTCGTCGATCGTGACCTCGTCGTCGTACGGGTGGGACGACGACACGTGGATGGCGACCCGGGCCTCACGTCCTGTCCACGAGGCACCCTTCTCCGTCTACGAGATCCACCTGGCGTCCTGGCGGCCGGGGCTGACCTACCGCCAGCTCGCCGACCAACTCCCCTCCTACGTCGCCGACCTGGGCTTCACCCACGTCGAGCTGATGCCGGTGGCAGAGCATCCCTTCGGGGGCTCCTGGGGCTACCAGGTCACCGGCTTCTACGCCCCCACCGCCCGCCTCGGCACCCCCGACGACTTCAAACACCTCGTCGACGCCCTCCACCGGGCCGGCATCGGCGTCCTCATGGACTGGGTCCCCGCGCACTTCCCCCGCGACGACTGGGCCCTGGCCGAATTCGACGGCCGCCCGCTGTACGAGCACGAAGACCCCCAGCGTGCCGCTCATCCCGACTGGGGCACCCTGGAGTTCGACTACGGCCGCCGCGAGGTCCGTAACTTCCTCGTCGCCAACGCCGTCTACTGGTGCGAGGAATTCCACATCGACGGCCTCCGCGTCGACGCCGTCGCCTCCATGCTCTACCTCGACTACTCCCGCGAACCCGGCCAGTGGACCCCCAACGAACACGGCGGCCGCGAGAACCCCGACGCCGTCGCCTTCCTCCAGGAGATGAACGCCACCGTCTACCGCCGCAACCCCGGCGTCGTCACCATCGCCGAGGAGTCGACGGCCTGGGACGGTGTCACCCGGGCCACGGATCACATCGGCCCCGGCGGCTTCGGCGGTCTCGGTTTCGGTCTGAAGTGGAACATGGGCTGGATGCACGACTCGCTGGACTACGCGGCGCACGAGCCGGTCTACCGCAAGCACCACCACCACGAGATGACCTTCTCCATGGTGTACGCCTACAGCGAGAACTACGTCCTGCCCATCTCCCACGACGAAGTAGTCCACGGCAAACGCTCACTGGTATCGAAAATGCCGGGCGACTGGTGGCAACAACGCGCCACCCTCCGCGCATATTTGGGCTTCATGTGGGCCCACCCCGGCAAACAACTCCTCTTCATGGGCCAGGAATTCGCCCAGGGCGCCGAATGGTCCGAAACCCACGGACCCGACTGGTGGCTCCTGGACCCCGCCTACAGCGCCGAACCCGACCACCGCGGCATCCGCGACCTGGTCCGCGACCTCAACACCACCTACCAACGAGAGCCTGCGCTGTGGGAGCGCGACACCGACCCCGCAGGCTTCACCTGGATCGCCGGCGACGCCGCCGACGACAACGTCTTCGCCTTCCTCCGCCACGACGCCGACGGCAACCCCCTCCTGGCCGTCTCCCACTTCTCCCCCGTCGTCCGCCACGGCTACCGCCTCGGCGTCCCCGACGACATCCCCGCCTGGCACGAAATCCTCAACACCGACACCACCCGCTACGGCGGCAGCAACGTCCACAACCCCGACCCGGTCAAACCAGAACCCCACCCCGCCCACGGCCGCCCCGCCAGCATCCAACTCACCCTGCCCCCACTGGCAACGGTGTGGCTGCGACCCGCTTAAAGCCTTCTTCGCCCCCTCCGCCCCTACCCATCCCTTGTTTCTGGGGCTCCGCCCCAGACCCCGCTCCTCAAACGCCGGAGGGGCTGAATCTATCCCCGGCCAGCGCTAGAGATCTTTTAGCCCGTCCGGCGTCTGAAGGCCGAAGCGGGGGTCTGGGGGCGGTAGCCCCCAGAAACGGGACGGGCAGGGGCGGAGGGGCGAAAAAAATCCTCTCCTCAGCCCTCCCTCAAACCCCCAGGCAACTCCCCGGAATAAAGCACCCCCAACGCCTGCGTAGCCCGAGTCAGCGCCACATACAGATCGCTCGTTCCGAACGCCCCGGGCTCCACCACCAACACCGAGTCGAACTCCAGCCCCTTGGCCTGCCGAGGGTCAAGAAGCACCACCGCCCGGGTCAGATCGGGCGACTCCCCCGCAGTCACCCCGTCCAGCCTCCCGGCAAGGGAACCGTGCAGGGCCCGAGGCGCGATCACCGCAAGCCGCCCCTCGGCAGGCGCCAACTCGGCGACGGCCTTGGCGACAGCGCCCGGGAGGTCATCGGAGACGGCACGCACCCACGGCCGTACGCCAGTACTCCGCACGGACCGAGGCGGCTCGAACTCAGGGTGCTCCGCCCGCAGCACCCCCGCCGCGAGGTCCATGATCTCGGACGGAGTCCGGTAGTTGACCGCGAGGCGGGCGTGGTCCCACCGGTCCTCGACGTAGGGGGAGAGGATCTCCTCCCACGATCCGACCCCGCCCGCCTCGGAGGTCTGCGCGGGGTCGCCGACGAGCGTCATCGACCGCGTGGGACTCCGCCGCATCAACAACCGCCAGGCCATGGGGGACAACTCCTGCGCCTCGTCCACGATGATGTGCCCGAACGCCCAGGTCCGATCACCCGCCGCCCGCTCGGCGGCACTGCGGTGGTCCTCCTCCTCGTGCCGCTCGGCCATCCGCTCGGCGTCGATGATGTTGTGCGCGGAGAGGACTTCGGAATCCTCTTCGTCCATGTCCTCGAACTCGTACGTACGGGAGGCGTAGGACACGTCCAACACGCCTTGTGCGTAGGCGACTTGACTGCGCCGCTGCTGGTCGGCGAGGGCCCGCGCCACCCGGTCGTCCTCGCCGAGCAGTTCGGCGGCCTCGTCGAGGAGCGGCACGTCAGCGGTGGTCCAGTCCCGGGTGACCTCGCGGCGAACGGCCTCCGCGTCCTCGTCCGGCAGATACCCGTCGGGCTCGGCGAGGAAGTCCGCGACCAGCCGCTGCGGAGTCAGCCTCGGCCACAACTGCTCGATGGCGCCCCAGACTTCGGGATTCTCGGCCAGATCATCACGGATCTGCGTGATGTCGCTGGCGTCGAGGAGGTTCGACCCGTCGAAGGGGTCCGTGCCGATGCACTCGGCCAGCATGTCGGTGAGCGTGTTGAGGATGTGGCCCTCGAAGTGCTCGCGCGCGACGTTGTGCGGCAACTGCGCCTCGCGGGTGCGCTCACGGGCGACCCGCACGAGCCCGGCGTCGAGCATGAGGATGTCCCGGTCGTGCTCGATGGCGATGACGGGGTCGGGAAGGCCCTGCCGATCACGTACGACGGCGGCGAGTACGTCGGCCATGTCGGCGCGCCCCTTCACGGCAGCCGCTTCGGGCAGGTCGGTGGCGGTCGCCTTCACGCCGGGGAACAGTTCCCCGACGGTCGCGAGCAGCACACCCGTCTCGCCCAGCGCGGGCAGCACCTCGCCGATGTAGCCGAGGAAGGCGGGGTTCGGCCCGACGATCAGGACGGCTCGCTTGGCGAGCAACTCCCGGTACTCGTACAGCAGATAGGCGGCCCGGTGCAGTGCGACCGCCGTCTTGCCGGTGCCGGGGCCGCCCTCGACCACCAGCACACCCTGGTGGGGCGCGCGGATGATCTGGTCCTGCTCGGCCTGGATGGTCTGCACGATGTCGCTCATGCGGCCGGTACGCGCCGAGTTCAGCGCGGCGAGGAGCACCGCATCGCCGTTCGGGTCCTCGTGCCCGGTGCGTTCGTGGTCACCGAGGTCGAGGATCTCGTCGTGCAGGTCGGTGACCTGCCGGCCGTCGGTGGTGATGTGCCGGCGCCGGCGCAGGCCCATCGTCGTATGGCCGGTGGCCAGGTAGAACGGGCGGGCGACGGGAGCCCGCCAGTCGATGAGGATCGGGGTGTGCTCGGCGTCGTCGGCGCGGATGCCGATACGGCCGATGTGATGGCTGACGCCGGCGGTGAGGTCGATACGGCCGAAGCAGAGCGAACCGTCCACGGCGTTCAGCGCGGCCAGCAGCCCCGAGCGCTCGGAGACGAGCACATCCCGTTCCAGCCGCGCCTGCATGGGCGTGTTGCCCTGCCCGAGCGCGTCCACGACGGCGGCCTCGGTGACACCGCGCAGCGCGTCCACGCGGATGTACACGCCGTCGATGAATTCCTGCTCAATGCGCAATTCATCGTCGATAAATCCTGTGGTGGAGTCTGTGTTTGTGCCCCTGTTTGACAATTCCACTCCCGGCCGGATACACTGTGCTCAGTGAACTTCTCCGCGATTCAATGCCCTTGAAGTCGCGAACCATTAAATATACGCAAGGAAATCCCCCGAGCGCAATTGCTCGGGGGATTTCTTGTGTGGGGTGGCCGGTTGTCGGCCGGCCAGTCGTCGGGCGGCCGGTTCCGCGGTGCGGGGTCACATCACCTCGGAGAGCTCCTCCAGAAGCCGTCGCTTGGGCCGGGACCCCACCATCGACTTCACCGGCTCACCATCGCGGAACACCATGAACGTGGGCATCGACAGCACGCCGTACGCGAGCGTGGTCTGCGGATTGGTGTCCACGTCCAGTTGTACGACCTTGAGCCGGTCGCCCTCCTCGGCGGCGAGGGCGGTCAGCACCGGCGCCATCTGCCGGCACGGCGGGCACCAGTCGGCCGTGAACTCCACCAGCACGGGCAACTCCGCCCCGATCACCTCCGCCTCGAAGTCCGCGTCCGTCACCTCGGCCACACCCGCTGCCTTGATCACCGTGTCTGCCCTCCCAGTTCGCACACGGGTTCCGGGCCACCCGGAATCCCGGCATCGGCCGCCAGCTCGTCCCGCGCCCGCTCCGCCCGCGCCAGCTGCTCGCCGACCGTCGCCCGCACGGCGACCAACTCGTCGATCACCGAGTCGAGTTCACCGAGCTTGCGCCGGTAGACCGCGAGGGACGCAGGGCACGAGTCGCCCTCCGGGTGTCCGGCCCGCAGACACTCCACGAAGGGCCGCGTCTCCTCCAAGTCGAACCCGAAGTCCTGCAAGGTCCTGATCTGCTTCAGCAGCCGCAGATCGTCCTCGTCGTACGTCCGGTACCCGTTCTCACCCCGCCGCGCGGGCAACAGCCCCCGGGACTCGTAGTACCGCAGAGTCCGCGTGGTCGTCCCGGCCCGCACGGCCAGCTCGCCGATTCGCATACCCCGACGGTAATCCTTGACGCCGACGTCAAGGCAAGGACGTCTTCGGGGGTGTCCTGTGGACCGGCGGCAGCAGCGGCTTCCGTTCCACCGGGGACGACAGCACGATCGACGTCGTCGTACGGCCGAGGGCAGAGGTCTGCTCCAGGACGTCCTCCAGGTGGATGGTGTCCTCGACGACGACCTTGAGGATCCAGCAGTCCTCGCCCACTACGTGGTGGACCTCGACGACCTCCGGGCGGGAGAGGAGTTCGAGCGTCCTGGGGTGCTTCAGGGTGTAGCCGCCGTGCGGGTTGACGCGGATGAAGGCCTGGATGCCGTAGCCGAGGCGGGACGGCGACACGTGGGCGCCGTAGCCGGTGACGGCGCCCGTCGACTCCAGGCGCCGGACGCGTTCGGCGACGGCCGCCGGGCTCAGCCGGACGCGGCGGCCCAGCTCACTGAGCCTGATCCGGCCGTTGCTCTGCAGCAGCTCCAGGATCTGCCGGTCCAGCGCGTCGAAAGCCGCCGACGTTTCGTTGGCGGCGGGGCGCAGATGCCGTGGTTCCTTCGGTGCCCCGACCAGATCTCCCACGGTTCCCCCTTCAGACCTCACCGTCACCTCGGGAGAATTATGGGCCACAGCAGCTCAGGGATTGTTTTGCGGGGAGGGACACCGTGCGCGAGGTATGCGTCATCGGCGGAAACCGGTATTTCGGAAAGCGGGTGATCGCCCGGCTGATTGCCGCCGGAGACCGGGTCACCGTCATCAATCGCGGTTCGTCGGCACCGCCCCCCGGGGTTATTCACCTCGTCGCCGACCGCGATGACGAGAAGTCCCTGGAAGGCGTGCTGGGTCCACGCACGTTCGACGTCGTCATCGACCAGGTCTGCTACACACCCAGGCAGGCCGAGATCGCGCGACGCGTCTTCGCGGGCCGCACCCGGCGGTACGTCATGACGTCCACCGTCGAGGTATACGGGTACGAGGACTCGGCGGCCCTCGTACCCGAGGATGCCGTGGACCCTCGTACGGTCGCCGTCGACCTCGAACTCCCCTGGGACGACCCGGAGTTCCTCGACGCGCACTACGGAGAGGGCAAGCGGCAGGCCGAGGCGGTCTTCGCGGCTGCCGGCCCCGCGTTTCCGTACGTGACCGTACGCGTCGCCCATGTCCTGGGCGGAGGCGACGACTTCACCGGCCGCCTCGACCACTACACCGACCGCATCCGTACCGGCGAGCCGATCGCCGTACCCGCTGTGAACCACCCCGCGACCTACATCCACGTCGAGGAGATCGCGGACTTCCTCACCTGGACGGCGGGCGCCGAATTCACCGGGCCGGTGAACGCCGCCTCCCACGGGACGCTCACCACCGAGGAGTTGTGCGCGGCGGTGGCCGTACATCTCCCGGAGGGCAGAACAGTCTTCCGGAGTGCCGACGCCGGTGATGTCTCGCCGTTCTCGTTCACGCGCTCGTACGGCATGGACAACTCCCGTGCGACGAAGCTCGGTTTCACCTTCGGTGACGTAAGCAATTGGCTGCCGCGCGCCGTGACCGAGACCCTACGGAAGGCCGGCTGACATGCGCTACCGCCCCCTCGGAAACCTCCGCGTCGGCGCGATCGGCCTCGGCGCGATGCCCCTGTCCATCGAGGGGCGCCCGGACGAGGCTCGTGCCGTGGCCACCGTGCACGCCGCCCTCGACGCGGGCGTCACGCTCCTGGACACGGCGGACTCGTACCACCTGCCGGGTGAGGAGCCCGGTCACAACGAACGGCTCGTGGCCCGCGCCCTGGCGACGTACGGCGGCGACACGGCCGACGTGCTGGTGGCCACGAAGGGCGGGCGCGGCAGAGCGGCCGACGGTGGCTGGACGGTGACGGGTTCTCCGCGCCACCTCAAGTCGGCGGCGGAGGCCTCCCTCAAGCGGCTCGGTGTGGAGGCGATCGGCCTCTACCAGCTCCACAAGCCCGACCCGGGCATCCCCTTCGAGGAATCGCTCGGCGCCCTGCGCGAACTCCTCGACGAGGGCAAGATCCGCCTCGCCGGAATCTCCAACACGACCGTCGCCCAAATCCACCAGGCCCGCACGCTCCTCGGCGCCCGCCTCGCCTCGGTCCAGAACCGGTACTCCCCCGCCGTCCGCGACAGCGACCCCGAGCTCCGCCTCTGCACGGACCTCGGCATCGCCTTCCTCCCGTGGAGCCCCCTGGGCGGGATCTCCCGAAGCTCCCTGGACAGCCCGTCGAAGCCCCACCCCGACCCGCGCTTCGACGCCTTCCACGAGTTGGCCCACACATACGGCGTCAGCCCCCAACAGATCTGTCTGGCCTGGCTGTTGGCCTCCTCCCCAACCATGCTCCCGATCCCCGGCGCCAGCCGCCCGGAGACGATCCGGGACTCCGCCGGGGCGGCCGATCTGACACTGACACCGGCCGACATGGCGAGGCTCGACGGGGCGGCGGGACGGTAGGAACCCGCGAGAACCTTCCGGGTCGGGAGACGCACGTCACATTCGCGCATGTCACAACCGGCCGAGCCGTCCCGTCGAAGGGGTGTATCCGCAAACAACGGCAGGAGTGCACCATGGAAGCTCGGTTGAACGTCTTCGCCAACCCGGTCGCGGCCAAGTTCACCAAGCACCTCGTCGCCGCCGGCGGGGTGCTCGCGGACTCGACGCTGCCTGCCTCGACACAGGAACTCGTGAAGCTCCGCGCCAGTCAGATCAACGGCTGCGGCTTCTGCACCGACATGCACAGCAAGGACGCCGTCCACGCCGGAGAGACCTGGACCCGCCTCAACCTGGTCGCCGCCTGGCGCGAGGCCACGGTGTTCACCGATCCCGAGCGCGCCGCTCTGGAGCTGGCGGAGCAGGGCACCCGCATCGCCGACGCGGCCGGCGGCGTCACGGACGAGGCCTGGGCGAACGCCGCCAAGTACTACGACGAGGAGCAGCTCGCCGCCCTCGTGTGCACCATCTCCCTCATCAACGCCTTCAACCCAGTGAACGTCATCATCCAGCAGCCCGCCGGCGACTACCAGCCCGGCCAGTTCGGATAGAACCCCGGGCAGAACCTCGGACAGAACCGATGGATGGCCCCGTCGTACTCGCGCATGCCACGAGCCGTGCGGCGGTGCCATCACCGACCCCTACGGGCAGTTGGTGGAGCCCTTGTGGAGGGGGCAGGGGCTTTCCCCAAGGCCAGGCACAATGGCCGTCATGACCACGGAAATCGCCGGCCACGCGGAAGCCCCCAGCCGTGCGGACGTGAACCGCCGCCGCATCCTCGATGTCGCGCTCACGGAGTTGCTGCGTGATCCCGACGCGTCCATTGACCAGATCGCGCGAGCCGCGGGCGTCGTACGGCGGACGGTGTACGGGCATTTCCCGAGCCGTGAGGCGCTGATCCACACGTTGTTCGACGCCGCTGTGGACGCGGTGGAGTCGGCGCACATGGCGGGCCGCCAAGGCGTCGAGGATCCGCTGGAGTCGCTGGTCCGTTCGACGCTCGCCTGCTGGGAGGTCGCCGACCGCTACCGGCTGCTCGTCGGGCTCGCCCATCGCAGTGTCACGGTGCAGGGGATCCGTGTCCGGCTCGCGCCGGTCCGCGGGGCTGCCGTGGAGGTACTCCGGTGCGGTCTGGAACAGGGGGTGTTCAAGTCTCCGCTGCCCGCGACCGTGCTCGCCCAGGTGCACGAGCAGATGCTGTTCGCCCTCATGGAGGCGGTGAACCACGGCCTGCTGGCGGCGGAAGAGGCGGGCCGCTCCGCCGCGGTCACGTTGTTGACCTCGGCAGGCGTATCCGCCTCACACGCCACCGAGCTGGTGGCGAAGCTGAGCTACGACTGAGGTCGCGGCTGCTGGCTGCCGGCTGGCTCACAGTTTCCGGCTTCCGGCTTCCGGCTTCCGGTAGCTGCCTTCCGGTAGCTGGCTCACGGTTTCCGGCTACCGCAGACGCACCGAGCGGCCAGGCTACGGGGGATGGCCTGGCCGCTCGGCGTTCTGGGGAGGGGGTGTCCCGGTCCCCGGTTCGCGGGCGCCCCGTTCAGGAGGGCACCCGCGAGGCTTATGCCTTGGCGAGTTCCTTCTCGCCGCCCTGCTCCGGGACGTCCGCGTCGGCCGGAACCACGGTGTCCTCGTCATCGTCCAGCAGGGTCTTCTCGTCGAACGGCAGCTCACCGGCGAGGACACGGTTCACGCGGTCCATGTCGATCTCCTTCGTCCAGGTGCCGATCAGGACGGTGGCGACGGAGTTGCCCGCGAAGTTCGTCAGAGCGCGCGCCTCACTCATGAAGCGGTCGATGCCGACGATCAGGCCGATGCCGTCCACCAGGGCGGGCTTGTGCGCCTGGAGGCCGCCGGCCAGGGTCGCTATGCCGGCGCCGGTGACACCGGCGGCGCCCTTCGAGGCGACGAAGAGGAAGAGCAGCAGCGGGATCTGCTCGCCGATCGACATCGGCGTACCCATGGCGTCGGCGATGAACAGCGAGGCCATGGTCATGTAGATCATGGTGCCGTCGAGGTTGAAGGAGTAGCCGGTCGGGATGGTGATGCCGACCACCGGCTTGCTGACGCCCAGGTGCTCCATCTTCGCGATGACCCGCGGCAGCGCGGACTCGGAGGAGGAGGTCGAGAGGATCAGCAGGAACTCACGGCCCAAATACTTGAACAGCGTGAGGATGTTCAGGCCGGAAACGATCCGCAGCAGCGCGCCGAGCACGATGAAGACGAACAGGAAGCACGTGGCGTAGAAGCCGAGCATCAGGACGGCGAGGCTCTTCAGGGCGTCGACACCCGCAGAGCCGACCACGGCGGCCATGGCGCCGAAGGCGCCGATCGGGGCGGCCCACATCACCATGCCGAGGATGCGGAAGACGAGCCGCTGGATGTGCTCGACACCGCGCAGGACCGGCTGGCCGACGGGGCCCATGGCCTGCAACGCGAAGCCGGTGAGCAGCGCGATGAGCAGGGTCTGCAGGACCTCGCCCTCGGTGAAGGCGGACACGATCGTCGTCGGGATGATGCCGAGCCGGAAGTCGGTGGTGTCCTTGGCCTCCGCGTCGACCTGCGCGTGCCCGACATCCTTGATCGCGTCGGTGACGGCGAGGCCGGTGCCCGGCTCCAGGATGTTGCCGACGACCAGGCCGATGCTCAGCGCGACCAGCGACATGACCGTGAAGTAGGCCAGTGCGATACCACCGACGGCGCCGACCTTGGCGGCCTTGCGTACGGAGCCGATGCCCAGCACGATCGTGCAGAAGATGATGGGGGAGATCATCATCTTGATGAGGTTCACGAAGCCGGTGCCGATGGGCTTGAGCTCGACCGCGAAGTCGGGAGCGATCAGGCCGACGGCGATACCGACGATCACGGCGCCGATCACGGCGATGTAGAGATAGTGGGTGCGGTCCCGCTTTACGGCGGGTGCGGCAGGTGCGGTTTGCGGGGTGCTGGCCACGGCTGCCCTCCTTGACGACGTCGTCGGCATCATCCGGCGTGCGGCTCACGACCGGCGGAACCCGGTGTGCGGCTCACGACCGGGGATCCGGAAGTCGCGCCTCCAGAACCCGGGAGGCGGATTCCCGGGTGGATCCGGGAGACAAGGCTCCCGGCCTGTCCTGGAGGCGCACTCCCAGGGGATGCGGTGACTATCTCCCGCCTTGTGAGGGCGGTCACCCTTCCGTTCATTTAGTTCACACTTATACGTGGAGGGAGACTGTTAGCCATGCGCCTGCCCCGCGTCCCCAGACCCCGCAGCCTCGCCGGTCAGCTCTTCGGCATGCAGGCCGTGCTGATCGCGGTGCTCGTCGCCGGGTACGCGCTGTTCAGCTACGTCAGCGACCGCGGCCAGGCCGAGGAGTCCGCGGGTCGCCAGGCCATGGCCGTGGCCGGCTCGGTCGCCGACTCTCCTTCGGTACGCGAGGCGATCCACACCACCGACCCGACGAAGACCCTCCAGCCGTACGCCCTCCGCGTGCAGGCGGACACGGACGTCGACTTCGTCACGATCATGGACACGCACGGCATCCGCTGGACCCACCCCGACGAGACGCTGATCGGCAAGCACTTCCTCGGCAACATCGGCCCCGCGCTGGAGGGCAGGGCCTTCACGGAGACGTACACGGGCACGCTGGGTCCATCCGTTCGCGCGGTGGTTCCGATCCGGGACAACGACAAGATCATCGGCCTGGTCAGCGCCGGTATCAAGGTCGAGGTGATCACCGCCCGCGTGCAGGACCAGGTGACGGCGCTCCTCGGGGTCGCGGTGGGCGCCCTGGCCCTCGGCGGTCTCGGCACGTACGTCATCAACGCCCGGCTGCGCCGCTCCACCCACGGGATGAACGCGGCCGAGCTGAGCCACATGCACGACTACCACCAGGCCGCGCTGCACGCCGTACGCGAGGGTCTGCTGATGCTGGACGGGCAGTTCAAGGTGGCGCTCATCAACGACGGCGGGCGCGAGCTGCTCGGGGTGAGCGGCGATGTGGTCGGCCGTTCCGTGGCCGAGCTCGGGCTGCCCGCACCGCTGACGGGCGCGCTGCTGTCGGCGGAGCCGCGGGTGGACGAGGTGCACCTGACCGCGAACCGCGTCCTGGTGGTGAACACCTCCCCGGTCTCCGGCGGCGACCGCCGCGGCACCGTCGTGACCTTGCGTGACGTCACCGAACTCCAGTCCCTGATGGGCGAGCTGGACTCGGAGCGCGGCTTCACCCTGGCGCTGCGCTCACAGGCGCACGAGGCCGCGAACCGCCTCCACACGGTGGTGTCGCTCATCGAGCTGGGCCGCGCCGAGGAGGCCGTCGAGTTCGCCACGGCGGAGCTGGAACTGGCCCAGACACTCACCGACCAGGTGGTCGCGGCGGTCAGCGAACCGGTGCTCGCCGCCCTGCTGCTCGGCAAGGCCGCGCAGGCCAACGAGCGGGGAGTGGAACTCGTGGTCTCCCAGGACAGCGCCATCGACGACGGACTCCTGCCGGACTCCCTGTCCGCCCGCGACCTGGTAACGGTCCTGGGGAATCTCATCGACAACGCGGTGGACGCGGCGCAGGGGACGGTGGGCGCGCGGGTCACCGTGACGGCGTTCACGGACGCCGACGGGCTGGTGCTGCGGGTCGCCGACACCGGTGCGGGGGTCGACCCCGCTCACGCGGAGGCGGTCTTCCAGCGCGGCTGGTCGACCAAGCCGTCGGGGCCCGGCGGCCGGGGCCTGGGGCTGGCTCTCGTACGACAGGCCGTGAGCAGGCACGACGGCACCTTGACGGTGGCGGAGGCCGCCGGGGGTGGGGCGGAGTTCGAGGCGCGGCTGCCGTTGCCTACGGTGTCCTCGACGCCGAGTACCGCGGCGTCCGGGGCCGGGGCATCCGCCACGGCGTCCGGGGCCGGGGCATCGACCACGACGTCCCGGGCCGGGGCATCGACCACGAAGTCCGAGGCCGACACACCCACTTCGACATCCGAGACCAGGCCACCCACCACGACATCCAAGGCCGACACACCCACCACGACATCCGGGGCCGACGCATCCGCCGCGGCGTCCGGGGCCGAGGTCTCGACCACGCCGACCGCGCCGACCCGACAGCAGGACGACCGGCCCGAGCCCACCCAGTCCGCTCAGCCCTTCCAGACCGCGCAGCCCTTCCAGACCGCCCACGCCGCCCAGACCCCTCACCCCGCCCAGCCCGCCTTGCCTGGAGGCGACGTATGACGACCGACCCCATCCGCGTACTCGTCGTCGAGGACGACCCGGTCGCCGCCGACGCCCACGTCATGTACGTCGGCCGCGTGCCCGGCTTCACGGCTGTCGGCAAGGCGCACACGGGTGCGGAGGCACGGCGCGCGCTGGACCGTACGCCGGTGGATCTGCTGCTGCTCGACCTGCATCTGCCGGACACGCACGGCCTACAGCTCGCCCGCTCGCTGCGCGCCGCCGGCTATCACGCGGACGTGATAGCGGTGACGTCGGCTAGGGATCTGGCGGTCGTACGGGAGGGTGTGTCGCTCGGGGTCGTCCAGTACGTCCTGAAGCCCTTCACCTTCGCCACACTGCGTGACCGCCTGATCCGGTATGCGGAGTTCCACGCGGCGGCGGGCGAGGCGAGCGGCCAGGACGAGGTGGACCGCGCCCTGGCCACCCTGCGCGCGCCTGGCCCGGCGGCGCTCCCCAAGGGCCTGAGCGCCCCCACCCTCGAACGCGTCACCGTCACCCTGCGGGACTGCGGCGAGGGCCTCACGGCGGCCGGGATCGCCGAGTTGGTCGGCATCTCCCGGATCACCGCCCGGCGCTACCTCGAACACCTGGTGGAGTCGGGACGGGCGGCGCGGGCCCCGCAGTACGGGCAGGTGGGCCGGCCGGAGCTGCAGTACCGGTGGGTGAAGGGCTAGAACCTGGGCGGGTCGTCAATGGTCTCGTGGACGAGGTGGTCGTATGCGCGTGATCGCGGCGAAGACCACGAGGGCCGCCAGGCTCCCGCACACGAGGCCGGAATAGTCGGCCCAGTCGGGGTCGGCCGGTGCGGGCGTTCCCCAGCGCACCAGCCTGCCGACGGACCAGAGGACCAGCAGACCGGTTATGAAGGCCGGCCAGCGGTTCCGCACACCTTTGGTGACGTCGTCGATCATCGCCAACACGGTCCAGAGAGCGATGAGGTCCACGAACTCCGTCCAACCGACGGCCACGATCCCCGCCCCCGCTGCCGCGAAGAAGAACCAGCTCCAGACAAGGGGCCGGATCGGCACGACGTCTCGCAACTCCCCCCGTGGAAACCAGAAGAACCGGCGCACACGCTCGACAAACCCGCGATCCCCGTCGTACGACGTCATGCCGCCCCCCAGCGTGGCCCGTTCACCTCGTACGAGGTAGACCCATGGCGGCGGACGAAGGTTGCGCGTACGACTCGACCCGCATCGCGAGCCCGAGCGTGGCCGGCGCCTCCGCAATGGACAACACCAGCAGTCCTGTCGCGACTTGACCAGCCGCTGCAAGGTCATTGACCTGACATACTCCCGCCTCTTACGTTCGCCGGGCATACAAGTCTTGACCGACAACGATGTCGGTCAGTAGGAGGTCGTGCCCGTGCGCCCCACCGCCGCCCCACTTCTCCTCGTCGCGTTGCTCACCGCGACCACCCTCACGGCCTGCGGGTCAGGGTCCGGCAGCGATCCGGACACCGTGAAGGTCGCCTACAAACAGTCGACCGACAACGCGATCCGAGTGCCGGACATCTACCTGGGTGAGATGAAGAAGCAGTTCGAGACAGCGAACCCCGGCAAAACGATCGAGCTTGTCCCGATCAAGGCTGCGGATTCCGAGTACTACACCAAGATCCAGCAGATGTTGAGATCGCCGAAGACGGCCCCCGATCTGGTCTACGAGGACACCTTCCTCATCAACTCGGACATCACCAGCGGCTACTTGAAGCCCCTGGACTCCTACCTCGACAAGTGGCCGGACTGGGACCAGTTCATCGACACGGCGAAGACGGCGGCCAAGGCGGAGGACGGGAAGACGTACGGCGTTCCGGACGGGACGGACACCCGGGGCCTCTGGTTCGACAAGGCCATCTTCAAGAAGGCGGGCCTGCCGAGCGACTGGCAGCCGAAGACCTGGGACGAGGTCCTCGACGCGGCCCGCACGATCAAGGAGAAGGTTCCCGGCGTCACACCCCTGAACGTCTACACGGGCAAGCCCGCCGGTGAGGCCGCCACCATGCAGGGCTTCGAGATGCTGCTGTACGGCACGGGGGACGGAACCACGGATCCCCTGTACGACACCGCCTCCAAGAAGTGGATCGCCGGCAGCCAGGCCTTCAAGGACTCCCTCGCCTTCGTGGAGACGGTCTTCAAGGAGAAGCTGGGCCCGGAGGTCTCCGACGCCCTCGACCCCAACATCTCCACCACGGTCCGCGGCGAGTTGCTGCCCGAGGGCAAGCTCGGCATCAACCTCGACGGCAGCTGGCTCCCGCAGGACTGGCTGGCGGGGGCGGGCCACGAATGGCCCGAGTGGTCCGACAAGCTCGGTCTCGCGTACATGCCGACGCAGAACGGCCAGGCTCCCGGCAAGGTGAGCATGTCCGGCGGCTGGACCTGGTCGATTCCGGCCAAGTCGTCCAACCCCGACCTGGCCTTCAAGTTCATCGAGACGATGCAGACCAAGGCGAACGCGCAGAAGTGGTACATCGCCAACTCCGGTATCGCGGTACGGAAGGACGTCGCCGCCGACCCGGCGTACGTGGCGGCGCAGCCCGGCATCAAGTTCTTCACGGACCTGGTCGCGAGCACGCACTACCGGCCCGCGTACCCGGCGTACCCGAAGGTCTCCACCGCCATCCAGGAGGCCATGGAGGGCGTGACAACGGGCGACAGTTCGGTCGAGAAGGCGGCGAGCGGATACGACGAGGAACTGAAGACGGCCACCGACGACCAAGTGGTCACCAAGTGAGCGTGAGTACGCCGGTGGCACCTCAGGTACGTCCTCCGGACACGAAGGTCGCCTCCCCTCGCCGGGGAGGCCTCCGTCGCGCCGTCGTCCGGGCGCTCCCGGTCTCCCCCGCCGTCATCCTGCTCGTCCTCTTCCTCGCGGGCCCGATCGGCTACTGCGCCTACATCGCCTTCACGGACCTGCAGTTGACGGGCCAGGCCCATGCGTCGTTCGTCGGCTTCGACAACTTCCGGGCGGCGTTCCAGGACGAGGCGTTCCTGAACGCGGTCTGGCTGACGCTGGTGTTCACGGTGCTGTCGTCGCTGGTCGGGCAGAACACGCTGGGGCTGGCACTGGCCGCACTGATGCAGCGAGCGTCCAAGCCGGTACGGACGGTGGTGGGCGGGATCGTGATCACGGCGTGGGTGCTGCCGGAGGTGGTCGCGGGGTTCCTGCTGTACGCCTTCTTCCGGCGGGAAGGGACCTTGAACGCCATCCTTGACTGGCTCCATCTCCCGTCCCAGAACTGGTTGTTCACCCTGCCCATCCTGGCGGTGTCGTTCGCGAACGTCTGGCGGGGCACGGCCTTCTCGATGCTCGTCTACTCCGCCGCGCTGAATGAAATCCCGAAGGAGATCACGGAGGCGGCGGAGGTGGACGGGGCGGGGGGCTGGCGGCGGATGTGGCACATCACCCTCCCGATGATCCGCCGCTCCATCGGCACGAATCTCATGCTCAACACGCTCCAGACCCTCTCCGTCTTCGGGCTGATCTGGGTGATGACCCGGGGCGGGCCGAGCGGCAAGAGCCAGACCCTCCCGCTGTTCATGTACGAGCAGGCCTTCCAGAAGAGCATGATCGGGTACGGGACGGCGGTGGCGTTGCTGCTCCTGGTCGTCGGCTCACTGTTCTCGCTCGTGTACATGCGACTGCTGCGGACGGAGGTCTGAGATGGCCATTCAGCTTGCTCGTACGCCCTTCAGTTCCCGGCGGCGCTCCACCCGGCGGCTGGCGGCGGACGCCGGACTCCTCGCCCTGGCCGCCGCGTTCGCGCTGCCGCTGGTCTGGGTGGTCCTGTCCGCGCTCGACCCACACGCGGGCCTGCGGGTGCAGGCCCCCGACAGCCTCACGCTGGACAACTTCGACGCGGTCCTGAAACCGGACATCACCTTCACCCCGCTGCTCAACAGCCTCATCCTCTGCGGAGGCGGAACGCTGCTGACGGTGATCTGCTCGACACTCGCCGCCTATCCACTGTCCCGTTTCCGATCGCGGCTGAACCGGCCTTTCCTGCTGACCATCCTGTTCGCGACGAGTCTGCCGATCACGGCCATCATGGTGCCGGTGTACGCCCTGTTCGTTCAGGTGAACCTGATCGACACCATGCAGGGCACGATCTTCTTCTTCGCGGCCTCTCAACTACCTTTCGCCATTTGGCTGATGAAGAACTTCATGGACGGGGTCCCGAAGGAGCTGGAGGAGGCGGCCTGGACGGACGGGGCGTCATCGTTCCAGTCGCTGTTGCGGATCGTGCTGCCGCTGATGGGACCGGGCGTGGCCGTGGTCACGGTGTTCTCGTTCGTGATGATGTGGGGCAACTTCTTCGTCCCCTTCATGCTGCTGCTCACGCCGGATCAAATGCCCGCGTCGGTGAGCATCAATGACTTCTTCGGGAATCGGGGGACCGTGGTCTATGGGCAGTTGGCGGCGTTCTCGATCATCTACTCGACCCCGGTGATCTTGTTGTATGTGCTGGTGGCCAAGCGACTGGGCGGGGGGTTTGCTCTGGGCGGGGCGGTCAAGGGGTGAGAGCGTCACCCCTTCCGAACCTCAACTCCAATCCCAACCCCCACCGCCGCAAAGTCCCGAGCCCCTCGCCAGGGCAACACCGCCCACATCCGTGTCCCACCCCCGGGCTCCCGGGCCTCCCCGAACCCCCACTCCCCCTCACAAACCCGCACCACGCACGCCAACACCCGCAGCGCCGCCCGCCTTCGCGCATCGCAGGCCGCCGCCAGCCGGGGATGACTGTGTCGCGGATGCCCGTCGTAGAGGATCACCCGCAACGCCCCCTCCCGAAAACGCAGCGACACATACACCGAAGCGTCCGGCGTGAACCGGCAGGCGCAGGCCGCCAGTTCAGCCACCACCTGCACCGCCGCCTCCGTCATGTCCTCCAGCCCGTGCGCCTGAAGAGCCACCTGGGTCGCCGCCCGCGCGATCCGCGAACTCACCGGCCCGGCGGGCAACGTGAAGCTGTACGCGAGCGTGTCCGGGGACGGCGGTGCGGCGTCCCCGACCTCGGCGGAGATGGGGCAGGCCGAGACGGCCGGCGATGAGGACATGACGAACTCCCTTGAGATCCAGCGGACATGACGATGTGCGTACGGCTCGACCAGTGGCCTGTCTCCCTGACACGAGCCCACCCCTCCCAGGGCAGGGAGAACGCGGGCAGGCTCGCGCGATGCGCTTCCGAACGACGCCGAGCCGTAAGCGACTTGTCACTGACTGTAGGGCTTAATGGGGTACGTGTGCCACCTAGTCGCTCACATTGCCTCCGGTGAAGTGGACCGGCGCGCGGCGCACAGTGCAGACTGATCCCCGACCAATCGGGGAGGAAGGTGCCGATGCCGACACGGCCCGCGCCGACGGAACGTCAGAAGCGCCTGGGCGCCGAGCTGCGCAAGATGCGACTCGCGGCTGATCTGACCACGGAGTACGCCGCCGGACTCCTCGGGCTGGACCGGACGAAGGTCTCCAACATGGAGTCGGGCGTCCGGGCCACGTCACCCGATCGGATCCGGATACTCGCCAGCAACTACGACTGCGCGGACGAGGCCTACGTCAGCGCGCTGGTAGCCCTCGCCGACTCGCGCAAGCGGGGCTGGTGGGACAAGTTCAAGGGAACACTGCCCCAAGGCCTGCTGGACGTTGCCGAGTTGGAGTGGTTCGCCTCCCGCCTCCGGAGCTATCAGACCGTTCACATCCCTGGGCTCCTCCAACTCAGTGGATACGCCCGCGCCGTCTTCGACTCAGCGCTGCCGCCGCTGCCCAAGTCGGAGGTCGAACTACGCGTCGTGCAACGCCTGCAGCGTCAGCAGGTGCTCGATCGCGACGACCCCGTCGAGTACGTCGCGTACGTGCACGAGTGGGCCCTGCGCATGCAGTTCGGCGGGCGTCGCACCACCCGTGAGCAGCTTGCGCACCTGTGCGAGGCGTCCGAGCGCGAACACGTCGAGCTGCGCGTACTCCCCGTCGAGGCCGGAGCCTTCCCCGGTGCCGGGCACGCCGTTCTGTACGCGAGCGGTGCCGTCCCCCAACTGGACACCGTCCAGCTGGACTCCGCACACGGCGGCGAGTTCACCCACGCGGACGCCCAACTCGCCAAGTACCGTGCCCACATGGACTGGTGGCACTCCCACACCCTGAGTCCGGAGCACTCACGCGACCTCATCCACGCCATCGCCCAGCAACTTTGAGGAGCCCCCATGCCCGAGATCATCTGGGAAGAGCCCTACTGCGCCGAGGGAAACAACTGCTTCCGCATAGGCACCGACCCCGACCCCGCCGGCAACGCCTACATAGCCATCGCCGGCCAGGAGGACCACTACCTCACCGACACCCGCGAAGCCCTCCGCACCCTCATCCGGGACATCAAGGCCGGAAAGGCCGACCACCTCCTCTAGGGCCTGTCCGGTGTTCGAAAAGCACACGCCACGGCGTGCCCCCGTGGCGCACCATGAGCTCATGCGCACCCGACTTTCGTACCAGCAGCAGGACGAGCGACCAGCGTCTTCGCTGGCGGCCGCGCTGAGGCGTGTCGGGGCCGACCTCGTACTCGACGCGTGGACGACGGGCTCGGACGACTCCCCTGCGTCCCGCAGCATGGCGTGCCCCTCCGCCGATACGGACGACGCCGTTGTCCTCCTGTGGTCGGCCGCCGCCGGAACCGCGTGGGGCGAGGCCCTGACAGAATCCGGCCTGCCGAGCGGGCTCACCGGCACCGGCGAGGCCCGCCTCGTGCCCGTCCGCCTCTACGACACGCCGCTGCCGCCCTCCCTGGGCAGCCTGCGTCACGTACGCTTTGCGAGGGGCGCGGACCGTATGGCAGACGCGGCGGCGGCCATGATCGTGCACATCGGTTCAACCGCCGTGCCCGCGCCCACCGTTCGGGGCAACGTCTCCGAAAGCGTCTTGTCCATCAGCGACTTCGGCCGACTGGGCCTTTTCGCGGCCTGTCCGCGGTGCGGAGTGAGCAGTGACCGGCTGCGCCCGTACGTGACTGTCGACCACCTCAGCGACCGGGCCCTGGACCTGGTCATCTGCGGCGCGTGCGGCTGGCAGGACGCCTGCGACATCTGACTCCGCTGAACCGGAAGACAGACCTCTGACGAAACGAAACCACGCGACACGGGGGGGCCATGGTGCCAAAGCGAAACCGGCGCCGACGGGGAAACGGGCGCCCACGCGAGGGGATCCAGCTCCGTACCCCGGTCCCACTGGCCGCAACCGAGCGAACCGGAACCGTGGGAACCGGAACCGTGCGATGGCGGGTGCACGTAGGAGGCTTGATGCGCTCTGCGCCGTACGTCACCGATGGGACCGTCTATGTCACCGGCCGGGGCGTGTGTGCCGTGGACGCGGCCGACGGATCCATCCGGTGGACCAATGCCGACGCCGGAGGCACGGGTTCTCCCACCGTGGCCGGGGACACCGTCTATGCCGCCGGCTGGCGCGAGTTGTTCGCCCTCGACGCCGCCGACGGCCGGCCCCGCTGGCGCAGGCGGATGAGGTGGATCTCCCGCAGCCGGCCCGTCGTCGCGAACGGGCTGGTCCACTACATCAACGCCGGCCGGTACCTGCGGACCGTGGACGCGGCGACCGGACGCCGCCGCTGGAGGGCGAAGTACCAGGGCAGGGGCTGGGGGATGGAGTCGGCGCCCGTGCTCGCCGACGGCATCCTCTACGCGGCCAGCAAGGACGGGATCGTCTGGGCGTTCGACCCGGCGACGGGCAAGGTCCGCTGGAAAGAGCCCGTCTACAGCCAGTCCCCTGCCACCCCGCTGCTGCACGACGGCACCCTCTACGTGGGGGGTGGGCTGGGTCCGCACGTACGGGCGCTGGACGCCGCCACCGGTGCACTCCGCTGGCACATGATGGTCGATTCCGTCGGCAGCGTCGGGACCACGCCCGCGATCTCCGGCAACACCCTGTACGTCGGCTGCCAGGACCACCGGCTGTGGGCACTGAACGCCACCACCGGCGCCATCAGGTGGCGCGTCAGCACGGACGGCCCCATCGGCTCCTCCCCCGTGGTGGCGGACGGCACGGTGTACTTCGGGAGCGACGACGGCCACCTGTGGGCGATCAGCGCGGAGAACGGCCGTGTGCGGTGGAAGGTGAAGACGGGCGGCCCGGTGATGTCGTCCCCGGTCGTGGCCGACGGCGTGGTCTACGTCGGCAGCGGGGACGGATACCTGTACGCGATAGAGGCGAGCCCGGCCCCGGGCGGACCGTTGCCGTAGAGCCACGGATACCGCCCTGGAGAGACCCGGAGTTGCGGCGCATCGGTCGCTGGGAGTAGGTCCTGCGCCCCAGGCGGATACGCGCCTGCTTGGCTAGGGTCGGTCCGCATGGAGACCACAGGAATCGTTGGCCGCCAGACGGCGGAGCGCGTGCGCGACGCTCTGGAGCGGCTCGTTGCCGAGCGGGACGTATGGGTGTCGACGGCTCACCCTGATCACGGGCCGCACCAGGTGCCGCTGTGGTTCCTGTGGGATGGGCGAGCCGTGTGGATGTGCACCAGCGCAACTTCCGTGACTGCACGGAACGTCCGCAAAGAGCCGCGCGTGCGCCTGGCGCTACCGGACACCCTCGACGTGGTGCTCCTCCAGGGTGAGGCGGAGTGCTTCCCGGACCAGGAGGTGCCCGAAGGCGCAGCGGAGGCGTTCGCCGACAAGTTCGGGTGGGATCCCCGCGTGGAAGAGGGGGCCTTTCTGTATGTACGAGTGCTCCCGAGGACCGTGCGCGCTTGGCGCGGCGAGCCGGAACTACGCGGGAGAGTCATCATGCGCGACGGGATGTGGCTGGAACAACGGCCGTCCCCGTCCCCGTCCACCCCGCGACGCCAAGCACGCACCTGACGCCATGAGGCCGCCCTCCGGGCGACGACGGAAAGTGTCGGACAGGGTCTAGCGCGAGCCGAGGAACCCGATCGTCCGCTGGGTCAGGAGCTTGGTGGCGTCCAGGTCGTGGGACGGCAGCGAGTTGTCCGTGAACAGGTGCTGGTCTCCGGGGTACAGGAACAACTCCGCGTCGGCCGAATCGGAGACGAGCGCGCGGGCAGCGTCGATGTCCTCGACGAAGAACGGATCGGCCTCCATCGCATGCACCTGCACCGGCACACCGTTGGGCCATGCCGCGCCGAACTCCGAGACGGGGATGCAGGCGTGGAACAGGAGCGCGCCCCGCGCGCCCGGCCGCGTCTGCGCCAGCTTCTGGGCGGGCAGCACACCGAGTGAGAAGCCGGCGTAAACGGCGTCCTGCGGCAGGAGTTCGGCCGCGCGGACGCCGCGCTCGATTATCTCGCCGAAGCCGATCTGCTCGACGTAGCCCTGGCCCTCGTCGAGGGAGTCGAAGGTGCGTCCGTCGAAAAGGTCGGGCGTGTGGACGGTGTGGCCGACCGCGCGCAGCTCGTCGGCGAAAACGGCGACCCCCGGTGTCAGCCCCTGCGAGTGATGGAACAGTACGACCTCTGTCATGCCCAAACCCCTTGCTGGTGGGTAGCGAATGATCCGGAAGTCTAGAATAATCGAAGAGTGTCGAACAATACCCGTCTCCCCGACTACGAGCTCTCCGACGTCACAGATGTGACAGCCCCGGCCCAGCTCCGCGCGCTGGCCAACCCCCTGCGCAACTCCATCCTTGAGCTGCTCCTCGAACGCGCCGCGACGGTGACCGAGCTGGCCGCTGCACTCGGCCGCCCCAAGAGCACGGTCGCGCACCACGTGAGCGCCCTGGTGGATGCCCAGCTGCTGAAAGTCGTGCGGACCCGCCGAGTGCGGGCCATCGACGAGCGCTACTACGGCCGCACGGCGCGCATCTTCCGCGTCGGTACGGTCAGCCCCACCGAGGGGGCCGAGGCGCCCTATTGCAACAACGATCTCGCCACGGCCGCGGCCGAGTCGGTCCCCGCACACCAGGCAGACGAACTTTCCTCCATCGTGCGGCATGTGCGGATCCCGCGGGACCAGGCCCGCGAGTTCTGGGCGCGGGTGCTGGACCTTGCCAACGACTACGCGCAACTGCCGCGCGGAGGCGATGTGGTGTACGGCTTCGCTGCCGGGCTCTACCCGACCGACCATCCGGCGCTGCCAGAGGCAGAGTCTGCGGCGGACTGACCTGTACCGCAGGTCGTGTCATCCGAGAACTGCAGGAACCAAGAACCACAAACACGGTGTCGGCCGACCCCCGGAGGAGCCGGCCGACACCGCGTACAGGTGGCGTCTGATCAGATGTCAATCGCGCGGGGCGCCGTAGTAGCCACCGACCTGCTCGTGGTAGCCCGCATCCCCGATGTGCTTGTCCTTGTCGAACTCCGGCGAGTTCTTGATCTCTTCCTTCGTACGGCCGACGAAGACCTTCTTGTCGGTCGTGTCCACGCTGGTGATGGTGCCGGCCGGCAGCAGCACGTGCTTGCCGAAGATCCACACACCGGTGTCGACGACGATGTAGGCGGAGCCGACCTCCTCGGAGTACTTGTCGACCTTGCCGATGTGGCCGTCGGTCGCCTCCACCTTGAAGCCCGTCAGATCCAGGCCTGCCTGGTAACCCGACGTCGGCTGGTAACCCCACATGTCCGTCACGATGAATCCCTTCGTTCAGCTGTACAGAATTACCCCGGACGCTGGTGAGCGCCGGTGTCTTTGCTGACGGGAGGCGGGTTCCCGATACGGTCCCCGCCATGCACAGGAAATCTGGTTGAAATCCGTGCGGTCCGTCGGGGGCGGCGCACTACCCGGCCTTATCAGCCACGGTCATTTGCGCGCCGAACCCTCATTCCTACTGCGCGCGAACCCGCCGCCTACCAGCGGTACCAGCGGCTACGCTTGCCTCCACCGCCGGCCGCGGGCCTGAGGACGAACCCCAACACCCACACCACGAGAACAATCACCGCTATCCACCACAGTGCTTTCAGTGCGAATCCCGCACCGAAAAGAATGAGAGCGAGAAGAAGAACGAGAAGCAGGGGAACCATGATTATCAACCTCCGGACAATCATGTGCCCTGCCTCTGAACGGTCATGCCCACCGATTTCCGGGTTTGAGTCCGCTATTCGGGGTTATAGGGTGCGCCGCTATCGTTCTTCCTCAACCGGCAGGGAGTGCCCTGACCAGCACACGCGGTGAGTCGGAAGGGTCCGAGGCGACCGCCACCCCACGGCTGCTTCCGTGCAGCGAGAAGGGCCGCTGGAAACGCCGCTCCGCCACGCGGCGGCTGCGGGAGACGGCCGTGCCCCCGCTCCCATCCGCCGGTTTCTGTAGACCGCGTCCGGACGACTGCCGTAGCCGGGACGCCACCGGCGTGATCTTCCGCCACCGCAGATCGACGGCCAAAACCGTATGTTCCTACAATCCGTGATTGTGGCCGAACAGACCGTAGTCACCGCCGCCCCCGGCCCATACCTTGACCGCGTGCACCGACCGCAGGCCCATCAGCCCACCCCGCCCTTCAACGCCCCGGCCGCCCGCAGACTGCGGGCGGCGCTAGGAATGGGGCCCGAGCATGTCGCGTACGGGATGCGAGCCTCGTACGGACTTCCCCACGTCACCCCGGACCTGGTCGCCGCCTGGGAACGCGGGATCGCCGAGCCGAGTGCGCCCGAACTCACCGCGCTCGCGGGCGTGTTGTGGTGCTCGCAGGGTGAACTCATCGGCGCGCCGAGGACCTTGCGCGAGCACCGCGTCGCACGCGGCCTCGCCGCCGACGACCTCGCACGCTCCGTCGGCCTCGAACTCCTCGCGTACCAGCGGATGGAGGAGTCAGGCGAGTGGCGCGGCAACGAGCGGCAGTCGGCCACGCTCGCCGAGGTCCTCGACCTCTCGCTGCGCGACTTCGTCACGGTGACGGGGCGCGACGACAAACTCGCGGAGCTGCTGCGCAGCGCGATGACGACGCGCTGGCAGGCGTACGTCCGCCCGGTCGCCAAAATGGTGTCCCTTGACCGGCGTCTCCTGGAGAACGTCCTGGAGGAGATGCACACCGACTACCAGGGGCAGATGGTCGCCTCGCTGAGCTGGGGCGACGGTTCGGCCGCCACCGACGCCGGCGAGTCGGGCCGGGACTTCCTGGACCGGATCGTCGACCACTTCTGGTCGATGGTCCAGAGAACCACGTACTGAAGCCCCGAGCCTGATCACTAGGAGAGACGACCTCTAGAACACCGACTCCGCCTCGTCCATCCGGTCCTTCGGCACCGTCTTCAGCTCGGCGGTCGCGTCCGCCAGTGGCACCATCTCGATCTCGGTGCCGCGCAGGGCCGTCATCCGGCCGAACTCGCCGCGGTGGGCGGCCTCGACGGCGTGCCAGCCGAAGCGGGTGGCGAGTACGCGGTCGTACGCGGTCGGCGTACCGCCGCGCTGGATGTGGCCGAGGATGACCGGCTTGGCCTCCTTGCCGAGGCGCCGTTCCAGCTCGAACGCGAGGGCCGTGCCGATGCCCTGGAAGCGCTCGTGGCCGAACTTGTCGATCGCGCCGTGGCCGTAGTCCATGGTGCCCTCGGCGGGGTGCGCGCCCTCGGCGACGCAGATGACGGCGAACTTCTTGCCGCGCGCGAAGCGTTCCTCGACCATCGCGACCAGGTCGGCCGGGTCGAAGGGGCGCTCGGGCAGGCAGATGCCGTGGGCGCCGGCCGCCATGCCGGACTCCAGGGCGATCCAGCCGGCGTGCCGGCCCATGACCTCGACGACCATCACGCGCTGGTGGGACTCGGCGGTGGTCTTCAGCCGGTCCATCGCCTCGGTGGCGACGCCCACCGCCGTGTCGAAGCCGAAGGTCCGGTCCGTGCCCGAGATGTCGTTGTCGATCGTCTTCGGAACGCCGACGACGGGGAGGCCTCCGGAGTCCGAGAGCATCCGGGCGGCGGTCAGCGTGCCCTCGCCGCCGATCGGGATGAGCACGTCGATGCCGAATTCACGGGCCATGTCCTGCGCGTTCTCGCAGGCCTCCCGGAGCCGGTCGCGCTGCAGACGGGAGGAGCCGAGGATGGTGCCGCCGCGGGCGAGAATGCCGCTGACTCCGTCGAGGTCGAGGGTGCGGAAGCGGCCTTCGAGCAGGCCGGCGTAACCGTCCTCGAAGCCGACGACCTCGTCCCCGTAGTTGGTGACCGCTCGGTGCACGACCGACCGGATCACTGCGTTCAGGCCAGGACAGTCGCCGCCTGCGGTGAGAACTCCGATGCGCATCGTGCTGTTTCTCCTGCTCGCTGCCGGTACGTGTGAGCCGGTCCGATTCTTTCACGGCGCGAAGGGCATCGTCGCTTCCGTACGCCCCACCAGGACGTTCTCCCTGGCGGGCGCCCTAGCCACCCACAGAGGTATTGTCAAGAGGCTCCCGCTCACCTTAGTGGGCTATTTGCCGAGCCCCAAAAAACACCGCCAGAACCGCTGACAACAGTCTCCCGACGAAGAGACGACGAAGAGACGAACGGATGGAGAGCACGCGTGACGCGCAGCGTGTACGTGACCGGGATCGACCGCGGCGACGGCCGCCAGGTCGTCGAGCTGGGAGTCATGGAACTCCTGACCCGCCAGGTCGACCGGGTGGGGGTGTTCCGTCCGCTCGTGCACGACGGTCCGGACCGGCTCTTCGAGCTGCTGCGCGCCCGCTACCGCCTCACCCAGGACCCGGCGACGGTCTACGGCATGGACTACCACGAGGCATCCGCGCTCCAGGCCGAGCAGGGCACGGACGAGCTGGTGTCCACACTGGTCGACCGTTTTCATCTCGTCGCCCGTGACTACGACGTCGTCCTCGTCCTCGGCACCGACTTCGCCGACACCCAGTTCCCCGACGAACTGGCGCTCAACGCCCGTCTGGCGAACGAGTTCGGCGCGTCCGTCATCCCGGTCGTCGGCGGCCGGGGGCAGACCTCGGAGTCCGTACGCGCCGAAACGCGCAACGCCTACCGCGCGTACGACGGACTCGGCTGCGACGTTCTCGCGATGATCGTGAACCGGGTCGCCCCCGCCGACCGCGCCGGGATACACGAGCGGCTCGACAGCCGTCTCCCGGTGCCCAGTTACGTACTCCCGGACGAGCCCGCGCTCTCCGCGCCCACCGTCGCGCAGATCACCCAGGCGCTCGGCGGCACGGTGCTCCTCGGCGACAGTGCGGGGCTCGCGCGCGACGCGCTCGACTTCGTCTTCGGCGGCGCGATGCTGCCGAACTTCCTGGGCGCCCTGACCCCCGGCTGTCTGGTCGTCACCCCCGGCGACCGCGCCGACCTGGTCATCGGCTCCCTCGCCGCGCACAGTGCGGGCACCCCGCCCATCGCCGGCGTCCTGCTCACCCTCAACGAGCGGCCCACCGACGAGATCCTCACCCTCGCGGCCCGCCTCGCGCCCGGCACCCCGGTCGTCTCGGTGGCCGGCAACTCCTTCCCCACCGCGACCGAACTCTTCGGCCTGGAAGGGAAGTTGAACGCCGCGACGCCGAGGAAGGCGGAGACGGCGCTCGGACTCTTCGAGCGGTACGTGGACACCAGCGACCTCCTCAAGCGCGTCTCCGCGCCGAGCAGCGACCGCCTCACGCCCATGATGTTCGAGCACAAGCTCCTGGAGCAGGCCCGCTCCGACAAGCGCCGTGTCGTGCTGCCGGAAGGCACCGAGGAGCGCGTCCTGCACGCCGCCGAGGTGCTGCTGCGCCGGGGAGTCTGCGACCTGACACTGCTCGGCCCCCTCGACCAGATCCGCAAGAAGGCCGCCGACCTCGGCATCGACCTCGGCGCCACCCAGCTCATCGACCCGGCGACCTCCGAACTGCGCGACCGCTTCGCGGAGAAGTACGCCGAACTGCGCGCGCACCGGGGTGTCAGCGTCGAGCTGGCGTACGACGTCGTCGCCGACGTGAACTACTTCGGGACGCTGATGGTGCAGGAGGGCCTCGCCGACGGCATGGTGTCGGGCTGCGTGCACTCCACCGCCGCCACCATCCGGCCCGCCTTCGAGATCATCAAGACCAAGCCGGACACGAAGATCGTGTCCTCCGTCTTCTTCATGTGCCTCGCCGACAAGGTCCTCGTCTACGGCGACTGCGCGGTCAACCCGGACCCGAACGCCGAGCAGCTCTGCGACATCGCCATCCAGTCGGCCACCACCGCCGGGCAGTTCGGCGTCGAGCCGCGGATCGCGATGCTGTCGTACTCGACGGGTACGTCCGGCACGGGCGCCGACGTCGACAAGGTGCGCGAGGCGACCGAGCTGGTGCGACTGCGCCGCCCCGAGCTGCGGATCGAGGGGCCGATCCAGTACGACGCGGCCGTCGAGCCGTCCGTCGCGGCCACCAAGATGCCGGAGTCGGAGGTCGCCGGGCAGGCGTCCGTGCTGATCTTCCCGGACCTCAACACCGGCAACAACACCTACAAGGCCGTGCAGCGCTCGGCCGGCGCGATCGCCGTCGGCCCGGTCCTCCAGGGCCTGCGCAAGCCCGTCAACGACCTGTCACGCGGTGCGCTCGTCCAGGACATCGTGAACACCGTCGCCATCACGGCGATCCAGGCCCAGAGCCCGAGCGAGAAGGCAACCGCCCAGTGAGCTCCCACCCGTCGCCCACCACCGCCCTACCCGACGAGCTGCGCCCGGCCGCCCTTGCTTCCCGCGTCCTCGTCCTCAACTCCGGCTCCTCGTCGGTGAAGTACCAGCTGCTCGACATGCGGGACAGCAGCCGACTGGCGGTGGGTCTCATCGAGCGCATCGGCGAGGAGACCTCACGGCTCAAGCACACCCCGCTGCTCGGCGGGGAGACCCGCGAGCAGACCGCCCCCATCGCCGACCACGAGACCGCCCTCAAGGCCGTCGCCGCGGAACTGGCCAGGGACGGGCTGGGCCTGGACTCCCCCGAGCTGCTCGCGATCGGCCACCGGGTCGTACACGGCGGCAAGTCCTTCACCGAACCGACGGTCATCGACGACGCCGTGATCGCCGAGATCGAGCGGCTGATCCCGGTGGCGCCCCTGCACAACCCGGCCAACCTCACCGGCATCCGCACCGCCCGGGCAATGCGCCCCGACCTCCCCCAGGTCGCCGTCTTCGACACCGCGTTCCACACGACGATGCCGGAGGCCGCGGCGCGCTACGCGATCGACGTGAAGACCGCCGACGAGTACCGCATCCGCCGGTACGGGTTCCACGGCACCTCGCACGCGTACGTGTCGCGGGAGACCGCGAAGCTCCTTGGCAAGGCACCGGAGGAGGTGAACGTCATCGTGCTGCACCTCGGCAACGGGGCGTCGGCCTCCGCGGTGCGGGGCGGCCGGTGCGTGGACACCTCGATGGGGCTCACGCCCTTGGAGGGGCTCGTGATGGGTACCCGCTCCGGAGACATGGATCCGGCGGTCATCTTCCATTTGATGCGCGTTGGGGGGTTGTCCACCGACGAGATCGACACTTTGCTGAACAAGCAGAGCGGGCTGATCGGCCTGTGCGGCGACAACGACATGCGCGAGATCCGCCGTCGTGTCGACGAGGGTGACGAGCAGGCCCGGCTCGCCTTCGACATCTACATCCACCGCCTGAAGAAGTACATCGGCGCCTACTACGCGGTCCTCGGCCGGGTGGACGCCGTCGCCTTCACCGCCGGAGTCGGGGAGAACGCCGCCCCGGTGCGCGAGGCGGCGATCGCCGGCCTGGAGGAGCTGGGCCTGGCGGTCGAGGACGACCTGAACGCCGTACGAGCGGATAGACCCAGGCTCATCTCGCCGCAGTACGCGCGCGTCGCGGTCGCCGTGGTGCCGACGGACGAGGAACTGGAGATCGCGACACAGACCTACGCGCTGGTCGGAGAGCGCGATGCGTGAGCCCGGGAGAGATAAGCCTGGGACCGAGACGGACAAGCCTGAGGCCGAGACGGACAAGCCTGAGTCCACGAGAGATATGCCCGAGTCCGGCGAGAGATACGAGAGATATGAGGGATACGTCTGAGCGCCCGTCCGCCCATTTGTATCTTCCGCCAGACGGAATATTCCGTAGCGAAACAAACCGATAGGATCGCCTTATGCGCCGTTCGAAAATCGTTTGTACTCTCGGCCCCGCGGTCGACTCCCACGAGCAGCTCGTCGCGCTGATCGAGGCCGGCATGAACGTGGCCCGCTTCAACTTCAGCCACGGCACTCACGCCGATCACCAGGGGCGTTACGACCGCGTCCGCGCCGCCGCCGCCGAGACCGGCAAGGCCATCGGTGTGCTCGCCGACCTCCAGGGGCCCAAGATCCGCCTGGAGACCTTCGCCGAGGGACCCGTCGAGCTGGTGCGCGGTGACGAGTTCACCATCACCACCGAGGACGTCGCGGGCGACAAGTCGATCTGCGGCACGACCTACAAGGGCCTGCCCGGCGACGTCTCCAAGGGCGACCAGATCCTCATCAACGACGGCAACGTCGAGCTGAGGGTCGTCGAGGTCGACGGCCCCCGGGTCAAGTCGATCGTCGTCGAGGGCGGCGTGATCTCCGACCACAAGGGCATCAACCTGCCCGGCACCGCCGTGAACGTGCCCGCGCTGTCCGACAAGGACGTCGAGGACCTGCGCTTCGCCCTGCGGATGGGCTGCGACATGGTCGCCCTGTCCTTCGTGCGCGACGCCCACGACGTGAACGACGTCCACAAGGTGATGGACGAGGAGGGCCGCCGGGTCCCCGTCATCGCCAAGGTGGAGAAGCCGCAGGCGGTCGAGAACATGGAGGGCGTCGTCGCGGCGTTCGACTCCGTCATGGTGGCCCGCGGCGACCTGGCCGTCGAGTACCCGCTGGAGAAGGTCCCGATGGTGCAGAAGCGCCTCGTGGAGCTCTGCCGCCGCAACGCCAAGCCGGTGATCGTCGCGACCCAGATGATGGAGTCGATGATCACCAACTCCCGCCCCACGCGCGCCGAGGCGTCCGACGTCGCCAACGCGATCCTCGACGGCGCCGACGCGGTCATGCTGTCCGCCGAGTCGTCGGTGGGCGCGTACCCGATCGAGACGGTCAAGACGATGTCGAGGATCGTCGTGGCGGCCGAGGAGGAGCTCCTCTCCAAGGGCCTCCAGCCCCTGGTCCCCGGCAAGAAGCCGCGCACGCAGGGCGGTTCGGTCGCCCGCGCCGCCTGCGAGATCGCCGACTTCCTCGGCGGCAAGGGCCTGGTCGCCTTCACCAAGTCCGGCGACACCGCCCGCCGCCTCTCCCGCTACCGCGCCTCCCAGCCGATCCTCGCCTTCACCACGGACGAGGGCACCCGCAACCAGCTCACCCTGAGCTGGGGCGTCGAGTCCCACGTCGTGCCCTTCGTGCACAGCACCGACGAAATGGTCGACCTCGTCGACCAGGAACTCCAGAAGCTCAACATCTTCAACGACGGCGACATCGTCGTCATGACCGCCGGCTCGCCTCCTGGCGTCCCCGGTACGACGAACATGGTCCGCGTGCACCACCTGGGCGAGAGCGCCCGCACGGTCTGACCTGCGGCGGTGCTCGTACGGCACTGAGGGCGCCCCCTGTGACAGGGGGCGCCCTCAGTATGTTGCGGCTCCCGGATGGGCTTGAAGGGGCTCAGTCCTGGTACGTGTGCATGCTGGGTATGGTCAGCGTGCCGCCGAACTGGCCCGCCTGGACGACCTTCACGTCGGTGAAGTAGATCAGCGGGATGTTCAACGGCGGAGGGTGCTCCGGGTCGAACGTGATCGGTATCAGGCCGAACAGCTTGCCGGAGATGCTTTCGGTGTACATGACCGTGTCGCCGTCACGGATGGTGGACGTCGTGCCCTTGCCCGCCTGCACGTGGTAGGTCTTGTCGGCATGCTTGTCGATCACCGTCTGGTGCAGATCACCGATGTCGGTGCCACCGGAGATCACGTACTTCAGGACCTTCTTGACCGTGCCGTCAGCGGTCTTCACCTGCACGACGCCCTGGTAGTCGGCACCCTTGAGCAGCAGCGAACTGGCGTTGAGATACCAGGGGTCGTCGGGCAGGATGACCGGGTTGTCGACATTGCCCTCTGCGTCGGTGGAGACAGGACAGTCCGCCGCGTCGGTGCTTGCGCTCGCGGACGGGCTGGGGCTGGGGCTGGCGGACGAAGTGGCCTCGTCGGCCGGCTCCTTGGACGCCTTCGTGCTTCCCTCGGCCGCCTTGGACGCCGTGTCGGTGGTGTCCTTCGCCGGCTTCTCGGCCGTGTCCGTGGCGGTGTCGGAGCTGTCGCTGCCCGACGTGTCCTCACTCGCGCTCGCCGAGGGCGTGGCGGACGGCGTCGGAGTGGCGCTCGCCGTCTCGTCGGGCGTGAGGATGTCCTTGAGGGCGTCGCCGATGCCCAGCGGGTCCAGCGGGTTGCTGGTGCTCTCGGACGCCGAGGGGGTCGCCGTGGCCGTGTCGGCCGCGCTTCCGCTGCTCTGGGAGGTCTTGCTCGCCGACGGCGTGGGCTCGGCCTCGTCGTCGGAACCTGAATCCGACGAAGGGGCCTCGCCCGTACCCGAGGACGGCGTGGCGGAAGGGCTCGGCTCGGTCTCGTCGGCGGACTCGGAGGCGCTCGCCGAAGCGGAGGCGGACGCGGAGGGCGACGCGGAGGCCGACGCGTCCTCGCCGGCCAGGAGCTCGACGCAGGCCTGGTACTCCTCGGCCGTCAGGCTCTTCGAGGTGCTCGGCTGGTCGTCGGCGTTCGCGAGAGTCGCCGTAAAACCTATCCCCATGATGACGGCGGTCGGCATCGCCGCGAAGGCCACGGCCCTGCCTGCCGGCACGTGGAACCTGGTGGACAGCGGCTTCTTCGGGGCGGCGTGCCGCGGCCCTGTTTTCGTACGGGGCATGGCCGCGGAGTCGTCCTGGGACACCTCGTCAGTCGGCACGGTACCCCCCGCCGTTGCCGCTGCCGTTGTCGGCTCCGGCGCTCTCGGTCAACTGCTCGCCCGGCTCCGGCGCGCCCGCGTCGGTCGTACCTGCGGCATCGCTGTCGGCGGGAGCGGTTCCTTCGTGCGTACCCCCCGCCGGGCCGTGCTTCCGCGACCGCCTGGTCTTCGCGCCGTCGGCCGACGCGTCGGCGGGCACCCAGGAGACGGAGAGCGCGCCGCCGATCAGCGAGAACAGGAAGCCGAGAATGAAGCCGCCGATGTTGGAGACCACCAGGGACACCAGTCCGAGGACGATCGCGGCGACACCGGCGAAGACACGTGTCGCCTGCTGGAACCACATGGTCAGGCCCAGCGTGAACAGCAGAACACCGATGATCAGCGAGCCGGCACCCGCGGTGGTCGCCATGGCGAGCGACATGCTGCCCAGTTTGAGGGTGGCGTACGGGAAGTAGGCGATCGGCACCCCGCCGATCAGGGTGAACAGACCGGCCCAGAACGGCCGGTTACCCCGCCAGTCACGGAATCGCAGACGCGTGCGGGTGAAGTACCCGCTGCTCTGGACCGGAGTCTCGGCACTCATGGAAAAAAGCTCCCTGGGTCCGGTGGAAGTACGTACCGGCTCGGCCGTGGGGTGGTGAAGCCGGAAAGTATGGGCGAAAGCACCCGGTGTGGGGCATCGGGCGGGTGCGCGGGGCGGAGAAGCGACGGCTCCCCCGCCCCCTTGGGCAGCTCAGCCACCCAGTTGCACCACAGTGACGGAAACCGTCAGAAGCACTCCATCGTGGCGCTCGTACCGAGACGCATCTTCAGGCCGCTGAGCTTGAAGGTGCCGGCCGTGGTCGCCCACGCCGTCTGCTCGACGCCGGTGAGGTCGGCCGAGTCCGCCTGCTGGGCGAAACCGCCCGGCAGCACGCCGTCACCCGTCCTCACGGCAGGACCCTTGCTCTGGTCCTGAACCGCGACGCCGATCTCCATACCCTTGAACGTCGCGTCGGCGTCCAGCTGGGCGACATCGATATAGAGGTTCTCGGCCTCGACCTTGTGGTTCGCGTCCGGACCCGCGTCGAGACGGAGGTAGATCGTCTTCCCTATGAGGGGAATCTCCGTCTTGACCGACTGACACATGTTCGTGATCTGGGCGGTCTTGAACGACGAGACCGCCACGGCACGGACCGTCTTGTTCTTACCGTCGGTCGACGTGTAACCGGTGTCGATAGCGCCGTACTGGGAAAAGCCCTGGCCCTCAAGATGCCCGGCCTTGACCTTGAACTCCTGGCCAGAAACGCTGAACGACGCGGCGAGCGCACCCTGCGCGAGCCCGACGCCGATCGCGGCGGCCGCGGCGACGCTGGGCACCATGACCACAGCGAACCGCTTCCATCTTGTCCCGCCACGCACCTGGGACTCCATATTTCCTCCTTCTCGGACGTACATCTCCTGGCCCTGACTGCCCCGTAGTAGCGGCTCAGCCGGGCAGGGATGGGAGAAGTGCTACGTCCTCGGGAAGGAGAGCGCCCGTACTTTCAGGCGCTTACCGTGCCCGAATCACTGACGATCACCCCCGAGCGACAACCACTGGTCGCGCCTGACGCACATCACGCACAACCTGCTGGACAGGCTCCGCCGAACGGCGAAGACCCCCCTGTCCAAGAGCCGGCGCCACTGCCGCCTGCCCTACTCGGTGGGGACCCAGAAAACCCCTTGACCCGATTGGCTGTCGAGGTAGGGGGGAATGGACCGAGCGTCGCCGATCGTGGTGCATTCTCGCCGCCCCCGCAAGGGGGTTCGTTACTGGCTAGTAACGGGCGGATAACCGAACAACGACCCGCCGGTATCGGTCGACAACACAGGGTGGCGTCAAGGTAGGTGACACACCGGTTGATCCTCGGACAGAATCCGACAGATCAACACCCCTGACTTACTCCAAGTAATAGCGGCCGCGTTTACCAAGATTTGGTAAAGCGCGGCCACTCCTCTCCCCAGCGGCACATGTTTCACCCGGGCATCACGTATCCGGGTGTTTAGCAACAGGTCAGCGAACCCGCCGCGGCGCCGGTCAGAACAGGGCCCGGGCCAGCGCCCTGCGCGCGGCGATCACCCGCGGGTCGTCGGCGCCGACCACCTCGAAGAGCTCCAGCAGCCGCAGCCGTACGGCATTCCGGTCGTCGCCCGCCGTGCGCGCCACCGTGGCGGTGAGCCGCCCGAAGGCGTCCTCGACATGCCCGCCCACGAGGTCCAGGTCGGCGGCGGCGATCTGCGCCTGCACGTCGCCCGGCTTCTCCGCGGCGTCCTTGCGGACCTGCTGCGGGTCGGCGCCCGCCACCCGCTGGAGCAACTCGGCCTGGGCGAGACCCAGTTTTGCCTCCGTGTTGCCCGGGTCGTCACTCAGCACGTTCTTGTACGCCTGTACCGCGCCGCCGAAGTCACCCGCGTCCAGGGCCTGTACGGCGGCTTCGAGGAGCGCGTCGTACGGCCCGGCCGGAATCTCGGGAGCCGCCGCGGGGGCGCTGCCAGGCTCGGCGTCCGGATCGACGACCAGGCCGGTCAGCCCGAAGCGCTCCTCGGCGACCTGCACGAGCTGGTCCAGGGTCCCGCGGATCTGGGCCTCGCCCGCCGCCCCCTGGAAGAGCGGCAGCGCCTGCCCGGCGACCACCGCGAAGACGGCCGGGATCCCCTGGATCCCGAACTGCTGCATCAGCATCTGATTGGCATCGACGTCGATCTTGGCAAGAAGGAAGCGTCCGTTGTACTCGACGACCAGCCGCTCGAGCACCGGGCTGAGCTGCTTGCACGGCTCGCACCACTCGGCCCAGAAGTCGAGGACGACCGGGACCTCGGTGGAGCGCTGCAAGACGTCGCGCTCGAACCCCGCCTCGTCGACATCGATGACAAGGCTGGCAGGGGAAACGCCCCCGCTCCCACCCCCGTCACCCTGCCTGGCCGATTCGGCGCGCGCCTGCTCCGCCTTGGCCTTGGCCTCCTGGGCCGCCTTCACCGCGGCGAGGTCGACGACTCCGCTCATGGACATGTTCCGTGGCTGCATGAGTACATCTTCCCCCCTCCGCGCACGCGTGTGAAAAGCGTGGTGAAAGCCAGCCTGATTGCGTCGTGATCGGTCCTGCCGAGCGCCGGGTCCCCACCTGGCGCCAGTGCGGTTGTCGCCGCGTTCATGCTTTCGCTACGGGTCGTAGCGTAACTGTCGGAAGCCCCTGGTGTACGTCCTTCTCCGGTGATCTCCCTCACGGCTTTCGGGTAAACGCCGGATGCGGCCACAGAGGGCGCAGGGGCCACTGAGACTGGCCGGATATGGTCACTGACATGCAGAGTCGCATTTCCGCCGCCCGTACGGGGCGCCCGCGCAGTGCCGCCGCGGACGCCGCGATCCTGTCGGCGACACGGGCGGTACTGGTCGAACTGGGCTGGTCCAAGCTGACGTTGGGGGACGTCGCGACCCGGGCGGGCGTCGCCAAAACGACCCTCTACCGCCGCTGGGCGGGCAAGAACGAGCTCGTGGTGGACGCGGTGGCGGTCCTCTTCGACGAACTCGAACTCCCGGACCGGGGCAGCCTGGCCGCCGACATCGAGGGAGTCGTCCTCCAGTTCGCGGCGATCCTGTCCCGCCCGGAGGCGAAGACCGCCCTGATGGCGGTGGTCGCGGAGTCGACCCGCGACGAACCCCTGCGCGAACGCATCCGCACCTCCATCGTCGATCGCCAGAAGTGCCTGGTCCTGGAGGGCCGCGCCCGCGCCCAACTCCGCGGCGAACTCCCCCCGGAGCCCGACCCCGAATCCGCCGCCCGCACCGTCGACCTCATCTTCGACATGGTCGCGGGCGCGGTCGTCCACCGCACCCTGGTGAGCGCGGAGCCCGCGGACGAGGAGTGGGTACGCGGCTTCACCCGGGTGCTGCTGCTGGGCCTGGCCGGCGCGGCGGAACCGGAGTAGTCGAAACGCAATGGGGAGAGGCCTTTACGTCAGCAGGCCTCCGTTCGCCGATCGGCCGCCCCCCTCCACCCCGTCCCCCGCCCGCAGCAACCGCAGGAACGCCTTCAACCCCGCGATGATCTCCTCGTTGTTGGTGAGGCGGTTCACGGTGGCCTCGAACTCCCGGCCCAGCGCGGTGATCTTCCGGTCGGCGTCATCGGCGCGCTCGTACACCGAGACACCCAAGGCATCGACGGTGCGCCGCAGTTCGGCGAGTGAGCGGTACTGCTCCTCGGTCTTCTCCTCCAGTGACCGCACGCCCGCCAACAGCCGGATGACATTCCCGCGCAGCTCCACCACGTCGTCGCGCGGGTACTTCACGTCCTTGAGCAGGGTGCCGAGGCGTCGCCGCAGTTGCGCGAAGTAGGCGCCCGCGGGCCGGAAGACCGTACTCAGCAGGAAGAACCCGGCGAACCAGTAGCCGGTGGCGTTGCCCGTGGCGGCGGTGACCGCGACGACGAGCCCCGCCGTCACCAGGTGCCCGGCGATGGCGACCCGCAGCATCACGCGCGCGATCCTCGCGGCCTCGGCGTCCCGCTCCTTGGAGACCACGAGCCCCTTCTCCCGGCTCACCGCGATCTCGCCGAGCACCGAGTGGGCCCCGAAGTAGAGGTTCCACGGCACCGTCAGCAGAACGAGCAGCCAGAGCAGGCTCACCACCCCGGCCGCGGCCCCCAGCAGCACGGCCAGCGGCGCCCCCACCGCGTACGCGAGCACGAGCGCTCCGACCGTCGCGAACACAGCGCACACGCCTATCAGGAACTTCCCCATACCGTCCCCCCAGTTACCCCGCCCGGCACCCACCGGGCCCATCGTCCCGGCCCATGATCCCGCCCCGGCGGCGGCCGGTCATGAGTACAACTACCTACGGCCGCCCCCGCACCAGTGATCGGTGTCGAGAGCGGCCGTGGGATCGGCCGCCCCATTTGTCGAGCGCGAGGTCCGATTGCCGCCAGCACAGGGACGGGCAGCTGCGGATGCTTGACCCATGACGACGAATACGACCACGGCTACAGCGGCCACCGCGGCTACGACCCATGAGGCCCGGGCCATCGATCCGGCCGTACTGAAGGAACTGCGTGAACGGGACGACGCCGGTCTCACCCGGGTGCCCGTCACCGATCCGGAGGGCGGTGCCCCACTGCGCTGCTGTCTGCGGCACAGCAGGACAGGTGAGCGGATCGTCCTTGTCGCGTACGCGCCGTTGCGCCGCTGGGCGGCGGAGACAGGCGCCGAGCCGGGCCCGTACGACGAGTGCGGTCCGGTTTTCGTTCACGCCGAGGAATGCGACGGACAGACCTCCGGTCCCGGCTATCCGACAGAACTGCACGGCGCTCGCCGGGTGCTCCGCGCCTACGACGCACAGGGGCACATCCTCGGCGGAACGCTGATCGAGATCCCGAAGGAACGGGCCACCGAGGTGGACCGCGCGCTGCGCGACGTCTTCGCCGATCCGGCGGTCGCTCTGGTACACGTCCGCGCAGTGGAATTCGGCTGCTTCATGGTCGAGATCCACCGCCGGTAAGCAGGGGCCGTCTTCAGCCCGTCCGGCGTCCGGCGTTTGAGAACAAGGCCGTTCAGGCCGACAGCGGAGGTCTGGGGGCGACAGCGGAGGTCTGGGGGCGACAGCCCCCAGGGACGGGGTAGGGCGGAGGGAGCGAAAACCCCAAGCCCTGCCCCCGAACCCCGCACCCGTCACCTCAGAACCCCGGCACCTCAGAACCCCGGCGGCTCCGTGTAAGTCCCCCACTCCTCCCGAAGCACCCCGCAGATCTCCCCGAGCGTGGCCTCCGCCCGTACGGCGTCCAGCATGGGCGCGATCATGTTGGACCCGTCACGCGCCGCGGCGAGCATGGTCTCCAGTGCACCGCGCACCGCCGCGTCGTCCCGCCCGGCCTTCCGCCCCGCGAGCTCCCGCACCTGATCCCGCTCCACCTCGTGACTGACCCGGAGAATCTCCAGATCGCCGGTCACGGAGCCGTGGTGGACGTTCACGCCGACGACCCGCTTGTCGCCCTTCTCCAGTGACCGCTGGTACTGGAAGGCGGACTCGGCGATCTCGCCGGTGAACCAGCCGTCCTCGATGCCGCGGAGGATGCCGGAGGTGATCGGACCGATCGGGTGCTGCCCGTCCGGGTGGGCGCGCAGCCCCCGCTCCCTGATCTGCTCGAAGATCTTCTCGGCGTCGGCCTCGATCCGGTCCGTGAGCTGCTCGACGTACCAGGAACCGCCCAGCGGGTCGGCCACGTTGGCGACGCCCGTCTCCTCCATCAGCACCTGCTGCGTACGGAGGGCGATCTCCGCGGCCTGCTCCGACGGCAGCGCGAGGGTCTCGTCCAGGGCGTTCGTGTGCAGCGAGTTGGTGCCGCCCAGGATCGCCGACAGCGCCTCCACCGCCGTACGCACCACGTTGTTGTACGGCTGCTGGGCGGTCAGTGAGACCCCCGCCGTCTGTGTGTGGAAGCGCAGCCACTGCGCCTTGTCGGACGTGGCGCTGTACACATCGCGCATCCAGCGTGCCCAGATCCGTCGCGCCGCCCGGAACTTGGCGATCTCCTCGAAGAAGTCGAGGTGCGCGTCGAAGAAGAAGCTCAGGCCGGGTGCGAAGACGTCCACGTCCAGGCCGCGGGAGAGGCCCAGTTCGACGTATCCGAATCCGTCGGCGAGCGTGTAGGCCAGTTCCTGCGCGGCCGTGGAGCCGGCCTCGCGGATGTGGTAGCCGGAGACGGACAGGGGCTTGTACGCGGGGATGCTCGCCGCGCAGTGCTCCATCAGGTCACCGATGAGGCGCAGGTGCGGCTCGGGCTGGAAGAGCCACTCCTTCTGCGCGATGTACTCCTTGAAGATGTCGGTCTGTAGCGTGCCGTTGAGCAGCCCCGGGTCGACACCCTGCCGCTCGGCCGCGACCAGGTACATGCAGAAGACCGGGACGGCCGGCCCGCTGATCGTCATCGACGTCGTGACGTCACCGAGCGGGATGTCCTGGAACAGGACCTCCATGTCGGCCGCCGAGTCGATCGCGACCCCGCAGTGCCCGACCTCGCCGAGTGCGCGCGGGTCGTCGGAGTCGCGCCCCATGAGGGTGGGCATGTCGAAGGCCACGGACAGGCCCCCGCCGCCGTTGGCGAGGATCGTCTTGTAGCGCTCGTTGGTCTGCTCGGCGTTCCCGAACCCGGCGAACTGCCGGATGGTCCACGTGCGCCCTCGGTAGCCGGTCGCGTGGAGGCCGCGGGTGAAGGGGTACTCCCCCGGCCAGCCGATGCGCTCGAAGCCCTCGTACGTGTCTCCCGGCCGGGGCCCGTACACCGGCTCGACGGGATCACCGGAGAGCGTGGTGAAGTCTGCGTCGCGCTTGCGCGCAGTGTCGTACCGGGCCTGCCAGCGTCGGCGGCCCTCTTCGATGGCGTCAGCGTCCATACCTTCGAATTTACTAGGACGTCCTAGTAAATGTCGATGGCTGACCGCCGCAGGTTGCCCATACGGCGGCAGGGTTTACACGCTTACACCTTGGCGACCACGGGAGTGGCATCCGTGATCTTGCCCTCGAGCTCGCGCGAGATCCGGCGCTCCACGAAGAAGGCGGCCGTCGGAACGGTCCCCGCGAGCAGCACCCACAACTGCTTGGCGACCGGCCACTTCGCCTTGGAGCCCAGGTCGAAGGCGACGATCAGGTACACGACGTACAGCCAGCCGTGCGCGATGGCGACGAGGCGGGTGAAGTCGACGGCTCCATCGATGTCGAAGCCGTACTTGGCGATCATGCCGAGGCACAGCAGGACCAGCAGCACACCGGTGAGGTACGCCATGACGCGATAGCGGGTCAGCACGCTTTTCTTCATGGAGACGAGCGTAACCACCGGTTTCGGGCGATCTTCGGGCACCCCCGGCTCACCACGGAGGAGCCCTCCCCCGTCCTACTCCTCGTCGAAGTCCCGCGCCGCGACCCGCAGCGGCCGCAGCATCGCGAAGATCTCCGCGCACTCCTCGGCGTCGTACGCGCCGAGCCCGAAGTCCATCGCCATCAGGTCCTGGGTGGCCGCGTCGCAGACCTCGCGCCCCTTCTCGGTGATGGAGGCGAGCGTGCCGCGCCCGTCGTTGGGGTTGGGGCGCTTGTCGACGAGCCCGGACCTCACCAGCCGGTCCACGGTGTTGGTCACCGAGGTCGGATGCACCATGAGCCGCTCGCCGATCTTGGACATCGGCAGTTCGCCGGCCTTGGAGAAGGTGAGCAGCACCAGCGCCTCGTACCGCGCGAACGTCAGCCCGTACGGCCTGACCACCGCGTCCACCCCCGCGAGCAGGATCTGGTGCGCGCGCATGATCGAGGTGATCGCCGCCATGGACGGAACAGAGCCCCACCGCTGCTTCCAGTGCTCGTCGGCACGGGCGATGGGATCAAAGGCAAGGCTGAGCGGCTTCGACACGCCAAAGACCTTACCGGCCGGTCACATCGTGGTCAGCCCTGTCTCGCCTTTCGGTCCCCGCCGTGGAATGCGGGGCAGTACACCGCGCGCACCCCGCCGCCCCAGTGTCGTATCCATGTCGACTAAGCGCCCTATGCGACGATTGCCGATGAATCGTCACTGATAGTCACCTTCGCCCAAGGGGGCAGGATGTCCCGGCTGATCCGTACCTTCGCGGCACTCGCGGCGCTCGGGCTCGCGGCGGGCTGCTCGTCCACGCCAGGCGTCGACGAGGCCTCCGTCGTCCGGCGCGCACCCCAGGACGCGACGCCCACCGCACAGTCCCCGTCCCCTTTCTGGGTCGACCCCGCCAGTCCCGCCGCCCAGCAGATCGAGATGTGGAGCCGACAGGGCCGTACGCAGGACGCCGAGCTGCTGGAGCGGATCGCCGGTCAGCCCGCCGCGCTGTGGCCCGCGGGCGACGAGCCGGGAGGGGCGATCGGGGCGGCGACCTCGGCGGCGGCGCAGGAGGGGCGGACGACGGTGTTCGTGGCGTACAACATTCCGCACCGTGACTGCGGGCAGCACTCGGCGGGCGGGGCGTACGACGCGAGCGCCTACCGGGCGTGGATCGAGAAGTTCGCGCAGGCGCTCGGCGACAGCAACGCGCTCGTGATCCTCGAACCCGACGCCGTCGCACACATCGTGGACGGCTGCACACCGGGCGAATACCACGCGGAGCGCGAGCAGTTGCTCTCGGAGGCGATCGTCCGGCTGAAGCAGCAGCCCCACACCAAGGTGTACCTGGACGCCGGCAACCCCGCCTGGATCGACGAGCCCTGGAAACTCGTCGAACCGCTGCAACGCGCAGGGGTCGCCGGCGCCGACGGCTTCTCCCTGAACGTCTCCAACTTCCAGACGGACGCGGTGACCAAGAAGTACGGCGTCCAGCTGTCGCAGGACCTCGGCGGCAAGCACTTCGTGATCGACAGCAGCCGCAGCGGCAACGGGCCGCTGGGCGGCGACCGCGGCGAGGCCTGGTGCAACCCGCCCGGCCGGGCCTTGGGAACCAGGCCGACCACCCAGACCGGAGAGTCCGCCCTCGACGCCTATCTGTGGATCAAGCGGCCCGGGGAGTCGGACGGTGAGTGCCGGGGCGGCCCGGCCGCCGGACAGTGGTGGCCCGACTACGCCCTGGGGCTGGCTCGCAACTCCAAGGCGTAGCAGGGCACTTCACCTACGCCGTTCACCTGACCTGGATCCACTTCGCCTCCGACGGCGTCCCCTCGCCGTCCGTCACGAACAGCATGTACCAGCCCGGGGGGACCAGAGCCCGGTCGCTGGGTATGTCCACGGTGACCGAGTTCTTGGTCTTCGTCAGCCCGAGTTCGATGGAGCGCTGCTCGACGTCCGTCGTGTGGGTGACCGCGCTCGGGCGCATCAGCCGGGCCTTGACCACACGCTCCGGGTACGGGGTGGCGAAGGTCGCGCGCCGCTTGCTGTCGAGAACGTTCGGGCCGTCACCCAGCACCGGGCGGTTCTTGCCGTTCTTGTGCAGGACGGGCGGGGTGAAGATCTCCATGCGCTGCTCGAAGTGGCCCAGCTTGGTGTTCTGCTGGTCGTCGAAGAGCGGGTCGGAGCCGAAGGTGGCGACGCGGCCGTCGGGCAGCAGCAGGGCCTCGGAGTGGTAGTTGCGGCCGACCTTCGGGGAGGCGGCCTCGCGGAAGGCGTTGCCCTTGGGGTCGTAGAACTGCGCCTTGAGGATGTTGCTGGCGCTGCGGCCGCGGTAGTCCTCGGAGCCGTTGGTGGTGAAGACGGAGTCGTCCGGCATGATCACGCTGTTCAGATACCGGGTGCCCTGGGGGAGGTTGGGGCCGTCCTCGAAGGACGGGCTGCCCTTCTTGAGGTCGACGACGGCGGTGCGCGGGGTCGACTTCTTGGACTCGCCGACGCCTCCGCCGCCGAGGATCATCACCTTCTGGTCCTGGGCGGGCGGCAGCAGCAGGGAGGCGGAGGTCTCGGTCTCGTCCGGGTCCCGCAGCCCGGGGACCTTCTCGAACTTGTTGGTCTTCAGGTCCCAGATGCCGGGCTCGCGGCCCATCTCGGCGGGCCCGTAACCGGCGTTGGACGCCGGGTAGAAGAGCTTGCCGCCCTTGGTGAGGAAGAGCGCGGGGTAGGTGGGGAAGTAGCGCTTGGGGCCAGGCGTCCACTTCTTCGTCCTCGGGTCGTAGATCTCGTTGTCGCCGGGGTCGATCACGCCGACGTCGTCGAGGCCGGAGACCGCGAGCACCCGCCCGTCGTCGAGCCCGACGAGCGTCGGGTACCAACGGGCCTTCTGCATGGGGTCGACGGGGATGTACTTCTCGGCCGTCGGGTCGAACTCGTAGGCGGCTCTGATCCCCTGGAAGTCCTGCTTCTCCAGGGTGATCTTCTCGGAGAGGCCGTACGTGTTGTCGGCGTCCTTGCCCTTCAGGCCGACGATCTCGTACTGGGCCTGCCTGTCGGTGGCCGAGGTCGGGCCGTCCTCGGTGGCCTCCACGAAGACGCGGGTCTCGCTCGCGACGATCCTGGTCTTCCAGGGCTGCATGACGCCCGCGCGGTTGTACGTGACCTTCTGCGTGCGCTTGGCCTTGGGGATCCGGACGTCGACCTTGCTGACGTACTCGACGCCGGCGGGTGAGCGGAAGAGGGTGCCCTTCTTCAGGAGGACCGCCTTGTCGGGGTTCTCGTTCTTCACGCGCATACCGCCGCCGGCCCGCTCGACCTCGTCTCCGAGCAGTTCGTAGCGGGCGGTGCCGCCGGCCACCAGCATTCTGCCGCTGGGGAGTTGGGCGTGCCCCGAGCAGAAGAAGTCGTCGGGAGTGGCGATCTTCTTGAAGGTGTCGGTCGTCGGGTCCCAGAGGACGGTGTCGAAGGACCCCTTGTCGAACTTGCGCTTCTCGTTCCCCGAGCCGGCGACGATCAGCACCTTGCCGGTGTGCAGCAGGGCGGCGTGGATGGCGTTGGTGCGGTAGTCGTCGGGGATGTCGAGGTGGCTCCAGGAGCCGTACTTCGCCTTGTAGCCGGGCTGCGCGATCTTGTACTCGTAGTACGTCTCGCTGGCGAAGCCGACCGCGGCGGGGGCGTTGAGTCCGGCGAGCACGACTATGCCGCCGATGCCCAGCACGGTCTTCTTCGTCTTCTGCGAGGGCTGGTAGGCCATGGCCTAGTTACCTCCTGTCGTGGAGCTGGTGACCGCGGTCGAGCTGCCGCTGGTCGCGAGGGCGGGTTCGACGGCCTCGGTGATCCGTGCGGCCGTCACGTGGGGCAGCTGCCGGGCCCTGCGTTCCTTGAGCAGCGTGGAGACCCATACGCCGACCGGGGCGAGCGAGATCCCCATCGCCAGCAGCGCCCAGGTGCGCATGGCCGCGTGGGTGTGGTCGAGGACGACGGACGCGGCGAGCGAGACGCCGAGGAGCGCCGCCCAGGTGAGGTGGATACGGAAGGTCAGCAGCCGGTCGGGGTTGGCCTCGCCGCCCTTGGGGGTGACCACGAAGCGGCTGGGGCGGCGGATCAGGGCCTCGCCGAGCGACTTGAGGTAGATGGGTGCGGAGAGCGCCGACATCGCCATGCCCGCGAGACCGCCGGAGCCTTCGGGTTCGTGCGGGGAGACGTTGTGCCGCCGGTTCCAGAGGTAGAGGCCGATCTGGAGGGCGGCCGCGTCGCTGTAGAGCATCAGCCAGACGGATGCGGCGACCTGGGTGCCGGATGCGCCGAACCACAGGAAGAGGAAGCAACTCATGATGCCCAGCAGCCAGTTGACGGCTGTCATCGGGTAGTAGACGAGCATCATCGTGTACGAGAAGAGGCGGCCGGGAGGCATCGTGAACGGCGCCTTCCAGTACTGCTTGAACAGCGTCTCGTACGTCCCCCGCGACCAGCGCATCTGCTGCGTGAAGAAGTCCGTCCAGGAGGCGGGTCCCTCACCGACGGCGAGCACGTCCGGGGTGTAGACGGACCGCCAGTGCCTGCCGGTCTTCGGGTTCTTGTGGCGGTGCAGCTCGAACCCGGTGGCCATGTCCTCGGTGATGGAGTCGTACAAGCCGCCGACCTGGCGGACGGCCGTGATGCGTACGACGTTGTTGGTGCCGACGAACATGGGCGCGCGGTAGCAGTTGCCGGCCCGCTGGATCAGCGCGTGGAAGAGGAACTGCTGGGACTCGGCCGCCTTGGTGACGGGGTTCTCGTAGTTGCCGTAGACCTGCGGTCCGACGACGAAGGCGACGTTCGGGTCCCGGAAGTAACCCATCATCCGCTCAAGGAAGTTGGGGAGCGGGACGTGGTCGGTGTCGACGGAGGCGAAGAACTCGTACTCCTTGCCGTGCATCGCGATCCACGCGTTGTAGTTGCCGTGTTTGGTACGGGCCTTGTGGACGCCCTTGTCGCGGTTCCACTCCGGGACACCGAACCGGGTGAAGTGCCGGACGCCGAGTTCCGCGCAGAGCGCCTTGGCCTGTTCGTCGTCGCCCTCGTCGAGGAGCCAGACGTCCACGGGGCCGGTGTGGGTGACCGCGACCGCGCCTTCGAGCGTCGCGCGGACCATGGCGAGGGGTTCCTTGCCGGGCACGTACGTGGTGAGGAAGGCGACCCGTGTCCCTTCCTGGGCCTCGACGGGTATCGGGTCCCGCGCCACCATCGTGGCGTGCGCGATGCTGATCACGTTGACGACCATGAACAACTCGATCAGCCCGATGGCTATGAGCATCGCGATGTCGAGCCCGACCAGCCAGCGTGCGCCGCCGTCGCGCTCCACCCAGTGGCTCGGCCACACCAGGTAGACGAGGAGTACGCCGGTGAGGATCGGCGCGAAGGTCATCAGCAGGACAGCGCGTATTCGGTGCGGCTCTCGCGAGAGGAGCTTGGTGTACTGCACCTGGTACGCCGGGCCGGGCGGCTGCGTGAGCGGTCCGGCGAGACGGCTGTAGGTGTCGTAGTCGTAGCCCTCGGGCCGCACAGCGCCCTCCAGTGATTGAACTTGTCCGGTGATCGAACGAGCCGATACCCATACACAAGTGGAGATTTGGTGGCGTGTCGAACTGGGCGCGTCCGAAGGAGTAACCGCCCCCGCCGGACCGGACACGACAAAACCCCGGCCCAGAAGGGCCGGGGTTTCCTCGTACGTTCCTCGGACGTTCCTCGTGCGTTCCTCGTATGGGGGACTACGCGGACAAGTGGCGTTCCACCGTCTCCACCTTGGACGTCAGACCGTCCGTCACCCCGGGACGGATGTCCGCCTTCAGGACGACCGAGACGCGCGGGGCGCGCTCCTCGACGACGGCGACGGCGCGCTTGACCACGGCCATCACCTCGTCCCATTCGCCCTCGATCGAGGTGAACATCGCGTCGGTGTGGTTGGGCAGCCCCGACTCGCGTACGACCCGGACGGCGTCGGCGACGTACTCCCCGACGTCCTCGCCGACGCCCAGCGGTGTCACGGAGAAGGCGACGATCATGACGTCTTCACCACGCCCTCGCGCCGGGCGCGGGAGGCGATGACCGCGCTCTCGGCCTCGTGCCTGAGCTTGCGCTCGGCGAAGAAACCGCCGGTGGGCAGCACGGACAGGATGAAGTAGAGGGCCGCGGTCCCCGCGCCCCACTTGGTGCGGTTCCAGGCGTCCGCCCAGAAGATCACGTACAGGATGAAGAGGATGCCGTGGACCGCGCCCATGACAGGCACCGCGTTGAAGTCCGTGGTCCGCTTCAGCACCGAGCAGACGAGCAGGAGGAGGAAGGAGATCGCCTCGGGGGCCGAGACCAGACGGAGGCGGCGGAGGGCGCTGGCGGTCTTGATGTCCAGGGTCTTGAAGTCCACGGGTCACCTTAGGTGGGAGTCGCACTTTCGGCAGGAACGTCGCTTTGTGAACCCAGGCACAAGCGTCCGAACCATTGTGGCACCCGGCCCCCGGCCGTCCCGGCGCGGGGTGCGGGGCGGCGCGCCCGCAAGATCCCCGGCCCCCTAGGGGTCCGATCAGGGACGAGATCCACCCGTAGGCCCTTTTGGCGGACCGCACCCGGCAGATACCTTCACAGCGTGGCGATGTACCGACTTCAAGGCAGCAAGGTGCTGGCCGTCGACATGACCGGGGACGCCGTAAAGGCGAAGAACGGCTCGATGGTGGCGTACGACGGCCAGATGGCCTTCAAGAAGATGAGCGGCGGCGGTGAGGGCGTACGGGGGATGGTGACCCGGCGCCTCACCGGTGAGCAGATGACGGTGATGGAGGTGAAGGGGCACGGGACCTGCTGGTTCGCGGACCGGGCTTCCGAGATCAACCTCGTGAATCTCCAGGGGGACAAGCTGTACGTCGAGTCGAGCAATCTGCTCGTGACGGATGCCGGGCTGCGTACCGGCACCTCGTTCACGGGCATGCGCGGTGCCACCCAGGGCAACGGTCTGTTCACGACGACCGTCGAGGGCCACGGCCAGGCGGCGATCATGTCCGACGGCCCGGCGGTGGTGCTGCGGGTGAGTGCGCAGTACCCGCTGACCGTCGACCCGGGCGCGTACATCGCGCACCAGGGCAATGTGCGGCAGTCCTTCCAGTCGGGTGTGACCTTCCGCACGTTCCTGGGCGAGGGCGGCGGCGAGGCCTTCCAGATCCGCTTCGAGGGCGACGGCCTGGTCTACGTACAGCCCAGTGAGCGGAACACGATCGCGGGGGATGTGTGACATGCCCTTCCGTGAGATCAACTCGAAGATGGTCGAGGCCACCGTGCTGCCCGGCCAGCGGATGTTCAGTCAGCGCGGGGCGATGCTCGCCTACAAGGGCGAGGTTTCCTTCACGCCCAACATCCAGGGCGGCCAGGGCGGGGTGATGTCGATGCTCGGCCGCCGCCTGGCGAACGAGGCCACCCCGCTGATGACCGTCGAGGGCTCCGGCACGGTGCTCTTCGGGCACGGCGGCCACCACATCCAGGTGATCGGCCTCACCGGCGACACCCTGTACGTGGAGGCGGACCGGCTGCTCGCCTTCGACGGCGCACTCCAGCAGGGCACGATGTTCATGGGCTCGCAGGGCGGGGTGATGGGCATGGTGCGCGGTCAGGTGACCGGCCAGGGGCTCTTCACGACCACCTTGAAGGGGCACGGCGCGGTCGCCGTCATGGCGCACGGCGGCGTGTTCGAGATCCCGATCACCCCACAGCGCCCGGTCCATGTCGACCCCCAGGCGTACGTCGCGCACCACGGCGACGTACGCAACAAACTGTCCACGGCGCTGGGCTGGCGCGACATGGTGGGCCGCGGCTCGGGCGAGGCGTTCCAACTGGAGCTGAGCGGCAACGGAGCGGTGTACGTCCAGGCCTCGGAGGAAAAGCTGTGAGCGGATACGGAGCTTCGGGGCCGACCGTGTACGACCCGATGACACTGCCCGTCGACGACAACGTGAACAACTACACCTTCTGCGTGGAGCTCAAGGGGAGCCAGTGGTTCCTGCAGAAGGGCAAGATGATCGCCTACTACGGGACGATCGACTTCAACGGCATCGGACACGGCCGGCTCGACCGACTTGTCCGTACGTCATTCCATTCGCCTCTGCACGCGAGCGACTGGGTCGTGGCGGAGGGCTCGGGCAAGATGCTGCTCGCCGACCGGGCCTTCGACGTGAATTCGTACGATCTGGGAGACGGCAACCTGACCATTCGCTCCGGCAATCTGCTCGCTTTTCAGCCAACTCTGGCCCTCAAGCAGTCGATCGTGCCGGGCTTCCTGACCCTTATCGGAACGGGCAAGTTCGTGGCCGCCTCGAACGGTCCGGTGGTGTTCATGGAACCCCCGATCCGGGTCGACCCCCAGGCCCTGGTCGGCTGGGCGGACTGCCCCTCCCCGTGCCACCACTACGACCACGGATACATGACAGGCGTCATGGGCGGCCTACGTGCGATGACGGGCATCGGCGGAGCCTCCGGAGAAGAGCACCAGTTCGAGTTCGTGGGGGCCGGCACGGTACTGCTCCAGTCCACCGAAACCCTCATGGCCGAGCTGGCCACGGGAGCGGTCCCGCAGCAGGCAGGAGTACCCGGCGCGAGCGGGGTACCCGGCCAGCACGGACAACAGGCAGGCGTACCGCGCCTTCCCGGACAGCTGGGAGACCTCCAGCGTCGCTTCGGGCTGTGAGCGGTAGTCTGCGGAGTGTGACATCGAACGCGTGCGCGTAGTCACACCGCCCTCACTAGTTCGCCTTTCAACATTTTAGGTAGACTTCACTTATGGAGACCGAGACGGCCACGCGCTGGCTGAGCAATGCGGAGCAGTGTGCCTGGCGCACCCATCTGGAGGTCAACAGGCTGTTGACCTACCAGCTCGAGAGGGACCTGCAACCGTTCGGCCTGACCATGAACGACTACGAGATCCTCGTGAACCTCTCCGAGTCGGAGGGCGTACGGATGCGGATGAGCGATCTCGCGTCCGCCACCCTCCAGTCCAAGAGCCGCCTCTCGCACCAGATCACGCGCATGGAGAACGCGGATCTGGTGCGCCGGGAGAACTGCGAGTCCGACCGCCGGGGACTGTTCGCGGTCCTCACCGACCACGGCATGGAGACGATGCAGAAAGTCGCCCCGCACCATGTGGCTTCCGTCCGGCGGCACTTCATGGACCTGCTCTCGCCCGAGGCGCTGGAGGAGCTCCACAAGACGCTGACGCCGATCGCGGAGCATCTGCGGGGGCAGCGCGGCAAGCCGTAGCGCTCCGCTGGGTAGGCCGATTTCGACTGCGGGTCGGCGTTGATTGCGGGTTCGCTTTGATTGCGGGTTCGCTGTAGCTGCGGGTCCGCCGTGACTGCGGGTCCGCCGTGACTGCGGGTCCGCCGTGGCTGCGGGTCCGCCGTGGCTGGTCGCGCAGTTCCCCGCGCCCCTTACGGGGCTCCAGGGAGCCGGAGTTCGAAGAGTGCGCCTCCCTCGGGTGCCTCTCGGACGGTGAGCGTTCCTCCGTGCCGTACCGCGACATCGCGCGCGATGGCGAGGCCGAGACCGGCCCCGCCGTCGTCGCGGGTGCGGGCGTCGTCGAGTCGTACGAAGCGCTCGAAGATGCGCTCGCGCTGGTCGGCGGGCACACCGGCCCCGTCGTCGGCGACTTCGGCCACGGCCCACACACCGTCCCTGCGCACCCGCACCGAGACCTGCTCCCCCGCATGCCGCCGGGCGTTGTCCAGCAGATTGGCCAGCACTCTCGCCAACTGCCCCCGGGAACCCGTCACTTCGACGACCGGGGCGTCGACGGCCACCCCTGCCCGGCCGGCCGCCTCCTCCCGTACGAGCGCCCCGAGGTCGAAGCGCGTGCCCGCGGGCCTCTCCCCCGCGTCCAGCCGGGCGAGCAGCAGCAGATCGGTGGCCAGTCGCTGCAGCCGTACGGTGTCCTCGACGGCCCCCGCCAGGTCGAGCAGCTCCGGGTGTGCGGCGCCCACTTCGAGCTGGGTGCGGAGGGAGGCGATGGGGCTGCGCAGTTCGTGGGAGGCGTCGGCGACGAACCGCCGCTGGCGCTCGACGGACGCCTCCAGGGCGGCCAGCGTCTCGTTGGTCGTGCGGGCCAGACCGGCGACCTCGTCGTGGGTGTCCGGTACGGGAACGCGCCGTGCGAGATCCTCGGAGGCCGTGATGGCGGCCATCTCGCTCCGGATGCCCTCGACCGGCCGCAGCGCCCGCCGGGTCACCCGCCAGGTCACCGCGGCCACCACGGCGAGGAGCAGCGGGAACCCGATCAACATGACGGTCAACGCGGTGCGTACGGCGCTCTGTTCGGCGGCCAGTGGCGCACCGGCGTACACGGTGAGCGTGCCCTTGCCCTGCACCTCCACCGTCACGGCGGCGAACCGGTAGTCCTCCGTGTCGCCGTCGATGGCGGCGGAGCCGTCGCCGAAGGTCGTCTCCTCGCCGATCTCACCGGGTTCCAGGGACTCGTCGTCGTCCCCCTGGTCGTCATCGTCGCCGACACCGGCCGCGGAACCTTGTGGCCGTACGGCGCCGACCCCCGTCCCGCTGATCCGCTCCAGCTCCTCGCTCGCGGCGACCAACGTCCCTGCCTGGTCGACGACCTGGACGGGACGGTCGTCGTCGTCCAGCGACAACTGGTCGTAGGACTGCCCGCCCGCGAGGTCGGCGGCGACGGACCGCGCGGACCGCTCGGCCTGCGTACTGGCCTGCCCGCTCAGGTTGGACCGCAGGGACAGCGTCACGGCCGTCCCCGCGGCGATCAGCGCGATGGCGACGACAAGGGTCGCGCCCAGCGTGGCCCGCGACCGCACCGAGCCGAAGAGGCGCCTCATCGTGCCTCCAGGCGGTAACCGGCGCCGCGTACCGTCCGGATGAGGGCGGCGCCCAGCTTCCGGCGCAGGGTGCTGACGTACACCTCGACGATGTTCGGATCCCCGTCGTAGGCGAAGTCCCAGACGTGCTCAAGGATGTCGGCCTTGGAGACGACCTCCCCGGCGCGCAGCACGAGCTGTTCGAGGACCGCGAACTCCTTGGCGGTGAGGGTGACTTCGTCCTCACCACGGAACACGCGCCGGGCCGCGGTGTCGACCTTGAGATCACCGACGACGCGCACGGGCGAGGCCTCGGCCTGACCGCGCCGCCGCAGCAGCGCCTTCACCCGCGCCACCAGCACCACGTAGGAGAACGGCTTGGTCAGATAGTCGTCGGCGCCGGTGTCGAGCCCCTCGGCCTCGTCGTACTCGCCGTCCTTCGCGGTGAGCATCAGGATCGGTACGTCGTGGCCGGCGGCGCGGAGGGCGGAGCACACGTGGTAGCCGTTCATGCCGGGCAGCATGATGTCGAGGATGACGAGGTCGTACGTCCCTTCACCGGCCCGGTGCAGCCCTTCGAGCCCGTCGTGGACGACGTCCACGGCGTAGCCCTCGGCGGTCAGGCCCTTGGCGAGCGACACGGCAAGTCGCTTCTCGTCCTCCACGATCAAGAATCGAAAGGGGCGGCGCGCAGCGCCCCGAGCAGGGTGGTGGTGGGAGACGGGTGGGAGCATGCGCCAAGCCTCGCAAACCGAAGCTGAAGAAGGCTTCAGGCGGCTTCAGGCTGCCTTCAGTGTCCGTCGCGCAGATTGGTCCCCGTCGAACGGCGCCGCACCAGGGCGCTGGAGATCAACTCGGGAGGACTCTCATGAAGCGCAACATCGTCATCGCCACCGTCGCGGCCGCGGCCCTGGTCGGGGGCGGCACGGCGACGGCCCTCGCGGTCACGGGAGACGACGGGGCGTCGACGCCGCAGTCGGGCACGCGGGTGGCGACCGAGGTCCGGGACGACGACGTAGTCGGTGACGAGGACGGCCGGGACGACAGCGGCCGGGACGACAGCGGCGAGGTGAAGGCCGCGAAGATGACGGCGGCCGACGCGCTCGGCGCGGCCCTGCGCCACACACCCGGTACCGCGGTCTCCGCGGAACTGGACGACGAGGACGAGGGGGACGACGGGGGCGACGAGGACGACGGGGACGACGGGAACACCAAGGCCGACGCGGTGACCTGGGACATCGACATCCTCGACGGCGCGGGCAAGTGGCACAGCGTCCACGTGGACCCCGGTACGGGCAAGGTCCTCTCCGCCCGCACGGAGCGCGAGGACGACGCCTCCGATGACGCGGCCCGGGTCCGGGCCGCCCTGAAGGGCGGCTCCACCTCCGCCGCCGAGGCCGCGAAGGCCGCCGCGGCGCAGGGCACGGTCACCTCGATCGACCTGGACGAGGACGCCGCCTCCCCCGTGTGGGAGGTCGAGACCCTGGCACAGAGCGGCACGGGACACGACTGGTTGGTCGACCTCCGAACGGCCCAGGTCACCCCGGACCGCTCGTCGGACGACAACTGAGACCACCGTGTCGCGGGCGGTCAGACCCGGCCGGGTGCCTCCGCCTGAGCGGGGGTTCCCGGCGGGACGGGCAGGCGCCGTACGCCGCTCGCGGAGAGCAGGCCCGCGGCGAGCGCCACTGAACCCGCGACCGCGAAGCACCAGCCCAGCGACAGCGGGCCGACCAGCAGGCCCACGCCCGCCGCGCCCGCCGAACTCCCGGCGTTCACGGCGGTGTTGACCCAGGCGCCCGCCTGGGTACGGAAGCCGGGTGGTGCCGCCTCGTCCGCGATCAGGTAGGACGTGGTCAGTGCCGGGGCCACGAAGAAGCCGGCGCAGGCCACCGCGACGGTCAGGGTACCGAGGCCCGGCGCCAGTCCGGCGGCGAGCAGGGCGAGCCCCACGCCGCCGGCCATCAGCGGCAGCCGCGCCTTCGCGGACGTACGCCAGTTGACGGCTCCGTTCAGCAGCCCGCCCAGCGCGCTGCCCGCGGAGAGGGCGGCGAGGACCCAGGCCACCACGTCGTCCCCGTGCTGGCGCTGCTCGGCGAAGGCCATGACCAGCAGGTCGAGGGCTCCGAGCGCCAGCCCGACGCCCGCCGCGACGACGACGGGCTGCGCGAGGGCACGACCGCCGCCCAACCGGGCTCGTGAGCGCTTGGCCCGCACGGCAGCGGGCCGTACGCCCGCCACCACCGGTGACAGGACGAACCCGAGGGTCCCGGTCCACACCAGCACGGCACTGAGCGCGACGGCGGCGGCCGGGGGCGCGAACTGCACCACCCCGCCCACCAGCAGTGGTCCGGAGACGAAGAGGATCTCCTCCGCCACGCCGTCCAGGCTGTACGCCCGTTGCAACAGCAGCCGGTCCTCGACGACTTCGCCCCAGACTGCGCGCATCGTGGGGCCGAGTGGGGGTGTGCAGGCGCCCGCCGCCACGGCGAGCGCGCCGATGACCACCGGCGGTGCTTCCGGGCGCCAGGCGGTCGCCGCGAAGGCTCCGAGCAGCGTCGCGTAGAGCGAGGCCATGGGGAGGAGGGCACGGCGGGGGCCGTACCGGTCGATCAGGGCCGCCCTCGCGGGCGACAGGAAGACGCTCATGGCGCCGAACAGCGCCAGGACCGTGCCTGCCACGGCGTACGACCCGGTCGCCCGGGTCACTGTCAGCAGCATGGCCACGGAGACCATGCCGTACGACAGTCTGCCGACGAGGGCTGTGGTGAAGGTGCGGCGGGTGTGGGGGATGCGGAGGACGGCGGCGTACGAAGGCCGCCGCGAAGGTGACGCGGGCATGTGAGTGTTCCTCGGCGAGAGGGCGGAAGGGGGCGCCTGGGTGCCGCGGAGGTCGCGGCTTGGGCGGGCCCTATGCCATGAGGAGGAACATGCGGCCTAACTTAACAGCGGGTGCGGGGGGTTGAGGAGGGTTTTTTCGCCCCCTCCGCCCCTACCCATTCCCGTCACTTGGAGGCTCCGCCCCCAAACCCCCGCTCCTCAAACGCCGGAGAGGCTAGAGGTTTTCAGCCCGTCCGGCGTTTGAAAACCCCCAGACCTCAGCCCTCCCGCAACCCCTCCACCAGCGAATCCGCCGCCCGGTAGGGATCCAGCTCTCCCGCCACGATCCGCTCTGCGAGCGCGCTGAGGCGGCGGTCCCCGTGGAGGTCGCCGATGCGTTGGCGCAGGGCCGTCACGGCGATCGTCTCGACCTCCTTGGAGGCCCGGGCACGGCGCCGCTCGATGAGCACCCCGTGCTCCTCCATCCACGCCCGGTGCTTCTCCAGCGCCTCGACGACCTCGTCGATCCCCTCGCCCCGCGCGGCGACGGTCTTGACGATCGGCGGGCGCCAGTCACCGGGGCCACGGGACTCGCCGAGGCCGAGCATGTGGTTCAGTTCGCGGGCGGTGGCGTCGGCCCCGTCCCGGTCGGCCTTGTTGACGACGTACAGGTCGCCGATCTCCAGGATTCCGGCCTTGGCCGCCTGGATGCCGTCACCCATGCCGGGTGCGAGGAGCACCACGGACGTGTCGGCCTGGGACGCGATCTCGACCTCGGACTGGCCGACGCCGACCGTCTCGACCAGGATCACGTCACAGCCCGCGGCGTCCAGGACACGGATCGCCTGGGGTGCCGACCAGGCGAGTCCGCCGAGGTGGCCCCGGGTCGCCATGGAGCGGATGTACACCCCGGGGTCGGAGGCGTGCTCGGACATCCGCACGCGGTCGCCGAGCAGCGCGCCTCCGGAGAACGGCGAGGACGGGTCGACGGCGAGGACGCCGACCCGCCTGCCCTGCTTGCGGTACGCGGTCACGAGCGCCGACGTGGCCGTCGACTTGCCCACGCCCGGCGACCCCGTGAGGCCGACGACGTACGCGTTCCCGGCGAGCGGTGCCAACGCCGCCATCACCTCGCGAAGCTGCTCGGACGCTCCCTCCACCAGGGAGATCAGCCTGGCCACGGCTCGCGGCCGGCCTTCTCTGGCCTGGGCCACCAGCGAGGCGACGTCCTCCATCACAGCTCCGTTCACTAAGGGTGGGCGAAAAGGGCGAAGGCGAAAAGCGTGTGTCAGCTCTTGGGTACCCGCACGATCAGCGCGTCACCCTGCCCGCCGCCACCGCACAGCGCGGCGGCGCCCACTCCACCGCCCCGCCGCTTCAGTTCGAGGGCGAGGTGCAGGACGAGCCGCGCGCCGGACATCCCGATCGGGTGACCCAGGGCAATGGCTCCGCCGTTGACGTTCACCTTGTCGGTGGACACCCCGAGGTCCTTCATTGACTGCACGGCGACCGCCGCGAAGGCCTCGTTGATCTCGATCAGGTCGAGGTCCGAGACGTCCAGGCCCTCCTTCTTCAGGGCGTGCAGGATGGCGTTGGAGGGCTGCGACTGGAGGGAGTTGTCCGGCCCTGCGACGTTCCCGTGGGCGCCGATCTCGGCGATCCACTCAAGGCCCAGCTCCAGCGCCTTCGCCTTGCTCATGACGACGACGGCGGCGGCGCCGTCCGAGATCTGGGACGAGGTGCCGGCGGTGATCGTGCCGTCCTTGGTGAAGGCCGGGCGCAGCTTGCCCAGCGACTCCACCGTCGTCTCGGCGCGGATGCCCTCGTCCTCGCTGAAGACGACGGGCTCGCCCTTGCGCTGCGGAATCTCCACCGGCGTGATCTCCGCCGCGAAGATGCCGTCCTTCTGGGCGGCGGCCGCGCGCTGGTGCGAGAGGGCCGCCACCGCGTCCTGTTCGGGGCGGACGATGCCGAGCCGGGTGTTGTGCTTCTCCGTCGACTCACCCATGGCGACGTTCTCGAAGGCGTCGGTGAGGCCGTCGTACGCCATGGCGTCGAGCATCTCGATCGCGCCGTACTTGTAGCCGTCGCGGGACTTCGGGAGGAGGTGGGGCGCGTTCGTCATGGATTCCTGGCCGCCCGCGACGACGATCTCGAACTCACCTGCACGGATGAGCTGGTCGGCGAGTGCGATGGCGTCGAGGCCCGAGAGGCACACCTTGTTGATGGTGAGCGCCGGGACGCTCATCGGGATGCCCGCCTTGACCGCGGCCTGGCGTGCCGGGATCTGCCCTGCCCCGGCCTGGAGCACCTGGCCCATGATCACGTACTGCACCTGGTCGCCGCCGATACCCGCACGGTCGAGGGCGGCCTTGATCGCGAAGCCACCGAGGTCTGCCCCGGAAAAGGACTTCAGCGAGCCCAGCAACCGTCCCATGGGCGTACGGGCGCCCGCGACGATCACCGAGGTACTGCTGTTCGTTCCTGACATGAGGTGCGATCCCCTTTCAGCTGCACAGCTGAGGAGTGAACGAGGGTTTACTTTGAATGTACTGAGCGGTAGGCCACCCGTCATCCGGCGTGGAGTGTGATCGCGCGCACGTTGCGTAACCGCCTCAGGAGCGCTGCACTGACTCCATGCTGACGCGAATCGACCACATTGGGATCGCCTGTTTCGACCTCGACAAGACCGTCGAGTTCTACCGGGCCACGTACGGCTTCGAGGTCTTCCACTCCGAGGTCAACGAGGAGCAGGGTGTCCGGGAGGCCATGATCAGGATCAACGGGACCTCCGACGGCGGTGCTTCCTACCTCCAGCTGCTCGAACCCACCCGTGAGGACTCCACCGTCGCGAAGTGGCTGGCGAAGAACGGTGAGGGCGTCCACCACATCGCTTTCGGCACCGCGGACGTGGACGCCGATGCGGCCGACATCAAGGACAAGGGCGTACGCGTGCTGTACGACGAGCCGCGGACCGGGTCGATGGGCTCCCGGATCACGTTCCTGCATCCAAAGGATTGCCATGGCGTCCTGACAGAACTGGTGACTTCGGCGCCTGTTGAGTCACCTGAGCACTGACCCTCGTACATATGGGCCGGTAGGGTTGGGGACGGCCGCCGCCTCAGCGGGGCGGTCCGGGTCCTTCTCATGGGGATTCGAGGGCCGGGGTCCAGGTTTTCGGGGGACAGGCGGGACGAGCGTCGGGGCAGCGGCCCATGCTCCGCCGGTGATCTGACACCATTCCCCGGGGGCACCGTTCGGCGGATGGACGGAGCTCGTTTGGAGAGACTTGCGACCAGGGGACGGATGGGACCGCGCAGTGCGGGGCTACGAACGCCAGGAGCGAGAGCCGGCGGCTGACGTCGACCACCTCTCTCGGTTCGAGGCCGAGATGGAGCGGCTGAAGACCGAGCGGGAGAAGGCCGTCCAGCACGCCGAGGACCTCGGCTATCAAGTCGAGGTGCTGCGCGCCAAGCTGCACGAGGCGCGCCGCAGTCTGGCGACCCGGCCTGCCTATGACGGCGGTGACCTCGGCTACCAGGCCGAGCAGCTCCTTCGTAATGCGCAGAGCCAGGCCGACCAGTTGCGCGCGGACGCCGAGCGCGAGATGAGCCAGGCCCGCGCGCAGACCCAGCGCATCCTCCAGGAGCACGCCGAGCAGGCCGCCCGCCTCCAGGCGGAGCTGCACCAGGAGGCGGTCACCCGCCGCCAGCAGCTGGACCAGGAGCTGGGCGAGCGCCGGCAGACCGTCGAGTCGCACGTCAACGAGAACGTGGCGTGGGCGGAGCAGCTGCGCTCCCGCACCGAGCAGCAGGCCCGCCGGCTTCTGGAGGAGTCGCGTACCGAGGCCGACCAGGCGCTGGCCGCGGCCCGTGCGGAGGCCGAGCGGGTCGCCGCCGAGGCCCGCCAGCGGCTGAACGCCGACGCCGAGTCGGCCCGTGCCGAGGCCGAGGCGCTGCTGCGCCGGGCCCGCACGGACGCCGAGCGGCTGCTGAACGCGGCGTCCACCCAGGCCCAGGAGGCCACCGACCACGCCGAGCAGCTGCGCAGCTCCACGGCGACCGAGTCGGACTCCGCCCGCCGTCAGGCCACCGAGCTGAGCCGGACCGCCGAGCAGCGCGCGGCCGAGGCGGAGGCGGCGCTGCGCGAGGCGCGGGCCGAGGCGGAGAAGACCGTCGCCGAGGCGAAGGAGGCCGCGGCCAAGGCCCTGGCCACCGCCGAGTCGACGAACGAGCAGCGCACCCGGACGGCGAAGGAGCAGGTCGCCCGGCTGGTCAACGAGGCCAGTCAGGAGGCCGAGACCACCAAGGCGGACGCCGAGCAGGTCGTCGCGGAGGCCAAGGCCAAGGCCGAGAAGATCGTCGCGGAGGCCGAGGAGAACGCGCGCAGTCTCACCGCCGAGGAGACCGCGTCCCAGCTCGCCAAGGCGGCCCGTACCGCCGAGGACGTCCTGAACAGGGCGTCCGAGGAAGCCAAGTCGACCACCAAGGCCGCCACCGAGGAGGCCGAGCGGATCCGCAGCAAGGCCGAGGCCGAGGCGGACCGGCTGCGTGCCGAGGCGCACGACATCGCCGAGCAGCTCAAGGGCACGGCGAAGGACGACACCAAGGAGTACCGCGCCAAGACGGTCGAGCTCCAGGAGGAGGCGCGCCGGCTGCGCGGCGAGGCCGAGCAGCTGCGCGGCGACGCCAACGCCGAGGGCGAGCGGATCCGCAGCGAGGCCAGGCGCGAGGCCGTCCAGCAGATCGAGGAGGCGGCCAAGACCGCCGAGGAGCTGCTCGCCAAGGCCAAGGCGGACGCCGACGAGCAGCGGTCGGTCGCCACGACCGACAGCCAGCGGGTGCGCACCGAGGCCATCGAGCGCGCCACGACCTTGCGCCGGCAGGCCGAGGAGACCCTGGAACGCACCCGCACGGAGGCCGAGCGGCACCGGACGGAGGCCGAGGAGCAGGCCGAGGGCGTCAAGGCGGACGCCGAGCGGGCCGCTCAGGCGTTGCGCGAGGAGACCGAGCGGGCCATAGCGGCCCGCCGCGAGGAGGCCGCCGAGGGGCTGGCCCGGCTGCACACCGAGGCCGAGCAGCGGGTCACCTCGGCGGAGCAGGCGCTGGGCGAGGCCCGCGCGGAGGCCGAGCGGCTGCGCCGTGAGGCCGCGGAGGAGACGGACCGGCTGCGTTCGGAGTCCGCCGAGCGGATCCGTACGCTCCAGGCACAGGCCGAGGCGGAGGCCGAGCGGCTGCGCGACGAGGCCGCGGCGGACGCGTCCACGTCTCGGGCCGAGGGCGAGAACATCGCCGTACGACTGCGTTCGGACGCCGCGGCGGAGGCCGAGCGGCTGAAGTCGGAGGCGCAGGACAGCGCGGACCGGGTACGGGCGGAGGCACAGGCCGCGGCCGAGCGGCTGGCGGTCGAGGCCGCCGAGGCGCTGGCCGCCGCGCAGGAGGAGTCCCAGCGGCGGCGCCGCGAGGCCGAGGAGCTGCTCGGTTCGGCGCGCCAGGAGGCCGACCAGGAGCGCGAGCGGGCCCGCGAGCAGAGCGAGGAACTGCTCGCTTCCGCTCGCAAGCGGGTGGAGGAGGCCCAGGCCGAGGCCGTACGGCTGGTCGAGGAGGCCGACCGGCGCGCGACCGAGATGGTCTCGAACGCCGAGCAGACCGCGCAGCAGGTGCGCGACTCGGTCGCCGGGCTGCACGAGCAGGCTCAGGAGGAGATCACCGGTCTCAGGTCCGCCGCCGAGCATGCGGCGGACCGGGTACGGACCGAGGCACAGGCGGAGGCCGACCGGGTCCGCGCCGACGCCTACGCGGAGCGCGAGCGGGCCAGCGAGGACGCGGGCCGTGTGCGGCGGGAGGCGTCCGAGTCGTCGGAGGCCGCCAAGTCGCTGGCGGAGCACACGGTTTCGGAGGCGATCGCCGAATCCGAGCGACTGCGTTCGGAGGCCGCCGAGCACTCCCAGCGCGTCCGCACCGAGGCGTCCGACGCCATCGCCAACGCCGAGCAGGACGCCTCACGTACGCGGGGCGAGGCTCGCGAGGACGCGAACCGGATCCGTTCGGACGCCGCCACGCAGGCGGACACGCTGATCAACGAGGCGCGGTCCGAGGCGGAGCGGCTCACGGTGGAGACGAACGCCGAGGCCGAGCGGGTCCGCGCGGAATCGGTGGCCAAGGCCGAGCACCTCATCTCGGACGCGACCGGGGACGCGGAGCGGCTGCGCGCCGAGGCCGCGGCGACGGTCGGCTCCGCGCAGCAGCACAGCGAGCGGGTCCGCGCCGAGGCGGAGCGCCTCAAGGCCGAGGCGGAGGCGGAGGCGGAGCGGGTCACGTCGGCCGCGCGCGAAGAGGCGGAGCGGACGACGGACGAGGCACGCAAGGAGGCCAACAAGCGGCGCTCCGAGGCGGCCGAGCAGGTCGACACGCTCATCTCGGAGACGGCGTCGGAGGCCGACAAGCTGCTCTCGGAGTCCCAGCAGACCGCGCAGAAGACCACGGCGGACGCCGAGGAGCAGGCCGACAGCATGGTCGGCGCGGCCCGCAGCGAAGCGGAGCGGCTGGTCTCCGAGGCGACGATCGAGGGCAACTCCCGGGTGGAGCGGGCCCGTACGGACGCCGACGAGCTGTTGGTCGGCGCGCGCCGGGACGCGACCGCGATCAGGGAGCGTGCGGAGGAGCTGCGCGACCGGATCACCACCGAGATCGAGTCGCTGCACGCGCGGGCCCGCCACGAGTCGGCCGAGACGATGCGGGCGGCGGGCGACCGGTGCGACGCGCTCATCAAGGCCGCCGAGGAGTCCCTCGCCAAGGCCGAGGCGAAGGCCAAGGACCTGGTGTCGGAGGCCAATTCCGAGGCGAGCAAGGTGCGGATCGCCGCCGTACGCAAGGCGGAGGGGCTCCTCAAGGAGGCCGAGCAGAAGAAGAACTCGCTCGTCGCCGAGGCTCAGAAGATCAAGGCCGACGCCGAGCAGGAGGCGCGGCGCACGGTCGAGGAGGGCAAGCGCGAGCTCGAAGTGCTGGTGCGGCGGCGGGCGGACATCAATGCGGAGATCTCCCGTGTCCAGGACGTGCTGGAGGCGTTGGAATCCTTTGAGGCCCCGTCGGGCAACAAGGACGGTGCCGTCAAGGCAGGGGCTGCCGCCGGTGCGACTCGTTCGGGTGGCAAGACGTCAGAGGGCTAGCCATAGGCGTCGATTCCATGCTTTGTAGGGACCTTTGACACCGGGTCTGGCAAGCGCTCCGACGGGTAGCCACCCAAAAGGAGTGTCATTCTCCAGATCAAACACGTATCCGCTCGATGACACACCGCTTTGACCCCTAGGATTCCCCCTATCACCTCACCGGTCTCATTCGACAGGAACCCCATGAGCGACACTTCCCCCTACGGCTTCGAGCTTGTGCGGCGTGGGTACGACCGCGCTCAGGTGGACGAACGCATTTCGAAGCTCGTCTCCGACCGTGACAGCGCTCTGGCCCGTATCACTGCTCTTGAAAAGCGCATCGAGGAGCTCCACCTCGAAACGCAGAACGCCCAGGCCCAGGTCAGCGACGCAGAGCCGTCGTACGCCGGTCTCGGCGCGCGTGTCGAGAAGATCCTCCGCCTCGCCGAGGAGGAGGCGAAGGATCTGCGAGAGGAGGCCCGGCGCGCTTCCGAGCAGCACCGCGAGCTCGCCGAGTCGGCGGCCCAGCAGGTCCGCAACGACGCAGAATCGTTCGCTGCAGACCGCAAGGCCAAGGCGGAGGACGAGGGCGTCCGGATCCTTGAGAAGGCCAAGGGCGACGCCTCGCAGCTGCGTCAGGAGGCGACGAAGGACGCACAGTCCAAGCGCGAGGAGGCGGACGCCCTCTTCGAGGAGACCCGTGCGAAGGCCGCCCAGGCCGCCGCCGACTTCGAGACGAACCTCGCCAAGCGGCGCGAGCAGTCCGAGCGTGACCTGGCTTCCCGTCAGGCCAAGGCCGAGAAGCGTCTCGCGGAGATCGAGCACCGCGCGGAGCAGCTCCGCCTGGAGGCGGAGAAGCTGCGCACGGACGCCGAGCGCCGCGCCCGCCAGACGGTGGAGACGGCGCAGCGCCAGGCCGAGGACATCGTGGCCGACGCGAACGCCAAGGCCGACCGCATCCGCTCGGAATCCGAGCGCGAGCTGGCGGCTCTGACGAACCGCCGCGACTCGATCAACGCCCAGCTCACGAACGTCCGCGAGATGCTCGCGACGCTCACGGGCGCCGCGGTGGCTGCCGCCACCTCGCCGGCCGATGACGAGCCGATCTCGCGTGGGGTCCCGGCTCAGCAGTCCCGGTAGTTCCCGGCATCCCGGCAGTTGCTCGTACGACGACGGCCCGCACTCCCGAGACTGAGGATGCGGGCCGTCGTCGTACCCGCACCCACATCCCGGCAGCGCGGGCCGTCGTCGTACCCGCACCGACGCGCCGGCCGGGGATCGGTGAACATGCGGCAAAGACCCGCTCGCCCAAGTGGCACTGCGGCAACGCCCGTCTTAGCGTGGCCGCATGATCGAGCTCGAGGGGCTGACCAAGCGGTACGGCGACAAGGTGGCGGTCAACAACCTCACCTTCGCCGTCAGACCGGGGATCGTGACGGGCTTCCTCGGCCCCAACGGCGCCGGCAAGTCCACGACCATGCGGATGATGCTCGGGCTCGACCGGCCCACCGCGGGCGATGTGCGGATCGACGGGCAGCACTACGACGGCCTCAAGGAACCGCTGAAGTACATCGGCGCCCTCCTCGACGCCAAGGCCATGCACGGCGGCCGCAGCGCCTTCAACCACCTTCTCTGCCTCGCGCAGAGCAACGGCATCCCCAAGGCGCGGGTCCACGAGGTCCTCGACACGGTCGGGCTGACCGCCGTCGCCAGGAAGAAGGCCAAGGGGTTCTCGCTCGGCATGGGCCAGCGGCTCGGTATCGCGGGCGCACTGCTCGGCGACCCGCGGATCCTGATGTTCGACGAGCCGGTCAACGGGCTCGACCCCGAGGGCATCCACTGGATCCGCAACCTCATGAAGTCCCTCGCGGCACAGGGCCGTACGGTCTTCGTGTCGAGTCACCTGATGAGCGAGATGGCGCTGACCGCCGACCACCTGGTCGTCATCGGCCAGGGCCGGCTGCTCGCCGACACCTCCATGGCGGACTTCATCCAGCAGAACTCACGGTCGTACGTCCGGATCCGCACTCCCCAGCGCGAGCGCTTCCTCGACCTGCTGCACGGCGCCGGAATCACCGTCGTCGAGACGGGCGGCGGCACGCTGGAGGTGGACGGCTCCAAGCCGGAGCACCTCGGGGAGCTGGCCGCACAGCACCAGATCGTGCTGCACGAACTCAGTCCCCAACGGGCATCCCTGGAAGAGGCGTTCATGCAGCTGACCGCGGAGTCGGTGGAGTACCACGCCCACTCGGACACCCCGCACCCGGACGCCGCTCTCCTGGACGCTCCGCACCTGGGAACCCCGCCACCACCCCAGCAGCAATGGGGCGACGACTGGAAGAGGGGCTGACCATGGCGGCGACGCAGGTCCTCCAGTCCGAGTGGACCAAGATCCGCTCGGTCGCATCCACCGTCTGGACGCTCGGTCTCGCCGCGGTCGTCACGATCGCCCTCGGCGTTCTGATCTCGCTCCTGTCGAAGAACGACTTCGACAATCTGAGCGAGAACGACAAGCTGTCCTTCGACCCGACCTTCATCAGCTTCGCGGGCATGAGTCTCGGTCAGCTCGCGATGATCGTGTTCGGGGTGCTCGTCGTCTCGAACGAGTACAGCACCGGCATGATCCGCACCTCACTCGCGGCCGTCCCGCGGCGCGGCACATTCCTCTTCAGCAAGATCGCGGTGGCGACGGTCCTCTCCTTCGTCGTCGGCATCATCACCAGCTTCGTCGCCTTCTTCCTCGGCCAGGCGATGCTCGGCTCGCACAAGGCGTCGATCGGCGATCCCGGCGTACTGCGCGCCGTCATCGGCGGCGGCCTCTACATGACACTCATCGCCGTCTTCTCGATGGGCGTCGCGACGATGCTGCGCAGCCCGATGCTCTCCCTCGGCATCCTGATGCCGTTCTTCTTCCTGATCTCCAACATCCTCGGCAACGTCTCCGCCACCAAGAAGATCGGCCAGTACCTCCCCGACCAGGCCGGCAGCAAGATCATGCAGGTCGTGACCCCGATCGACGACGACACTCCGTACGGCCCCTGGGGCGGCCTCGCGATCATGGTGGCGTGGGTGGCGGTGGCCGTCATCGGGGGGTATGTCCTGCTCAAGAAGCGGGACGCGTAGGGCTCGCGCCTTCCGGGCCGGACGGACGCACGGGGTCCTCGGCGTCCGGGCCGGACGGATGCACGGCGCCCTCGGCATCCGGGCGGGAGGGCCCCAAGGAGTTCTGGCCATCCGGCCGGGACTCCAGCACCCCGTCGAAGTCCGTCCACCCCTCCCAGCGCCACACGTCCTTGTCCAGGTCCGGCTGGAGCGGCACGAAGCGGCCGAGTTCGAAGTCGCCGCCCGCCAGGTCGAACCAGCGCTCGTCGGCGACCTCGGTACCCAGACCCACGGTCCGCGCCGTCAGCCGCACGAGCAGCTTCACGCCGTACGACCCGGACAGGTCCTTGCCCTGGATGTGCCGGAACGGCAGCTCGGCCACCGGCGCGTCCACCGGTATCCACACGGTGAAGGGCGCCCCGCGCTCGACCGCCAGCCAGGACCGCTCCTCGGCGAGTTCCCCGTTCGCGTCCAGCACCTTCAGCCACTGCTTGTAGATGACCAGGCTGCCGTCGTGCGGCGACCGCTCCAGATAGCGCAGGTGGACACGGGCCCGCAGGTCCACCACCGAGAGGTTGTCGAAGCGGTTGTAGAAGCGGACGGCGATGATCGCGTCCTCGCTGTCCGCGTGGTCCCGCGAGTAGCCGGGAAAGTCGGCGGTCCAGGCCTGCGAGACGCTGGCCCGCCGCCGCCAGACGAACGGCCGCAGCGCGAACAGCTTGATGAGCACGATCCCGAGGAGTACCGCGGGCACCATCGCCCCGGTGACCGAGGCGAGTGTGGCGAGCAGTTGGTGCGCGGTGCTGTCCACCTCGGGTTCGAGGTTGTCGGTCCCGACGCAGGCGCGCAGCACCGTGAGGCTGAGGTCGAAGAGCCGCTCCTTGTCCGAGAAGCGATCCGCCATCGACCGCGGCGAGTGCTCCGTCACCGTCCACAGCGCCGCGACGGCGACGGAAAGGCCGGCCAGCGCACCCAGCGTCATCAGGAGCAGGGCGTGGACGGTGCGTCCGGCGATCCACCAGCGAACAGACGTACGGAAGCGCGGATGCGTCCGGTCGCGCCCCGCCCGCCCCCAGCGGCGCTGCCCACTTCTCAACAAGCTCAACTCACATACCCCGTAACAGACTTCGTCCCCACTCGTACAATGAGACGGCATGATTCCCGGTGTCCGTTCCGGCCAACCCCATTCAGGTGGGCGAGACCTGGGCCCGTCCCGGGTAGACCTCGCGTGGAAAGCTGTGCCTGTATCGCGCGACCACCCCCGAAGGGCGTCACCGTGACGACGAAGGACCGAAGCCTCCGAGCGCTGGGCCTGGACGACGTCCCCGCCAAGCAGCCGCTCACATATCCGGGCCGCCCCACCACCGAACCGTCCCTGCTGACCGGGGGCGAGCTGCTCCATCTCGGCGTACGGCCGCTGCGGCTCGGCGAGTGGTACGTGGAGGAGCGGGAGGAGTCACAACGCCTCGACGAGGCCCTCGCCGGCCTCGGCCAGGTCGCCACCGGGCGCCGCCACCCGGTCATCGCCGTCGGCTCGAACGCCTCCCCCGGCCAGGTCGCCCACAAACTCACCCGGCTGGGCATTCCGGCGACCGTGCCGATGGTGCCGGTAGGGGTGCGCGGCATCGGCGTCGGCTGCTCCGGGCACATCAGCCCCGCGGGATACGTGGCGGGAACGCCGTACGTCGACCGGGACGCGTCGGCCACGCTCGTCGTCACCTGGCTGGACTCGACGCAGCTCAAGGCGGTGGACGACACCGAGTTCCCGGACTACCGGCGGGCGATACTCCCGGGCGACGCCTTCGAGATGACCATGCCGTCCGGGGAACGGCTCGGCGCCGCGTACATCTACTTCAGCGCACACGGCGTGCTCGCCGACCCGGTGACCGGCCGGCCTCGCCCCGGCGGCGGCGACCAGTCCGCGCTGCTGGCGGCGCTGCTCGCCGACTCCGCCCGGCTGCGTGAGCTGCTCGGGCCCGACCCGGCGACGTGGGTCCGGCGCGCCGGAGCCGACCCTTCCCTGCGCGAGCAGGGCACGCTGCTCTTCGGCAAGGAGGGCTGGGTGCTTCCGCAGACCGACTTCCTGCCGTACGTCGACGAATCGGCCGAGCTGCGGCTGTACGACGACCTGCCGCCGCTGCACGACTCGCTTCCGTAGCGGTTCTGATCAGTCGGTGACGCGGGCCCGGCGCTTCCTTCGCAACCGGCCCGATCCATTCCGTTTCAGCACCGGGAGATTCCGTTTCCGCCTCTGACCAGGCCAGACGCGTACCTGTCAAGAAAACGGTTTGACCTGCACTGTTTTACTTTCTTTTGATGGGAACCGTCAGCGCACCGATATCCTCCTAACCCTTACGGGGGCGTGTGCCCCGACGTCCGAGACGTCCAGAACCTTTCGATGGGTGCGGAGCATGATCGAGGCAGTCGGCCTGACGAAGCGCTATGGCGCCAAGACAGCCGTGTACAACCTTTCCTTCCAGGTGAGGCCGGGTGCCGTCACCGGCTTCCTCGGGCCCAACGGCTCGGGCAAGTCGACGACGATGCGGATGATCCTCGGCCTCGACAACCCCAGCTCCGGGCAGGTGACGATCGGCGGCTTCCCCTACCGCAAGCTGCCGAACGCACCCCGCCAGGTCGGCGCGCTCCTCGACGCCAAGGCCGTGCACGGCGGCCGGCACGCCCGCAACCACCTCCTCTGCCTCGCCCAGCTGTCCGGCATCCCGGCCCGCCGCGTGGACGAGGTCCTGGGTGTGGTGGGCCTCCAGGAGGTGGCCAGAAAACGCTCCAAGGGCTTCTCGCTCGGCATGGGCCAGCGGCTCGGCATCGCGGCCGCGCTGCTCGGCGACCCACAGGTGCTGCTCTTCGACGAGCCGGTCAACGGCCTCGACCCCGAGGGCATCCTCTGGGTCCGCAACCTGATGAAGTCCCTCGCCGCGGAAGGCCGTACGGTCTTCGTCTCCTCGCACCTGATGAGCGAGATGGCGCTGACCGCCGACCACCTGATCGTGATCGGCCGCGGACAACTGCTCGCGGACAGCAACATCAAGGACTTCATCTCGCACAACTCGGCCGACTTCGCCCGGGTCCGCACCCCGGACACCGAGCCGCAGCAGCGCGAGAAGCTGACCGCCGCACTGACCGAGGCGGGCGGCCAGGTGCTGCCCGAGCAGGACGGCGCGCTGCGCGTGATGGGCCTGCGGCTGCCGCAGATCAGCGACCTCGCGCACTCCGCCGACGTACGGCTGTGGGAGCTGTCGCCGCACCAGGCCTCGCTGGAGGAGGCGTACATGCGGATGACACAGGGCGCCGTCGACTACCGCTCGACCGTCGACCAGAAGGCCGGGCTCCAACAGGAGCTGCCGCCGGGCGCGATGCGGCCGCCGCAGATGCCGGTGCCCGGTCAGGGCCAGCCCGGCTGGTACGCGCCGCCGTCGCCCCAGCAGGGCGGACAGCCGTTCGCGATGCCGCAGGGCGCCCCGCAGCCGGGACCGTACGGCGCCCCGGCCGCTCCCGGCGCGCCTCAGCCGGGCCCGTACGGCGCTCCGGGTGCCCCCGGTGCCCCGGCCGCGAACCCTTACGCCCAGGCCGCGCCCCAGGCTCCCGCAGCGCCGGCCGCCGCCCCCGACCTGACCAAGCCCGAGGACGCCCGATGAGCACGCCCCAGCCCCCGATGCCGCAGCAGGCCGCACCCGAGTGGCAGGCGCCGCACGGCAGTTCGTACACCTCACCGATCCCGGTCACGCCCACTCACCTGGGGCACGCGCTCGCCTCCGAGTGGACGAAGATCAAGTCGGTGCGCTCCACGATGTGGACGCTCGGTGTCTTCCTGCTCCTGGTCGTCGGCATCGGCTTCCTGGTCGCCATCCAGACCACCGACGAGGACTTCGGCGACGTCCCGTACACGATCCCGGCCTTCTTCGGTCTGATCCTCGGGCAGATCTGCCTGATCACCCTGGGTGTCCTGGTGGTCTCGTCCGAGTACGGCACGGGCATGATCCGTACGACGTTCACGGCCTCGCCGCAGCGCCACCGGGTCCTCACCGCGAAGCTGATCATCTTCTTCGTCGTGGCGTTCGTCGTGTCGGCCTTCGCGATCGGCATCGTCGGCCTGTTCACCTCCGGGGTGCACGGTGGCTCCTCGGAGGTCTCCTGGGGCGGCACGGTGGTGATGGGCTCGCTGTACGTCTCGCTGCTCGGCACCCTCGCCCTCGCGGTCGGCTCGATGCTCCGTCACTCGGCCGGCGCGATCACCGCGATGCTCGGCCTCGTCCTGGTGCCCGCGATCATGCCCGCGTTCCTCTTCATGTCCGAGAGCCTGCGGACGATCGGCGACAAGATGCTGGAGTACAACGCTCCCAACGCCCTCGCCAAGATCTTCCACCTGGACAACGACGGCACGGGCGGCCCGCAGCTCGGCCTGCTCGCCGCGTTGACGGCGGCGGCGATCGCCGGCGCGTTCGCGCTTCTCGAACGCCGGGACGTCTGACCCGGACGTACGACCCGGATGTGTGGCCGGGATGTGTGGCCGGGATGTGTGGCCGGGATGTGTGAAGCCTAGAATCTGGGCGCGTTACGGGACCGCTGCACCCGCGAGGTGCGGCGGTCCTTGGCGTTCCAGCAGGACTTGTGCCAGTGGCGGCGGTCGTCGACGCCCGAGTGCTCCGGCCAGGCCACCACGTGCGGGATGCCGGAGGGGATCATCTGGTCGCAGCCCGGGCAACGGTAGGTCTTGCCCTCGGCACTCGCGCCCGCGACATGGCGCACGCTCCATTCCTCGCCCTGCCAGCTCTCCGTGGACTGAAAGCCGCCGTAGCGGCCGCCGTCGTCCGGGGACGGGCTCGGGCCGGACGAGCCGACGCCCTTCGGACGGTTGCGACGCGGGGACACAGGACACCTCACGGAGCTATACAGGGAGCAGGGGCCAAGTCCAGCCTACGCGGCACACACAGGGGTACGCGTACTCCACCAACCCCCACAGAACGCCCTCCCTTCGGCCGATTTTGCAGACAATCCGCAAATCTCTCCGAGAGGCCGTGTCTTCGGCACGTGTCGGGCGGTTATGCCGAGTGGGGGAGCTCCGCGTCGGAGCCAAGGAAGCAGGAAAAGTACGATGCGCGTTGGAAGTTTTGTACTGGCGGCCCAGTTCCCGGGTCAGGGCCAGGGGGAGGCCCTGCACCGCGCGGTGCGATCGGCCGAGGTCGCCGAGGAGGCCGGACTCGACTCGGTCTGGCTGGCCGAGCACCACTTCGTGCCGTACGGCACCTGCCCGTCGGCGATCACCCTGGCGGCCCTGCTGCTCGGCCGTACGCAGCGGATCCGCGTCGGCACCGCGGTGAGCGTGCTGCCCACCGTGCACCCGGTGGCCCTCGGCGAGCAGGCGGCGCTGCTGCATGTGGCGTCCGGCGGACGGTTCTCGCTGGGCGTGGGGCGCGGTGGCCCCTGGGTCGACCTGGAGGTCTTCGGCTCGGGTCTCACGGCGTACGAGCACGGGTTCCCGGAATCGCTCGAACTGCTGATGCGCTGGCTGCGCGAACCGTCCGTCGCGGGCACCGGGGAGCGCTTCGATTTCCGTGAAGTCGCCGTCGTACCCAGGCCGTCGGAGGCGCTGAACGGCGCGCCGGGCCCCGAGGTGATCGTCGCCTGCACCTCGCCTTCGAGCGTACGGCTCGCGGCCGAGCGCGGGCTGCCGATGCTCCTCGGAATGCACGTCGGGGACGAGGAGAAAGCCGAAATGGTGGCCCTGTGGCGGCAGTTCGCGCGGGTGGCCGGACGGCCCGCCGACGAGATCGCCACGGCGGCGCATGTGTCGGCCGGGGTCTGCCAGATCGCGGACCGCCGCACCGACGCCGTCGAGACGCTCCTCAAGTCGATGCCGGGCTGGCTGAAGCAGGGGCTTGACGCCCATGTGACGGTCGACGACCGCGCCCGTGTGATGCGGGACCCCCTGGCGTACACCGAACTGCTCTGCGGGCTGCACCCGGTGGGCACCCCCCGGCTGTGCGCCGACCGGCTGGCGGCGACCTCGGAACGCACCGGCATCTCACGCTTCGCCCTGCTCGTGGAGGGTTCGGGGGATCTGGCAGCCACCGAGGAGAACGTACGACGGCTGGGCGCCGAGGTACTCCCCCAGCTCCGGTGACCGCCCGGAGGCCGGCACCCGGGTACCGACGGGCCCGGTACGGGCCGGTCGACGAGCCGGATGCGCGGGGGCTTGCCGCCCCGTACAGAAACACCTCCCGCGTACGGGGCGGCAAGCAATGCGGCTACCGCGTCAGCAGTCCCGGAACTCCGGCGACTGGTTCAGCAGTTGGCTGCGGACCGAGGTGAATCGTGCCAGCGTGTCGTCCACTGAGACGTCCAGCGGAAACACCGCCACCCGGTGGCAGTTCTGGAAGGCAAGCCGCACTCCGAAGTGCCGCTGCAGCGCGCCGCGTATCGCGTCACTCGCAAGCGCACGCAGCAGCTGGCCACGCGCCTGCTCGTCCGGCGGGGGCGTCTGGTTGTCGGCGAAGTTCCCGCCGTCCACCTTCAGCTGGGCCACCAGGGAGCTGATCATCTCCCATGCGTAGGGCAGGGAGGTCCGGACGCAGTCGACGAATTCAGCTTCGTCGACCTCGCCTCGCTCGGCCTGTTCGAGTAGGGCCGGTGAGACGTCGAGCGACATGAGTTCTCCTCTCGCACCCCCAGACCTCGGGGGTTGCCGGACAGGGAAGGGAGTTCGCGATATCGAACACGCTGAGTACACGCATCGCGACCTCCTGTTTATACGGTAAGCAACGTACGGTGACGGCACCAGGAGAATGCGCACATAGCGAACTCTCACTAGGCACACAATCAGCCACGACCGAACAGGCGTCTTCCAGGGCGAATCGCGTGGACCACTGCCTGTCGAGTAGCGTTGCGGACCATGCGTCTCGTCATTGCCCGCTGCTCCGTCGACTACGCGGGCCGGCTCACCGCCCATCTCCCGTCAGCCCCTCGCCTCATCCTCGTGAAGGCGGACGGCAGCGTCTCGATCCACGCGGACGACCGGGCCTACAAGCCCCTCAACTGGATGTCGCCGCCCTGCACTCTGAAGGAGGGTTCGGGGGACGAGGAGGGCGTCTGGACCGTCATCAACAAGGCGGGCGAGAAACTCATCATCACGATGGAGGAGATCCTCCACGATTCCTCGCACGAACTCGGTGTAGACCCCGGCCTGATCAAGGACGGCGTGGAAGCGCACCTTCAGGAGCTCCTCGCGGACCGCATCGAGACCCTCGGCGAGGGCTACTCGCTCATCCGCCGCGAGTACATGACGGCCATCGGGCCCGTCGACATCCTGTGCCGTGATGCCGCGGGCCAGACCGTCGCCATCGAGATCAAGCGGCGCGGTGAGATCGACGGTGTGGAGCAACTGACGCGCTATCTGGAGCTGTTGAACCGCGACCCGCACCTCGCGCCGGTCCGCGGTGTCTTCGCCGCCCAGGAGATCAAGCCGCAGGCCCGCGTCCTCGCCACCGACCGCGGCATCGGCTGCACGGTCCTGGACTACAACGCCCTCCGGGGCATCGAGGACGACAAACTGCGCCTGTTCTGAGCGCAAGCCGAGAGGGCCGGGTCCGTCTTCGGACCCGGCCCTCTCGCGTGCTCCGTGCCTCAGATCACCGGGGCGCTGGGCGACGCGGCCTCACTGCTGCTCGCGGGGGCGCTGCTGATGACGGTCTCCGGGGCGCTGGAGGTGGGGCCGCCGGCGGAGTCCGAAGTAGTCGGCGTGGTGGGCGTGGTGGGCGAGTCCGAGGGCAACGGACTGGTGCTGTCCGACGGCGACGGCGACCCGGGAGACGAGCTGTCCGAGGGCTTCGGGCTCGTCGACGGCTTGCCCGTCGGCGACTTCGTGGGCGACTTGGACGGCGACGCCGAAGGGCTGCTGGTGCCCTGCGTGCCGCTCGGGTTGTCCGACGGCTGCCCCGTCTCCGGCGGCGTCGGGTCGTCCGACGTCCCGTACGTTCCGTCGGGGCCCGGATCCGTCGGCGTACTCACGGATCCCGTACCGGAATCGCTGTCGCCCTTCTTCGCCTTGTCCGCGCCCAGGCTGTCGTCGTCGGTGCCCTGACTGGCCGACGGGTTGACGCCGACCTGCTCGGCCGGGGCTCCGGTGTTGCCGTCCGAGGTCGCGCCGAGCGTCACCACGGTGCCCAGGACCGCGACGAGCAGAACGCCCGCGCCCGCGGCCACCAGGTTGCGCCGGGTGCCGCTCACCAGTCGGCTCGCGATGCCGGCGCGCTTGTGGTCGGGGCCCGGTCCGGGGCGGCGCGTGACCAACGTCGAGGGCTCGCCCGGCTGTTCGGCGAGGAAGGCTGCCGGTACGCCACCCGGAGGCGACGCCGACTCCTCGTACCGCGACTCGGACACCTCCTCACCGGCCGCCGTGCCGGCGCCGTACACGGCGGCTCCGGAGCGGTCGGTGACCAGGGCGAGGGCGCGGCGGCCCGCGACCGTGCCGCGCTTGTCGGCGAGGGCGCCGCGCAGCCCGATGGAGGCCTCCAGCTCGGCGCGGGCCCGGTCAAGCTGGCCGCCGCAGAGCGCGAGGATGCCCAACTCGTGGTGGAAGTAGGCCTGTTCGGATACCTCGCCGGAGAGCTTGGAGGCCTCGGCGCCGGAGCGCAGCGCGCGCTCCCAGGCGCTCCAGTGCAGACCGCCGGCGAACGCGGGCGCCGCCGTACGGGCCAGCTGTACGGCGGTGGTCTCGTCCTGCTCGTCGAGCGGGGGCGCGGTGAGCGGGACCAGGACGGTGAGCGCGGCGAGCAGGGCGTCGGCCTCGGCGCAGACCCGCTCCGGGGTCACCGAGGGGTGCCCGGCCCACCAGGTGTAGTGCCGGGCCGCCGCGAGCGCCTGCTCCTCGGCGCGGTCCGCATATCCGGCGGCCTCCAGCTGGGCCTGCACACCGGCCGCGAGCCGGTAGCGGGAGCCGACCGGAGAGACCAGCGCGCAGCCCGCCAGTTCGGCGAGCGCGGCATCCGCGTGGGTGTCTCCGACGAGCGCGGGCAGATGCGCCTGATGCGGCACCTCGCCGCCCAGCGCGATCGCGAACCGCAGGGTGGCGCGCGCCGACTCACTGAGCCGGGACGCGAGCAGCGAGGCGGGCGCGGCGCCCTCGGCGAGCGAGGGAAGCGGTACCTGGTCGTGGTCGGCCGCGTCGAAGGCGGCGTCGACCGGCACGTCCTGGAAGACGCCGAACTCGTCGACGGCGCCCGCACTGGCGCTCAGCTGGTCGCGCTGCCGCAGCAGCGCCCCTGCCTGCATGAAGCGCAGCGGCAGTCCTTCGGACTCGAACCAGAGGTCGCCCGCCCAGTTCGACTCCTCCTCGGTCAGCACGCGTCCGACGGCCCGCTCCAGGAGTTCGAGGCCGCCACTGCGGTCGAGGCCGCCGAGGAACACCTCTTCCAGGAGGGAGTCGGCGGTCGGCGCGGGCACGTCGGGTGTCGCGGCGATCACGAAGGCGCACTCGGGGGTGGCGTCGAGCAGTTCGTCGAGCGCGGCACCGCCGAACTCCGCGTCGTCAAGGACGACGACCGCGCCGATCTCGTTGACGAGGCGGAGCAGTTCGTCCCGTTGCGGCCGGTACAGGGGCGCTTCGTAGACGGCGCCGAAGAGGTCGTGGAGCACATCGTTCGCCGTGCGCCGGTATCCGGACAGGCGTACGACACCGTCCGGTGCGAGGTCCGCGCAGTCGTCGGCGACGGCGTCGAGCAGGCTGCTGCGGCCCGAGCCCGCGGCTCCGGTGAGCCGTACCGAGCGCCCGCGCGCGAGGAGGCGTACGAGCCGCTCGCGCTCCTCCTGGCGCTCCAGGAGCGGCAGGCGTGGCTGGGCCGGGCCCGGCGGGATCGGCGGCTGGGTCGCGCGGCTCAGGTCGGCGCGGTCCGCCGCGCTGTACTTCACCGGCCGCGATGGCCGCTCACCCGGCGGGCAGGCTTCTATCTCGCTGCCGTCGACGGGGTTGACCGTGAGCAGGAAGTCGCCCGAGACGAGCTGAACCGTGCGGGCGAGCGCCGGTGTGTGATGCCCGAAGTCGGTCGTGAGCGGTTCGCGCGGCGGGCGCGAGCGAGGCGCCTGGCCGTCGTCGTCATGGCCGTACTCTTCGGGTCCGCGGTTGTTCGGGTCCATGTTCCAAGCCCCCCAAAAGCGTCGTGTGCGGGTGGTGTCGCCGGACTTCCGGCGCACTCGGGCCCCTCCCGGCCTTGCCGCACACTGCGCTGTCGCTTCTGGTCCGGTGCCTGCTCCAGGGTTTCAGTCAGCAGGCACGCGAACCCTAAACCTTCGCACAGTATCTACGAACGGCCGGGGTACCGCGCCGTCCGAGACGTCACAGCTTCGTGAGGATTGTGCGCGTGATGCCGTACGTACCGTTGCGCGGCTCACACCCGGGGCAGTGACTCCACGCCGATGCCGCCCTCGATCGCCAGGATCCGGTGCAGCCGGGTGGCCACGAGGAGGCGCTGCATCTGCGGTGGAACGTCGCGCAGTACGAGCCGTCGGCCGCACCGCCCGGCGCGTCGGTGGGCCCCCATGATGACACCGAGTCCGGTGGCGTCCCAGGAGTCCAGCTCGGACAGGTCGAGCACCAGGTCGCCGGCTCCGTCGTCGACGGCCGAGTGCAGGACCGTGCGGGCGTCCGCCGCGCTGCGTACGTCGAGGCGGCCCCCGACGACCAGCTCGGCGTGGTCGCCCCTGATGTACATATGCGCTCCCCGAGAGTGCTTCTCGTACTCCGCGTCTGCCTTGCCCCGTCTGACTGCCCGAAGGGCAGTGTGGTTGCTGCTTGTAAGCGAACCGATACCGAATTCACCTCAAGGGGTGATGCCCCAGAGGCACGTGCGGTTTCAGTGGTGAACGCAGACGGGTGGTACTTGATCTTCAGTGCTTGTAGAAGCCCTGCCCGCTCTTGCGCCCGATGTCACCGGCGTCAACCATCCGGCGCATCAGCTCGGGCGGCGCGAACTTCTCGTCCTGGGTCTCGGTGTAGATGTTGCCGGTGGCGTGCAGCAGGATGTCGACGCCCGTGAGGTCGGCGGTGGCCAGGGGTCCCATCGCGTGGCCGAAGCCCAGCCGGCAGGCGAGGTCGATGTCCTCGGCACTGGCCACGCCCGACTCGTACAGCTTGGTCGCCTCGACGACGAGTGCCGAGATGAGACGGGTCGTCACGAAGCCGGCCACGTCACGGTTGACGACGATGCAGGTCTTGCCGACGGACTCGGCGAACTCCCGCGCGGTGGCGAGGGTTTCGTCGCTCGTCTTGTAGCCGCGGACCAGCTCGACGAGCTGCATCATCGGCACCGGCGAGAAGAAGTGCACGCCGACGACCCGCTCCGGGTGTTCGGTCGCCGCCGCGATCTTCGTGATCGGGATCGCGGAGGTGTTGGAGGCGAGCACCGTGTCCTCGCGGACGATCCTGTCGAGCGTCCGGAAGATCTCGTGCTTGACCTCCAGCTTCTCGAAGACCGCCTCGACGACGATGTCGGCGTCCGCGGCGGCTTCCAGATCGGTGGTGACCGAGATGCGGGCCAGCGCCGCGTCCGCGTCCGCGGCTTCCAACTTGCCCTTGCTGACGAACCTGTCGTACGAGGTCCTGATGCCGTCGATGCCACGCTTCAGCGCCTCGTCGGTGACATCGCGCAGGACGACGTCCCAGCCCGCCTGCGCGGAGACCTGGGCGATACCGGACCCCATGAGTCCGGCCCCGATGACGGCGAGCTTCCGTGCCACTCCGACTCCCCTTAACACGCTGTTCAAGTTGCCTCTCCGGCGGACCCTAGCGCTCACGAGGGCCTGGATGACGGCTTAGTAATGCGTGTCACGTCTCACGGCGTGAGACGGTGGTCACGTCTCGACGGACGGACTTGGCGATCCTCCTCGCGGCCGAGACCGAGAGAATTCCGACCTCCGTGGTCGGAGCGCCAATTCCTTGCGGATTCACGCTGGTTGGCGCTTCACGGACCGGCTCACGCCGAGGTCTCCACGCCCTGTGACCCGTATGCCCGCGGGCCGGAGTGCGAACACTTGGACCCCTTTCGAGTCCGGACATGCTGTTGCTGAAGCCTCCGGTAACGCTCAGCCGCGCCAGAGGCGATGAAGCTGACGTACCAGTGTCTGCCGTCACGGGTCGTGGTGGCCGATTTCACCGCCCCACCGGCGGGCCGGGACCAGCGGAAGGTCACCCCGTCTCCCTCACACCATTCCCGAGATCAGGACACCGGTGCGAAGCAAGAACAATCGCACGGGATCGAACACGGAGAGTGCGCAGGTAAATTGGGCCCCATGGTCAATCTGACGCGCATCTACACCAGGACCGGCGACCAGGGCACCACCGCTCTCGGCGACATGAGCCGGGTCGCCAAGACCGACCTGCGGATCTCCGCGTACGCGGACACCAACGAGGCGAACGCGGTGGTCGGGACGGCGGTCGCGCTCGGCGGGCTCGAAGCGGAGGTCGTCACCGTCCTCACCCGCGTGCAGAACGACCTGTTCGATGTCGGCGCGGACCTGGCGACGCCGGTGGTCGAGGAGCCCGAGTACCCGCCGCTGCGGGTCGAGCAGTTCTACATCGACAAGCTGGAGGCGGACTGCGACCGCTTCAACGAGCGGTTGGAGAAGCTCCGCTCCTTCATCCTGCCCGGCGGCACGCCCGGCGCGGCTCTGCTGCACCAGGCGTGCACGGTCGTACGACGGGCCGAGCGGTCAACGTGGACGGCGCTGGAGGTCCACGGGGAGGTCATGAACCCGCTCACCGCGACCTATCTCAACCGGCTGTCGGACCTGCTCTTCATCCTTGCCAGGACGGCGAACAAGGAGGTCGGGGACGTGCTCTGGGTCCCGGGCGGGGAGCGCTGACTCCGGCGGTTTCTTCGGCCAGATGGTGTACGTCAGCGCGATGACGCCGTGGATGCCGGCGGTCCTGAGCGAGATCCACTGGAAGGACCGCAGCGACGAGGTGTCGCCGTCGCCGACGTACCAGATCGCGGCCTGGAGCAGCGCGCAGGCGACCGCCGCCATCAGGACCGTACGGAGCCACAGCCTGCCCTCGTGGCGGGCGCGCGCCACTCCGTAACGCGGGGGCTTCGACGGGCGTGGAGCCCCGGCCAGACGGTGGGCGGCGTGGCCGTCGAGCCGGCGGATCGTGGAGTGGCCGTACGCCACGGTGAAGCCGATGTAGAGCGCCGCCAGGCCGTGTTCCCAGCTCGGCTCGGCGCCGTTCCTCAGGTCGATCGCCGTCACGACGAAGAGGACCAGTTCAAGGACGGGCTCGCAGAGCAGCAGCACCACGCTCGTACGGCGCCACTTCAGCAGGTAACGGACGGCCAGGCCCAGGGCCAGCAGCACCCAGAAGGCCGCCTCGCAGACGATGATCAACGTGACGATCACGTTCGGCTCCCTTCGGTCACCCTTCAAGGCTCCCGTCGGGCCCCGCCCGGATCGTCGTCGCCATTGACGAAGTCGCGCTGCATCTTTCGATGTAGCCGCGGACCGTCCCCGGGGGTCAGGCGCCGCGCACATCCGCCGTGTTGGATGGAGTCATGGCCGTACGACTCCCCCGCCCCCATCGAGACGACGTGCGGATCGCGCTCTCCGGCCTGCTCGGCGGACTCCTCCTGTACGCCGTCGGCCTCGGCGTCCGGCCTGCGGACGAGCCGATCGTCCTGTGGCCCGACAGCCGCGTGCTGCTCCTGCCGCTCGTCGTGACGGCAGGCTGCGAGCTGCTGCGCCGGACCAAGCCGCGTACGGCCCTGCTGATCGGCACGGTCGCGGTGACCGTCGACCTCTTCACGCGCGGCAGCCTGGCCACCGTCCTGATGTTCACCGACCTCATGTACGCGGCGGTGCTCTACGGTCACGCGGCCGCCGCCCGGCGCATCCTCTGGATCACCGGGCTGATCACCGTGGCCGCCACGGTCGTACCCGTCGCGGTCTGGCACGCGCCGGAGGCTCTGCTGGTCGGGGTGGGCGTAGGCCTGGTGGCGCTGACGCCCGCCGCGACCGGCTGGATCGTCCGCAACCACCGTGACGCCGCCGTCGCGGAGCGCCTGCGTGCCGAACAGACCGCCCTGCTCGCCGGGATCGACCGGGCCCAGGCGGTCACGGCCGAACGTGCCCGGATGGCGCGGGAGTTGCACGACATGGTCGCCAACCACCTCTCCGCGATCGCCATCCACTCCACGGCCGCGCTCTCCCTCGACGACCCGAAGACCTCGCAGGACGCGCTCGCCGTGATCCGCGAGAACAGCGTCGAGGGGCTCGCCGAGATGCGCCGGCTGATCGGGATCCTGCGCGACGAGAGCGGCGACCTGGAGCCGTCCGCCGCTCCCACCCTGGACGGTCTCGAAGCGCTGACGACGGGCGCCCGCACCAACGGGCTCGACGTCACCCTGGACGCCTCCCACGAGGCCAGGCTCCCCGCCCCGGTCGAACTCGCCGCGTACCGGATCGTCCAGGAGTCCCTGACCAACGCCCTCAAGCACGCCTCTCCCGGCCGCGTGACCGTCACCGTGGCCCAGCTCGACGGCTCCCTCGCCGTGCGGGTGACCAGCCCGTGCGGCGACCGGGACGGGCCACGCGCACCCGGCTCGGGGGCCGGTCTGATCGGCATGGAGGAGCGGGTCGCCCTACTGGACGGCAGGTTCGAGGCGGGCCCCGAGGACTCGGGCGGTACCAAGGTCTGGACGGTACGGGCCACCCTGCCGATCGCCCAAGGAACTCAGGGAACCCAGAGCAATCAGCGCACCCATGGAGGAAGCGAATGATCCGCGTGCTCGTCGCCGAGGACCAGGCCGCCGTACGGGCCGGACTCGTCCTCATCCTGCGCAGCGCGCCCGACATCGAGGTGGTCGGCGAGGCCGCGGACGGTGAGCAGGCGGTCGCGCTCGCCCGTCGACTCCGGCCGGATCTGGTCCTGATGGACGTCCAGATGCCCCGGCTCGACGGTGTCTCGGCCACCCGCCAGGTCGTCGACGAGCAGCTGGCCGACGTACTCGTCCTCACCACCTTCGACCTCGACGAGTACGTCTTCGGGGCGCTGCGCGCGGGCGCCGCCGGGTTCCTGCTGAAGAACACCGAGGCGCGCGACCTCCTCGAAGCGGTCCGCACGGTCGCGCGGGGCGAGGGGCTCATCTCCCCCACGGTGACCCGTCGGCTGATCGCCGAGTTCGCCGCGAAGCCCGTACGGGGGCCGGAGGCCGACCCGGCGGTCCTCGAAGCCCTCACCCGGCGGGAGCGCGAGGTGCTCTGCTGCCTCGGCGAGGGGCTGTCCAACGCGGAGATTGCCACCCGTCTCAAGATGGCCGAGGCGACCGTGAAGACCCACGTCAGCCGCCTCCTGGCTAAGCTGGGGCTCCGCAGCCGGGTCCAAGCGGCGGTGCTGGCTCAGGAGTTGGGCGTGTAACAAGTAACCTCGCGCATCCGCTTCAGTGGTCTGGACCTATTGACCTATGGTCCAGACCTTTCTATTGTCCTGCGCACCTCATCAAAATCCCCCGGAGGACCGCGGATGCGCTTCAGACACCGAACCAGACAGAGGGTCGTGGCAGGTCTCACCACCCTGCTGCTCCCGTTCGCCGCCATGGTCGGCCTCGCGAGCCCCGCCCAGGCAGCCACCAGTGCCACCGCCACGTACGCCAAGACCCAGGACTGGGGCACCGGCTTCGAAGGCAAGTGGACCGTCAAGAACACCGGGACCACGAGCATCAGTTCGTGGACGGTCGCGTGGGACTTCCCCGCCGGCACGTCCGTGACCTCGGCCTGGGAGGCCGACGTCACGTCCTCCGGCACTCACTGGACCGCGAAGAACAAGTCCTACAACGGCACCCTCGCGGCCGGCGCCTCCGTCTCCTTCGGCTTCAACGGAGCTGGCACCGGCGCCCCCTCCAACTGCCTCGTCAACGGCGGCACCTGTGACGGCGGCACCACGCCGCCGCCGGTCCCCGGCGACGCGCTGCCCTCCGCGCCCGGCACCCCGACCGCGTCAGCCATCACCAACACCTCGGTGAACCTGTCCTGGTCCGCGGCCACCGACGACAAGGGCATCAAGAACTACGACGTCCTGCGCGACGGCGCCACGGTCGCGACCGTGACCGGCACCTCGTACGCGAACACCGGCCTGACCGCCGGCACCACCTACTCGTACACGGTCAAGGCCCGTGACACCGCCGACCAGACCGGTCCGGCGAGCGGCGCGGTCTCCGTGACCACCACCGGCGGCACCACGACCCCGCCGGCCGGCGGCAAGGTCAACCTCGGCTACTTCACCGAGTGGGGCATCTACGGCCGCAACTACCAGGTCAAGAACCTGGACACCTCCGGCTCCGCCTCGAAGATCACGCACATCAACTACTCGTTCGGGAACGTCACGAACGGGCAGTGCGTGATGAGCGACTCCTACGCCGCCACCGACAAGGCGTTCACCGCCGCCGACTCCGTCAGCGGCGTGGCCGACACCTGGGACCAGGCGCTGCGCGGCAACTTCAACCAGCTGCGCGAGCTGAAGGCCAAGTACCCGAACATCAAGGTGCTGTGGTCGTTCGGCGGCTGGACCTACTCGGGCGGCTTCGCCCAGGCCGCGGCCAACCCCACCGCCTTCGCCCAGTCCTGCAAGGCCCTGGTCGAGGACCCGCGCTGGGCCGATGTCTTCGACGGCATCGACATCGACTGGGAGTACCCCAACGCCTGCGGCCTGACCTGCGACACCTCCGGCTTCAGCTCCTTCAAGACGCTGACCTCGGCGCTGCGCACGGAGTTCGGCAGCAGCTACCTGGTGACCGCGGCCATCACCGCCGACGGCTCCTCCGGCGGCAAGATCGACGCGGCCGACTACGGCGGCGCCGCCCAGTACCTCAACTGGTACAACGTGATGACGTACGACTACTTCGGCGCCTTCAACCCCACCGGCCCGACCGCCCCGCACTCCCCGCTGACCTCGTACACCGGCATCCCGACGGCCGGCTTCAACTCGGCCGACGCGATCGCCAAGCTCAAGTCGAAGGGCGTGCCCTCCAACAAGCTGCTGCTGGGCATCGGGTTCTACGGCCGCGGCTGGACGGGAGTCACCCAGGCCACTCCGGGTGGCACGGCGACCGGCGCGGCACCGGGCACGTACGAGGCGGGCATCGAGGACTACAAGGTCCTCAAGACGACCTGCCCGTCCACCGGCACCATCGCCGGCACGGCGTACGCGTTCTGCGGCAACAACTGGTGGAGCTACGACACCCCGGCGACCATCGCCACCAAGATGGCCTGGGCCAACTCCCAGGGTCTGGGTGGCGCGTTCTTCTGGGAGTTCAGCGGTGACACCTCGAACGGTGAACTCGTGAGCGCCATCAAGAACGGTCTCGGCTAAGAAAGTTAAGTAGAAAAGTCAGGCCACATTGACGCGCTGACCGGGCGGGGCTGCTTCCAGCCACGCGAGAAACCCGGTCAGCGCGTCTTCGCTCATCGCCAGTTCGAGACGCGTACCCCTGTGCAGACAGGCGAGGATGATCGCGTCCGAGAGCAGCGCCATCTCCTCCTCGCCCTCCGGGGCACGGCGTCCGGCCACCTCGATCGCCGAGCGTTCCAGGACGCGGCGCGGGCGGGGGGCGTAGGAGAAGACGCGGTACCACTCGATGCGGTCGCTGTTGTAGCGGGCGACGCCGTAGCCCCAGCCCTTGCCGTTGGTGTCGGGTTTCTCGGGCACGTCCCAGCGCAGGCTGCAGTCGAAGGTTCCGCCGGAGCGCTGGATCAGTCGGCGGCGCAGGCCGAAGACGAACAGGCCGATCACTACGAACGCCACTACCAACCCGCACACAGTCAGAGCGAGGACCATCGACACCGACCTCCTCGTCTCCTAGGTAAAGCAGGTAATGAAACGGAAAAAAGCACCCGCATCGCCTCAGCCGCGACCCGGTCCGGAGCAAGCTCCGGTCCTGGCCGCGGCTGAGTCACTTCTTGTCGCGCGCTGGTTTCAGCTCGTCGACACCGCTCGCAGACGGACGTCCGCGCGACGCTCGGCGGAAGCGTCACCGTCCGCCTTCGCGCGCTCGAGCTCCCGCTCCGCGCGCTGGACGTCGATCTCGTCCGACAACTCGGCGACCTCCGCCAGCAGCGAAAGCTTGTTGTCCGCGAACGAGATGAAACCGCCGTGCACCGCGGCGACGACCGTTCCACCCTCACTCGTACGAATGGTCACCGGGCCCGACTCCAGCACACCGAGCAGCGGCTGGTGACCGGCCATGACGCCGATGTCGCCGGACGTGGTACGCGCGACGACCAGGGTGGCCTCGCCGGACCAGACACTGCGGTCCGCGGCGACGAGCTCGACATGCAGCTCAGCAGCCAAGGTGGGCTCCTCGGGTCACCACCCGGCCTTGCCGCCGGGTGTTGGGTCAAAGTCTAGTAGGCGTACATGAGGGGACGGGACGCACCCCGCGAGGTGCGGCCCCGCCCCCTCACCAAGAAGCAGTACTCGGTCAAGAGACCGTTCAGGAGACGCCGAGCTCCTTGGCGTTGGCCTTGAGGTCCTCAATGCCACCGCAGAGGAAGAACGCCTGCTCCGGGAAGTGGTCGTACTCGCCGTCGATGATCGCGTTGAAGGCCGTGATCGACTCCTCCAGCGGAACGTCCGAACCGTCGACGCCGGTGAACTGCTTGGCGACGTGGGTGTTCTGGGACAGGAAGCGCTCCACGCGACGGGCGCGGTGGACGGTGAGCTTGTCCTCCTCGCCCAGCTCGTCGATACCGAGGATCGCGATGATGTCCTGAAGGTCCTTGTACTTCTGAAGGACCGACTTGACGCGCATCGCGGCCGCGTAGTGGTCCGCCGCGATGTAGCGGGGGTCCAGGATGCGGGACGTGGAGTCCAGCGGGTCCACGGCCGGGTAGATGCCCTTCTCGGAGATCGGACGGGAGAGAACCGTCGTCGCGTCGAGGTGGGCGAAGGTGGTGGCCGGGGCCGGGTCGGTCAGGTCGTCCGCGGGGACGTAGATCGCCTGCATCGAGGTGATCGAGTGACCACGGGTCGAGGTGATGCGCTCCTGGAGGAGACCCATCTCGTCGGCCAGGTTCGGCTGGTAGCCCACCGCGGAGGGCATCCGGCCGAGCAGGGTCGAGACCTCGGAACCGGCCTGCGTGAAGCGGAAGATGTTGTCGATGAAGAACAGCACGTCCTGCTTCTGCACATCGCGGAAGTACTCCGCCATGGTCAGACCGGCAAGGGCCACCCGGAGACGGGTGCCCGGGGGCTCGTCCATCTGACCGAAGACAAGCGCCGTCTTGTCGATGACGCCGGACTCGGACATCTCCTCGATGAGGTCGTTGCCCTCACGGGTGCGCTCACCGACACCGGCGAACACGGAGACACCGTCGTGGTTGTTGGCGACGCGGTAGATCATCTCCTGGATGAGCACCGTCTTGCCGACACCGGCACCGCCGAACAGGCCGATCTTTCCACCCTTGACGTACGGGGTGAGAAGGTCGATGACCTTGACGCCGGTCTCGAACATCTCGGTCTTCGACTCGAGCTCGTCGAAGCGCGGGGCCTTGCGGTGGATGGTCCAGCGCTCGCCCGTGTACTTCTCGTCGGAGTTCAGCACCTCGCCGAGGGTGTTGAACACCTTGCCCTTGGTGAAGTCGCCGACCGGGACGGAGATGCCCGTGCCCGTGTCGGTGACCGCGGCCTGGCGGACCAGACCGTCGGTGGGCTGCATGGAGATGGTGCGGACCAGGCCGTCACCCAGGTGCTGGGCGACCTCCAGGGTCAGGATCTTCTTCTCGCCGGCGTTGGCCGGGTCGGCCACCTCGACGTGAAGGGCGTTGTAGATCTCCGGCATCGCGTCGACGGGGAATTCCACGTCGACGACCGGGCCGATGACCCGGGCGACGCGGCCCGTGGCAACGGCCGTCTCAACTGTCGTCGTCATTACTTGTCACTCCCCGCGGTCGCGTCGGCCAGGGCTGCGGAGCCACCGACGATCTCGCTGATTTCCTGGGTGATTTCGGCCTGGCGGGCCGCGTTGGCAAGACGGGAGAGCGTGGTGATCAGGTCTCCCGCGTTGTCGGTCGCCGACTTCATCGCGCGGCGCGTGGCGGCGTGCTTGGAGGCAGCCGACTGGAGCAGCGCGTTGTAGATACGGCTCTCGACGTACCGCGGCAGTAGGGCGTCAAGGACGTCCTCGGCCGACGGCTCGAACTCGTACAGCGGAAGGATCTCGCCCTTGGGCGCCTCTTCCGCGACCTCTTCGAGGCGCAGCGGCAGCAGTCGGCTGTCGACCGCGTTCTGCGTCATCATCGAGACGAACTCGGTGTAGACGATGTGGAGTTCGTCCACGCCGCCCTCCGCCGTCTCCTTCTCGATGGCCTCGATCAGCGGACCCGCGACCTTCTTCGCGTCCGCGTAGGTGGGCTCGTCGGTGAAGCCCGACCACGATTCCACGACCTTGCGCTCGCGGAAGTTGTAGTGGGCCAGTCCGCGGCGGCCGACGATGTACGTGTCGACCTCCTTGCCCTCCGCCTCAAGGCGCGCCGTCAACTTCTCGGCGGCCTTGATGGCGCTGGAGTTGAAGGCGCCGGCCAGTCCGCGGTCGCTCGTGAGGAGCAGCACCGCGGAGCGGGTCGCCGTCTCCGCCTCCGTGGTCAGCGGGTGCTTGGTGTTCGAGCCGGTGCCCACCGCCGTGACCGCGCGGATGAGCTCGGTCGCGTACGGCGCGGAGGCCGCCACCTTGCGCTGCGCCTTGACGACACGCGAGGCGGCGATCATCTCCATCGCCTTGGTGATCTTCTTGGTCGCGGTGACGGACTTGATACGACGCTTGTAGACCCGGAGCTGGGCTCCCATGAGTCAGGTCCCTTCCGTCGTCACTTGGCCGCGGCGGCCGGAGCGTCTTCGCCGAGAAGCTTGCCGTCCGAGGTCTCGAACTGCTTCTTGAACTCCGCGACGGCGTCGGCGATGGCGGTGATGGTGTCGTCCGACATCTTGCCGCCCTCCTTGATGGAGGTCATGAGGCCCTGCTCCTTGCGGTGCAGGTACTCCAGGAGCTCCTTCTCGAAGCGGCGGACGTCGGAGACCGGTACCTCGTCCATCTTGCCGGTGGTACCGGACCACACGGAGACGACCTGGTCCTCGGTCGGCATCGGCTGGTACTGCGGCTGCTTCAGCAGCTCGACCAGTCGCTGACCGCGCTCCAGCTGCGACTTCGACGCGGCGTCCAGGTCGGAACCGAAGGCGGCGAAGGCCTCCAGCTCGCGGTACTGGGCGAGGTCGAGACGGAGCCGGCCGGACACCTGGCGCATCGCCTTGTGCTGGGCGGAGCCACCGACGCGGGAGACCGAGATACCGACGTTCAGGGCCGGACGCTGGCCGGCGTTGAACAGGTCGGACTCCAGGAAGCACTGGCCGTCGGTGATGGAGATGACGTTGGTCGGGATGAACGCCGACACGTCGTTCGCCTTGGTCTCGACGATCGGCAGACCCGTCATCGAACCGGCACCCAGGGCGTCGGAGAGCTTCGCGCAGCGCTCCAGCAGACGGGAGTGCAGGTAGAAGACGTCACCGGGGTAGGCCTCGCGCCCCGGCGGACGGCGGAGCAGCAGGGACACGGCGCGGTAGGCGTCGGCCTGCTTCGAGAGGTCGTCGAAGATGATGAGGACGTGCTTGCCCTCGTACATCCACTGCTGGCCGATGGCCGAACCGGTGTACGGCGCAAGGTACTTGAAGCCGGCCGGGTCGGACGCCGGGGCGGCGACGATGGTCGTGTACTCCAGCGCGCCGGCCTCTTCGAGGGCGCCACGCACGGAGGCGATGGTCGAACCCTTCTGACCGATGGCGACGTAGATGCAGCGGACCTGCTTCTTGGTGTCGCCCGAGCGCCAGTTGTCGCGCTGGTTGATGATCGTGTCGACGGCCAGCGCGGTCTTGCCGGTCTGACGGTCACCGATGATCAGCTGACGCTGGCCACGGCCGATCGGGGTCATCGCGTCGACGGCCTTGTAGCCCGTCTCCATCGGCTCGTGCACCGACTTGCGGATCATGACGCCCGGAGCCTGCAGCTCAAGGGCGCGGCGTCCGGTGGTCTCGATCTCGCCGAGGCCGTCGATCGGGTTGCCGAGCGGGTCGACGACGCGGCCGAGGTAACCCTCGCCCACGGCGACGGACAGCACCTCACCGGTGCGGTGCACCGGCTGGCCCTCCTCGATACCGCTGAACTCGCCGAGGACGACCGCACCGATCTCGCGCTCTTCCAGGTTCAGCGCGAGGCCGAGGGTTCCGTCCTCGAACTTCAGAAGTTCGTTGGCCATCGCCGAGGGAAGACCCTCGATCTTGGCAATTCCGTCGCCGGCGACGGTGACCGTACCGACCTCCTCGCGCGAGGCCGCGTCCGGCTTGTACGACTGGACAAAGTTCTCCAGCGCGTCCCGGATCTCCTCCGGCCGGATCGTGAGCTCCGCCATCTGGGTTCCCTGCTCTCCTTGTTGGGCCCGAAGTTTCACTTGGGGGGATGGGGACTCCCCCCGGTAAAGAGGTGAATCCTCTGCACGGCCCAACGAGGGCCGTAGGTACGTACTGCGTATGAAGTTGGGGCTAGCCGGCCATACGGCGGCTGGCGTCCGCGAGACGGTCCGCGATGGAGCCGTTGATGATCTCGTCGCCGACCTGCACCTGGATTCCGCCGAGGACCTCGGGGTCCACGTCGAGGTTGAGGTGCATCTGACGGCCGTAGAGCTTCGCCAGAGCGGCGCCGAGGCGCTGCTTCTGTCCGTCGCTCAGCGGAACCGCGGAGGTGACGACGGCGACCATGCGCTCGCGACGCTCGGCGGCGAGCCTGGACAGGGACTCGAGTCCCGCTTCCAGGCTACGTCCACGAGGCGCGGTCACAAGGCGCGTCACCAGACGCTCGGTCGTCGCGTCCGCCCGGCCGCCGAGCAGGCTGCGCAGCAGCTCGCTCTTGGCCGCGGTCGTCGCGGCGCGGTCGGTCAGCGCGGCGCGCAGCCCGGTGTTCGAAGAGACGATCCGTCCGAACCGGAACAGCTCGTCCTCGACGTTGTCGAGCCTGCCGGCCTGCTGTGCCGAGGTGAGGTCGGCGAGGCTTGCCAGCTCTTCGAGGGCGTCCACGAGGTCGCGCGACTGCGACCAGCGCGAGCGCACCAGACCGGCCACCAGATCGGCGGTCGACCCGCTGACCTGGCTGCCGAACAGGCGCCCGGCCAGTTCGGCCTTCGCCTCTCCGGGCTGTGCCGGGTCGGTCAGGACCCGACGCAGTGACACCTCGCGGTGCAGCAGCGCGGTGACCGCGGCCAGCTCGTCCGCGAGCTGCGCCGCGTCCACGGACGTGTTGTCCGTCAGCGCGTCGAGACGCTCACGTGCGGCAGCGGTTGCCTCGCGGCTCGCTCCGTGCGCTGTCATCGAGCCGCCTCGGCCTTCTCCTCGAGCTCGTCGAGGAAGCGGTCGATGGTGCGGCTCTGCCGAGCGTTGTCCTCAAGGGCCTCGCCCACGAGCTTGCCGGCCAGGGCGGTGGCCAGCTGGCCGACGTCCTGACGCAGCGCCTGAGCCGCGGCCTTGCGGTCCGCCTCGATCTGCGTGTGACCGGCGGCGATGATGTCCTCACGCTGCCGCTGGCCTTCCGCACGCATCTCGGCGATGAGCGTGGCGCCCTGCTCCTGCGCCTCCTGGCGCAGCCGCGCGGCTTCGTGACGGGCCTCGTCGAGCTGAGACTTGTACTGCTCGAGCACGCTCTGGGCCTCGGTCTGAGCGGCCTCGGCCTTCTCGATACCGCCCTCGATGGCCTCGCGACGCTGCTCCAGAACCTTGTTGATGTTCGGGAGAAGCTTCTTGGCGAGGAAGCCGAAGACGATGACGAAGGCGATCAGGCCGATGACGAGCTCGTCGAGATGTGGGATCAGAGGATTCTGGGATTCCTCGGCCGCCGCAATGAACAGAGCGTTCACATCAGTGCCTTCCATGAAAGGGGTACGGGCTGTCTGGCCGTCTTACGACGGGTAGACGAAGCCCATGACGATGCCGATCAGGGCGAGCGCCTCACAGAAGGCGAAACCCATGATCTGGTTCGTACGGATCAGGGCGGCGGCTTCGGGCTGACGGGCGAGAGCCTGGGTGCCGTTACCGAAGATGATGCCGACGCCGACGCCGGGGCCGATGGCCGCAAGGCCGTAACCGATGGAGGCGACGTTGCCGGTGACAGCGGCGAGAGTCTCGGACATACCGGTTCTTCCTTCTCTTTCAAGGACCCGGTGGGGGTTGGCCACCGGGCGTCTGGGGGGAGGAGATAGCAGGTGGGGCTCAGTGGTGCTTGGCGAGCGCACCCTGGACGTAGCTGGCGGCCAGGAGCACGAAGACGTACGCCTGAACGGCCTGGATGAAGAGCTCGAAGGCGGTCATCACGATGACCATCACGAACGAGGTGGCGGCGTAAACGACGCCGATGCCGTTCAGCAGGTACCAGGAGGCCAGCGAGAACATCACGATCAGCAGGTGGCCGGCGAACATGTTCGCGAACAGTCGCACCGCGTGTGTGAAGGGCCGGATGATCAGGTTCGAGAAGAACTCGAGGACGACGATGAGCGGCAGGATCGGGCCGAGCGACTTGTCGTAACCCGTGATGTTCTTCCAGCCACCGACGAAGCCGTGCTTCTTGAAGGTGAGGCTGACCCAGAGGACGTACACGATCAGGGCCAGACCGGCTGGGAAGGCAATCAGCGACGTGACCGGGAACTGGGCGAGCGGGATGATCGACCAGATGTTCATCATCCACACGAAGAAGAACAGCGAGACCATGAGCGGCACATACTTCTCGCCGTCCTTCTTGCCGATGATCTCGTAGACGATGCCACGGCGTACGAAGTCGTAGCCTGCCTCGCCAACCATCTGAATCTTGCCGGGAATCAGCTTGGGCTTGTTGAACGCGGCCCAGAAGAACCCGATGACCACAAAGCAACCCAGGAGCGCCAGCAGCATCGGCTTCGTGAACTCGAAGCCGGCCACGGTGAAGATGGGCTCGTACACGAACGTATGGAGACCCGGCGCCGGAAAGCCGCAACCGGTGAAGATGTGACAGCTTGCGTCGAAGGCGAGCATCTGGGGGTCAGCACTCACCGCGGGCTCCTTCAGCGTGGCGCATAGGTACGGCAACCTCGTTGTGTCGGCGCGGCGCGCAGCCGCGGTTCGGCACTGGACTGGTGTTACGGATGTGGGGGCGGCTGTGGGGCATCAAGCCTCGCGTTTGAGCAGGCGTCAGCTCAGATGCCCGCGCCCGCGATGCCGCAGTTGGCACCGGACGATAGCAGGGTCTGCTAGGCGCACTTATCCCGGCCCTACCCCTCACGACGAGTGCCCTGTCTTTTCGGGCTTGTCGCCCTTCGAAGACTCGGGTTCGACATAGAGGATCTTGGCCTTCATTTGGGCACGCGCCTGTGCACCGATCCACGCGAGCGTGGTGGCGACGAGCGTGATCGCGAAAGCTTTGGGGTTGAACAACGTCGTGTTCTTGAACGCGGCGACAAAGATGAACAGCAGAAGAATCTGTGCCGTGTAGAGCATCAGACCCATCGCCTGGAACAAGTGCGGAAGCGATTTGGCAGTGCGCTGCAGAACGTAGAGCCCGATACCCATGAAGAGGATCACAACCAGCGTCGCGATGACCGCCCCGACTGCTCCCTTGCCACCGGCGACCACACCACTGACGACGGCGGCAATCGCGCCGACGACAGCTGTGGGCACAGCGGCCTGAAGGAGAATCCGGGCGTCATTGGACGGCATGGCGGCAACTCCGCTTGTTAAGGGGGGCAGGGTGTCGTCATGGACGAGCGTAATCCCGGGCTGAGAGAGAACCTCACGCCAAGGGACCATCTCTCTCAGGTCCTTCGGCTCCGCCCCGGGTTCTCGTGAACCGTATCACAAACTATTTGATGAGGTCTTTACCTGGTTGGTGTGCTCGCTGTCACACATGAGAGTGAAGGTGCGCGTCTGTGCAATTTGCTGGCCAACTTGTCTGGTATTGGGGCAGTTTGCCGACGCGCGGGGGCGCGAACCTCTTGCAAGATTCTTACCTTCGCGTCAGCGCGACGACCCGGCTTTACGCCGATCCAGGAAGCGCGAACGAGCGCCAATTGCCGTCGCCCCGTTGACTCCTGAGACTCCGGCAGCAACCGGAGTGCGGTCCTCCGGCGCCCCGTCCTCCTCGGCGAAAACCCCTGCCTCGAAGGCACCGGCCGGCACGGCCTCCGCTGCCTCGGGCGAGGCGGCTACGACCCTGCTACGGCGATAACGCGGCGGCACGAAGCTCTCGGCCCAACGCGGGGTACGCGGCGTGAAGCGCGGCAGCAGGAGCAGGACGAGACCGACCGCGCTGAGCCCCATGATCCCGAGCACGATCCACATGGCGCCGGAGTTGACCGAGTACGCGAGGGCACCGAAGGAGATCAGCGCCGACCAGAAGTACATGATCATGACCGCGCGGCTGTGTGAGTGCCCGACCTCCAGGAGGCGGTGGTGCAGGTGCCCGCGGTCCGCGGCGAACGGGGACTGTCCGCGCCAGGTGCGCCGCACGATGGCGAGGACCAGGTCGGCGGCCGGGATCGCGATGATCGTCAGCGGCAGCAGCAGCGGGATGAAGACGGGCACCGTCTGGTGCACGGTGTTCCGCTCGGAACCGGAGAACAGGTTCATCACGTCGGGGTCGATCTGCCCGGTGATGGAGATGGCGCCGCCGGCCAGCACGAGCCCGATGAGCATCGACCCGGAGTCGCCCATGAAGATCCGCGCGGGGTGCATGTTGTGCGGCAGGAAGCCCAGGCACATGCCCATCAGGATCGCCGCGAAGAGGGTGGCCGGGGCGGCGGCCTCGATTCCGTAGCTGTACCAGATGCGGTAGGCGTACAGGAAGAACGCGGCGGACGCGATGCACACCACTCCGGCAGCCAGACCGTCCAGGCCGTCCACGAAGTTCACCGCGTTGATGGTGATGACGACCAGGGCGACGGTGAGCAGGGTGCCCTGCCACGAGGTGAGCGCCACCAGGCCGACGCCCGGGATGGGCAGCCACAGGATCGTCAGACCCTGCACGACCATCACACCGGCCGCGATCATCTGGGCGCCCAGCTTGATCAGGGCGTCGATCTCGAACTTGTCGTCCAGGACACCGATCAGCCAGATCACCGCCGCGCCGGAGAGCAGGGCGCGCGGCTCATTGGAGTTCGCGAAGACGTCGCTGAGGTTCTCCAGGTGGTCCGCGACCAGCAGGCCCGCGCACAGCCCGAAGAACATCGCGATGCCGCCGAGCCGCGGGGTCGGTTCTCGGTGCACGTCACGCGCACGGATCTCCGGCATGGCTCCGGCCACGATCGCGAACTTCCGCACCGGCCCTGTCAGCAGATACGTCACCGCGGCCGTCACGCAGAGCGTCAGCAGGTATTCACGCACGGGCTTCCCCACAGGTCTCGCTGGCCATCTGAGCCCCACACCTTAGCGATGCATGCATACGGTTGGGGACTTCCGGGTAGCGACGATGGTTGCACGAGTGGCTGTGCACGAGGTTCCGTCTACCCCGCATCAGCCGGGATACGGCGGAAATCTGCTGGTCAGCTCCCTGACTTCTTCACGAACCGGCTTCGCGTCCGCTTCGCCCCGCAGCACACTCGCGAAGAGTACGGCCACCCGCGCCATCTCCGCCTCCCCCATCCCCTGCGTGGTCAGCGCCGCCGTACCCAGCCGCAGCCCCCGCGCGTCCCCGTGCGGCAGCGCGCAGGTGTCGAGGACCATCCCGGCGGCGGCGAGACGTCCTCGGGCGATGCGCCCGTCGACGCCGAGGGGCGCGGTGTCGACGGTGAGCAGGTGGGTGTCGGTGCCACCGGTGGTGATCGCGAGCCCTTGCGCGTCCAGCGCCCCGGCGAGCACCCGGGCGTTGGCGACGACCTGATGGGCGTACGCCGTGAAGGCCGGGGTCGCCGCCTCGCCGAACGCGACGGCCTTGGCGGCGATCGTGTGCATCTGGGCGCCACCCTGGGTGAACGGGAACACCGCCCGGTCGACGCGCTCGGCCAGCTCGCCGCCGCACAGGATCATGCCGCCGCGGGGGCCGCGGAGCACCTTGTGGGTGGTGGCGCAGACCACATCGGCGTACGGCACCGGATTGGGGGCCGCTCCCCCGGCGACGAGCCCGATGGGGTGGGCGGCGTCGGCGATGAGATAGGCGCCCACTTCGTCGGCGATCTCCCGGAACAGCGCGTAGTCGATGTGCCGGGGATAGGAGATGGACCCGCAGACGATGGCCTTGGGGCGGTGCGTACGGGCCAGCGCGCGGACCTGTTCGTAGTCGATGAGGCCGGTGTCCGCCTCGACGCCGTAGCCGACGAAGTCGAACCACCTGCCGGAGAAGTTCGCGGGCGACCCGTGCGTGAGGTGGCCGCCGAAGGGCAGCCCCATCGCCAGAACGGTGTCACCGGGGCGCAGCAGGGCGGCGTACGCGGCGAGGACCGCCGAACTCCCCGAGTGGGACTGCACGTTGGCGTGCTCGGCGCCGAAGAGGGCCTTCGCGCGGTCCACCGCGACCCGCTCGGCGACGTCCACGATCTCGCAGCCGCCGTGGTGGCGGGCGCCCGGATATCCCTCGGCGTACTTGTTGGCCAGCGGCGACCCGAGCGCGGCCAGCACGGCGGGCGAGGTGAAGTTCTCGGCCGCGATCAGCTGCAAGGTCGTCGACTGCCGCGCCAGCTCGCCGAGCAGGATCTCGGCGAGCTCCGGGTCCTGCCGACGCAGAACATCCGCTTCCAGGGTGTGTGTGACCGGCATGGTGGACTCCGGACCTCGGCGTGGGGGTGCGCTACGTCCAATGTAGAACCGGGACCGATGGGCCGCCCGGTGTCGCAGTCCGCCGGGCGCATCGGGCCTCCGACAGGGGCCTACGTACGGGCACGTACCCCCGTGAGCGCCGTCACCACCGGATCCAGCGCCTCGTTGATCTCGTCCCCGATGGACCGGAAGAACGGCAGTGGGGCGCCGTAGGGGTCGAAGACCTCGTCCGCCTCCGCGGTGGGGGCCAGGAGCCAGCCGCGCAGCGCCGCCGCGGCCCGTACCAGGGCGCGGGCGCGCTCGATCACTCCCTCCTCCAGGGGTGGGAGCGTGGCGGGATCTATGGCCCGTACGAGTCGGGTGAACTCCTTGAGGGTGAAGGTGCGCAGGCCCGCCGAGTGGCCCATGGAGATGACCTGGGCGCGGTGGTCGCGGGTGGCGGTGAGGACCAGGTCGGCGCGGATGACGTGGTCGTCGAGGAGTTCGCGGCCCACGAAGCCGGAGGGGTCCGCGCCGTAGTCGGTGAGGACCGTGGCGGCGTTGGTCTCCATGGGCGCGCCTTCGTGCCCCCAGGTGCCCGCGCTCTCCACGATGAGACCGCCCCACAGGGGGTCGCCGAGCCGGTCCGCGAGGGCATGGCGGGTCAGCCGCTCGGTGATCGGCGAGCGGCACACGTTCCCGGTGCTGACGTGGAGGATGCGGAAGGACCCCCTGGGAGAACCGTTGGCCCCCGTGATCCCCGTGCCTATGCCACGCCCCGCGTCAGGGGCTGTCAATTCGCCACCTCGAGGTCGGGTACGACCTTCCGGAGCTCCTCGGCCGACAGTGCCCCCTCGCGCAGCAGCACGGGCACCTTGCCGGTCACGTCGACGATCGAGGAGGGGACGATGCCGGGGGTCGGGCCGCCGTCCAGGTAGACGGAGACGGAGTCGCCGAGCATCTCCTGCGCGGCGTCACAGTCCTCCGGCGAGGGGTGACCCGTGAGGTTGGCGGAGGAGACCGCCATCGGGCCGACCTCGGTGAGCAGTTCGATGGCTACGGGGTGCAGCGGCATGCGCACGGCGACGGTGCCGCGGGTGTCCCCCAGGTCCCACTGGAGGGACGGCTGGTGCTTGGCGACGAGGGTGAGCGCGCCCGGCCAGAACGCGTCGACCAGCTCCCAGGCCATCTCGGAGAAGTCCGTGACCAGGCCGTGCAGGGTGTTCGGGGAGCCGATGAGGACGGGGGTGGGCATGTTGCGGCCCCGGCCCTTGGCGTCGAGGAGATCGGCGACGGCCTCGGAGGAGAACGCGTCGGCGCCGATGCCGTACACCGTGTCGGTCGGGAGGACGACCAGCTCGCCACGGCGGACGGCGGACGCGGCTTCACGCAGACCGGTGGTGCGGTCGGTCGCGTCGTTGGTGTCGTATCGCCGTGCCATTTAGCGGTCCTCCTCGTACACGTGACTCTGCCTGGGGAACTCGATGCGCGTGCTCACGGCATCGCCTTGCGGGCGGTCGCGAACCGCGGCCGGTTGTTGAGGTCCGGGTGGTCGGCCGCGTCGGCCCAGCCCCGCTCCTCGGTGAAGATCCACGGCACCTGCCCGCCCTGGGTGTCGGCGTGCTCGATGACGACGACGCCGCCGGGCCGCAGCAGACGGTGCGCGGTGCGCTCGATGCCGCGGATCAGGTCGAGGCCGTCCTCCCCCGAGAACAGGGCGAGTTCGGGATCGTAGTCCCGGGCCTCCGGCTGGACGTACTCCCATTCCGTGAGCGGGATGTACGGCGGGTTGGAGACGACCAGGTCGACATGGCCGTCGAGGTCGGGAAAGGCCTCCAGAGCGTCTCCCTGGCGCAAGTCGACCCTGGAGCCCGCGACGTTCTTGCGGGTCCACTGGAGGGCGTCCTCGGACAGCTCCACGGCGTGCACACGGGAGCGCGGGACCTCCTGCGCGAGGGCGAGCGCGATGGCGCCGGAGCCCGTGCACAGGTCGACGATCAGCGGCTCCACGACATCCATGGCGCGTACGGCGTCTATGGCCCAGCCGACGACGGACTCGGTCTCCGGACGCGGCACGAACACCCCTGGCCCGACCTGGAGTTCCAGGTACCGGAAGTAGGCGCGTCCGGTGATGTGCTGGAGCGGCTCGCGCGCCTCGCGGCGCGCGGTCACCTCCCAGTAGCGGGCGTCGAAGTCGGTGTCCTTGACGGTGTGCAGCTCGCCCCGCTTCACGCCGTGCACGAAGGCGGCGAGCTCCTCCGCGTCATTACGCGGCGAGGGCACGCCGGCGTCGGCCAGCCGCTGGGTGGCCTGGGCCACTTCCGCGAGCAGCAGGTTCACGCTGGTCCTCCGGGCTGAGCTGTTGTCATGAGGTGGGTGGAACTCTTACGCGGCGGCGAGCTTCGCGGCCGAGTCCGCGTCGACGCAGGCCTGGATCATCGCGTCCAGGTCGCCGTCGAGGACCTGATCCAAGTTGTACGCCTTGAAGCCGACCCGGTGGTCCGAGATGCGATTCTCCGGGAAGTTGTACGTACGGATCTTCTCGGAGCGGTCGACGGTGCGGACCTGGCTGCGGCGGGCGTCCGCGGCCTCCCGTTCCGCTTCCTCCTGGGCCGCCGCGAGGAGCCTGGAGCGCAGGATACGCATCGCCTGCTCCTTGTTCTGCAGCTGGCTCTTCTCGTTCTGACAGGAAGCGACGACTCCGGTGGGAATGTGCGTGATGCGTACGGCGGAGTCGGTGGTGTTGACGGACTGGCCGCCGGGACCCGAGGAACGGTAGACGTCGATGCGCAGGTCGTTGGCGTGGATCTCGACGTCGACTTCCTCGGCCTCGGGCGTGACCAGCACACCGGCGGCGGAGGTGTGGATGCGGCCCTGCGACTCGGTCGACGGCACGCGCTGTACGCGGTGCACCCCGCCCTCGTACTTCAGCCGCGCCCAGACGCCCTGGCCCGGCTCGGTCGCACCCTGGCCGCCCTTGGTCTTCACGGCGACCTGGACGTCCTTGTAGCCGCCGAGTTCGGACTCGGTGGCGTCGATGATCTCGGTCTTCCAGCCGACGCGCTCGGCGTAGCGCAGGTACATGCGCAGCAGGTCGCCTGCGAAGAGGGCCGACTCGTCGCCGCCCGCGCCCGCCTTGACCTCGAGGATGACGTCCTTGTCGTCGTTGGGGTCGCGCGGGACCAGCAGCAGCCGGAGCTTCTCCGTCAGCTCCTCGCGCTGCTTCTCCAGCTCCTTGACCTCGGCGGCGAAGTCCGGGTCGTCGGCCACGAACTCCTTCGCCGTCTCGATGTCGTCCCCGGTCTGCTTCCAGGAGCGGTACGTCGCGACGATCGGGGTCAGCTCCGCGTAGCGCTTGTTGAGCTTGCGCGCGTTGGCCTGGTCGGCGTGCACCGACGGGTCAGCGAGCTTCGTCTCCAGATCGGCGTGCTCGCCGATCAGTTCCTCGACCGCCTCGAACATCTCCGGCTCCAATGGGCTGCCCCCGGCTCCATGACGGGCTCGGGGACGTAGATAAAACGAATGGGGGCTGCACCGCAAAGCGCCGGTCCCGACGCCCCCGTGCAGGGGCGCCGGAGACCGGCGCTGTGAGGTCGCTACTTCGTGGCAGCGGCAGCCTTGCCGAAGCGGGCCTCGAAGCGGGCCACGCGGCCACCGGTGTCGAGGATCTTCTGCTTGCCCGTGTAGAACGGGTGGCACTCGGAGCAGACCTCGGCACGGACGGTGCCGCTGGAGATCGTGCTACGGGTGGTGAACGACGCGCCACAGGTGCAGCTGACCTGCGTCTCGACGTACTCGGGGTGGATGTCGCGCTTCAAGGTGTCTCCTAGTTTCGGGAGGGCGCCGGGTCGCCGCCGCGGATTGCGGGTGCGTGAACCGGAGCCGACGTACCAGTCTGCCAGGACTGGCCGCATCCCCCAAAACCGGGGGGCGCCATGATCTATTCCCGGGAGCTTCCCGGTGCAGCTCAGCCGGCGCTGACGACGTCCTTCGCGCTGCCCGTGGCGGTGCCCTCGGTGGCGGACTTCGGGATCACCTGGTCGTTCTTCAGGGCGTCCCAGACCAGCTTGTCCTTGGCCTCGTCGATGATCACGCGGTTGGCGTTCGCGCTGTCGTACTGGACCGGCATCGTCACCATGGTCATCTTCGAGGAGCTGATGCCCTTGAGGCCGCCCGCGAAGGACACCAGGTCGTTGACGGACTTCAGGTCGGAGTCGGTGGTGATGGCGCTGGTGGCGGTGTCGGCGAGTTCGAGCAGCTTGGTCGGGCTGGTCAGCAGGCCGATGCTCTTGACCTGGTTCATCAGGGCCTTGATGAACGCCTGCTGGAGCTGGATCCGGCCGAGGTCGGAGCCGTCACCGACGCCGTGCCGGGTGCGGACCAGGCCGAGCGCCTGCTCGCCGTCGAGGGTGTGGGTGCCGGCCGTGAGGTTCAGGTGGCTGTCGGGGTCGTTGATGTCCTGGGTGGTGGTGATCTTCACGCCGCCCAGGTCGTCGATGAGCTTCTGGAAGCCGCTGAAGTCGACCTCGATGTAGTGGTCCATGCGGATCCCGCTCATGGACTCGACGGTCTTCACGGCGCAGGCGGCGCCCCCGGTGGAGTACGCGGAGTTGAACATGACGTCGGAGGCCGCGTCGTGCGTGACTCCGTTGGCGTCGGTGCAGGAGGGGCGCTCGACGAGGGTGTCGCGGGGTATGGAGACCACACTGGCCGACTTGTGGCCCTCGTTCACGTGCACGACCATCGCGGTGTCCGAGCGGGCGCTGCCGTCGTCGGTGCCGCCGCCCAGCTTCACGTTGGAGCCGGAGCGGGTGTCGGAGCCCAGGACCAGGATGTTCTCGGAGCCGTTGTCGACCTTCTCCGGCCGGTCCGTGCCAAGGACCTGGTTGATGTCGACGCTCTTGATGTTGCCGTTGAGCTTGAAGTACAGGTATCCGGCGCCGGTGCCGCCCAGCACAACGATGCCCGCCGCGACCCAGGCCGTGATCAGCAGGCCCTTGCGGCGCTTGCTGCGGGCCTTGCGGCGGCGGCCCTTCGCGCGGTGGCGCGGGGCGCTGGTGCCGGACTCCCCGGATATGCCGGGTTCCGGCTTGCTCTCGGCAGGCATGTGCTCCTCAGTCCTTGTTCGGGTCGGTTACCCCCTGCTTTCAGGCTCAGGCCCGTTCGTCGTGACACATGCACCTCCATGGTCACTCCGTACGGTCAGACGGGGAAACTCGGGCAAGGGTTGCACGACGCTCTGTGCCCAAGTTGTGGACATACAGGCACAGCGAGTCACCGGGGAGTCCATGGAAACCCCCGCTCACCTGCGATTTCAGCCGAATTAGCCGTGCCGTTCGAAATCGGCACCGATCCCGGCTCCTGTGGCAAAGATCTCGCTGATCGCCTGTCGGCCGGCGCCACGCACAGGGCCGCCCCCGTCACCGGAGTGACGGGGGCGGCCCTCGGGTTCCGCAGGGTTCGGATCAGTCGTTGCCGTTGCCCGGCGTCGTCTTCGCGATCTGCATCAGGAACTCGGCGTTGGACTTCGTCTGCTTCATCTTGTCCAGCAGGAGTTCGATGGCCTGCTGCGAGTCGAGCGCGTGCAGCACCCGGCGCAGCTTCCAGACGATGGCGAGCTCCTCCGGGTTGAGGAGGATCTCTTCCTTACGCGTGCCCGACGGGTCGACGTCGACCGCCGGGAAGATGCGCTTGTCGGCGAGCTTCCGGTCGAGCTTGAGCTCCATGTTGCCGGTGCCCTTGAACTCCTCGAAGATCACCTCGTCCATGCGCGAGCCGGTGTCGACGAGCGCGGTGGCCAGGATGGTCAGCGAGCCGCCGTCCTCGATGTTGCGCGCGGCACCGAAGAAGCGCTTCGGCGGGTACAGCGCGGTCGAGTCGACACCACCGGACAGGATGCGGCCGGAGGCGGGGGCGGCGAGGTTGTACGCACGGCCCAGACGCGTGATCGAGTCGAGCAGGACGACGACGTCGTGACCCAGCTCCACCAGACGCTTGGCCCGCTCGATGGCGAGCTCGGCGACCGTGGTGTGGTCCTCGGCCGGGCGGTCGAAGGTCGAGGAGATGACCTCGCCCTTCACCGACCGCTGCATGTCCGTGACCTCTTCCGGACGCTCGTCGACCAGGACGACCATCAGGTGGCACTCGGGGTTGTTGACGGTGATCGCGTTGGCGACCGCCTGAAGGATCATGGTCTTGCCGGTCTTCGGCGGGGCCACGATCAGACCACGCTGGCCCTTACCGATCGGCGCGACGAGGTCGATGATGCGGGTCGTCAGCACGCCCGGGTCGGTCTCCAGACGGAGCCGGTCCTGCGGGTAAAGGGGCGTCAGCTTGTTGAACTCCGGGCGGCCACGGCCCGATTCGGCGGCCATGCCGTTCGCGGAGTCGAGGCGGACCAGCGCGTTGAACTTCTCGCGGCGCTCGCCGTCCTTGGGCTGGCGGACCGCGCCCGTGACGTGGTCGCCCTTGCGCAGACCGTTCTTGCGGACCTGGGCGAGGGAGACGTACACGTCGTTCGGACCCGGCAGGTAGCCGGACGTACGGATGAACGCGTAGTTGTCGAGGATGTCGAGGATTCCCGCGACCGGGATCAGGACGTCGTCGTCGGCGACCTGCGGCTCGTTCGGGCCGAAGTCCTCGCGGCCACGACGGCCACGACGGTCCCGGTAACGGCCGCGACGACCGCGCCGGCCATCGCCGAACTCGTCGTCGTCCTGGGGGCCGTTGTCACGCTGCGGGCCGTTGTCACGCTGCTGCCGGTCCTGGCGGCCGCCCTGGCTCTGCTGCTGCCGGTCCTGACGGTCCTGGCGCTGCTGGCCGCCGCTCTGTCCCTGGCCACTCTGAGCCTGACCACCCTGGCCCTGCTGCTCGTCGGTCTTGCCGGCCCGGCGGTCGCGGTCACGGCCACCACGGTCGCGGTCACGACGGTCACGGCGGCCCTGTCGGCCGTCGCCGTCACCCGCGTCGGCCTTGGCCTCGACCAGGGTCTCCGTCTTCGGCTCGCTCGTCGCCTCGGCGGTGACCGTCTCGGGGCTGCCGGCCTCGGCGACGGCGCGGCGGCGACGGCGCTCGCCCACGGGTGCGTCCTCGGCCTCGCTCGCTCGGGAGGGGCCACCGGCGGGCTGGCCGGGAATGTCGATCTGCTGCTGGGCCACGGCCTTTTCGGCGGCGGGCTGCTCGGCCTTCACCTCGGCCGCGACGGCGTCAACGCCCGTACGGGCCTTCGAGGTGGCGCGGCGCTTCGGCTTGGTCTCGGCGGTGGCCTCGGCCTTCGCCGACGCGCTGCCTCCTCCGGCCTGCGCCTCCTTGATGACCTCGATCAGCTGGCTCTTGCGCATCCGCGCGGTGCCCCTGATACCGAGGCCGGACGCGACCTGCTGAAGCTCGGCCAGCACCATGCCGTCAAGGCCGGTACCGCGGCGCCGCCGGGAGCCTGCACCGGAGGCAGGCGCCGCTGAGGCGTCCGTGGCGGGCGTGGCAACGGTCTCCTCGACACGTGCGCCCATCAGATCGGTGGTGTCGCTCACGAAGGGTCCTTCCCTGGAGCGGACGTCGGCCTGTCTGGCACGGCGACCGGTTTTGCTGTCCGGATTTGGTCCTTTTGGTACGGACCGTGCCGGGGCGGTGGTCCGCCAACGCGGCGGAAGAAATAACTGGTGATGACGATTCCGGAGCCGTGGCACTGAATTGCGGTGTCATCGGCTCGGTCACGCCGGTTCCGGAGCGTGCTCAACACTGCTCAGCACGTAGCACCCAATGCATGGCACAAAGCAGTTTGGGAGGCTCCCGGAAGAATGGGTGTCCCGAACGGGGACGTGAAGCACCTCGCCATGGTGAGGTCGGGTGCAGACTTGAGATTAACACTACCGGATCCAACAAACATTCCCCCTCTCGAAATCCGGTAACCGCGCGCTTCTAATGGACACCGGAGGGTGCGAGCGGCAACACGCTCGCTCCCGTGGCATCGAGGTCCAGACGATTGGCAGCCCACCCCTGACCTGCGAGGTCGGCGATTTTGTCGGCCGACGCCCCGTCAGCCAGGGCCAGCACCGTGGGGCCCGCGCCGGAGATCACCGCGGGGATGCCGTCGGCCCGCAGCCGCTCCACCAGCGCGATGCTCTCGGGCATGGCCGGGGCGCGGTACTCCTGGTGCAAGCGGTCCTCGGTGGCGGGCAACAGCAGGTCGGGACGCCGGGTGAGGGCCTCGACGAGCAGGGCCGCGCGGCCCGCGTTTGTCGCGGCGTCGACATGCGGCACCGTGCGCGGAAGCAGACCGCGCGCGGTCTCGGTGAGAACCGGCTTTCCCGGTACGAAAACCACCGGAACGATGGAATCGGCGGGTTCCATCCTGATCGCCCGCGCCGCGCCCGTCTCCATCCAGGAGAGCGTGAATCCGCCGAGCAGACAGGCCGCGACGTTGTCGGGGTGCCCCTCGATCTCGGTGGCGAGCTCAAGCAGGGCCGTGTCGTCGAGTTTCGTGTCCCCGCCTATGGTCACCGCCCGTGCGGCGACGATGCCGGCGCAGATGGCGGCCGACGAGGAACCGAGGCCCCGGCCGTGCGGAATGCGGTTGGCGCAGACGATCTCAAGGCCGCGCGGTTGTCCGCCCAGCAGATCGAAGGCGGTGCGCAGGGAACGTACGAGGAGATGACCCTCGTCGCGCGGCAGCGTCTCGCTGCCCTCACCCGCGATGTCGATGTGCAGCCCGGCGTCCGCCACCCGGACGACCACGTCGTCGTACAGCCCCAGTGACAGGCCGAAGGCGTCGAAGCCCGGCCCGAGATTGGCGCTGGTGGCGGGGACGCGCACCCGGACGGCGGCGGCGCGGAAGGCTGGACCGGCCATCGCTCGATGACTCTCCTTGAGCTGCGTGATGTACGAGACCTTGAACTGCGTGATGTGCGAGACCTTGAACTGCCTGACGTACGAGATTCTCGAAAACGTGCGAGACGAACGTGGGGCGACTTGCGATACGACGGTGGAGCGACTGACGGTACGGAGGTGGAACGGGCCGACGATACGGATGGTGGGACGGTTTGCGCTACGAACCTGACGTGTACGTCAACACCCGAAGGCCACAACGAGGGCGGCACCGCGGCATATGCGGCGGGCGGGTTCAGTACAGCCTATCGAAGACAGGTTCTGTGGCGACATAGGGCGCACGGGAGGCGCACGATGCGTGTCGTAAGCCCCCCGTGCACCCCCCGTCGGGTGTCCTTCGGGGTGTTCTCCGTTTACGCGAGGTGTTATGCGAGGTGTTATGCGAGACCGAGCTTCTCGGCGGCCGCGACGGCGTCCACCGGGACGGTCACCGGCTGCGGAGCGCCGGCGACGGCCCAGTCCGGATCCTTGAGCCCGTTTCCGGTGACCGTGCAGACGATCGTCTGGCCCGGGTCGACCTTGCCCTGCTCGGCGGCCTTCAGCAGACCGGCGACGGACGCGGCGGACGCGGGCTCGACGAAAACGCCCTCCTGCGCGGCCAACAGGCGGTAGGCGCGCAGGATCTCACGGTCCGTCACCTCGTCGATGAACCCACCCGACTCGTCCCGGGCGGCCAGCGCGAACTGCCAGGACGCCGGGTTGCCGATACGGATCGCGGTGGCGATGGTCGACGGGTCCTTGACGACCTCGCCGCGCACGATCGGGGCGGAACCGGAGGCCTGGAAACCCCACATGCGCGGGGTCTGCCCGGCGATGCCGTCGGCGGCGTACTCCTTGTACCCCTTCCAGTACGCGGTGATGTTGCCCGCGTTGCCCACCGGGAGGACGTGGATGTCGGGCGCGTCGCCGAGCATGTCCACGATCTCGAACGCGGCGGTCTTCTGGCCCTCGATGCGCACCGGGTTGACCGAATTGACCAGCGCCACCGGGTAGTTCTCGGAGAGCGACCGCGCGAGGGTGAGGCAGTCGTCGAAGTTGCCGTCGACCTGGAGGATCTTCGCGCCGTGCACGAGGGCCTGGCCCATCTTGCCGATCGCGATCTTGCCCTGCGGCACGAGCACGGCACAGACCATCCCGGCGCGTACGGCGTAGGCGGCGGCGCTCGCGGACGTATTGCCGGTGGAGGCGCAGATGACGGCCTTCGCGCCCTCCTCCTTGGCCTTCGAGATGGCCATGGTCATACCGCGGTCCTTGAAGGACCCGGTCGGGTTGGCGCCCTCCACCTTCAGGTGGACCTCGCACCCGGTGCGCTCGGAGAGCACCTGCGCGGGCACGAGCGGCGTGCCGCCCTCCCGAAGCGTCACGACCGGCGTGCTGCCGGATACCGGCAGCCGGTCCCGGTACTCCTCGATGATTCCGCGCCACTGGTGGGTCATTGCTGGTTACTCTCCTTCAACCCGCATGATGCTGGCGACACCCCGCACGGTGTCGAGGCTGCGCAGCGCCTCGACGGTCCCGTTCAGGGACGCGTCGGACGCACGATGGGTGACTACGACGAGGGAGGCCTCGCCGCCCCCGTCCTGTCGGCTCTGCTGGCGCACGGTGTCGATGGACACCCCGTGCTCGGCGAAGACGGTGGCCACCTGGGCGAGAACACCCGGCTTGTCGGCCACGTCGAGGCTGATGTGGTAGCGCGTCACGACCTCGCCCATGGGGGAGACGGGCAGTTGGGCGTACGCGGAGGCGCCGGGCCCGGTCGCGCCGCTGAGCTTGTTGCGACAGACGGCCACGAGGTCACCGAGCACGGCGGACGCGGTCGGCGCGCCTCCGGCACCCGGCCCGTAGAACATGAGCTGCCCGGCGGCGTCCGACTCGACGAAGACCGCGTTGTACGCGCCGCGCACGGAGGCGAGCGGATGGCTCAGCGGAATCATGGCCGGGTGCACGCGCGCGGTGACGGACGCGCCGTCGGCGGCCCGCTCGCAGATGGCGAGCAGCTTGATGGTGCAGCCCATCGCCTTCGACGAGGCGAAGTCGGAGGCGGTGACCTCGGTCATGCCCTCGCGGTACACGTCGTCGAGGCGTACGCGCGTGTGGAAGGAGATTCCGGCGAGGATCGCGGCCTTGGCGGCGGCGTCGAAGCCCTCGACGTCGGCGGTGGGGTCGGCCTCGGCGTATCCCAGCGCGGTGGCCTCGTCGAGCGCCTCCTGGTACCCGGCGCCCGTCGAATCCATCTTGTCGAGGATGAAGTTGGTGGTGCCGTTGACGATGCCCATCACGCGGTTGATCTTGTCGCCGGCGAGGGACTCGCGCAGCGGCCGGATGAGCGGGATGGCGCCGGCGACGGCGGCCTCGTAGTAGAGGTCCTTGCCCTGCTCCTGGGCGGCGGCGTGCAGCGCGGCACCGTCCTGGGCGAGCAGCGCCTTGTTCGCCGAGACCACGGAGGCGCCGTGCTCGAAGGCGGTGGTGATGAGCGTACGAGCGGGCTCGATACCGCCGATGACCTCGACGACGACGTCGATGTCGCCCCGTTTGACGAGCGCGGTCGCGTCGGTGGTGATGAGGCCGGGGTCGATGCCCTCACGGACCTTGGCGGGGCGGCGTACGGCGACGCCGGCCAGTTCCACCGGGGCCCCGATCCTGGCGGCGAGATCGTCGGCGTGCGTCGTCATGATGCGCGCCACCTCTGAGCCGACTACCCCGCAGCCCAGCAGCGCCACCTTCAGCGGACGCGTACGCATCATCCGACCTCGTTTCCTGTTACGTCACGGTTGGACCAGTCTCACTCACCGGACGGGACTTTCTATCCCATGTCCGGATCGTGAGACGTCCATTTCATTTCTACGAGGGCGGAAGACCGGAGATCTTCCGCCCCTGGTGGCGCTTGTCGGTCGACGTCTCGCGGCCGATGTCTCTTGGTCGACGCCTCTCGGCCGACGTCTCTTGGTCGACGTCTCTTGGTCGACGCCTCTCGGCCGGCGTCTCTTGGTCGGCGCCCCTCGGCCGATGTCTCTTGCCGATGTCTCGTGGTCGGCGTCTCTCAGCCGACGTCGAGGCGGAGCAGGTCCTCCTCCGTTTCACGGCGGACGATCACCCGGGCCTCGCCGTCGCTCACGGCGACGACGGGCGGGCGGAGCGCGTGGTTGTAGTTGCTGGCCATGGACCGGCAGTAGGCGCCGGTGGCGGGGACGGCGATGAGGTCACCGGGCGCCAGGTCGGCGGGCAGGAACGCGTCCCGCACCACGATGTCGCCACTCTCGCAGTGCTTGCCGACGACGCGGACGAGCATCGGCTCAGCGTCACTCGCGCGCGAGACGAGAGAGACGCTGTACTCGGCGTCGTACAACGCCGTCCGGATGTTGTCCGACATGCCTCCGTCGACAGAGACGTACGTCCGAAGCCCGTCGAGCGGCTTGATGGTGCCGACCTCGTAGAGGGTGAAGGCGGTCGGACCGACGATGGCGCGCCCGGGCTCCACGGAGATCCGCGGCGTCCGCAGCTTGGCGGCCTCGCACTCGCGGGTGACGATCTCGGTCAGCGCCTTGGCGATCTCGTGCGGCTCGCGTGGGTCGTCCTCGCTGGTGTACGCGATTCCGAGGCCGCCGCCGAGGTCGATCTCGGGCAGCTCGACACCGTGCTCGTCACGGATCTGCCTGAGCAGTCCGATGACGCGGTGGGCGGCCACCTCGAACCCGGAGGTGTCGAAGATCTGCGAACCGATGTGACTGTGGATGCCGATGAGTTCGAGCCCGTCGAGCTGGAGGGCGCGACGTACGGCCTCCGCGGCCTGGCCACCGGCCAGCGGAATCCCGAACTTCTGGTCCTCGTGCGCCGTGGCGATGAACTCGTGGGTGTGCGCCTCCACGCCCACCGTCACCCGGATCTGCACCCGCTGCCGCTTGCCGAGGGACCTCGCGATGTGGGCGACACGGACGATCTCCTGGAAGGAGTCGAGGACGATACGTCCGACGCCGCTCTCGACAGCCCTGGTGATCTCTTCGGTGGACTTGTTGTTGCCGTGCAGGGCGATGCGGTCGGCGGGCATACCGGCGGAGAGGGCGGTGGCGAGCTCACCACCGGAGCACACGTCCAGATTCAGCCCCTCCTCGTCCAGCCAGCGCACGACGGCCCGGGACAGGAACGCCTTCCCGGCGTAGAAGACGTCGGCGTCATGCCCGAAGGCGGTACGCCAGGCGCGCGCCCGCGCCCGGAAGTCGTCCTCGTCGATGAAGTAGGCGGGGGTGCCGAACTCCTCGGCGAGCGAGGCCACATCTATCCCGCCGACGCTGACGACTCCGTCCCTGTTACGGGTGACGGTGTGCGCCCAGACCTTCGGGTCGAGGGCGTTGAGATCCGCGGGCGGAGCGGTGTAGTGCCCCTCGGTCAGAACATCGGCGTGACGGGGCCCGGCGGGGTGTGCGGAACGGCTCATGTCTGTGGGCTTTCTACTGTGTCGTCTGCTGAGTCTTCTGCTGCGGCGTTTGCTACGCCATCTGCAACGCCATCTGCTGCGTCGTCTGCTGTGTCGTCTGCTGTGTCGTCTGCTGTGTCAGAGGTATTCGGGTGCAGTGATGCCGAGCAGGGACAGGCCGCCGACCAACACCACCCCGGCGGCTTCGGCAATCGCCAGCCGGGCCCGGTGGGCGGCCGAGGGTTTCTCGTCCCCGAGCGGCAGCACGGTGTACTGGAAGGACAGGAGGGCATCGGCGACGGCGACGAGATGCCGGGCTAGCCGGTCGGGCGAGCGGTGGGCTGCGGCGGCACTGAGGGCGCGGGGGTACTCGGCGAGGGTGGCGAGAAGGTCTGAGGTTTGGGGTGCGGCTGTGCCGGTGCTTGCTTGGGGTACGTCTTCGGGGGCGGTGGGGAGCTCCGACAGTCGGGGTACGTCTGCGAGGACGGTAGGGAGCTCCGGCGCTTGGGATACGTCCGCGAGGACGGTGAGGCGCTCCGGCGCTTGGGATACGTCGCCGGCGGCGCTGTCGACGCCCAGGCCCGCGGCGTTGCGGCTGAGGGCGCGGGTGCGGGCGTGGGCGTACCGGATGCGGAAGAGCGGGTTGGTCTCGCGCTGGACGAGGTGGTCCGCGGTGATCCGGGGCCGGTCATGGGGCGCGGGGTGGAGCAGGGCCCAGCGGGCGGCGTCGGGGCCGAGGGGCACGGGGTCCTCGGGGGCGGGGACGGGCCGGAGACTGACCGGCTCGGCATGCCGCACCTCGGCACGGCCGCCCTGGGTGGCGATGATCCGTACCAGCGTGTCGGCGACGACCTCGGCACGAAGGTCGTACGGCACGCGCAGCTCGATAACCTGCCCGGCGAGGCTGTCGCCGTACCCGTACCGGCTGCCTTCTCGGAGGATCTCGGACACGAGCGTGCCGGCGGCAGCGCCCTGGTCGAGGCTGATGTTCAGAAACCCGGGTCCGGTGATCGCGACGTCCGCGACACCGGGCGCGCTGCTGAGATGCGGCCGGAGGATCTCAGCGACCTGCCGCGGCGCCCGCCCGGCCGGCCGAGCCAGCTGCAACGCGATGTTCGTGGCGTAGTCCCCACACCCCCCGGCCCCCGGCGCCGTCACCACGACCCGTGCCGGCACCACCACGCTCAGCTCCCCCTCGTCCACGGCACGACGCACCGCGCGCAGCACGGTACGGGAGAGCTCAACGGGGGTCACGGGACAAGCCTAGGGGAGGAGGGGGGTGGGTAGGCGAGTCGGTTTGGGCGTGGTCCGGAATGTGGACGAGCTGGGCGAGGCCGAGGGCCGGGGAACCCGGTGCTGTCTGGGGGCGGCGCAGGGGGTGATCGCGTTGCGGCGGCTTCGGTGAGCGGGGGCTTGTTGGGGTGGGGTGCGCCAGGGTCGGAGACAGGTCGCGACTCGGTCGACGACGTTGATGAAGGTATGGATGAATGCATTGATGGAGCCGGTGACGGAGCCGGTGATGACCCGGCTGCCGACGCGGCTGGTGACACGGCTGGTGACACGGCTGCCGACACGACTGCCGACGCTGTAGGTGGCTCGTCTCGGTTGGCCCGCCTCGGTGGCCCGGAATGAACCCATCGGCGGCACGTCGCTGCCTGATGCGTCAGTGACTCATGCACCGGCAATTGACGCATCGGCCATCGATGGATCGGTGACCGACTCGATGGATCAGTGACCGGAACGTCCAGCGCGCTCGGCACGCTCGGCTTCCTCGGCGCCAAAGACACCCGGAAAGTGGCCCCCGGTGCCATCGCGATCACCACCGCCGCTCCCCCGACGCTCCATCAACTGCCGTACGAGCTTGACGAGTTCGGCAGGCTCGAAGGGCTTGGCAAGGAATGCGTCGACCCCGACATCGAGCCCGCTCTCGACCTCGTACTGAGTGCAGGCGCTGACGATGGCGAGGGGAAGATTCCGGGTCCGCGGGTCGGCCCGAAGGCGAGCGGCGGTGCGCAGCCCGTCCAGCCGGGGCATGACCACATCGAGTGTCACCACATCGGGCCGCACCTGATGCACGATGTCCAGGCATTCGGCACCATCGGCCGCGGTCACGACCTCGAGACCCTCCAGCTCAAGGTTGACCCTGATCAGCTGCCGGATGACCTTGTTGTCGTCCACAACAAGCACCCGGCCCGACGCGCCTGGCACAACTTGAGGGTAGGTCCGCACCCGCCGCCGCGTCCGGGTTTTCCCCACTTCCACCCCGTCCGGACGACCCACCTCCACCCCACCCTGAGCCCACCCCTCCCCCCACAACACCCCGCCCCTCCCCCACCGAAACCCATGCCAGTCACCCCCAAAAGAGCTGGTAGGGTTCAACCCGTCGCCGCACACCAAGCGCCCGACACGCCCCCGTAGCTCAGGGGATAGAGCAACGGCCTCCGGAGCCGTGTGCGCAGGTTCGAATCCTGCCGGGGGCACTCGCCAGTCAGCCAGCAAGAATCATGCTCTGACCTGTGCGGATGCCGACATGAGAGAGCGGGAGTCAGTCTCACTGACTCCCGCTCTTTCTCGTTGTCTCTCACTATTCGCGACACACCTCCGACACACGCAAGTGCCGTCAGCTTCAGCGTCCGTCGATGAACCTGACGGGGACGGAGCAGAGCCGTGCCATCTCGATAACCTCAGAGCAGGGATGCCACACGCGCAGCCCTCCACCGCCCCCTTGGCCGGAAAACCCCACCGAACTCCGCTTAACGGCACCCACGATGGGGGCTGCGGCACTAGGCTCCTTTGCCTGATCATGACACTGGGGGCGAAAGATGGACACTGGCACATCAAGTGAAGGACGTAGCCGTTTTGTCATTACCGGTGATGCGCCTACATACCACGTAAGCCAATCACGAATCCGCCGCAACAGTCGCCGCACCGATAACGTCCTATTCGCATGCGCGCTTATTGCAGTGCTTGGACTTACTGGCATATTCAGGGATGACAGTTCCTCCAAAGGCGAGCAAGAAGGCCAGAGTTCGCCGAATCCATTGGATGCAACGTGGTTCTACTGGTCGCTCGCCATCCTTGCAATCGCCACAGCCGTTACCTTGATCATCTTCTTAATCGCACGCCGACAGTATATGGCTAATGAGAACAAGCACTACAATGAAATCCTTAAAGCCGAGGAAGAATACAAGCGAGAAGTACTGGAAAAGCTTAAGAAGGAAACCGAGCTAGCCACACTCATGGGCCTAAATCAAGGCCAGATTAACGAATATCACCGAATTGTCACCGACCAGGCAGACAAGGCATTCCGTTCTTCTCGGATTGCCATGAACGTTGGGCTCCTACTACTCGTGTCTGCCGCTTTCGCTGGCGCCTATGTGCCCCTCGAAGAAATGCGATGGTTCATTGGAGCACTGGCCGCATTCAGTACGCTTCTGTCTGGTTACCTGTCCAAGACCTACCTAACCTTGTACAGGGAATCCATCGGACAGTTGAACCGCTACTTCGATCAGCCCGTACTCAATAGCCACTACCTTACCGCCGAACGCCTCGCCGAAGCCCTCGACCGTCCGGACGCCATCGAAGTGCGCCGTCAAATTATCGACGAGGTACTCGCGGCCAGCGCGAAGGTAGGTACCAAGGGAGGCAATCCGAATAAAGAACCCTCACCGACCGCAGGAAAGCCGAAGAAGCGAAAAATTCCCAAACAGGGGAAGCCTTCCTCCGTAAACGGCCAGCCGGTTTGATCGACACCTGATCACTCTCCTTGCGGCGACCTCGCTGTGGATTCTTCAGCACCCTGAACAGAACTGAGAGGCAGCCCAGAAAACTCACGGGCCGCCCCTCAGTGCGTAGTACACGACTACTCCGTGTCTCCTTCATCCTCCAGCGATTTCGCTATCTCGGCATTGGCGACTTCCTCATGGCCATCGATGCAGCCGTGATAGCGGCGGTGGATCACTTCCGGGGAGTTGCCGACTCGACGCGCTACCTCAGCGATCGGCACCCCAGCATTCAGCCACCGCGTGATGCACGCATGCCGCAGGTCGTACGGGCGCACGGCCAGAGGAGATTCGACGCGTTCCGGTGGGAGGGCGTACTTCCGCGCTTCCTCCCACGCGCGCCAGTACGTCGAAGAGCCGACAACTCCCCCACGCTCGTTCCCGAACACCCGCCCCTCCTTGGCGGTCCCGAATTCCTTCAGGTGCGCCCGAAGGATGGCGACCAGGACGGGCGGGATGGGAACCGGTCGGTCCGTATTTGCCTCGCGGGCTTTCAGACCCCGGCGGTCGTGCCGCTCGCCGGAGTCGGTCCACTGCTTGCCAGAGACGGGACGTGTCTCTCGCAGCGTCAGCGTGCCCCAACCCGTCTCCGGTAGGTAGCAGTCGGACAGCCGCAGTCCTACCGCCTCAGCAGGCCGAAGCCCCGCGTAGTACAGCACCGCGTAGAACGCCACGAGACGACGGCCGCGGTTGCGGTCCCACGACCCGACGTAGGAAACGGCAGTGAGCAACTGGCGCCCCTGTACGGCGTTCACGAGGACGCGCCGATCAACCGCGCTGTCAGAGCCACCTCGCTTCCTGCGGGCCCGCAGGAGCGGATTCTCCGGGAGCTCCCCGACGTCCACCGCGTGTTCAAGGGCGGTGTTCAGAGCACGGCGCCGCCGCTTGTACGTCTCCCCTGCCGCCTGGGTGCCGTCCAGTCGGTAGTTGAGCCGATACATCACGTCTTCGAAAGCCTCAGCGTCGCCCAAGGCGACTACCGCTCGGTCCTTGGTCGTGAGCCACTCATACGCGGCTTTCAGTTCGGCCGGTGGATCCTCCCCAGCATTCGCCGGGACAACTCCCCACCGGAACGCCAGCCGCAGGTCCGTGTCCTTGGGAGCGCCGTCCCCACGCTTCACCATGGCGAGCGCCACAGCCGCAAGACCGTCCGCCATGCTTTCGCGCGTCTTGGCGGCGCTGGTACGCCACCGCCCGGCAACGTACTTCCGGCAGAATTCGAACCACCGCAACGGCGCCTCGGCCTCGGCCGCTTCGACCGCTTCCGCCGCCGCGCGGACTTCGGACTCAGGCAGACCTGATTCGATCTCGAATGCCTCACCGCGCCGGTTCATGGCCTGCCACAGCTCCGAACGCCGACTCTCGGCGAGTGCGGACGTGGCGAAGGTGCCACGTACACCTGCCCGGCAACCACCCAACGCAGGCGGTAGGGGCGAGACTTCCGCCCCGTGCTCGCGACATTCCACAGCTTGACGTCCAGGGAGTACCCCGGCCGTGCCGACCCCCGAGAGCGGCCGACAGGGGTGTCGTTCGTCGCGCTCACGCAGCGTCCTCCCGCTCCGCAAGCCACCGCTCGTACTCGGACCGGCGAATGCGCACGTCGCCGTTCGGCAGCTTGATCGAGCGCGGGCCCTTCCCGAGTTGACGCCATCGGTAGAAGGTCGACGGAGCCACCTTCAGATCAGTAATGACCTCCGCGACGGTCAACTTCTCGTCCAGCACGCGGGCGCTCATACCGCCGTCCCTTCAGCTTCGGTCGACCCGGACAGCCCGGACAGCTCCAATTCCGACTGTCCGGGGTGTTCGTGCTGGTCAGATGGGGTAACCGGACAGTCGGACAGTGCGGACACCTCTTGGGCACCCTGTGTCCGGGTCTCGGTGTCCGGGTAGTACCGCCCGCCGGCGTCCTTGGTGAGCTGTCCTGCCTCGGCCATGCGCGAGCACGTCCGGCGGATCGTGTCCAGGTCGACGTGCGGCAGCTCGCCCGCCATGTCCTTGGGCTTCGCGCCGGGGTTGGCTCGGACGTACCGCAGGATCGCGGCTCGGGTGTCGCCCACGGTGTGGTCGGACGCGGGGCCGTCCAGCAAGTGCCAGGCTCCGGAGGCAGCTTGGAACTGCAGCGCGTACTCGGTTTCGTCCACGTCCCGGCCGGTGACGTGCAGGATGCCGTCCGCCTGCCCGCGAGCCCGCTTCAGTACGAGCGTGGCGTCCGCGGCGCCCGCGATGCCGTTGGTCCCGGAGACCTCCGTCAGGAAGTCGTCCGAGCCCGCCTTACGGACGTGGTGGACCAGGACGACGGCCACGCCGTAGTAGTCCGCGAGCCGCTTCGCGTAGCTGACGGAGACGTAATCCGCGTCGTACGCCGACACCCCCTGTGGTGCTTGGCCGCGCATCTTGGCGAGCACGTCGATGACGACCAGGCGTGCGTCCGGGTTGCGGTCCAGCCAGTGTGCGATGGCCTCGGTGCCGCCCTGGGGGAAGGGCGGGCACTCGGTCACGAGGGTGAGCCCGGCGGGCGCCTGCTGACCTCCCAGGAGCTTGCCCATACGGGTCTGGAGACGGCGCGGGGTGTCTTCCAGCGCAAGGTAGAGCACCGGTCCGCCCTCAACTGGGACGGAGTCGAAGGCCTGTCCGCCGGCCGCGACGGCGAGGGCGAGTCCGAGGGAGAGCCAGGATTTGCCGACCTTCGGCGGTCCGGCGAGGAGGCCGGGCACGGCCCATTTCGGCTCTGGGAAGTCCGCGGCCATGAGCTGATCGGCCGTCCATGCCGTCCGCGGACGCTCCCGCTTCGGCGGCGCTACTGCCGAGGGTTGCGGGTCGCTGGGCACGGAGTACAGGTGCAGCGGGGGAATCGGGCTGGTACTCATGCCGCGACCCTTCGGGGACGGTTGGCCCCGGCCCGCAGGCCGGACGCGATGGTGCGGCGGGCCTCGCGCTCGCCCTGGCCCACTTGGAGCGCGGCGATGAGGAGCCAGCCGGTCACGTCGGCCTCGCTCAGCTCTCCCCCGGCGACAAGCTGTCCGAGGGCTACCGAGGCGAGGTAGAGCGCCTGGTTGTGCTGGTTCTCACCGGAACCGGTGACGCGAGCCAACTCGCCATTGACCGCGGCGCTAAGGAACGCCGTGCGCCGGTCGCGGGTGACGAGTGCGACCGTGACGGGTCGCTGCGGGGGCAGTGGCACGGGGCGTAGCAGTTCGGCGAGCCAGCCCGGCAGCGGCGCCACAGGGGCGTTGTGGGTGACCTCGTAGGGGTGTCCGTTGAAGGTGCTGCCCGCACCGACAACGAGTCCGCCCGTGGCGCGGGTGTCGACCTTCCAGCCGAGCCCGCGGGCGCTGTCCCCAGCAGTGTTGCGCAGGGGCTCACCTGTCCTGGCAGAGAAGTACAGGTGACTGCCGCCGCTCCAAGTGCGGACCGTGTACGTGTCGGTGGGGAGGGGCTGGCCGTGGCGCTCGCAGAGTACGGCGAGCACGTCGGCGCCGTCCGTAACCCCGTGTTGAGCCCAATCTGCCGGCGGGGTGTCGGCGGCGTGCTTGGGGCGGTCCAGATCGATGACAACCAGGCTGGACGGACCGGTCGCGATGCCGACGTTGTACGCGGCGTGCGTCCAGCATCGGGTGATGCGTTCGGGGTCGGTGGTGGCGCGCTGTTCCCATGCGGCGATCGCGGGCCGCTTGTCGTTGGGAACGAGGGGGAAGACGTGCCAGTCACGCGACGCTGCGTCAAGGGCTGAGGTGAGCCGACCTCTCATTGGGCGTAGGAGCCGGAGGCGACTTCCGATCTGCCTGCCCGTGAGTGAGTGATGATCTGCGTGACAACGGGCGCGTGCGCCGACGGAGTCCCACGGAAACTGGCCGACATTTTCCCCAGTTCAGACGACAAGCGCATGCCCTCATCGCAGTACCACTTTCCCTACCCCATCAAGGCAGGCACACGGCGCGCGCTCGGCGGCTGCGGGCATGAAGTGGGAGACATCCTCTGCGGCTGGGGCGGTCGGCTGCACTACCTGAATGGTCATCCACGCGGCCATGAACTCCCGTAGCCTGCTGCTGTGCTCAGACTTCTCATCGATACATCGATATGGCTTGACATGGCCCGGCGGCGAGACGGACAGCAGACCGTCGTCGCCATACGCGTTCTTAAGCATCAAGGGAAGCTTGAACTGCTGGTTCCATCGCTCATCATCGACGAGTTCGAGAGAAACCGCCCAAGAGCAGAGAATGCTGCAACTCGAAGCGTTCGAGAGCGATTTCGACTATTGAAGCAAGATCTCCAGGAGTACGGGGACGAAGAAGCCCAGCGCTTGATAGCCGAGATGACTCATCAGATCCCCTATGTTGCAGAGGGATCCCTCCAAAACTTCTCTGAAATATTCGAGCTTCTAAAAAGCGGTAAGAGGATCGAACCCGGCGCGGTCGAAAATGAGGCCGCAGTGAAGCGCGGCCTGGAAAAGAAGGCGCCACTCCACCTCAACAAGAACAGCATTGCAGACGCCCTGCTTATCGAGCTCTACAGATCCACGATCAAGAACGGCAATGAAACCGGCGAAATAGTTTGCTTTGCCACATCGAACCACGAGGACTTCTCTATACCTAAAGGCGACCACAGAAAGCCTCACCCGGACCTGGCCGATATTTTCGATCAAGTACGGTCTCGATATGTATACGGTGTGGACGGGCTCAATTCTTTGATGCTGGGCCACTTCGGAGAAGAGTTCGCAGAGCTAGCCGAGGAGGTAGAGCTAGTCCAGACCGAAACTCGTTCGCTTGCCGAAATCCTCAAAGCAGAGAACGAATACTTCGAAAAAGTCTGGTACATACGAAAGCTCATTCTGCAAGAAAAGGTCGAAGACGGGCGCCATGAACCACTTAGCCCCGAACTAGAAGAGCAAATGAACGCTGCCATGCGTGATATTGAGCGACGGTATGGAGAGAACAACGTCGGCCCATGGGACGACTTCGGTTGGGGCTTCGTCCAGGGCAAGCTGTCTGCACTGAGGTGGATTCTCGGGGAGGACTGGGACTTTCTTGACACATGAACGTCGACAGCAGCCGACCTGACATACAAGGCTGACTCAACAGCCGTGAGCGGGTGAGCACAGCCGGAGCGCTACGGACGGAGCCGCCGGCAACCAGTCACCCGCTGCTGCGCCCGAACGCTCCACCGACCGATGCGGCCTCAGACGGATCACACTTCGCCAGCAGGTGTCTCCTCCGAGATCTCGGCAGCACTCTCCGGCGCATCGTTAAGTCGCGTTCTCGTTAGACCGTACTTTCGGCACATCTCATCTACCGCCTCTTCGATTGAAGTCCACTTGTACACGATCCCTAGATGGATCATGTCGTTGTACAGGACCCTAGGCTGACTCGCCGCCAGAACGATTTCACCAGTTGCCTGACGCTGATAAACGGCTGCGACGATCCCGAGAAAATAAGGAGTGTTGGCACCGAGTTGGATCGAATTCCCTGAGAAGTACGAAGTGCGAAGCGTTGTGAATACGGGACTTCCACTACTGCCTGGAAAGACTGAGGCGTCAATCAGGAACTGTGGAAGCCCATTCCAGTCGAGCTGAATCGGCGTGGCGGTGGCACCTTGACGAATAATAGGAGTGTTATGAGCGCTGTCATACAAGTTGTTCGGATACCCCACGAACGTAACCGGCTCGGCCACATCTAGGTTTCCCAAGGCATCCTCCGGCGGACAAGCCGACGGTGGGATAGTGCGGTAGAAAGGTCTGCGACCGGCCGCAATGAGATCGTTAATTACCGGCCCCAATGGCATGACTGCCACATCAATACCTGGGTCAGGATGGCCTACCCATGGACCAGGATTACAAGCAGTGCCGTAACCCACCGCTGGCTTGTCGAGATGGGGGGCCTCTTCATCACCTTGAATGAAAAAAACGGTACAGCGCTCAGAGCCAGCGAGAACATGCTTATTGGTGACCAAAACCGGTGTCACCGTATTCCCGTCGTGCGAGGCAGAGTAAATGAAACCCGTACCGCTACCCTTACTTCCAACACCCACAGTTTCGATTCGTACGGTGCAGAAGAGTAGCTGTCTATTGAAGCTGTTAACAGCGAATGGAATCCCCACGTTGACCTCACTCAATATGCGTTGTGCGATCACGGTAACACCAATATCGGGCAGTGGCTCGGGTATTGCGTACACCCGTTGATGCTTGCTACCCAGAATCAACGGGGCTTGATTCGGTGACTCAACGCACGAGCGCCCTTCCAGGCCGTCCTCGGGCCTTGGAAGGGCACTCAACGATGATCAACGCCGACAACTGCCAACAGCTCAGCAGCAGGTCAGGATGTTGATCGATAAAGCGGCCGCAGGTCACCGCCACCGTTGATCAGTCGAAAGCCCGGGGTCCCCCATGATTTCTTCGTACCTACGGAACTTGCGCCTGAGGTGATCTCGTCGACCGTCAGCTCGCCGCCACAGTAGCCAGACACCAAGCGCCGGCGCAGTGGTGATGGCCAGGAGTAAGCACCACCCGAGAGGCATCCGACACACCTCCGACACACTCCGTGTCGCACGGGCCCTCTGACCAACTCCCACGCAGGTCACAGGGGTTGTGGTGCGCGATCGGCACAATCTCTCCGGAGCCGTGTGCGCAGGTTCGAATCCTGCCGGGAGCACCCTGTATGAGGTGCCCAAAGACCCCGCCATCAGCGCTTTAGCTGAGGACGGGGTCTTGGCGTATGTGCAGGCAGATGCCGCCCGAAGCGGCCGGACGTCGGGGTCCGTGGACGAGCTGTGGGCGGGATCTTTGAGCGTTCCCGCAGTTGATGAGACTCGTTGGAGTCCGGTGGGTCCACTTCTCGTTATCGTCGTCCCGGTCTTGGGCCGTGCCGTGGGTGGGGAGCCTGAGCGTTGCTGGGGACCGGCGTATCACCTTCACCCGCTGCCTACGGGCAGTTGAATGGACGAGTTGGGGGATCTCGTGGATGTGACCACACTTGCCGTCGCGCTCATCAGCGTCGGAGGAACGCTGGGCGGAACTCTGGGCGGGGCAGTGCTCAGCCAGCGCGTCACCCGGGAGCAAACCCGGCGTGCCGATCGTGAACGGGCAGAGGACCGTCACGACCGAGCGCAGGAAGCCAGACGGGATCTCTATGCCCGTCTGAACACCACGGCGCGCGCCTACCGGGTCGCTGCCCGAGACGCAGTCCGAGCAGCCGAGCGCGGTGAAAGCATCGAGCCGGCAGCCCTCGACACAGCCAAGGAGGCCTGGTCAGAGCAGTACTCTTTGGCACAGATGGCGCTGCCGAAGCATGTCCATCAGATCGCCTCGACCCTCAACAGGGCGCTCGGAGTCGGGTACTCCGTCGTAAAGCAGTTGCCGCGCAGTCCTGACCCGAACGGGTCGTACGACCGGGCCAAAGCTTGGTTCAGCGGCCCATTGTCCGACGGGGTGTACCTGCTGGGGGTCACTCTGCGCCATGACCTCGGCGTCGAGGTCGAGCCCGACTTCGAACACACTCACACGCGGATGCTCGCCGCGCTCGACAGTGAGCGGAGGAGGCTTGAGCACCTGCTCGCGTCTGAACAGGCCCAAGCCACACGGTCTGCTTGACGGGCAGGGCAGACGACGAGGCCCCTGGGCTTGATCCGAGGGGCACTCGGACACGATCAGGTGCCGTTACTCGTCCTCACGAAGCAGGTTCTCGATGCGCTGGTTCTGCTCACGAGAACCGACAGCAAACGTTCAGCAGTTCCGACAGCGCCCTGGCGCAACCCTTGTTCGATGGAGGGGGCCGTGTCCGCGCTCCGGCTTCCGGCGCCACCAGCCGCCCGCCCGGAGCGGTGACGGTCTGGTCTGGTCTGGTCCACCGAGTCAGGAAGGCCGGCTGATCCCGTTGCCGGTCGACGTGCGGGCGAACCAGGTCCGCGTCTCGCCTGCCGTCAGGACGCGGGTCAGCTCGGCCGTGCCCGGGAGATGCGGGAAGAACCGGTCGGCGTTCCAACTCCGCTGGTATGACGGCTCGTCGAGCACGATCAGGCGGCGTCCCTCCACCACGGGGATGTCGTCTGGCAGCCCCTCGTTCCAAATCCGCTCGCCGTCCGGGGCGAGGAGTTCGAATGCCCCGGTCGTGGCGGTCCGGCTGCGTCCCTGGGCGGGCTCGGGATCCATGGCCAGGCGGACGCTCTCCGCCGAAGGCGCAGTGCCGGGTACGTGGCCGCCGCCGACGAGAATGTGGGCGAGCAGCGTGTGCAACTGGAAGTTGTCCCCGATGCCGCCGATGCGCACCTCGAACCCGGCCCCGGTGGGCTTGTGCAGCACCACAAGGGGCTCGTCGTCCAGAACCGCCAGCGCGTAGGCCAGGCATTTGAGGTCGTGCCGCTCCAGGGCCGCCAGGTCGCGGCAGGCGGGGAGGATCGCGGATGCGTGCCGACGGCGCACCTCGGCGCTGCGGCACAGCACGGCCAGCGCGGGCGGCTGCCACTCCTCGACTGAGCACCAGGCCAGCGCCAGCCGCGTGGCCTCGTGCACCTCGCCGCCGACTCGGGCCAGCAACGGGCCGTCAATGATCTTCTCGTCCGGCTGCGGCAGTTCGTCATCGGCCGCGCTGACCGCGGTCCAGCGGCGGGCGAACTCCAGGGCGTCGAGCAGGTCCTGGTGGACGCTGCCAAGAATCGGCTCAGCGCAGGCCACCGGATCGGCCCCGCGCTCGACGCAGAAGCCGGCTGCCATCGCCAGCATCGGCCGCGGGCCGGTAGGGGGGAAGGCGGGGAGCAGCGCCGCCAACCGTGGCCCTGCCAGGACGCGTTCAGCGTCCGACGCCGACTGCACACCGGTCATCACAGCGGTGAAGGCCCGCCCGGTGCGGTCGCCGTCGCGAACGGCAACCGCCTCCTCCAGCTCGGACACGTCGGCGGCGAAACCCGAAGCTTCCCGCTTCCTCTTGAAGATCACCGGCACACCTTAGGCCCGAGATCTGTCCCGCGTCATCAGACCCAGACTCTTCGAATCCCCTCGAACCGCCATCTGCTGTCGAAATCGATGAACTTCTGCTGTCGGTTCTCGTGAACAGAGCCACGCGCAGGTAATCGCGGATGCGGCCGGAGGCCTCACCTGGGCGTCGGCGGCACTTCCCGGCTCGGCACACGACCTGGCTGCTGCGCGAACCCCACGGCATCATCGCCGCGTTGGCCAACGCTGACGTGATGACCTTCGCGGACAAGGCGTATCAAGGCGCCGGCGGTTCCATGCGTATCCCCGTCAAGCGGCACCGCTACCGGCCGAAGCTGTCGCGCCGACAGAAAGCCGTGAACAAGGCCGTGAACAAGGCCACGCCCGGATCCGCCGCCGCGGCGAACGCGCTGTCGCCACCCTCAAGACCTGGAAGATCCTGACCACGCTGCGCTGCTGCCCCTCCCGGACGAACGCGATGGTGCAGGCCATGCTCGTTCTCCACCACGTCGAAAACCCGACCTACCAAGGACGAGAAACGCTCAGCCATGCCGACCGACCCTGGTGATGAGTTTTCGCGCCCGCACCCGTCATACCTACGACGGGACACGACGAGGCGGAAGGATGACGTGATGAGTGCGGACACGCGGCTGGAGGAGCTGGGCGTGAGCGGGCTGGGTGAGGTCGACGAGCCGGCGTTCTCGGGGCTGGCGGAGCGGCACCGGCGGGAGCTGCACGTGCACTGCTACCGAATGCTCGGGTCGTTCGAGGACGCCGAGGACACCGTGCAGGAAACGTTCCTCCGTGCCTGGCGGCGGCGGGAGACCTTCGAGGGGCGGTCGACGTTCCGGGCCTGGCTGTACCGGATCGCCACCAATGCCTGCCTGGACCTGCTCGCCAAGTGCCGCCCGGAGCCTGCGACCGGCGGCGAGGTGCTGTGGCTGCAGCCCTACCCGGACCGTCTGCTCGACGAGCTGCCCGCGGGCCACGCGCACGAGCCGGAGACCGTCGCCGTCGCGCGGGAGACGATCGAGCTGGCGTACGTGGTCGCGGTCCAGCACCTCGCGCCGCGCCCGCGGGCCGTGCTGATCCTGCGGGATGTGCTCGGCTATCCGGCGAAGGACGTCGCGGAGCTCCTCGGGGACTCCGTCAACTCCGTGAACAGCGCGCTACAGCGGGCCCGCGTCGGAATGCGGGAGCACCTGCCCGCCGAGCGGCAGGATTGGACCGGCGGCGAACAGGACGCCGGGACGCGCGAGCTGGTACGCCGCTATACCGACGCCAGCGTGGCCACGGACGTCGACGTGCTCGCCGCACTGCTGCGGGACGACGTCCGCTGCTCGATGCCGCCCACGCCGGGCCTGTACGTCGGCCGCGACGCGGTGGTGAACGACTGGGTCGAGGGCGGCTTCGAGGGTACGAAGGGCCTGCGCGCCGTCCTCACCTCCGTGAACCGGCAGCCCGCCGTCGCCTTCTACCTCTGGCGGAAGCGAGAGGGCGCGTACCTACCACTGACGATCGACGTCCTGCGCGTCACCGGCGGGGCGATCACCGAGATCGTCACGTTCCACGACGACCGGTTCCCGATGCTCGGGCTGCCGGAGAGCCTGCCGGCGGACGGCACGGAGTAGTCCCGGTGTGGACGCTCGCGCTGCGCGTGTCGAGCGTGTCGCGCGTGTCGCGCGTGTCGCCGCGGAGTGGTGCGACGCGTTCGGTGTGGTCACCCGCGGGCGGGTGCAACTGGAGCTGCACGACGGCGAGCCCGGGCCGGTCCGGGGACGCGACGCCGGGTTCTGGCTCCGCGGCGCCGGCGTCCGCGCCCTGCGGAACCCCGGCCGTCGCACGGCGAGGGTGCGCATCGTCACCCCCAGGGCCAGGACCGTCGTATGCCGTCAACACCCGTCAACACCCGTACGCCAGTTACCGAATGATGGAGGAACGACATGAAGAGCACGAATGACACCGGGGTCGTCGCAGGCCCGGCATCGGGCCGGACCAGCCACACCCACCGACTCCGCGGGCTCGCCGGCACCGGCTTCATCGCCACGCTCGCGGCGACGGTGGCCACCACCCTCGCCGCGACGCTTGCCCACGCCGTTGGCATCGACTTCGAGGTCCCCGATGGTGGCGAGAGGATCCCGTTGTCCGGGTTCGCCGTGGTGACCGGCTTCTTCTCGGTCGTGGGCATCGTCATTGCCGTCGCTCTTCTTCGTTGGAGCGCTCACCCCGCCAAGCGATTCGTGTGGACGGCCGTGTCGCTGACCGCGATCTCGATGGTCCCGCCCCTCCTCTGCGGGGCAGACACCGCCACCACCACCGTCCTCCTCGGGCTACACCTGGTCCCTGCGACGGTGATGATCCCCACTCTGACGCGGAGCCTCCGCACCCGGACCGATTGACGATCCCGCAACGCGACAATCCGCGACGCGTGGGCGTGCGCGAGCGCGTTAACCGGCCCCCCGATGCTGCCACCCTCCATGTCACGTCGGGTGTCGAGTGGCAGTGCGGGTGAAAGCGCCGACTCAGAGAGAGGGCGGGCCGGGCGTCCTGGTCTCTTGGCGCGTGGGAAGCGGGCGGTCGTAGACGTTGTTCGGGGTCACGATTTGGGTGATGGCTCGGGCGAGCAGGGAGGACGGCTCCTGGCCCCCGTCGGTGATGTCTGTGTTGATCATGAGTACCAAGGTGGCGTGCTGCGACGGCAGGTAGACGGTCACGGTCTCGTAGCCGGGGATGGAGCCGTTGTGGCCGATCCAGCCGCCGGATTTGAAGATGCCGAGGCCGTAGCTCAGGCCGGGAAAGCCGGTCGGGAGGGTCTTGAGTCGCTCCGCCTGGGTTTCCGGGCTGAGGAGCTCGCCGGTGGCTACGACCTTCGCCCAGCGACGCAGGTCGTGCAGATCCGAGATCATCGCCCCGGCCGACCAGGCCCAACTGGGGTTCCAGTCCGTGGAGTCGGCGACCTCGCCGCTCAGCGTCTGGTTGGTGTAGCCGCGCGGGTGGGGGTCGGGGAACTCGGGGCCCGACGGGAACAGGGTGTGGCGCAGGTGGGCCGGGCGGAGTACCTGCCGCTCGATGACGTCCTCGACGCGGTGACCGGTGACCTTCTCGATCACCAGGCCGAGGAGCACGAGGTTGCTGTTGCTGTACTCGAACGCCTTCCCCGGCGCGAAGGTGTTCTTGTGCTTGTAGCCGTACGCGAGCAGCTCCTCCGGGGTGAACGTCCGGCTCGGGTCGCTCAGCAGATCGTGCACGAAGTCGGCGTCGGCGCTGTAGGGGAACAGACCGCTGCGCATCTCGGCCAGCTGCCGCAGCGTGATCCGATCGCCGTCGCGCACCCCGTCGACGTACGCGGAGATCGGGTCGTCCAGGCCGATGCGACCGTCGTCGACGAGCTTGAGCAGCGCGGTGACCGTGAAGGTCTTGGTCTCGCTGCCGATCCGGAAGAACTTGTCGGTGGTCATCGGCTCGCCGGTGGCGGTGTCGGCGACCCCGGTCGCACGGACGTAGCTTCCCTTGCCGGGCATCCACAGTCCGACGACGACGCCGGGGATGTCGGCCTGCCGGCGGACCTTCTCGATGGCGGCGTCCAGCCTGGCGGTCAGTTGGTGACCGAGCTGCGGCGGGTGCTCGTCGCCCCTGTCGTGTCGGGCGACTGCCGCCGCCGCGTTGACGGCCGTAGCGGGAATCGCTGCCATCGGTGCCAGTACGGATGCCACGAGCAGGGTGGCGGCGAGGACACGGCGGGAGGGGGTACGTCGCATGTCGGGGCGCCTCTTCCAGGTCAGGGGCTGAGGTGGCAACGTCACCATCCGCCCCCTGGGTGGAGGTCTCCGTCGCGCACGCGTTCGGCGAAGTCCACTCGTTCGGAGCCACGCGGGTTTGTGACGGAGGGCGCCCAGGGGGTCGCGGCCGCCGGTGCCTCCCGGGCCCGCCTGATGAGCGCCTTGGGGTTGGTGCCTCCGGTGTTTCTGAGGCGTCCGCCTGTCCGGACCGGGCCGGGCACCCCCGGTCATGCTGCTGGAGCCCTGGCGTCAGCAGGTCTTGCGGAGGTAGCCGTTCGTGTCCTTGGGCAGGACCAGCTGGTCGCGGCGGACGACGCTCAGAGTGGTGCTCCAGTCGGCGCACACTGTCGACAGTCCCTTCGCCGTGTACTCGACCACGAGCACGTTGTTGTCGAAGGCCTCGGCGAACTCGCCGCACTCGTTCCACTCGCCGCACTCCTCCACCACGGCGAAGTCCAGGCCTACGGACGCACGGTCGGGGACGAGTTCCAGGGTGTTCTTCTGGGCGATGGCCAGGCCCTTCCCGTGGGCGTGCACCGACAGCAGTTTCATGAACGCCTTGGCCTGGTTGGCCGTGAGGTAGTTCGGGAAGCGGGTGAAGGTGTCGTAGTTGTCGGGCTCGACGGCCTGATAGCCCTTGGCGGCGCACTGGTCGATCCAGGCAATCACCTCGGCGGCGATGCGCTTTCGCTTGGCGGCGGTACGGATGTCCAGGACCGCCTCGCCCCAGTCCTTGTCGTAGACGACCTTCCCGTTGGCGTCACGCAGCAGCAGGTCGGGGTCCCAGTCACCCTCCGCGTCCTCCTGCGCCTGGAAGGCGTTGAAATTGCAGATGTTGTAGACACCCGGCGCGGGCGCGTCCTCGTGGCTGCGGCTGACCACCTGCACTCCGGTCGGCGGGGTGTACGCGCCGCCGACCTGGTAGTCCCACCGCACGTGCTTCGGCGGAGGCGTCACAGCGGGGGCGGCTGCGGGGGTGGTCGGCGGCCGGGAAGTGTCGTTCTCGTCCGACCAGCCGGTTCTCACTGTCGCCACGGTCAGGCCGACGACGACCACGGCTGCGGCGAGGCTGACGGTGATGCGCCGCCCTCGACGTTGGTGACCGGGGTGGGTGTTGTCCGCTTCCCCGGCCCCTCCGGCGGTGAGCAGGCCTGGTGGAACGGAGTGCGGATGCGAAACCTGGTGGCTGGTTCCGGCCGAGTCGGCCGCTCCCGGCACACCCGGCGCACCCGGTACGCCTGACACCCCTGCCACCCCTGCCACCCCTGGCACGCCTGGCCCCTCCGGCTCAGCGGCACCCGGCAGCGTACGGAGCAAGCGCTGTAGTTCGGCGAGTTCGGGCCGGGCGGCCGGGTCCTTGTCCAGGCAGCGTTCGGCGATGCTTCGGAGCGGTTCGGCGACGGCGTCCAAGGCCGGTGCCTCGTACATCACTTGATAGCCCGTCAGGTACGGGCTGCTTCCGTCGAAGGGACGGCTGCCGGTGGCCGCGTACACCAGCAGCGAGCCCAGCGAGAACACGTCCGAGGCGGCCGTGACGTCCCTGGGTGAGGCGAACTGCTCCGGCGACATGAACGGCGGCGTGCCGATCAGCCGTCCGGTGACGGTGAGGGCCTGGTTGTCGACGGCGTGCGAGATGCCGAAGTCGATGACGCGGGGCCCGTCCTCGGCCATCAGGACGTTGCTCGGCTTCAGGTCACGGTGCACCACACCCACCCGGTGGATGTCCCGCAGCGCCTCGACGAGGCCCAGCGCCAGCACGCGCAACTGGCCTCCGCGCAGCGGGCCGTCCGTGTTCACCCTGTCCGCCAGCGTGCGGCCCGGCACGTACAGGGTCGCCATCCACGGCCGTTCGGCGTCCGGATCGGCGTCCACCACAGGGGCCGTGAACGCCCCGCTCACCCGCCGGACCGCCGCGACCTCCTGTCTGAAGCGCGTCCGGAACTCCTCGTCCTGCGCGTACTGCGCGTGCACGACTTTGACCGCGACCCGCCGTCCCGAGTCCGAGCGGCCGAGATAGACGACGCCCATGCCGCCGCTGCCGAGCCGTTCGACCAGGGCATAGCCGCCTATGGACTCCAGATCGCCGGGGCTCGGAGACATCGCGGGTCACCTTTCCCAAGTGCCGTGCCTCGAAAAGCTGTTCAGTGGGGATCAGACTAGTGCCGAGATCCCTGGGCTTGCCGTCCGACCACAATGCCGTTGACTCGGGTCGGAATGCAGTGGACAAGATGGCGGTGCTTTCCCGGCCTCTTCAGTTGGTCTCGCCCCCGCGATTTCCCCGGAGGAGCACCGTCGTGTTTTGGGTGACATTGCGCACAATATGGGTGGATACGTCTAGGCAAGCTGTTGTTTGTCGTTAACAGTTGGGCTGGATATTTCCCATCCAACCGGCACAGAAAGCTCCCGCTCGCATGCGCAATTCTTCCGACGTCCCCGTGCAGCCCCACCCCGTCACGGTCGCCGAAGTGATTCCCGGTGATCTTCTCGCCCTGTCGGAAGAGGATGTGGCGGCGGACAGGTGGTACGTGGTGATGCACACCTTGCCCGAGAGCCCGCGGACCATTCGGCTGGCGCTGCGGCCGCCTCTCGGGGGAAGTGATCACGAGCGGGTGTTCCAGCGGGATCACCAAGTGACGGTGGGGTGTCGGCGGATGGATGTCGCCGGGGTTCCCGAGATCGGTTCGGCCGATCTGGAAACGGTGGAATTCAGGGACGGGGACCAGGTCACCTCGCTGCGCGCCGTCGACCCCGGGGCCGTCGAGGAGTCGTACAGCCGCCGGTGGGGGCAGTGGTACCGGCACCTGGAGAGCCGGGACGAGGAGCCGGTGTCGGACTCGGGGCTGCGGGAACGGGCCGCGCGGGAAGTCGCGGAGGGCCATGTCGTACGGCATCTTCCGCGGCCGCGTGCGAGCGCGGGCAGCGGTTCCGCGCGGCCGCGGCGGGTCGTCGTGACCGGGCTCGGGGCCGTGACGCCGCTCGGGGTGGGCGTGCACGAGCTCTGGCAGGGGCTGGTCGAAGGGCGTTGCGGGATAACGGAGTTGGAGGGTGCGGAGTTCGACGGGCTGCCTGTGCGGATCGCCGGGAGTGTTCTCGTGGATCCGGTGGGGCTGTTGCCCCGGCCGCAGGCTCGGCGGATGAACCGGGCCGCGCAGTTCGCGGTGATCGCGGCACGGGAGGCCTGGCAGGACGGCGGGCTGGATGTGGCCGGGACGGTCGAGAGCGGGCTTGAGCCCGAGCGGGTCGGGGTCAGCGTCGGCGCCATCCTCGGGGATGCCTCCGTGCTCGTCGGCGGTGACCGGCAGCTGCGGGACAAGGGACCGCGCGCCGTGTCGCCCCTCACCACGCCGATGACCGTGCCCTCGCAGGCCGCCTCCCAGGTGTCACTCGCGCTGCGGATCACCGGCGAGGCCCGCACGGTGAGCAGCGCCTGCGCGTCCGGCACCGAGGCCATCGGGCAGGCCATCGACCGCATCCGGTACGGGCATGTCGACATCGCCCTGGCCGGTGGCGCGGAGGCCGTGGTCACCCCGGCGATCATGGCCTCGTTCGCCGCGATGCGCGCGCTGTCCACCCACGCCCTCGGATCCACCAGCCCCTCCCGGCCGTTCGCCAAGGACCGCGACGGCTTCGTCAACGGCGAGGGGGCCGGCTTCCTGCTGCTGGAGGCCGAGGAACACGCGCGGGCCCGTGGCGCCCGGATCTACTGCGAGGCCGCCGGCTGGGGACTGTCCGCCGACGCTCACCACATGGCCGCCCCCGATCCGTCCGGCAAGGGTGTCGCTCTCGCGATGCGACGGGCCGTACGGGACGCCGGCGCGCATGTCGTGGACGTCGTACACGTCAACGCCCATGCCACCGCCACCTCCGACGGTGACCTCGCCGAGGCGGGTGCACTGCGGGCCGTGCTCGGCCGGGGCGTCCCCGTGACCGCGCTCAAGGGGCACCTCGGTCATCTACAGGGCGCCGCGGGCGGGGTGGAGGCCGTCGCCGCCGTGCTCACGCTCCATCACGGGCTCATTCCGCCGACCATCGGCTGTGATGAACAGGACGACGCCATCGAACTGGACGTGGTGACCAAGAGTCCGCGGCCGCTGCCCACCCTCGGCGACCTCGCCCTCAGCAACTCGTTCGGATTCGGCGGCCACAACGCGGTGTTGGCACTTAGACGCGTCGGGTGATTCAGGCGGGCGCGTTATCGGGGGCACGGCAGCGCCTCAGGTGATTCAGGCGGACGCGCGCTTTCGGGGGGACGCCTTCTTTGCCGCGGGGGGATTCTTCGCCGTCGTCTTCTTCGCCGCCGCCGTCCTCTTGCCGGCAGCCTGGGTGGTCGACTTGGTGGCCGACTGCTTTGATGTCGCCTTCGTCGGCGTCTTCGATGTGGGCTTCGTTGCGGTCTTCGTCGTCGTCTTTTTCGCCGCTGTCTTCTTCGCTGCCGGCTTTTTCGCCGTCGACTTCTTCCCGCCGACCTCCTTGGGAGCCGTACGGGACGAGAGCCGGGTGACCTCGGCGGCGTCGCCGGTCTCGGTGGTCTCGGTGGTCTCGGTGGTTTCCTCGCTCTCGCCCCGTGATTCCTTGGCCGCGCGCACGCTCTTCTCCAGGGCGGCCATCAGGTCGAGCACCTTGCCGCCGGTCTTCTCACCGGTGGGGGTGGCGGGGGCCTCCACCCCGGAGGCCTTGGCCGCGATGAGTTCGTTCACGGCCTCGCGGTAGTCGTCGTGCAGGTCGGCGAGGTCGACCTCGCCGAGGGTGTCCATCAGGGCGTCCGCCAGGTCCAGTTCCTTGTCCCGGACGGTGACGGCGGTGTCCGGGGCCACGTCCTGGGGGGCGCGGATCTCGTCCGGCCAGAGCAGGCCGTGCATGGCGATGACGTCGTCGACGACGCGGAGCATGCCCAGGCGTTCCCGGCCGCGCAGGGCGAACTTCGCGATGGCGACCTTCTGGCTGCGTTTCAGGGCCTCGCGCAGGAGGGTGTACGGCTTGGCGGCGGGGACGCCGTTCGCGGACAGGTAGTACGCCGTGTCCATCTGGAGCGGGTCGATCCGGTCGGCCGGTACGAAGGCCACGATCTCGATCGTCCTGGCGGTCGGGATGGGCAGCTGGGCCAGGTCCTCGTCCGTGATCGGGATCAGTGTGCCGTCCGCGTCCTCGTACGCCTTGCCGATCTCCCCGGACGTCACCTCACGGTCCTCCGCCTCGCAGAACTTGCGGTAGCGGATGCGGCCGCCGTCGTCGAGGTGGATCTGGCGGAAGGAGACCGAGTGGCTCTCCGTGGCGTTCACGAGCTTGATCGGGATGCTGACCAGGCCGAAGGAGATGGCGCCGTTCCATATGGATCGCACGTGCAGCACCTTCCACTCGATTGCATCCTGTTTTGGATAATTTCTTACTGTTAGGTGAGATTGTCATCGTATGACGCCTATCACCGTGGTGGAGGGGCGAAGGCTCGCACTCAGCAATCTGGAGAAGGTCCTCTATCCGGCGACCGGTTTCACCAAGGGTGAGGTGCTGCACTACTACGCGATGGTCGCCGACGTGCTGCTGCCTCACCTCCGGGACCGGCCGGTGTCCTTCCTGCGCTATCCGGACGGGCCCGACGGTCAGGTGTTCTTCGCCAAGAACGTGCCGCCGGGTACGCCCGAGTGGGTCACCACCGCCGAGGTGCCGCGGTCGGAGGGGCCGGCGCGGATGGTGCTGGTCCAGGACCTGGCGAGTCTGATGTGGGCGGCGAACCTCGTCACCGAGTTCCACACACCCCAATGGCTCATCGGGGCGCCGGGCGACGCGGACCGGCTGGTCTTCGATCTCGACCCGGGGGCGCCGGCGACCGTCGTCGAGTGCTGCGAGGTCGCGCTGTGGCTGCGGGAGCGGTTGGCCGCGGACGGGATCGAGGCGTACGTGAAGACGTCCGGGTCGAAGGGGCTGCACCTGTTGGCGGGGCTGGAGCCGACGGACTCCGGGCGGGTGACGGAGTACGCCAAGGGGTTGGCCGTGGAGGCGGAGAGGGTGATGCCTCGGCTCGTTGTGCACCGGATGACGCGGGAGCTGCGGGCCGGGAAGGTGTTCGTGGACTGGAGTCAGAACGCCGCGCGGAAGACCACGGCGGCTCCGTACACGCTGCGGGCGCGGGGGGAGCCGACGGTGTCGGCGCCGGTTACGTGGGGGGAGGTCACGTCATGCCGTTCCGTTTCCCAACTGGTGTTTCAGGCGGTGGACGTCGTTGCGCGGGTGGAGGAGTACGGGGATCTGCTGGAGCCGCTGCTCGATCTCGGTCGGGGCTGCGCTCTGCCGTCGGCGTGAAGGGAGTGCGTTTTTTCGCCCCCTCCGCCCCTGCCCGTCCCTTGTCCCTGGGGGCTGCCGCCCCCAGACCCCCGCTGTCGGCCTGAACGGCCTCGTCCTCAAACGCCGGACGGGCTGAAAACGCCGCCCCCACGGGGGGTGAGGTCCCGCGCCTCATACCCGCGTCCACGTATGGCGGTCCCGCGCCATCGCGTGGAGTGCCTCGACGTCGGCCGGTTTCAGGACTCCGCCGAGGCGGGACAGGGTCGCGAGGTCGGTGTCCTGGAGGATGTGGAGCTCGCGGAGGGGGACGGTGATGTCCAGGGTGGCCGGGCCCGCGAGGGCAAGGACGGGGTGGACCTCGGCCGTGAGGGCGTACGAGGCTCGGTCGGCGTCCGCGCGGATGCGGCGGAGCAAGGGGTGCGGCTCGCGGCGGCCGACGGTGACCATCGGGTCGGCCACCAGGACGCGCTGCTTTCGGGCGTACAGGGCGCGTACGGCGAAGAGGCCGCCGGGGCCGATGACCAGGTGGTGGAGGCGGTCACCTCCCGGGAACGGGAGTGAGTGCAGGGTGTGCCAGCCCGCGCCCTCCAGGTGGTCGAGGGCCTCCCCCACCGTCTGCTCGGCGGCGAGCGCGCGGCGCCGCGGGTCGGGGCGGAGGCGGTGGGCCGGGCCCGGGTCGCGGTCGAGGGCGATCAGCAGCGCCTCGCCGGGACGGTTCGGCGCCAGGTCGTCGTCCGGGTGGAGGGTGAGGCGGGCCAGCTCCGCGGGGGTCGGGACCGGCGGCGGCCCCACCGTCACCGGTCCGGTCAGGAACGGGCCGAGCGCGTCGAGCACGTCCTCTCTGCGATCCTCGCTGAGCAGGTTGACCCTGGCCGACTCTCTGTCGTACCAGGCGACGTTCCTCCCGTCCGTCAGACAGACGTACAGCCGCTCCTGGCCGTGCCGCCAGGTCGGTATGACGCGCAGTCCGTTCATGCACCATCACCCCATGACCATGGGAACAGGCGGGGTGCTCCAGGGGCAAGAACCCGGTTACCTTTGTGAGCAGCTGGGGGAGTTGGTGGGAGGCGCCGTTGCGGACTCGCAGAAGACCATCGGATGTGCCGGCCCCGGACAGCCCGTGGAACGAGATCGTGCCCGGCCTTTGGATGGGCGGGCACGCGTTCGCGGGGCGGTCCGGAGATCCGGAGTTCGCCGTCGTACACGAGGAGTTCGACCTCGTCCTGACCCTGCTGCGGCTTCCGGGGCACGGGCCGGACCCGGGCGTGGAGCATCATGTGTGGCCGGTCCCGGACGGGCCCCTCGACGGCACGCAGCTGGCGGGCGTCATACGTCTCGCGCAGGCCGCCGACGACGCGCTGGAGGACGGGCGCCGGGTCCTGGTCCGGTGTTTTCACGGCTACAACCGTTCCGGGCTCGTGGTCGGGCACGCGCTCATGCGCGCGGGACACACCGCGGACGAGGCGATACGGCTGATACGGAGCCGGCGCTCGCCGTGGGCGCTGCACAACGAGCTGTTCGTGGAGTACCTGCGCGCCGGGCTCACCACGGCCCGGCTTCTTGAGGAGCTGGCGGAGCCCTGAGAAGCCGACGGGGCCTCCCGGTAGTCGCGCCGGGGTCCGGACGGCGAGGGAAATGGCTGAGCAAAAGGGATGAACAAAAAGGACTTCACTGCAAATAAAAGGACTTCCCTACGAATAGGGTGTGCGGGGCGAGCCTCTCGCCCCCCATCCCCCTCGCAGGAGCGCAGTGACCCATCACCGCCGCGCAGCCACGGCCCGCCGCGCACCCAGGGCTTTCGCCCTGCTCGCCGCGGTCCCGCTGCTGGCACTGGCGGGCTGCGGGGATCAGGGTGAGCTGCGCGGAGCGGGCGAGACACCCACCGCCGTGGGCCCGTCCCGACTGTGGCCCACGCTGGCGCCCGCCACGACGCCCGCGCTCGACTACGGCGAGGCGGACACCGAGGTCGTCAAGGGCATCGAGGCCGCGAACGACGACATCCACGAGGTGAACCCGGTCGCGGTGCTCAGGGCACAGGTCGCCGCCCATCCGGACGAGTACACCGGCCGGACGGCGATGTACCCGCAGACCGCCGAGCGGCTCGGCGACTGCGGGAGCCCCTCAGGCACGCGCGGCAAGGGCTGCCCGATCCTCCAGACGTACTACCGCGATCTCACCGGCGACCGGAAGGACGACCTGGTCCTCGGCTTCACGCTGCCCGGGGACCAGTTGACCGTACGGGCCTACACCTTCGAGAAGCACCGGCTGGTCCAGGTCATGAACACCACGGACTCCGTGATCGGCGTCGAGTTCGCGGGCCGCGACCTGATCGTCCGGGCCGCGTCCACCCTGCCCGGCTACGAGTACCGCACGGTCTGGTCCTGGGACACGCACCAGCACGCGATGCTGGCGACACGCGACGAGATCCTGCGGGTCGGCGACTCCACCCCGGCCCCCACGCCCAGCGCCTCCCCGAGCGCCTCATGAGACGCCCCCTCCAGCACCCCCTCCAGCGCCTCCCCCAGTGGACCGCCACCCTCACCTGGAAGGCCGCCGCCTTCATCACGGTGATGTGCTGCGGCCTCGCCGCCCTCCTCGGGATCCTCGTACACGTCTCGGTGACCGACCAGACCGTCGGCGAGGCGCGTAGCCGCGCGCTCGACCAGCTCAACGAGGCGACGACGGCGTACGAGGCGGGAGACCGGCTGCCGCCGAGCGCGGGCGTCGATCTCCCGGGGCTGCCGGAGCAGTTGCGCGAGCTGGCGGCGGACGGGAGTCGCGGCACGATGGTCGGCGACGACCAGGACCGGCGCCCCACGATGTGGGCGGCCGGGCCGGCCGACGGAGGGCGGGCGCTCGCCGTCAAGTTCGACTACTCGCAGGGCGCCCACGCCATCGAGGCGCTGGACCGCGCGATCGTCTGGTCCTCGGCGCTGGCGATCGGGGCGACGCTGCTGGTGGGAGCGTTCGCGATGACCCGGGTGACACGGCGGCTGCACGCGACGGCGCGGGTCGCGCGGAGGATCAGCGCGGGCGACCTTGACGCGCGCGTCAACGATCCCCGTACGGATCACCGGACGGATCCCCTTACGGACGCCCTTACGGTCGTAGACCCTCGTGCCGTCGCAGATGCCCGCGGTGGCCTGGACCCTCGTACCGGCGACGACCCTCGCGGCACGACCGGGCGCCCTCGCGCCGCCGACACCGGTCGCCGTACGGGCGCGGCCCCGCATACGCGGATCCCCCGCCGCCAGGACGAGGTGGCCGCCGTCGCCGCGGCCCTCGACTCCATGGCGTCTTCGTTGCAGGGGAAACTGCTGAGCGAGCAGCGGTTCACCGCGGATGTGGCGCACGAGCTGCGTACCCCGCTGACCGGGCTGCACGCGGCGGCCGAACTGCTGCCGCCGGGGCGCCCGACCGAGCTGGTCCGCGACCGGGTCGCCGCGCTGCGCACGCTCACCGAGGACCTGCTGGAGATCTCCCGCCTCGACGCGCGGAGCGAGCGCCTCGAACTGGACTGGGAGCCGCTGGTTCCGCTGGCCGAGCGGGTGGTGCGGGCGTCCGGAGCCCCGACCGATGTACGGGTCGTACGGGAGGCGCACGTGGAGACCGACCGGCGCCGGCTGGAGCGGGTGCTCGGGAACCTGGTGGACAACGCGCACAAGCACGGGCGGGAGCCTGTGGTGCTGACGGTCGACGGGCCGGTCGTCACCGTGCGGGACCACGGTGACGGCTATCCGGAGTACCTCGTGGTGCACGGGCCCCAGCGGTTCCGTACCGAGGGCGGTGCGCGGGGGCATGGGCTCGGGCTGACGATCGCGCTCGGCCAGGCGGAGGTACTCGGCGCACGGCTGGCGTTCGCCAACGCCGCCGACGGCGGGGCGGTGGCGATCCTGACACTCCCTCAGGGACCTCAGGGACCTCAGGGACCTCAGGCCCCGCGGGCCCCTCACCCCGATGGCCCCTAAGGGGCCCCCGAAAGCTGCGAGGACTCCGCGCTCCCTCTGAGCCCCGATGGCGCAGTGTGAACTGCGCGCACCCCGGCCCGCTCCTAATGTGGCGATTAGTCAGGTTCGCCCCCCCTCCTGGAGGAGTCCCCATGTCCCCCAAGCCACTGCGGTCGACGTACACCCGCCTCGCCATAACTCTCGCCGCCGGCAGCCTCATCGCGCTCGCCGGCGCCACCCCCGCCCTCGCCGACGAGGACGGGGACCCCGGAAGCGGCGACAGCCGCGAGTGGGACAACGGGGACTCCGGAAGGGACGACGGCGACGGCCGGGACTGGGAAGACGGCGGCAGGGACGACAACGGCCGCGACTGGGAGAACGGCCGGGACGACGACCGCGACAACAACCCCCGCCGCTACAAGGGCCGCATCTCCGCCCGCGGCGGGCTGGCCCTGCGCACCGCCCCGAACCGTGGCAGCCGGGTGCTGCGCGTGGCGCGGTACGGCGAGGTCGTGCACATCTTCTGCAAGACCTCGGGCCAGTCCGTCGACGGCAACCGCCTCTGGTACCAGCTCACCGACGGCACCTGGGCGTGGGGCGCCGCGCGCTACATCGACAACATCGGCGCGGCCCCTCGCTGGTGCTGAGCCGGCACAGGGTGCGCAGGGCGTGCACGACGCCTGAAGCGCGCAACGTACACCGGAACAGCCCGTTTATCACTACATAACGGGACATCAGGATCGCCGCTTGCTACGTTCCGGACATGATCCAGCCCGGAGTGTCCGGAACAACCGTGGCGGCGGACCCGCCCGCCCCCGCTGTACGCCTGCCGAGGCGCCGTGGCATCGAGTTCACCCTCATCGTCCTGGCCGTCCTGCTCTGCGTGTACGGCTACTGCGCTGTCGGTCTCGCGAAGAACGGCACCGTCCCGCCCGGCGCCGCCGGTTACGGCGCCGGGCTCGGCGTGCTCGCACTCCTCGCACACTTCGCGGTGCGCTTCCGGGCGCCGTACGCCGATCCGCTGCTGCTGCCCATCGCCGTACTCCTCAACGGCCTCGGTCTGGTGCTGATCTACCGCCTCGACCTGGAGACCCCCCGCGACCAGGCGGCCCCCACCCAGCTCATCTGGTCGACGCTCGGCGTCGCGCTCTTCACCGCGGTCGTGCTCCTCCTGCGCGACCACCGGGTCCTTCAGCGCTACACATACGTCTCCGTCGTCACCGCGCTCGTCCTGCTGACCCTGCCGATCTTCTTCCCGGCGGTGAACGGCGCCCGCATCTGGATCCGGATCGCCGGATTCTCCATCCAGCCGGGCGAGTTCGCGAAGGTACTGCTCGCACTCTTCTTCGCCGGCTATCTCGCCGCCAACCGCAACGCGCTCGCGTACACCGGCCGCCAGATCTGGCGGTTCAAACGGCTCCAGCTCCCTACCGGCCGCGTCCTCGGCCCGATCGTCGCGATCTGGCTGCTGAGTGTCGGCGTACTGGTGCTGGAACGGGACCTGGGCACATCGCTGCTGTTCTTCGGCCTGTTCGTGATCCTGCTGTACGTCGCCACCGGGCGCACCGGCTGGATCGCGGTGGGCCTGCTGCTCGCCTGCGTGGGCGCGGTGGCCGTCGGCTGGCTCGAACCGCACGTCCACAGCCGGGTGCAGGACTGGCTCCACCCCTTCGCCTCGATCGAGGCGGGCCAGGGCCCCAACCAGCTCGCCCAGTCCCTCTTCGCGTTCGCCGCCGGCGGGATGCTCGGCACGGGGCTCGGGCTCGGCCACTCCCTCCTCATCGGCTTCGCCGCCAAGTCGGACTTCATCCTGGCGACGGCGGGCGAGGAGCTGGGCCTGATCGGCCTGTCCGCGATCTTTCTGCTGTACGCCCTTCTCGTCGAGCGCGGCTACCGGGCCGGCCTCTCCCTGCGCGACCCCTTCGGGCGGCTCCTCGCCATCGGGCTCGCCTCGATCGTGGCGCTCCAGGTCTTCGTCATCGCGGGCGGGGTGACCGGGCTGATCCCGCTCACCGGCATGGCGATGCCCTTCCTCGCACAGGGCGGCTCCTCGGTCGTCACCAACTGGATCATCGTGGCGCTGCTGATCCGGATCAGCGACTCGGCGCGGAGTCAGTACGACGGGACGGGGGCGTCTTGAGCTGCCAGGTGGTGGGGGTTCGGGTGGCAGGGGTCCGCGTGGTTGGGGTTCGGGTGGTGGGGGTTCGGGTGGCAGGGGTTCAGGTGGTGGGGCTGTGACGCGTTATATCCGTAGAGCTGCCGCTCTGTGCGCGGTGCTGCTTGTCGCTCTGCTCGTCAACGCCACCCGTGTCCAGGTCTTCCAGGCCCGGTCGTACGACGACAATCCCGCCAACCGCCGCCAGCCGATCGCCCGTTACGGCCAGCCGCGCGGTGACGTCCTCGTCGGCGACCGGGCCATCACCGGATCCAAGGACAGCGGCGAGCAGCTCCGCTATGAACGGACGTACAAGAACGGGCCGTTGTACGCGCCCGTCACCGGCTTCGCCTCGCAGGTGTACGGGACCGCGTTCCTGGAGGGCGCCGAGGACGGCATCCTCTCCGGCAGCGACCCGATGCTCGCCCCGTTCCCCCTCTGGAACGACTTCACGCGCTCCCAGAGCCCCGGCGGCAAGGTCGTCACCACCCTCGACCCGGCCGCACAGCAGGCGGCGTACCAGGGGCTGGGCTCACGGCGGGGCGCGGTGGCCGCGATCGAGCCGTCCACCGGGAAGATCCTCGCGCTGGTCTCGACGCCGTCGTACGACCCCGAGGTGCTGTCCGGGACGGGCCCGGCGGTGGCGGAGGCCTGGGCGCGGCTCAACGAGGACGAGAGCAAGCCGATGCTCAACCGGGCGATCCGGCAGACGTATCCGCCGGGGTCGACGTTCAAGGTGGTGACGGCCGCGGCGGCGCTGGACGCGGGCGTGGTGACCGATGTCGACATGCCGACCGACTCACCGAACCCGTACACGCTGCCGGGTACGACGACGACTCTCACGAACGAGATCGAGGGCTGCGAGAACGCCTCGTTGCGGTATGCCTTCGAGTGGTCCTGCAACACCGTCTTCGCGAAACTGGGCGTGGATGTAGGGCTGGAGAACATGACGCGCACGGCGGCGAACTTCGGCTTCAACGACCGGAAGTTGAGGATTCCGTTCGCCGTCGCGCCGAGCAACTTCGATGTGCGGCTGGACCGTGCCCAGCTGGCGCTGTCCTCCATCGGACAGTTCGACACCCGGGCCACGCCTCTTCAGATGGCGATGATCTCGGCGGCCGTGGCGGGGGGTGGCGCCGTCAAGTCGCCTTATCTGGTGGCGAAGACGACGACTCGGGGTGACGCCACGGTGTCCACCACCGGGCCCAGGACACTGCATCAGGCGATGAATCCGTCCACCGCGCTGCGGATGCGTGAGCTGATGACGGATGTGGTGACCGAGGGCACCGGCACGAACGCCGCCATCCCCGGCGCCACCGTCGGCGGCAAGACCGGCACCGCCCAGCACGGCATCGGCAACGCCGGTACGCCGTATGCCTGGTTCACCTCCTGGGCCGAGGCCGACGACTCCATGGGCGCGTCGGTGGCCGTCGCCGTCGTCGTCGAGGATGCGGCGGCGGAGCGGGGGGATATCAGCGGGGGTGGGGACGCTGCGCCGATCGCCAAGGCGGTGATGGAGGCGGTGCTGGGGTTCTGAGGCGGGGGCGGGGGGGTGACTTGGGGGCGGGGGCGGCTTGAGGTTGGGGGCGGCTTGGGGCGGGGGTGGATTGAGGGCGGGGGCGCTTGCGGGCGGCTCGGTATGTGGGATGGGGGTGTGGGGTTTCTTTGGGCCGACCTATCGTTCGGTACATGACTGAACCCGTGTACGAACTCGCCCAGGCCAACATCGCTCGACTCAAAGCCCCTTTGGATTCACCGCAGTTGAAGGACTTCGTCGAAGCACTCGACCCCGTGAACGCCGACGCCGACGCGGCGGACGGGTTCGTCTGGCGGTTACAGAGCGACTCGGGCAACGCGACGGACGTGGCCGTCTTCGGCGACGAGTGGCTGATCCTGAACATGTCCACGTGGCGGGACTCGAACGCCCTGACGGCGTTCATGTATCAGGGACAGCACCGCGAGCTGCTGGCCCGGCGGCGTGACTGGTTCGAGCGAGTGGCGGAGGCGATGTCGGTCATGTGGTGGGTTCCGGCAGGCCATCGCCCCACAGCGGCGGAGGCCGAGGAGCGGGTCCTTCACCTGCGTGAGCATGGACCGACGGCGTACGCCTTCACCTTGCGGAACTCGTATCCCGCCGGTGGCGCCTAGCCAGGCGCCTGCGGGTACGGCCGTATTGCCGATTTCTCGGTGGCATAGGGGTGAATCGGGGGCACGCATGCGATGCGGCCAGGTCCGCGCACCCTGCGGGGCGCCAAGACTGAGGTGTCCGCCCATCGGGGCGGCGGCCAGATGACCGCTCAACGCAAGGCAGGACCGATGAAGTTGACCTACCGTTTCGCAGCCGTGTGTGTTCTCACGCTCGGACCCCTCGGGCTCGGCGGGGAGGCAGTGGCCGCGCCGCACGACGCGGGTACCCCCGTGTCGACCTTCTGCAACAACCCCGTCAACCTGAGCCTCGTCGCCGCGCCCGGCGGCAGTGGGCTCCTCGGGGAGCTCCTCGGGAGCCTGGGGCTCGGCGGCGCGGGCGGCGAGACCGGCGCCGGCGGCACCGGGACCAGCACCCCTTCCGCGGACGGCACCGCCACGGGTGGCGAGGGCGGCTCGCCCACGACCTCCAGCGACCAGGAGGCGAACAACAACCGTTGCGGCAAGAGCGTGGACATCGACCAGTCGCGCTCCGTCGACAGCGGCACCGACGGCGGTGGCGAGCAGGTCGTCGCCAGCGACCGGCGCGCGGGCTGATGTGAATTCCCCGGCCGGCTCGTGGTGGTTTCCTTCCACGGGCCGGCCTTGCCGTGTCTCCCGGGCGGTCTCGGACTCGGGGCTGTCTGCGGTGTCCGCTCCGCGCTCCACCGGTTCATCCGAGGTAGACGTTTCGTCAATAAGTCGCGCGAGAAGTATTGACCGACTTGCTGACACGCAGTCTCATAAGTTGTGCCCGCCGGTAACCCATGGAGATCCGGTACGACTTGGATGGGGACAGCGATGACCGAAGCCGATGTACTGCGTGACGCGCTCGGTCTGCTCAAGGACCGGGAGCAGGTGGCCGAGCGGCTGCTCGACTCCTCCGCCAGGCACTCCTTCGATCCGGACAAGGAGCTGGACTGGGACGCGCCGTTCGAGGACGGCAAGTGGTTCTGGCCGCCGGAGCTGGTCTCGCTGTACGACACCCCGCTGTGGCGGCGGATGGGTGAGGAGCAGCGGATCGCTCTGTCGCGGCATGAGGCTGCGGCGTTGGCGTCGCTGGGGATCTGGTTCGAGATCATTCTGATGCAGTTGCTGGTGCGGCACATTTACGACAAGGCTGCGACCAGTGCGCATGTGCGGTACGCGCTGACCGAGATCGAGGACGAGTGCCGGCACTCGAAGATGTTCGCTCGGCTGATCGCGCGGGGTGGGACGCCGTACTACCCGGTGAGCCGTCTGCACGCCAATCTCGGGCGCTTGTTCAAGACCGTCTCGACCACGCCGGGGTCGTTCACCGCGACGTTGCTCGGTGAGGAGATCCTTGACTGGATGCAGCGGTTGACCTTTCCGGACGAGCGGGTGCAGACGCTCGTCCGAGGGGTTACGCGTATCCATGTCGTGGAGGAGGCGCGGCATGTGCGGTACGCCCGGGAGGAGCTCCGGCGGCAGATGGTGACGGCGCCTCGGTGGTCGCAGGAGTTCACGCGGGTGACCTCCGGTGAGTTCGCCCGGGTCTTCTCCGTGGCGTTCGTCAATCCCGCGGTCTATACGAATGTCGGGCTCGACAGGCGTGAGGCGATGGCCCAGGTGAGGGTGAGTGGGCATCGGCGGGATGTGATGCAGACCGGGGCGAAGCGGTTGACCGAGTTTCTGGATGACATCGGGGTGCTGCGGGGGGCTGGGCGGCGGTTGTGGAAGGCGTCGGGACTGCTGGCGTGATGCGTCCGTCCGCTGTGCTCGCCGGGGTGTGGGTGGGTCGGGGCCGCGCCGGTACATCCGCCCGCATCCGGACGGATCGACTGTCGGGAGGGAAGGTGCCGTCCGGATGGGATCCGTCCGGATGCGGGCATTTGATGTACCGACACGGCCCCTTCCGTCGCACCTCGGCTGCCGGTGCGTGGGGGAGCTGCGGCCACATTGCCACTCCGTGCCATTGCGGCCTCGGGTGCGGGTGCGGGTGCGGGTGAGTGGAGGGGGCAGCGCCATCGCCACTTCGTGCCGTTGGGGCCTCGGGTGCGTGGGATGGGGTGGGGCGGAGCGGGGGCAGTTTGGGCTCGTTTCTGGGTGGGGCGGTTACGCTGCCCGGCATGACCTCCGCGGCTCCCACCCCCGCTTATCGTCGGCTCAGTGTCGAGGAGCGGCGTAGTCAGTTGCTTGAGGCGGCGTTGTCGCTCTTTGCGCAGCGGGCGCCCGAGGAGGTGTCGCTGGATGATGTGGCGGAGGCGGCCGGGGTGTCGCGGCCGCTCGTGTACCGGTACTTTCCGGGCGGGAAGCAGCAGTTGTACGAGGCCGCGCTGAGGTCTGCGGCGGAGGAGCTGGAGCACTGTTTCGCGGAGCCTTTGGAGGGGGCGCTGACGGAGCGGCTGTCCCGGGCGCTTGACCGGTATCTGGCGTTCGTGGATCAGCATGACGCCGGGTTCAGTGCTCTGTTGCAGGGCGGGAGTGTCGTGGAGACGTCTCGGACCACGGCCATCGTGGACGGGGTTCGGCGGGCCGCCGCCCAGCACATTCTTGATCATCTGGCTGTGCGGGATCCTGGGCTGAAGCTGCGGATGACCGTACGGATGTGGATCACCGCCGTGGAGGCCGCCTCCCTCATCTGGCTCGACGAGGGGAAGGAACCGTCGCTCAATGAGTTGCGGGACTGGCTTGTCGAGCAGTTCGTGGTGACGGTGGTGGCCACTGCCGGGCGGGATCCGCAGACCGCTGCGGTGGTGAAGGGCGCGCTCGCCGGCGAGAGGCGGGACGGGGTTGTGGGCTCGTTGGCGCGTCGGGTGCTTCCCGTGATCGGCGATGCCGCGCGGCTGCTGTGACGTTTGTTTTGTGACACTGGTGGAGTGAAGAGCGAAGACACTCCCTTTGTCGGTGGGCCGCTGGACGGGCGGGTGCTGCCTGTACTGCTCGGGGCCACCGGGCATCCGCCCAAGGTCTATCGGGTTCCGGTTCCGGACGCGGGCGGTGGGCCGCCCACCGTGCTCGTATACCGGCGGGTGCAGGCCGGGCACAGTCGGCGGCTCGGGCTGCACCAAGGGTGGCGGTACGAGTACGCCGCCGAAGGTGAAAGGGCAGGGCGAGGCTGGCGCGGGGGCAGGTGGCCCTGGTCAAGGTCCGGCGGCGCGCCGGGCGTCAACGCTGACGAGTGACCTTCTTCGGCCGAACCGACCACCCGGCGCGCGCCCGGGATGCGCGCGCCTGACTCTTCCGGTGAGAGGTGGACGGACCACCCCCGCACCGGAGGTGATGACGTGTCAGGAAGGCTTCTGCGTCGGGTCTGTACGGCGGCCGTGACGACGGTGACCGCCGGGGCGCTGGTGGCGTTCTCGCCGGCCGCTTCGGCCGTTCCCGCGCCCTCGGAGCCTGGCTCGCGTTCCGTCGCCGAGTTGCTGACGGACCTTCAGCGGCTCTACCGGGACGCCGAGCGCGCCAGCGAGACGTACAACGCGACCGAGGAGAAACTGAAGAAGCAGCGGGCCGAGGTCGTCCGGCTGGACGGGAACCTCGCCAAGGCCCGCCTGACGCTGCACGACAGCCGTGGCGCCGCGGGGCGGCTCGCGCGGCAGCAGTACCAGGGCAGGACCGAGATCTCCTCGTACGTACGGCTTCTGCTCGCCCGCGATCCGCAGCATGCGCTCGACCAGGGACATGTGATCCGGCAGCTCTCGCTGGAGCGGGCCGAGACCGTGGAGCGGGTGGTGGGGAACGAGAAGCGGTTCGACGGGCTCGCTCGGGAGGCTCGCAAGGCGCTCGACGGTCAGCTCACCCTCGCCGGGCGGCAGAAGGAGGCCCGGGATGCGGTGCGCGGGCGGCTGAAGGATGTCGAGGAGCTGCTCGCCTCGCTGACCGTCGGTCAGCTTGCGGAGCTGGCCGAGTTCGAGAAGTCGGGGGAAGCTGCGGCTCAGAAGAAGTTCATGGCCTCCGGTGCGCTCAGCAGCGGTGTGCGGCGGCCCTCGCGGGAGGGTGAGGAGGCCCTGCGCTACGCCGTCGAGCAGATCGGCAAGCCGTACGAGTGGGGTGCGGAGGGGCCGACGTCGTACGACTGCTCGGGACTCACCTCGCAGGCCTGGGAGCATGCCGGGCGGCCCATCCCCCGGACCAGCCAGGAGCAGTGGGCCCAGCTGCCGCACATCCCGCTGAGCGACCTGCGGCCGGGCGATCTGGTGATCTACTTCCCCGAGGCCACCCACGTCGCCCTCTACCTGGGCGACGGGGTGGTGGTGCAGGCTCCGCGGCCCGGGGCGAAGATCAAGGTCTCGCCCATTGCCGCCAATCCGCTGCTGGGGGCGGTGCGCCCGGATCCGGGCCCTCCCCTGCCCCAGGGCCACTACACGCCACCGAAGCTCCCCGAGGGTGCCATGGAGGGTGCGGACGAGGGCTTCGGCGCCCCCGCTCAGTAAGCCGACGCGGGCACGGACGCCCCTCCAAGGGCGCGGGGAACTGCGCCGCCACCAGCCCGCGCCTGGGGTGAAAGCCTCAGGCCCCCGTCACCGATGCCAAGTACGCATTCGTCTTCTCGGGTTCGAAGAAGAAGTTCTCGAAGTCCGCCGGGTCGTCGAAGCCGTTCGCGAAGCGGGCGGCGACCGGCGGGAGTTGGCCCGCCGCGCCGATGAGGTTCAGGACGTGCTCCGGCGGAGCGCCCAGCATGGCGTTCGTCCACTTCGTCACGTGCTGAGCCGTGTCCCAGTACCGGTCGAACGTCGCACGCATCCAGGTCTCGTCGAACTCCTTCTCCCCGTGCTCGACGATCGAGGCGAGGTACGCGGCGGCGCACTTGGAGGCGGAGTTGGAGCCCTGCCCGGTGATCGGGTCGTTGGCGACGACGACGTCCGCGACGCCCAGGACCAGACCGCCACCGGGGAGGCGGCCGATCGGGTTGCGGACGGTGGGGGTGTAGCGGCCGGACAACGTGCCCTGGGCGTCGGTCAGTTCGGCCTTGGTGGCCCGCGCGTGCTCCCACGGCGTGAACCGCTCCATGAGTTCCAGGGTCAGGGAGAGGTGTTCTTCCGGGGCTTTGACTCCGCGAAAGGCGTCCAGCGGGCCGCCGGGTATGCCCTCCCAGAAGAGGATGTCCGCGTGGCCGGAGGTGGTGAGGGTCGGCATGATGAAGAGCTCACCGACGCCGGGGACCAGGTTGCAGCGGACCGCGTCGAACTCCGGATGCTCCGGGCGCGGGCCCAGGCCGTGGACGTACGACACCGCGAGTGCGCGCTGCGGCTCCGTGTACGGGGAACGGGAGGCGTCCCGGCCGAACATGGACACCAGCTCGCCCTTGCCCGCGGACACCATCACCAGGTCGTACGTACGGGCGAAGAAGTCGAGGTCGGAGACCGCCGCGCCGTGGATGACGAGCTGGCCGCCGCGCTGCGCGAACGTCTCCATCCAGCCGGCCATCTTCACGCGCTGGTCCACCGACTGCGCGTATCCGTCGAGCTTGCCCACCCAGTCGATCGCACGCTGCGAGGGGCCCGGGTCGAAGGAGCCGGGGGCCGCCACCGAGACGCCGAGTCCTTCGATCTTCGGGGCCTGGGACTCCCAGAAGTTCAGCTGGAGATCACGCTCGTGCTGGAGTGCCGTGTCGAACATGCACTGCGTCGACATGACACGGCCGGTACGAATCTCGTCCGGCGTCCGGTTCGACATCAGGGTGACCTCGTACCCGTGCGACTGGAGGCCGAGGGCGAGCTGGAGTCCGGACTGGCCGGCTCCGACGACGAGTATCTTCCGCATGCGGGTGGTGTCTCCTACGGCTTGGGCGACCTGTTTCGGGGCTGCGCGTCCCCGAGTCGGGGCCGGGCGTCCCGGTTTCGGGGCTGAGCGTCCCCGAGTCGGGGCTGAGCGTCCCGGTTTCGGGGCTGAGCTCCATGTTCGAGGCTTAACTTCGCTGTTCGGGGCTGAGCTTCGCTATTCGGGGGTGACTGCGAGCGCGTGGGCGACCAGGGCCAGCAGGGTCTCGACGGCCGAGATCCGGCGGCGCGCGTCCATGATCATGACAGGTATGTGCGCGGGCACCGTGAGGGCCTCGCGCACGTCCTCGGGCTCGTACCGCTCGCTGCCGTCGAAGTGGTTGACCGCGACGACGTACGGCAGTCCGCAGCTCTCGAAGTAGTCGAGCGCCGGGAAGCAGTCCGTGAGGCGGCGGGTGTCGGCGAGGACGACCGCGCCGATCGCGCCGCGCACCAGGTCGTCCCACATGAACCAGAAGCGCTGCTGGCCCGGCGTGCCGAAGAGGTACAGGACCAGGTCGTCGTCGAGCGTGATGCGGCCGAAGTCCATGGCCACGGTCGTGGTCAGCTTCTCGGGCGTCGCGGTGAGGTCGTCGGTCTCCTCGCTGGCCTGGGTCATCAGCGCCTCCGTCTGGAGGGGCGTGATCTCGGAGACCGCGGTGACGAGCGTGGTCTTGCCCACGCCGAAACCGCCCGCCACCACGATCTTCGTCGCGATCGGGGCGCGGGTGCGGTCGGTCTGCCAGGCCTGGAGGTTCTCATCGGCCTCGGGGGACCGCGGAGCTACCGGTCCGGGATCGGCAACTGCCTTGGGGAAGGCGGTTCTTGGCGCGCCCTCAGAGACGACGGAGTCCATTCAGCACCCTTTCCAGCAGAGCGCGGTCCGGCTGTCCCGTGCCGTGACCGGTTCCGTACACACGGATCTTTCCCTGGTCCGCCAGGTCGCTCAGAAGCACCCGGACCACGCCGAGCGGCATCCTGAGAAGGGCGGCGACCTCGGCCACCGTTCGCATCCGGCGGCAGAGCTCGACGATGGCCCGCATCTCGGGCATCACCCGGGTTTCGAGCGAGCCGTTGGTCAACTCCCGGCGTTCCTCCGGGGCTTCGATCGCCGCGACGAACGTCTCCACGAGCAGGACGTGACCGAAGCGGGTGCGGCCGCCGGTGAGCGAGTACGGGCGTACGCGGGCGGGTTTGCGGTCGCCGCCGCGGACGGGGAGCTTGGTTGGATCACTACCACTGCCACTACTCATCGGGCACTCCCCGTCGGCTCGATCTCAGGCTCCGGCGCCGGCTCCGTCTCGATCTCGGTCTCCGTCTCCGTCTCCAGGGACTTTCTGAGTTCGATGCGGAGTTCGGGGGTCAGCACATGGCCTGCGCGGCCCACGAAGAGCGCCATGTGGTACGCCACCACGCTCATGTCGCAGTCCGGGGAGCCGTGCACACCCAGCAGCGAGCCGTCGCTGATCGACATGACGAAGAGGCTGCCCTCGTCCATCGCGACCATCGTCTGCTTGACGGCGCCGCCGTCCATCAGCTTGGCCGCGCCGATGGTGAGGCTGCCGATGCCGGAGACGATGGTGGCGAGGTCGGCGGCGGACCCCTTGGGGCCCGTGCGGCGCTCTTCTCTCGCCTCGCGCGCCTCCTCGTTTCTTCCGGGGTCGGAGGAGATCAGCAGCAGGCCGTCGGAGGAGACGACCGCGACCGAGAGAAGGCCTGGCACCTCCTCGACGAGGTTCGTCAACAGCCAGTGCAGGTTACGGGCTTCACTGCTCAGGCCGAAGGTACTGGGCGCGGTCAACTGCTTGCCTCCTCGACTGTGCCCCCCGATGGTTCTACGTCCTGTGCGTGCAACCCCGCGCCTTGCGCGGGCGCGTCCTGGTCGGCGATCTCCGCCTCCACCTCGCGACGGCCCTCCTGCGCACCCCGGTGGAAGCCACCGAGCCTGCGGCGCAGCGCCTCGGCGTCCACACCGCCCGTGCGTGGCCGCGGGGGCGCGACGGGCTCGGAGAGCTTCGGCGTCCGCTTGGGCAGGCCCTTGTCGGTGACCCGGCCGGGGCCGTCCAGGTCCGCGGCCCGCTCATGAGCGTCGGGGCCGATGGCGTAGGGGTCATCGGTGGGGGTGGCGGGGGTGATTGTGGATGCGGATGTGGATGTGGACTGGGTGGGGAGGGTTACGCCGGCTGTTTCGGCCGGGGCTGCCACGGGCTCGGGGACCGGCGCCGGGGCCAGGAGCTCCATCGTGGTCTCGGGTGTCGGCTCGGGCTCGGCGGCCGCCGGGGGCTCCTGCGGCGCCCGAGTGTCCGCGGCTGCGGCCTCCCTCGCCGTCCGCTCCGCCGCCGCGATCAGCGGGTCCACGTCCGCGGCCGGGGGCTGCGCCGTGGGCGTCGAACGGCCGTACAGGACGTTGGAGTTGGCCTCGGCGTCCGCGCCGGGGAGGGTGAGGGAGGGGGCGCCTGCGGTGGCCGGAGCGGCGGATACGGCGGAGGAGGGGGCGGCGGCCAGGAGACTCTTCGGGAGGACGGCGACGACCGCGGTGCCGCCCTGCTTCTGCTCGCGCAGCTGCACGCGTACCCCGTGCCGATGGGCGAGCCGGGCCACCACGTACAGGCCGAGCCCGAGTCCCTCGCCGCCCTCCTGGTCGTAGGCGTCGTCGGGATCGAACTCGGCGAGCCGGGTGTTGAGCAGGCTCATCCGCTCGGCGGTCATGCCGATGCCCTCGTCCTGCACGGAGAGCATCACCTCGCCGTTCTCCAGGAGCCAGCCGGAGACCTCCACGGCCATGTCGGGCGGCGAGAACGACGCGGCGTTCTCCAGGAGTTCGGACACGAGGTGCGAGATGTCGTCCGCGGCGAAGCCGGCCAGGTGCGCGTGCGGCGGCAGCGTGGTGATGCGGACACGCTCGTACCGCTCTATCTCGCTGACCGCGGCACGTACGACGTCGACGAGCGGGACGGGACCGGCGTGCTGCTGGCCGCGGTCGGCGCCGGCGAGGACGAGCAGGTTCTCGCTGTGGCGCCGCATGACCGTCGCGAAGTGGTCCAGCTTGAAGAGGGTGGAGAGACGGTCGGGGTCCTGCTCGCGCTCCTCCAGGCCCTCGATGATGCCGAGTTGGCGTTCGACGAGGCCGAGGGTGCGCAGTGCGAGATTGACGAAGGTGCCGTGGATGGTGCCGCGCACCTGCTCCAAGTGGGCGGCAGCCGCGGCGAGTTCGGTGCGGAGCTTGTCGCGTTCGTCGGCCATCAGCTGACGCTGGCCGATGAGGTGCTTGCGGTCGCCTTCGAGGGTGGTGATCCGCTCGTGGAGCTCGGCGGCGTGTGCGTGCAGCGCGTTCACGGAACGGACGACCTGGGCGAACTCGTCGTTGCGGCCGGTGAACTTGACCGGCTCCTGCGCGCCCGGGTCGGCGGCGAGACGGGCCGAGCCGCGCCGCAGGACGGACAGCGGGCGGGTGAGGCTGCGGGCCATCGCCATCGAGACGCCGACGGCGACGAGCAGCAGGGTGCCGATGGCCGCGACGCGGATCTCCAGCGCGGTGACGTCGTCGTCCCGCAGTGCTTCGAGGTCCTTGATGCGGCGGCTGTTGAGGGATGCCTCGGCGCCGCGCATCAGTTCGACGCGGGCGGAGAGCGCCGCGTCCAGCTTGTCGGTGCGGGTGTCGAGTTCGTCGTCGGAGAGCGTCGGCTGGTCGGTCAGGCCCGTGAGGTACTTGTCGGCGTTGGTGACGTCGGGCCCGGTGACCGTGGAGTCGTACTTGGTCTTGTCGGCCTTGGGCGCCGTCTCGCGGAACTCGGCGAGGGCCGCGTCCGAGCGGAGGCGGGCCTGCTGGGCGGCGGCGCTGAGCGCGTCGCGCTGCTTGGTGTCGGCCTCCGACGAGGAGCTGGTGGTGCTCGTCAGGCCCGTGTAGGGGTCGGTGGTGGTCTGCGTGCTGTGCGGGACGCTGAGGGCCGCGAGGAGCAGTCCACGGGCGGCGGCGGACTGCTGGACGGCGGAGTCCAGCTCGGCGAGGGAGTTCGCGCCGGAGCCCGCGCGGGGCGGCAGTTGCTCGGCCAGCTCCTCGGCGAGGGCGTGGAGTTCGGTGATGGCACCCGAGTACGACTGGTGCGCTTCGAGCGCGGTGCTCGCGCCGGTCAGCGCCGCTCTGCGCAGCGAGGCGATGGTGTCGAGGTCCGTGAGGAGGGACGCGGGGGCGTCCTCGTCCGCCCGCAGCTCCTCGACCTGCCGGTCGACCCGGGCGCCGCGCTGCTCCGAGGGCACCTTGTCCTTCGGCCGGCCCGCCGCGATGTACGAGGTGACCTCGTCGCGCTCGTCGGCCAGCGAGTGCGCGAGGGTCAGCGCCTGCTGGGTGCGCTGCGCGAGCGTCACCAGGTTCTGGGAGTCGTTGAGCTGACCCGAGGCGGTCAGGATCGTGGGTGCCCCGGCGCCGGCCACGGCAGCCGCGACGACCGCAACGGCGACAATCAGCCGATTGCGTACGTGGGCGGTTCGGCCCCTGCCCGCCGACTCGGCGGCGGCAGCGCCATCCCCAGTCGATCTGGAGGCTGTCTGCTTGCCTGTGCGCCTCGGCCGCGTCTTCTGCACCGGTGCTCGCATTCCTGACTCGTGTACTCATGTACCCGGGTGACGTTCCGTCAACTGGGGTGTTCGCTCTCCCCCGAGCTTTCGACCTCGCTCAAGCAGGGGGCGCCCCCACCGGTTCCCGACCCTCCCAGTGCCGGTGGACAGTGGTCCCGCATCATCCGGGCCGCCACCCGAAGGAGTGAACATCGGACCGGAGTTGGCGGGCAAGTCCCTCTGAGGTGTGCGGATCGCCTGCGCGGTGGGCTGGTTGGACGTGGGCGACGGGCTTTGGCAGTATTCGCCGCCACGCTTCGCCGGAGTCGATCATTCCATGCCAAACCCGGCGCCGGATCTGCCGGTCCGCGCCCATCCGGCGACCGATGCCGACCTCTCGTGGATCTTGTGAAGGGCTCGTGCAGACTGGCCGGATGCGTACTGAACTCGTCTCGGAGCCCGGCGACCCGGCACGCCCCAATGAGGACTTCGCATCGGTCGGACTTCCCGCCTCAGGACACGGGGGCGCACTGGTCGTCCTGGACGGCGTGACACCTCCCACCGGTGACGACGGCTGCGTGCACTCGGTCGCCTGGTTCTCCTCCCGCCTGGGCGGCGCACTGACCGAACTGTCCCTTACCTACAGGGATCTGACGCTGCCTGAGATCCTTTCCCGCTCGATCACGCGTACGGCCGAGGCCCATGCCGGGACCTGTGACCTTTCTCACCCCCGCACGCCCCAGGCAACCGTCGTCCTCGCCCGCTGGTCCGCCGTCGAGGTCGAGTACCTCGTCCTTTCGGACTCCGCACTGCTCCTCGAGTCCCCCGACGGCACCGTCACCGCACTCCTCGACGACCGCCTCTCCCACGTCCCCCCGGCGACCCTCACCTCCGCCGCCCGCACCGACGCGACCCTGCGCAACCAGGAGGGCGGCTTCTTCACGGCCGCCGCGGACCCCTCGGTGGCGTCGCGCGCGGTGACGGGGACGGTGCCCCGGTCCTCCGTCCGGGCACTGGCCGCCCTGACGGACGGTGCCACGCGGTGGGTGGAGAAGTTCCGGGAGGGGGACTGGACGGGCCTGTTCACCCTCGTACGGAAAGAGGGGGCGCAGGCCCTCGTCTCCCGCGTACGGGCGCTGGAGTCCGCGGACGCGGAGCTGCGGGTGCGGTTGGGGCGGAGCAAGACGCATGACGACGCGACGGTGGTGTTCGTGGAGTGGTGAGTTAGTGGTTAGTCAGTGGTGAGTCATCGAAGCGTGCCGCGCCGCTTCCGGGCGTGGGCGGCCACTTCTCCGGTGTTCGAGGAGTGGTTCATGGAGGGCTTCGAGGAGGGGTGAGCCGCGGCGATCCGGGGCCGGGTGTGGCCCTTCCGCACGCGGCCCTTCCGCACGTGGCCCTCCGCACGTGCTCGGCTACTTCTCGATCCCGGTGTTCAGCTGGTGCAGCAGCCGGGCCAGTTCGGCCACCTCCCGCGGGTCCCAGCCGCTGAGCTGCCGGACGTACCGCGCCCGCCGCGCCTCCCGCACCGCGCCGAAGCGCACCCGGCCCTCCTCCGTGAGGCGGACGAGCCAGGCGCGGCCGTCGGCGGGGTCGGGCTCCCGGGCGATGAGGCCGAGGTCCTCGAGGGCGCGGAGCTGGCGGGACATGGTGGCCTTGCCCACGCCGATGTAGGCGGCGAGTTCCGTGGCGCGCTGACGGCCGCACTCCTCCAGGCGGAAGAGGAGTCCGTACGCGGAGGACTCCAGGTCGGGATGGACCGCGCGCGCCATCTCCCCCGAGGAGGCCCGGGCCCGCCGCAGGAACACCGTCAACTCGCGTTCCAGCGAGGGGAATTCCTGGTCCACACCACTTCCGGACGCCGTGGGTTCGCCGCTCCGCCCGTCGCCGTTCGCGTCCTCGTGCACGTCAGCACCCCTGACTCGGTTTCCCGATCCTGAAAGTTTCTGCCAAAAATCGCCGTCGCCGCAGCTCCGCCAGTATTTCGTAGGCGTAGACCATCGGCAGCGTCCGGACCCTCTTCCCACGCCGTCCGCCGAGTGCGTAGCGTCACGGGCAGGCAAGCTGTGACATGACCACAGCAGAAAATCGACCGGCATGGCACCCAACCCCTGCGCCACGCCATCAACAAGTCGACGATGACTTGTCCCCCACCGCGGCAGGCGCATGCCGCCGGCGCTCCCCCACCGAGCACCACCGTGCACCACCGATCTCCTCGGAGGCACGACATGCCCGCGCACCGATTCAGATCCGGCACGACCCGCCGCTCGCACCCCGCCAAGCGCTTTCCCGCGCTCGGGACCCTGGTCGCCGCCTTCTCCCTCCTCCTCGCCGTACCGGCCCAGGCAGCCGATACCCCCGCCCGCGGCTCGGCCCACCTGGGCATGGGCGTCGTCGCCCACGACGGCCAGGGCGGCATCCCGGCCGACAGCAGGGCCACCCAGACGGAAGGCGTGGACGTCAGCAGCCACCAGGGCAATGTCGCCTGGGCGACCCTGTGGAGCAGCGGGGTCAAGTGGGCGTATGCCAAGGCGACGGAAGGGACGTACTACACGAACCCCTACTTCGCCCAGCAGTACAACGGCTCCTACAGCGTCGGCATGATCCGCGGCGCCTACCACTTCGCGACCCCCGACACGACGACCGGCGCCACCCAGGCCAACTACTTCGTCGACCACGGCGGCGGCTGGTCGCAGGACGGCAGGACACTGCCCGGTGTGCTCGACATCGAGTGGAACCCGTACGGGGCCTCCTGCTACGGCAAGACGCAGAGCGCCATGGTCAGCTGGATCAGCAGCTTCCTCACCCAGTACAAGGCGCGCACCGGTCGTGACGCCGTGATCTACACGGCGACCACCTGGTGGACGGAGTGCACCGGCAATTACGCCGGTTTCGCGACCGCCACCCCGCTGTGGATCGCCCGCTACGCCACCGCCGTGGGCACGCTGCCGGCCGGCTGGGGCTTCTACACGATGTGGCAGTACACGTCGTCGGGTCCGACGGTCGGGGACCACAACAAGTTCAACGGGGCACTGGACCGGGTGGTGGCACTCGCCAACGGCTGACGGTCGGGCCGGATGCTCACCACGGCTGACGGCCGCGGCGGAGTGCTCGCCAACGGCTGACAGCCGCGGCTGAGTGCGCGCCAACGTCTGACGGCCCCGGCAGAGTGCTCGCCACCGTCTGACGCCGGACATGGGAAGGCCCGGATCCCCTGGAAAACGTCTTTCCGGGACCCGGGCCTTCCTCAACCGATGGCGTCCGTCACGCCGCCACCGGAACCTCCACGGTGGCGCCGTTCGTCGCCGGAGCGAGCGCCAGCTCCAGCACCTGGCGGACATCCGTCACCGCGTGGACGTCGAGCTTGTCCAGGACCTCGGCCGGGACGTCGTCCAGGTCGGCCTCGTTGCGCTTCGGGATGATCACCGTCGTGACCCCGGCCCGGTGTGCGGCGAGCAGCTTCTGCTTGACGCCGCCGATGGGCAGGACACGGCCGGTGAGCGAGACCTCGCCGGTCATGGCGACGTCGGTGCGGACCAGTCGGCCGCTGAGCAGCGAGGCGAGAGCGGTCGTCATGGTGACGCCCGCGCTCGGACCGTCCTTGGGGACGGCCCCGGCCGGGAAGTGGATGTGCACGCCCCGGTCCTTCAGGTCGCCGACGGGGAGTTCGAGCTCCGCGCCGTGGCTGCGCAGGAAGGAGAGCGCGATCTGCGCGGACTCCTTCATCACGTCGCCCAGTTGACCGGTCAGGGTCAGACCCGCCGCGCCCGTCTCCGGGTCGGCGAGCGAGGCCTCGACGAACAGCACGTCACCGCCGGCGCCCGTGACGGCGAGTCCCGTCGCGACGCCGGGCACCGCCGTGCGGCGCTCGGCCGGGTCCTGGGCGGACTCGGGCACGTGGTGCGGACGCCCGATGAGCCCGCGCAGATCGTCCTCGGTCACCGTGAACGGCAGCTTCCGCTCGCCGAGTTCGTGCTGCGCGGCGACCTTGCGGAGCAGCCGGGCGATGCCGCGCTCCAGGTTCCGTACGCCCGCCTCCCGGGTGTACTCCCCGGCGAGCCTGCGCAGCGCGCTCTCGTCGAGCGTGACCTCGTCCTTCTCCAGACCGGCCCGCTCCAGCTGGCGCGGCAGCAGGTGGTCGCGTGCGATGACGACCTTCTCGTCCTCGGTGTAGCCGTCGAGGCGGACCAGCTCCATACGGTCGAGCAGGGCCTCCGGGATGGCTTCCAGGACGTTCGCCGTCGCCAGGAAGACGACGTCGCTGAGGTCGAGTTCGACCTCCAGGTAGTGGTCGCGGAAGGTGTGGTTCTGGGCGGGGTCGAGCACTTCGAGGAGGGCTGCGGCGGGGTCACCGCGGTAGTCGGAGCCGACCTTGTCGATCTCGTCCAGGAGCACGACCGGGTTCATGGACCCGGCCTCCTTGATGGCGCGGACGACCCGGCCGGGCAGCGCGCCGACGTACGTACGCCGGTGCCCGCGGATCTCGGCCTCGTCGCGTACGCCGCCCAGGGCGACCCGGACGAACTTGCGACCCATGGCGTGCGCGACGGACTCGCCGAGCGAGGTCTTGCCGACGCCGGGAGGTCCGACGAGCGCGAGCACGGCGCCGCCGCGGCGGCCGCCGACCACGCCGAGCCCTCGCTCGGCACGCCGCTTGCGCACGGCGAGGTATTCGGTGATCCGCTCCTTCACGTCCTCCAGGCCCGCGTGCTCGGCGTCGAGGATCGTCTTGGCACCCTGGATGTCGTACTCGTCCTCGGTGCGTTCGTTCCACGGCAGTTCGAGGACGGTGTCGAGCCAGGTCCGGATCCAGGAGCCCTCGGGCGACTGGTCGCTCGCGCGCTCCAGCTTCTCGACCTCCTTGAGAGCGGCCTCGCGGACGTTCTCCGGAAGGTCGGCGGCCTCTACGCGGGAGCGGTAGTCGTCACTCTCGTCCTCCCCGCCCTCCCCCTTGAGGTCACGGAGCTCCTTGCGTACGGCATCGAGCTGGCGCCGCAGCAGGAACTCGCGCTGCTGCTTGTCGACGCCTTCCTGTACGTCCTTGGCGATGGACTCGGCGACGTCCTGCTCGGCGAGGTGCTCGCGGAGCTGCTCGGTGGCGAGCTTCAGGCGGGCGATCGGGTCCGCGGTCTCCAGCAGCTCCACCTTCTGTTCGGTGGAAAGGAAAGGTGAGTATCCGGAATTGTCGGCAAGGGCGGACACGTCGTCGATCGCCGTGACGCGGTCCACCACCTGCCAGGCGCCGCGCTTGCGCAGCCAGCTGGTGGCGAGGGCCTTGTATTCCTTGATCAGTTCGGTGACGTGGCCGGGCAGCGGCTCGGGCACGGTCTCCCCGACGCGCGTCCCCTCCACCCAGAGAGCGGCTCCCGGACCCGTGGTCCCGGCGCCGATCTTGACGCGCCCACGGCCGCGGATCAGCGCGCCCGGGTCGCCGTCGGCCAGCCGGCCGACCTGTTCGACGGTGCCGAGCACACCCGTGCCCGCGTACGTCCCGTCGATCCGCGGCACCAGCAGCACCTGCGGCTTCCCCGGTGTCGAGCGGGCGGCAGCCTGAGCAGCCTCCACCGCGGCCCGCACATCGGCGTCGTTCAGGTCCAGCGGAACCACCATTCCGGGCAGCACGACCTCGTCGTCGAGCGGCAGTACCGGCAGGTTGAGCGGCGTGGACGTCGTATCGGCAGCCATGATCTTCCTCTCGACAAGCAAGTTGAGCTATGTGGACTCAATGCTTGTGAGCGCTCCGGTGTTCCCCGGAGGTGTTCGCTGTCAGCGATCGGGGTCGTACCTGCCCTCTTGGGGTAGCGGGTAGCCCCTGCACTTTCGCCTTCCGCCACGCGGCCGTCCCCCCGAGCCCCGCACCCCTGCCGCCCTGCCGCCCCAGCAGCCCGCCGCCGCAAGGCCGGGATCGAACACGCCGGGGCGCCTTGATAGCTTCGGCCTGTGCAATTCATGGTGATAACGCAGCGCTACAGCGACCGGTTCAGCGACGAGGACTTCGCGGCCGTCCTGCCTCAAGAGACCGAGACGGTTCGAGGGCTCTACGCCGACGGAGCACTCCGCCAGATCTGGTTGCGCGGAGACACACGAGGCGCGTGCTTCCTCCTCGAAGCCGAATCCCTCGGCGACGCCGAAGCAGCTGTGGCAGCCCTTCCCCTGGCACAGAAGCAGATGTCGGACTTCCAGATCATCCCGCTGCGGCCATACGGCGGTTTCGGCCCGCGCTGACCGCCTGGCCGGCCCGGCCGGAGAGGCCGCGGGGCCCGGCCGCGGGGCCCGGCCGCGGGTGAGCCGACCAACGTACCGACGACCGTGGAGCGGTCTGGCGTGGCCTGCCCGGACGCCGCTCGGATATTCGGTTGCCACGCCCGGCACGGTCCGTACCGTCTCCCCGGTGACAGACACCGGCACCCACCCCTTCCTCTCCGCCTACGACGACCAGATGCGCGGCGCGCCTCCCACCCCTCCCACCGGGGTCACCCACGAACAGGACGGGCCGCTGCTGCGGATCGTCGGGCAGTTCCGCGGGCTGGTCAGTGGTCCGCGTGACCTCGGAGTGGGCGGGGCGGAACTCGACCGCCTGATCGCCCGGCAGCGGGAGTACTTCGCCGGGCGCGGCGAGGCGGTGGAGTGGAAGACGCGGGGGCACGACCACCCCGCCGACCTCACCGAGCGGCTGTGCGCCGCGGGCTTCGTGCCCGAGGAGCGGGAGACGGTGGTCGTCGGACTCGCGGAGGAAATGGCGGCCGTACGGTGGCCGGTCGTGCCGCCGGGTGTCGTCCTGCGGCGGGTCACGGCGGACGTGGACATGCACCGGATCGCCGCGATGGAGTCGACGGTGTGGGGGGCCGACTGGAGCTGGCTCGCCGACGATCTGATCGCCCGCGTCGACGCCGCCCCCGACGAGATCGCCGTCTTCGTCGCCGAGGCGGGCGGTGAAGTGGTCTCCGCCGCCTGGCTGGTCTTCCGCGAGGGCACGGAGTTCGCGAGTCTGTGGGGCGGTTCGACGCTGCCCGGATGGCGGGGGCGGGGCATCTACCGCGCCCTTGTCGCCACCCGTGCCGTCCTCGCCGTGGCCCGCGGCGTCCGGTTCCTGCACGTGGACGCCTCCGACGACAGCGCTCCGATCCTGCGCCGCCTGGGGTTCCACGCCATCACCACGACCACTCCCTATGTGTGGTCGCCGCCACAGGGCGACCCGTCGGCGCCGTCGGTAAGGTAAGGCCTGTGAGGCGTTAGCAGCCATTACAGGGGGTTCTGGTGGACAAGATCGTACGGGCCTGGGTCGACGGCTGGGTCGTCTCGCGCGGGGCGGCTCCGCCGGTGATCGAGCCTTGGGGTTGCTCGGTCGACGTGGGACATCCGGAACACGTCTCGCGGCATGTTCTCGGGGCGACGAACGAGGCGGTCGAAGAAGCGACGGTCCGGAAGGTCGCCGACGCGGTGACCGGAGCGGGAGTGTGGCTCAAGGTGTTCGCCGAGCCGTCGACCGTCGAACCCTGGCTCGGTCAGGGCTGGTGGATCGACCCGCAGCCCGGCTGTCTGATGTCGGTCCCGCTCACCGCCGTCCCACCCGCGGCCACTCCCGACGGCTACCGCCTGCGCACCTGGTCGCGCGGCGGCGTCACCCGCGTCCTGGTCACCGCGCCGGACGGCTCCTGGGCCGCGCGCGCCCAGATAGCGGTCACCGGCGCGACAGCGGTCGTCGACCAGGTCGAGACGGCACCGGAGCACCGCAGGCGCGGGCTCGGCCGCCTGGTCGTGGGCACGGTGACGCGCGCGGCGGTCGAGCAGGGCGCCACGACCGGCGTACTGGCCGGAACACCGGACGGGCGGGCGCTGTACGAGTCCCTCGGCTGGCACATGGAGGCACCGCTGACCAGCGCGAAGTTCACCGGGGGCGCCTGAACGCGCACCCACCGCCACCCGCCGTGGTAGCGGCGGGTGGTGGTGGGCACATCGTGATCGCCATCGCCATCGCCATCGCCATCGCCATCGCCATCGCCATCGCCATCGCCATCGCCGGCGACGGTGTCGCCGTGCCGGCTCCGCCCCCTGGAACCGGGGTAATTCAGCCATCCGGCGCCGGGGAGCTGCCAGGATGGGCCGATGGTCACCTCGTACGACACCCCCCAAGTTATCGACCGTCGCGAGGGCCCGTACGGCGAGGTCGTGCTGCGGCGTCACGGTGCGCTGCTGCAGATCATCGCCAACGGGTGCTTCCTGATGGACACCTCCGACGGCCGTTCGGAGCGGCTGCTCGTCGACGCCGCGTACGGCGCGCTGGACGAGCGGGCGGCGCCGAGGCTGCTGATCGGCGGGCTCGGCGTCGGGTTCTCGCTCGCGCACGCCGCCTCGGATCCGCGCTGGGGGCGTATCACCGTCGTGGAGCGCGAGCCCGCGGTGATCGACTGGCACCTCGGCGGACCGCTGGCCGCGCTGTCGGGCGAGGCGCTCGCCGACCCGCGTACGGACGTCGTGGAAGCGGATCTGCTCGACTACGTCAATGAGATTTGCGACACATACGACGCGCTGTGCCTGGACATCGACAACGGGCCCGGCTGGACGGTCACGGAGGGCAACGAAAGCCTCTACTCGGAGGCCGGACTCGCAAGCTGTGCAAGGGCGTTGAGGCCCGGTGGGGTACTCGCGGTGTGGTCGGCGCAACCCTCTCCAGAATTTGAAGGAACCCTACGGAATGCCGGGTTCAAGGGGGTGCGTACCGAAGAGATCCCCGTTGCCCGGGGCGTTCCGGACGTCGTCCATCTCGCGGTAAGACCTGGATAGCCGAGCCGCGGCGACTGCCCGTACTCTGCTTGCCTGACGCGGATCATTCAAGCGTCAGGCGCAGTCATGGGATCACCCCACGGATTCCGGAAAGCACACTTCAGGGGCGGGCGATGGAGCAGACACACACCTCCCACAACGGCGCGGCGGCGACGCCCGGCGCTCAACGACGGGTCCTGGTCGTCGAGGACGACCCGACGATCGTCGACGCCATCGCGGCGCGTCTGCGCGCCGAGGGATTCCTGGTGCAAACCGCGGGCGACGGCCCGGCCGCCGTCGACACCGCCGAGGCCTGGCAGCCCGATCTGCTGATCCTCGACATCATGCTGCCCGGCTTCGACGGTCTTGAGGTCTGCCGCCGTGTGCAGGCCCAGCGCCCGGTGCCGGTGCTGATGCTCACCGCGCGCGACGACGAGACCGACATGCTGGTCGGTCTGGGCGTCGGCGCCGACGACTACATGACGAAACCGTTCTCCATGCGCGAGCTGGCCGCCCGCGTGCACGTCCTGCTGCGCCGGGTGGAGCGCGCCGTCGTGGCCGCCTCGACGCCGCGCAGCGGGATCCTCAGACTCGGCGAGCTGGAGATCGACCACGCGCAGCGCCGGGTACGGGTGCGCTCGGAGGACGTGCATCTCACGCCCACCGAGTTCGACCTCCTGGTGTGCCTCGCGAACACCCCGCGGGCCGTACTCTCACGTGAGCAGCTGCTCGCCGAGGTCTGGGACTGGGCGGACGCCTCCGGTACGCGGACCGTGGACAGCCACATCAAGGCGCTGCGCCGGAAGATCGGTGCCGAGCGGATCCGTACGGTCCACGGCGTGGGCTACGCCCTGGAGACCCCGACTCCCTGAGCCGGGCCTGTGCCGGGGCATTCCTTGAGGGGCTGATGTGATGAGCGGGTTCGGGGACCGCAAGGGCGCGAGACCCGGGTTCGGGGAACACGGGAGCACCGGTCCCGGATACGGGGAGCGCAAGCGCGCCAGTTCCGGGTTCGGGGAGTCCAAGGGCGAGAGCCCCTGGAGTGGCGTGCGGCCCTTCTCGATCAAGACCAAGCTCGGCACCCTGGTCGTCGTCTCGGTCTTCATCACCACCGGTCTGTCGATCATCGCGGCCCGCACGCAGACCGAACTGCGCTTCATCACGGTCTTCTCGATGATCGCCACACTGCTGATCACGCAGTTCGTGGCGCATTCGCTCACGGCCCCGCTCGACGAGATGAACGCCGTCGCCCGGTCCATCTCGCACGGCGACTACACCCGCCGCGTGCGCGACGACCGCCGGGACGAGCTGGGCGACCTCGCCCAGACGATCAACCTGATGGCCGACGAACTGGAGGCCCAGGACCGCCAGCGCAAGGAGCTCGTGGCGAACGTCTCCCACGAGCTTCGGACCCCCATCGCGGGGCTGCGCGCGGTCCTGGAGAACGTCGTGGACGGCGTCTCCGCCGCCGACCCCGAGACGATGCGTACGGCCCTGAAGCAGACGGAGCGGCTCGGCCGCCTCGTGGAGACGCTGCTCGACCTGTCCAGGCTGGACAACGGCGTCGTACCGCTGCGTCAGCGCCGCTTCGAGGTGTGGCCCTACCTGTCGGGCGTCCTGAAGGAGGCCAACATGGTCTCCTCCGCGCGCGCGGGCATCGCCTCGGGCTCCGGAAGCCACACGCGCACCGATGTCCATCTGCACCTCGACGTGTCGCCGCCCGAGCTGACCGCGCACGCGGACCCGGAGCGGATCCACCAGGTCGTCGCCAACCTCATCGACAACGCGGTCAAGCACAGCCCGCCGCACGGCCGGGTGACCGTCCGGGCCCGACGGGGCGACTACCCGGAGTCCCTCGCCCTGGAGATCCTGGACGAGGGTCCCGGCATTCCGAGGTCGGAGTGGCACCGCGTCTTCGAGCGGTTCAACCGCGGCGGGGTCCCCGCGCCGCACGGTCCGGGCAGCGACGGCGGTACGGGACTTGGGCTGGCCATCGCCCGTTGGGCGGTCGATCTGCACGGCGGGCGCATCGGCGTGGCCGAATCCGAGCGGGGTTGCCGGATCCAGGTCATCCTTCCAGGGCTTCCCTCTTCGCCAAGTTGACGTAAAGTTCGAACCGGAGCCACAAGATCCATCGCCGTTCGTCACTGACGGACACGTGTGATCAGGCAGAGGGCCGCGTGAGTCGTACCGCGGCCTCAGGTCGGCGTACTCCCGCATGCCCGTTCCGGGCCGGAACCCCGCTTGTTTCCCGCCATTTCCACCCCCGAAACACACTTTCCGATGTGACTTACACGACGATGGGCAGGCCCGGCCTGACCTTCCCGGCCAGGGAGGCGTAGCCTTAATTCCCGCTGTCCATCACCTTGTGAGAAGCGGAAGAGGGCGGTTGCCGCCGTGTCGCCACAGTCCCCCAGTAACTCGAGCATCTCGACCGAAGAGCAGGTCTCCGGGAAGAACCCGGCTGCCGCGTTCGGACCCAATGAGTGGCTCGTCGACGAGATCTATCAGCAGTACCTCCAGGACCCGAATTCGGTAGACCGAGCCTGGTGGGACTTCTTCGCCGATTACAAGCCGGGCGCCGCTGTCGCCTCGGCTCCGGCGGGTACTGCGGCCGCGGGGGCCGCAGCAACCACCACCACAGCGGCTCCGGCCGCTCCCGCAGCGCCTGTGGCTCCCGCCCAGGCGGCTCCGCCGGCGCAGGCCGCGCCGGTTGCTGCTCCGGCGCCCACTCCGGCACCGGCGCCCACTCCGGCGCCGGCTCCGACTCAGGCGCCGGTGAAGCCCGCCGCCGCTGCTCCGGCTCCCGCGAAGGCCGCTCCGAAGGCCGCGCCCGCGGCCGAGGCTTCGGGCGGTCCCGAGTACGTGACGCTGCGCGGCCCGGCCGCCGCGGTCGTGAAGAACATGAACGCCTCGGTCGAGGTGCCCACGGCCACGTCCGTGCGCGCGGTCCCGGTGAAGCTGCTCTTCGACAACCGCATCGTCATCAACAACCATCTGAAGCGCGCCCGGGGCGGGAAGATCTCCTTCACCCACCTCATCGGGTACGCGATGGTGCAGGCCATCAAGGCCATGCCGTCGATGAACTACTCCTTCACGGAGAAGGACGGCAAGCCGACCCTGGTCAAGCCGGAGCACGTCAACTTCGGCCTCGCCATCGACCTGGTGAAGCCCAACGGCGACCGTCAGCTGGTCGTCGCGGGCATCAAGAAGGCCGAGACGCTGAACTTCTTCGAGTTCTGGCAGGCCTACGAGGACATCGTCCGGCGCGCCCGTGACGGCAAGCTGACGATGGACGACTTCACCGGTGTCACGGTCTCGCTGACCAACCCCGGCGGCCTCGGCACCGTCCACTCGGTCCCGCGTCTGATGCCCGGTCAGTCGGTCATCATGGGCGTCGGCTCGATGGACTACCCGGCGGAGTTCCAGGGCACCTCCCAGGACACCCTGAACAAGCTCGGCATCTCGAAGGTCATGACGCTCACGTCGACCTACGACCACCGGGTCATCCAGGGCGCCGCCTCGGGCGAGTTCCTGCGGATCGTCGCGAACCTCCTCCTCGGCGAGAACGGCTTCTTCGACGAGGTCTTCGAGGCCCTGCGCATCCCCTACGAGCCGGTCCGCTGGCTCAAGGACATCGACGCCAGCCACGACGACGACGTCACCAAGGCCGCCCGGGTCTTCGAGCTGATCCACTCCTACCGGGTCCGCGGCCACGTCATGGCCGACACCGACCCGCTGGAGTACCGCCAGCGCAAGCACCCCGACCTGGACATCACCGAGCACGGGCTCACCCTGTGGGACCTGGAGCGCGAGTTCGCGGTCGGCGGCTTCGCGGGCAAGTCCCTGATGAAGCTGCGCGACATCCTCGGCGTGCTGCGTGACTCGTACTGCCGCACCACCGGCGTCGAGTTCATGCACATCCAGGACCCGAAGCAGCGCAAGTGGATCCAGGACCGCATCGAGCGCTCGCACTCCAAGCCGGAGCGCGAGGAGCAGCTGCGCATCCTGCGCCGGCTGAACGCGGCGGAGGCCTTCGAGACCTTCCTGCAGACGAAGTACGTCGGCCAGAAGCGCTTCTCCCTGGAGGGCGGCGAGTCGGTCATCCCGCTGCTCGACGCCGTCCTGGACAGCGCCGCCGAGTCGCGTCTGGACGAGGTCGTCGTCGGCATGGCCCACCGCGGCCGGCTGAACGTGCTGGCGAACATCGTCGGCAAGTCGTACGCGCAGATCTTCCGCGAGTTCGAGGGCAACCTCGACCCGAAGTCGATGCACGGCTCCGGCGACGTGAAGTACCACCTGGGCGCCAACGGCACCTTCACGGGCCTGGACGGCGAGCAGATCAAGGTCTCGCTGGCCGCGAACCCGTCCCACCTGGAGACGGTCGACCCGATCATCGAGGGCATCGCCCGCGCCAAGCAGGACATCATCAACAAGGGCGGCACGGACTTCACGGTCCTGCCCGTCGCCCTGCACGGTGACGCGGCCTTCGCGGGCCAGGGTGTGGTCGCCGAGACGCTCAACATGTCGCAGCTGCGCGGCTACCGCACGGGCGGCACGGTCCACATCGTCATCAACAACCAGGTCGGCTTCACCGCCGCCCCGGAGTCGTCGCGCTCCTCCATGTACGCCACCGACGTGGCCCGCATGATCGAGGCGCCGATCTTCCACGTGAACGGTGACGACCCCGAGGCCGTCGTCCGGGTCGCCCGGCTGGCCTTCGAGTTCCGCCAGGCGTTCAACAAGGACGTCGTCATCGACCTGATCTGCTACCGCCGTCGGGGCCACAACGAGTCCGACAACCCGGCGTTCACGCAGCCGCTGATGTACGACCTGATCGACAAGAAGCGCTCGGTGCGCAAGCTCTACACCGAGTCCCTCATCGGTCGCGGCGACATCACGCTGGAAGAGGCCGAGCAGGCGCTGCAGGACTTCCAGGGCCAGCTGGAGAAGGTCTTCACCGAGGTCCGCGAGGCCGTCTCGCAGGCTCCCGAGGCTCATGTCCCGGAGGCTCAGCCCGAGTTCCCGGTGGCCGTGACGACCGCGATCTCGCAGGAGGTCGTCAAGCGCATCGCCGAGTCCCAGGTCAACATCCCCGATCACGTCACCGTGCACCCGCGGCTGCTTCCGCAGTTGCAGCGCCGGGCGGCGATGATCGAGGACGACACGATCGACTGGGGCATGGGCGAGACCCTCGCCATCGGCTCGCTGCTCCTTGAGGGCACCCCGGTCCGCCTGTCGGGCCAGGACTCCCGCCGCGGCACCTTCGGCCAGCGCCACGCGGTGCTGATCGACCGCTGCACGGGCGAGGACTTCACCCCGCTCCAGTACCTCGCGGACGACCAGGCGCGTTACAACGTCTACGACTCCCTGCTCTCCGAGTACGCGGTCATGGGCTTCGAGTACGGCTACTCGCTGGCCCGTCCCGAGTCCCTGGTGATGTGGGAGGCGCAGTTCGGCGACTTCGTCAACGGCGCGCAGACGGTCGTCGACGAGTACATCTCGGCGGCGGAGCAGAAGTGGGGCCAGACGTCCGGCGTCACCCTGCTCCTGCCCCACGGCTACGAGGGCCAGGGCCCGGACCACTCCTCGGCCCGTATCGAGCGCTTCCTCCAGCTGTGCGCCCAGAACAACATGACGGTCGCTCAGCCGACGCTCCCGTCGAACTACTTCCACCTCCTGCGGTGGCAGGTGCACAACCCGCACCACAAGCCACTGGTGGTCTTCACCCCGAAGTCGATGCTGCGTCTCAAGGCCGCCGCGTCGAGCACGGAGGAGTTCACGACAGGCGGCTTCCGCCCCGTCATCGGCGACGACACCGTCGACGCCACCGCGGTCCACAAGGTCGTCTTCTGCGCCGGCAAGATCTACTACGACCTTGAGGCCGAGCGTAAGAAGCGCGGCAGCACGGACACGGCCATCATCCGCATCGAGCGCCTGTACCCCCTCCCGGGTGCCGAGCTCCAGGCGGAGATCGCCAAGTACCCGAACGCCGAGAAGTACCTGTGGGCCCAGGAGGAGCCGGCGAACCAGGGCGCGTGGCCCTTCATCGCCCTCAACCTGATCGATCACCTCGACCTGGCGGTCGGCGCCGACATCCCGCACGGCGAGCGCCTGCGGCGCATCTCCCGCCCGGCCGGCTCGTCGCCCGCCGTGGGATCCGCCAAGCGACACCAGGCGGAGCAGGAGCAGTTGGTGCGTGAGGTGTTCGAGGCGTAGGTCTCGCGACACGGTTTCGCACGTCAGTTCCGTAGGCAGTTCCGTACGACGGCGGAGGCCCGGTTCCCTTTCGAGGGGCCGGGCCTTCGGCGTGTGCGGAGCAGGCGGATCAGGTGGTCAGGGGTTCGAAGTCCCAGAGGGGGCGCTCACGGTTGCGGGCGGCGCGGGTGCGGGGGTGGCCGGTGCCGGGAGTCGCCGCCAGTCGGCCGAGGACGTCCTGCTCCCTGCGCCGGGCGCGCTCGATGTCTCCGTGCTCCCGCGCGAAACAGCTGTGGGCGGCGGCGAACATCGGACTCAGCGGTTCCTCCTCGCCGACGACCCGCTCCGGGCGTGCCTGAACCGAGCGAACAGCTGCCCCGACCTTGACGGAGAGCGGCAGCTCGAACTCGTCGGGGCGTAGCTCCTCGCCGAGTTCCCCGAATCTCCGTACGGCCTGTGCCGCACAGCGGCGTGCCAGGTCGAGACCGTCGGTGTAGGCGTCGCGGGCGACCTCGACGATGCGCTGGGGAACGCGTGGTGGTTTTAGTGGGGCCCGTCCCGGAGGGCGCGGACGGACCGACCCCCGTCGAAGTCGAGAGCTGGGTCATTCCCCGGTGCGCGGCGGGTTATGCGCACCGGGGAGCGACCCGCTGACGGATCAGGTGAAGCTGGGCTCGAAGTCCCAGAAGGGGCGGTTGCGGGAGCGGGCCGAGATGGTGTGGACGTGCTGGGGGCCCAAGGTCTGCTCCAGGTCGGTGAGTGCCTCCTGCTCGACCTTCTCGGCCTGCCGGCGTTCCCTCAGTCCGCGCAGGTCCGCGGCGTGGGCGATGCGGGCCGACAGGGTCAGCGGGTGGGTGCGGCCCAAGGCCTCGATGGCCCGGGTGGCCGTGTCCCTGGTGAGCGTCGCCGCCGACTCGGTGTCGCCGACGAGGTTGCGCAGCGCGGCGGCGTTGACGGCGCAGCCGAGGGTCCAGGGATGGTTCTCGCCGACGGCCTCGGTCATTTCGGCCAGCGCCTGTTCGAGCATTGCGTGGGCGTGGTCCCGTTCGCCCACGTTGCGCAGAATCAGCGCCTGGTTGGCGCGGGCTCCGGCGATGTAGGGGTGTCCGTCGGTGAGCATCACCTCGTACCGGGCGACGACGGACTCACTGAGCTCCCGCGCCTGGTCGATGTCGCCGTTCTCCCGGGCGAAGCAGCTCTGGCCGGCAGCGAAGATCAGCGCCCACGGGTGCGTCTCGCCCAATACCCGCTCACCGCGCTCCAGCACCCGGGCGAAGAGCTCTCCCGCCTCTGCCCGCCCGCCGCTGCGGTAGTGGCACAGCGCGAGATTGTGCTCGGCGAGCAGCGTCTGCGGATTGTCGGCACCCATCACGAGCCGGTGCTCACGCACGTTCTTCGCCTGGCTCGACTCGGCCTCGGTGTAACGGCCCAGCAGGCGCAGGTCGGTCGCGTAGGAGAGCTCGGAGTGGAGCGTCCACGGATGCCGCGCCCGGAGCAGCAGCCGACGCGCTTCCAGCGTCCGCCGGTCGATGTCCAGGGCCTCTTCGTAGCGGCCGAGCAGCCGCAGGGAGACACCGAGGTTGTTCTGCGCGTTGAGGGTGCGGGAGTCCTGCTCGCCGAGAAGCTCCCGGTAGGCCGCGAGGATCCAGTCGCCGACCTCCAGGGCCTCGTCGTAGCGTGCGAGCCCCCTCAGGTCGGCGGCCAGCCCGCCGACCGCGCGCAGGTGCTCCAGGTCCTGCGCCCCTCGCTCCTCCCGCAGATGGTCCACGGCGGCCCTGGTGATGGCCTCGGTACGGCCGTAGTCGCCCACCGCTCGCAGCAGGTTGGTGTAGTGGTACGTGAGCTCCCACACCCGGGGATGCGTCTCGCCGAGGAGGTCGCGCCACGCCTCCATGGCCCGTTCCCCGAGCTTGATGCCCGCCGCGTACTCGCCGGAGAAGTACATGTAGCGCAGGCAGTTGAAGACCAGCCGCTGAACGGCCGGATCGGTGCTCTCCAGTACGTCCGCGTATTTCAGGTGCGGGACGATCTCGGCGTATCCGCTCCACAGGTCGGGGTCCGTCGGCCGCCGGGGATCCGCGGCCGCCAGGGCTCGCCGTACGACGTCGGTGAACTCCTTGCGGTCCTGGTCCGGCATGTCCTTGTGCACGATCTGGTGAACCATCCGGTGGAGGTAGAGGGACTCGCCGGAGGACACGGCCTCGTCCAGGGTCACCTCGTGGGACTCCAGGCGGACCACCGAGTACTGGCGCAGTTGGTTGACCGCTCTGTTCCACAGGAGCGGGTCGTTCAGGAGGCCGGCGATCTGTTCGGGCAGGTCGTCGTGCGGCATTTCCTTCAGGAGGCGTACAGGGATGAACCCGGGCGTGAAGAAGGTGCACAGGCGGAGCAGGTCGACGGACTCCGGGACGGTGTCCTTGAGCTTGTTCAGCAGTATCGACCAGGCGGTCTGGAAGGCGAGGGGGAAGTCGGCGGAGACCTTCACGACGTCCTGGTCGATGCCGCCGTCCAGCAGAGCGATGTACTCCCGGACCGACAGGTCGGAGTCGTTGAGCCAGCCGGCCGTCTGGTCGAGGAGGAGAGGCAGGTCCTCCAGGGCGTCGGCCAGCAGGTCGGCCTCGGGCTCGGTGAGGCGGGGGGCGCGGCGGCGGATGAACGCCACCGACTCGTACCGCTCGTAGACCGGCACCTCCAGCAGCTTGCTGTTGTGCTCGGTCCACTCCGGGTTCCGGGAGGTGATGAGGACGTGGCCGGGCCCGGTCGGCAGCAGGTCCCAGATCTGGTCGGGTTCGTCCGCGCCGTCCAGGATCAGCAGCCACCGCCCGTAGGGATCTCCCCGGCGCAGCGAGTCACGTACGGCGCGCAGCCGTTCGCCGTACTCGGCGCCGGTGGAGAGCCCCAACTGCGGTGCCAGTTCGGCGAGTCGGCGGCGGTAGGTGACCCGCTTCTCCGCGTTGACCCACCACACCACGTCGTACTCGGAGCCGAAGCGGTACACGTACTCGGCGGCGAGCTGGGTCTTGCCCACGCCCGACATGCCGTGCAGGGTGACCACGCCCGCGCCCGGCTCGGCGTTCTGGAGGAGGTGGTAGGCGTCGTTCAGCAGCGGCTCACGGCCGGTGAAGCGGGTGTTGCGGCGCGGTACGCCGCCCCACACCTCGGGCATGGCCGCCGGGAAGCGCGGGCCCTGGCGGGCGCCCTCCGCCGACTCCGGGAGGGGCTCCGCGGGCAGGTCGAGGCGGTCCAGGACACGGCGCTCGGCTTCTTCGGCGCCCATGTTGTTCAGCTCGACCGCACCGAGGACAGTGGCGGCGGACGGCAGCTGGCTCGTGGTGACCGAGACGGCCGCGAACCGCGCCGGTTCGGGCGCGACGACCTCGCGCAACGCCGTGTTCCACTCGTCGTGGGTGCGCGGGCCGAGCTGGAAATACCACTCACTGACGACGATCAGGATCCGGCCCTTGGCGAGTCTGAGGTCGCGCAGCAGATCCACGAGGGGCACTTCGGCCGGGGAGTCCCAGCGCTGGTACACGACGCGATGGCCACGCCGCTCCAGACGGTCCCCGATCCAGGCCGCCCAGGCCCGGTTGAAACCGGCGAAGCTGATGGTGACAGTCTGCTTCGCGGCCCCCCTTTCGGTTGGCCGGACCGGCGTACGAGCTCCAGACATGCAGTGGCCTCCCCGCGCGGCAACCCGCGCGTGATTGTAGAACGTGGGCGCGGCCCGGCGATAGGCACTGACGGACTTTCACTCGCACCGCGGTCCCTTTCCAAGGGTCGATCTTGGCGTAAAGATCGCCCGCCTTACGGGATGCGGAGCTAATCGGTGGAAGCATGGCGCTGCATCCACAGGGCGCGCGCCGCCTTGACGTACGCGGCAGCCCTGGCGGCCTGGCCGCGGGGGGCGGGGCGGTCGGCGAGTCGCACGTACACAGCGACCATCTGATCGACGAACTGGCGTCCCTGCACGGTGAGATCACCCGATCCCACGAGCGCGGGCAGCACGGCCCCGACCTGCTCGTGGTAGCGGGCGTGCTGGGCCCACGCGGCGTCCCGGTCGGCCGGGTGCCCGGTGCCGAGGGCGAGGCGCTGGAAGAAGTCCGCCAGTGCGAGGTGGGAGTAGGCGCCCTGGAGCAGTCCGTCGAAGGGGCGTGGATCCGGCCGCCAGGGCGCGAAATAACGCTCCCGCGGCCCGGCTTGATGAAGCGTCAGCATGTCGCAGAGAGCCGAGAGTTTGGTGTGCTGGAGTTCGTGCACCAGGGTGGCCGCGAAGGTCGTGGGCGTGGGCGGGGTGGTGCTGAGGACGGCGCCGAAGGCCTCACGCCGGGTGCCGCTGCAACTGCCGCCCGGGCGGTCACCGGGCTCCGATCCGGGCGGCGCGGACAACGGGACCAGACACCGCAGCAGGGCCGCCGCCTCCGCAAGACGGTGCTCGCCACCGAGCCCGAGCGCGGCCGCGGTACCCGACCAGGTGTGCAGCCAGCGCTTGCGTTCGGCGTCGTCCAGGGTGACCGGGCCGCTCAGCGCGTGGTGACGGGGGCCGTCGCGCACGGTGCGGTACGGGTCGAGATCGTCCAGCGGTATGGGCGCGGTTTCGGGGAGCAGGCCCGGCAGCGCGTACGCGGGGGACCACGCGGCGGCGCACGACCATGCGCCGATGCCGCTCTGGAGTTGCACGACGACGTCCGCCTCGCCGGCTTGACGGAAGGTCAGCCGGTGCCTGCGGTGCACGACCTCGACCGGTGTGTCCCCGGGTGCGTGCGTCCGCAGCGCCCCGAGCGACGGCAGGGTCAGTACCCCCTCGCGCGAGGTCAGCCGCACCGCGAAGGAGACCCCGGCCCGGGCGGCTGACACGGCGGCCAGCGCCCCGAAGTAGCCGAGGTCCCGGCTCAGTTCACGCGCGTCCCACTCGGTGCGCGGCCCGGCCACCGCGCTGAGCCCGCGCAGGCAGTGGCGTGCCCAGGGGCCGACGAAGGGGTGCAGGAGGCGGGCGCGGAAGGGGGAGAGGGCGGGTTCTGGCGGTCCTTCGGGGCCCGCCGATTGCGCCGGTGGCCCTGGCTGACTCCCTTCCTGACCCCATGCGTGGAGCGCTGCCTGGCTCCCTGCCTGCGAGCCAATACCCGTGCTGCTCAAGTCGGTTGACGGCGCAGCACCCCCGTACGACCTCCGCTCCGCCTCCTCCAGCAACGCCCAGTCCTCCCGCAGTCGCCCTCGCGCGCCCGCGGAACACACCCCCGCATCCGCCACCTCCACCGCGTCGAGTACCGCGCGGAGCAGCAGCAGGCGGCGCGTGTACTGATCGCGTACGAGGAGCCGCAGAGTCTCGGGGCCGCCTTCGGTGCGGCCCAGTTCCAACAGGGCCCGCTCCGGGACCACCGGCAGGATCACGGGGCGCCTCCTTCGGAAGCGGCGGGGACGGGGACCGGCACGGGCGCGGAGACCGGTGCGGGGACGGAGGCCGGTGCGGGGACGGAGGCCGGTGCGGGGACGGAGGCCGGTGCGGGGACGGCGACGGACAGGGCCCCGGTGAGCCGTCCCGCCACATGACGGATGAAGCGTTGCAGGTCCGCGCAGTAGACCGAGGGGTTGGCGAAGCCATGTCCAGCGCGGTAGCGATGCGCGTAGTTGCCGCCGCCGCAGACGGAGAGCAGCGGGCAGGCACGGCAGCCCGCGGCCAGCGAGGCGGCACCGGCCTGCCGGGCCGCCACGCCCGGGTGGCGCAGTGCGGCGTCGAAGGTGTGCCGGAAGACGTCGAGACCGGTCCCCGCGGCACCCTCGTACGCGGACTTGAGCGAGTCGACCTGCTCGATCGACCCGTCGGTCTCCACGACGACGGCGTCGAAGGGCGCGAGGCCCAGCGACTCGGTGGCGGCCGGCATGCCGAGCAGCAGGGCGACGCACTCCTCGAAGAGCCGCACGCGGGTCTCCCGGCGCCCGGCGTCCCACCAGCGGTCGAAGACGGCGCACAGCCAGCCCCCGTACACGGTGCCCGAGGAGTCCCAACTCGGCGGCGGGGTCGACCAGTTCCCGTGCGGCAGCAGCAGGTCGAGGGCCGGTGGCCGCAGGTCGAGCAGTGATTCGTACAGCTCGACCGGGTCGGTACGGGGGTCCACGACCGTCAGGATTCCGGCGTACGTCCCCGGATGGCGGTCGGCGATCAGGCGCGTGCCGCGCGCGGCGGCGGGCCAGGAGGGGCGTCCGGCATGGTCGGGGCGTCGCGTGTTGTGCGCGGGCAGGCCGCCGTCCAAGCTGATGCCGACCCGGATGCCGTGCCGGGCGAGGACGGTGAGCCGCTCCTCGGTGAGGAGGGTGGCGTTGGTCTGGACGGTGGCGTGGACCGTACAGGAGGCGGGCACCTCGTCACGGACCAGATCGGTGAAGCGGGCGAGCGTGTCCACACCCGCGAGCAGGGGCTCGCCGCCGTGCAGGACGAGCGACACCGCCGTCAGCCCGTGGGCACGCGCGTGCTCGCCGATCCGGGAGGCGGTGCGGGACAGAACGCCGGGCGGGGCGGCGGCCGGGCGGGTTCGCCAGGTGTGGTCGGGGCCCTCGTAGAGGTAGCAGTAGGTGCAGGCGAGGTTGCAGCGACCGTGCACCTTGACGATGAACTGCCTGAAGGGGAACGGCGGTTCCGGTTCCCGGGCAGAGGCAGAGTCAGAGGCCGTGACCGTGGCCGTGGCCGTGGCAGAGCCGCAGGCAGAGGTCACGGAATCGGCCGAGACCGTCGGCACCCGCGCCGCCACCGGAACCACCGGAACCACCGGAACCACCGGAACCGCCGGACCCAGCCGGCCCACTGGACCCAGCCGACCCATCGAACCCGCCGAAGTGGCGGACGCCGAACGCGAGGCCCCAGGAGTCACCTCTTCAGACACTCCGGCCACCCCCATGATGTACGGCCCGTGCTCCACGTACGGTCCGCGCTACGGCCCCCTGCCCGCACAGAGCCGCATTCCCTCGTGGAGACGGGACGCAAACTCCGCGCGATGGAACTTGTCCTGTTCGACCACCGGCAGGACCAGAACTACCGCCCCACGAAGGCGAATTGCCCGCTTCGCCATCCCGGTGACACCGTGCCTACGCGCACCCGACGGCGTTTCAGAATGCGTTGTTGAAGCCCCAGAGCATCTCACTCGGCTGTCCGGCCCGTTCTCTGAGCTCGGCCAGCACCTCGGCCAGCACCGGATGTTGCACGGTCCGGAGCGACGCCAGATCCAGCTCCAGCAGATCCGGCAGGTCCTCCCCCGAACCCGGCGAGTCACCCTGCATGCCCATGTCTTCCTCCCCCTCTTCTGCCAATCCGTTACTGGTTACTAGTCACTGGTTACTCGTCACCCGTCACCCGTCACCCGTCACTCCAGCTCAGCGAGCCGCTGTGCCGTCTGCTGGGCGGTCGGCTCACTCGTGGCCACCGCGCCGTCGGGCAGCCTGGACCACTCCGTCCGGGCCGACCGGTACGCCTCGCGCGCGGCGCGTGGACGCGCCGCCGCCTCGTAGGACATACCCCGCCAGTGGTGCGCCTGCGCACCGGACTCCACGGCCTCCTGCCGCCGACGGTCGGTCTCGGCCTCCTCCTCGGCGGCGCGCGCCGACTCCGCCGCACTGCGGAAGGCGTCGACGGCCTCGTCGAGACGTGCGGCGCGGCCCAGGCTCCGGTAGGCCTCGAAATGGGCCTGCCCGAGCTCCAGCCAGCAGCGCGCGGCCATCAGCGGTTCGCCCGCCTCCACGGCCGCGAGGCCGAAGAGATGCTCGGCCTCGCGCAGATCGACGCGGTCACCCCGGTCGCGGTGACGCAGCATCAGCGCCCTGCCGAGCAGCAGCAGGCGGTACGCCAACTCCCCACTGCCCGACGGTGTTTCCGTACGGCAGTCCCGCAGCACCCGGATGGCCCGGAACAGCGACTCCCGCGCTCCGGGCCCGTGGTCCAGGACCGCGTGGCGCAGTAGTACGTCGCCCCACTCGGCGAGGACGTCCGCGTGCGCCGGCGCGTCCCGGGGCACGCCGCGGGCGGCCTCCTCGAACCGTTCCGCGGCCGCCCGCAGTTCGGCCGGGTCGCCCGACTCGGCGTACCGCGCCACCCTGATCCGCCCGGCGCGCACCAACAGCAGGGCGCGCACGCCCTGTTCACGGGTCAGCCCGAGTGCCTCGTCGACGCGCGCCTGCGCGTCGTCCAGGGCACCGCCGGACCTGAGGAGCGCGTCGATGAGGTCGAGGAGGGCGCGGACACGGGCGCGCGAGGGTTCGCCCTCGACGGGGAGGACGCGGTCGGGGCCGGGTTCGAGGGCGTCGCGCAGGGAGCGCGCGCCCTGTTCCGCGTACAGCCGGGCCTGCTCGTCGTCGGCGGTGGCGCTCGACAGGCGCAGCAGGACGCGGCCGTGGGCCAGCAGGAGTACGGGCGGGCGTTGGCGCGGGTCGGGAAAGGCGTCCGCGAACGCCTCCAGCATGCCGACCGCACCCTGCAGCAGTGCGCTGTCGTGGCCGAGCCGCCACTGCTCCTCCAGCGCGCGGACCCGCTCCAGGGTGAGCCCCAGCGCTTCCTCCGTCAGCAGTTCGGGCGCCGCGCAGGCCACCGCGTACTCACGGTCGGCGCGTTGCAGGAGGTCGAGCGCGCCGCGCTTGTCGCCGCGACGCCTGCGGTCGATGGCCGCGGCGTGCAACACCCTTGCCAGTGACGCCCGTTCGCGCAGTGCCCGGGGGTGCGCGACAGCCTGCTCGGCCGCCGTCTCCGCCTCCCTGAGCAACTCCGGTCCGCCCTGCACCTCCCACAGCCGCAGCACGCAGGTGGCGTACTCGGCCCACAGTTCCGGGTCGGCCCCCGCGGGCCGTTCGTGTTCGGTGGCGCCGCGCAACAGCTGTACGGCGTCGATGAGGTCCTGCACCATGCGGTCCGTGTCGAACTGCGTGACCAGGGAGCGGGCACGAATCACCGCCGCATGGGTGGGCCGGTCCTCGACGACGCCCGTCCGCCCCCGGCCGCTGTAGAGCGCGAAGTGTTCAGGCAGCGGCATGAAGCGCTCCAATACCCGTGCGGCGACCTCGGCGAAGGGCTGCGGTACGAGGGTGGCGCCGCCGTTGTCGCCGTTCTCGCCGGGGTATCCGCCACCGGGCGCGTACGGCCGGCCGGAACCGCCGTCGCCGAGTTGCGCGAGCGCCAGGGCGGGGAAGTTCGGACCGCCCTTGCCGAAGCGGTTCTCGATGTACTCGGAACAGTGCTTGAGCACGAGCATGGCCTCGTCCCGGCCCAGCGGAGACAGCAGGGCCTCCTGCACGCCGGGCGCGAACTCGTACCACTGGGCGCCGTCCGCGCCGTACTCCTCCTCCTTGGCACGCGAGACCAGGCCGCTGAGCAGCACCTCGGCCAGTTCGGAGGGCCCGGAGTCGGGCAGCATGGTCCGCTGGACGAGTTGCATCACGGGCAGGCTGAGCGGCGCCGCCGCCAGAAAGCCGGCCAGTCGGCCCGCCGTCTGGGAGGCGGTCGAGCGGAAGCGGCTGACCAGTTCGAGCGCGGACAGCGTGCGTCCGGGCCTGGCCGCCCGGGCGGGCGCGTGGTCAGCGCGCACCCAGCCGACCGCTCCGGCCACCGGGCCGGCCCCGGCCCCGGACAACAGCCGCGCCCAGGCACCGAGCGCGGCGGGTTCCGGCGGCAGTACGGGCACCGGAAGCGCACCGGCACGCGCCTCGGGCGGGGCACCCGCCGACAGCCGGACCTTCAGGGTGGCCGCACCGGCAAGCGCCTCGCCACGCGTCAACCCACCGTAGGAGACCGGCAGTCGGGTGCGGTTCCACATGCGCTGCGGCAACGGCTGGAGTACGGCGGCGGGGCCCTGCCTGGACAGGTGGTGGAGCAGCCGGTGGGCGTGGCCGCTGTGCCACAGCGGGCCCGCGCAGTCGCTGACCAGGAGGGTGATCCGGCGGCCCGTGGGGTCGCTCAGCCGGTCCGCGGAGTGCAGCGGAGCCGCGTGCGCCTCCGGACTGCGGCTGACGGCGGGCGCGCCCCCGGGGCCGGAGTGCAGATGGCTCACCTGGATGTCCCAGAAGGCGCCCAACCGGCTGAAGACCTGCTCCAGTTCGGCGAACATCCGGTCCCAGACCCGCATGGACGACGAGGCGTCCATCACCAGCTGGAGCGCCGCGTCTGCCCGGGTCACCCCGCGGAACACCGGCAGGACGAGACCGCCGGCCCGTGCGCTCAGCTCCGCGGTCGCCGTCTCGTCGAGGGTCCTGCGCAGGGGCGGGGCGGCGGTTCGGTAGCCCTGCAACGGCCGTAACGCGCGCTGGAGTTCAAGTGGGGAGGGGAACGCGGGCGCGGCGGGCACCCCGACCGGCAGCGCCGTGGCCCGGCCGTACCCGCGGGTCGGCGACCCGCCCTCCCGCGGCACGGCGTACAGCGCGACGCGACGGTCCACTCCCCCGCTCTGCTCCGGTTCCGGCCCTGGATCCGGCTCCGGCAGGTCGCCGGGCGGGACTGCGGCGGTGTCGCGGAGGTCCGCACGGCCGCCACCCGTGGCGCGACCGGTGGGCAGGGCGCCGGACGGCGCTGCGGTCCCCTCCTCCCGGTCGCCGGCATCCGCCGGACGGGCCCAGCGGGCCAGCCAGAGGGTGTCGCACAGCTGCTCGGCGTCCGGGTCGAGCCCGATCTGCCGCAAGCGGACGACGAGTTCGGCGATCGGGTCGCCGCCGGAGGGCACACCTTCGTCACCGCTCGGTGGCAAAGGTGTTGGCGGGACCGGTGGTGTCGGCGGGACCGGTGGTGTCGGTGGTGTCGACGGGACCTGTGGTGTTGGCGGTACCGCCGGTGTCGGTGGTGTCGACGAGACCTGTGGTGTCGGCGGTACCGCCGGTGTCGGCGGTACGGGGCCGTGGCGCGCCGCTGCGTCTGGCATCAGCGCGTCACCTCGGGCGGTCGAGCCGCTGGATGAGCAGGTCCGCGAGACGGTCGCGGCTGGGCGGGGCGGCCGCGTCGGTGAGGTAGATGGCGTTCAACAGCTGGTCGGCGGCGACGAGTTCGCTGCGCGAGCGTTCCAGGAAGTGGGTGATGAGGTCATCTCCGGCGCGCGCGGCCTCGTCGCCGAGGTGGGCGCGTACGAAGGTTGCGAGCCGCTGGTGGTCCGGCCGGCCGAGCTCCAGGTGGATACAGCGGCGCATCAGCGGAGCCGGGAAGTCACGCTCGCCATTGCTGGTGAGCACCACGAACGGGAAGGCACGGCAGCGCACCCGGCCGTCCCGCACCGTCGCCTTGGTGCCGTCGGCGGTGAGCACCTGCGCCTCGCCGCCGGGCAGCCGGTCGGCGACCCGCTCCAGCTCGGGGATCGCGAACTCGCCCTCCTCCAGCACGTTCAGAAGATCGTTGGGCAGGTCGATGTCGCTCTTGTCCAGCTCGTCGATGAGCAGCACACGCGGGGTGTCGGACGGCAGCAGTGCGGTGCCGAGGGGGCCGAGGCGGATGTAACTGCCGATGCCCTCGACGGAGCCGGGGGCCCCGGGAGCCGTGGGGTCGGCGCCCTGGGGCGCGGCGATCTGCACGTCCTGGAGCCGGGCGATCGCGTCGTAGTGGTAGAGGCCGTCCTGGAGGGTGGACCGGCTGACGATCGGCCAGCGCAGCACATTGCCCAGACCCAGTTCGTACGCCACGGAATGCGCGAGTGTGCTCTTGCCCGCGCCCGGACTGCCGGTGACGAGGAGAGGCCGGCGCAGATAGAGCGCCGCGTTGATCATCTCGAGTTCCTCGGCTCCCGGACGGTGCAGTTCGGCCAGGTGCCGGTGCGCGCCCAGCCTGCGGTCCTGGGAACCGTCACCATTCGTCAGGCGCTCGGCCGCCGCGTCGTCGCGGCTCGCGAAGTCGCGCCACGGAGGCGGGGCCGGGAGGCGGTCCATGCCCTCGTGAGGTTCACCGGCACCCCGGTAGATGAGCCACTCGCTGGATTCGGTCATTGCCCAGTCCTCGTCGTCACTCGTCCACCACGGCAGCCGTCGAACGTGCATCACGGTATCGACCCTCGGAAGGCCTCGATAGAGCCAAGTGCCGAGTCATGGCAGGCCGGTTGGGCGCGTACGCGCCCAGCTCAGCCAGCTGGTACGGACCGTCGGCGTCGTCCTGTTCGGCCCGGGGGTACCTGCTCGGTGCGACCCACTGCCGGCTGCTCCGCTCATGGCGCCTCCAACAGGTCCCCGGTACCGGGCAGGGGCCGGCGCGGATCGTCGTAGAACAGGGCGATTCCATCGGCCCAATAGGTCTCCAGTTTTCCCGCGCGCAGCCCCGCCCGCAGTTCGTGGACGAGTCCGGGAAGCCGCTCCGCACTGCCCGCGCGCGCGACGGTGTCGTCCGCGCCACGGTGGAACTCTCCGCACACGGCGTCGGTCTGGCCGCGCCAGCGCCGCCACAGCGCGACGCCGAAGCCGCCGTGCACGATCCGTACGAGCGCCACCTGGTCGTCCTCGAAGCGTCGGTCGCCGTAGCGGCAGAGCACCGGCACCGTTCTGGGGGGCAGGTCGCGCAGCGACCGCGCGAGTGGCACGGGTACCCGTAATCCGTCCTCGCAGTCCAGGACTTCGGCCTTCGCGCCGTGCGCGTGGATGGTGTGCCAGCGGGCGTCGCGTCCGTCGTGCTCCTCCCGGGCGGGGAACTGCTCGCCGCCCGGTACGACGGGATCGTCCACGTCGGGCAACTGCTCCCGGTCGGCGCAGCGCACGATCACCGGCCGGTGCGCACCGAGCGAGGGCTCGCCGGGGCCGAACTGCCAGGTGTCGACGTCCAGTCCGAGCAGCGGGTGGGGCAGCGCCACCTGGAGGACGGCGGGCCGTCCTGGTTCGTCGCACTGCCTGAAGGCCTCGGCTAGCGGCGCCCCGAGGGGGCCGGGCAGGGCGGACAGCAGGGCGCGCTCACCGTCGCGGACGCGCACCACTTCGCCGGTCGGCCTGGCGACGGAGACCCGCCAGTCGCAGCGGTCCGGTTCCCAGCCCCGCTGCACCAGTTCGAGGAGGGCGAAGGTGTGCGGCGCGAGGTCGGTGGCGTGCGCCGACTGTTCGTCCGGTGGAGACGCCTCGCGCCGCGGTGCCTGGAGCCCCTCGATCCGCTGCCGGCCGAGCCGGCGGCGGTAGTCGGGTCCCGCCCGGCCTTCCGAGGTCTGCCGCACCCAGGCCCACAGCGCGTGCTCCGCGCTGTGGGTGCCGGGCGTGACGAAGGGACGCTCCGCGGACAGGACCCGCATCGCGTAGTCCAGGACGAGTTCCAGCGCGCCGTCCTGGCGGGGGCTCTCGTACAGCGCGCCGAGTCCGTCGCGCCACGCGCGCGGGGCCGGGTGCGGGATCGCGGCCCGGCCGCCGAGGAGGGATTCGAGGATGTCCAGCAGGGCCGGGGTGCTGACCGGCGGCGGCAGGTCGGCGAGCCGGCCGAGCAACTGGGTCCGCTCGTCCGGGTCGAGGGCGCGGCCCGCCCGTGCGCCGAGCTGGTTCTGTACGTCGGCCCAGGTGCCGCGGTCGTTGTCGGGATGGCGCTGCCGGTCCCGGTGGTATCGGTCATGGGCGTGGAAGACGGCCTGGTAGGGATCGTCGTGCTCGGCCCGCGCCCTCTCCGGCGGCACGGGCAGGGAACGCAACTGCTCCACGCCCGTGGACGTGCCGCCCAGCCCCCGGTCCGCCTGCGACTTCAGTACGCCGACGACCGCACCGCTCACGGGGTCGACCACCGGCCCGCCCGAGACACCGGGCGGCAGCACATCGCCGCCCAGCCGTATCTGCTCGTCCGGGGACCAGCCGCCGAGGGTGCCCTGCACGGTGCAGGTTCCGTTCAGCCGGCGCAGCTCCCCGCCCACCTCGGACCATCCGGAGTAGAAGACGATCGCCTCCCCGTAGTAGGCGGCCGGGCGCTCGGTGACATAGACGCAGTCATGGTCGACGGGCTCACGCAGCCGCACGAGCGCGAGGTCGGGCGCCGGCCAACTGCGGCGCACCGCACGCTGGACGTGCTCCGGGAGAGCGGCCGCTGTCTCACCGGCGACGGCGGAGGTACCGCGTCCCGGTCCGGTCTCGTACACCACGGTCACCTCGCCCCCCTCTCCGCTCAGCGCCACATGCGCGCAGGTGAGAACCCAGTTGGGAGCTATGAAGAACCCGCTCCCGAGGAACGTGCCTGGTTCGTCCAGTTCATACCCTGCCCCCGCCCGATGGATGCGGACCGTCGCCGCCATGACGAGATCACGCAGCGCACGGTGAGCGTTCCCGAGCCCTCCTGACGCGCCCGGGGCGTGCCCGTCTGTCATGCTCCGCCCCCGGCAGAACCGTCCGCGCCGCCACCGTGCGCCGGGGCGCCGGGTGACGCGCCCCCTGAAACAGGGACCGACGGGGCGCCGGTACCGCCGACGGGTGTGAGGACGGCCGGTCCGGGGGTGCCGCCGACCGAGGTGAGATCGGCCGGTCCGGCGGTCACGCCCACCGGGGCGGAGCCGATCGGTCCGCCGGTCCCTACCACCTGGGCCGGCCCGGCCTGTCCGCCAGCGCCGCCCACCACGGCGGAGCCAGCCGGTCCACCGGCCCCAACCACCAGGGCAGGCCCGGCCTGTCCGCCAGCGCCGCCCACCACGGCGGAGCCAGCCGGTCCACCGGCCCCAACCACCGGAACGGAGCCGATCGGTCCGCCGGTGCCGCCCACCGGCGCAGGCCCGGCCGATCCACCCGTCCCACCCACCTGGGCGGGCCCGGTCAGTCCGCCCGTGCCGTCGACCAGGTCGAGATCCGGCGGGCCGCCGTTCCAGGTGAGGGTGACCGTGAGGGCGGCCTTTGCCTCGCCCTCCGCGAGAAGGCCGATCACCTTGCCCGCCTTTGCCGTCAGCTCGATCCCGAACTCGACGCTGACCTCGTCGGGCCGGACGGCACGCAGCGGCGCGGCCAGCGAGCGTGCGACACCGGTGATCACGGACTGCAGGCTCTCGACCTGCGCCTCGATCCGCTCACCGAAACCCGTGTCCGTGTACGACAGCCCGCCGGACGGTTCCTCCAACTCCTCGGTGCCGGAAATCCTCGCCCATACCGGTGTCCCGTCGGGCAGTTCGATCCGTGCGATACGGGTCACTCCATCACCCATGTCATCCCCCGTTCCCCCATTGCCCCCCGCCCCCGTGGTCCCGCCGCCCCGTTGCGCAGGCTAGCGGCAGGCCGACAGCCGCGCGAGAGGACCTCCGGGCGTCACCCGCCCCCGCCTATCCTTTTCCCAGCCTCCCCTCACGGGAAGACTCCCGCCCGCCACTTCACTCACGGAGCACCATCCATGTATTTCACCGACCGCGGCATCGAAGAACTGGAGAAGCGGCGCGGCGAGGAAGAGGTCACCTTCGAGTGGCTCGCCGAGCAGCTCCGTACGTTTGTCGACCTCAACCCGGACTTCGAGGTCCCGGTGGAACGGCTGGCGACATGGCTGGCACGGCTGGACGACGAGGACGACGAGGACGAGTAGTCGCGGCTCGCGTAGCTCCGGCTCGCGAAATCCCGGCTCGCGCGAGCGCCGGCCAACGGTGCCGTCGGTAAGGGTGCCGGTGTCGGTATCGGTATCGGTGCCGGTGCCGGTGCCGGGCGAGATCAGCCGAAGGCCCGCAGCCGGTCGTACGCGAGCCCGAGCACGCCGTGGATCACCAGCAGGGCCCCCGCGGCGGTCCAACCGCCACTGCTCCGGCGTACACCCCAGGCGGCGAGCGGGAGACCGGCGGCCAACTGGGCCACGGCCAGGGCGCGGGCCTTCGGGCCACGCAGCCACGGCCCGAGGCCGCCACCCTCCACGACGTCGAGCTCCGCACGGACCGCGGCAGCCCACCCCGTCCACTCGATCTGCTCGGCACCGGGCTGGACCCGGGCCACTTCACGGAGCCTTCCGATGGGCTCCCCCGGGGTGAGCCCGGCCGGAAGTGCCACCCCCGCGCGCGTGAGGACGGCGAGCAGCCCGCGCATGCGCGCCCGGGCGTCCGCGGCGGAGTCGGGCTCGGCCAACCGTTCCAGGGACTGCATGTCCAGCACGGGATCGAGACCGAGGCGGGCCGCGAAGGTGCGCATCGCCTCGTCCTCGCCGACCGGGGTGCCGTTCGCCAGCCACTCGTAGCCGACGGTGCGGCGGAAACCCGAGGCGAGGGTGTAGCCGCTGCGGTCGGCGTCCCACCAGAGGGCCAGTACGGGCCAGGGGGCGCCGACGGCGAGAGCGGTGGCCCAGCCGGTGAGCACCCGGTCGACGGGTTCGGCACCGTGCAGCCAGGGCCTGCCCTCCGGAACCAGCACACTCCACTCGGCACCGGCCGCGGTGAGCAGCATCCCCTCACGCAGCAGTTGGGCGGCGGACCCGACGGACTCGGGCCGCGCCCGGCAGAGGAGCAGGCCGCCGGGGGCCTGGCCGGAAGGCCGACCAGAGGACTCGCCGGACGTCGAGGACATGGTCATACCGTAGGCGTACTTACGAGCGACTTGCCCCTTTTGCCCGCCAGGAGGCCATCGGAACCGATGTCTTGACTTTCCGTATCCGCGATATATCGTGTTACGTGGAAGACGCGATATGGCGCGTCCCATCCCGATCCTGTCGAGGAGGTCGCACCATGTCCGAGTGGTCCGTCGCAGAGCCCGGCAAGCTCACCTTCGACGCCCCCGTGACGGCCCTGCATGTGCGCGTCGTCAACGGAACAGTGAACGTCGTGGGTACCGACGAGGGTTCCGCCCGGCTCGAAGTCTCCGAGCTGGAGGGCCCGCCGCTCCAGGTGACTCAGGAGGGCGGCACCCTCACGGTGGCCTATGAGGACCTTCCCTGGAAGGGCTTCCTCAAATGGCTCGACCGCAAGAGCTGGCGCCGCAGCGCGGTGGTCTCCCTGGCCGTCCCGGCGAGCACCCGCGTCGAGCTGGGCGTGGTCGGCGCCGCCGCCGTGATCTCCGGGACGGACGGCCGGGTAGAGGTGAAGGGCGTCACGGGCGACACGACACTGGTGCGCATCGCCGGCCCGGTTCGCGTGGATACGGTGTCCGGGAGTCTGGAGGCCCAGGCCGTCACAGGTGACCTCCGCTTCAACTCCGTCTCCGGCGACCTGACGGTCGTCGAGGGCTCGGGATCTTCCGTACGGGCCGAGTCGGTGAGCGGCTCGATGATCGTGGACCTGGACGCCACGGGCACTCCGACGGACGTCCAGTTGTCGAACGTCTCGGGCGAGATCGCCATCCGGCTCCCGCACCCGGCGGACGCGGTGGTGGAGGCGAACACCGCGAGCGGCAGCGTCTCCAGCGCCTTCGAGGATCTCCGGGTCGGCGGGCAGTGGGGCGCCAAGAAGATCACCGGTCGGCTGGGCGCGGGCAACGGCAAGCTGAAGGCGGTGACCATCTCCGGTTCCATCGCCCTGCTGCGCAGGCCGCCGACGGAGGACGAGCCACCCGAGGACCCGCAGGACACCACACCCGAGACCGCACCCGAAGCCCCCTCCGGCACCGCTACCGGCACCACTACCGACCCCGCGACCGACGCCCCGACCAGCAAGAAGGTGCTCTGAGATGCCTCCCGTCTTCGCCCATGGCCGCCTTCGGCTCTACCTCCTGAAGCTGCTGGACGAGGCCCCGCGCCACGGGTACGAGGTGATTCGGCTCCTGGAGGAGCGCTTCCAGGGCCTGTACGCCCCTTCGGCGGGCACCGTCTACCCGCGGCTGGCGAAGCTGGAGACCGAGGGCCTCGTCACACACACGACCGAGGGCGGTCGCAAGGTGTACGCGATCACGGACGCGGGCCGCGCCGAACTAGCCGACCGCAGCGGTGAGCTGGCCGACCTGGAGCTGGAGATCCGCGAGTCGGTGGCGGAGCTCGCGGCGGAGATCCGTGCCGACGTACGGGGCGCGGCAGGCGACCTGCGACGCGAGATGCGAGCGGCGGCCACGGAGGCCCGACGGGGTGGCACGAGTGGCGCGGGCGGCTCCACGGCCAAGGAACACGACACCGCTCGGGGCGAGTTCGGGGAATTCGGCGACAACCTCGACAAGGAGTCGTGGCGGGCCGCGAAGGAGGAGATGCGGCGCGTCAAGCAGGAGTGGAAGGAGCAGGCCCGCCGCGCGAAGGACGAGAGCCGTCGCGCCCGCGACGAGGCGCAGCGTGCCCGCCGCCAGGCCAAGGAGGCCCAGGAAAGGACCCGCGCCCAGGCCCAGGAGGAGATGCAGCGCATGGCCAAGCATGTCCAGGACCAGTTCCAGGACCACTTCGCACGGGGCGACTGGCCGACAGGCGTCCGCGAGGGCCTGACCGAGCTGGCCAAGGAGTTCGGCGAGTTCGGAAAGAACTTCGGCAAGGATCTGGGCAAGGACTTCGCGAAGGACCTGGGCAAGGACTTCGGCTTCGGCCGCACGGAAACGGCAGCCGGATCCACCACATCGGCCACATCAGACTCGCCGACGACATCAGCCGCTTCGGCCACATCGGCCACCTCGGCCAAGGAAGCAAGCGAGACGAAGAGGGCGAAGGAGCCGGAGTACACCGTCACCCCGGACGACTTCCCCGCCGGCTACGAACCCTCCTGGGCCCACGAGGACTCCACCGGCAACCCGGCCCGCGACCTGGACCGCCTCCTGGACCGCTTCCGCGACGACATCCGCGACGCGGCCCGCGACCACGGCGTGACGGAGGACCAACTCCGCGACACCCGACGCCACTTGTCGACGGCGGCAGCCCACATCGGGGCGGCATTGCGCAGGGCTACCCCTTAGGACCTGTCCGGCGATCGAGGACGAGCGCGTTCAGCGCGATAGGGGGGCCTGGGAGCGGAGCCGCCGGATACGGGACGGGCAGGGGCGGAGGGGGCGAAAAAATGCCGCCATCCGCCGCCACCCGCCCCCACCTCACCCCGCCTTGGCCACCCCGCCCCCGTCCCCGTACAGCACCCGCACAACCCCCGCGTACGTCACCCCGTGATCGGCCAGTACCTCGGCGGGAACACCGGGCCGCGAGGCAAGCGCCATCAGAAGGTGCTCGTCCCCGATGTGCCGGTCCTGATGGGCGAGAGCGATCCGCAGCGACTGGGTGAGCACGTCCTTGGCCCCGGGCGCGAAGCCGGGCCGCCGCGACCGGCGCCCACCGGCATCCCGCTGCCCCGCCTCCAACGCGCCCACCCCATGCGCCTCTTCCACCCGGGAAACGATCTCCGAGAGGTCGATACCGAGCCCCGAGAGGGCGTCGGCGTCCGCGCGGGAGAGCCCACCTCTCCGCCGCGCCTCGGAGAGTTCCCGTACGACGGAGTCACGCCGTCCCGCGAGTCCGAGCGATGCCAGGACGAACGAGCCCCGGCTGCCTTCCCGGTCCAGGAGGGCGAGCAGCATGTGCGCTTCCTCGACCCGCCTCTCCCCCGCCCGTTCGCAGTGCCCGACCGCCCCCTCGACCACGGCCCGCGCGTCCTTCGTGAACCGCTCGAACATCACTGCCTCCCGTACTTCTTGTGCACGGCCTGCCTGGTCACTCCGAGTTCCGCGGCGATGTCCTGCCACGACCAGCCCTGATTGCGCGCGCTGCGCACCTGCACCGCTTCCAACTGCTCCAACAACCTCCGCAGCGCGGAGACCGCCCGCAGCCCGATGCGCGGATCACGATCACCCGCGCGCTCGGCAAGATCCGTTGCTTCGGTCATGATGTCAACCTACATTGACACCCGGCATCCGTCAATCAAAGTTGACACGCAAACGGCGGACCCGAGGAATCCGAGCCCGCCGAAACCGAAACCACCTGCATACGACTCCACACGACCGTCAGCCCACGGCAAGAACGATCTTCCCGAACTGGTCGCCGGACTCCAGCCGTTCGAACCCCTCGCGTGCCCGGTCGAGCGGCAGCACCTCGTCGATGACGGGCCGCACACCGGTGGCGGCGCAGAACGACAGCAGGTCCTCCAGCTCGTCCTTGGTACCCATCGTCGAGCCGACAATCCTGAGCTCAAGGAAGAAGACGCGGGTCAGTTCGGCGTGCGAGGGCCGGTCGCCGCTGGTGGCACCCGAGATGACCAGCGTGCCGCCGGGCCGCAGCGACTTGATGGAGTGCGACCATGTGGCGGCCCCCACCGTCTCGATCACCGCGTCGACCCGCTGCGGCAGCCGAGCCCCGGATTCGAGCGCCTCCACGGCCCCCAGCTCGACGGCCCTCTTCCGCCTGGCCTCGTCGCGGCTGGTGGCGAACATCCGCAGCCCCGCGGCCTTCCCCAGCACGATCGCGGCCGTCGCCACTCCTCCGCCGGCGCCCTGGACGAGCACGGAGTCGCCTGGGCGTACGCCCGCGTTGGTGAAGAGCATCCGGTACGCCGTCAGCCAGGCCGTGGGCAGACAGGCGGCCTCCGCGAACGACAGCTCCCTGGGCTTCGGCAGCACGTTCCACGCGGGCACGGAGACCCGCTCCGCGAAGGTGCCCTGGTAGCGCTCGGTGAGAATGGAACGGGGTTCCTTGGGGCCGACCCCGTGCCCGGTCTGCCCGATGACGGAGTGCAGCACGAACTCGTTGCCGTCCTCGTCGATCCCGGCGGCGTCGCACCCGAGGATCATCGGCAGCTTGTCCTCGGCCAGGCCCACTCCGCGCAGCGACCACAGGTCGTGGTGGTTGAGGGAAGCGGCCCGCACGTTCACGGTCGTCCAGCCGGGCCTCTCCTCGGGGACCGGACGCTCCCCCAACTCCAGGCCGTTGAGTGGCTGGTCACGGTCGATCCGGGCGGCGTAGGCAGCGAACATGACCTTGACGATAGGCGCCGCCCCCGCCACACGGAACCACGTCCCTCTGTGACACGCGTCCCGTCACGTCCGGGGCCGCATTCCAGCCCGCCTCCCATCACGTCCGGGGCCGTCATTTCAGCCCGTCCGGCGTTTGAGGACGAGGCCGTTCAGGCCGATGCGGGGGTCTGGGGGCGGCAGCCCCCAGGAACAAGGGACGGGCAGCGGCGGAGGGGGCGAATAACCATGCCCCCGGACGCCCAGGCAAAAAATGGCCCCGCCGGAAATTTCCCAGCGGGGCCACCCACTCCGCACCTCAGCGCCGAGCCACACCCTCCGCCCGAGCAGCCGCGGCCACCGCGGCCGTAACCGCCGGAGCCACCCGCTCGTCGAACGGCGAGGGAATCACATAGTCCGCGGCAAGATCGTCCCCGACCACCGCGGCCAGCGCCTCCGCCGCCGCGATCTTCATCCCCTCGGTGATCCGGGAGGCCCGCACCTGAAGGGCCCCCGCGAAGATCCCGGGGAACGCCAGCACGTTGTTGATCTGGTTCGGGAAGTCCGACCGCCCGGTCGCGACGACAGCCGCGTACTTGTGGGCGATCTCCGGATGCACCTCGGGGTTCGGGTTGGCCATGGCGAAGACGAACGCGCCCTCGGCCATGGAAGCCACCGCCGGCTCCGGCACCGTACCGCCGGAAACACCGATGAAGACGTCCGCACCGGACAGAGCGGACTCCAGTGAACCGGAGATGCCCGCCTTGTTGGTGATCGCGGCCAGCTCACGCTTGACGTCCGTCAGGTCGTCGCGGTCCGCGGAGACGACACCCTTGCGGTCCGTGACGGCGACGTCCCCGAGCCCGGCCTCCAGCAGGAACTTGGCGATGGCGACACCGGCCGCACCCGCACCGGAGATCACCGCGCGCAGGTCGCCCAGCTCCCGGCCGGTCAGCTTCGCGGCGTTCCGCAGGGCCGCCAGGGTCACGACGGCGGTCCCGTGCTGGTCGTCGTGGAAGACCGGGATGTCCAGCCGCTCCTGGAGCTTCCGTTCGATCTCGAAGCACCGGGGCGCCGAGATGTCCTCCAGGTTCACTCCCCCGAAGGAGGGCGCGAGCCGGACCACCGTCTCGACGATCTCGTCGACGCCGGTGCAGGCGAGCGCGATCGGCACGGCGTCGACCCCACCGAACTGCTTGAAGAGGATCGCCTTCCCCTCCATCACCGGAAGGGAGGCCTCGGGGCCGATGTCCCCGAGTCCGAGGACGGCCGTACCGTCCGTCACCACAGCGACGACGGACGACTTCCACGTGTAGTCGTGGACGAGTTCCGGCCGCTCGGCGATCGCGCTGCACACCTTGGCGACGCCGGGCGTGTACGCGAGGGAAAGGTCGTCCTTGTCACGGACGGGCACGGTGGCCTGCACGGCCAGCTTGCCGCCACGGTGCAGCGCGAACACGGGGTCGAAGGAATCGAGGGGCTCGCCCACACGCTCCTGATCCGTACCACCGTCGATGCTGCCGGCACCGCTGCCACTGCTGTCACCACTGCTCGCGGTGCGAGGATTGACAATCTCCGCTGCCACTTTGTTTTACCCCTTAGGTCTGCATGTTTTGAGGGTGACCACTCCTGATTGAGGGGTGGGCGGGCACCGCGTAAGCCCAGCCGCCGTGGTTGCGTACGGGCGTTTACGCGACGGGCGCGCCGCACACGCGCCCTGAGCCCCGGATGAGGGGTGTAAAGAACCTTCCTACCGGACGGACCGCGTGGACGGCGAGCCCATGGCGGGAAGATCACACGCCGGTGACACGACTCATAGCCGAATATGTGGACACGTACAGGATTTGCCCACATGGCGGCGCATGTGCAGGGGCGGTTGTCGCTCGCGTCCCGAGATGCGCAGAAGATCTTCCGGTCGGAAGGATCAGTTCCCGTACAAGATCCGGCCTCGATGTCCCGGCCTTGGGCGGTTCGGGGGTCACCCGTTATCCGATTTTGACATGGCTGGTCGTCTGAATGACGACGTCCGAATGGCAAGATGCCGTAATCACACAAGGTCGCGACACCCGAAGGTGTGTGTTCTCGTCGACCCATCGGCACCCCACTCATCCGCCGGAGGACCCAACATGACCGCAAGCTCCACCCGTCGTACGACCGCCATCCGCTCCCGGACAGCCGCGGTCGGTGCGATCGCGGTCGCGGGGGCCCTGCTGCTCGCCGGCTGCGGCGACCAGACGGGCAACGACGGAGGCGGCAACTCCTCGGAGTCGGCCAACAGCGCCCCGCTGTTCTCCAAGCTGCCGAAGGCGATCCAGGACGCGGGCGTCATCAAGGTCGGCACGAACGCCGAGTACGCCCCCATGGAGTCGGTGGAGAACGGCAAGATCGTCGGCGTCGACCCGGACATCGCCGACGCGCTCGGCAAGCAGCTCGGTGTGAAGCTCACGTTCACCTCGGGCTCCTTCGACGGCCTGATCACCGCGGTCAACTCCGGTCGCTACGACATCGCGATGTCGTCCATCACGGACAACAAGCAGCGCCAGGAGGGCCTGGACGACAGTGGCAAGAAGCTCGGTGAGGGCGTCGACTTCGTCGACTACTTCGTCGCGGGCACGGCCATCTACGTCAAGAAGGGCAACCCCGAGGGCGTCAACGGCATCGAGGACCTGTGCGGCAAGACGGCGGCCGTGCAGCGCGGCACCACGTACGAGCAGGCCCTCAAGGACCAGTCCAAGAAGTGCACGGACGCCGGCAAGAAGGCCATCGACATCGAGTCCTTCGAGAACGACACCGAGGCCCAGACCCGGGTGAAGTCCGGTGGTGCCGTGGCCGGTATCAACGACTACCCGGTGGCCCTGGACCTGGCCCGCAAGGCGGACAACGGCAACGCGTTCGAGGTCGTCGGCGAGCAGTACGACGCCGGGCCGTTCGGCATCGTGCTGAGCAAGAAGAACACCGAGCTCCGCGATGTCCTGAAGGAAGCCGTCGACGCGATCATCGCGGACGGTTCCTACAAGAAGGTGCTGGAGAAGTGGGGCGCGGAGTCGGGCGCGATCGACAAGTCCGCGATCAACGGCGGCAAGTGAGCCCAGCGCACCACTGAAGGGCAGTCACGTGACTGACAAGTTCGACAAGTCCCCCTCGGACAACCCGCCCCCGGGAGAGACGGTTTCCCCGTCCCCGGTGCCCGCGGGCGGCCCGGAGGCCATCAAGGCAATCCCCGTTTCGCACTACGGCCGGTGGGCCAGCGGCATCATCGTCCTCGCGCTCCTCGCGGCTCTCGTCTACGCGTTCTCGCAGGGCAACATCCAGTGGCACACGGTCGGCGACCAGCTCTTCGTGTCCAGCGTCGTCCAGGGCGCCGGCCGCACACTGTTGATCAGCGTGCTGTCCATGATCGTGGGTGTGGTCCTCGGCATCGTCCTCGCGGTGATGCGGCTCTCGAAGAACCCGGTGACCAGCGGCGTCGCCTGGCTGTACATCTGGTTCTTCCGCGGCACCCCGGTCTACGTCCAGCTGCTGCTCTGGTTCAACCTGGCGCTGATCTTCCCCGTCCTCAACCTCGGTCCGATCTACAAGGACGAGATGACGGACGTCATGACCCCGTTCATGTGCGCCCTCCTCGGCCTCGGCCTGAACGAGGCCGCGTACATGGCCGAGATCTGCCGCGCCGGTCTGCTGGCCGTCGACGAGGGCCAGACGGAGGCCTCGCACGCGCTGGGCATGAGCCACACCAAGACCCTGCGCCGGATCGTGATCCCGCAGGCGATGCGCGTCATCGTGCCGCCGACCGGCAATGAGTTCATCAACCTGCTGAAGACCTCGTCACTGGTGGTCGCGGTCACGTACAACGAGCTGCTGCGCTCGACCTCGGTGATCGGCTCCACGTCGTACGCGGTGATGGAGATGCTCTTCGTCGCGTCGATCTGGTACCTGGTCATGACCAGCGTGTTCAGCGTCTTCCAGTACTACCTGGAGCGGTACTACGCGCGCGGCTCCAGCCGCAGCCTGCCGAAAACCCCCTGGCAGAAGATCAAGGCGAACGTGCTTGTGCTCGGCAGTGGAAGGGGCAAGGGATGACCGCCATGGTGAAGTCCGAGGGCGTCCACAAGTCCTTCGGCCCCGTCGAGGTCCTCAAGGGCATCGACCTGGAGGTGAACACCGGTGAGGTGTTCTGCCTCATCGGCCCGTCCGGCTCCGGCAAGTCGACCTTCCTGCGGTGCATCAACCACCTCGAGAAGATCAACGCCGGGCGCCTGTACGTCGACGGTGAGCTGGTCGGCTACCGCCAGAAGGGCGACAAGCTGTACGAGCTCAAGGACAGCGAGGTCGCGCTGAAGCGGCGGGACATCGGCATGGTGTTCCAGCGCTTCAACCTGTTCCCGCACCTGACGGCGCTCGAGAACGTCATGGAGGCGCCGGTCCAGGTCAAGGGCGTCAGCAGGTCCCAGGCACGGGAGCGCGCGGGCCAGCTCCTGGAGCGGGTGGGCCTGGCCGACAAGGCGAAGACCTACCCCTCGCAGCTCTCCGGCGGCCAGCAGCAACGTGTCGCCATCGCCCGCGCGTTGGCGATGGACCCCAAGCTGATGCTCTTCGACGAGCCCACCTCGGCGCTCGACCCCGAGCTCGTCGGTGACGTCCTCGACGTCATGCGCGACCTCGCCGAGTCCGGCATGACGATGATCGTCGTCACCCACGAGATGGGCTTCGCCCGCGAGGTGGGCGACTCGCTGGTCTTCATGGACGGCGGCGTGGTCGTCGAGGCCGGCAACCCCCGCGAGGTACTGACGAATCCGCAGCACGAGCGGACACAGTCGTTCCTGTCGAAGGTGCTGTAGCCGACGGTACGCACGGAAAGGGGCGGTACGGGTATCCGTACCGCCCCTTTCCGTGCGCCGCCGTGAATCTCCGTACCGGAGTGGCCACTTGAGTCTCTCCGTGAGTCGCCGTACCGGAGTGGCCACTTGAGTCTCTCCGTGAGCCGCCGTACCCGAGCGACTACTTGACCGCGAGCACCAGCGCGTCGGACGGTGAGCGCCACACGGTACGGGCCTCCCCGAAGCCCTTCTCGCGCAGTACGCGCGCGTGCCAGTCGGGGGAGGGTGTGTCGCCGTCGGCGTGCTCACCGTAGATCTCGAACCGGCGGGCGGTCGGCGCGGCGAGGACGGGGTCCTGGGCGGCCAGCTGCCACCATTCGGCCCAGTCGAGGACACCTTTCGCCTTGGCCTGATCCATACGGGCGTGCCGCTGCGCACGGTCCGCCGCGTTGATCCGGGGCGTCGTCTCGTCGATCATGTGGTCGGCGTTCATGAAGACACCGCCGTCGCGGACGAGGTCCGCGATCCGACCGTAGAGGGCCGCGAGGGGTTCGCTGTGCAGCCAGTGCAGGGCCGTGGCGGTCAGGACGGCGTCGTACGAGTCGTACGGCAGCCGGGTGGGCCACTGCGGGTCCTTGAGGTCGGCCGTGACGAAGCTGACCCGGTCGTCGCCCGCGAAGGTGCCCTCGGCGATGGCGAGCAGCGCGGGGTCGAGATCGACGCCGGTGCTGGTGGCCCCCGGGAGGCGGTCGAACAGCCGGGCGGTGATGGTTCCGGTGCCGCAGGCCAGGTCGAGGACGCGCGGGGCGGGTCCGACCAGGGCCTCCACCATGTCGAGCATCACCCGGAAGCGCTCCTCGCGGTCCGGCATGTACCACTCCTGCTGCCGGTCCCAGCTCTCCTGCCAGGCGCCCCAGTCGGTTCCGGTGGTGGTGGTCATGAAAGCCCCTTCGCTCGGCCGCGTGCTACCGGCACTGCCCGTAATACCCTTGAAGCACAGTCATCTGTTACTTCTGCACATCCACGACGATAGAGCGCCCTCGTAAGGACTACAAGTGGAACTGGCCTATTACTCGGATTACGCGGTACGCCTCGTCAACAGCGAGGAGCCGCTCCGGGGCAAGGACTCGCTCACCTCGGTGGACGCCGTCCGTGACCTCTTCGGGGGCAACTCCTCGGCGGCCCGCCGGACCACGGACGCGGACGTCACCCGCTTCCGTTCCGTACGGGCCCGGCTGCGTGCGATCTTCGAGGCGGCCGACGGCGGCAACGAGACCCTGGCCGTGGACCTGCTGAACTCACTCCTGCTGGAGTTCCCGGTGAGCCCGCAGATCTCCGGGCACGACTACCGGGACGACGACGGGCGCCCGCTGTGGCACATGCACCTGGCGGACCACCCGTCGAACGCGACCGCGGGTTACGCGGCGATCGCGGCCATGGGCCTGGCCTTCCACCTGACGGAACACGGCGTCGACCGGCTGGGCCTGTGCGAGGCAGCGCCCTGCCGCAACGCCTACCTGGACACCTCCACCAACCGCTCCCGGCGCTACTGCTCGGACCGCTGCGCCACCCGCGCCAACGTGGCCGCCTACCGCGCCCGAAAACGCCTGGACGCGGACCGGTCGGACAGCACGGGCCTGGCGGCGCCCAGCGCCCAGCGCGCCAGCGCGAACGGCGACCGCTGATCCCTTCGCAGCGGGCGGTACCGAAATCGCACCTTCCCGAGGACGAGCTCCTCGGGCACGGTGCCGTAGTCGGTGCTGTCCCCACCGGCGTACGCGTTGTCGCCGAGCACCCACCACCCGCCCTCACGCCGCTCCGCGATCCGCTTCACGACGAGCAGATCCTGCTGGAACGGATGCCGCAGTACGACGACGTCCCCCGGCCTGACCCGCGCCCCGTACTGCACGACGAGTCGATCCCCGTGCCGCAGCGTGGGCACCATGGACGGCCCTGTCACCTCCGCCGCCCCAAACGGCAGGACGGCCCTCCCACGCTCGGTCTCCTGCGACAGCTCCGGCATCACCGGCACCTCCCCGGTCCTATCCTCCACGAGTCCCAGTCTCACCCTGGACTTTTGTCCTAAGCCCACGGGGGCACTCGCGAAAACCCGTCTCCTACGGAGTAATGTCCCACCTGAGAAGACGATCACGAGGAAGGACAGCAGCATGCTCTCCCGCCTGTTTGCCCCCAAGGTCAAGGTCAGCGCGCACTGCGACCTGCCCTGCGGTGTGTACGACCCTGCCCAGGCCCGCATCGAGGCGGAGTCGGTAAAGGCCGTCCAGGAAAAACTGGCCGCCAACGACGACCCGCACTTCCAGACGCGTGGCACCGTCATCAAGGAGCAGCGCGCCGAGCTCGCCAAGCACCACGTCTCGGTGCTCTGGAGCGACTACTTCAAGCCCCCGCACTTCGAGAAGTACCCGGAGCTGCACCAGCTCGTCAACGACACCCTCAAGGCCCTCTCGGCCGCCAAGGCGTCCACCGACCCGGCGACGGGCCAGAAGGCGCTGGATTACATCGCCCAGATCGACAAGATCTTCTGGGAGACCAAGAAGGCCTGACGCACAGTCAGTTCAGGGTGACCGGCGAGCGGTGCACCCTCGCAGGTCAGCGGCCTTTTTAAAGGGGCCCGGTCGACTTTCCGACCGGGCCCCTTCGGCATCTCCCCAGCGATTTTAAGATCAACTGAGAGATTTTTGAGAGATGATCTTGCGCAGCCCGCCGGCGGCCTTCTCCCCCTCCAGCCCTTCGATAGGGGGATCTCTGGACGGAATTTGCGCCCACGGATCTGTGGCAGCGCCTCGTGCCCCTCGACGATCGGGTGCCAGAAGCGGCCGTAGAACTGGTCGTTCGTCCGGAGCGGCTTCCCCCAAGCCGAGGGGAACGCGTACGAGGGTCCACGCCCGGCACACCGAGAGCACGCACCTGACGCCGCGAGGCCGCCCTCCGGGCGACGACGGGAAGGTGACGACAGGACCTAGGCGGAACTGGTGGTGCTGGTCGGCCGGGCCTGCTGATAGAGCGCCACCAACACACCGTGCAGGGGCTGGTCCTCTGCGTCTTCCTCGGCCTCGTCGACCAGTCGGGCGAGGGTCTCGCCGAGTTCTCTTGCCTTCGCGGGGCTGAGACGCAGGTGGCGCAGTGTCAGGTGGGTCTCGGCGGGAGAGCGGTCCAGCTCCTGGGCGACCGCGGCGAGCATCGCGGCGGTGCCTGCTGCTTGGGGTTCGGCGACGACCATGTGACGGGCCGTGCGCTGGTAGTACTGCTCGGTGCCGCCGCGGACCTGGCGGGTCTCGGCGATGTGGACCAGCCCGGCTTCGCGGAGCACTTTGAGGTGGTGGGCCACGTTGCCCTTCTTCGCGTCGAGCTGCGCCGCGAGCTGGCTGGTGGTGGCAGGCCGGTGGCCCAGGGCGAAGAGCAACCGCTGACGCAACGGGTGAGAGAGCGCCGCGAACTGCTCAGGCGCACCGATCTCCAGGACGTCCTCAGGAGGCGGCAGATAGGGCGGCTGATAGGGCGGCTGATAGGGCGGCTGATCACGCATACCGAAAGTGTCTAAACTCGTTGACGCTTTCGCAAGGGCAGTGCTCTACTCCCTGCCATGACGACTCCGACGATGCTTGTGCCGGCCCCTGTCATCGACGAGACAGCCCGGCTGCTGACCGAGCACTACGTTTTCCCCGAGATAGCCGAGCAGCTCGTCGGCCTGCTGCAACGGCGCCTGGCCGAGGGGTCCTACAACGTCGAGGGGGCCGAGGAGCTCGCCCGCCTGGTCACCGCGGACCTGCAGTCCGTCAACGGCGACCGGCACCTGAGACTGAAGCACCACGCCGACCCGGTCTCCCCGAAGCAGGGGGTGGCCACCCTGGACGCCATGCGCCGGGACTTCGACACCTCGCTGGGCGGTGCGCCCCGGGTGCAGTTGCTCGACGGAGGGGTCGCCGTGGTGGAGCTGGCACCGATGCTGTTTCCGCTGGAATGGGCCGCCGAACCGCTGAGCGCCGCGCTCACCCTGGCCTCCCGCGCCCAGGCGCTGATCGTGGACCTTCGCGCCAACCGGGGCGGCGACCCGGACACGGTCGCCTTCGTCTGCAGCTACCTACTCGACGAGCGCACCCACCTCAACACCATGTACTGGCGCGGCAGCGAGCGCACCGAGCAGTCGTGGAGTCTGCCGCACGTTCCCGGCGCGAGCTTCGGCGGCAGCAAACCGCTGTATGTACTGTCCAGCAACAACACCTTCTCCGCCGCTGAAGAGCTGGCGTACGACCTCCAACAGCTCGGCCGCGCCACAGTCGTCGGCGAGCGCACCCGCGGCGGCGCCCACCCGTGCAACGGCTGGACCCTGCACCCGCACCTGGAAGCCACCGTCCCCGTCGGCCGCGCCATCAACCCCGTCTCCGGCACGAACTGGGAGGGCACCGGTGTGCAGCCGGACATCCCTTGCGCTGCCGCCGACTCCCTCGACCGCGCGCACGCACTGGCCCTCGCCCGACTGGCAGGCTGACCCAGTCCAGCTCATCGACGGCATTGCGCGCAGCGCCTCCCCCATCCACATCGGCGGCTGAGTCTGCGTCGGCCTCCAGCGCGCTCACCCCGCACGACCAGGTTCACCGTCGTAGACGGCGGCCGCAACGGGGTACGTACGCACCTCTTGAGAGCTCCTGTGTGGGTGCCGCAAAGAGCAACCCGCCCCAGGGCTCGCGGAACTATGGTGAGGCGCTGCTCAGCCCGCGCCTACATCGGACGGGCCCGACGTGAGCGGGGGGCGTGATGCATGTCTGGCAATGTGCCGTTCTGGGGGGCGCCGGCGGAGGGTTCATCGAGTTGGTCACCTTCTACGACCGGCTCTGCTCCTGGCGAGAGGCTCGGAAAACCCCCACGGGGCTGTTACGCAAACACCCGCCAGGCTTCGTCGCCTAAGCGTATCCGCGGGTTCGGCAGCTGGAGCCGACGGTGGTCCATACGCCGAGGTTCGTGCGGCCGGCGCAGAGGTCCGAGCGGACCTGGAGCGCCTGACTCAGGAACCCGAGGTTGCGCGACTGGCGGTTTTGCTCGACGAGCTCGATGACGCGACAGCCACTGAGGGCGGCCCCCCTGAGCGACTACGTCGGGTGTTCCAGCAGCTGAATGTACTGACTCAGAGGTTCGAGTTCTTGGCCTCGGTTGCCGAGCTGCGGCAGGCGCTCGCCCCCTTGCAGCTGTGAGCATTCCTCATGGGCGACGCAGCCTCGCGGGTCAGCACGATCATTGCGTACAGAAGGGGCTCGGCCGGAGAACCGGCCGGGTCCCTTCCGTTGTTCCCGAGCGAGTCGATGGCCGCGGCCAGGCCGATGGCAGGTCCGACACCGTGGCAGGAGCCGTAGAGCCGGCCTTGTCGAGCGATGCCGGTGTCGGCGAGGCCGCACGCGGGTCCGGCATCGACCTCACGACCGGCTGGCCTCCACGTCTCTCGGGGAGCAAATACCTGCCCATGAAGGAATCGGCGCCGATCGCCCATGGACTGGCTTCGGCGACAGCGGTCGCAAGCCTCCTCGCGGCGGCGGTCGTCTTGGTGCTCGGGTTCATCGCACGGGAGCAGATGGCGAAGTCGTCACCAGCTATGTCGCGGACACCGCGTTGAGCATCCTCGTCCATGCGACCGCCCGGCAGTTCCTCACCGTGTGGTTGATCCGGCGGGGCTGGAGAGCGAAGGCCCGCAGCCGCGCGGTGGTGTACGCGGCGCTGCTTGCCCCGGCAGGCAGCGCGGACCTGGACGTACAGCGGTTGAAATCGATGGCCTGGTGCGTATCCGGGCGCCGGGACGACACCGGCGAGCCGGCCCGCTCTCGGTACAGCTGAGGTACGGCCGCTGCCGGCCGATGTGTCCCAAGCCACGACGCCATCGATGTCAGTCCCCATGCCATCCTGGTCGGGTGACCGTGGTGGAGGACCTGGTCCGGCTGCGCCGGGCCCGTGACCGGATGGACCGGGAGTACGCCGAGCCGCTGGAGATGGCGGAGCTCGCGCGTACCGCGCTGATGTCGCCGGGCCATTTCCAGCGGAGCTTCCGGGCCGCCTTCGGCGAGACTCCGTACACCTATCTCATGACCCGCCGGATCGAACGCGCGAAGGCCCTCCTGCGCCGCGGCGAGCTGACGGTCACGGAGGTGTGCTTCGCCGTGGGCTGTACGTCGCTCGGTTCGTTCAGCTCCCGTTTCACGGAGCTGGTCGGTGAGACGCCGAGCGCGTACCGGGCGCGGCCGCACGAGCACGGCGCCCCGATCCCGTCCTGCGTGGCCCAGCGCCTCACCCGCCCGGCCCGCCACCGCAATCCGGAGGCGGAACCGGGCACACGCCTCTAGGTCCCGTCATCACATTCCCGTCTGCCTCGCGACTCCGGGCGACGACGGGAATGCGCCGACAGGACCTAGGTGTCCTGCCCCGGCACGCCGGTGACGAGGGCTCGCAGCTCGACGTATCAAGCCCCGCTCACCTGCGCCGATGCGGCGCCGTCGATTTCCTCCGACCTGATGCGCCGGACAGGCCCTAGCGTGGCCCCCATGACTGGACCCGTGGATGACCTGAAACTGTCCCAGTGCTTCATCGCCGTGGACGACCACGACAAGGCGCTCGCGTTCTACCGTGACGTTCTTGGTCTGGAGGTCCGTAACGACGTCGGATTCGAGGGAATGCGCTGGGTCACCGTCGGCTCGCCGCTCCAGCCGGACGTGGAGATCGTCCTGGAGCCCCCCGCGGCGGATCCGAACGCCTCCCCCGCCGACCGGCAGGCCATGGCCGAGCTCCTGGCGAAGGGCATGCTGCGCGGTGTGATCTTCTCGACGCCGGACTGCGACGCCCTCTTCGCCCGCGTCCAGGCCTCCGGCGCCGAGGTCCTCCAGGAGCCGACGGACCAGCCCTACGGCGTCCGCGACTGCGCCTTCCGCGACCCGGCGGGCAACCTCCTCCGCTTCAACACGCGCGCCCCCGGCGCCTGACCGCGGCGCGGACGGCCCGGTCCCGGATGTGCGGGGCCTACCATCGGCTGATCACCACCTCCGGGAGACCCCATGCCGTCCGCGCGCCCCAGCATCCTGTACGTCAGTGACCTGGCCTATCCGGCCAAGGGCCGCCGGTACTGCGACGAGGACATCTTCCTCACCTCCCGGCTGCGCGAGGAGTTCGACATCGCCGTGTGCCACCCGCTGGACGCGGCCGCGCTGATGAACGCCTTCGACGCGGTGGTCGTACGCAACAGCGGACCGGTCCTGAACCACCAGGCGCACCACCAGTCGCACCACGACGCGTTCCGCGAGCGGGCGGCCGCGGACGGCGTGCGCGTCTACAACCAGCTGTCGGGCAAGGGCGACATGGCGGGGAAGGGATACCTGCTGGAGCTCACGGCGGCGGGGTATCCGGTGATCCCCACCGTCGACCGCGCGGAGGACCTCGGCCGGCTCGGGGACGTCGACACCTACGTGGTGAAGCCGAAGCTGGGAGCGGACTCCATAGGGCTGGAGTTCGTGCCCCGCGAACGGCTCACCGACCCGGCGGCGTACGGCGACGTCCTCGTCCAGCCGCGCGTCGACTTCGAGTACGAGGTGTCCTTCTACTTCGTCGACCACACCTTCCAGTACGCCCTGTACGCACCCCGTCCCGACGAGCGGTGGGCCCTGGAGCCCTACGAACCGACCGACCGGGACCGGGAGTTCGCGCAGCGGTTCGTCGACTGGAACAACATTGCGTACGGGATCCAGCGCGTGGACGCCTGCCGGGCACCCGGCGGTGAGCTCCTCCTCGTCGAACTGGAGGATCTCAACCCGTATCTGTCCCTGGACGCCCTCTCCCCCACCGCGCGGGACGCGTTCGTCGCGCGCGTGACAACGTCGTTGCACGGCCTGATCGGAGAGAAGACACCATGACGGAGCCGATCCGGCTGACAGAGCCGATCCGGTGGACCTACGCCTTTGTCGACCGGCCGATGAAGAAGTTCGCGGCGGCCTGCGACTTCTGGGCCTCGGTCACGCGCACCAAGCTGTCCGAACGGCGCGGCGACCGGGGCGAGTTCGTGACCCTGCTGCCCGAGGGGGCGGCCGACGCCTGCGTGAAGGCGCAGGGCGTCGCGGGGTCGGGGCCGGGCGCCGGGGGCGCCCATCTCGACCTCGCCGTCGAGGACGTACGCGCGTTGGTGGAGGCGGCGCTGCGACTGGGTGCCGAGATCGTCGCGGACCACGGAGGGTGGGCCGTACTGCGGTCCCCCGGTGGGCAGTTGTTCTGCGCGGTGCCGTGGCACGGGGAGTCGACGCGGCCCCCGGTGGTCAAGGGGCCGTCCGGGGTCACCAGCCGTGTCGACCAGGTGTGTATCGACCTGGCACCCGCCGTGTACGAGGCGGAGATCGCCTTCTGGAGCGCCCTCACCGGATGGGAGTCCGACCCGGGCGCACTCCCGGAGTTCCACGTGGTCAGGCCGCCCGCCGAGCTCCCCGTCCGCATCCTCCTGCAACGCCTGGGCTCCGCCCGCCCCACCTCCGCCCACATCGACATCGCCTGCTCGGACATCGACGCGGTCCGTATCCGTCACGAGCTTCTCGGCGCCACGCTCCTCGGCCGGGGCGCCCGCTGGGCGGTGATGCGGGATCCGTCGGGCGGCACGTACTGTCTGACGCCCCGCGATCCCGAAACGGGCGGCCTGCGGTAGCGGGCCGTCAGCGGCCGGAGTCCCACTCCTCGACGTCCACGACAGCCGCGACCGGAATCGGTCCATAGATGTGCGGGAACTCCTCGCCCCCGGCCTCCACGGCCTCGTAGCGCAGGGGGACGCCCAGCCGTTCGGCGTCGATCACCAGGACCACCAGTTCGTCGGGGCCTGCGTAGGAGCCGTACAAGAAGGCCGCCACGCGCGGGAGTTGGTGGCGCAGCGAGCAGTGGATGAAGCCCTCCTCCTGGAGGGTCCGGCCACGGGTGGACATCTCGTACGCGCCGGACGCGCGCGCCGCGTCCCACAGGGAGCGCTCGGTGATGTGCAGGAGGGGTTGGACGGATGGGAGGGGTTCATCAGCCATACCCGAACGCTACGGCCCCAGGCGGGCGGCCCGCACCTGCAAATAGCGCTGCTCGGGAAGGCTGAGGGTCTTCCCGGCCGCCGAGTCGTAGGCGGCACGAGCCCCCGCCGCGTCCCCCGCGCGCTCCAGCAGATGACCGCGGACGGCGTCGAGCCGATGCCCGAGCGCCGACTCCCCCTCCAACAGCTCCAGTTCGGCAAGTCCCGCCCGGGGCCCGTGCACCATGGCTACCGCCACCACACGGTTGAGACGCTCGACGGGCCCGGGGACCCGGCGGACCAGGATGTCGTACAGACCGAGGATCTCGCGCCAGTCCGTGGCGTCCGCCGACGGTGCCTCGTCGTGCACGGCGGCGATGGCCGCCCGCAGCTGATACGGCCCCGCCCTCCCCCGTGACACCGACAACGCCTCCGTCACCAGCGCCACGCCCTCCTCCACCGCCGCCTTGTCCCACAGGCCGCGGTCCTGCTCGTCGAGCGGGACCAGTTCGCCGTGCGGACCGGTGCGCGCGGCGCGCCGGGCGTCGGTCAGCAGCATCAGCGCCAACAGCCCCGCCACCTCCCGGTCCTCGGGGAGGAGCCGGCGGACCGTGCGGGTCAACCGGACGGCCTCGCCCGCGAGTTCGGCCCGCTGGAGGGCCGCTCCGGAGGTCGCCGTATAGCCCTCGTTGAAGATCAGGTACAGCGTGTGGAGTACGGCGGGCAGCCGCTCCTCCCAGTTGTCCGGGCGCCCGAATCCGGTCCCCCGTACCCGCTGCTTCGCCCGGCTGATCCGCTGGGCCATCGTCGCCTCGGGCACGAGATGGGCCCGGGCGATCTCCGCCGTCGTCAGACCGCCGACGGCTCGCAGGGTGAGCGCGATCTGGCCGGGCGGGGTCAACTCCGGGTGGCAGCAGAGGAAGAGGAGGGAGAGCGTGTCGTCCTCGCTCGGCGCCCGGGCCGCTCCCGGCGGCGGCGCCAGGAACTCGTCCCGGGGCGTCAGCGCCACCGCCCTCTCCTCCCGCAGCCGCCGCGCCTCCTCACTGCGCAGGGCGTCCGTCAGCCGCCGCGAGGCGACCTTGATCAGCCAGCCGCGCGGGTTGTCGGGCACGCCGTCGCGACCCCACTGCCCGGCCGCCGCGAGCAGCGCCTCCTGTACGGCGTCCTCGGCGGCGTCGAAATGCCCGTACCGGCGTACGAGCGCGCCGAGAACCTGCGGCGCGTGCAGGCGCAGCAGGTCCTCGACCTCGGTCGTGCGACTCACCTGACCCATGGAACTCGTACGACTCACCTGCCCCATACGACTCGCGGGGCTCATCTGACCTGTACGACTCGCGGGATTCACCTGACCCATAGGGCTCAGATGTCCCCTGCGCCGTCCAGGATCGGCCGGATGACCACCGGGTACTCGGTGGCTCCCTCGGGAGCGGGGCACTGGGCGACGCGCGCGGCGATCTCCGTGACCCGCTCCAGGCTCTCGCACTCCAGGATCCAGAAGCCGGCCATCAGCTCCTTGGTCTCGCTGTACGGACCGTCGGTGATGACTGGCTTGCCGTCCTTGTCGGCCGTGACCAGCCGGGTCCGGTCGTACTCGGCCAGGCCCTGCGCGTCGAGCAGCTCCCCGGACTCGGAGAGGTCGTTGTTGATCGCGCCCATGTGGGCGTACATGGCCTGCAGCTCCTGCTCGCTCCAGACCGGGGACCCGGGGGAGGGCTTGCCCCGCATGCCCTCGTAGTCGGCCTGCGATCCCTGCACCATCACCAGGTACTTCATGAGTCCGCTCCTTCGGTTTCCTCGGTTCGGACCGCCCGTGTCGGGCGGCTCTCGCAGGAGACGTCGAAGCCGGCCCGCGTTTCTCTACACGGCCGCGCGGACTCGATCAGGTTTTTTTCGTGACGGGATCCGCGGGCCGGACGGCGGCCCCGGGATCCTCCTCGGCTTCGTCGGCATACGCCTTGCATTCGGGGTCCCGGCAGGGTCCGGGTACCCACACGGGAACCCACGCACCCAGGGTCTTTTGCCTCTTCACGACCGTGGCGACCGGCTGCCCGCAAGCGGAACAAACGTACTCATCGGTGCCCATGTCTTCAGGGTATTGCGGAAGGCCGTTCAGCGCTTCCTGCTGTACGTCCTCACCAGCACCCCGTTCTTGAACAGGCGCACCTGGTCGAGCGCGTACTCGGCCACGTCGAACCCGGAGCCGAACATCGGCATGCCGGAGCCCAACACCACCGGGTACGTCTTGATGACCAGCTCGTCCACCTCGTCGACCAGCGCGCCCGCGAGCCGCGAGCCGCCGCACAGATAGATACCGAACTCGCCGTCCTCGGCCTTGAGTTCGCGAACCCTCCCGACGACGTCGTCCGCGATGATCTCGACATGCGGGTCGGGCGACTCCTTGAGGCTGCGCGAGGCGACGTACTCGCGCAGATGCGCGTACGGGCTGGTCACGCCCGCGTCCAGTGCCACGTCGTAGCTGGCGCGGCCCTGGATGACCGTGTCGAATCGCCGGTTCTCCAGGTCGTCGATACCGAGCGGGCGACGGCCGTGGGTCGGCAGGGTCTCCGGATACTCCGCTTTCAGGAAGTCCTCGAAGAACTCTTCGTCGACGAACGGTATGAAGAACTGTGCGTCGCCGTCCGGGGCTCCGATGAAGCCGTCGATCGAACAGGCGACGAAGTACGTGAGCTTGCGCAAGCTGGTCTCTTTTCGTCGGCGAGGTTCGTGGCGACTCCGGCGGTCGCCTCTAACCACTACAGTTATAGTACTCAACCTGTAGTGGTTGCCAGTGGTTCAGTGATTCGTTCAGCGGCACCCAAGAGATCTTCAGAGATGTCCGGAGAAAGCACCGATGGCAAGGAACCCGGAGCGCAGGGCGGCTCTCGTCGACGCGGCTGTCGAGGTGCTGGCCCGCGAGGGCGCGCGCGGACTGACGTTCCGCGCGGTGGACGCGGGGGCCGGCGTGCCCGTGGGCACCTCGTCGAACTACTTCACCGACCGCGACGACCTGCTGAGCCAGGTCGACGCCCATCTCCACCGGCGCCTGGCCCCCGACCCGTCCATGCTCGCCGACCTGCTGAAGGCGCCGAAGGACCGTTCACTGGTCCTGGGCTTCATGCGCGACCTGCTGGCCCGCGCCACCCGCGACCGCACCGGTTATCTCGCCCTCTTCGAAATGCGCCTGGAGGCCACCCGGCGCCCCGCCCTGCGCGCCTCGTACACCAAGTCCATCCGCGGCGACCTCGAAGAGGGCATGCAGTTCCACCGCAACGCCGGCCTCCCAGGCGGCGACGAAACCGTGACCGTCCTCTATCTCGCCATGCTCGGGCTACTCCTGGAACACCTGACACTCCCCGGCGTCCTGGACGGCGTACTACCCGATGTCACCGTCCCGGACGGCCTGGTGGAACGGATCGTGACGACGATCGTGCCGGAGGCAGGAGATCTCTAACCCGTCCACCATCCACCATCCGCCACCCGCCGTCTGCCGTCCGCCACCCGCCACCCGCCACCCGCAGTCCGCAGTCCGCAGTCCGCAGTCCGAGAACAAGTCCACACCATCCCGACCGCCACCCACCCATGCGGGCAGCACCCTTCAGCCTCCGCCGAGAGATTTCCAGCCCGTCCGGCGTTTGAGGACGAGGCCGTCCAGGCCGAAAGCGGGGATCTGGGGGCGGCAGCCCTCAGGGACAAGGGACGGGCAGGGGCGGAGGGGGCGAAAAAAACAGGCCCCGCACACCGTGGGGATGTGCGGGACCCACCCGGAGCCCGGAACCGTACGGAGGTCAGGTGCCGCACGGAACAGGGAACTCCGGTGACTATGGGACCCGGAAGACACCGGCGGCACCGGCACCTCCAACCGCCCCGTCGACGGCGTCAGTTACTGCGCCGCGTCACGAACTCCGCCAGCGCGAGCAGCCCACCCGCCGCCTCGGGATCGGGCACCGCCCGGGCCAGCTCATGCATCGCCCGGGACATCCGGTCGGCCGCCTGTACCTGCGCCCAGTCCCGACCCCCCGCACGCTCGACCGCCAGCACCGTCCGCTCCAACTCCCCCTCCTCATAAGGAACCCGGTACAACGAGGCAAGCTCGGCCGCCGCCGGCGTACCGGAGGCGAGCGCGGCCACCACGGGCAGCGACTTCTTACGGGCGATGAGGTCCGCCCCGGCGGCTTTACCGGTGCGGCTCGGATCCCCCCAGATCCCGATCACATCGTCGATCAGCTGAAAGGCGAGCCCGGCCTCCCGGCCGAACGCGTCCAGCGCCTCGACGTCCTCATCCCCCGCCCCCGCGTACAGCGCCCCCAGCGCACAGGCACAGCCGAGCAACGCGCCCGTCTTGGCCTCCGCCATGGCGAGGCACTCGTCGAGGGTGACCTCGTCGGGGCCGCGCCTCTCCATGGCGGTGTCCGCGTGCTGCCCCTCGCACAGCTCGACGACACAGGACGCGAGCCGGGCGGCGGCCGCCGCGGACGCCGGATGCGGGTCCTCGGCGAGCAGCCGCTGGGCCAGCGCCTGCAAGGCGTCCCCCGCGAGGATCGCGTCGGCGTCGCCGAACACGGTCCAGGCGGTGGGCCGGTGCCTGCGGGTGGTGTCCCGGTCCATCACGTCGTCGTGCAGCAGCGTGAAGTTGTGGATCAGCTCCACCGCGGCGGCCGCCCGTACGGCACTCGCGTGCCGTCCGCCGAGCGCCCGGACCGCGGTGAGCACGAGCGCGGGCCTGATCGCCTTGCCCGCGTTACCCGCCGCGGGCGTGCCGTCCGCGTGCTCCCAGCCGAAGTGGTAGAGCGCGATCCGGCGTATCGAGCCGGGCAGCGAATCGATGGCCCTGCGCAACTCGGGGTCGACGGACGCCCGGGCACGCTCCAGGATCGCCGCCGCTTCCTGCCCTCCCCCACTCTCGACCTCGCCCGAGCGGGGTGACCCCCGCCGACTTGGCCGCACCTGCTCCTCCATGGGCCTCCCGATGGGGCTCCGCCTGTCGAGACTCTCGGCCGGACTCTGCTGCGCCGTCGGTCTACCGGGTCTACCCGGCCGGCCGGGCGGGGTCACCACACCCGGCGTGGGGGTCGTCAACGCCAGCGGCCGATCTCGACGTTCTCCAGGATTCCCAGAGCGTCGGGCACCAGCACCGCGGCCGAGTAGTACGCCGTCACCAGGTAGGAGATGACCGCCTGTTCGTTGATGCCCATGAAGCGCACCGACAGGCTCGGCTCGATCTCGTCCGGGATACCGGCCTGCTGGAGTCCGATGACGCCCTGTTCGGCCTCGCCGGTACGCAGGGCGATGATCGAGGTCGTACGGGCGTCGCTGACCGGGATCTTGTTGCACGGGAAGATCGGCACCCCGCGCCAGGTCGGGATACGGTTGCCGGCCATCTCGATGGTCTCCGGCACGAGTCCGCGCTTGTTGAGCTCGCGGCCGATCGCGGAGATCGCGCGCGGGTGGGCGAGGAGGAGCTTGGTGCCCCGCCTGCGGCTGAGCAGTTCGTCGAGGTCGTCGGGGCCGGGTACGCCGTCGTGCGGCTGGAACCGCTGGTCGTACTCGCAGTTGTTGAGCAGCCCGAACTCCCGGTTGTTGATGAGCTCGTCCTCCTGGCGCTCCTTCAACGCCTCCACGGTGAGCCGCAGTTGCTGTTCCGTCTGGTTCATCGGCTGGTTGTAGAGATCGGCCACGCGCGTGTGGAGGCGCAGCACGGTCTGGGCGATGCTCAGTTCGTACTCGCGCGGCGCCGCGTCGTAGTCCACGAAGGTGCCGGGGATGTCCGGTTCCCCGGTGTGGCCGGCCGCGAGGTCGATCTCCCTCTCTCCGTACTTGTTGGCGCGCTGTTCCGGAATCGCGCGCAACGACTGGAGGTGGTCGCGCAGGGACTCGGATCGCTCCGCGACCTGTTCGAGGTCGTTGCGGGGCAGCGTGAGCACAGTGCACGCGGTGACCGCGCGGGCCGTGTACTCCCAGATGGCGTCCGGGTCGATGAGCGCCTGCTCCCCGAAGTAGGCGCCGTCGGCGAGGACTCCGAGGACCGCGTCGTCCCCGTAGGGACCTGTGCCGGTCTTCTCCACCTTGCCGTGCGCGAGCAGGAACACCTCGTCGGACGGGCTGCCGAACGAGACGAGCACCTCCCCCGGTGCGAACTCCCTTTGCTGGCAGCGCTGAGCGAGCTCGCCGAGCACCTCCTGATCCTCGTACGACCGCAGCACGGGCAGTTCGCCGAGCTCCGCCGGGATGACCTGGACGCGGTCACCGGTCTTCACGAATGTCACGCGGCCGTCGCCCACGGAGTAGCTGAGCCGCCGGTTCACGCGGTACGTGCCACCCTGCACGTTCACCCAAGGAAGCATCCGCAGCAGCCAGCGTGAGCTGATCTCCTGCATCTGGGGTGCGGACTTGGTGGTGGTGGCCAGGTTCCGCGCGGCGGATGTGCCGAGACTCTGCTGCGGCTTGCCCTGACCCGCGCGGACCTCTTCGCCTACCGACATGAAAATTGCCCTCCCGTTGTGCACTGATCTGCGAGGACAACCCTTCCATCACGGAGCGTGCCGGTGCTATTACACGAATGAGGGGGAATGGATCACTGCGGAGTGGGCAGGGTGGCCGGTTTTCGTCAGGCCGTCGAACAGCGCGCGGTTGTTGCGGTTGGGAACTTCAAGATCTGGTCAAACGTTTGACGCTGTGACCGATGCTTCGATCGACGCTTCGGCTGGTGCTTCGACGTACGAGGACGGGAATCGGCATGGCAGGCTTTCTGGACCGCGCCAAAGAACAGGCACAGCGAGGGCTCACGCAGGGCAAGCAGAAGATCGACGACGTGCAGGCGCAGCGCGCCGGCGGCGACCTGTTGAAGAAGCTGGGCGCCGCGTACCTGGCGGAGCGGCGCGGCAGCGGCTCCCCGCAGGCGACGCAGCAGGCCCTGCAAGCGGTGGAGAACCACATCGCGACCCACGGAGACAGCTTCCTGCACGCCTGATCCCCGGGCTTCGCTTCGCGCCACAGCTCACCGCCGGACGTCACCGCACGTCACCGCACTTCACTGACCGGATCGGCTCGCACGCTGTGCGAGCGACTGGGCCCGGCCACCGCGTTCCGAGTACAAAGCAGTGGTAGGAGACGGCCGCGACAGGTGGTCGGCGTTCAGCGCGAAGGAGGGCGGTCATGGCCCCACCCATGTCCGCGAGCGGTTTCCTGGACCGGCTCAGGGCGGCGGGAGTCACCGTCGTCGAGGTCGGCGACTGGGAGCGTCACCATCGCAATCACAAGGGCCCGTGGGGTCCGGTGTATGGCGTGATGATCCATCACACGGTGACCTCGGGCAGCGAGCGCACCGTCGAGCTCTGCCGCGACGGCTACGCGGAGCTGCCCGGGCCGCTGTGCCACGGCGTCATCACCAAGGACGGCGTCGTCCACCTCGTCGGCTACGGCCGGGTCAACCACGCGGGCCTGGGTGACGACGAGGTACTTCGCGCCGTGATCGCGGAGAAGCGACTCCCGCCGGACAACGAGGCGAACACCGACGGCAACCGCCACTTCTACGGCTTCGAGTGCGAGAACCTCGGCAACGGCGAGGACCCCTGGCCCGAAGCCCAGCTGGCCACGATCGAGAAGGTCGCCGCCGCGATCTGCCGCCACCACGGCTGGACGGAGCGCTCGGTGATCGGCCACCTGGAATGGCAACCGGGCAAGATCGACCCGCGCGGCTTCACGATGGACTCCATGAGGAACCGCGTGCGCGACCGGCTGAAGTGACCGTAGCGCCGGGCCGGGCACCTGGGGGCAGGGCACCGGGCCCCCGGAGCCCGTCGTCCGCGCAGGCCCGGTACGGCTGCCACCCACCCTGCCGCGCACCACCCGCCGTCCGTATGCCCATGCCCCGGTCACACACCACCCGTCCCCCGAAGACCCGGCTGACGCACCACCCACCGCCCGAAAGCCCGGCTCACACACCATCCACCCCTCCAGGACCCGGCTCACACACCACCGGCCGCCCGAAAACCAGGCTCACACCACCGCCCTTCCGGAGACCCGGCTCACACACCACCCAACCCTCCGAACATCCGGCCCGCCCACCGCCAGCCCCTCCGAACACCCGGCCGCACACCGCCCAGCCCTTCCAAGCCCCCGGCCGCCCACCGCCAGCCCCTCCAAACCCCCGGCCCGCACACCGCCCGCAGCCGCCCTCCAAGGGGCCGGCCCTGGCCCCTCCAAAGGCCATCGGAGAGCCCAGCCCTGACGCATGTCCGACAATGGCGGGGTGACGCGCCCGGACATCCCCACCGCCGCCAACCTCCCCAACACCGCCTCCCGACGCCCCACCACCCCCGACGCTCCCGAGGCCCCCGAGGCCCCCAAGGCGCCGACGGTCGACCTAGACGTCCTTCGCCCCCACCTCCCTTCACCGTCGCAGGACGTCCTGGATGAGCGCTTCGACCGCCACGGCGTCCGGCTGGTGGTCAAGCGGGACGACCTGATCCACCCGGAGTTGGTCGGCAACAAGTGGCGCAAGCTGGCTCTGAACCTGGAGGCGGCGGCAGGCCGCATGGTGGTCACTTTTGGCGGGGCGTACTCGAACCACCTGCGGGCCACGGCGGCAGCCGGCCGCCTGCTCGGGTTCCCCACCATCGGCGTGGTCCGCGGCCAGGAGCTCTCCGGGCGCCCCCTCAACCCCTCACTTGCCCGATGTTCGGCCGACGGCATGCGACTGCACTTCGTCGACAGATCGACGTACCGCCACAAGTCCGAGCCACAGACACTCGCCGGGATCCTGAGCGCGCTGGGCGCCGAGGACGCGTACGTCGTGCCCGAGGGCGGCAGCAACTCCCTTGCCGTACGTGGCTGCCAGGCGCTCGGCGAGGAGCTGCGCGGTCACGCCGACGTCGTCGCCCTGCCCTGCGGCACCGGCGGCACGCTGGCGGGTCTGGCCGCCGGGCTCGCCCCTGACCAGCGTGCCCTGGGCATACCCGTCCTCAAGGGCGACTTCCTGAGCGCCGAGATAGAGGCCCTCCAGGTCACCGCCTTCGGCTCCCGCCGCGGTGACTGGTCCCTCGACGAACGCTTCCACTTCGGCGGCTACGCCCGTACCACCCCCGAACTCGACACCTTCGCCGAGGACTTCGAGCAACGCCACGGCCTGCCCGTCGAACGTCTCTATGTCGCCAAGACGCTGTACGGACTTGTCGCTCTGGCCGACGAGGGCGCGTTCCCGCGCGGGACGACGGTGGCAGCCGTGATCACGGGAGCACCGCTCTCCTAAAGCGGGTGTCGCAAGCCGAAGTGACCGCTCACGTCGTCTCCCGGAACGCCGCCGCCTCCTCCAGGTCCAGCCTGCGCAGCAGCGTGCGCAGCATCTCGTCGTCGATGTAGCGGAGGTCGCGCAGCCGTACGAAGACCTCGCGCTCGGCGCCGATCATCTCGCGGGACAGTCGGCGGTAGGTGTCGTCGGCGGTTTCGCCGGTCAGCGGGTTCACCGCGCCGAGGCGCTCCCAGACGGCGTTGCGGCGGCGCTCCAGGACCGCGCGGAGGCGGTCGGCGAGCGGTGGGGGCAAAGCGTTGCGTTCGTCCTCGAGGAGCTCCTCCAGGCGCTGTTCGGCGACCCGGGACGCCTGCGCCTGGGCGTTGGCCTCGGCGAGCGTCTCGGTCTGCGTGTCGCGCCCTGGCAGCTTCAGCAGGCGGATCAGCGGGGGCAGGGTCAGCCCCTGCACGACCAGGGTCCCGATCACCGTCGTGAAGGTCAGGAAGAGGATGAGATTGCGGTCCGGAAAGGGCTCACTCGGGATCGAGAAGGCGATGGCGAGGGAGACCACACCCCGCATCCCGGCCCAGCCGATGACGAAGGGCCCCTTCCAGGTGGGGTTCTCCTCCCGTTTCCGGATGCGTGCCGAGAAAATGCGCGGCAGGAAGGTCGCGGGATACACCCACACGAACCGGGTGGCGACCACGACGAGGAAGAGGGCCACCGCGTACCAGGCGGCGTCGACGCCCTGGTAGTCCCCAAGGTCCCTGAGGACGACCGGCAGTTGCAGCCCGATCAGCGCGAAGACCGCCGACTCCAGGACGAAGGCGACCATCTTCCACACCGCCTCCTCCTGGAGTCGGGTCGCGAAATCGACCTCCCAGGAGCGGTGTCCGAGATAGAGCGCGACGACGACCACGGCGAGCACCCCGGAGGCGTGCACCTGCTCGGCGACCCCGTACGCGACGAAAGGGATCAACAAGGAGAGGGTGTTCTGGAGAAGTGCCTCCCTGAGGTGCGTGCGCAGCCAGTGGAGCGGCACCATCAAGAGCAGTCCGACCGCGACGCCGCCGACCGCCGCGAGCAGGAACTCGCCGATGCCGCCCGCCCAGGTCGCACCCTCGCCGACCGCCGCGGCGAGCGCCACCTTGTAGGCGGTGATCGCGGTCGCGTCGTTCACCAGGGACTCGCCCTGCAGGATCGTGGTGATCCGTGAGGGCAGCCCCACCCGGCGCGCCACCGCCGTGGCCGCGACCGCGTCCGGCGGCGCCACCACCGCCCCCAGGACCAGTGCCGCGGTCAGCGGCAGGCTCGGCACGAGCAGATAGGCGAACCAGCCGACGACCAGGGTCGCGAAGAGGACGTAGCCGACCGACAACAGAGCGACGGGTCGCAGTTGCGCCCGCAGATCGAGGTACGAGCTGTCGGTGGCCGCCGTATACAGCAGCGGGGGCAGCAGCAGCGGGAGGACGACGTCGGGGTCGAGTTCGTAGTCGGGCATCCCGGGGACGTACGAGATCATCAGGCCCACGGTGACAAGCAGCAGCGGTGCCGGCACCGATGTGCGGCGTGCGGCCGCCGCACATGCCGCGCTTCCCGCGACCAGCAACAGCAGTGGCAAAATGTGCATCGTCTTCCGCCCTCCCTCTGTTTTCGCGCGACTTTCCGCACACCCGACGTAACCTGGCAATCATGAAACAGTGCACGCACGCCGACGCGCTGCCGCACCCCGAGCCCGAGCCCCTGAGCGAGACCTGCCTGGAGTGCCTTGCCGCCGGCACGCACTTCGTGCAGCTTCGCCTGTGTCTCTCGTGCGGGCACCTGGGCTGTTGCGACTCCTCTCCGTTGCGGCATGCGACGGAGCACTTCAAGGACACCGGGCACCCGATCATGCGCACCTTCGAGCCCGGTGAGAACTGGCGTTGGTGCTTCGTCGACCACGTACTCGTATGACCCGACGACCGCCGCGTCGACGGCATACTGACAGGGGTCGCGGATCACCTGCGCGTGTGACCCGCGACCCGGACGGTTCGACCGTCTGACGCCTGGGTACGTCAACCCGGCGCGTTCTCTTCCTAATTGGGGCCGCAGACCCCTAGCCACTGTCCGTACTCATATGCTTACTATGAGTGACAGCAAGGGGCGGGGCCCCCGGGACAGGAAACTTGGGAGCGCGGTAGCGTCACCGCTGAACCACCTAGCGCGTTACCCCGGGGGGCGACCCTCGGCCCCTGAAAGAGCTTGTACCACCATGGAGGTGAGGGTGTCCCAGATCGCAGGCGAGCCCGCGACCAAGGACTTCGTGGAAGTCCGGCTGCCCGCCGCGGGCGCCTACCTGTCGGTGCTGCGTACGGCCACGGCCGGACTCGCGGCCCGTTTGGACTTCACCCTCGACGAGATCGAGGACCTGCGCATCGCGGTGGACGAGGCCTGCGCGATCCTGTTGCAACAGGCCGTCCCCGGTTCGGTGCTCAGCTGTGTCTTCCGGCTCATCGACGACTCACTGGAGGTCACGGTCTCGGCCCCGACCACGGACGGTCACGCCCCCGCGCGGGACACCTTCGCCTGGACCGTCCTCTCCGCCCTCGCGGGCAAGGTCGAATCCACCGTCGCCGAGGACAAGACCGTGACGATCAGCCTCTACAAACAGCGCGGCGCGGGACCCGGGCCGGCGTGAGGAACGGGGACGGGCCGGTGCGGGAGGAAGAGCGCGGCACACGGGAGCTTCCCGCCGAGCTGGTGGGCGGGCCGCGGCGCACGGCGGACGGCGTCGACGGCTTCCCCGAGCAGGCCCGGCCGCACCCGGAGGACGGCGCGGTGTCCGCGGGGACCGCGCCGGTCGACGAGGACGAACGGGAGAAGCTCTCCGGCCGGGGCGACGGGCGACGGGATCCGGAGGGTGCCGCGCCGAGCACGTCCGCAGAAGGACAGCTGGGCATCTCCCCTGCTCGGGCGGAGCCGAGAGCTCGGGGAATGGTGACGGGCGGGACTATGAGCGAGCACGAGCGGCACGACAAGCCGGAGGCGCAGAGCGTGCAGGGCGCGCAGCACGGGCCCAGTGCCCAGCACATCCGGCACGACCCCCGGGACCGCAGCGGGGCACGGACGATGTTCATCGAGCTGCGCAAGCTGACGGACGGCAGCGCCGAGTACGCGGAGCTGCGCAACCAGCTGGTCCGCATGCACCTGCCGCTCGTCGAGCACCTCGCGCGCCGCTTCCGCAACCGCGGTGAGCCGCTGGACGACCTCACACAGGTCGCCACCATCGGCCTGATCAAGTCGGTGGACCGCTTCGACCCGGAGCGCGGCGTCGAGTTCTCCACGTATGCGACACCGACGGTGGTCGGTGAGATCAAGCGGCACTTCCGTGACAAGGGCTGGGCGGTGCGCGTTCCGCGCCGTCTGCAGGAGCTGCGGCTGGCGCTCACCACGGCCACGGCCGAGCTGTCGCAGCAGCACGGCCGCTCCCCCACGGTCCACGAACTGGCCGAGAAGCTCGCCATCTCGGAGGAGGAGGTCCTGGAGGGCCTGGAGTCCGCCAACGCGTACTCCACGCTGTCCCTGGACGTTCCCGACACCGACGACGAGTCCCCGGCCGTCGCGGACACCCTGGGCTCCGAGGACGAGGCTCTGGAGGGCGTCGAGTACCGCGAGTCCCTCAAGCCGCTCCTCGAAGACCTGCCGCCCCGCGAGAAGCGGATCCTGCTGCTGCGCTTCTTCGGCAACATGACGCAGTCCCAGATCGCCCAGGAAGTGGGCATCTCCCAGATGCACGTCTCCCGGCTGCTGGCCCGGACCCTGGCCCAGCTCCGCGAGAAGCTGCTCGTCGAGGAGTAGGACCCTGCCGCGGCGGGGTCCTGAGGGGTCCGTTACTTCTCTGGGACGCCGCCCGGGCCTTGGATTCCCAGCGCCCGGGTCGTCGCCGGGTTCACCAGCAGCACCAGGGCCACGACCGCGACGACGGCCAGGGCGATGCCCGCGGGGATCGCCACACTGTCGGCCTGGAGCAGGTTGTAGGCGACGGGCAGCGCCATGATCTGGGTGACCACCGCGGGGCCCCGGCTCCAGCTGCGGCGCCCCAGCAGTCCGCGCGTGGCCAGCAGCGGGAGCAGGGCGAGCACCATCAGCGTCAGGCCCCCGGTGACGGCCTGCTGCCGGTCGTCCGGGTCACCCATGAGGCCCAGTACGAGCAGGTAGACACCCCCCACGGCCAAGGCGAGCCCCTCCAGCGAGGTCAGCGCCGCCGCGGCGGTCAGCCGACCGGGGCGGGGCTCGGCGGTGGGGGCTTCGGGGGTGGGATTCTGCTCACGGCTCACTCCTGAAGAGTAGCCCGCAGCCTCGGCCGGCCCAGGGCCCCGGGGGGCCACCTCGCACGGGACCCTCGCCGGGGACGTCAGGCCGGTCGCCCGCCCCTTCGGCCCACCTGCCGGCGTGGCCCGGCTCACGGCCCGGACTCTTACTTGATCCCTACTCGGCGTGGGCCGAGTACCGCCGACTGGGTACGCTGCATCGCATGCGTGCACTTCTCGTGGTCAATCCGGCAGCAACCACCACAAGTGCGCGCACGCGTGACGTCTTGATTCACGCACTCGCGAGCGAGATGAAGCTGGAAGCGGTCACCACCGAGTACCGCGGGCACGCCAGAGACCTCGGTCGGCAGGCCGCGGACAGCGAGGACATAGACCTGGTCGTCGCCCTCGGCGGCGACGGAACGGTCAACGAAGTCGTGAACGGCCTGCTGCACCACGGCCCCGACCCCGACCGACTGCCCCGCCTCGCGGTGGTCCCCGGCGGTTCCACCAATGTCTTCGCCCGCGCCCTCGGCCTGCCCAACGAGCCGGTGGAGGCGACCGGCGCCCTGCTCGACGCACTGCGCGAGGAACGGGAGCGCACGATCGGCCTGGGCCTCGCCGCCGGCACCCCTGGCACCGAGGACGAGTCGGTGCCGTCCCGCTGGTTCACCTTCTGCGCGGGCCTCGGCTTCGACGCGGGCGTGATCGGCCGGGTCGAGCAACAGCGCGAACGCGGCAAGCGCTCCACGCATGCACTGTATTTGCGCCAAGTACTACGGCAGTTTTTGGACGAACCTCACCGCAGGCACGGAACGATCACCCTGGAGCGCCCCGGCCAGGACCCGGTCACCGATCTGATCCTGTCCATAATCTGCAACACCGCGCCGTGGACGTTTCTCGGCAATCGTCCGGTGTACGCCTCACCTAAGGCCTCGTTCGATACCGGACTGGACGTACTCGGCCTCAGCCGCATGTCGACCGCCGCGGTTGCCCGGTATGCCACCCAGTTGCTCACTTCGTCCCCCGAACGCGGTCCCCATGGCAGGCATGCGGTGTCCCTGCATGATCTGACCGACTTCACCTTGCATTCGAAGGTGCCGCTCCCCCTCCAGATGGACGGCGACCACCTCGGACTGCGTACGAGCGTGACGTTCACAGGCGTACGCCGTGCACTGCGTGTGATTGTGTGAGCGGAAGGGCCCAAAGTCCTTTCACTCGAACGTTTAGGCCAGGGTCCACCCCATGGAAGTACGGCTGTGACCTAGTCGACACCGAGGAATCAAAAAAAACTTTCCAGAAGGGGTTGTATCCGCCGCTGAGGTTTGCGAGTCTCTACGTGGCGATCGGGACGGCCCGCAACATCGGCCCCACGTAGAGCCAGAACCCCTCCTCAAAAACCAGGACCACGTCAGGTCATCTGACAGTCGGCCCTTCACTTGTTGAGGGATTCGTGAAAGCGTTCACATTCACAAGCAACGTGCATGTAATACCAAGGAGAGGTAGCAGCCATGGACTGGCGTCACAACGCCGTTTGCCGCGAGGAAGACCCCGAGCTCTTCTTCCCCATCGGCAACACCGGTCCTGCGCTGCTGCAGATCGAGGAAGCCAAGGCCGTCTGCCGCCGCTGCCCCGTCATGGAGCAGTGCCTGCAGTGGGCGCTTGAGTCCGGCCAGGACTCCGGCGTCTGGGGTGGCCTCAGCGAGGACGAGCGTCGCGCGATGAAGCGCCGCGCCGCCCGCAACCGAGCCCGTCAGGCCTCCGCCTGACGCACCACCCCGCACGAGCCTGAGCTTGGCGGCGCGTACAGCGAGTACGCATCTCCCGCCCCCGAGCCGCAGCGCGCAGTACCCCCAATGCGCATAGCAGCGTAAGCGTTGACAGTGGCCCCGGACCAATTGGTCCGGGGCCACTGTCATGCCCCGTTGCCGCCGCCGGCCTTGGCGCGTCTGCGTGGATTGCGTGCAGGTGTCGGTCAGTTGTACCGTCGCCGCCCGCTATTTGTGCGCCACCACCGGGATGTCGAGGATCACCTGCGTACCTCGCTCCGGGGCCGCCACCATGTCGAAGGTTCCGCCCAACTCACCCTCCACCAGCGTCCGTACGATCTGCAGGCCCAGGTTTCCCGAGCGGTGCGGGTCGAAGCCCTCGGGGAGACCGACCCCGTCGTCCTGCACGGTGACCAGCAGCCGGGCGTCCTTGCTGCTGCCGCCACGGACCGCCGAGACCTCGACCGTGCCGCGGTCACCCTCGCGGAAGCCGTGCTCCAGGGCGTTCTGCAGGATTTCGGTGAGGACCATGGAGAGCGGGGTCGCGACCTCGGCGTCCAGTATCCCGAAACGGCCGGTGCGCCGACAGGTGACCTTGCCGGGCGAGATCTCGGCGACCATGGCGAGCACCCGGTCGGCGATCTCGTCGAACTCCACCCGTTCGTCCAGGTTCTGGGACAGCGTCTCGTGCACGATCGCGATCGATCCGACCCGGCGTACGGCCTCCTCCAGCGCCTCCCGGCCCCGGTCCGACTCGATCCGCCTGGCCTGCAGCCGCAGAAGTGCCGCCACCGTCTGGAGGTTGTTCTTCACCCGGTGATGGATCTCCCGGATGGTCGCGTCCTTGGTGATCAACTCGCGCTCGCGGCGCCGCAGTTCGGTGACATCACGCAGCAGCACCAGCGAACCGACGCGCGTCCCCTTGGGTTTGAGCGGGATCGCACGCAGCTGGATCACCCCCTCCCCGCTCTCGATCTCGAACTCGCGGGGCGCCCAGCCACTGGCGACCTTGGCCAGCGCCTCGTCCACCGGGCCGCGGGACGGGGCGAGTTCGGCGCTCGTCACACCGAGGTTGTGGCCCACCAGGTCGGAGGCCAGGCCCAGGCGGTGGTACGCGGACAGCGCGTTCGGGGACGCGTACTGGACGATGCCGTCCGCGTCGAGCCTGATCAGCCCGTCACCGACCCGCGGCGAGGCATCCATGTCGACCTGCTGGTTCGGGAACGGGAAGGAGCCCGCGGCGATCATCTGGGCGAGATCGGAGGCGCTCTGGAGGTACGTCAGTTCCAGTCGGCTCGGGGTGCGCACGGTGAGGAGGTTGGTGTTGCGGGCGATGACGCCAAGAACGCGCCCCTCCCGCCGTACAGGAATGGACTCGACCCGTACGGGAACCTCTTCCCGCCACTCCGGGTCGCCCTCGCGCACGATCCGGCCCTCGTCGAGCGCGATGTCGAGCATGGGGCGGCGGCCGCGCGGGACGAGGTGGCCGACCATGTCGTCCTGGTAGGAGGTGGGGCCGGTGTTGGGCCGCATCTGAGCCACGGAGACATAGCGGGTGCCGTCGCGCGTGGGGACCCACAGGACGAGGTCGGCGAAGGAGAGGTCGGAGAGCAGCTGCCACTCCGAGACCAGCAGATGCAGCCACTCGAGGTCGGAGTCACCGAGAGCGGTGTGCTGGCGTACGAGGTCGTTCATGGAGGGCACACGTGCGAGCGTACCCGGCGCTTACGACAGGACCCGAAATCAGCCGGGTCACGAGGCCTCGGCGGGGCCCGGAGACACCCGCGGGCCGCGGCGCCTGGGAGGGACCCTCAGCCCGCCCGGCACCGCAGCCCGGAGCAACAACGGCCACGGGGTGTGCGGTCCCGATCGGCCGAAGAGAGGAGCCGGAGCAGTCAGGGCAGAGAGCGCCGGTTCCTCGGTCCGCCTTCCTGTGCGGGGAAGACGGAGGCTTGTTCAGTTGAAGCTCTTGATGTCGTGCCCATTCATTGTGGACTAGACCATGCTCCTGCGTCCATGGTGCCTGTGTCCATGCGCGCGCGGATGTTTGTTGTTGTCTCTTTATCCAACATTCGCAGCATCCACCAAGCAGACTAGCCCGCCGGGGTTCCTGAGCGGGGCCAGATCGCCATCGCCAGTTCGGCCAGGGCTTCCAGCTCCTCCTTGGTGGCTCCGTCGCGGGCCTGCTGGGACATTCCCTGGATCATCGCGCCGGTGTGCCGGGCAAGGGCCGCGGCGTCGGTACTCGAAGGCAGCTCACCTGCGGCGATCCCCGCCTTTATACGACTCTCGAAGAGAGCGATGTTGGCGTTGCGCCGCTCGCGCAGGGATTCCTCGACCTCCGGCGAGGTGCAGTTGGTGGCCGCGTGGACGACCAGGCAGCCGTGCGGGTGACCCGGATCGGTGTACTCGGCGGCGGCCTCGCGCAGCATCCGTTCCACTGCGGCTCGGGCCGTGGGCTCCTCGGCGAGGGCGCGCTCCCCGAACGAGCCGTACTTCGTGCCGTACGCGCGGACGACCTCGTCGAAGAGCGACCGCTTGTCACCGAACGCGGCGTACAGACTCGGGGCGCCGATGCCCATGACGCGCGTCAGATCGGCGACGGAGGTCGCCTCGTACCCGTGCTCCCAGAAGGCGAGGATCGCCTTCTCCAGCGCGGTCTCGCGGTCGAAGGAACGGGGACGGCCACGCGGCTTGACGGGCGCCTTGACCGGCGCCGCACCCGGCGCCTCGGCCTCCACGCCGCCGTCCGTCGGGTCATTCAGCCCGGTCTGCTGTCTGCTCACCATGGAGTGGATTTTATAGCGGGTGCTAGAGAAATGTCGGTGGGCTGTTGTACGGTTTTTTCTGTAACGACCACTAGCGAAATGCGAAGGGGGGCGTCGACATGGGCGTACTTGCAGGCAGGACGGCACTCGTCACGGGCGGCAGCAGGGGCATCGGGCGGGGCATCGCCGAGCGGCTGGGGAGGGACGGCGCGCGGGTGGCCGTGCACTACGGCAGCAATGAGACGGCGGCGAAGCAGACGGTCACCACGATCGAGGCGGCGGGCGGATCGGCCTTCGCGATCGGGGTCGAGCTGGGCCGACCGGGCGACGCGGAGGCCCTCTGGGAGGCCTTCGACCGGCACGCGGACGGTCTGGACATCCTGGTGAACAACGCGGGGATCGGTACGTCGAGTGCGCTCGGCGAGATAGACGAGGTGGAGTACGACAAGGTGTTCGCGGTGAACGTGAAAGCGCCCCACTTCATCGTCAGGCACGGCCTCGGCAGGCTCCGGGACGGCGGGCGGGTCGTCAACATCTCCTCGGGGCTCGCGCGGACCGCGGCGATGCCGGACAAGATGGCGTACGCGATGACGAAGGGCGCCCTGGACGTCTTCACCCGCGATCTGTCCAAGGTCCTCGGCCCCCGCGGTATCACCGTGAACTCGGTGGCGCCGGGCATCATCGACACCGACGTCAACGCCGAGTTCCTGCACGCGAGTGACGAGTCATGGGCCCAGGCCGCGGCCTATTCGGCGCTGGGCAGGGTGGGGACACCGGCGGACGTGGCGGATGTGGTGGCGTTCCTGGCCTCGGACGCGGGGCGTTGGGTGACAGGCAGCTGGGTGGACGCGACCGGGGGTTCCCTGACGTAGGGCCGGCCACCGGGGTTCCGCCGGCCCGACGGTGGGGTGGTGGGGTGCGGGAACGGGGGGCGTTCGACACGATGAGACGGTGAGGCTCTGCTAGATTGGTCTATACCACATGAGTCCCCCTTTGGATTCCAGTCGAGTCCCCTCTCCAGATCGGCAGGCCCAGCGTGGAAGTTGTCATCGTCCCGGACGCCAAGGCGGGCGGCGAGCTGATCGCCGAGGCCATGTCGGAGCTGCTCCGGCACAAGCCCGACGCTCTGCTCGGCGTGGCCACCGGCTCGACTCCGCTGCCCATCTACCAAGCGCTGGCGGCGAAGGTGAGCTCCGGCGCCGTGGACGCCTCGCGGGCCCGGATAGCGCAGCTCGACGAGTACGTGGGGCTGCCGGCCGACCACCCCGAGTCGTACCGGTCGGTGTTGCGGCGGGAGGTGCTCGAGCCGCTCGGGCTCGGCCTGGACGCGTTCCTGGGGCCGGACGGTACCGCCGAGGACGTGCGGGCCGCGTGCGAGGCGTACGACGCGGCACTGGCCTCGGCGGGCGGAGTCGACCTCCAGCTGCTCGGGATCGGTACCGACGGGCACATCGGGTTCAACGAGCCGTGCTCCTCGCTCGCCTCGCGGACCCGGATCAAGACGCTGACCGAGCAGACCCGGGTCGACAACGCGCGGTTCTTCGAGGGTGACATCGAGCAGGTGCCGCACCACGTCATCACGCAGGGCATCGGCACGATTCTGGAGGCGCGGCACCTGGTGCTGCTCGCGACGGGCGAGGGCAAGGCCGACGCGGTCGCGGCGACCGTGGAGGGGCCGATCGCCGCGGTGTGCCCGGCCTCGGCACTCCAGCTCCACCCGCATGCCACGGTTGTGGTGGACGAGGCGGCGGCATCCAAGCTGAAGCTCGCCGACTACTTCCGGCACACCTTCGTCAACAAGCCGGACTGGCAGGGTATTTAAGGGATCAGGCCGCAACCGCACGGACGCGGAACACGGCCGCAGCAGCGCGGGCCCGGAATACCGACCGCGGACACACGACCGCAGCCGCACGGACGCCGATGCCGGTCGCAGCCGCCAGGAAGCAGAGATGCGCGAAGGTGCCTGGCCGCCCCCCGTGGGCGGCCAGGCACCTTCGTACAGGGAGAACCGCGGGGCTGCTACTGCCCCGCGATGACCTCCGCCGCCGCCCGGCCGCACACGTTCGCGGCGCCGTGCGTGGCGATGTGGAGGGCGCCCCTCGGCGGGGCCTGAGGTACGCCCATCTCGACCACGATGGTGTCGGGGCGGGCGGCGAGGAGGGTGTCGAGAGCCGTCGCCATCCAGGGGTGGCGGTGTTCGTCACGGACGACGGCGACGATGCGACGGGTGCCGGCGGCGGAGAGCGCCACCGGACCGGCGTCCTCGCCGACGAAGCTGCCGGTCTCCGTGCCCGGCAGCAGACGGCTGAGTTCCGCCGTCACCCCCCAGGGGGTCTCGTCGCCGACGGCGATGTTCGCGACGGGGGTGAGGGCGACGATGTACGGCGCGTCGGTGACCGGGGCGTACGCCTCGGTGCGTGTCACGGTGAGCGCACGGCGGGCGGCGACGAGTCCGACCTCGGCAAGCCCGTCCGGGCCGGCGGCCGTCCTCGATCCGGCAGCAGCCGCGGAGGCCGTCCACCGGGCGAGCGCCCGTACCCGCGCCGCCGCGTCCGCGAGGCGTTCCTCGGGGAGTTCGCCGGTGCGCACCGCCGAGACGAGGGCGTCGCGGAGGAGACGTACGGTGTCGTCGTCCGACAGCCCGCCGCCCACGCAGATCGCGTCGGCGCCCGCGGCGATGGCGAGGACACTGCCGCGTTGGATCCCGTAGGTGGCGGCGATGGCCTGCATCTCCATGCCGTCGGTGACGATGAGGCCGTCGTAGCCGAGTTCCTCGCGGAGCAGGCCCTGGAGGATACGCGGGGAGAGCGTGGCCGGCCGGTCGGGATCGAGCGCCGGGACCAGGATGTGCGCGCTCATCACCGCGCGGGTGCCGGCGGCGATCGCGGCCCGGAACGGGGCGAGTTCGCGGGCGTCGAGCACCGACAGGTCGGCGTCGATGCGCGGCAGCGCGTGGTGCGAGTCGATCGCCGTGTCGCCGTGCCCCGGGAAGTGCTTGGTGCAGGCGGCGACGCCCGCCGCCTGGAGGCCGGTGACGTAGGCGGCCGTGTGCCGGGCCACCAGGTCGGTGTCGGCGCCGAAGGAACGTACGCCGATCACGGGGTTGCCCGGGTTCGAGTTCACGTCCGCGGACGGAGCCCAGTTGAGGTTCACCCCGCACGCGGCCAGGCGGCGGCCGAGTTCGAAGGCGACGTCGTGGGTCAGCGAGACGTCGTCGACCGCGCCCAGGGCGTGGTTGCCGGGGAAGGAGGAGCCGGTGTGGACCTCCAGGCGGGTGACGTCGCCGCTCTCCTCGTCGATCGCGACGAGCACGTCGTCGCGTTCGGCGCGCAACTGGGCGGTCAGGGCGGCGACTTGGTCGGGCGTGGCGATGTTGCGGCTGAACAGGCCGACCGAGGCCAGGCCCTCTCCCAGGTGGCGGAGCAGCCAGTCGGGGGCCGTGGTGCCGGTGAAGCCGGGCTGGAGGACAGTCAGCGCGTCGCGCGTGAGTGTGTCCGTACTGCTGGCGAGTGTCGTCATCGGTTGGCGTTATCCCTTCACAGCGCCCGCGGTGAGACCCGCGGCCATCTTGCGCTGGACGAGGAGGAAGAGGACGACGATCGGCACGGCCATCATCGTGGAACCGGCCATCATCGGGGCGTACTCGGTGCCGTGCTTGGTGGTGAAGTTCCCCAGCCACACGGTGGCGGTCTGGTTCTGCTGGCTCATCAGCATCAGGGCGTAGAGGTATTCGTTCCACGCCTGGATGAAGCCGTAGACCGATGTCGCGACCATGCCGGGGGCCAGGAGCGGGAAGACCACGCGCATGAAGGCGCCGCTGCGCGAGCAGCCGTCGACCATCGCCGCCTCCTCCAGTTCCTTCGGGATGTTGACGATGAAGCCGCGCAGCGTCCACACAGTGAAGGGGAGGATGAAGGTCAGGTAGGTGAGGATCAGGCCCGTGAGCTTGTCGTACTGACCCAGGTCGTTGAGCAGCAGGAACACCGGGATGATCATGGCAACCAGCGGCACCATCTGGACCGCCAGGATGCCGACGATCACGGCCTTGCGGCCGCGGAAGGCGAAGCGGGAGATGGCCAGCGCCGCGAGCATGCCGACGAAGATCCCGATCACGACGACCGTCAGGGACACGATCAGGCTGCGGCCCACCGGGCCCCAGAAGTCCGCGATGTCCAGCGCCCGGCTGAAGTTGTCGAACGTCAGCGCCGTGGGGAGCAGGCTCGGGTCCGGATCGATGGCGTCCTTGGCCGGCTTGAACGCCGTGTTGAGCATCCAGTAGACCGGGAAACCCGCGGTGACGAAGACGAACAGACCGAGCAGGTTCCAGCCGAGCTTGGTCTTCCGGCGTCCGGGGCGCTTCCCCGAGGCCGCGCGCACCGAAGTGGTGATCACGCTCATTCCACTTCTCCGATCTTGAGCATCTGACGCATGTACACGGCGACCACGCCCAGCAACAGCAGCACGGTGAGCAGGGCGATCGCCGATCCCTGCGCGTAGTCGTTGACCACGAACGCGCGGTCGTACGAGTACGTGGTGAGCAGTTGGAACTCGGCCTCGGGGTGGCCGTTGCGCATCACGAAGACCTGCGGGAAGACACCCATGTCCCAGATGACGGAGAGCGTCGTGAGCATCACGATGATGGGCTTGAGGATGGGGAGCGTGACGTAGCGGAAGACCCCCCACGCGCCGGCGCCGTCGAGGCGGGCTGCTTCCTCCATCTCCTTCGGCACCTGCGTCAGTCCCGCGCTGAGCGTGATGACGACGAACGGCACCGCGCCCCAGACCACGAGCAGCATGATCACGGCCAGGCCCTGCGGTCCGCTCGCGAACCAGTTGTGGCCGATCATGTCGACGCCCGGCAGCCTGCTGAGTACCGCGTTGAAGATGCCGTAGTCGGAGTCGAAGAGCCACTTGAAGACTGTGGTCGCCACGATGATCGGCATGCCCCAGCTGGCCACGAGCGCGATGTTGATGAGCGTCTTCACCCAGACCGAGACCCGCTGGAGGAGCAGCGCGATCATCATGCCGATGACCATCGTGAAGATGACGCAGCCAGCCGCGAAAATGATCGTGCGGACGACCACCGCCCAGAACTCGCTGTCCCCGAGCACCTTGCTGAAGTTGTCGAAGCCGACCGACTTGGCCGGCTGGAAGCCCCAGAGCTGGGACTGCCCGAACTCCTGGAAGGAGAGGGTGACCAGACGGACAAGGGGATAGCCGAGAACAAACGCGAGGATCAGCAGACAGGGTGCGAGCAGTCCCCAGGGGACAGCCGCGCTGCCGGTGGTCCGCTTTCTGCGTGGCCCGTCCCCGGTGGTCGATGGTGGTGGTGGCGCCTGCCGCGTGGGCGGCACTTTGGCAGTGGTCGTATCAGCGGCACTCATCCGCGCGCTCCTCAGCGGTCCCTCAGGTCGTACGGGAAACAAGCCCCCGCCCCTCGACCAGGTCGTACGGGAATCAAGTCCCGCCCCCTGACCAGGTCATGCGGAAAGGCAGGGCCCCGTCGGCAACGGGGCCCTGCCTCAGGTCACTTGGTGTTGATGACCTTGTCGATCGCGGCGTCCGCTTCCTTCGCAGCGTCCTTGACCGACTTCTTGCCCGTGCCGATGCTCTGCAGCATCGTCTGCAGGATCTGGGCCTTCTCGACCTGACCCCAGCCCGGCGCCATCGGAACGAACCAGTTGCTCTCGGCAGCGGTGGCCGGGACCACGGTCGCCGGGTCGTCCTTCAGCGTCGCGAGGTCGGTCTTGTTGTTGGGCAGGTTGCCCTTCGCGATCAGACCCTTCTGCCCCTTGGCACCCGTGAGGGCGTTGATCCACTCGGCGGCGACGGTCTGCGCGTCGGACTTCACCGGAACCGCGAGGTCGGAACCACCGAGGAAGACGGGGAGGTTCTTGCCCGACGGGCCGGGAACCACGAAGCTCGCGAGGTTGCCCTTGAGCTTGCCGGTCTTGTCGTTCTCCGGGGCCTCGGCGGTCGCGCCCTCCCAGGCGTTACCGAAGATCATCCCGGCGTTGCCCTGGCCGTACACGATGTAGCGGTCGGACTCGTCCTTGGTCTTGTCGCCGTGCATGTACTTGTCGATGACCGTCTTGAACTCGTCGAGGCCCTTCAGGGACTCGGGCGAGGAGAAGTTGGCCTTCCACTGGCCGCCCTCTTCGACGGCGATGGAACCGCCGGCGTCGTACACGAAGGACATCGCGGCGTACCAGTCGCGGGTGGGCTGGTACCAGGCGCTGAACTTGTCACCCTCCTTCGCCTGGATCTTGTCCAGGTCGGAGGTGAGCTCCTCGTACGTCTTCGGGGTGGTCTTGATGCCGGCAGCCTCGGCCACGTCCGTACGCCAGTTGCCGACACGGCCACCGGCGTAGTACGGAACGCCGTAGGTCTTGTCCTCATACGTGACCGACGCCTTGAGGCCGTCCAGCCACTGGTCCGAGTTGTCGAACTTCGACGTGTCGAGGGGCGCGAAGGCACCCTTGACCATGTAGCTGAGCATCTCGGTGTTGCCCATCTCGACCACGTCGGGCACCTTGTCGGTGGCGAGGACGGCGTCGAGCTTGGCGTTCTTGTCGGGCCAGCCGTAGTACTCGTGGTTGATCTTGATACCGGGGTGCTCCGCCTTGACGGCGTCATCGGCGGCCTTGACCAGCTCGGGCCAGTTGTTCTGCGCGTCCACGGTGAGCCAGACGGTCAGCTCCTTGACATCCGCGCCCTGGTCCGTCCCCTCGTCGCCACTGCCCCCACACGCAGCGATGGAAACCATCATGCCCGCGATACCGATCGCGGCTATCAGCTTGCGCTTCACGCCATCCTCCTCGGAGATGCCACAATCCCCCCTGCCCACCGCGTGACACACGCCGAGTACTGCCCGTGGGGCTGGGACCTGGACCAATGGTGTAGACCAGTACGGGGAGCTTGGCCTAGACCTAGAACGGGTGTCAAGGGTATGTAAGCCCGTCCAGTCGGACGTTATGGGACCGACATACGCAGGGACCTTTAAGTAGGTAAGTGGCATAACAGGCAGGCGCGTTCACGCGGACACGCGCCCCGTCCGCGCGCGATGGACTAGACCAACCATGAACGCCGACGGTATAAGAGGGGATCACGGAGCGTGCGGGGGGATACTCGCACGGCAAGCCGTGCCACGATGTGAGCCGTGGCCGATCGGGTATGTCGGTCGCTTCGGCACCGGAGCCGGGAAGGCAGGACATGAGCACCGACGTCAGCAGTGCGGAGAACGAGGGTGGGGCCCCCATCCGTACCGCGCGCGTGCCCAAGTACTACCGCCTGAAGAAACATTTGCTCGACATGACGGAGACGCTCCCGCCGGGCACCCCGGTACCGCCCGAGCGCACCCTGGCCGCGGAGTTCGACACCTCCCGCACCACCGTCCGTCAGGCCCTCCAGGAACTGGTCGTCGAGGGCCGCCTCGAACGCATCCAGGGCAAGGGCACGTTCGTCGCCAAGCCGAAGGTCTCCCAGGCTCTCCAACTCACCTCGTACACCGAGGACATGCGCGCCCAGGGCCTCGAACCCACCTCGCAGCTGCTGGACATCGGCTACATCACCGCCGACGAGACCCTCGCCGGCCTGCTCGACATCACCGCGGGCGGCCGGATCCTGCGCATCGAGCGACTGCGCCTGGCGAGCGGCGAACCGATGGCCATCGAGACGACCCACCTGTCGGCGAAGAGGTTCCCCGCCCTGCGCAGGTCGCTCGTCAAGTACACCTCGCTCTACACCGCACTCGCCGAGGTGTACGACGTCCACCTCGCCGAGGCCGAGGAGACCATCGAGACCTCGCTGGCCACCCCGCGCGAGGCCGGCCTGCTCGGCACCGACGTCGGCCTGCCCATGCTGATGCTCTCCCGCCACTCGCTCGACAGACTCGGCGAGCCGGTGGAGTGGGTGCGGTCGGTGTACCGGGGCGACCGGTACAAGTTCGTGGCACGCCTGAAGCGCCCGCAGGACTAGCAGCCGCTCAAGCTCCCCCAGGAATAAACCACTTGGGGTGGTGCAGGAGGTGTAGCGCTGCTCCTCTTCCTGTTCTACGGTCCTCCCGTCATCGCATGGACGGGAGGACGACCCGGTGCGCACCGCGAACACTCGATCCATCGTCATCTGGACCCTCGTCGCGCTGGTCGGCGCCGCGGGCTGGTCCGTACTCGCGCTCGCGCGGGGCGAGGAGGTGTCGGCCGCCTGGATGGTCGCCGCCGCGCTCTGCTCGTACGCCATCGCCTATCGCTTCTACTCGAAGTTCATCGCCTACAAGGTGCTCAAGCTCGACGGCACCCGGGCGACCCCGGCGGAGCGGCTGAACGACGGCATCGACTTCCATCCGACCGACCGGCGCGTGCTGCTCGGCCACCACTTCGCGGCGATCGCGGGCGCGGGCCCGCTCGTCGGCCCCGTACTGGCCGCGCAGATGGGCTACTTGCCCGGCACCATCTGGATCATCGTCGGCGTGATCTTCGCGGGGGCGGTCCAGGACATGGTCGTCCTGTTCTTCTCCACGCGCCGCGACGGCCGCTCGCTGGGGCAGATGGCCCGCGAGGAGATCGGCCCGTTCGGCGGGGCCGCCGCGCTGGTCGCCACCTTCGCCATCATGATCATCCTGCTCGGCGTACTCGCTCTGGTCATCGTCAACGCGCTCGCGCAGTCGCCGTGGGGCACCTTCTCCATCGCGATGACCATCCCGATCGCCCTCCTGATGGGCTTCTACCTGCGGGTGCTGCGGCCGGGCCGGGTCTCCGAAGTATCGCTGATCGGCGTCGCGTTGCTGCTGCTCGCGCTGATCGCGGGCCGCTGGGTCGCCGAATCCTCCTGGGCCGACACCTTCACCCTCGCCCCCGCCACCCTGGTCGTCTGGATGGTGGCGTACGGCTTCATCGCCTCGATCCTGCCCGTCTGGATGCTGCTGGCACCCCGCGACTACCTCTCCACCTTCATGAAGATCGGCACGATCGCACTGCTCGCCCTCGGCGTGGTCATAGCCCTGCCGACACTCAAAATGGACCCGGTCACGGACTTCGCCTCGCGGGGCGACGGCCCGGTCTTCGCGGGCTCGCTGTTCCCGTTCGTCTTCATCACCATCGCGTGCGGCGCGCTGTCGGGCTTCCACTCGCTCATATCGAGCGGCACCACACCGAAGATGATCCAGAAAGAGACGCAGATCCGCATGATCGGGTACGGCTCCATGCTCATGGAGTCGTCGGTCGCCGTGATGGCGCTGGTCGCCGCCAGCATCATCGACCCGGGTCTGTACTTCGCGATGAACGCGCCGTCCGGGGTCATCGGCAGCACCGTCGAATCGGCGTCCCAGGCGGTCGCGAACCTCGGCTACACCATCTCGCCCGCGGACCTGGCGAAGGCGGCCGACCAGGTGGAAGAGGCAACCCTGCTCTCCCGTACCGGCGGCGCGCCCACCCTGGCCCTCGGCGTCTCGGAGATCTTCTCCCAGGTCACCGGGGGAAGCCTGCGCGCCTTCTGGTACCACTTCGCCATCATGTTCGAGGCGCTGTTCATCCTGACCGCCCTCGACGCGGGCACGCGTGTGGGCCGGTTCATGCTCCAGGACATGCTGGGCAACGTCTACCGGCCCTTCAGGAACGTGAGCTGGAAGCCCGGCCTCGTCATCACGAGCGGCATCGTGTGCGCCCTGTGGGGCTACTTCCTCTGGGTCGGCGTCCACGAGCCACTGGGCGGCATCAACCAGCTGTTCCCGATCTTCGGCATCTCCAACCAGCTGCTGGCCGCGGTGGCCCTGGCCGTCTGCACCACACTCCTCGTGAAATCCGGACGCCTCAAGTGGGCCTGGGTGACCGGGATTCCACTCCTCTGGGACGCGGTCGTCACCCTCACCGCGAGCTGGCAGAAGGTCTTCTCCGGCGACCCGCGCGTGGGCTTCTTCAAGCAGCGTTCGGTGTACCAGGACGGCATCGACGCGGGCAAGGTCCTGCCACCGGCCAAGAACATGGACGACATGCACACGGTCGTCACCAACTCCACGGTGGACGGCGTCCTCGCGGCGGTCCTGGCCGTCCTGGTCATCGTCGTGATCGCGGACGCGGCCCGGGTCTGCATCCGCCACGTGCGCCGCCCCGCGCTCTCCACCCTGACCGAGGCACCGTACGTGAAGTCGAAGATCATCGCCCCGGCCGGTCTGATCACAACCAAACAGGAGAGGGCGGAGGAACGCGATGCGGTCGGCGCTGCACAGAGCGATTAGCGGAATCCGTTGGTACGTAAGGGAATTGACGGACGAATCATCCTACGACCGCCATATCGCGCACATCCGAGAGGACCACCCTGCCGCCCTCATCCCCACCCGGCGCGAGTTCGAGCGGATGCGAACGGACCGCCGGGACAAGGACCCCCGACAGGGGTTCCGCTGCTGCTGAGGACGTATATACGGCTATCCGGACGCCATTTGCCGACTGACATACGGACAGGGGTTCCGCTTACCTGACCTCGTCGCCTAGATTGCCTGCGCGTTACACAGGTGATCAGTGAGGGGACGGAGCCGCCATATGTCAGATGCGCCTGAAGTGAAGCCACCGGTGGTGACACCGGTCCGGGTGGTGATCGCCCTCTGCCTGCTCGCGCCGTTCGTGGCGATGCTGTGGGTCGGTTCGTACGCCAAGACCGACCCGGCCTTCATCGGAATCCCGTTCTTCTACTGGTACCAGATGCTGTGGGTGTTCATCTCGGCCGCCCTCACCATGACCGCGTACAAGCTGTGGCAGCGTGACCAGCGCGCCCGCAAGAGGGGTGCCGGAGCATGAACGACGGCGTGAACGGCGTCGCACTCGCCGTCTTCATCTTCTTCTTCCTGGCCGTCACGGTCATGGGCTTCCTGGCCGCACGCTGGCGCAGGGCGGCCGACGAAAGCCTCGACGAATGGGGCCTGGGCGGCCGGTCGTTCGGCACCTGGGTCACCTGGTTCCTGCTGGGCGGCGACCTCTACACGGCGTACACCTTCGTCGCCGTACCGGCCGCGATCTACGCGGCGGGCGCGGCCGGCTTCTTCGCCGTGCCGTACACGATCCTCGTCTACCCGCTGATCTTCACCTTCCTCCCCCGCCTCTGGTCGGTCTCGCACAAGCACGGCTACGTGACGACCTCGGACTTCGTGCGTGGCCGCTTCGGCTCAAAGGGCCTGTCCCTGGCCGTAGCCGTGACCGGCATCCTCGCCACGATGCCGTACATCGCACTCCAACTGGTCGGCATCCAGGCGGTTCTGGACGTCATGGGCGTAGGAGGCGGCGACGACACCAACTGGTTCGTCAAGGACCTCCCCCTCCTGATCGCCTTCGGCGTACTGGCGGCGTACACCTACTCCTCGGGCCTCCGAGCCCCCGCCATGATCGCGTTCGTGAAGGACACCCTGATCTACATCGTGATCGCGGTGGCCATCATCTACATCCCGATCAAGCTGGGCGGATTCGACGAGATCTTCAAGGCGGCGAACGACAAGTACACGGCAGCAGGCGCGGGCGGGACCGTCCCGGCCGAGGCCGGCCAGTGGACGTACGCCACCCTCGCCCTCGGCTCGGCGCTGGCCCTGTTCATGTACCCGCACTCGATCACGGCGACGCTCTCCTCCCGCAGCCGCGAGGTGATCCGTCGCAACACCACGATCCTCCCTCTGTACTCCCTCATGCTGGGCCTCCTGGCCCTGCTCGGCTTCATGGCGATCGCGGCCGGGGTGAAGGTGGAGAACGCCCAGCTGGCGATCCCCCAGCTCTTCGAGAACATGTTCCCGGACTGGTTCGCGGGCGTCGCCTTCGCGGCGATCGGCATCGGCGCCCTGGTCCCCGCCGCCATCATGTCCATCGCGGCGGCGAACCTCTTCACCCGGAACATCTACAAGGACTTCATCAAGCCGGACGCCACTCCCGCGCAGGAGATGAAGATCTCCAAGCTGGTCTCCCTCCTCGTGAAGGTCGGCGCCCTCGTCTTCGTCCTCACCATGGACAAGACGGTCGCCATCAACTTCCAGCTACTGGGCGGCATCTGGATCCTGCAGACCTTCCCGGCCCTGGTCGGCGGCCTCTTCACCCGCTGGTTCCACCGCTGGGCCCTCCTCGCGGGCTGGGCCGTCGGCATGCTCTACGGCACCCTCGCCGCGTACGGCGTGGCCTCCCCCACCCAGAAGCACTTCGGCGGCAGCTCCAAGGAGATCCCCGGCATCGGTGAGATCGGCTACATCGGCCTGACGGCCTTCGTCCTGAACGTCGTGGTGACCGTGATCCTCACCTTCGCCCTCCGCGCCTTCAACGCCCCCGACGGCATCGACGAGACAAGCCCCGAGGACTACACGGCAGACGCCGGCGACAAGGGCGTACAGGTGGAACTCCCGCCGGCGACGGCGGGAACAACCCACTAGACGCCGGGTGGGGGCCGAGGGAGGGATTTTTCGCCCCCTCCGCCCCTACCCGTCCCGTACCTGTTGAGGACAAGGCCGTTCAGACCGGCAGCGGGGGTCTGGGCGCGGCAGCCCACGCCGGACGGGCTAGGGAGATGGAGGCCCCCTCCGTCAGAAGGGGACGTGCCGGAATGTCCGCCCGCAGCGGATGGCGCGTCAACACCGTTCGCTCGAAAAGTGACCGATTCCGCGCCAGACCGAGGACGGATGCTCCGGTACGGCCCCGACCCACGACGACACCTCGGCGGCGTGACACGACACAACATGTGGGGGTACCACAGCAGCCCAACACAAGATGTATGCTCATGCTCGCTGTCGCCGCAGGGGAATCCGGTGCAAATCCGGAACTGTCCCGCAACGGTGTACTTATGCGCGTTCGTTCGCGTATGGAGTCCAGTCCGAGGACCTGCCGACAGTGCGCCCCGGCCAGCCGGCCCGGGTGACATGACGTCCGGGCCTCGCGGAATGGGCCGGTGGACGCGGCGCATCGCTGCCCAAAAGCGTGCGCTCGTGTGCCCCGCCACCCTCCCCAAGGCCCCGTGCCCAGCGAGGGAGAGCCCCACGTGACCATCGCGCCAGTCGACCCGGCCTCAGCGACTACGCAGCAGGCCCCGGTGGAGACGGACGGCCCCGGTACCGCACTGCTGCGGACCCTGACCGACCTCACCGCCGACCTCCCCGGCGCCGACCCCGGCCGGGTCGCCGCCGCCGCGCTGCGTGGCCGCTCCGCACGGGGGGCCTCCGAAATCGCTGTGGAGCTGCGCGAGCTGGCCACCGAGGCCGCGGCGGGCCTGATCTCCGAGGACCCCGTCTACTCCAGGCTGGCCGCCCGGCTCCTGACGGTCAGTATCGCGGCGGAAGCCGCCTCGCAGGGCGTGCGGACCTTCTCCGACTCGGTCACCGTCGGCCACCGCGAGGGCCTCATCGCCGACCGCACAGCGGACTTCGTACGCCTGCACACCGCCCGCCTGGACGCACTGATCGACACGGAAGGCGACGACCGCTTCGGCTACTTCGGCCTGCGCACGCTGCACAGCCGCTACCTCCTGCGCCACCCGATCACCCGCAAGGTCGTCGAGACGCCCCAGCACTTCATGCTCCGCGTGGCGTCGGGCCTGGCTGAAGACGACACAACGCGCGCCCTCACCGAAGTCGAGGCGCTCTACCGGCTCATGAGCCGCCTCGACTACCTCCCCTCCTCCCCCACCCTCTTCAACTCCGGCACGCGCCACCCCCAGATGTCGTCCTGCTACCTCCTCGACTCCCCGCTGGACGAGCTGGACTCCATCTACGACCGCTACCACCAGGTCGCGCGCCTCTCCAAGCACGCGGGCGGCATCGGCCTTTCGTACTCCCGTATCCGCTCCCGCGGTTCACTGATCCGCGGCACGAACGGGCACTCCAACGGCATCGTCCCGTTCCTGAAGACCCTCGACGCCTCGGTCGCCGCGGTGAACCAGGGCGGCCGGCGCAAGGGCGCGGCCGCGGTCTACCTGGAGACCTGGCACTCCGACATCGAGGAGTTCCTGGAGCTGCGCGACAACACCGGTGAGGACGCCCGCCGTACGCACAACCTGAACCTGGCGCACTGGATCCCGGACGAGTTCATGCGCCGGGTGAACGAGAACGCCCTCTGGTCCCTCTTCTCCCCGTCCGACGTGCCCGAACTGGTCGACCTGTGGGGCGACGAGTTCGACGCGGCCTACCACAAGGCGGAAGCCCAGGGCCTCGCCAGGAAAACGATCCCCGCCCGCGACCTCTACGGCCGCATGATGCGCACCCTCGCGCAGACCGGCAACGGCTGGATGACCTTCAAGGACGCCGCCAACCGCACCGCCAACCAGACGGCGGAGCCGGGCCACACCGTCCACTCCTCCAACCTCTGCACGGAGATCCTGGAGGTCACGGACGACGGCGAGACGGCGGTCTGCAACCTGGGCTCGGTGAACCTGGGCGCGTTCGTCGACACGACGGCCGGGGACATCGACTGGGAGCGCCTCGACGAGACCGTCCGCACGGCGGTCACCTTCCTGGACCGCGTGGTCGACATCAACTTCTACCCGACCGAGCAGGCGGGCCGCTCCAACGCCAGGTGGCGCCCGGTCGGCCTCGGCGCGATGGGCCTCCAGGACGTCTTCTTCAAGCTGCGGCTGCCCTTCGACTCGCCGGAGGCCAAGGCGCTCTCCACCCGTATCGCCGAGCGCGTCATGCTCGCCGCGTACGAGGCCTCCGCGGACCTCGCCGAGCGCAACGGCCCGCTCCCCGCGTGGGAGAAGACCCGTACGGCCCGTGGCGTCCTGCACCCGGACCACTACGACACCGAACTCACCTGGCCCGAGCGCTGGACGACCCTGCGGGAACGTATCGCCAAGACCGGTATGCGCAACTCGCTCCTCCTCGCGATCGCGCCCACCGCCACCATCGCCTCCATCGCGGGCGTCTACGAGTGCATCGAGCCGCAGGTGTCGAACCTGTTCAAGCGCGAGACGCTCTCCGGCGAGTTCCTCCAGGTCAACTCCTACCTGGTGGCCGAGCTGAAGAAGCTCGGCGTGTGGGACGCGCAGACGAGGGAGGCGCTGCGCGAGTCCAACGGCTCGGTGCAGGGCTTCACCTGGGTTCCCCAGGACGTCCGCGACCTGTACCGCACGGCGTGGGAGATCCCGCAGCGCGGCCTGATCGACATGGCCGCGGCCCGCACCCCGTTCCTCGACCAGGCGCAGTCCCTGAACCTCTTCCTGGAGACGCCGACCATCGGCAAGCTCTCCTCGATGTACGCGTACGCCTGGAAGTCGGGTCTGAAGACGACGTACTACCTGCGCTCCCGCCCGGCGACCCGCATCGCCCGCGCGGCACAGGCGCAGGCACAGCCCGAAAAGACCATCCCCGTGCAGGCGACCCCCGACGAGGACGCCGTCGCCTGCTCCCTCGAAAACCCCGATTCCTGCGAGGCCTGCCAGTGAGTACCCCCCAGAAGAACCTTCTCGACCCGGGCTTCGAACTCACCCTCCGCCCCATGCGCTACCCCGACTTCTACGAGCGCTACCGGGACGCCATCAAGAACACCTGGACTGTGGAGGAGGTCGACCTCCACTCGGACGTCGCCGATCTCGCGAAGCTCTCGGAGGGCGAGCAGCACATGATCGGCCGCCTGGTGGCGTTCTTCGCGACAGGCGACTCGATCGTGGCGAACAACCTGGTGCTGACCCTCTACAAGCACATCAACTCCCCTGAGGCGCGGCTGTACTTGAGCCGCCAGCTCTTCGAGGAAGCGGTGCACGTCCAGTTCTATCTGACGCTGCTGGACACCTACCTGCCCAACCCGGACGACCGCACGGCCGCCTTCGACGCGGTGGAGAACATCCCCTCCATCCGCGAGAAGGCCGAGTTCTGCTTCAAGTGGATCAACGAGGTCGAGAAGCTGGACAGCCTGCAGACCCAGGCCGACCGCCGCCGCTTCCTGCTCAACCTGATCTGCTTCGCCGCGTGCATCGAGGGGCTCTTCTTCTACGGCGCCTTCGCGTACGTCTACTGGTTCCGCAGCCGGGGTCTGCTGCACGGCCTGGCGACCGGCACCAACTGGGTGTTCCGCGACGAGACGATGCACATGTCCTTCGCCTTCGAGGTCGTCGACACCGTCCGCAAGGAGGAGCCGGAGCTCTTCGACGAGCAGCTTCAGCGGGAGGTGACCGACATGCTGCGGGAGGCCGTCGAGGCCGAGCTTCAGTTCGGGCGCGACCTGTGCGGTGAGGGTCTGCCGGGCATGAACACCGACTCGATGCGCCAGTACCTGGAGTGCGTGGCCGACCAGCGCCTCCAGCGCCTGGGCTTCGCCCCGGTGTACGGCTCGGAGAACCCGTTCTCGTTCATGGAGCTCCAGGGCGTCCAGGAGCTGACGAACTTCTTCGAGCGCCGCGCGTCCGCGTACCAGGTGGCGGTGGAAGGCACCGTCGATCTGGACGAGGACTTCTAGGAACTGCCGCTGTCACAGTGACCGCCCCGGGCCGTGAGGCCGGGGGCGGTCACTTTTTTCCCTTGCCTCTCATGCCGCTTTTTCGTCGCCGCTCACGCCGCACGCGCGACATCGTTCGTGGTGAGACCGCGCAGGTCCCGCTCGGCCGAGGCCTGGCCGGACCGGCGCACGGCCGCCGCCCGGAGCTGCCGGTCGATGCGCCATTCGTGGGCGTATCCGACCAGTGCGGGAAGGGCCAGGACCAGGAGGATTCCGAGGACGGTGAGTGTGTCTGTGAGTGCGTTCATGTCGTCCACTGTCGCGCCGATCGCCCACCGGGGTCAGTGGCAGGACTGCCGCACACCCTCGAATTACTGCCACTTCTGAGGCACACTGGTAAACGCCCTGCTGTGCCCGTCCGGGGACCAACCCCGGACTCCCGGCCGAAGACGCCGGACAGGCCGGCCCGAACCACCGGACGAGGTGAAGTCGTGCTGAAGAACGTGGCCGTCGCCCTGCTCGACGGCGTACACCCCTTCGAACTCGGCGTCGTCTGCGAGGTGTTCGGTCTCGACCGCGGCGACGAGGGGCTGCCCGTGTACGACTTCGCGGCCGTCTCGGCCGAGGGGTCGACGCTCGGCACCCATGTCCCCGGGCTGACGGTCTCCACTCCCCACGGCCTGGACCGCCTCGAGGAGGCCGACCTGGTCGTCGTACCGGCCGGCAGGGCCTACGCCGTACGCGACTATCCGCCCGAGCTGCTCGACGCCCTGCGCCGGGTGGTGGACCGTGGCGCCCGGGTGCTCAGTGTCTGCTCCGGGGCCTTCGTGCTCGGCGCGGCCGGGCTCCTGGACGGGCGGCGCTGCGCCGTGCACTGGCATCACGCCGAGATGCTCGCCCGGCAGTATCCGCGCGCGATCGTCGAGCCGGACGTGCTGTACGTCGACGAGGACCCGGTGATCACCTCGGCAGGCACGGCCTCCGGGATCGACGCCTGCCTGCACATCGTGCGCAAGGAACACGGGCCGGAGGTCGCCAACGCCATCGCACGGCGCATGGTGGTACCGCCGCACCGCGACGGGGGCCAGGCCCAGTACATCGAGCGGCCGCTGCCGCGCAGCGAGTGCGACACGGTCGGCGAGGTGCTGGTGTGGATGGAGCGCCACCTGGACGAGGAGGTGACCGTCGAACAGCTCGCGGCCCGCGCCCACATGTCGCCCCGCACCTTCGCGCGCCGCTTCCAGCAGGAGACGGGCACCACGCCCTACCGCTGGATCCTGCGCCAACGGGTGTTGCTTGCCCAGGACCTCCTGGAGGCGTCGGACGAGACGATGGACGCGATCGCGGGCCGCACGGGGTTCGGGAACGCGGCGGCGCTGCGCCATCAGTTCGTACGGAGTCTGGGGACGACCCCGCAGGCGTACCGGCGCACGTTCAGGGGCCCGCAGGCTGCCTGAACGTGCGCCAGTACGGACGCGGGATCAGCGCGGAAGGGCCTTCAGCAGCAGCCGGTGCGGCCGCAGCGTGATGCCGACGCGTGTCGCGTCATTGGAGCCGGACACCTGCTCGAAGCGCCACCTCGACGCGACCGTCGCCGTGATGAGGGTCAGCTGGGCCATCGAGAAGTGGTCGCTCGGGCACTTCCGGTTACCCACGCTGAACGGTCGCATAGCGTGCTTCGGCACGTCCTTGGACCGTTCCGGAAGCCAGCGGTCGGGGTCGAAATCACGGTGCCGCTCATACGACAGCGGGTCGCGCTGGACCGCGTACGGACTGTAGACGATGTCGGCACCGGCCGGAATGCGATAGCCGCCCAGCTCGGTTTCGGTCACCGCCCGCCGCGTCAATATCCATACGGCCGGACGCAAACGCATCGCCTCGACGACGACATTGTTCGTGTGCGACAGCTTCCGGACGTCGCCGAATCCCACAGGTCGGCCACCCGTGACGGATTCGACCTCCTCGCTGATCCGCCGCGCCTGTTCCGGATACGCGGCGAGGACTTGCAGCAGCCACATGACCGTGGACGCGATGGTTTCGCTGCCGGGGGTGAGTATCGCGACGACTTGGTCGTGGATCTCCTGTTCGTCGATCGGGTCACCGTTGTCGTCCTTCGCTTCCAGCAATGCTGTCAGCAAATCGTCCGGCTTTTGACCAGATGTGCGACGTTCGACGATGATCTCGTCGACAAGTGCGTGCAAATCGGCCAATGCGCGATCGAATTTGCGGTAGGCCGGGAGCGGCAGCCGATAGAGCGGTCCCGCCGGGATGACCATGCGCCGGTACATGCCGCGGAAGACGGTGGCGAGCGCGATGCTCAGCCGCTCGGCCCGTTCGTCCATGAACTGGCCGCGCAGCAGGCAGCGGGCCGCGATCCGGACGGCGACACGGAACGACTCCGACGTGCAGTCGACGGCGCCTCCGGGCTCCCAGCGCGCCGCGAACGCACGCGCCTCCTCCTCCATGATCGGCCCGTACTCGGGGATGACGTCGAGCCGGAACGCGGGCTGGATCGTCCGCCGCTGGCGCCGGTGCTGCGGCCCGTTGGCGGTGGCGACCCCCTTCTTGCCGAGAAGCCCTTCGAGGGACTCCCACAGCGGGCCGCCTATCGCGTAGTCGGGGTTGAGCGCCAGCGCCCCGGTGAGCTCGGGGGTGGTGACCGCGTACACGGTCTTGGGGCCCAGCTTCAGCCGGACGACGTCGCCGTGGTCGCGGAGCTGGGCCAGGAAGCCGAGCGGGTCACGGACCAGTTTCCAACCGTGGCCGAGGCCCGGCACTCCGCCGCCCGCGAGGGGCGGGGCGGACAGCTCCAGCGTCCGAGGGACCTCAGGTCGCACAGACTCGACGGTCATTTCTCACCTGCCGCTTCATTGTTGACGTACGGGGGTGTGGAGCGGTCGTCCCAGCTGTCGACCATGTACCGGCCGGACTCGTGGTGGAACCAGTACACGGAACTGAACCAGTTCCGCATATTGCCCACGCACGCCTTCAGGGCGACGCTCGATTCTTTGCCCTGCGCTGTCCCGTCCGCGAGAGTGTCCGCGAGCCGCAATACGTCTTTCTCGGCGACCGAGAATTCACCGATGCATTCATCGACGCGTCGCCTGACTTCCGTGACGGCCTCTTCGAGATTCAGCCCCTCATGGTGAATGAGACTGATTCCGAGATTGTGGACCTCGTCGCCCGCTATTTCCTTGGGGAGCGAACACAGATCGTTGTACCAGGCGGCGAATTCCTGGCTGAGCAGAGCCGCCTTCCGGTATGCCGGATGATTCCGCACCGAGACGGGGAGTTCACACCCCGCGCTGGGTTCGAGAAGGTCGGTCCAGATCCAGTGCGCGAACGTCAGCCGACGGAGTTCGAGGTATTCCTCGACCGTCGGAACCGTGCCGGACGTCCGGTTGTGGAACTCCCGGTCGTACGCCTCGATCACCGCGTGGAAGTGGAGCGCGAACCGCTCGTTCCACTTCGCGCCGAGGAACGAGTACAGCCGCACCATGCTGTCCGCGAACCCCGCGACCAGGGGATCCTTGTGGTGCAGATGGTTCCCCGGTGAGTCGAGGGCCGCGTGCAATTGGAACCTGAGCGTCCGCCAGGCCCCGGGACGACGGTGGATCACATCGCGGTCGTGGCGGTCGTCCCAGACGAAGAACCACGCGCTGTAGTCCGCTATCGCCTGCATGACCTCGTCGGGGGCGCCAATGTAGTAGCCCGCCATGAGGTCCGTGTAGCACAGGCCGTCGGCATATTCCTCGACCTTGTTGGGCGGCATCAGCCGCTTTTCGAGGAGCCAGGTCCGGGTGTTCTCCTGAAGCCTGGGCCAATACGGGTGGAGTTGACGGGGAAACTCGGCCTCGATCACCGGGAGAGAGAGCGCCGGTGGGACCGCGACCACTGTTGGTGTCGATGAAGTGCTCTGTGAGAAAGCATGCACGAACAAACCCCTCTCAGCCGCCTGTTGGCGCCGCGCCCCTCCCGCTGTGCCGGGCGTGCGCCGTTGCGTATCCCCGCACTTCCCATTCAGCACCACAACTGACCGTTCTGGGAACGGATTTGCTCCACTCACTACCCCATGGTGCCGAGAATCTCCCCTTGTATGACTGAATCTGGATCACTTGATGAGCACATGGGATCGAACGTGCGACGGACATACGAACGGCGCCTGGTCAGGAGGTCCCTGACCAGGCGCCACACAGGCAGACCCATGGCGATGACTCACAAGAGATCGCGAGCATCAGCTGACATTTTCTGTCTCAGACGTTCACCACAACGCCTCGGGCGCTCGTCAGGGCTGCACTCAGCCGTTCGCCACGATCGGGTAGCGAGGCTCGTTCTCGGCCATCTGGCGCAGTGCGTCCTTGCGTTCACGCTTGGAGAGCCGGTCGATGTACAGGTATCCGTACAGGTGGTCCGTCTCGTGCTGGAGGCAGCGCGAGAAGTAACCGGTGCCGCGCACCTTGATGGGGTGGCCTCGCTCGTCCTGCCCGGTGACCTCGGCGTAGTCGGGGCGTGCGAGCGGCGCGTACGCGGTCGGCACGGAGAGGCAGCCTTCGTTGCTGTCGTCCAGACGGCGCTGCTCGGCGGGCAGTTCGACGAGCACGGGGTTGCAGACCACGCCGGTGTGCCGCTTGCCGTCGTCGTCCGGGCAGTCGTACACGAACACCTTGAGGTCGACGCCGATCTGGTTCGCGGCCAGGCCCACGCCCTCGGCGGTGTGCTGGCTGGCGAACATGTCGGCGACCAGCTGCGCCAGCTCGTCGCCGAACTCGGTGACGTCCCTGCACTCCTTGTGCAGCACCGGGTTCCCGACGACGGTGATCGGCCGCGAGGTACCGCGCTCGCGGTAGGCGGCCTCGCGCTCCTCGCAGTCCTCGGTGTCGAGGACGAAGCCCTCGTCGTCCACGGGGAGCACGCCCGTGTGCTGCTGATCGGTGTCCTGCTGCGCCATGACCGACGTACGCCTTCCTGAATCCCTGAAATCTGCGGGTACAGCCTACGGGGGACGGCAAGGTGACTTCCCGGCGATCCTCGGTGACCGCTCAGCAGACCTCTTCCAGGTCCCGCCAGTCCCGGCTGTCCGGGCTGTCGGCGACCCAGCCGTCGAGCAGACCGCGCACCAGCGAGGCGGGCGCGGCAAGGCCGCACTCGCGCTCCGGCACCCACAGCTGCCCGTCGGTGCGGTGGCCCAGCGGCCCCGGATGGCCGGGCTCACTGTGGTCGTGCGGGTCGAGGTGCTCACCGTCGCCCTCGTCGGAGGGCATGCGCGACTCGGAGCACATCCGGCACAGCAGCCGTACGGATGACGACCAGTCCTCGGCGGCGAAGCCGGCGTCGGCGGCGAGCTGCTCCAGGGCGTCCCGGTCGTCCTCGGTGGCCGCTTCGAGCAGCACCACCCAGGTGGGGACGGGCGACGGCGCCCACAGCTCGATCTCGTCGAACACCGGGTAGGCGTGCCCGGCGGCGATCGTCCGCTCACCGTGCGGCACCCCGTCGTGCAGCACGACCTCGCCCCAGCGCCGCCCGGAGGACGGCAGCGGAATGGACAGCACCTCGATGCGGGCGGGGTCGAGCCGCCGCCCCCACACGACCTCGGCCTCACCCTCGGGAGACAGCCGTACGGCCGCACTGCCGAGGTCCATGCCCACCGGTTCCCCGGAGACGGCGGCGCCGCCCGGCACCCGCAGCCCGTACGCCTGCCAGGCACGGCGGGCCAGCGGCCAGTCCTGGAGGGCGGTCGCGGCAATGCCCACGTTCCACCAGTCAGGTGCGCCCGTCTCCCGGTCGAGGAGGGCCACGGCCCTGAGTCCGGCCGCCCGCGCCTGCTCCCAGTCGTGCCGGAACTTGTGCAGCAGCGCCAGGTTGAACCAGGACTCCGACAGCCACGGCTCCAGGTCCGCGGCGCGTGTCAGCAGCGCGCCCGCGTCCTCGTACCGTCCGTCGCCGATCAGCGTGAACGCACGGTCGGTGGCCTGCCGCCATGAGGCGGAGGGCCGGTGTCGTCCCTTGCCGAAGATCCTCACGATTCCCGCCTGCCAGTTCCTTGCGATTCCCGCCTGCCGGTCCCTCGAAAAGTTCCCTGAGGAGTCCCTGGAGAACAGCGCAGCTTTGGGCTGGCCCATGCCCCCGAACACCCTCTTCCTCGCATCCAACCACGTACCGTCCGACGGCCGCTCATTACCCATGGGTTACCCAGCCTGGGGCAGGCTAAGGCCGCCCGCCCGTCTGCCGCCACCACCCTCAGCCGACGCGCTCACGCGCGGCCCCCCGATTCTGCAACAGCACCCTGGCCAGCGACTCCACCACCTCTGGCTGATAGTCGCGGGCGGTGCCCAGGCGCAGCTTCTCCAGCGCCGTGAGAGGGCCTGTGGGCCCTGCTTCCCTGGCCATCTCCTCGTATGCGTTCACGACCCGCACGATCCGGGCGGTGACCGGTTGCTCCCGGTACGGATCGGCCTGCCGTTCCACCACCACCGCCACCTCCGCGTCGACCCCCGTCTGCCGTACGACGGCGCCGCCGAGCAGCGCTATCCGCCGCTGTTCGTCCGCGGGGAGCACGGCGGTGGCCCCGGCCGGAACCGGATCGAGGAGGCTGAGCTGTCCGATGTCGTGCATCAGTGCCGCGTACTCCAACACGGTCAGGTCGGCCTCCGAAAGTCCCAGCTCGCGCCCGACGGCCCGGCTGAGCGCGGCCACCCGCCGGGCGTGCCCGGCAGGTGTGTACCCCGCGATCTCGGTGGCCCTGGCCAGCGAGGCGATGGTCTGCCGGTAGGTGACCCGCACGGCGGCATACCGCCGGAAGGACAGTTGCGTGAGCAGCAACGGCAGCGAGAACACGGGCAGCGCCCAGAGCCCGACCACCGCGACGGCCGGCGCCATCACGGCCCCCGTCGCACACACGGCGGACCCGATCCCCGGCATGGCCCGCAACTCGTCCCGCAGCAGCGGCCCGAACGGCCACCGGGTCCGCGAATGCTTCATCGCCGCCGCGAGTACGGCATCACACAGAGCGGTGAGGACCAGCAGCGCGACCAGCAACAGGGCGTACGCCGGACCGCCCCATTCCAGGAACTCCCCCTGGTTGTAGAGGGGTTGGAAGCAGACGGCCGCGAATCCGGCGGTGAGCACCCGGCGGGTGAGGTGGTCGGCGGTCGGCCCGTGCCCCCTCGCCACATGCGGGACACACCCCAGAAGAGCGGCCGCCGCGACCACCGCGACGACCTGTGGCACCCCGTGATGCGTGGCCTGCCCGGCGTTCTCCCCGAGCAGCGCGTACGACAGCGCCCCCGCGGCCCCGAGCGGCGCGGACTCCCGCTCCTCGCCGCCACTCCACCGGGTGAGCTCCCCCACGGCGATGAGGATGCCGAAGGCGAGGGCCGCAGAGCGGTCTTCGACGCCGGTCCAGAGGGTGACGGCAAGGCAGACGAGGGCGAGGAGGAGGGCGAGGGTTCGGGCGAGGATGAGGGCGAGCGGGGGACTCACGGGCCTCTCCTGCCGACGTTTGTAGGGTGCCCATCCATCCGACTGGAAACAGGTGGCGCAGCGGGCGGGTGAACACCGCCGCGAAGCGGCGTGGGGCTGTCCGCCGTAACGGCGGGATGCCACCCGTACCGAGCCAGCGCCCGCGATAGTGCCCCCACCATCCCCGGATCGAACTGCGCCCCCGCACACCGCTCGAGCTCCTCCAGCGCCGCCGGCACCGGCCGCGCCCGGCGATAGGACCGCGTGGACGTCATCGCGTCGAAGGCGTCCGCGACAGCCACCACCCGGGCGAACTCCGGAATCTGCGCCCCGATCAGCCCGTACGGGTATCCGCTCCCGTCCAGCCGCTCATGGTGATGCAGAATCGCCGACCGGGCCTCCCCCAGAAACCCGATGCCCCGCACCATCTCGTGCCCGTACTCGGGATGCAGCTCGATCACCCGCCGCTCCTCGGGGGTCAGCGGCCCGTCCTTCTGCAACAGCCGGGTGGGAACCCCCAGTTTCCCCACGTCGTGCAGGATCCCGGCGAACCGCAGTACCTCGACCCGCTCGTCGTCCATGCCGAGTTCACGCGCGATCATCATCGACGCCTGCCCGACCCGCTCACTGTGTCCGCGCGTGTACTCGTCCTTGATGTCGACGGCCTGGACGAGTGCGCGAATGGTGGCCTGGTGGGCGGCCCGTTCCCGGTGGTACTGGGCGAACACCCAGCAGGAGACGTACATCGGCAACAGCACGAGCAGCGCGGCGACGGGCCCGTACGGACTGCGCCACAGCACCGCCATCATCAGCCCCGCGAGCCCGTGCACGGCGGCGGGCGCGAGCGAGCGCGGAAAGAGGCCGCGCCAGGCGCCGCGCACCGGCACCCGCTCGGCCAGCGCGAGAATGCCGCCGTCGAGGAGGGTGAGCACCAGGCAGAAGGTCAGCACCGCGGCCCCGGCGGGCACGAGCGCGTACGGGAAGTGCGGCGCGACCACGGCGTCCCGGCCGCCCAGCGCCCAGTGCACCCGGGAGGCCGCCCAGATCGCCACGGCGAGCTGCGCGGCCCGCCAGACCCGGCGCAGCCGGCGCGGCCGCTGCTCGACCCGGGCGAACAGAGCCCCCGGCAGCACGACGAGCGCGGCGGCCGGGGGCGGCAGCAGAAAGGCCCCGGCGAGCAGCACGGGGAGAAAGGTGCCCATCCCTCTGGGGGCCTCGCGGCCGGGGGCACCCGCGGTCCTCGGTCCCCGCGGGAGGGTGATCCGCTCACACCCGGCGTACAGCGCGGAGAGCAGCGCGACGATCCACCAGGGAACCCGGACGGCCGGCAGCGGGGCGAGACAGGCCAGGGCAGCGAGAACGACACAGGCCACGTACACACGGGCCCAGGCCGGCACCGACCCCATCACCTCGTCCCCTCCCCGACTCCAGAACTCCGGAGCCTAGGGCGGCGAGAAAGGCCGGGGGACACCAACGGCCTAATCCGTGGGCTCAGAGCCCACGGATTAGCACGTACGGGTGACGAGAGGCCCTGCGGGGACGCCTCCGGGCCGGTGGCTCAGGACTCCTGGGGCGCGGCGGCCACGTCATGCTCGGGCACGGTCTGCCCGGACCGGATCAGATCGATGCGGCCCATGACCTTGGCGCGCAGATCGGTCGGCACATCGTCCTGTCCGCAGCACCGCTTGACCAGCTTCTTCACGGCCTGCTCGAGCCCGTACTTCTCCAGGCACGGCGAGCACTCCTCGAAGTGCACTTCGAACTTGGTGCAGTCCGAATCCGGCATCTCGTGGTCGAGGAACTCGTAAAGATGGTCGAGTACCTCACTGCAGTCCGTCTCGTGCGGCTCTCCGCAGCTCATGAGCCCGAGCCTTTCGCTTCGTTCGACTCTCCGACACCGGCCGGAACCAACCCGCGGTCACGCGCGTAGTCCTCGAGCATGCCGCGCAGTTGGCGACGGCCCCGGTGCAGTCGGGACATCACCGTGCCGATGGGTGTCCCCATGATGTCGGCGATCTCCTTGTACGCAAAGCCCTCTACGTCCGCGAGATAGACGGCGATCCGGAATTCCTCGGGGATCGCCTGTAGCGCCGACTTGACGTCAGAGTCGGGCAGGTGGTCGAGCGCCTGCGACTCGGCCGAACGCAGACCGGTCGACATGTGCGACTCGGCGCGCGCCAGCTGCCAGTCCTCGATCTCCTCGGCCGCACTGCGCTGGGGCTCACGCTGCTTCTTGCGGTAGGAGTTGATGAAGGTGTTGGTGAGGATGCGGTAGAGCCACGCCTTGAGGTTGGTGCCTTCGCGGAACTGGTGGAAGGACGCGTACGCCTTCGCGTACGTCTCCTGCACCAGGTCCTCGGCATCGGCCGGATTGCGCGTCATGCGCAGCGCGGCCGAGTACATCTGGTCGAGGAATTCGAGCGCGTCCCGCTCGAAGCGCGCGCTGCGCTCCGTGGATGATTCCGTCGTCGCGTCGCTCGTGCCCTGGCCCTCGGGCTGGTCCGCCTGGCCATGTTCGGTCCCTGCGTCGGTCCCAGTGACCGGACCCACCTCCTCCAGCGACGTAGCGAGACCGAGACCGGTCCCACTGGAATCGGAGGATAGACGAACATCGACACCCGCCGCCGCCCGAATAGGCGCGTTCTTACCCGCGTGCAGCACCGTCCAGTCCAGGTCAGCGCTGCTGTTGCGGCTCGGGCAGATGGTCGAACCCATGCGGCGGACTTCCTCTCGTACGAACGGTCCAGCACACGCTCCGTGCTGTCTGTATTCGGTCAACAGAGGTCCGCCGCTCAACATTCCCGGGGGTTACCCGAGTGACGAGGTCCACTTCACCACACCGTCAGTGACCATCCTCACGGCCTCCTCCTGGTCGATCGGCGCCCTTTTCGGGACGGCGAAGCCATGATCGCCGTACGGCACCTCGACGATCTCGTACGACCCCGCCGGGAACTCCTCGGGTTTCCCGAACGGATCGTTCCCGCCCTGTACGACGAGGGTGGGCACCCCGGAGCCGAGCAGCTCCTCGGCGCGCGACTTCTCGGGCCTGCCCGGCGGGTGCAAGGGGAAACTGAGCGCGAGCACGGCAGCGGCGCCCAGCTCCACCGCGGTACGACAGGCCACGCGGGCTCCGGCGCTGCGGCCGCCCGCGATCACCGGAAGCCCGGGCTCGGTCACCGCGGGCCACACTCCACGCCACCCCACGTCGAGCGTCTTCGGCGCGGGCGCCACCTTCTTGCCGGCCACCCGCCAGGGCTGCTCGACCAGCGCGACACTCACCCCGTGCGCGGGCAGCACCGCCGCCAGCGCCTGAAGATCCCGCGCCTCGATTCCCCCACCCGCCCCATGGCTGACGGCAAGAACAAGCCGCGCGTCACGTGCCTGGTGCCAGGTGACGCGGGCGGTGCCGGCGTCCGTTTCAACGACCTCAGTCACATCAGAACTCACGTCAGAAGAGTGTGCCCTCTTCCGGCCCCTCCAGCTCCTTCAACAGCTCCGGCCCGTTGTTCCGCACATTGCTCACGGCCGTGGAGACGGGATACGCCCGCATCAACCCCGCCGGAGGCGGAGCGAGCAGCGAGCGCAGGTCCTCGACGTCCGTGCGCGCGGGATCCAGCCACGCGTCCCAGCGATCCGGTGTGAGCATCAGGGGCATACGGGGATGGATGTCGGCCAGCGCGTGCGGCCCGTCGCCGGGAGCGCCCGCGAGCGGCGTGGTCTCCGCCTCGGTCGTGATGACGGAACACGTCACCCACCAGGCCAGCGGATGCTCGTCGGGAAGCGTCTTGTCCCGCCAGAACTCGTACAGCCCGGCCATAGCGAAGACCGAGCCGTCGGCCGGCGTCACGAAGTACGGCTGCTTGCGCGGCCGCTTCTTCTTCCCCTCGACCTCCAGATCGCGCTCCCCGGCGCCGGTGACCCACTCGTAGTAACCGTCGGCGGGGATGATGCAGCGCCGGGTGGCGAAGGCACGGCGGTACGAGGGTTTCTCGTGGACGGTCTCGGCGCGCGCGTTGATCATCCGTGCGCCGCCCTCGGGCGTCTTGGCCCAGGACGGAACGAGCCCCCACTTGAGTGTGCGCAGCTGGCGAACCGGTTCCGGGGTATCGGCGTCCTTAACGGGACGGTCGAGAACCGCGTAGACCTCTTTGGTCGGGGCCACGTTGAAATCGGGGGCCAGAGTCTCCTCGGGCTCCCACTGCTCGATCTCAAAGATTCCTGCGAGATCCTCGGGGCCACGACTCGCTGCATACCGTCCGCACATACGTGCCACACTGCCAGATTCCACGACCCCAGAGGGAGCCACCGCCGACAATGGACAGCACCGCAGCCACCTCGCTGTCAGGGCTCTGGGACGAGATCTTCGGGAGCCAGCCGGACCCCGATCTGTGGGTGGTGATCGCCACCCTGGTCGCGGCCCTCGCCGTGACCGTCCCGCACGGCGTCTGGCGGCTCGCCCGCAACGCCATCACCATCGCGCACGAGGGCGGCCACGGTCTGGTCGCCCTGCTCACCGGGCGCAGCCTGAGCGGTATACGGCTGCACTCCGACACCAGCGGCCTCACCGTCAGCCGCGGCAAGCCCACCGGGCTCGGCATGATCCTCACCGCCGCCTCGGGCTACACCGCTCCCCCACTGCTCGGCCTCGGCGGCGCCGCACTGCTCGGCGCCGGCCACATCACCGCCCTGCTGTGGCTGGCCACGGCCCTGCTGGTCGCGATGCTGGTGATGATCCGCAACGCGTACGGCGCGCTCACGGTGCTGCTGACCGGCGGCACCTTCGTGGTGGTGTCCTGGCTCGCCGGCCCCCAGGTCCAGGCGGCGTTCGCGTACGCGGTGGTGTGGTTCCTGCTGGTCGGAGGCGTCCGCCCGGCCTTCGAACTCCAGGCCAAGCGAAGCCGCGGCGGCGCCGGCGACTCCGACGCGGACCAGCTGTCCCGCCTCACGCACGTACCGGCGGGTCTGTGGCTCTTCCTGTTCCACGCGGTGTCCCTGTGCTCCCTGATAGGCGGGGGCCGGTGGCTCCTGGAGGTGTGACGTCCGGGAACTCGGCGGCGCGGGGCCGTTCCCCGGCCAAACCCAGCACAGCGAACCCCCACTAAAGTGGGGCGCATGACCGTTAACCCCGCCCACACCGCCCTCTGGCCCGCCCCGCACGCAAGCGGAGCCGTCGACGCGACGGTCCACGTGCCGGGGTCCAAGTCGGTCACCAACCGCGCCCTCGTCCTCGCGGCGCTCGCCTCCGAGCCCGGCTGGCTGCGCCGCCCGCTCCGCTCCCGCGACACCTTGCTGATGGCGGGCGCGCTGCGTGCGATGGGCGTGGGCATCGAGGAGACGGTGTCGTCCAGCTCCACGGTCGCCGTGGGCCCGGACGCCTCGGGCGAGGCCTGGCGGGTCATCCCCTCGGGCCTGCACGGCCCGGCCACGGTCGACGTCGGCAACGCCGGCACGGTGATGCGTTTCCTGCCCCCGGTCGCCGCGCTCGCCGACGGCCCCATCCGCTTCGACGGCGACCCGCGTTCGTACGAGCGCCCGCTGAACGGTGTGATCGACGCGCTGCGCCTGCTCGGCGCCCGGATCGACGACGACGGCCGCGGCACCCTGCCGCTGACCGTGCACGGCGGCGGCGCCCTGGACGGCGGCCCGGTGGAGATCGACGCGTCCTCGTCCTCCCAGTTCGTGAGCGCCCTCCTGCTCTCCGGCCCGCGCTTCAACCAGGGCGTGGAGGTCCGCCACACCGGCTCCTCACTGCCCTCCATGCCGCACATCCGGATGACGGTCGACATGCTGCGCGCGGTCGGCGCCCAGGTGGACACCCCGGAGTCGGGCGGCGAGCCCAACGTCTGGCGGGTCACGCCGGGCGCCCTGCTCGGCCGGGACCTCACCGTCGAGCCGGACCTGTCCAACGCGCAGCCGTTCCTGGCGGCGGCCCTGGTGACCGGCGGCAAGGTCGTCGTCCCCGACTGGCCCGCGCACACCACCCAGCCCGGCGACAGGCTGCGCGAGATCTTCACCGACATGGGCGGTTCCTGCGAACTGACCGAGGCGGGCCTGGAGTTCACCGGCTCGGGCTCGGTGCACGGCATCGACGTGGACCTGAGCGAGGTCGGCGAGCTGACCCCGGGCATCGCGGCGGTGGCGGCCCTCGCCGACTCCCCCTCGACCCTGCACGGCGTGGCTCATCTGCGCCTGCACGAGACGGACCGCCTGGCCGCGCTCACCAAGGAGATCAACGAACTCGGCGGCGATGTCACCGAGACCGCCGACGGCCTGCACATCCGCCCGCGCCGACTGCACGGCGGCATCTTCCACACCTACGACGACCACCGCATGGCGACCGCGGGCGCGATCATCGGCCTGGCGGTGGAGGGCGTACAGATCGAGAACGTGGCGACGACGGCGAAGACCCTCCCGGACTTCCCCGATCTGTGGACCGGAATGCTCGGGAACTGACGGGCGGATCACGATCATGCGCCGCTACGGCAAGAACCCCGACGAGGACGACATCCCCACCCGCCCGAACCGCAAGGGCAACCGTCCGCGTACGAACATCCGCCCCAAGCACGAGGACGCCTCGGAGGGCATGGTCCTCACCGTCGACCGAGGACGGCTCACCTGCCTCGTCGACGACCGTGTCGTGATGGCCGTGAAGGCCCGCGAACTGGGCCGCAAGGCGGCGGTGGTCGGTGACCGCGTCGCCATCATCGGTGACCTGTCCGGCGCCAAGGACACCCTCGCCCGCATCGTCCGCATCGAGCCGCGCACCTCGGTCCTGCGCCGCACGGCCGACGACGACGACCCGTTCGAGCGCGTGGTCGTCGCCAACGCCGACCAGCTCGCCATCGTCACGGCCCTCGCCGACCCCGAGCCGCGCCCGCGCCTGATCGACCGCTGCCTGGTGGCGGCGTACGACGGCGGACTGGAACCTCTCCTCGTGCTGACGAAGTCGGACCTCGCCCCGCCGGACAAACTCCTCGAGCTGTACGGCGACTTGGACATCCCCTACGTCGTCACCACCCGCGAGGAGTTCGAGGACGGCCACGCGGTGGACCGTGTCCGCGAGCAACTGAACAACAAGATCACGGCGTTCATCGGACACTCCGGCGTCGGCAAGACGACCCTGGTCAACGCGCTCGTCGCACGGGACCGGCGGCGCACCACCGGCCATGTCAACGCCGTCACCGGCCGCGGCCGGCACACCACGACCTCGGCACGCGCGATCCCGCTGCCGGAAGGCGCGGGCTGGGTCGTCGACACCCCGGGCCTGCGGTCCTTCGGCCTGCACCACGTGGATCCGTCCCGCGTCATCAAGGCCTTCCCCGACCTCGAACCGGGCACCGAGGGCTGCCCGCGCGCGTGCAGTCACGACGAGCCGGACTGCGCACTGGACCAGTGGGTGGCCGACGGTCACGCGGACCCCGCGCGGCTCTACTCGCTGCGCCGGCTGCTCGCGACGCGGGAGCGGCACGAGGGCGACTGACCCGGTTTGTTCGCCGGGTGACCTCCGCGTTGTTTGCGCCCGTACCGCGCCGGTAAATGCATAATCGCACCGAGTGCCCCGGGAAACCGCTGACCTGAACCACACACACCAGACCAAGCAGTCGACGTTCGGACGTGGGAGGACAAGCCATGGCATGGCTGCTGGTCGTTGTGGCAGGACTGCTGGAAACCGGTTTCGCAGTCTGTCTGAAGCTCTCGCACGGCTTCACCAGACTCTGGCCCACGGTCGCGTTCTGCATCTTCGCGCTCGGCAGCTTCGGCCTGCTGACCCTCTCCCTGAAGAAGCTGGACGTCGGCCCCGCGTACGCGGTGTGGACCGGCATCGGCGCGGCGGGCACGGCGATCTACGGCATGATCTTCCTCGGCGACCTGGTATCGACCCTGAAGATCGTCTCGATCGGCTTCGTGATCGCGGGGGTCATCGGGCTTCAGCTCTCGGGCTCCGCACACTGACGGCCACTCAGGTCCGGCTCACTGAAGGTCAGATGACTTCGCGTACCCGTGGGAAGTGGCAGGCCGCCCCGTCCCCGTCCAGCACGGGCACGTCGTGGGCGCATCTCTTCCGCTCCCCCTCGGCGAGCCCCGCGTACAGCGGGCAGCGGGCCCGGAACCGACAGCCCTCGTACCGCTCGGTCGGGCTCGGCGGGTCCCCGGCCAGCAGGATCCGGGTGCGCTGCCGCTCGCGCTCACGCTCCGGATCGGGCAGCGGTACGGCGGACAGCAGGGCCTGCGTGTACGGGTGCCGGGGGCGCTCGAAGACCTCCTCGACCGAGCCCGACTCGACGGTCCGGCCGAGGTAGACGACGCTCACGCGGTCCGCGATGTGCCGTACGACGGACAGGTCGTGCGAGACGAACAGATAGGCGAGCCCCAGCTCGTTCTTCAGCCGGTCGAGGAGTTCGAGGACTCCGGCCTGGACGGAGACGTCCAGCGCGGACACCGGCTCGTCGAGGACCAGCAGCTCCGGTTCGACCGACAGCGCCCGCGCGATGCCGACGCGCTGGCGCTGACCGCCGGAGAACTCGTGCGGGTAGCGCTCGGCGTGCGCCGCTTCGAGCCCGACCTGGGCGAGCAGCTCGGGGACGCGCCGGGCGATCGTCGACCGGTCGGCGCCCTGGGTGCGCAGGGGCTCGGCGATGATGTCGCCGACCGGCAGACGCGGGTCGAGGGAGGCCATCGGATCCTGGAAGACGATCTGCATCCGCCGGCGCAGCGCCTTCAGCTCGGCTTTCCCCAGTGTCCCGAGCCGCTGCCCGAACAACTCCACGGTCCCGCCCTCGGGCGCGGCCAGTTCGAGCAGCTCGAAGAGGGTCGTCGACTTGCCCGACCCCGACTCCCCGACGAGCGCGAGGGTCTCCCCGCGCCGGATGTCGAGATCGACGCCGTCGACGGCGTACACGCTCCCGACCCGCCGCTTGAAGACGCTCCCCTTGAGGAGGGGGAAGGTCCTGGTGAGCCCGCGCACCTTCAACACGGGTTCTCCCGTGCGGAGTTCGGTCGCACGGGGCCGTACGTCGTCAAGTCGGGGCACGGCCGCGATCAGCTGCCGGGTGTACGACTCCCGCGGCCGCCCGAACACCTCCACGGCCGTCCCCGCCTCGACCACCCGCCCCTCGTACATGACGGCCACCCGGTCCGCCATCCCGGCGATCACGCCGAGGTCGTGGCTGACCAGGAGCAGGGCGGCGCCGGTCTCCCGCTGGGCCGTGCGCAGCACGTCGAGGACCTGGGCCTGGATGGTGACGTCGAGGGCGGTGGTCGGCTCGTCGGCGAGGATCACGTCGGGTTCGTTCGCCATCGCCATGGCGATCATGGCGCGCTGACGCATTCCGCCGGAGAACTCGTGCGGGAAAGCTCGCGCCCGCGACGCGGGAATGCCGACGAGGTCGAGCAGTTCGGCCGCACGCTCCAGGGCGCGTTCCCGGGAGACGTCCTGATGTGCTCGTACGGCCTCCGCGATCTGGTCGCCGATCCGGTAGACCGGCGTGAACGCGGAGAGCGGGTCCTGGAAGACCATGGAGACGCGGCTGCCCCTGATCCGCGTCAACTCCCTTTCACCGGCGCCGATCAGCTCCTGTCCGTCGAGCCGTACGGACCCTCGTACAGCCGCGTTGTCGGGTAGCAGTCCAAGGACGGCGAGCGCGGTGGCGGACTTCCCCGAGCCCGACTCGCCGACCAGGCCGAGGACTTCGCCCCGGGCCAGCGAGAAGCTCACGTCACGGACGGCGGGTCTGCCGTCGAAGTCGACGTCCAGACCGGCCACTTCGAGCACCGTGGTCACCGAGGTCATAGGGGTCACCGAGGTCACCGGGAGGCCTCTTTCCTTCGGCGCGAGGTCGGATCCAGCGCGTCCCGCAGCCCGTCCCCCACCAGGTTCACCGCCAGCACGAACACGACCAGGAGCCCGGCCGCGAAGAAGAACATCCAGGGGTACGTCACGGCCGCACCGGTCCCCGAGGCGATCAGCGTGCCGAGCGAGACGTCGGGGGACTGGACGCCGAACCCGAAGTACGACAGCGCGGTCTCGCTCATCACGGCCCCGCCCACCGCGATGGTCGCGTCGATGATCAGAAAGGAGGCGACGTTCGGCAGCACATGCCGCCAGATGATCCGGAACGGGCCGACCCCCATGAACCGTGCCGCGCGCACGAATTCGCGCTCCTTCAGGGACAGCGTCATCGACCGCACCACCCGCGCGGTGATCATCCACCCGAAGACGGCGAGCAGCACGACGAGCACGAACCAGCTGCCGCTGGGCATCCGCGGCGAGACGGCCGCGATGACGAGAAAGGACGGGAAGACCAGCAGCAGATCGACGAAGAACATCAGCGCCCGGTCGGCCCACCCCCCGAAGTACCCGGCACACGCACCGACCAACGAAGCGAGCCCGGTCGAGAAGACCGCCACCAACAACCCGATGAGCAACGACTTCTGAAGCCCCCGCACGGTCTGCGCGAACACGTCCTGCCCGATCCGGTTGGTCCCCCACCAGTGCTCGGCGCTCGGCGCCGACCGCAGCGCGGTGTAGTCGATGTGGCTGTACGACCACGGGGTGACGTACGGCCCGACGAAGGCCAGCAGGAACAGCAGCACGAGGACGACGGCCCCGGCGAGCGCGCCCCGGTGGCGGACGAAGCGGCGCAGCACCACGGACCCGCGCCCCGCCGGGCCTGCCACCGCGGTGGGGGCGATGGTGGCCGTCATGACGCCTGCCGGATACGCGGGTCGAGCGCGGCGTGCAGCACATCCGCGAGGAAGCCGGACAGCAGCACGGTGACCGCCGCGAAGAGGTTGACGGCGACGACCGAGTTGACGTCGTTCTTGCCGACGGAGGCGATGAACCACTCCCCCATGCCGTGCCAGCCGAAGATCGTCTCGGTGAAGATGGCGCCGGTGAAGAGGGCGAGGAATCCGTACGAGAAATACGTCGACATCGGGATCAGGGCCGTCCGCAGTCCGTGCTTGAGCAGCACGGCCCGACGGCTGAGCCCCTTCGCCCGCGCCGTGCGCAGATAGTCGGAGCCGAGCACGTCGAGCATGGTGTTGCGCTGGTAGCGGCTGTAGCTCGCGATGGCGAAGAGGGCGACGGAAAGCGTCGGCAACAGCAGGTGCACCGCCCGGTCCCTGAGCACGGTCCCGAACCCGCCCTCAAGACCCGGACTCTTCTCCCCGGTGAACTGGATGAGATCCGTCCCGGTCGTCTGGTTGAACCAGATGGCCCCGGTCTTGAGCAGAACCGCCAGCAGGAACACGGGAGTCGAGAGCAGCGCGAAGGACGCGAGGGTCACGGCCTGATCGCTGAGGCGGTACTGGCGCACCGCCGTCCAGGCTCCGATCAGCACGCCCGCGACCGTGCCGAGCAGGGTCCCCGCGAGCAACAGCCGCAGGCTGACCCCGACGCGCCGCCCGAACTCCGCGTTGACGGAGGTGCCGTCGATCGTCTGCCCCAGGTCACCGCGGGCCGCGTGCCCCGCCCAGTTCAGGAAGCGGCTGAGCAGCGGCTCCTGGTCGTTGACACCGATCGCGGTGAGGTGGTGGTTCACCGCGTCCGGGGAGATGGGCGGCTGCCGGCCCTCGTAGTAGGCGCGGGGGTCGAGCGCATACGAGGACAGCAGATAGGAGAGGCACACGGCGGCCAGCAGCAGGACGGCGTAGTAGCCGAGGCGCTTGGCCAGGTAGGCAGGCACGGAACGCATCCTTCCGGCCCACTGTTACGTGGCCATGAAGAGACCATGACAGCAGTCCAGAACAGCTCCCACGACCGCCGTAGCCGTTCTACGTTCGGCGCGTTCACTGATGCCCGCCGGCGCTCGCCGGACCGCATAGGCAAACAGTCCACCCCACAAAGGACACCGACATGCGCAGAACCCCCACCGCGGCCCTGGCCGCCGCCACCGCGGCCGCCGCGTTGCTGGTGAGCGGCTGCGGCTCGTCCGACGACGACAAGCCCCAGGCCCAGCAGAGCGCCGCCCCGGCCGGCAGCCAGCAGATCAACGCCCACCCGCTGGCCGACATCCAGCAGGGCGGCACCGTCAAGTTCCCGATCTCCCAGTACATCGCGGACTTCAACCGCTACACCGCCAACGGCAACCAGAGCGACGCCGCCGAGATCAGCGAACTCGTCGAGCCCGACCTCTTCTCCGCCGACGCACGCGGCGAGGTCCACCCGAACACGAACTTCCTGCTCTCCGCCTCGGTGACCTCCACCAGCCCCCAGGTCGTCGTATACAAGCTCAACCCCAAGGCCAAGTGGTCCGACGGCAAGGCGCTGAGCTGGCGGGACTTCAACGCCCTGTGGAAGGCGAACAACGGCACCGACAAGGAGTACGAGGCCGCCAACACCTCCGGCTACGACCAGGTCAGCAAGGTCGAGCAGGGCGCCGACGCCCACCAGGTGCAGGTCACCTACTCCTCGCCGTACGCCGACTGGAAGCGGCTGTTCGACCCGCTGCTGCCTGCGGTGGGGATCGACACCCCGGCCAAGTTCAACAAGGGCTGGACGGAGAAGATCCCGGTCACCGGTGCCGCCTTCAAGATCTCCTCGTACGACAAGACCGCCCAGACGATCACCGCGGTCCCGGACCCCGACTGGTGGGGTACGAAGCCCAAGCTGGACTCCATCGTCTTCCGCGCCCTTGACTACACGGCCTGGACGGACGCGTACCTCAACAAGGAGATCGACTACGCCTCGGCGATCCTCCCCGAGGACTACAAGCGCCTGGTGAAAGCCGCCGACACGGACATCCGCACCGGCGCCCGCTGGGACGAGGTCCACATCACGCTCAACGGCGCGAGCGGCCCGCTCAAGGACGTCCGCGTCCGCCAGGCACTCCAGCACGCCATCGACCGCAAGTCCATCGCCACCGCCTTCGGCAAGGACCTCCCGGTCGAACTGGAGCCGTACGGCAGCCACTTCTTCATGCCCAACCAGGCCGGCTACCAGGACAACTCCGGTACGTACGGCACGTACGACCTCGACGCGGCGGGCAAGCTGCTCGACGCGGCGGGCTGGAAGCTCAAGGGCGAGAACCGGGAGAAGGACGGCAAGCAGCTCACCCTCTCCTACACCCTCAGCGCGGGCAGCACCTCCGCCCAGGAGGACCAGGCCGAGCTGGTGCAGGCGCAACTCGCGGCGGTCGGGATCAAGGTCACCATCAAGAAGGTGCCCGCCAACGACTACTTCTCGAAATACATCACCATCGGCAACTTCGAGCTCGCCAGCTTCCGCTGGGTGGACCAGGTCTTCCGCTCCGAGGCCTATCCGATCTACCGCCAGGTCGACGGAAAGAACCTGTACGAGAACTACGGCTCCGTCGGCTCCCCGGAGATCGACACCCTCCTGAAGCAGGCCGCCGAGACCACCGACCCCACCGAGCAGGCCAAGCTCTACAACGAGGCCGACACCAAGATCTGGGCCCTGGGCCATTCCATCCCGCTCTACCAGCGCCCCCAGGTCCTCGCCGTCCGCTCCGACCTCGCCAACTACGGTGCGGGCGGTCTGGCCGACGACGACTTCACGAAGGTCGGCTGGCTCAAGAAATGACCTTCAAGAGCTGAGCCGGTGCGGCGGGGTCAGCGCGGCCTTCACCAGGTCCGTGATCCCGCCGTCGCCGGGCGGCGCCGCCACACAGGACAGCGACAGACGCACCACCAGTTCGCAGGAGCGGGCGAGTTCGGCCGCATCCGCCCTCGACGCGCCGAGCGAGGCGACGGCCCGGTCGCGAACCAACGCCACGAAGTCCGCGGGCGAGGGCAGCGGCCCGTCCGCCCGCCGCTGCGCGGGCACGACGGACGAAGAGGGCACCGCAGTGAGCGTCGGCGAGGGCAGCCGCTCACTCCAGCACCCGGTCAGCAAAGCCCGTACGAGCACATTGCTCCGCGCCGCCGACGCGGTCCACTCAGCCGTAGCGACCAGCCGCTCCCGCGCATCCGCGTGAGCACTCAACACCCGCTCGACCCCCGCGAGATAGCCATCGGCCTCCCGCCGTACGAGGGCACGCGCAAGCCCCTCTTTACTCCCGAACTCGTTGTAGAGCGTCTGGCGCGACACCCCGGCGACAGCGGCCACATCAACCATCCGCACCGCAGACCACGCACGACGCGCAAGCGCCGTAAAGGCAGCGTCCAAAAGGGATTCCCGAGCAGCAGGCATCATCGCCTCCCTGGGGCGATCGGCTCCGCAGCTCAGATTTGACGCGCACAGCTTCACTGTCAAGGGTTAGCGACAACCCCAAGGCGCACGCCCCCACCGCACGCCCCCACCCGAAGGCGAAGCCGAGCCGCTCCCCCAACGGGACGGGCACGTGCCCACCGGGCACCGGTGGGCACCCGGAGCGGGCCGCACAGCGCACGCACGCCCCCACGCACCCGAACCCGCCACCCCACCGAAGGGGCCGCGCCGGAACCTCCGCCCGCAGCGGCTGGCGCGTCAACACCGTCAGCTTCCTGAACGGCCGATTCCGCGCCAGACCGAGGACGGAGGCTCCGGCGCGGCCCCGACCCACTCCCGGCGGAAACGCGAAGGCACACGCAAAGGCACACGCACCCGCGCAGCCGCGCAGCCGGCCAACCTCAGCCAGGCACGCGCCCCCGCACCGCCCCCACGAAGATCCCCCAGTCCGTATAGCCCTCCCGACGAACGGGCAGATACGGTTCGCTCATGCCCGACTATCACGATGACCTGCGTCTCGCCCACGTCCTCGCGGACGCCGCCGACGCCGCCACGATGGCCCGGTTCAAGGCGCTCGATCTGAAGGTCGAGACCAAGCCGGACATGACCCCGGTGAGCGAGGCCGACAAGGCCGCCGAGGAACTCATCCGCGGCCAGCTCCAGCGGGCAAGGCCGCGCGACGCGATCCTCGGCGAGGAGTACGGCATCGAGGGCACAGGCCCCCGCCGCTGGGTGATCGACCCGATCGACGGCACCAAGAACTACGTACGCGGCGTACCCGTCTGGGCGACCCTCATCTCCCTGATGGCGGCAGCCGAGGGCGGCTACCAGCCGGTCGTCGGCGTGGTCTCCGCCCCCGCGCTCGGCCGCCGCTGGTGGGCCGCGAAGGGCCACGGCGCGTTCACGGGCCGCAGCCTCACCTCGGCCTCCCCGCTCCGCGTCTCCCAGGTCTCGCGCATGACGGACGCCTCCTTCGCGTACTCGTCGCTCAGCGGCTGGGAGAACCAGGGCCGCCTCGACGGCTTCCTCGACCTCACGAAGGTCGTCTGGCGCACCCGCGGCTACGGCGACTTCTGGCCGTACATGATGGTCGCCGAGGGCTCGGTCGACATCTGCGCCGAACCCGAGCTGTCGCTCTGGGACATGGCGGCGACCGCGATCATCGTGACGGAGGCGGGCGGCTCCTTCACCGGCCTCGACGGCCGCCCCGGCCCGCACAGCGGCAACGCGGCGGCATCGAACGGCATCCTCCACGACGAACTACTGGGATACCTGAACCAGCGGTACTGAACCGAGGCTCCTGCGCACCCCCCGGGCGCCCCGAATTCGCCGCACGCGCCCCCTTGTTGACCCTCCTTTTACCTGCGACTCTGAGAGTCCCCCCACTTGTGAACATGTGAACCGCTTCTCATGACGGCCCGCCAGGAAACCTGACGCCACGGCCAGGGACTCGGCACCCCGCCGAAGAACTGAACGCACCCAGCGACTCGGCACCCGCCCGACGAACTGAACGCACCCAGCGACTCGGCCACTCGCCGAAGAACCGGCGCACCCGGCGACTCGGCCACTCGCCGAAGAACCGGCGCACCCAGTAAATCGGCACCCCGCCGATACACGGGACACACCGAGTGAATCGACACCCCGCCGAAGCACCGGACACACCCCGTGAATCGACACCCGCCGAAGACCTGAACGCAGCCAGCAACCGGCCCCCACCAGGACAAGCGATTCACCAAGGAGGTGGCTCCAGCCCATGCTCGTCCGCGACGCCATGAGCACGGTGGTCCTCACCATCGGCCCGGCACACACCCTCCGCCAGGCGGCCCGCCTGATGTCCGCGCGCCGCATCGGCGCGGCCGTAGTCCTCGACGAGGACTCCAGCGGACTAGGAATCCTCACCGAGCGCGACATCCTCAACTCGGTGGCCCTCGGTCAGAACCCCGACACGGAGACCGCAGCCGGTCACACCACCACCGACGTAGTCTTCGCCGCCCCCGCCTGGACCCTGGAGGAAGCCGCGACGGCCATGTCGCACGGCGGCTTCCGGCACCTGATCGTGCTCGACGGAGCAGGCCCCGTCGGCATCGTCTCGGTCCGCGACATCATCCGCTGCTGGGCCCCGACCCGCCGACGCACACCCGCACAGGTCTGAGCCCGCCCGCGCAAACGGGCCGGACCCCCTGATCCAGGAGATCCGGCCCGCCCCACAAGAAACGGTCACACCAGCCGCCGACTGTCAGACCAACCGCCGACGGCTAGCCCCGCAGCCCCAGAACCGCAACCTCCAACCGCTTCCCGAACTCCCCGTCGGCTCGCCGGAAGTTGGCGATCGCCCGCTCGGCGATGTCGTCCCGGGAGACCTTGGCGATGAACCCCGCCAGATTCTCGATCAGCCGAACCTTCTCGTCCTCGGAGAACAGCCGGTACAGATTGCCCGCCTGCACGAAGTCGTCGTCCTCGGCGTGAAGGGGAGCCTCGTGGTTGCCGGTTCCACCGGAGACCGGGGTCGACACCCACAGCGGACGGTCGGTCTGGAGGGGACCGCCGAAGGAGTTGGGCTCATAGTTCTTCGCACCCTTGTGGCGGCCGTCGTACAGGAAGCCGTCACGCGAGTGGGTGCGCGCCTCGGTGGCATGCGGCCGGTTCACCGGCAGGTGGTCGGCGTTGATGCCGACGCGGTAGCGGTGGGCGTCGCCGTACGCGAACAGCCGCCCCTGAAGCATCTTGTCGGGCGAGGGCCCGATGCCCGGCACGAAGTGGGCCGGCGAGAAGATGCTCTGCTCGACCTCGGCGAAGATGTTCTCCGGGTTGCGGTTCAGCTCGAGCCTGCCGATCTCGACGGGCGGATAGTCCGCGTGCGGCCACACCTTGGTGAGGTCGAAGGGGTTGAAGCGGTAGTGCGCCGCCTCGGCCGCCGGCATGATCTGCACCTGCACGGTCCAGGACGGGAAGTCACCGCGCTCGATGGCCTCGCGCAGATCGCGCTGGTGCGAGTCGGGGTCGACACCGGAGAGCCGGACGGCCTCTTCGGTGGTGAGGTTCTTGATGCCCTGATCGGTCTTGAAGTGGTACTTGACCCAGAAGACCTCGCCGGCCTCATTGTTCCACTGGTATGTGTGGGACCCGTAGCCGTTCATGTGGCGCAGCGTCGCCGGGATACCACGGTCGCCGAAGAGCCAGGTCACCTGATGGGTGGACTCGGGCGAGAGCCCCCAGAAGTCCCACACGTTGTCGGCTTCCTGCGATCCGGTGTACGGGTCGCGCTTCTGGGTGTGGATGAAGTCGGGGAACTTGATGGCGTCCTTGATGAAGAACACCGGGGTGTTGTTGCCGACGAGGTCGTAGTTGCCCTCTTCGGTGTAGAACTTCAGCGCGAAGCCGCGGGGGTCACGGACCGCGTCCGCGGACCCGAGGTTGCCGGCCACGGTCGAGAACCGCAGGAAGGTCTCGGTCTGCTTGCCGACCTCGGAGAGGAACTTCGCGCGGGTCCACGGTGAGACGTCACGGGTGAGCGTGAAGGTGCCGTACGCGCCGGCGCCACGCGCGTGCACGATGCGCTCCGGGATCCGCTCACGGTTGAAGTGCGCGAGCTTCTCCAGCAGCGCCTGGTCCTGGACGAGGACGGGCCCGCCGGCACCCGCGGTCTCGCTGTTCTGATTGTCGGCCACCGGCGCACCGGCCTCCGTCGTAAGCGGTCCCTGCGTCACGTGCGCCTCCTGCGTCATTCCTGCAAGTTCTGTCCTTGGCCACTGCACCACTGCCAGAACAGATCCTACATTAGACAATATCTAAATCAATGAAGGCTCCAAAGTCACACCTCTTCGGGATCTGTTCCTCTTACTGTTAGGCTGGCTCCTATGAGTGACCTGTTGGAACGACTGCGCGGACGCGGATGGCGGATGACCTCGCAGCGGCGTGTCGTGGCCGAAGTCCTCGACGGCGATCACGTCCACCTGACGGCCGACGAGGTACACGCCCGCGCCGTCGCCAAGCTGCCCGAGATCTCCCGGGCGACCGTCTACAACACGCTGGGCGAGCTGGTCTCACTCGGCGAGGTGCTGGAAGTGGCGACCGACAAGCGCGCCAAGCGGTACGACCCGAACGCGCACCGTCCGCACCACCACCTGGTCTGCGCCCGGTGCGGCGCGATCCGCGACGTCCACCCGGACGGCAACCCGCTCAGCGATCTCCCCGACTCGGAGCGCTTCGGCTTCACGGTTTCGGACGTCGAGGTGACCTACCGCGGCCTCTGTCCGAACTGCGCGGCGGCCTGACGACTTCCCGCCCTTCCCGGCGCACCCGAAGCCGAACACACCGAAGGCCCGGAACCAATGGTTCCGGGCCTTCGGTCTTGAGTAGCGGGGACAGGATTTGAACCTGCGACCTCTGGGTTATGAGCCCAGCGAGCTACCGAGCTGCTCCACCCCGCGCCGTTGATCTGAACAGTACGTCACCCCTGCGGACCAGCGCAAATCCCTTTCAGCCCGTCCGGCGTTCGAGGACGATCCCTCGGGCGACCGCGGGTCTGGAGGCAGAGCCCCCAGATACGGGAAGGCCAGGGGCGGAGGGGGCGAAGACAATCCACGCCCCCCATCACCCGAACCCTCACGCCGACAACTCCTCCCGCAACGCATCCCGCAACCGAGCCGCCCGCTCGGAAACCTCGGCGGGCCCGAGAGACACGGCCCGGTCGGCCCACCGCTGCCCCTCGGCAAGCTCCCCGCCCCGCGCATACACGAGCGCGAGCCGAAGCGCCGCCCGCCCGTGCCCTGCGTCAGCGGCCCGCTCCCACCACACCGCGGCCTCCGGCTCACTCCCCTCCCGGGCGAGCAGCAGCCCCAGATTGAACGCACCGTTCCGCGACCCGGCTTCCGCGGCCTCGCGGTACCACCGCGCCGCCTCCACCACGTCGCCCCGCGCGGCGGCCAGCATGCCGACCCGCACCTGCGCCCGGCGGTGCCCCTGGGACGCCGCCCGCTCGTACCACTCCTCGCACTCGCTCTTCTCCTGCGCGGGCTCCCCCAGCTCATGCGCGGGCACCGGCGGCCGCCGAGCGTCGAGCACGGCGGCAAGCCGGTACGCCGCCTCCGCGCTGCCGCCGCCCGCCGCACCCCTCAGATGCCGCTCGGCCTCCCGCTCGTCGCCCTCCCGCAGCCGCGCGATGGCCACCTGAAGCGCCGCCTCGGTGTGCCCGGCGGCAGCGGCCCGCTCGTACCACCGCAGCGCCGCCTCGTCGTCGTCCTCGGTCCCCCGCCCGGCATGCAGAATCCCGAGATTGAACGCGGCGTCCACGCTTCCGGCCTCCGCGGCCTTGGAGAACCACGGCTGGGCCCCGGCCGCGTCGCCGACCTGGAGCAGCAGGATGGCGAGCGCGTTCGCCGCCTCGCGGTGCCCCGCGTACGCGGCACGCCGGTACCACTGCTCGGCCTGCGCGGTCCGCCCCTGCTCGGCACAGAGCAGCCCGAGGTTGTACGCCCCGTTCACATCACCGGCGTCCATCGCGGCGCGGTACCAGCGCTCGGCGGTCTGCGTCTCGCCGCGCTCGGCGTGCAGCGCGCCCAGGGCGTTGGCCGCGTTCCCGTCGCCGTCCTGGGCGGCCCGCAGCCACCACACGGCGGCGCTGTCGGGGTCGCCCGCGTCCCGGAGCAGGAAGCCGAGCGCACAGGCGGCCCGCGCCTCGCCGTCCTTGGCGGACGTGAGATACCAGCGCCCCGCCTCCTTGAGCTGGCCGCGCTTCTCCAGGATCGCCCCGAGATGCAGCGCAGCCCTCCGGTGCCCGCGTGCGGCGGCCTGCCGGTACCACTGTTCAGCCTCTTCACCGCCGGCGCCGATGACGCCGTTGTCGGCCCTGGCCCGGCCCGAGTCCACGACCTTGCGGTCAAGAGCCCGCGCCAGCCGGTACGCGGCCTCGCGGTGCCCGCGCTCGGCGGCGGCCCGCATCCACTGCTCCGCGCCCACGTCGGCGCGGTGCTCCAGCAGATCCGCGAGCGCGTACGCGCCCAGCGCGTGCCCCTGCTCGGCGGACTGGCGCAGCCAGTACTCGGCGGCGGGCTCGTCGCCGCGCTCGCGGTGGTAGCGGCCGAGGGCGTGCGCGGCGGCCGTGGAACCCGCGACGGCGGCGATCCGCCACCAGCCGGCGGCGTCTTCGGCGTACCCACGCTGGTGCAGGAGGACACCCAGGTTGTTGGCGGCCGCGCGGTCACCGGCGGCTGTGGCAGCGCGCAGCTGAGGCTCGGCTCCGTCGAGATCACCGCGGCGCAGCAGCATCGCTCCGAGGACACTCATCGCCTCGACATCGCCGGCTTCCGCGGCGAGCCGTTGACGTGCCTCCTCGACAGCCTCGCCGGTTTCGTCCCGATCCGAAGGCTGCACAAAACGCCCTGTATCCAACAGAGTTGCCTTGTCCCCCATAACGTCCATCGTCGCACCACCTGCAACCTGGGTACACCTGGTATACCGCAGCCAGTGAGGTCACTTCAGCGTTTTGTCGACATGCCCACAGAGAGACAAGTCAAACACGGATTTCCCAACTACCCCCGTTTGGAGCAGCACTTCACGGAAGTCGCCAGGTCACCACGGAAGTCTCGCGCGTCGCCGCATGCGTCGAAGGCCCGGATCCTTGATCAGGATCCGGGCCTTCGATTTTCAGTAGCGGGGACAGGATTTGAACCTGCGACCTCTGGGTTATGAGCCCAGCGAGCTACCGAGCTGCTCCACCCCGCGCCGTTGTGTTGCAACCGTACCACGGCGCGGGGTGGCCCCTGACTCAGTCGCCGCCCGGGCTCGGACTGCTGCTCGGACTACCGCTCGGACTCGGACTGCTGCCGCTGCCACCGCTGGTCTCGTCGGCCTTGGCCTGCGCTTCCTCGGCCCGCTTCAGCGCGTCCTCAAGATCCTTCTGAGCCACGCCGTACGCCTCCCAGTCGCCCTTCTGGAGAGCTTCCTGGCCTTGGTCGAAGGCCTTCTGAGCGTCGCCGAGCGCCTCTTGGACCGTCGGGTTGTTCGACGTCGGCGGTGGCTCCGTGGTCTCGTCCGGTGGTGGTGGCTCGGTGGTCGAACCCTCTGCCCCCAAGACCTTGTTGAGCGCTACGTCGAGGGTGTTCTCGAAGGCGGTCCTGCCTCCGTAACTCACCAACACCTTCCGCAGCAGCGGGTACTTCAGTCCACCACCGCGTACGTAGACGGGCTCCACATAGAGCAGCCCTCCGTCGAGTGGCACCGTCAGCAGGTTGCCGTACTCGACTTCCGAGTCGCCGCCCTGCAAAAGTCTGATGGACTCGGCGATGGTCGGTTGGGAGTTGAACTGACTCTGGACCTGTTTGGGCCCGTCGACCGGTTCGCTGGTCGGCAGTTTCAGAATTCTGATCTTGCCGTAGTCAGGGGTGCCCGCCTCGGCGTTGACCGACATGAAGGCGCTCAGGTTGTCTCTGCCGTTCGGCGTCAAGGTCGTCGTCAGCGAGAACTCCTGCGCCGTCTGGCCGGGCATCTCCATGCTCAGGTAGTACGGCGGGACCGCGTCGCCCGACTTGTTCGTCGGGTCGTCCGGCACCTGCCACACCTCGCTGCCGCTGAGGAAGGTGTCAGCGTCCTTCACGTGGTAGCGGGTCAGCAGCTCGCGCTGGACCTTGAACAGGTCCTGCGGGTACCGGAGATGGGCCATCAGGTCGGCCGAGATGTCGCTCTTGGGCTCCACCGTGTTCGGGAACGCCTTCATCCAGGTCTTCAGGACCGGGTCCTCGGTGTCCCACTGGTAGAGCTTGACCTCGCCGGTGTACGCGTCGACGGTCGCCTTCACCGAGTTGCGGATGTAGTTGACCTGGTTCTGCTGGGCCACCACCGCACGCTGGTTGTTGGTCGCGGTCAGCGAGTCCGCCGTCGTGTCGCCCAGGGTGGTGCGGGAGGCGTACGGATAGCCGTTCGTGGTCGTGTACGCGTCGACGATCCACTGGATCTTCCCGTCGACCACGGCCGGGTAGGCGTCACCGTCGATGGTCAGCCAGGGGGCCACCGCCTCGACACGGTCCTTGGGCGTGCGGTTGTAGAGAATCCGCGAACCCTCACCGATAGCGCCCGAGTAGAGGATCTGCGGCTCACTGAACGCCACTGCGTACGCGGCCCGGTTGACGGGGTTCGAGAGGTTGACCCCGCTCTTGCCCGTGTAGCTGGTGGTCTTCTCGCCGTCGTCGTCCGAGTAGTCGATCTCCTTCTGGGGACCGCCGACGATCGAGTACTGCGTGGTCTTCTCGCCGTAGTAGACCCGCTGCTCGTACGTGCCCAGGTCGCCCTTGGACGGCAGGTCGGACTCGGTGAAGACCGGCTGACCACCGGAGGTCGCCGTGGTGCCCTTGGCAGCGACCACGCCGTATCCGTGCGTGTAACGGAAGTGGTCGTTGATCCAGTTGTTCTTCGGAATACCGGCGAGGTTCAGCTCGCGCAGACCGATGACCGTGTCCTGGTCGGTGCCGTCCACGGTGTACCGGTCGACGTCCAGGTTGGTCGGGAAAGCGTAGTAGTTCTTCATCTGCTGCAACTGCTGGAACGCCGGCGAGACGATGTTCGGGTCCAGCAGGCGGACGCTCGCCGTGGTGTCGGCGTCCTCACGCAGCTTGGTCGTGTCCTTGGTCTCGCTGGTGCCCGCGTAGTCCGTGACCTCGGCGTCCTGGATCCCGTAGGCCTCCCGGGTCGCCTTGAGGTTCTTCTCGACGTACGGCGCTTCCTTGGCCTGCTCGTTCGGCTGGACCTGGAACTTCTGGACGATCGCCGGGTACAGGCCGCCGATGAGGATCGCGGAGAGCACCATCAGACCGAAGCCGATGACGGGCAGCTGCCAGGTGCGCCGCCACAGGGTGGCGAAGAACAGCAGCGCGCAGATGACGGCGATGCAGAACAGGATCGTCTTGGCCGGGAGATACGCGTTGGCGTCGACGTACCTGAGACCCGTCCAGTTGTCGGTCGCCTTGAAGTCACTGGACTTCACGGCGAGTCCGTACCGGTCGAGCCAGTAGGCGACCGCCTTCAGCGCGACGAAGAGGCCCAGCAGCACCGAGAGATGACCGGTGGCGGCGGCCGTGGCACGCGCCCCCGGGCTGGTGACGCGCAGCCCCCCGTACAAGTAATGCGTGAGCGCGGCTGCGATCAGCGAGAGCACGATGGCCGCGAAGCCGAACCCGAGCAGGAAGCGGTACCAGGGCAGGTCGAAGGTGTAGAAGGAGATGTCGAGACCGAACTGGGGGTCCTTCTGGTGGAAGGGAACCCCGTTCACCCACATCAGCCACGTACGCCACTGGCCCGAGGCGGACGCGCCGGCGATCAGCCCCACCAGGGACGTGATCCCGAGCAGCAACCACCTCTTGTACGGCGCGATCCCCATCCGGTACCGGTCGAGGCTCTGCTGCTCCATCGACATGGCACTCAGCGGCGGGCGCAGCCGGTGCGCCAGCCAGATGTTCACACCGACCGAGGCCGCCATGAGGAGACCGAAGGCAAAGAACAGCCCGATTTTCGTCCACAACGTGGTCGTGAACACGGACGAGTAATGAACCGAGCGGTACCAGAGCCAGTCCGTCCAGAACCCCGCGAACATGACGAAGGCCATGGCCAGTGCGGCCAGCACGCCCAGGGTCATGAGCAGGGTCCGGACACGCCGGGACGGTCGGCCCATTCTGATCCGTGGCCCCGTCGGGCCTCCGCCGCGGTCCGGCATCTGGAAAGCCAAGGTGCGCACCTCGAAGTTCGCTGTTGGTCCGTCAGGTCCCCGTGATCGTGGACCATTCGTCAGGCTCCGTGATCGTGGGGCCTCATCTATGCAACTTACTCACGCTTTACTCGGTTCCCGTTTTCGGGTACCAACGAGGCAGGATTGTGACCATGTCCAACACTCCCATGGCGGCGAGCCCGCTCACCCGGGCCGTACTCGAGATCGACGAGTACGCCTCCGGCCTCGGCTGGGACCAGCCCGCTCGCCTCTTCGCCCTCGTAGACACCGCTCGGCTGCGGACCCAGGAACCCGGCCTCGCGGCCCAGCTCGGCCTGCAGGACAAGCCGGAGACCACCGGTCTCACCCCCATCGAGCAGGACGAGATCCCTGCCGACAAGCCGCTGGACGAGTTCCTCGGCACCATCGCCTGGCCGGACGCCGTGGTCGGCTGCGCGCTCACCGTGGAGCGGCTGATGCTGCCGCCGTCCGCCGAGGCCTCCGTCCCGGAGGGCCTCAGCGAGAAGAAGCTCACGAGGTGGGTCGCCGAGCACCCGGACCGTCAGGAGGTACGTATGACGGTCGGTGTGCTGCGCGACGGCACCCGCGACTCCGCGCTGCGCCTGCGCGAGAAGGACGCCCCGACGGAGGTGCTCACGGGCTCGGGCCTGGTACCGGGACTGGCGGAGGCGCTGTCGGCGACCTTCGCGGAGTAGTCCCTCGGACTACTTGGTGCTGCACTCCGTCAGGTCGCCCGTCTTGCCGGAGCTGATGTCCTTGAGGGCGCTCATCGCGTCGTCGATGGTGTTCACCTTGACGAGCGTGAGCCCCTTGGGGGTGTCCTTGGCAGCGTCCGCGCAGTTGTCCGCGGGCGTCAGGAAGTACTGGGCGCCCTTCTCCCGCGCGCCGACCGTCTTCATTTCGATGCCGCCGATCGGGCCGACCTTGCCGGCGTCGTCGATGGTGCCGGTGCCGGCGACGAACTTGCCGCCGGTGAGGTTGCCCGGGGTGAGCTTGTCCACGATTCCGAGCGCGAACATCAGCCCCGCGCTCGGTCCGCCGACATCGGCGAGCTTGATGTCGATGGTGAACGGGAAGGTGTGGTCGGTCCCGGCGGAGATGCCGACGATGGCACGGGATTCACCTTCGTCATCGGACTTCTTGGTGGTGAGCGTGATGTCCTCGGTCTCGGTCGCCGTCTTGTGCTCCTTCTCGGCGGCGGCCTGAGCCTTGGCGGGCACGATCGTGAAGACGACCTTCTCGCCCGGCTTGTGCTTGGTGACCAGCTTCGCGACGTCGTCGTACGCCTTCACCGCCGTACCGTCGACAGCCTTGATCACGTCTCCGGCGTGCAGCTCGCCCTCGGCCGGGGAGTCCTTGAGGACCGTGGAGACGATCACCCAGGACTGCACCGGGATGTCCAGCTCCTCCAGGGCCGCGACCTTGGCGCTCTCCTGGGACTGGCTGAACTCCTCGGCGTTCTCCTGCGTCGACTGCTCCTCCGTCTTGCCGTCGGGGTAGAGCGTGTCGTGCGGAACCACCTTGTTGTCGTGCGCCAGCCAGCCGTAGACCGCTTCGACGAGGTTCATGTTGTAGTCGGCGCTGGTGACCCGGACGGTCGTCATATTGAGGTTCCCGGTGGCCGGGTAGGTCTTGCGCCCGGTGATCTGCAGCACGGGCTCGCCGTCGTGATCGCCCAGCGTGTTCACGGTCGGGCCCGGCGACATCTCCGAGTACGGCACTTTGATGAACACTCCCGCGCACAGGAGCGCGATCAGGATCAGGGTGGAGGCGAGCATCGTCGCGGTGCGGCGTGGCATGCCACGACATTACGGGACGGCACTGTCAACGCACCGTCGGGGCCGTCCGTACGGGGCCCTGCCGTCGGCGGGAAAGCCCCGAAGCGTCAGACGGCGTCGGAGGAGGACTTCTCCAGGGCCCCGGAGGCCTTGGCCACGGCCACAGGCGTCTTGGCCACAGTCACGGAGGTCTTGGCCACGGCCACAGGCGTCTTGGCGACGGCCACGGACGTCTTGGCGACTGTCACGGACGTCGTGGCGACGCCGGGCCTCTCCACAACCTCATGCCTGCCCACAACCTCATGCCTGCCCACGACCTCATGCCTGGCCACGACCTCATGCCTGGCCACGACCTCGGGCCTTTCCATGGCCGCGCGGAAGCGTGCGTAACCGTCGAGCTCGATGCCGTCTCCCGCGGTCTTGCGATTCCGGTTGGCCCAACTTCCCCACAGTCCGGCACCGATCGCAGCCAAAAGCGGAATCAGCAACCAGGCGAGCGCCGCCATGCCGACCTCCCAACCCCGTGAGCGACCGCAACTGACTGATCAGCAGATTAACCATCAGCAGTGTCAACGCTCAGGCCAGGGGGTCGGTTACGCAACCGGAGGGCGGATGACACGTCGGTGAACGAACTCGGCCAACCACTCCGGTGAACCCTCAGCAGGCCCCGACCCACTCCTCCGTGCCGTCCGAGAACTTCTGGTGCTTCCAGATCGGCACTTCGTGCTTCAGATCGTCGATGAGCTTGCGGCACGCCTCGAACGCCTCACCCCGGTGCGGGCACGACACGGCGACGACGACGGCGAGATCCCCGACGCCCAGGTCCCCGACCCGGTGGACGGCGGCGAGCGCCCGCACCGGGTACTCGGCGATCACCTTCTCGGCGACCCGCCGCATCTCGGCCTCCGCACTGGGGTGACACGAATACCCCAGCTCATCGACGTCGGCTCCCCCGTCATGATTCCGCACCGTCCCCACGAACAACGCGGTCCCCCCGGCGGCGTCGTCCCCCACAGCCCGGAAAACTTCGTCGAGCGACAACGCCTCCTCGCGAATCGCAAGCAGCCGAATAGGATCCTGCGCGCCCTGCTCACCGGGATGCTCATAGGTAGGTGCCATACGCCCATCGTGCCGCACCCCACGGACACCTAGGAATACCGTCATCACCCGGCACAGGGCATATCCCTTCGGAGGAGCCTCCGAGAATCCAGGTCGTCCGGCGCCTGAGGACGAGGCACAGCCTTCAGCCCGTCCGGCGCTTGAGGACGAGGCCGTCCAGGCCGAAGCGGGGGTCTGGGGGCGGCAGCCCCCAGGAACGGGACGGGAAGGGACGGGAGGGGGCGGAGGGGGCGGAAACCCGCCTCTACGCCGGCAGAGCCGGAGGGGGCCATGAACACGCGCGCGGGTGCACCCAAGCCCGGAACTCAGATCCGCCGCCGAGCCTTCCTCGCCCGCCGCACCACCGCAGCCGCCCCCAACAACGCCACCGTGGCCCCCGCGGCCCCAGCCGCAGTCGCATCCTTGCGCCCAAGCCGCCGCCCCACCACAGTGTGCCGCCCGGCGACCTCCTCCAGCAGTTCCGCAAGGACCTCCTCATTGGTCCACCGAGGCCGCCACCCGGCGTCATGCAGCCGACTCCCGCTCACGACCCAGGGATACATCGTGTAGGCAAGATCACCGGCAGGCGAGGGAGTGAGCCCGATCCGGTGCAGCCGAGCCGCCGCGCCAAGAGCGACCGCCGACGGCAGCTCCATCCGCCGGATCCCGCTGAGCTCCTCGACCTCCTCCTGCTCCAGCCACCCGTCGCACCCGACGGCCAGTTCCCCCTCCACCTTCTCCACGACGGCGTACTCCAGAGCACTGCACAGGTCCTCGACGTGACAGAACTGCCACGCGGGCCGCGACCCCGTCACCACAAGCAGCCGCGGCGACTCGAAATACCTGGTCAGAGCCGTATCGGTGCCGCCGACCAGCACAGCGGGGCGGACGACGGTGACATTAAGTCCCGGATGCGCGCGCGGCGCCCGTCGCGCGAGCCGCTCGATCTCCAGCAGGTCACCCACCCCTGTGGCCTCGGCGGTCGCCCGCAGTTCGGCGTCTTCGGAGAGGGGCAGTTCGTTGTCGGGCAGCGCCCCGTAGACCATCGCGGAGGTGCACAGCACCACCCGGTGCACCCCGGCCGCGGCGGCAGCCGTGAGCACGGTCTGCGTCCCCCGTACGTTGTACGCCGTCCGTGCCGCCGCGTCCGACTCCAGATCGAGATCGAGCGCGAGGTGCACGACGACATCCGCTCCGCGCAGCTTCTCGGCGATCACCGGGTCGCGGACGTCCAGGATGTGCCACTGAGCGGCCGCGCACTCGCCGCGCCGCTCGTCGATGGCGATGACCTGTTTGATCCCCTCGCTGGCGGCGAGCCGCTCGGTGAGCAGCGCACCCACGCCGGACGCGGCGCCGGTGACCGCGACGACGGGCCCGCGCGCTGCCGGGCTGGTTGAGTGGTTTCGCGCTGCGCGAACCTGCGGATCTGGGGAACTCACCGGGCGTCTCCAGCGGTTGTCTTCAGTAACGGACGCGCGTGACGCGTGCGTACCAGGTGGCATCCATCCTGCCGCAGGCGGAGAGTCGGCGAAGCACCGAGGCCTGATCGGGCTGAGGTGTCTACGCTGGGTGGTGTTGTCGGGCAAGCCGCCGTCGGGGAACGAACCGGCGGCCTTACCAGCCGAGGAATCCCGTGAGTGACACCCCATTCGGATTCGGCCTTCCGCCGGAGGAGCCGGAGAACGGCGACGAGGGCAAGAAGAAGGACCAGGAGAGCGGCGGTGGTCAGGGACCGGCCAACCCGCTCGGTTTCGGGGGATTCCCCGGAGCCGGCGGCCCCGGCGCCGACAATCCGCTCGCAGCCATGTTCGGTTCCATGAACCCCAATGACCTGGGCGCCGCCTTCCAGCAGCTGGGCCAGATGCTCTCGTACGAGGGCGGTCCGGTGAACTGGGACATGGCCAAGCAGATCGCCCGCCAGACGGTCTCCCAGGGCACCTCTGACGGCACCAAGGACGCGAGCGTCGGCCCCGCCGAGCGCACCGCGATCGAAGAGGCCGTGCGCCTGGCCGACCTGTGGCTGGACGACGCGACCTCCCTGCCGTCCGGCGCCGGCTCCGCCGTGGCCTGGAGCCGCGCGGAGTGGGTCGAGGCGACCCTGCCGGTGTGGAAGGAGCTCGTCGACCCGGTCGCCGAGCGCGTCGGCGCGGCCATGGGCGAAGTCCTGCCGGAGGAGATGCAGGCCATGGCGGGCCCGCTCATCGGCATGATGCGCTCCATGGGCGGCGCCATGTTCGGTACGCAGATCGGGCAGGCCGTGGGCGTGCTCGCAGGCGAGGTCGTCGGTTCGAGTGACATCGGTCTGCCGCTCGGCCCGGCCGGCAAGGCCGCTCTGCTGCCTCTGAACATCGAGTCGTTCGGCAAGGACCTGGGCATCCCCCAGGACGAGGTGCGGCTCTATCTCGCCCTGCGCGAGGCCGCCCACCAGCGCCTCTTCGCGCACGTGCCGTGGCTGCGCTCGCACCTGTTCGGCGCTGTCGAGGGCTACGCGCGCGGGATCAAGGTCGACACGGCCAAGCTGGAGGACGTGGTCGGCCAGTTCGACCCGCAGAACCCGGAAGAGCTGCAGAACGCGCTTCAGCAGGGCATGTTCCAGCCGGAGGACACTCCGGAGCAGAAAGCCGCGCTGGCCCGCCTGGAGACGGCTCTCGCGCTCGTCGAGGGCTGGGTGGACGCGGTTGTGCACGCGGCCGCCAAGCCGCGTCTGACGTCCGCCGACGCGCTGCGGGAGACGCTGCGCCGCCGTCGCGCCTCGGGCGGTCCCGCCGAGCAGACCTTCGCCACGCTGATCGGCCTGGAGCTGCGCCCGCGCCGTCTGCGGGACGCCTCGCGCCTGTGGGCCTCGCTCACCGACGCGCGCGGTGTCGACGGGCGTGACGGTCTGTGGGCCCACCCGGACATGCTTCCCACCGCCTCCGACCTGGACGACCCGGACGGCTTCGTGCACCGCGAGCAGCTGGACTTCTCCGAGATCGACAAGATGCTCGGCGAGGCGGCGGACGGCTCCGGCTCCGGCTCCGGCGAGAAGCCGAACCTGAAGAAGGACGACGACAAGGGCGACGACGCCGAGTGAGCCTGTACGACGACGCGGTCCTCGTACTCAAAAGCTACGAGGACCAGGAAGAGCTGCGCCAGGCGTACCTGGACCATCTGGCGGCGCATCCGAACGGCATGTGGAAGGCCTGCACCGCCGGTCACATCACGGCGAGCGCCCTCGTGATCGACCCCGAGCACGACCGCGTACTGCTGACCCTCCACAAGAAGCTGCGCATGTGGCTCCAGATGGGTGGTCACTGCGAGCCGCAGGACGCCACGCTGGAGGCCGCGGCTCTGCGTGAGGCGACGGAGGAGTCAGGCATCGCGGCTCTCGAACTGCTCCCCGGCGGTCCGGTGCGGCTGGACCGGCATCCGATCCCGCCGCCGTGCCACTGCCATTTCGACGTCCAGTACGCGGCGGTGGCCGCACCCGGAGCCGTGCAGGAGATCAGCGACGAGTCGCTGGACCTGCGCTGGTTCGCGTACGAGGAGGTCGCGGGCGTGGCCGACGAGTCGGTCGTACGACTCCTGGAAGCGACCCGCGCGCGACTGTGAACGGGTAAGGGGCGACCGCTATGGCGGCCGCCCCTTACCCATGCTTCGTTGACGCTCAGCTCCAGGCGTTCCCCTGGTTCTGTGCGTGCGCGCCCTGCTGCCCCATGCCGTACTGGGCGCGCACCCCCTGGCCGATCACGGCGTTCTGCGGCGGCAGCAGCTCGCTGGGCTGGACGAGCGCGTAGCCCTGTCCCAGGAAGCTGAGCTCCCAGCCCTCACCCGTGCTGCCACGGCGCCGCCACACTCCGGAGGAGTGCGTCTGGGCCTGCATCTGTACCCGCAGGCCCGTGGACCACGCCACGATCGCGTCGGCGTCGCAGTTGACGTACTTGTCGGGCGTGACCTGCATCAGCAGCGGCATCCCTGAGGTCATCAGCGCGACCTTGCCGCGACCCGTGATGTTGAGCTGGTACTTGCCGGAGCCGGAGATGCCGTACTGGCTGTCCACGGCGATGACCTCGTGGTGCAGCGAGGAGTCCATCGCCAGTACGTAGCTGCTGTCGACGGTGAGACCGTCCTGGTCCACGTCGACCACGTGCACGTGCTGGGCGAGGTTCGCCAGATAGACGGTCCCCTGCCCGTGGCAGCGCATCAGGTCGAGGCCCTCGCCGGTGAACGCGCGCGACCGCTGCTGGCCGCTGTTCTGGTACTCGGCGTCGAACTCGACGAGTCCCTGGTACGCGACCATGGTGCCCTTGCGCGCGAGGATGTCGTCGTGACCCTCCAGGACGACGCGCAGCATCTGCGAGTTCTGCAGGCTGTAGCGCTCCTGGGTCTGCTGTTCGTTGTAGCCGAAAAGCGGGCTCTGCATGGTGTCCTGCTCCCCCTCAGCCCCGGACTCGGAGACGGTCGGTGCTGTCCTCGCTCGGCTGGACGACGACGATGCCCTGCCCGGAGAACGCCATCTGGAAGGCCTCGCCGCTGCCGCGTCCGATCAGCGACTGCGCCTTGAAGCTGCGCTTGCCCTTCACCTTGAGGTTCGGGGACCAGGCGACGAGCGCGTCCGGGTCGACGTACGTCTCGTCCTCACCGCCGCCGCAGTCGACGACGATCGGCTTGCCCCGGGAGGTCAGCGCGACCCAGCCCTGCCCGGAGATCTTCGTGTTCCACAGGCCCTGACCGGCGAACTTGGCGAGCCCCTTGACGCGCTCGACGCCCCACGTGAGGTGGGCGTCGAAGGCGAGCAGGTTCGTCGCGTTGACGGAGATCGCGTCCCCGTTGAGGTTGATGACGACGACGTTCGCCCCGTAGTCGGCGAGGTAGAGCAGGCCGTCACCGGAGGCCTTCATCAACGGCGCGCCCTCGCCGGTGGCCCAGTCGCGGGCGATCTGACGTACGGCGGGCGGGTTGGGCTCGTACTGGACGAACCCTTCGTAGGCGACCATCGACCCCACGCGCGCGAGGAGGTCGTTTCCGGTCTGCATGGCGACCTTCAGCATGTGGTTGCCGTGGTTCTCCATGCGGGCGGTGACGGGTGCCGGGGCGAAGCCCGAGAGTGGCTGATTCATGACGGGCTCCCTCAGACCTCGTACGGCTGGACGACGATGAAATTGCCGGGCGCGCCGCGGAACTGCAGGTTCACGCTCTCTCCGGTGTCGCCCGGGTAGGCGTTCCGGCGCATCCGGACCTGGCTGGAGACGATCACCTGGGAGGCCGCGGACCAGGCGACGACCGCGTTGCAGTCGGCGAAGGTCGTGGGCGTGACGGGCAGGACGACGGGTGCTCCGTGGGTCTTCACGACGATCGTGCCGGTCCCCTGGAACTGCATCGTGAACAGCGCACCCCCGGGGATGCCGTGCCCCTCGATCCTGCGGACCTCGTACTGAAGCGTCTCGTCGAAGGCGAGGACGCTCTCGGCGGACACGCAGATTCCGTCGCCCTGGAGTTCGATGGGGTGCACATGGGAGCCGTTCTCGGCGAGAAACACCTGGCCGCGACCCGAGCAGCGCATCAGCTGCATCTCCTGGCCGGTCGCGTTGCCCACGATCCGCCCGGCGAAGCCGGCGCCCTTGTAGCTGAAGTCGACCTTGCCCTGGTAGAGCACCATGCTGCCCTGGCGCGCCAGGACTGCCTGATCGCCGCCCGCGCCCAGGTCGACGCGGACCAGCTTCTTGTTCTGCTGGGTCCAGCGCTGCCCGGTGGGCGTCTCCTTGAAGGCCTGCAACGCGGCGGACACACCGGCACCACCCTGTGGGGCTCCCTGGGGAACCCCATACGGGGAGGGCGCACCCGGCTGCCCGGGAATCTGCCCGGGGGCCTGGCCGTACGGCGGCTGCTGACCGTAACCGGGAGGTGCGGTGGGAGCCTGCTGACCGTAGCCGGGGGGCGTGGGCGGGGCCTGCTGGCCATAGCCCGGGGGTGCGGGCGGGGCCTGCTGGCCATAGCCGGGCGGCGGTGGAGCCGTCTGGCCGGGAGACTGCCGGCCGTAGCCCGGCGGCGGACCGGGCTGTCCTGGAGGCTGCACGTACGGTGCGGGGCCCGGCGGCGGCACGCTTCCACCCGGCGGAGTGTGCAGCGGCGCGACGATGGTCGGGGCGCCGTGCACCGAAGGCGCGGGCGCCGGGGCGGGCGGCGGTGTGGTTCCCGGAGGCGGCGCGAAGCCCTGCGCGGCGGGGTGCGGCACCGGTGCCGGTGCGTTCGGCGCGCCGAACGCGGGGGGCGCGGTGGCCTGTGCCGGCGGCGCGAAGGACGGTGTAACGGCGGCCTGCGGCGGCTGCACGGCGGGCTCCTCCTCGGCGACCTCGCCACCGAAGTTCTTCAGCAGCGCGTCGAGCCCGCCGTCGAAGCCCTGTCCCACGGCGGCGAACCGCCAGACGTCCTTCAGGTAGAAGTCGCCCAGCATCACGGCACGTTCCGTGGAGAACTCCGCGCCGCTGAACGGGTACCGGGCCACCTCCTCGCCGCCCGCGACGATACGGAGATATCCGGGGGCGATCTGGGACATCTGCCCGGCGCCGTCGAGGGTCGCGGTGAACGACAGTTTCTGGATCTTCGCCGGGATCCGGTCGAGCGTGACACGGAAGGACTCGGTGTCACCCGCCTGGGCGCCGAGAAGCTGAATGGACTCCTCAGGGGACTTCGGCTGGTTGAAGAAGACGAAGAACTGATCGTCCGAAAGCCGTTCGTCGGCGTCCAGACCGAAGCAACTGATGTCGAAGGTCAGCCCGGGCCCGGCGATCTGCACGCCTACGTACAGATCGGTGCCCGCGGTGAGATCACTGATCTTGGCCTTGTGGCCGCGTTGGAATTCCCTGGCCATGCGTAACGACCGTCCCCCATCCCGAATGCAAGTGCGTCGCGTCAGGCTAACGGCAAACTCTGACAGTGGAGGGAGCCGGTACAGACCCGGTACACAACAGCCCCTTCGGTGCGGACGGGCCGGCTTGGACGCGGGTGGACCGGCCCTCAATCCTCGCGTGTGGCGGGCGGGTGGGGCAGCCGATCGGCGGCAACCACCCCTTCGAGGTAGCCGCGCGCACGCTCCGTACGCGGATATGCCTCCAGGAGCCGCCAGAAGCGGGGCCCATGGCCGGGCACGAGCAGATGCGCGAGTTCATGGACGAGTACGTAGTCGACGACGTACTCGGGCATGCCCTGCAACCGGTGCGACAGACGGATACTGCCCTCGGCCGGTGTGCATGAGCCCCAGCGCGTGTTCTGGTTGGTGACCCAGCGAACCGAGGTGGGGCGCGCCCTGCCATCGAAGTACTGACCTGATAGACGCGCGGCGCGCTCGCTCAGCTCGGCATCACAGGGCACCCTCTTCTTCTCCTGGGCGGCCAGTTTGTCGAGCATGACGGTCACCCAGCGCTGTTCTTCCGCCTCGGACATCCGGGCGGGGATGAGCACAATGGTGCGATCGCCCTCGCGGTACGCGGAGACCGTTCTGCGCCTTCGCGCGCTCCTGCGGACCTCGATCGCGCTCGCCCCCGAGCCGCTTGGCGGCGGGCTCGTCGTACTGCGCTGTGGGTTTCCGGCGCGGTGCAGTGGGTCGGCGGGCACGCCTCGACGTTACCCGCTGCACATGGGGGAAGTCCCGTCCCCGAGACGGTTCGATGCCGATCCGCACCCTGTGCGCTCGATTTGTACGACGTATACCGCTGCCTGTGGATAACTTTCGGCACCCTCGGACCGCGAAGGGCATGCTGGCATTCGGTCGGCGAAGCGGGACCCACACCGGCCGACACACGGGGAAGATCCACGGAGTACGGGGGTAGGTCATGCATCCGATCGTGAAGCCCGCGCTGCGGCGCGGCTGGCGAGATCTCAACACCGTTCAGTTCGGAATGGCGCCCGCGCACGCGATAATCCTTGGCCCGGTCGACACGGCGACAGGCAGTTTCCTCGATCTCCTCAACGGGACACGCGGTCTGCCGCTCCTCCGCGAGGAAGGGCGCAGAATGGGGTTTCCCGACGGGCATGTCGACGAGCTGCTGGACCGGCTCGCCCGGTCCGGCCTGCTGGACGACGCCACCGGAGGCGGCCCGGCCGCAGACACCTTGCGTAAGAAGAAAGCGGTCCTCGACCGGCTGCGCCCCGACCTCGCGTCTCTCTCCCTCGTCACCCCCGAGCCGGGCGAAGGCATGAAACGGCTGGCCGCCCGCCGCTCACTGCGCGTACAGGTGCGGGGTGCAGGCCGGGTGGGAGTGCTCCTGGCCTCGCTGCTCGTCGGCGCGGGCGTGGGCGAGGTCGATGTCCGCGACAGCGGCTGCGTCGAACCGTGGGACGTCGCACCGGGCGGACTGCCCGCCGAGTCCATCGGTGAACGCCGGGAGGAAGCCGCCCGGCGGGCGGTACGCCGAGCGGCATCGGCGCGTCCGCCGCGGACAACCCCGGACGCGGAGAAACTCGGACTGTCGCTGGTGATCCTCACGCCGCGAGACGGCCTCGCCGTCCACGCGCCCGACCCGATGGCCGCCGAGCCGTTGATCACCTCGGGAACACCACATCTGTACGCGGGCGTCGTGGAGGGCACGGGGGTGGTCGGCCCCCTGGTGCTGCCTGGCGACACCGGTTGCTCGGGCTGTCTCGACCAGGGGCGCGCCGACCGTGATCCGACCTGGCCACGCCTGGTCGCGCAGTGGCGCTCCGGCCAACAGCGCCAGGTCCCGGCGTGCGACCTCGCGCTGGCGGCCGGGGTAGCCGGAATGGCCGCGGGCCATGCGCTTGCCTACCTCGACGGGGAGCTGCCTTCCAGTGCCGGGGCACGCTGGGAGGCGTCTGTTCCGGGGTTCGACTGGCACGCGAGGCCGGTCTGGCCGCATCCCGCATGCCTGTGCGGCGCAGCGGAGAAAGGTAATAAGGGGGAGCGCGCCTCGGAAGTCGGGGAGCCGCACGAGACAATGGCGGAGGAACAGCCGTACGCGGCTCGGCTGTCCGGCTAACTGGAGGGCGCATGTCTGATCTTCCTCGGAAGGCAGTCACCCGTACGGCCAAACTCGCCGCGCTGCCATTGGGCTTCGCGGGGCGGGCCACCTGGGGGCTCGGCAAACGGATCGGTGGGAAGTCGGCAGAGATCGTCGGCCGCGAGTTGCAGCAGCGCACAGCCGAGCAGTTGTTCAAGGTGCTCGGTGAGCTCAAGGGCGGCGCGATGAAGTTCGGGCAGGCACTGTCCGTCTTCGAGTCGGCGCTGCCCGAAGAGGTCGCGGGACCCTATCGCGCGGCGCTGACGAAGCTCCAGGAGGCGGCGCCTCCGATGCCGACACGCACCGTGCACTCCGTGCTGGAGGAAAGGCTCGGTAAGGAGTGGTCCGAGCTGTTCCTCGAGTTCGAGGACAAGCCGTCCGCGGCGGCCTCCATCGGCCAGGTGCATCACGCGGTGTGGCATGACGGACGAGAGGTCGCGGTGAAGGTGCAGTACCCCGGAGCGGGCGAGGCCCTGCTGTCCGATCTGACTCAGCTCAGCCGGTTCGCCAGGCTCCTGGGTCCTCTGATCCCGGGAATGGACATCAAGCCGCTCATCGCGGAGCTGCGCGACCGGGTGTCCGAGGAGCTCGACTACGCACTGGAGGCGCAGGCCCAGGAGACCCATGCGGCCGAGTTCGCGGGCGACCCGGATGTCCTGGTACCGGCGGTGGTCCACCAGTGCGACCAGATTCTGGTGACCGAATGGATCGACGGCATTCCCATGTCGGAGGTGATCGCCAACGGCACGCAGGAGCAGCGGGACCGCGCCGGCCAGCTACTGGCCCGCTTCCTCTTCTCTGGCCCGGCCCGCACCGGACTGCTGCACGCCGATCCGCACCCGGGTAACTTCCGCCTCCTGCCCGACGAGAAGAGTGGCTGGCGTCTGGGTGTCCTGGACTTCGGCACGGTGGACCGCCTCCCCGGCGGCCTGCCCGCAACGATCGGCGCGTCCCTCCGTATGACCCTCGACGGCGAGGCCGAGGCGGTCTACGAACTGCTCTGCGAGGAAGGCTTCGTCAAGGAGTCCATCGAGCTCGAACCCGACGCGGTCCTGGACTATCTCCTGCCGATCATCGAACCGGCCCAGGCGGACGAGTTCACCTTCACCCGAGGCTGGATGCGCAGCCAGGCCGCTCGCGTGGGCGACCCCCGCTCCCCCGCGCACCAGCTGGGCAAGCGACTCAACCTGCCTCCGTCGTATCTCCTGATACACCGCGTGACCCTCAGCACCATCGGTGTCCTGTGCCAACTGGGCGCGACGGTCCGTCTACGCGATGAACTGGAGGAGTGGCTGCCCGGTTTCCTGCCGGAGGAGGAGTTGGACGAGAGGGAGCAGGCCGCCGAAGCCTGACGAGGCGCGGTTCACCACCACGCGGAGTCCAGCCGCCCCTCGATCGCCCTCAGATGCGTACGAGCGCAGCTGTCACAAAAATAGTGACGGCTGCCGTTCTCCACAGAACAGGTCCACGTCGGCCGGGGGCCGTCGGCCGGAGTGCCGCAGCGAGCGCACACGATGTGCTCGGCCTCGGCAACGTCTGGCCGCCGCGCTGAGCCGGTGCTGTCACTGTCCCCGGGAAGACTCGTCACCCGGCGACGATATCGCCGTGATCGACGGTTCGCCGGACGCAACGCACCGCGGGGGCGGACGCACTGCGGGGCGGACGCACTGCGGGGGCCGGTCCGGACGGACCGACCCCCGCGAGGAGTTACTTTCTGCTGCTGTGCCCGCGACTGCTGTCGGCTACTGCATGACCGCCATGGCCAGCGCACGCCGGGCACGCATCGAGGCGCGCTCGGCACGACGCTGCATCCGGCGTGCGGTCGCCAGGCGCATGGCCCGGCGTTCCCGCTCAGCCTCCTGCAGTCGCTCGTGCATATGCGCACGAGCCAGGGCTTCTGGAATGAGTTGCATCTCTCGGGTCCTGTTCTGACGCGAGTCCTTCGCGTCGGTGGTGGTGAAGTCTGGGATCGCAGAACCGGCGGGTTCGCTGGTGGACGGCTTCATCGGGGCCTGCTTCTTGGGGTCGTTCGTCAGGGGGCGGTCGATCGTTCCTCGGATGTTCATGCCGCGACCGGGTTCTTGCGGGGGCGGCCACGCGGCCGCTTCCGGGCCACGACAACACCCTGGACGAAGAGCTCGCCACCCCAGACGCCCCAAGGCTCACGCCGCTCCTTGGCACCGGCGAGGCAGGCCTCGACCAGCGGGCAGGTACGGCAGAGGGACTTGGCGTACTCGACATCGGCCGGCGACTCGGCGAAGAAGACCTCCGGGTCGTAGGAACGGCAGGGGACGGGTACGCCGAGGTTCTCGATGGCGTCGTCGAGCGCGGTGAGCGCAGTGAGCGGGATCAAGGTGGAGTCCTCCGTGAGGCCGGGCGGGGAGATCGTTTCGGAAGGCGGTACGGACGGGGCGTGCGCTTCGAGTTGCACGGTTCGTCTTCCTCGTCTGGTCGTGCCGGCCGGTTGGCCGGTTGGCGGCTGGTACCGGGTTCTTTTCTTGTCCCGAGGCCCCTTCGCTCCGCCGTCCCCGGTCGGGGACAAACAGAAGGGCCGCGGATCCCGGGTGGGGTTCCGCGGCCCTGAAGGCGCCGGCCTGATCGAGAATCAGGCTGGATCACTCCAGGGTTCAGGCCCACGGAAGGCCCACATCGTGTGGTGCTGCTTCGTCTGCTTCAGGGATCCGGCACCGGCTGCTGCAAAGGCATAGGCACGCGCCTCTGCCACTACTGCTGATTCCAGTGCCTGGATCGGTCGCTCATTGCGCTCCCGGATGGGAAGACCCGAGAGAGACACGGAGGACGCCGGACGGACGGCAGGATTGCCGGTCAGACCGGTGCCCAGGTTCGAGGCGCCGAGCAGGCACGTGGAGGCGACCGAGAGATCGGTCAATTTGACGGTGCTGATGAAGCTCGTGGTGATGCTGATCACTGGAATCGCCTCCTCTCGGCGTCTAGGGGGACCGGGGTGAGCCAGTCCGACGGTTATTAAGTACAGCACGAAACCAGGGCCTCGGAGAAGGCCGCCGTTCCGTGTTAAGAACCTATGGGGATTGCTGGGGCATGCGCAAACTATTTTTTCGACGAGTTCGTATCAGTCGCCTTCATCGCCCTCTTCAACATCTTGACCTGCACAGATGGCCAGAACATCGGTGCCGAAGCGGTTCAGCTTGCGGACTCCGACGCCAGGGATCCGAGCCAGCTCGCCCGCGTCGTCGGGCACGGTCTCGGCGATGGCCATCAGCGTCTTGTCGGTGAAGACACAGAACGCGGGCTGCCCACTGCGCTGCGCCTGCACCGCCCGCCACTCCCGCAACCGCTCATAGAGACCCTCGTCCATGTCGGAGGGACAGTCCTCGCAGCGCATCAGTTTCATCTCACCGGCGTCTGTCAGAGTGCGGCCGCAGACCCGGCAGCGGGCAGGGGTCCGGACCGACCGCCGCACGACTGTGCCGCCGCTGCTCCCGATACCTCGCTCGATACCTCCCGGGCCCCCGCCACCGCTTCGGCCCGCCGTGGTGACCGAGCCGGGGCGCAGCCCGTCGAGGAAGCGGCTGGGCCGTCGGTTGGGTCTGCCGCCGGGTGAGCGGGACAGCGCCCAGGAGACACAGAGGTGCTCTCTGGCGCGGGTTACGCCGACGTAGAGGAGGCGGCGTTCCTCCTCGATCTGCTCGTCGGTCTTTGCGTAGGTGATCGGCATCATGCCCTCGGCGACCGCGACCAGGAAGACAACGTCCCACTCCAGTCCCTTGGCGGAGTGGAGGGAGGCGAGGGTGACGCCCTGGACGGTCGGGGCGTGCTGGGCACTCGCGCGCTCGTCGAGCTCTGCCACCAGGTCTCCGAGAGTGGCGCCCTCCTTGGCCGCGGCGAAGTCGTGGGCAAGATGGACGAGGGCGGCCAGCGATTCCCAGCGCTCTCTGACAGCACCGGAGCCGGCAGGGGGCTGGTTGGTCCATCCTTCGCCCGAAAGCACCGCGCGGACCTGCGAGGGCAGGTCGATGACATCGTCGAGGAGCGAGTCGTTGCCTCCGAACCGGGCCGCGGCGCGCAGGGCGGTGCCCGCCCTGCGCACTTCGGGGCGGTCGAAGAACCGCTCGGCGCCCCGCAGCTGGTAGGGCACACCGGCGTCGGCGAGTGCCTGTTCGTAGAGCTCGGACTGCGAGTTCGTACGGAAGAGAATCGCGATCTCGCCCGCCGGGACGCCGGATGCGATGAGGTCGCGGATGCGGCGGGCCGCGCCCTCGGCCTCGGCGGGCTCGTCCGGGTACTCGGCGTAGACGGGTTCGGGGCCAGGGGACCGCTGGGAGATCAGTTCCAGGCGGTGCTCGGCGGCCCGGCCGCGGGCCTGGGCGAGCAGGCCGTTGGCGAGGTGGACCACCTGGGGCGAGGAGCGGTAGTCACGGACGAGCTTGACGACGGTGGCTCCGGGGTGGCGGGTGCGGAAGTCGAGAAGGTGGTCAGGAGTTGCACCGGTGAACGAATAGATCGTCTGGCTGGCGTCGCCGACGACACAGAGGCTGTCGCGCTCGCCGAGCCACAGGTCCAGCAGACGCTGCTGGAGGGGGCTGACGTCCTGGTACTCGTCGACCACGAAGTGCTGGTACTGGGCGCGGACCTGCTCCGCGATGTCGTGGCGGTCCTGAAGGACGGCGACCGTGAGCAGCAGGACGTCTTCGAAGTCGATGACCCCGCGATCGCGCTTGAGGTCTTCGTAGGTCCCGTAGAGCTGGGCGATCTCGGCCGGGTTGCGGGGGGCTTCGCGGCCGGCCTTGGCGGCGGCGGCCGCGTAGTCGGCGGGGATGGTCTGGGTGACCTTGGACCACTCGATCTCGGCGGTGACGTCCCGCAGTTCGCCCCGGTCGAGGCGGATGCGGCAGGCGGCCGCCGCATCGGCGACCAGCTGGATCTTGCGATCGACAAGCCGGGGCAGGCTGCCGCCGACCGCTTTCGGCCAGAAGTACTGGAGCTGGCGCAGCGCGGCCGAGTGGAACGTCCGGGCCTGGACGCCGCCCGCGCCGAGCTGCCTGAGGCGGCCGCGCATCTCACCCGCGGCACGGTTGGTGAAGGTGACGGCCAGCACGGTGGAGGGCTGGAGGATCCCCGCGCGCACCCCGTAGGCGATGCGGTGGGTGATGGCCCGTGTCTTGCCCGTGCCGGCGCCCGCCAGCACGCACACCGGTCCGTGCAGGGCGGTGGCGACCTCGCGTTGCTCGGGGTCGAGCCCGTCGAGCACCGCGTCGGCCGTGTCCGGAACCTGCGGGAAGAGTGTGGAGTGCGTTGCTGCTGTCACCCCGCCATGCTGCCAGGTCGCCGGGGACGGGTGAGCCGGGTTGTCCACAGGGGGCACCCGCAGTCGTACTAATGCGGCAGGCGTTGCATCCCACCGGGGTACCCCCCGCAGGAATGGCGGCCGTGTCGCGTACGTTCCCCAGACGCGAGCACGTACCCCGACGCCGTAAAGGAGCGCAATCGACATGCCGGGCACTGTGACGATGTACAGCACCACGTGGTGCGGCTACTGCCGTCGGCTGAAGAGCCAGATGGACCGCGAGGGCATCACGTACGAAGAGATCAACATCGAGCAGGACCCGCAGTCCGCGGCGTTCGTGGAGAAGGCGAACGGCGGAAACCAGACGGTTCCCACGGTCTTGATTGTTGCCCCCTCGGGCAATGAGTCGATCATGACCAACCCGAGCCTTGCCCAGGTGAAGGCCGCCCTCGCTACCTGAGAGCCAGGAACCCCAGACGGTTCGTACCGTCCGCTTCCCGGACGGTACGACGTTGACGAACCCGTCGCTGGCGCAGGTCAGGCAGAAGATCGGCGTGTGGTCGGCCTCAGTCGGCCGGCGCCCGCGTCGGACGTGCACCGCACGCCGGGCCGCCGACCGTCCGGTCGGTGTCAGGTGGCTGATCCCCGGGTCGGCAGGGGCTTGCCGTACCAGAGCTCGATCAGCCGGGCCGCAATCGAGATCCCGTAGGGGGGCAGTACCTCCCCGGACTCGAAGGCGGCCCGCAGGTCTTCGCGGGAGAACCAGCGGGCCTCTTCGATCTCCTCGCCATCGACGTTGATCTCGGACGACTGGGCGCGGGCCATGAAGCCCAGCATGAGGCTGGAGGGGAACGGCCAGGGCTGGCTGGCGACGTACTCGACCTCACCGACCGTGATACCGGCCTCCTCGAAGACCTCGCGGCGCACCGACTGCTCGATGGACTCACCGGGCTCGACGAAGCCGGCGAGTGTCGAGAAGCGGCCCTCGGGCCAGTGCACCTGGCGGCCGAGCAGGATGCGGTCCTCGTCGTCCGTGACCGCCATGATCACGGCCGGGTCGGTGCGCGGGTAGTGCTCGGCGCCGCAGGCCGGGCAGCGGCGGATGTGGCCGGCTGCCGCGATGACGGTGCGTTCGCCGCAGCGTGAGCAGAAGCGGTGGAGCCGCTGCCAGTTCTCCAGGGCGACCGCGTGCACCATGAGGCCCGCGTCGCGGGGAGACAGCAGGAGTCCCGCCTCGCGAAGGCCCGCCGAGCGCGCCGACTGGTCGATGCGGCCGGGGAGGGCGTCCTTCTGGAGTGCGAAATAGCTCACACCGTCGTCGTCGGTGCCCAGGAAGTAGCGGTGTGCCTCGGTGAGCGGCGCCTCGAAGGAGGGGGTCATCACCAGTTCGGTGGTGCCGTCCGCCCTCTCGTCGATCAGGACCTGGCCGCCGGAGACCACGAAGGCGCGGGTGGTGGGGTGGCTCCACGCCGCGGCGAGCCAGGCCTCGTCGAGCCGGTGGTGGGCGGCCCGGTCGATGCCGTTCGGGACGGTGAGCGAGATGGGACGGTCGGCGGTGTGATTGGTCCAGGTGGTCACGGGTGCTTCCAACTCCCCCGGTGTAACGGATATTTCGACGGACGGTTCAGCAGGGCGGGTGTGGAGGGGGCTGTTCAGGGCGTTGATCGCCTTCTTCGGGGATGCCTATTCAGTGTGCCTCGCGCCAGTTCTCGGCCAGATCGCCCCACAGGTAGGCAGTTGTTTCGACGCCCTTCAGGAGGAGGTCCAGTTCGACCTTCTCGTTGGGGGCGTGCCAGCCGTCGGACGGGACGGAGATACCCAGGAAGAGCACCGGGGCGCCGAGGACTTCCTGGAGGTCGGCCGCGGGCCCCGAGCCGCCCTCACGGGTGAAGCGGACGGGCTGCTCGAAGGCGCGGCTCATGGCGCGTACGACGGACTGCAGAGCGGGGTGGTCCAGGGGCGTCAGGCAGGGGCGGGTGGCCGCCCCGAACGTGATCTCGTGCCGGATGCCCGCGGGTACCTGTTCGGCGGCCCACGCGCGTACGGCCTTCTCGATGTGGTCGGGCTCCTGTCCCGCGACCAGCCTGAAGGAGAGCTTCACCATCGCCGAGGACGGGATGACCGTCTTGCTGCCGGGGCCCTGGTAGCCGCCGCCGATGCCGTTGACCTCGGCGGTCGGACGGGCCCAGACGCGCTCCAAAGTGGTGTGTCCGGCCTCTCCGTAGGAGGCCGTCGACCTGGCGGTGCGCAGCCACTCGGCCTCGTCGAAGGGCAGCTCGGCGAAGAGCTCGCGCTCACGGTCGGTCAGCTCGGTGATGCCTTCGTAGAAGCCCGGTACGGCCACGCGCGCATGCTCGTCGTGCAGGGCGGCGACGAGGCGTGCGACGGCGGTGGCCGGGTTGGGCACGGCGCCGCCGAAGGATCCGGAGTGGATGTCCTGGTCGGGCCCGTACAGCGCGATCTCGCACTCGGCGAGGCCGCGCATGCCGGTGCACACCGTGGGGGTGTCCTCGGACCACATACCGGTGTCGGAGACGATCACGGCGTCGGCCACGAGCCGCTCCGCGTTCGCCTCGACGAGTTCACGGAAGTGCGGGGAGCCGGATTCCTCCTCGCCCTCGATGAGGAGCTTGAGGTGGACGGCGGGAGCGGTGCGCCCGGTGGCGGCGAGGTGGGCGCGGACGCCGAGTGTGTGGAAGAACACCTGGCCCTTGTCATCGGCCGCCCCGCGCGCGTGGAGGCGGTTTCCGCGGATCACCGGCTCGAAGGGCTCTGTGTCCCAGCCGTCCTCGATGGCGGCGGGCTGCACGTCGTGGTGGCCGTAGACCAGGACGGTAGGGGCTTCCGGGTCCTCGGAGGGCCATTCGGCGAAGACGGCCGGGGCGCCGTCCGTGGCCCAGACCTCGACGGCGGGAAAGCCGGTCTCCCGAAGCTTGGCGGCAAGCCAGTCGGCGCTGCGCCGTACGTCCGCGGCGTGGTCGGGCTGAGCCGACACCGAGGGGATGCGCAGCCATTCGGCGAGGTCGTCGAGGAAGGCGGCGCGGTGGTTCTGGATGTACGTACGCACGGTGCTGACGGCGTTGTCAACGGGCTTGCTCATGACCACGAGCCTATCCGCCCACAGAGGCGTGTTCGTCCGGTGGTTCCCCGGATGCCTCTTCCTGTGGGCCCTCCATGAGCAGCCGCTCCAGTGCGGCCCGGTCCGGAAGGCCGTCCGGTCGTACTACCTCTCCGCTGCGGACGTACAGGAACGCCGCCTTGACCGCCTCCAGAGGCACGCCCTGCTGTTCTGCCCAGGCCAGGCGGTAGAGCGCGAGCTGGAGGGGGTCCGCGGTGCGACTGCGGTTGGTCTTCCAGTCCACGATCTCGTACGTCGTGCCGCCGTCGCCGCCCTCCCTGCCGGCCGCGCCGATGCCGTCACCGTTGTTTTCGGCCTCCCTGTAGACCGCGTCGATACGGCCGCGCACCACGCGGCCCGCGATGGCGAGCTGGAAGGGAACCTCGACGCGGTAGGGAGTGCGGTGTGCGTACGGGGTGCGTTCGAAGGCGTCCTTGAGAGCCTCCAGGTCGCGCTCGTCGGCGATCTCGGCCTCGCTGCCGGGCAACTCATCCGGCTCCAGCATGGGCAGCCGCAGCTCCTCGAAGCGGGACTCCACCCACGCGTGGAAGCGGGTGCCGCGGCGCGCGGCGGGCTGCGGGGGGCGCGGCATGGGGCGGGCCAGCTCCTGCGCGAAGCCGTCCGGGTCGGCGGCAAGGCGCAGCACCTGCGACGCGGTGAGCGACGACGGCAGGGGTACGTCCGTGACGCCCGCGCGGGCGCGCAGGAGCTCTCCTGTGAGCGCGTCCAGGTCGCGGTCCCAGGAGGCGAGCGTGCGGGATTCCTCGAGGGTGAGACGCTCCGGGTCCTCGGGGTGAGGACGAGCCTCGGGGGCCAGTGCCTGGTGCGGAACCTTCGGGCGGTCAGCCGTCCAGGAGTCCCACTCGGAGCCGTCGTCCTCCCGGGGGTCCGGCGGTTCGTCGTCCTCGGGTGGAGGCGGCCACTCAGGGTCCTCGTACGAGGACGGAGCCGAAGCCGGGAACTGGGTCGAAGGGGAGGGGGACGAGGCGTGGGCGGCCCCTGGATGGGCCTCCTGGTGGGACGCGACCCGCTCCAGGTGGGCGAGTACGGTCTCCGCGGCCGCGCGGCGGCGTACGAGCGCCGCGTCATCGAGCGGAAGCGGCCAGGCGTGGTCGGCGGACGCCTCGTGAAGGGCGGGGTTCTCGTCGTCCTCGGCGGGTTCGTCCGCCCAGACCTCGATGTCTCCGTGTCCGGCCGCGCAGTGCTCGTACAGGGCGCACAGGAAGTCCGAAGGGCCGCGCGGCTTCTTCTGGGAGGGCCCCCACCAGTGGCCGGAGCCGATCAGGAGTGAGCGGGGGCGGGTGAAGGTGACGTAGCCGAGGCGGAGTTCCTCGGTGTGCTGGTGCTCCTTCATCGCCTCGTGGAAGGCCTTGATGCCCTTGGCGTCCCACGCTTCGATGTCGGGCAGGGTGTCGGCGTCTCCACGCAGCTCGTGCGGCAGGACCTTGCCCTGGGCGGTCCATTTCTCGCGCCCCTGGGTGCTGGGGAAGGTGCCGGTGACCAGGCCGGGGACCACGACGACGTCCCACTCCAGGCCCTTGGACTTGTGCGCGGTGAGCACCTTGACGGTGTTCTCGCCACCCGGGAGGGCGTTGTCGAGGCCTTTCTCGTACTGCGCGGCCGTCCGCAGGAAGCCCAGGAAGGCCAGCAGGGTCGCCTCTCCGTCGCCCGCGGCGAAGGACGCGGCGACGTCCAGGAAGTTCGACAGCGTCTCGCGTCGCCGGGCGGCCAGCGCGTGCGGGGACGCGGAGAGTTCGACCTCCAGGCCGGTGACGGCGAGCACCCGGTGCAGGACGTCCATCAGTGGGTCGGCCAGCGAGCGGCGCAGATCGCGCAGTTCGGCGGCGAGCCGCGCGAAGCGCACGCGCGCGTCCGGCGAGAAGGGCAGTCCGTCGTCGTCCCCTTGGGCCTCGATGGGCATCTCCAGGAACGTGTCGAGCGCGTCCGCGAGCGATATCACCTCGGCCGGGTCGACCCCCTCGACTGCCGCGGCGAGCCGGCGGTCCGGGTCGTCGTCGGCGCCCACGCGCGTGTGGGTCACGAGATGGCGGGCGCGCCTCCCCAGGAGGGCCAGGTCGCGCGGTCCGATGCGCCAGCGCGGGCCGGTGAGCAGGCGTACGAGGGAGGCGTTGGCGCCGGGGTCCTGGAGGACTTCGCAGACGGCGACGAGGTCGGCGACCTCGGGGAGGTGCAGCAGCCCGGAGAGGCCCACCACCTCCACGGGGATGTCGCGGGCGACGAGCGCGCCCTGGATCTCGGCGAAGTCGGTCGCCGTACGGCACAGCACCGCGATCTCGCCGGGCGCCTTTCCGGTGCGTACGAGATGGGCGATGGAGTCGGCGAGCCAGTCGATCTCCTCGGCGTGGGTCCGCAGCAGCGCGCAACGGACCAGGCCGTCGCGCTCGGCTCCGGGGGCGGGGCGGAGTGCCTCCACGCCCGCGTGCATGGCGCGCAGGGGCTCGGCGAGGCCGTTGGCGAGGTCCAGGAGGCGCCCCCCGCTGCGGCGGTTCTCGCTGAGTGCCTGGCGGGTCGCGAGGCGGCCGTCGGGGTGTGCGAAGTGCTCGGGGAAGTCGTCGAGGTTGGCGACGGAGGCGCCGCGCCAGCCGTAGATCGCCTGGCAGGGGTCGCCGACCGCGGTCACCGGGTGACCGGTGCCGCCGCCGAAGAGCCCGGCGAGCAGGACGCGCTGGGCCACGGAGGTGTCCTGGTACTCGTCCAGCAGGACCACGCGGAACTCGTCGCGCAGGATGGTTCCGACCTCGGGGCGGGTGCGGGCCAGGGTGGCCGACAGGGCGATCTGGTCGCCGAAGTCGAGGAGATCGCGTTCGCGTTTGGCCGCCCGGTAGCGGCCCACCAGCTCGGCCAGTTCGCGCCGGGCCGCCGCCGCGTCGGGGACCTTGCGGAGGTCGGCGTTGGTGAGTTTGGCACCCTCCAGGGATCGCAGCAGTTCGGCGTCGTACCTGCGTAGGTCCTCGGGGCGTACAAGGTGTTCGGCGAGTTCGGAGTCGAGCGTGAGGAGGTCGCCGACCAGGTCCGGGAAGGAGCGGGTGAGCGCCGGGTACGGTCCCGGTGCCTCACGCAGCACGCGGGCGGCGAGCTGGTAGCGGGTGGCGTCGGCGAGGAGGCGCGATGTCGGTTCGAGTCCGATGCGCAGGCCGTGGTCGGTCAGCAGGCGGCCCGCGAAGGCGTGGTACGTGGAGATGACCGGCTCGCCCGGCGGGTTGTCCGGGTCGATCGCGTCCGGGTCGGTGACGCCTGCCTTGATCAGCGCCTTGCGGACGCGCTCGGCGAGTTCACCGGCCGCCTTGTTGGTGAACGTCAGGCCGAGGACCTGCTCGGGGGCGACCTGTCCGGTGCCGACCAGCCACACCACGCGTGCCGCCATCACCGTGGTCTTGCCCGAACCGGCTCCGGCCACGATCACCTGCGGGGCGGGCGGTGCGGTGATGCAGGCCGTCTGCTCCGGGGTGAACGGGATGCCCAAGAGCTCGTTGAGCTGCTCGGGGTCGGTGATACGGGCTGGCACGTCAGAGAGGCTAGCGGCGCGCACTGACAGCGCGGGCCACATCGGCTGCGGGGCCGAAGGATGCGCTGGTCAGCGCGGGTGGTGCGATACGTCACGCACGTCGCACCACTCGACCGCGCCCGCACCACTCAGCACGCACAGGTCACAGAACTACCCACGGATCACGGAACTGCGCACACGTCACGGAGCGGCACACGCGTCACTCGACCACCTGCCGCCCTTCGGGCCGCGCGCTGCACGACGCCCGGAACGCGCAGTGCGTGCAGTGCTGACCGGTCGTGGGCGAGAACCGCTCGTCGAGGACCTTGCCCGCAGCGGTGGCGAGCAGATCGCCGACCCACTCGCCCTCCAGGGGCTCCTGGGCCTGCACCTTGGGGAGGGTCTCACCACCGTTCTTCTTGGCGGCACCCTGGCGCAACTGGACGAGTTCGGCGCCGCCGGGCTCGGGCCTTACGCCGTCGAAGGCGTCGTCGGCCGCGCCCTCGCTGATGGCGAGCTGGTAGACGGCGAGTTGCGGGTGGTGCGCCACCTCGGCGGCGCTCGGCGCCTGCTTGCCGGTCTTGAAGTCGACCACATAGGCGCGACCTTCGGCGTCCGCCTCGACGCGGTCCATGGAGCCGCGGATGCGTACTTCGTAGTCGCCCGCTTCGAGAGTCACGTCGAAGTCGTGCTCACTGGCCACCGGCGTACGTCCGGTGCGGTCCATCACGTGCCACTTCAGGAAGCGTTCGAGCGCCACGCGCGCGTGCTCCTTCTCCTGCGCGGACTTCCACGGCGCGTCGAAGGCGAGCGCGTTCCACACCGAGTCGAGGCGCTCCATGAGGACGGTCAGGTCGGCCGGGGTGCGTCCGGAGGCGACCTCGTCGGCGAGGACGTGCACCACGTTGCCGAAGCCCTGGGCTGCGGTCGCGGGCGCGTCGGCCTTCACCTCGCGCCCCAGGAACCACTGCAGGGCGCAGGTGTTGGCGAGCTGGTCGAGAGCGCTTCCGGAGAGCACGACGGGCTGGTCGCGGTTGCGCAGCGGAATCTTGCTCTCGGTCGGCTCGTACAGACCCCACCAGCGGTAGGGGTGTGCGGACGGCACCAGAGGTCGGCCGTCCTCGTCGCCGAGCGCGGCGAGCTTGGCCAGGCGGTGGGCCGCGGCCTGCCTGAGGGTGTCCGAGACTCGCGGATCCACGGTCGTGGCGCGCAGTTCGGCGACCAGCGCCGCGACGGACAGCGGGCGGCGCGGGCGGCCGGTGACGTCCTTGGGCTCGACGCCGAGTTCGGTGAGGAAGCGGGAGGGCTGGTCGCCGTCGTCGGCGGGGGCCTTCACCGCGGTGACGACGAGGCGTTCACGCGCGCGCGTGGCGGCCACGTAGAACAATCGGCGCTCTTCGGAGAGGAGCGCTCCGGGCGTGAGGGGTTCGGCCAGGCCGTCGCGTCCGATGCGGTCGGCCTCCAGCAGGGACCCGCGGCGGCGCAGGTCCGGCCACAGCCCCTCCTGGACGCCCGCGACGACAACAAGGCGCCACTCCAGGCCCTTGGAGCGGTGCGCGGTCATCAGACGCACGGCGTCGGGACGTACAGCCCTACGGGTGAGCGTGTCGGCGGCGATGTCCTGGGCCTCGATCTCCGCCAGGAAGTTGAGGGTGCCACGACCGCCGGTGCGCTCCTCGGCGCGGGTCGCGGTCGCGAACAGCGCGCACACGGCGTCGAGGTCGCGGTCGGCGTTGCGCCCGGCCGCGCCGCCACGCCGGGCAGCCCGCTCCAGGCGCTGCGGCCACGGCGTGCCCTCCCACAGGTCCCAGAGCGCCTCCTCGGCCGTCCCACCGCCCGCGAGGCGCTCCCGCGCCTTCCGCAGCAGCGCACCCAGGCGCTGGGCGCCGCGGGCGTACGCAGGGTCGTGCGCGACGAGCCGCTCCGGCTCGGCCAGCGCGCGGGCCAGCAGTTCGTCGGAGGGCGGCGGTACGTGGTTGCCGGCCGCGCGCTCCTCCTCGCGCAGTGCGCGGCCCAGGCGCCGCAGGTCGGCGGTGTCCATGCTCGCGAGGGGCGAGGCGAGCAGGGTGAGGGCGGTTTCGGCGTCGAGCCAGGGGGTCTCCGGCGTCTCCGGCTCCGGCTCGGCCGGTACGGCCGATACAGCCACCTCATGGGGCTCATCGGCCTCATGGGACTCCCGGGAGTCGGCGCTCTCGGCTTCCTCCGCGGATGCGTGTTCCTGCCCAGGCAGGTCCCCCGCAGCGTCCACCTCGGGTACGTCGATGTCGGCGCCGGAGTCGGTATCCGTACCCAGCTCCGCCCGCGCCACCGCCCGCAGCGCTGTCAGCAGCGGCGCGACCGCCGGCTCGTGCCGCAGCGGCAGATCGTCGCCGTCGATGTCGAGCGGCACCCCGGCCGCGGTGAGCGCACGTCGGATCGTCGGGATCGTGCGGGAGCCGGCGCGCACCAGGACGGCCATCTCGCTCCAGGGGACGCCGTCCTCCAGGTGGGCGCGGCGGACGATGTCGGCGATGTTGTCCAGCTCCGTGCCGGACGTCGGGTACGTGTAGACCTCGATCCGGCCGCCGTCCCGTACCGGGGACAGCTCGCGGTGGGCCCGCACCTTCTCCGCCGGAAGGCGGGTCAGCGGCATGCGCTGGGTGACCAGGCGGGTGGCGGTCAGCAGGACGGCGCCCGAGCGGCGGGACGTCCTGAGAACCTCGACCGGCGCCGGGCGGCCGTCCGCGCGCGGGAAGGCGTCGGGGAAGTCCAGGATGCCGTTCACGTCGGCGCCCCGGAAGGTGTAAATGGACTGGTCGGGGTCGCCGAAGGCGACGAGGGTACGGCCACTGCCTGCGAGGGCCCGCAGCAGTCGTACCTGCGCCGGGTCGGTGTCCTGGTACTCGTCGACGTAGACGGCGTCGTACCGCGCGGCCAGGCGTTCGGCGACACCGGGGCGTCCGGCGAGCAGCACCGCGCGGTGGACGAGTTCCGCGTAGTCGAGCACTCCTTGCATGTCGAGAACGTCGAGGTACTCGGCGAGGAAGGCCGCGGCGGCGCCCCAGTCGGGCCGGCCGATGCGGGCGGCGAAGGCGTTCAGGGCATCGGGGCTCAGGCCGAGCTCACGGCTGCGGGCCAGGACCGCGCGGACCTCGTCGGCGAAGCCTCGGGTGGTCAGGCAGGCACGCAGATCGTCCGGCCAGCGCACATGCGCGAGACCGAGGCGCTCCAGGTCGGGCTGGCCCGCGAGCAGCTCGCGCACCGCCACGTCCTGTTCGGGACCCGACAGCAGCCGGAGGGGTTCCACGAACAGGTCGCTGTCCTGGTGGGCGCGGACAAGGGCGTAGCAGAAGGAGTGGAAGGTGGTCGCCTGTGGGGCGCGCGCGGCGCCTATGCGCAGCGCCATGCGGTCGCGCAGCTCTACGGCGGCCTTCCTGCTGAAGGTCAGCACCAGAACCCGTTCCGGATCGCAGCCCTGTGCGATCCGGGCGGCCACGGACTCGACCAGCGTGGTCGTCTTTCCAGTACCCGGACCTGCGAGAACGAGGAGTGGGCCGCCCTTGTGGTCAACCACGGAGCGCTGTCCTGCGTCCAGACGAGGGGGATCCACTCGGACCGGCGGGGTACGAACCAGTCGGTACGCGCCGCGGGTCCCCTGTCGCACGTTGGGGTGCGACAGGCGCCTGATGGAGGAAGTGGAGCTCACGTGGTTCGCCGGTCCTGGTGGTTGTGCTGGGGATCGTCACGGTCGGCGCTGAACGCCGTCGTGACGGGGGTGGTGATCGGGCGAGTGATGGGTGGACTGCCGCGCGTTCGGGGCGGTGGCCGCGGGGTGAGAGGGATCCGCGTCGACGACGCTACGCCGGTGAGCACTGTGGAAGGAGGCCTTCCCCTTCTTCTCGCAGGCCCCGTGCGTCCCCCGTTCCTCGAACGTACGGCATGTCACGGATGTGCCTCGCTTCCCCCGTACGGGCCACAGGTTCCCCCTCCGCCCGTCCGATACCGGAAGCTGTCAGGTGTGACTCTCCGCGCGTTCGCCGCCGTCCCACCGCGCCCGTCTCATGTCGACGCGCGGCAGGTGCCCTTCGGACGCCCTGCCCGCCTCCTTCAGCGGAGTCCCCTCGACGCGATAGTGGGCCAGCGCCTCGAGTTCGTGGCCCGGGAGCAGCACACCGTCCGCGCGTATGACACGCCACCACGCAACCGCTCCCCCGTAGAGGGCCATCACGCGGCCCACCTGGCGCGGCCCGCCGTCCTCCAGCCACTCGGCGACATCCCCGTACGTCATCACGCGCCCGGGCGGGATCAGCTCGGCGACCTCAAGGACCTGCTCCGCGTACTCCGGCAGGTCGTCCGCCGGAAGGCTCTCCTCGCTCATCCGCCCCATCCTGCACCACCCCACCGACAATGTGACGTGGTGAAGACTGTGCGTATTCCTCGCTCCGAGGCAGCGCGTGGGGCAGACTGTGCGCCCCCGCATTTGCACCCTGATGCCCCCGTGTGTCGGTGGGGCATGCCACCATCGTGCGGGCGGTGACCGGTGATACGAGATCAAGAAGAGTCCATGAGGCAGCAGGGCGTGCACCCCGAAAACGCGGAGGGCACCTCCGCGGCTTCGTCGCGCCCGGACTCCGGCGAAGCCGACGAGAAGGAGACGGGCGAGCAGATCACCGAGTCCACCCCCAAGGCTGACAAAGCGCCCAGTGCCACATCGCACGCCGAGCCCCTTACCAAGCCGGACGACGATCTCGCCCCCAAGACATTCAAAAAGACGTACGACGACGAGAAGAAGCAGGTCGAGCGGGACGCCGACTGCGTGGACGAAGTCCACAACGACGAGGTCGAGGGCGACGAACCGCTGCTCCCCGCGCGCGTGCACCGTCCGTCCGATCTGATGCGCCTCCTGGTCGGGTTCCTCGCGATCGTCCTGCTGCTCGCCATCGCCGCGTTCGCACACGGCACCACATCCGGACTCGAACAGGACATCAACAAGGGCACGGGCCAGGCACCCGATCTACTGATCAAGATCGCAGGTCTGGCATCGAGCATCGCGATCCTCCTGGTACCGGTCGCATTCGCGATCGAACGGCTGATCAAACGGGACGGGCTGCGGATCGCCGACGGCGTCCTCGCCGCGGTCCTCGCGCACGGAGTGACACTCGCCACCGACCTGTGGGTCGCGAAAGCCGCCCCGAACTCCATCCAGGAAGCGCTCACCCAGCCCTCACCGGGCGACATCCACGCCCTCACCGACCCGGTGCACGGCTATCTCGCGCCAGTCATCGCGTACATGACGGCCGTCGGCATGTCCCGTCGACCCCGCTGGCGCGCGGTGCTGTGGGTGGTGCTGCTCCTCGACGCCTTCTCGATGCTGGTCACCGGCTATACGACGCCGTTCTCGATCATCCTGACAGTGCTGATCGGCTGGACTGTCGCGTACGGGACGCTGTACGCGGTCGGCTCGCCGAACGTACGGCCCACCGGGCGGACGCTGATGGCGGGACTGCGGCACGTCGGCTTCCATCCGGTGACGGCGGCCCGCGAGGAGGCCCATGAGGTCGCCACGGAGAACGGCGACCGCGGCCGACGCTACTTCGTCACCCTGGAGGACGGCCCACCACTGGACGTCACGGTGGTCGACCGCGAGCAGCAGGCACAGGGCTTCTTCTACCGCGTATGGCGACGGCTCACGTTGCGCGGCATCACCACCCGCCGCAGCCTCCAGTCCCTGCGCCAGGCCCTCGAACAGGAGGCCCTTCTCGCGTACGCGGCCATCGCGGCCGGAGCCAACGCGCCCAAGCTGATCGCGACCTCCGAACTCGGCCCGGACGCCGTGATGCTCGTCTACGAGCACACCGGTGGCCGCACCCTCGACTCACTGCCCGACGAGTTCATCACCGACGACCTCCTGCGCGACACCTGGCATCAGGTGCAGGCACTGCAGTCCCGGCGCATCGCGCATCGCAGGCTCGCGGGAGACGCGATTCTGGTGGATCGTTCCGGCACGGTGATCCTCACCGATCTGCGCGGCGGCGAGATCGCCGCCGGTGACCTGTTGCTGCGCGTGGACATCGCCCAGCTGGTCACCACCATGGGGCTTCGCGTGGGCGCCGAGCGCGCGGTGGCCTCTGCGGTCGGCGTACTCGGTCCGGACTCGGTCGCCGACTGTCTGCCGATGCTCCAGCCCATCGCGCTGACGCGCGCCACGCGCGCGACGCTGCGCAAACTCGCCCGGGAGCGCGCCCAGCGCGAGCGTGAAGCGGTTCTGGAGGCCTCCCGGCTGGACAGGCTCGCCCGCGCCGAGGAAGCCAAGGAAGACACCGCATCCGTACTGGAAAAGCCGGACAAGAAGGCCGTACGGGCGGAGCAGCGGGCCGAGAAGCGGGCGATCGACGATGCGCTGGACGAGGCGCGCGAGGAGGATCTGCTCACCCAGATCCGCCACCAGGTGCTGCTGATCAGGCCGCAGGCACCGGTCGAACCCGTCCGCCTGGAGCGTGTTCGGCCGCGCACCCTGCTCAGTTTCATCGCCGGCGCTATCGGCGCCTACTTCCTGCTGACCCAGCTCACCCATATCGAGTTCGGCACCCTCTTCGACAGCGCCGAATGGGGCTGGGTCGCCGCGGCGGTGCTGTTCTCGGCGCTGAGCTACTTCGCGGCGGCGATGAGTCTGCTCGGCTTCGTGCCCGAGCGCGTTCCGTTCCTGCGCGCCGTGGCGGCACAGGTGGCAGGCTCGTTCGTGAAGATCGTGGCCCCCGCCGCGGTCGGCGGTGTGGCCCTGAACACACGATTCCTGCAGCGCGCCGGAGTGCGGCCGGGGCTCGCGGTGGCCAGCGTCGGCGCGTCGCAGCTGTTCGGACTCGGCTGCCACATCCTGATGCTGCTCTCCTTCGGCTACCTGACCGGCACCGAGAAGACACCCTCCCTGTCGCCGTCCCGCACGGTCATCGCCGGTCTGCTCACCGTCGCCGTACTGGTCCTCGTGGTGACATCGGTGCCGTTCCTGCGCAAATTCGTCTCCACGCGCGTGAGGTCGCTGTTCGCGGGCGTCATCCCGCGCATGCTCGACGTGCTACAGCGGCCGCAGAAGCTGATCACCGGCATCGGCGGCATGCTCCTGCTCACCGCCTGCTTCGTGATGTGCCTGGACGCGTCGATCCGTGCATTCGGCCACGAGGAGACCCACACCCTCAGCCTCGCCAGCGTCGCCGTCGTCTTCCTCGCCGGTAACGCGCTCGGCTCGGCGGCGCCGACCCCCGGTGGCGTCGGCGCGGTCGAAGCGACCCTCACGGTCGGTCTGATCGCCGTCGGCCTCCCGAAGGAGGTCGCAGCACCCGCCGTGCTCCTGTACCGGTTGCTGACGCTGTGGATTCCGGTGCTGCCGGGGTGGCTGTTCTTCAACCACCTGACGCGCAAGGGCGCGCTCTAACCACGGACACGCCAATCCGTCTCGTACGTGACACGCCGCAGCGTCCGGGCCGTCTCGTACGCGACACGCCGCACGTCCGGGCCGTCTCGTACGCGACACGCCGCACGTCCGGGCCGTCTCGTACGCGACACGCCGCACGTACGGGCCGTCTCGTACGCGACACGCCGCACGTACGGGCCACCTCGTACGCGACACGCCGCACCATACGGGCCACCTCGTACGCGACACAGCGCGTCCTCACCCACACGGCTCGCGCCCCGAGCGCCCCGCCCCGCACGACCGCAGGATGGGGAGCATGCCGAACCCTCCCCAGCTGCGCGCCGCCGCCCTGACCGTCACCGCCGTCCTGTTGTCGTCCTTGATGACGGGCTGCGGCGACGACTCCAAGGACGAGGATCTGACGGCCCAGAAGCTGAGCTGGAAGGACTGCCCGGCGCCGTCCGAGTCCGAGGGTGGCGGGGATGCTCCCTCGCCTCTTCCGGGCGGTACGCAGTGGCAGTGCGCCACCTTGAAGGCGCCCCTCGACTGGGCCGTGCCCAAGGGCGACACGATCGGGCTCGCGCTGATCCGGGCGACGACCAGCGGCGACCAGAGCAAGCGCGTCGGCTCGCTCGTCTTCAACTTCGGGGGCCCCGGCGGCTCCGGCGTCACCACACTGCCCGCCTTCGGCGAGGACTACGCGAAGCTGCGCACTCGCTACGACCTGGTGAGCTTCGACCCGCGCGGGGTCGGCCGCAGTGCCGGCGTGAAATGCGAGAGCGACGACCAGCTCGACGAGTACTTCCAGCAGGACGCCACGCCGGACGACAGCGCCGAGCGGGAGAAACTGCTGGAGGACACCAAGAGCTTCAACGCGGCCTGCGAGAAGAACTCGGGCAAGACCCTCCCGCACCTGCGCACCACCGACGCGGCCCGGGACATGGATCTGATGCGCCAGGTTCTCGGCGATGACAAGCTGCACTACTTCGGCATTTCGTACGGCACCGAACTCGGCGGGGTCTACGCACACTTGTTCCCCAAGAACGTGGGACGGGCGGTGTTCGACGCGGTCGTCGACCCGACACAGAACGCGGAGCAGGGCTCGCTGGGGCAGGCGGAGGGCTTCCAGCTCGCGCTCGACAACTTCGCCGAGGACTGCACCTCGAAGACCGAGGACTGCCCGATCGGCGACACCGCGCAGGACGTCAAGGACCGCATCGCGAAGCTCCTCGCGGACCTCGACAGCAAGCCGATCGCCGGCGTCTTCCCGCGTCAGCTCACTCAGACCGCCGCGACCAACGGCATCGCGCAGGCCCTGTACTCCAAGGACTTCTGGGAGTACCTGACGGAAGGTCTGGAGCAGGCGTACGACGGTGACGGCAAGGTGCTGATGCTGCTGTCGGACTCGATGAACGGGCGCAACCAGAACGGGCAGTACAGCAACATCACGGCGGCGAACATCTCCGTCAACTGCGCGGACGACAAGCCGCGCTACACCTCCGAATATGTGGAGTCGAAGCTTCCGGAGTTCCGCGCCGCTTCGCCGTTGTTCGGCGACTATCTGGCCTGGGGCATGGTCAGCTGCACCGACTGGGCAGTGGGGGGCGCCGCCGACCACCCTGACGTGAGCGCTGCCGGTGCGGCGCCGATCCTCGTCGTCGGAAACACCGGCGACCCGGCGACGCCGTACGAGGGGGCGAAGAAGATGGTGGACGCGCTGGGCAAGGGAGTCGGTGTCGAGCTGACGTACAAGGGCCAGGGGCACGGCGCGTACGACAGCGGGAACAAGTGCGTGCAAGACACGGTGAACGGCTATCTGCTGGAGGGAACCGTGCCGTCGGCGGGAATCGTCTGCTCCTAGAAAACCGCAGGTCAAACGGTTATCCACAGGGCGCGACGATCGCTGCCCGTGGCCGCCTAATATTGCCTGCATGTGATCCGCGACTTCCGGCGGAGCACGGGCAAGGGGGGAAGTTCATGACGCGATTCGCACGGTGGACGGCCGCGGCCGCCGCCGCGCTGCTGGTGGCCGGCTGTAGCGGAGGCTCGTCCGATGACGGCGAGAACGAGGGAAAGAACAGCGACAGCCCGTCCGCCGCCGCGCCTTCTTCCGCCACACCGTCCGGGCTGCCCGCCTCACTGACCTCGCAGAAGCTCGACTGGGGCCGTTGCAAGGCCGCTTCGGATTCCCTCGCGCCGGGCAGCGACTGGCAGTGCGCGACGCTCAAGGTGCCGCTGGACTACGCGAAGCCGGACGGCGAGACGATCGGCCTCGCGCTGATCCGCTCGAAGGCGAGCGGCGACCAGAGCGACCGCATCGGCTCTCTCCTGTTCAACTTCGGTGGCCCCGGCGGCTCGGGCGTCTCCACGATGCCCGCGTACGAGAGTGCTGTGGGCCAGCTTCACGACCGGTACGACCTGGTGAGCTGGGACCCGCGCGGGGTCGGCGCCAGCGAAGGCGTGCGCTGCCGCAGCGACGAGGAGATCCAGGCCGCCGAGTCGGTGGACGCCACACCGGACGACGCGGCTGAGGAGACGGCGTACTTCAAGGACGCCACCGCCTTCGGCAAGGGCTGCGAGAAGGCCGCCGGCAAGCTGCTGTCACACGTCTCGACGACCGACACGGCCCGCGACATGGACCTGATGCGTCAGGTCCTCGGCGACCGGAAGATGCACTACTTCGGCATCTCGTACGGCACCGAACTCGGCGGTGTGTACGCCCACTTGTTCCCGAAGAACGTGGGACGCCTGGTGTTGGACGCCGTCGTCGACCCGAGCGCCGACACCGTGGGCCATGCCAAGAACCAGGCCCTGGGCTTCCAGCGCGCCCTGGACAACTACCTCACGTCCACAGGCCAGGACCCCAAGCAGGGCTCCCAGAAGATCACGGACCTGCTGGACCGGATCGACGCGAGTCCGCTGCCGAGCTCTTCCGGACGCAAGCTCACCCAGACGCTGGCCTTGACCGGGATCGTCGTGCCGCTCTACAGCGAGCAGAGCTGGCCGGCACTGACCAGCGCTCTGAACGCGGCCGAGGACGGAGACGGTTCGGAGCTGCTGTCACTCGCCGACAGCTACAACGACCGCGACGCCTCGGGCAACTACGGCACGGCGACGCATTCACAACGGGTCATATCGTGCTTGGACGACAAGCAGCGGCCGACTCCCGAGGAGACGAAGAAGCAGCTGGCCGAGTTCGAGAAGATCTCGCCCGTCTTCGGCGACTTCCTTGGCTGGGACACGGCGGGCTGGTGCCACGACTGGCCGGTGGCCGGTCAGTTCGACAACCCGGAGGTCAGCGCGCCGGGAGCCGAGCCCGTCCTGGTCGTGGGCAACACCGGGGACCCGGCGACGCCGTACGAGGGCGCCCGCAAGATGGCCGACGAGCTGGGCAGCGGTGTCGGCGTGGAGCTCACCTGGAAGGGCGAGGGACATGGGGCGTACGGGAGCGGGAGCGACTGCGTCGACTCCACGGTGAACAGCTATCTGCTGAACGGGACGGTGCCGAAGGACGGCAAGGTCTGTTCATGACGATGGCGGGGGCTCCGGGCACCCTCGGTGCCCACAACCCCCGCCATCGGAAGAGCAGCTGCTCAGTACATCGATCAGTACACCGGCTTGTCCGGCTCGATCTGGTTGACCCAGCCGATCACTCCGCCGCCGAGGTGCACCGCGTCCGCGAAACCCGCGGACTTCAGGACGGCGAGGACTTCCGCACTGCGGACACCCGTCTTGCAGTGCAGGACGATCTTCTTGTCCTGCGGAAGGGTCTCCAGGGCGGTGCCCATGAGGAACTCGTTCTTCGGGATCAGCTTGGCGCCGGGGATCGAGACGATCTCGTACTCGTTGATCTCGCGGACGTCGATGATCTCGATGTTCTCGCCGTCGTCGATCCACTCCTTGAGCTGCTTGGGAGTGATCGTCGAGCCGGCGGCCGCCTCCTGGGCCTCCTCGGACACGACGCCGCAGAAGGCCTCGTAGTCGATGAGCTCGGTGACGGTCGGGTTCTCACCGCAGACCGCGCAGTCCGGGTCCTTGCGGACCTTGACCTGGCGGTACTGCATCTCCAGGGCGTCGTAGATCATCAGGCGGCCGACCAGCGGCTCGCCGATGCCCGCGAGGAGCTTGATCGCCTCGTTGACCTGGATGGAGCCGATGGACGCGCACAGCACGCCAAGGACGCCGCCCTCGGCGCAGGAGGGGACCATGCCGGGGGGCGGGGGCTCCGGGTAGAGGCAGCGGTAGCAGGGGCCGTGCTCGGACCAGAAGACGGACGCCTGGCCGTCGAAGCGGTAGATCGAGCCCCACACGTACGGCTTGTTGAGGAGCACGGCCGCGTCGTTGACCAGGTAGCGGGTCGCGAAGTTGTCCGTGCCGTCGACGATCAGGTCGTACTGGCTGAAGATGTCCATCACGTTCTCGGCTTCGAGCCGCACTTCGTGAAGGACCACGTTCACGTACGGGTTGATGCCGAGGACGGAGTCGCGGGCCGACTGGGCCTTCGAGCGGCCGATGTCCGCCTGACTGTGGATGATCTGGCGCTGCAGGTTCGACTCGTCGACCTCGTCGAACTCCACGATGCCGAGCGTGCCCACGCCCGCGGCGGCCAGGTACATCAGCGCCGGCGATCCGAGGCCGCCGGCGCCCACACAGAGCACCTTGGCGTTCTTCAGCCGCTTCTGCCCGTCCATGCCCACGTCAGGGATGATCAGGTGGCGGGAGTACCTACGGACCTCGTCTACGGTGAGCTCGCCGGCGGGCTCGACCAGGGGTGGCAGCGACACGGGGACTCCGTTGGTCGGTCAATCACTACAGTTGCTCTCCCCGTAACACTGCCACGCCCTTCTTCATTCCGAGACACCCGTTCCGACCCGCGAGACGATTTCGTCCCAGTAGCCGGGCACGTTCCCCCAGGGGTCAATGCGGCCGCCGCGATCCGTGCGGTCGGTGAAGTAGATCGTCGAGGCGCCCTGCCAGCGGGCGATGCGCAGCGCCTCGTCGAGATGGCCGCGCGGTACGCCATGCACGAAGTGGCAGAAGCGCTCGGGCGGATAGTCGGCGGTCCACTCGGCGACCTGCGACCAGCGGTAGTCGCTCCAGGGGCCGGAGAAGGTCACCAACTGGTCGGCGATCTCGGCATATCCGGGGTACGGGTGGCTGCCGTGGCCCAGCACGATGTGCGCCCCGTCGAGGAGCGCGCGGAGTGTGGTGACCGTGCGGCGGACGTCGGGGAGCGCGGCGCGCTCGGTGGGGCAGCGGTCGAGCAGGAACCCGTCGACCTGGTACCAGTCGAGATACCGGTGCGCGTCGGAAACCAGCTCACCGAAGGTGCGCGCGCCACATGTGTTGTCCAGGCTCCCGAGCACCCGGACGCCCGCGTTGCGCAGCCGTCCGGCGGCCTCCAGGCAGTGCGGGTCGGGTCGGCTGCCGGGGCCGTTGGCCACGTTCAGGACGACCCAGTGCAAGGGGGTGCCGGGGCGGGTGAGTTCGCTCCATTCCACGGGAGCCACAAGGGGGTGTGCATAGCCGGGGATGCCGAAGCCGAGGCCTAAGTCGGTGCTCGCGGTGCCCGTTGCGGTGCTGGTCAGATACGGCATGCCGCCTCCATCCAGATGTCGGCGAGGGATTCCTCGAGGTTGATCCGGGGCCGCCAGCCGAGCCGGTCGCGTGCGGTGCGTACGTCGGCCTGCTGCCAGCTGCCGCAGCCGTCCGGATAGGGGTAGGCGGCCGGGGCCACATGGTCCGGTTCGGTGCGGGGGTGGCCGATGGTCGGCCTGATGGGGTTGGAAGGGCCGTCGAGTTCGTGCAGCGCGCCGCCGTAACCGGCGACGCGGGCGAGGACGGCGGCGGCGTCGCGGAGGCGTACGGCGCGGCCGGAGCCGATGTTGATGACGCCCTGGGCGGCGGAGAGCGAGGCGGCGTGGACGGCGCGGGCGACATCGCGGACGTCGATGAAGTCGCGCTGGACGCCGAGTCCGCCGAGCTTGAGTTCGCCGTCGCCGGACTGCATGGCGCGGCGCAGGGCCTCGGCGAGGCGGCCCAGCGGGGAGCCTGCCGGGGTGCTGGGCCCGGCGGGCGAGAAGACCCGCAGTACGACGGCGTCCAGGCCCGACCCGAGGACGAGTTCGGTGGCGGCGAGCTTGCTCACGCCGTACGGGCCACCCGGGCGTGGCACGGCGTCCTCGGCCGTGGAGGAGCCGGGCTGACTCGGTCCGTACTCGGCGCCGCAGCCGATCTGCACGAGTCGCGCTCCGCAGCCGCTGCGGCGCAGGGCCTCGCAGACGGTGGCGACGGCGACGGTGTTGTGCCGGGTGAGTTCGCGTGCGCCGCCGCGGGTGGCGCCCGCGCAGTTGATGACGACTCCGGGGTGCACCGCGTCCAGGAAGCGGGTGAGCGCGCCGGGGCTGCCGGAGGCGAGGTCGAATCGTACGTCGGCGTCGTCGCCCCGGCCGAGTGCGGTGAGCTGCACGGCCGGGTCGGCGAGCAGTCTGTCGGCGACGAAGCGGCCGAGGTATCCGTTGGCTCCGATCAGCAGGACCCTCATCGGGCAGCTCCCGGGGCGGATTCTCCGGTTCGGGAGGTGATCATCTGGCGTTCTCCTTCGGGGTGATGCCGTGGGTCAGGGAGAGGGCCCGCGGTGTCGGCCCCGCGGGAGCAATGGGCCCGGTACGGGGGAAAAGCCCCGGCCGCCGGGCGCGGCTCACTGCGCTGGGGCGCACCGTGAGCCAGGTTTCGGGTCGCGGCACACGGCACCGATTGCGGTGCGCCGGTCTTCAGGGCTGCGCGCGAGGCGGCCTTCGGGTCGACCCCTGAGCCGGGACTCGGCTCCGCGCACAAGGCGGACTTGGGCTCTGCCGGCGCTGCCCCTGAGCCGGTCCACAGGCCTTCCCCCGAGCCCGCCTTCAGGGCTGCGCGCGAGCCGAGGCTCGGGTCTGCCCGTGAACCGGTACCGGTCTCCAGGGCAGAGCGCTCACCGGCCCGTCGGCTGGTCATGGCGCCCCGCAGGGGAGGGCGTGGGCAGAGGCTCGGGTCAGCGTGCGGGTGGAGTGGATGAGGAGGACGAGGGTGGCCGCGCCGCACATCAGGGCAGGGACGGCGCCCGGGCCCCAGGCGGCGACGACCGTGTCGACGGGTACCGACAGGAACGCGCAGCCGGGGAGGCGGCCCGCGAAGACGGTGGCCAGGGCGGTCGCCTCGACGGCACCCGCGGTGGCGAGGACGACGGCCGGGGCGTGGGTGAAGCCGCGCGCCGCGAGCAGCCGGGCGAGCAGGAGCAGCGCGCCGAGGGCACCGGCCCCGGCGTACCCGGCAGGCTCGTCGAGCGCGGCCCCGCACAGGGCGAGCAGCCCGCCGAGGGCGCAGAGGAAGAGCCCGAACACCCCGAGGAGCAGGGGCCGCACGGAGGCCGCGAACTCCTCCAGGCCGCGGCTGGCGGTCAGCCTGCGGCGGGCGCGTACGGCGAAGAGGTGCGCGCACCAGGCCGCCGGCGCGCAGGCCAGGGCAAGGGCAAGGACGGGTGCGGTGGCCAGGGGCCACGGGCCGTCGGGGCCGCCTTCGACACCGGCGCTCAGCAGCCCGTCGCCAAGGAGGGCGTACGCGATCAGCCAGCATGTCCACGCACGGGTGCCGCTCGTCGTGTGGTGCGTGACGCTCAGGGGGCCGCGGAGGAGGGCGACGCGCAGGCCGAGCGCCACGGCGAGGGCGCCGACCGCGGCGACCACCAGGCGCGGCTGCCCCTCGGTGAGCCGCACCCCGGTCACGGCCGCCGCGCACAGGGCGCCCGGCAGCAGGGCGAGCACGGCCCAGTCGGCGCGCACCCACAGAGGTCCGGAGGGCGCGGAGCGCTGCGTGGACTCCCCGTCGCGGGGCACGCGTGCGTACAACTCCTCGGCGAGCGAGAACACGTCCCGGTGCCGGAACCGCGCGGCGGTCCGGTCGGTCACCCCGTGTGCCTCAAGGCCCGCCGCGATCTCCAGCGGGTCCACGGCCCGTTCGCAGAGCTCCCGGTGCCGGTGTATCAGGGCTTTCACCGGGTCCACGGCACCACGCCTGCTGCCGGCTTTGCGCGCGGCGCCACCTACACCGTCGCGCGCCGCGCCAAACGCCTCGCGAACCTCCGCAAGGGCATCACGGGCCCCTTCAAGCGCCTCGCGAGTCTCCTCATGAGGCTCATCAAGAAGCTCGCTCAAGCCACCCGCGCTCTCGCGCACCCCACTCGCTCCCGCGTCCGCGCCGTCCACAACCCCGTGCGCCCCACGCACCCCTCCCTCAGTCGCCTCCGACGCAGACGCAGACGCCGCCTCCGACTCCGCCTCCAACTCCCGCTCACCGTTCTCAATCCGTACGGCCATGTCGCCAACCCCCGTCACAAGCCACTCCTCCGACGGCGCGTCCCAGGCGCCGGGGCTGCTCGGCCGCCCCGGACGGTCCAGTTCCCCGAGTTCGTTCATCACGCGCCCTCCCCGGCGGGGACGGGAACCGTCGCACGCACCGGAGCGCCCGCCGCCCAGCGCGGTCGGCCCGTGGGCATCAGGCGGGCCTCGGTCCAGCGGCCGGGCACGTGGGCCTCCGCCGGGACACCGAAGGGGAGCGGCTCTCCCGCCTCGTCGACGACCACGCGCCGTACCGGGGAGTGCGAGACGATCTCCAGGTAAATGCCGTGAAATGCTGTGATGTTCTGCTCGACGGTGAACAGTTCGAGGGCGCGTGCACGGGCGGCCGCGCCGAGGCGCTCACGGCGCTCGGGGTCGCGCAGCAGCGCCACGCACGCCTCGGCGAGCGCCCGCGGATTGCGCGGCGGCACCACAAGCCCCGTACCGCCGATGACCTCGACGACCGCGCCCACATCCGTGGAGACGGTGGCGCGACCGCAGAACATGGCTTCCACCAGGCTGATCGGGAAGCCTTCGACCACGCTGGACAGGACGATCACCGCTCCGGAGGCGTAGGCCTCCGGGAGGCTGGGGACCTCCGGGCCGCCGATCTCCTCGAACGACACCGGGTTGTCGCCAACCGCGTGGACGCCGTCCGCCTCGTCGGGGAAGAGCTGCGCCGCCAGCGCCTTGCAGTGGGCCAGGTAGGTCGCGCCGTCCGCTCCGTCGGCGGGCGCTCCGACGATCCTGAGCCGCGTCTTCGGCTCCTCTTTGCGGATCTCCGCGAAGGAGTGCAGCAGGGAGATCAGGTCCTTGGCGGGTTCGATGCGGCCGACCCACACCAGCGTGTCGGGGTCCGCGTACCCGGCGGCCTCCGTGTTCTCCCCGACCTCCGCGAAGCGGGAGGCCTCCATGCCGGGGTAGACGGTGCGCAGTTTGGTGCGGTCGGCGCCGCACCGCTCCTGCCAGCGGCGGGCGTGCGTGTTGCCGGGCGTGAGGAGAGCGGCCGCGCGGTACACCTCGCCGGTGAGCCTGCCGTGGAACGCGGCGAGCAGCGCCCGCACGGCGGGGGCGTTTCCGACGGAGGCGGACGCGAGATAGTGCGCCCGCAACTGCACGGCGTACTCCGTGACGAGCAGGGGCACCCCGGAGAAGTGCCGCGCAAGGAGGCCGGGCAGGGCCGCCGTGCCGCCGGCGGTCGCGTGGCACAGGTCGACCGAGTCGAGCCCGTCGCCCTCGTACCAGTCGAGGGACAAGGGGCGCAGTGCCCGCTCGAAGTGGGCGGCGACCGCGAGCAGATCGGGCACACGTGCGGCGCGCGCGGCTCGGAGTGCGCCGGGTGCGCGACACGCACGCTCCAACGCACGCACGGCACTCTCGGAGCGAAGCGCCCCGATCAGACCGCCCTCGTCACGAGCAAGTTCGGCGAGCTCGTACAGCGCACTGCCGAAACGGTCCGCCTCAACTCCGGCAGAAGCCCCCGCGTCGCCAAAAGCCCCCAGGCCACCAGAAGCCCCCGTCTCGCCAGAAGTCCTCGTGTCGCCAAAAGCCCCCGCGTCACCAGTAGTCCTCCTGCCACCAGCACCAGCAGTCCCCCTGCCGACGGAGGTCCCCGCATCGGCAACGGCCGCTCCCGGCCCCTCGCACACGGCGGCGGCCAACTCCCCGTACGCCTCGGCGAAGCGCCGTCGCGCCCGCCGCCCGTACACCACGCCGTCGTCCTCAGCCATCCACAGCGGGGCCGTCCGTACCCGGCTGACCTGCGGTGGCAGTTGGATCCAGCCCTCGTCCTCCTGGCGCTCGCTACGGCTGAGCGCATAGATGTCGAACTCGTGCTGCCCGAGCCCGCGTACGAGCCGGTCGCACCAGAGCCTGGCGTCACCGCTCACATACGGATAGCCACCCTCCGTAAGCAGTCCGATGCGCACGTGTGCACCCCCGATCTCCCATATGGGGAGCCGCCGTTGACCCGGCGGCTCGCAGCGGGACGAACGTATGCGGATATGGCGGTCGCGCGACGGACGGTTGTCCATCGCGCCACCAAAAGGGGTGAACGGTCGTAACTTTCCCGCGCAGGTCGCGTTCCTACGCGCTAAGGGATCAAGCAGTTACGTTTCGCTAGACCACGGCCAGTGCCCGGCGGGCGGTTCGGCGCTGGGCAGCGATCTCCGGATCGAGCACCGGTACGGCGGCCAGCAGCCGCTTTGTGTACGGGTCTCGCGGGGATTCGTACACCTCGTCGACGGGTCCGTATTCGACGATCCGCCCGCGCCGCGTCACGGCCACCCGGTCGCTGACCTGGCGTACGACGGCGAGGTCGTGCGCCACGAAAACCAGCACGAGCCCGAGTTCCCGTTGCGGTTCGGCGAGCAGGGCGATCACTTGGGCCTGGGTGGTGACGTCGAGTGCGGAAACCGGTTCGTCGCACACGATGGCGTGCGGCTCGGCCGCGAGCGCCCGCGCGATGCCGACGCGCTGACGCTGTCCGCCGCTGAACTCGTGCGGATAGCGGGCGTAGTGCGCCCCTTCGAGCCCCACGCGCTCCAGCAGCTCCCGTACGCGCCCCCGAATGCGCCCCTCGTCCCGTTCGCCACGGGCGCGTAGGGGATCGGCGATGAACGCCCCACACTGCGCCGGGGATTGAGCGAGGAGACCGGATCCTGGAAGACCATCTGTACGGCGGGACTCACCCCGGTCTGTTCCCGGCCCTCATACGGACCGAGCCGGCCGTCGGCTCCAGGAGTCCCACCAGCATCCGTCCCAGCGTCGTCCTGCCGCTGCCGCTCTCCCCCACAACGCCGAGTGTCTCCCTCGCCGGATCGTGAGCGACACGTCGTCCACGGCCGTGAACCGCCGTTTCCCCCGGCCGAATTCGCATGACGGGCGCGGCCGGCGCGGGCAGCGGCTCGCGACGGGCGACGCGCCGGGAGCCCCAGCCGCTGAGCCGGGCGGCCGCCACATGGTCGAGCTCCTTGAGCGTCAGCGTGTGCGCGCACGATCTTCGCGGTCCCGCCCCAGGCGATCAGGCCGATGCCGAGCGCGACCAGGAGGGTTGTGCTCGCCGAGCAGCGGCGGGCTGGTCACGTCGACGGGGGAGTCGGAAAGCGGCCTCGGGAAGCTGCTGGGCACGATCGCGAGCAGCGCGAGAGACATGATCATCAGTGGCATCGCAATGATGATGTCCGTGATGCGGCTCAACAGTTGATCAACCCATTGACTACCGAGGCCCTACCGAGGCCGGCCGCGACACCGACCACGTCACCGATGAGGACCTGCACCACGGTCGCCGCGAACGCGACACCGAGGGAGACGCGGGCGCCGTACACGAGCCGTGCCAGGAGGTCGCGGCCGGTCTGCGGTTCGACGCCGAGCCAGTGGTCACCGCTGATGCCGCCGAGCGTTCCGACGGGTACGCCGCCACGGGCGGAGTCCACCAGAGCAGGGTGGTAGGTGGTCGGATCCTGGCCCTCGACCGCCGTGAGCAGCGGCGCGGCGAGCGCGACCAGGGCGAGCAGCGCGACGACGGCCGCCGCGACAAGGGCGGCACGCTGCGTACGCAGCCGCCGCCAGAACTGACGAGCCCGGATGCCACCGGGACGGAGGTGTCCGTCCCGGTGGCGTCCAAGGCCACAAGGGCCTCACTCATCGCGCTACTTCACCGCGACCTGGGAGATGTCCAGCACACCGGTCCAGTCGCTGATCACGACGTTCTTGATGTCCTTGATGTCCTTGTCGCCGCATGTCGACGTGACCCTGGGACCTCGATCAACTCCCGGGATAGGGCCAGGGGTTGGCCTTGCAGTGGATCCCGTCGTGGTCGAGGAATTTGGTCTGCTGCTGCATCACGGGGGCCAGTTCGCCATCCTTGTCGCAGGTCACGTGGCTGTAGCCGAGTCGGTGACCGATCTCGTGATTGATCAGCATCTGCCGGTATGCCTGCATTTGGTCACCGTAGGTCTCGGAGCCCTGCGCCCAGCGGTATGCGTTGATCATGACGCGCTCGGTCGACGCCGAGTCGCACGACACATTGTCCTCGGTCGTGTCGAGCCCGGACATGGCACACCATTCGGCGGTGGTGCCCGGGCTCGCCAGGGTAATCACGAAGTCGGGCTTCCCTGAGGAAATCCGCTCGAAAGTACGGCCGCCGTTGTGAGCCCAACTCCGGTCGTCGTTCAGAGTCTTCTGCACGGCCTGCGCGAAGAGCGAGGCATCGAGACCGAGCCCCTGTTCCACGTCGACGCGATAGGTGAACTTCTGCCCCTTGCCGGGCGCCTTGGCGAGCCCGGGGACGGCGTCGAACTCCCCCGATCCGTCGAGCGTCGCGCCGAGCGCGTACTTCTTGGTCATCTTCTGGTCGTACGTCAGTGGCGTCGCGCTCGGTGTCACCGAGGGGGCCGGTGCCGCCGAGACGTCGAGGACTCCGCGGTTGTCACCGTTGGTGGACTGCGCGCGCACTCCGCTGTCCTCGCTCCCGGTGCCCTCCCGTCCGCTGGCCACCTGTCCGGCCACGACGACGGCGAGCACGGTGGTGACGGCGGCCGCCGCGATCCCGGTGAACGTCCGCCCCTTGCCGGCCCTGTCCTTCCCCGGCTGCCCGAACTCCGCCGGCGGCTGCGCGTCGACGTCCGTGCCCCAGTCGGTGACGGAGGCGTAGAGGTCGCCGCGGCGCGCGGCGCCGGTACGGGACGCGAAAAGGTCGTCGCCCTCGTCGGGTTCGCCGCCGAAGGCGTCGAGGTAGGCCTGCCGAACACTCGGCGCGGACATGTGACGCTGTGGTGGTATCCGCGGCCCGTAATACCCGGCCTCACCGCCCTGCGGGACACCTGCCGCCACACCCTGGGGAGCGCCGGACCTCAACTGCCCCCAGCCACCGCCCGGTTCATGCGCCTCGGGATGGCCTCCGCGCACCTGCGGGACACCACTCGCGGGCGTCCCGTCGGGGAATCGGGGCACACCGTGCGCGGGCGTCCCGGCGACCGGCGCCGCGGCCGACTGCGAGGCGTCCGCCCCGGACGCTCTGCCGACGCTGTCGGCACTGTCGGTGTTCCTGGCCTTGTCGGCCCTCTCGTCGGACCGGCCCCGACGGCTATGACGTCCCACGACCCCCCTCAGCTCCCCGCACCGGCGGCGGTCGACGACGAACCCGATGAAGACGATGGACCGGATAGACCAGGTGCACCCGGTGGACCGGATGGACCGGATGGAGAAGTCAACTCGCCAGTGTCCATGAGGAGTTCACGGAAGGCCGTGGCCACCGTCTCCGGGTACTCCATCATCGGGACGTGCCCCGCGTCCGGCAGCGTCAGCAGCCGGGAGTCCCGGAAGGCGCGGACCGCTCGCTGGGCCATGCGATAGGAGACGAGCTGGTCGCGGCCTCCGTAGACGAGGAGCGTCGGCGCGAGGACCCGCTCGGCCTGGCGCCACAGCCCGTGCTGGCCGCCCATCGTGTACGCGTCCACGATGCCGCGCGCCGACCGCGCCATGGAGTCCCAGAAGTACGGGAGGGCGAGCCGCCGCTCCATCTCCTCGACCGCCTCGCGGAACCCCTCGGGCGTCACCATGCCGGGATCCCCGTAACAGAGCGCCAGCACCCCGCGTACGCGCTGCTCTGCGCTCAAGTCCTTGGTGAGCCTGGCGAAGAGCCTCGCCACCCCGGGCAGCGCGATCATCACGGTCGGCCACGTGGTGCGCTGCGCCCGGAGCTCCGGCAGCGCGGGCGCGACCAACGTCAGTGTGCGGACGAGATCGGGCCGTGCGGCCGCGACGCGCGTGGTGATGGCGCCGCCGAGCGAGTTCCCGAAGAGATGTACGGGTCCGCGCCCGGAGGAGTCGAGGTAACGGATGACCGCGCGCGCGTGCCCGGTGACCGAGTAGTTCCCGTCGTCCGGCGGCGGCGAGTCCCCGAAGCCCGGCAGATCGAGGGCCTCGCTGTCCACGAGGTCGCCGAGCAGCGGCATCAGTCCCGACCAGTTCTGCGAGGAACCGCCGAGGCCATGGACGTACAGCGCGGGCGGCAGCCCCGCACGCACCGGCGGCCGCGACCGCACCGTCAGCGTGATCCCGGGCAGGCCGACCGACCTCAGCCGCTCACCCTCCGCGACCCTGACGGCGCCGACCTTCGGTGTGACGGTGGTGGCCAGCACGGAGGGCAGCTCGGTCGAAGACATGCGGCAATGTTACGAGACGATCACGCAGTGGTTCGTGTGTTCGCCGTCACAGATCTGTTCGACGTCACAAGTCACCCACATCCAGCGTCACAGATCGCCATCATTCGCCGTCGGAGACCGCGGGCCCATGGCGAACTGATCGCATCGCGCCCCGATCGAGTGTCTCCTAGGCTCAGACAGGGGCACTCGTATCTCGTACAGGAGCGAATCTCGTACAGGAGCGCACGCGCACCGCTCGGGAATCACGCGCGCGCATCGCCCGGGAATCACGCGCATCGCCCGGGAACGCGCATACCGCCCGGGAATCACGCGCACCGCTCGGGAAGAGGAATCATGACTGTCGACCCCACAGACCCCGAGACATTCGCGAACGAGGACGAGCCCGAGGAGCTCGACCCGGAAGCCCCCGAGGCCGACGCGGCCGAACAGCGCACGGGCCTGGAACCGCAGGAGGACGACCTGGCGACGGTCGGGGACCCCGCCAACGCGGACGAAGGGGACCTCGCCGAGCAGGCCAGAGTCGTGACACTCGACGAGGACGACTACCGGTGACGGCCCGGTGACCCGGCCGCCGCCGGAGCTGTCGGCACGGCCGCCCCTGACGCGGCCGCCCCGGAAGCGAGCCGCTGATCAGCCCGGCCATCAGGGCACCGAAAGCTCGAAGCGCCCGCCTCGCCCGCTTTCGGCATGCTATGTGCCGTTGTCACTCGGCGTCCGGTACGTGAAATTGTGCGCTCGCACCGCGCACACCACGGTTACCGAAAAGTACGATGGCGGCGCGGCGCTCACCGCATGTGGACAATTTTGGGAGGCGGCGTGACAGCCATCGAGCAGACAGAGGCAGCGCGCCCGCGGGGCACTCGCCTGCCGCGCCGTGCCCGACGCAACCAGCTCCTCGGCGCCGCCCAGGAAGTATTCGTTGCGCAGGGGTATCACTCGGCCGCCATGGACGACATCGCCGAGCGCGCGGGCGTCAGCAAGCCGGTCCTCTACCAGCACTTCCCGGGCAAGCTCGACCTGTACCTCGCCCTGCTGGACCAGCACTGCGAGTCCCTGCTCCAGTCCGTACGGACGGCACTCGCGTCCACCACGGACAACAAGCTGCGTGTACACGCGACGATGGACGCCTACTTCGCGTACGTCGAGGACGACGGCGGCGCCTTCCGGCTGGTCTTCGAGTCCGACCTGACGAACGAGCCCGCGGTCCGCGAGCGCGTGGACAAGGTCACGCACCAGTGCGCGGAGGCGATCTGCGAGGTCATCGCGGGGGACACCGGCCTGTCGCGTGACGAGTCGATGCTCCTCGCCTCGGGCCTCGGCGGCCTGGCCCAGGTCGTCGCCCGGTCCTGGCTGCACAGCGACCGCAGCGTCCCGCGCGAGCATGCGGTCCAGCTACTGGCCTCACTGGCCTGGCGGGGCATCGCGGGTTTCCCCCTGCACGGCACGGATCACCACTGACCGGCTGACGCGTGCGAACGGGTCGGCCCTCGGCGGTCGACGACCGGCAGGTCCGCGCCGGTCGGCACCGGCCGTCCGTTTGTTCCCGCCCACTGTTCGCTCCTGGCGTTCCTGGGCGGAGCATGCGCATCCCCTCACCGGGCTAATGTGTGCTGCGTACGGCGCGGACACACGCGCACATCACTGACCGTCGGAGGGACAAAGCCGTGGAGGTCAAGATCGGCGTGCAGCACGCGCCCCGCGAGATCGTTCTGGAGAGCGGTCAGACCCCGGAAGAGGTCGAGCGCGCGGTGTCCGAAGCGCTGGCCGGCAAGTCACAGCTGCTGAGCCTCGTGGACGACCACGGCCGTAAGGTCCTGGTTCCGGCCGACCGCCTCGCGTACGTGGAGCTCGGCGAGCCCACCCAGCGCAAGGTGGGATTCAGCGCGCTGTAGTTCTGGCGAGCGGATGAGGAGGGGCCCGGTGGCAGTGCCACCGGGCCCCTCCTCATCCGCCCACGGAGGTGGCCGGATGCCTCCGTCCAGTTTCGGACAGTTCAGATGTTCACCACAGATGGAGCACAGATCCACCACAGAGGAGGATTGTATTCCGCAGCTCAGGGGTAAGACCGGCTACGACCGAATCGCACCGGCCGTCCGGGAGGGACCCCCACCATGCTCTTGGAAACGCTCGGCTCCGCGATGCTCGGTCTGGCACTGGCATGGGCGGCCGCGTACCGCCTGCCGCACCGCCTCCCGAACCGCACGCTGGTCCTGCCGACCGGCGTCGCCGGAGCCCTGTTCGGCGCCTTCCTGACGCACACCGCGCTGGACGCCGGCCACCTGCTGGTCATCTTCATCGGCGCTGTGGCGGTCTCCACCGCCTCGCTGTCCCTGCTGCTGCGTCCCGCAGAGGGATTTCGCCGCCGCTCGGCGACGGCGTAACCCGCTGCGTGACCGACTGCACAAGGCCCGCCGGACCGACCGCCGTGTGAGGCGCCGGACGAGGCGGCGTTAGGCAGCCAGCCCCAGCGCCGCCATCCGCTTCGTGTGCGCCTCGGTGATCCGCGAGAACATCCGGCCGACCTCCGCGAGGTCGAAGCCGTCCGCGACGCCTCCCACGAGCATGGTCGACAGGGCGTCGCGCTCGGCGACCACCCGCTGCGACTGGGACAGCGCCTCACCCATCAGCCGTCGCGCCCACAGCGCGAGCCGGCCGCCCAACCGCGGCTCCGCGTCGATCGCGGCGCGGACCTTCTCGATGGCGAAGCTCGCGTGCCCGGTGTCGTCGAGGACTGCGAGCACGAGGCTGCGGGTGTCCGAGTCGAGGCGGGCCGCGACCTCACGGTAGAAGTCACTGGCGATCGAGTCGCCGACGTACGCCTTGACGAGTCCCTCCAGCCAGTCCGAGGGCGCTGTCTGGCGGTGAAAGCCGTCGAGCGCGGCGACGAACGGCTCCATCGCCTGCGTCGCGTCCGCGCCGACCGCCGAGAGCCGGTCACGCAACTGCTCGAAGTGGTGGAACTCGGCCGACGCCATCTTCGCCAACTCGGCCTTGTCGCCCAGCGTGGGCGCCAGCTTGGCGTCCTCCGCGAGCCGCTCGAACGCTGCCAGCTCGCCGTACGCGAGCGCTCCGAGGAGATCCACGACCGCGGCGCGGTACTGCGGGTCGACGGAGGCCGTCTCCCAGGCCTGGGCGGCGATCCCGGTGGCCGTGGGAGCGGTGTCGTCCGTGGCTGCGGGGACGGTGTCGTCCGCGGCCTCGGCGGGCGTGTCAGCGGCGTTGTCGGGCGTCGTCATGAAGCGCACAATAGCCCGCTCACCACAACCCGGAAGTCCCTGGTCAATCACTGTGACGACCACTACGTGACCAAATCGGCCATCGCATATGCGCGATTCCGGGGTATGGTGGTAATGCGCCCGGCGACTATTCGACGGGCCGCATGAATGAGGATGCCCGGTCGGTGGCCCGATCGGCTCCGACCTGACAGCCCTCCACGTCGGTACGTCACTTTGCGTACGACATCCGGAGGGAACCCTCAGTGGTACGAGAGCTCGAGCGTCGGCAGTGGTCCCATGCCACTCGGCCCGCCCGTCAAGAGCGGCCGACGTCCCCGGCACGGTCCCGACACGACCCCCCGCGCTCGCCTCGCACTGCGTACACAGAACAGGCAGCACCCTGACTACCACTTTTCGAGACCTCGGAATCCTTGCCGAGACCGCTGAGGCCCTTGAGGCCGTCGGCATCATCAATCCCTTCCCCATCCAGGAGATGACGCTCCCCGTTGCCCTCTCCGGCAGCGACGTCATCGGCCAGGCCAAGACCGGCACCGGCAAGACGCTGGGCTTCGGGCTCCCGCTCCTCGAGCGCGTCACCGTCCCCGCGGACGTCGAGGCGGGCCGGGCGCAGCCCGAGCAGCTCACCGACGCCCCGCAGGCCCTCGTCGTCGTCCCGACGCGCGAGCTGTGCCAGCAGGTCACGAACGACCTGCTGACCGCGGGCAAGGTCCGCAACGTACGCGTTCTCGCCATCTACGGCGGCCGGGCGTACGAGCCGCAGGTCGAGGCCCTCAAGAAGGGCGTCGACGTGATCGTCGGCACCCCGGGCCGACTGCTCGACCTCGCGGGCCAGAAGAAGCTCAACCTCCAGCACATCCGGGCGCTCGTCCTGGACGAGGCCGACGAGATGCTCGACCTGGGCTTCCTGCCCGACGTCGAGAAGATCATGAACATGCTGCCGGCCCGCCGCCAGACGATGCTGTTCTCGGCGACCATGCCGGGCGCGGTCATCGGCCTCGCGCGCCGCTACATGTCGCAGCCGACGCACATCCGCGCCACCTCGGAGGACGGCGAGGGCGCGACGGTCGCGAACACCGCGCAGTACATCTACCGCGCGCACAACATGGACAAGCCCGAGCTCGTCGCGCGCATACTGCAGGCCGACGGCCGCGGTCTCGCGATGGTCTTCTGCCGCACCAAGCGGACGGCGGCGGACCTCGCCGACCAGCTCCAGCAGCGCGGCTTCGCCTCCGGCGCGGTCCACGGCGACCTCGGCCAGGGCGCCCGCGAGCAGGCACTGCGCGCCTTCCGCAACGGCAAGGTCGACGTCCTCGTCTGCACCGACGTCGCCGCCCGCGGCATCGACGTCGAGGGTGTCACGCACGTCATCAACTACCAGTCCCCCGAGGACGAGAAGACGTACCTGCACCGCATCGGCCGTACGGGCCGCGCGGGCGCCAAGGGCATCGCCGTCACCCTCGTCGACTGGGACGACATCCCGCGCTGGCAGCTCATCAACAAGGCGCTGGACCTCGGCTTCCCGGACCCGCCGGAGACGTACTCCACGTCCCCGCACCTCTTCGAGGAACTGAGCATCCCGGCCGGCACCAAGGGTGTCCTGCCGCGCGCCGAGCGCACCCGCGCCGGCCTCGCGGCCGAGCAGGTCGAGGACCTCGGCGAGACCGGCGGCCGTGGCGGTCCGCGCGGTCGCGGTGGCCGTTCCGCCGCTCCGGCGCCGGTCGTCGAGCGTGAACGTGAGCGCCCGGCGCGTACGCCGCGCAGCCGTCGCCGCACCCGCAACGGCGCGTCGATGGACGAGGCGTCCACCTCTCCCGAGGTGACGACCGAGGCCGCCGAGGTGGCAGCGCGCGAGCCCCGCACCCCCCGCCGCCGTCGCCGTACGCGCAACGGCGCCGCGGATCTGGTCGCCGTGCCCGAGGCCGCGGAGACCGCCGTGGCGACCGCCGAGGGCGTCACGGACGAGTCGGCCGAGCCGGCCAAGCCGCGCCGCCGCCGGACCCGCAGGACCGCGGAGTCGGTGGAGACGACGCAGGTCACGGCCGAGACCGTCGTGGCCGAGACCGTCGTGGCCGAGGCCGTCGCCATCACCGAGGACGCCGCCGAGGCCCCCGCCGCACCGCGCCGCCGCACCCGCAGCAAGGTCGCCGTCGCCACGGACGAAGCCACGCCCGACACGGACACGGAGGCCAAGCCGCGCCGCACGCGCGCCACAAAGGCCACCACGGCCGCCACCACTGAGGTTGCCGCCGAGGCTGCTGTGGACACCGCCGAAGGCGTCGAGGCGAAGCCGCGCCGACGCACCCGCAAGGCCGCCGCCGCGACCGTCGAGGCCGGGATCCCGGCCCAGACGGCCGAGGAGCCCGAGGCCCCTGCCGCACCGCGCCGACGCACCCGCAAGGTGGCGGAGGCCGCGGTCGACACGGCCGAGGGCGTCACGGAGGCCCCGGCCAAGCCGCGCCGCACCCGCAAGGCCGCCGTCCCCGCGGTCGAGGTCACGCCCGATGCGGAGCCCAAGCCGCGTCGTACCCGTGCCGCGAAGACCACCGTCGTGGCCGTCGATGCCGAGATTCCGGCCCAGACGGCCGAGTCGAAGCCGCGTCGTCGCACCCGCAAGGCCGCGGCCACCGCGGAGCCGTCCGAGGGCTGATCCCCTGCCCTGCCCGATGGCCCGGTCCCACTTCCCGTGGGGCCGGGCCATCGGCGTTCCCGCCCGGCTACTTCTTTCGCCCCCTCCGCCCCCACCCATCCCGTACCTGGGGGCTGCCGCCCCCACACCCCCGCTTCGGCCTGAACGGCCTCGTCCTCAAACGCCGGACGGGCTAAAAGATCTCCCCCTCACGGGTGGGTGGGGGATCGGGACGGCACTGCCTCCTCCTCAGAAGCCGGACCGGAGCCGAAGAGCCGGGCCCCTGCGTACGAGCGGGGATCGCGCGGATGGGAACCGGGATGAGGACTGCGACAACTGCGGCCCGGCCCATGCGGACGTCGCTGCGACCCGCACCCGGAAGACGGCGGAAGGGGCCGGGGGCCGGTACATCACATGCCCGTCGCGTACGTCCGCGTCACCGGACCCCACCCCCCTGCCCCACGTCTGATCCGGCGGCGACGGGCGGATGTACCGGCCCCCGGCCCCGACCCACCCACCCGGCGCACCACCAGCAACGCCGGATAGCCTCGAACCATGAGCAGGCCCGCCACCTTCACCCCTCCCCCCGGCGTCCACGCCCACCGCCTCCACACCGCACGCGGCGACTTCGCCACGCTCGAAGCGGCGGCGCAGGGACAGCGCAAGGGCACCGTGCTGTTCCTGCCGGGGTTCACCGGCAGCAAGGAGGACTTCATCTCGCTGCACGAGCCGCTGGCGGCGGACGGCTACCGCACCGTGGCCGTGGACGGCCGGGGCCAGCACGAGTCCCCCGGCCCCCGGGACGACGAAACGGCGTACGCGCAGGGTGAGTTGGCAAGGGACGTACTCGCGCAGGCGGACGCCGTCGGCACCCCCGTACACCTCGTCGGCCACTCCCTCGGCGGCCAGATCGCCCGCGCCGCCGTACTGCTGAACCCGTCCCCCTTCGTCTCCCTCACCCTCATCTCCTCCGGCCCCGCCCAGATCTCCGTCTCCCAGCAGCAGCGCGTCAAACTGCTCCGGGACGCGCTCGCCGTCATGGACATGGCCCAGGTGTGGGAAGCCATGCAGGCGATGGAACCGCCGGAGGACACCGACACCGGCGGCCTCGACGAGGGCCTCGACGACCTCGCCGACCTACGCCGCCGCTGGCTCGGCAACAGCCCGGCGCAGCTCATCGCGACCGGCCGCCAGCTGTGCACCGAACCCGACCGCGTCGCCGAACTCGTGGCGCTCCCCCTGCCGAAGCATGTCCTGTCCGGCGACGAGGACAACACCTGGCCGCTCCCGCTCCTCGACGACATGGCCGTACGCCTCGACGCGCGCCGCACGGTCATCCACGGCTCGGAGCACTCCCCGAACACGGACCGCCCCGAGGAAACAGCCCGCGCCCTCGCAGACTTCTGGAACCACATCCACAAACGCTAGTTCTGCGGCCTAGTACTGCGCCCGAAGATGCTCCCAGAACCCATCCCGAAGCGCCCGCCGCAGATCCGCCTGTCCCCGCAGCGAGTACTGCAACAACCCCTCGGCCTCGACCAGCAGATCCTGGTCGACCGAGCCGGGCAGATACGGATGCCCGGGCAGCAGCTCCACCAGCGCCTCCCGCCCGCGCGCCGCCAGCCACTTCGCGGCGACCTGGGCGCCCACGAACCGGACGTCCTCACGCGTGGGCCGGGCAGCCGCCGTCGCGTCGTACGTGGCGGCGGTCCGCCGAGCTACGTACGGCTTGAAGAAGTCGAGGTCGAAGGTGCGCTGGCTGTCGACCTCCCAGAGCAGCGGCTCGGCCTGGTTGCGGCCCTCCGGCGCCTCGATGCCCCACAGGTGGACGCGCGCCCCGTACCCCTGCGCCGCCTCGACCGCCGACACCAGATCCTCGTCGCCGCCGAGCAGCGCGGCGTCGCTGATGGCGCGGTGCCGGGCGAGGGACTCCAGGTCGGACCTGATGAGTGAGTCGACGCCCTTCTGCTGGTTGTTGGCGTTGAGGTTGCCCAACCGCACCTTCACGTCCGGCAGTTCGGCGATGGACTGCTGTTCCGCGGTGTGGATGCGACGCCGGGCGCCGTCGTACCAGTAGACGCGCAGCAGCCTGCTGTCCGCGAAGATGGTGCGGGCCCGGTCGATGAGCGCCTCGATGAGACCCCCGGTGTCCAGATCGAAGGAGCGACGGTCCTCGGTGCCGGCGACCAGCCGTCCGGCGGCCGCGTACAGATACCCGGCGTCGACGAAGATCGCATGGGTCGAGGGCGTCTTGGCCACCTCGGCGAGCATGCGCTGGAGCAGTTCGTTCGTGTGGTCGATGCGGGCGCCGAGCGCCCCGAGGTCGTCGTTCATCGCTTCCATTGTCCCGGTGGTCACGCTTCGAACACAACCGGTCCCAATCAGTCCGCTACCGGCAAGTAGTTAGCGACTCGAAAAATTTCCTTAGCGTAGGGAATGTTTGTAACACGCATCCCGTTGAATCCATATGGAGCGAGGGACACCGACGCCCCACGCACCACTCACAAGTAGTTCTCCTCAGGAGGATGACCAGACGAAGGGAGAAGCCAATGCGCTTCGAAATCATGCGACTCGACGATGTCGACGGAACAGCCGTGGACAGCACCGTCGTGGACGCCGCCTCCGTCAACCGGATCGTTCAGCAGGCTGCCGCCATAGGACAGCGACTCTGGATCCGCCCGGCCGACTCATCCGCTTCATAACACGCGGACAGACTTCAGAGCCCCGTACGGCAACCATGCCGTACGGGGCTCTGCTCATGACGGGGGCAGAGCAACTCAGCTCCCCCGAACCACCTGCGTCACCCCGTTGATGATCTGCTGGACCGCGATCGCCGACAGCATCATGCCCGCGAGCCGCGTCACCAGCACCACACCGCCGTCCTTGATGACGCGGATGATCAGCAGCGAGTACCGCATCACGATCCACAGCACGACATGGATGGCGAGGATCGCGGCCCACACCGACACCTGCGTGGCGACGCTGTCGGCCTTCTGCACGGCCAGGATCACCGACACGATCGCGCCGGGTCCGGCGAGCAGCGGCATGCCCAGCGGTACGAGGGCGACGTTGACGTCCTTGGTCTGCTTGGGTTCGTCGGTCTTGCCGGTGAGCAGGTCGAGGGCGATCAGCAGGAGCAGCAGGCCGCCCGCGATCATCAGCGCGGGCACGGACACATGCAGGTAGTCCAGGATCTGGTGCCCGAGCAGCCCGAACACGGTGATCACTCCGCCGGCCACACAGACGGCCTGGAAGGCCATCCGCCGCTGCACCTTGGCGGGGCGACCCGCGGTGAGCGCGAGAAAGATCGGAGTGATCCCGGGGGGATCCATGATCACGAAGAGAGTGAGGAAAAGGGAGCCGAAGACGGCGACGTCGAACACAGCTGAGGCCTTGCAGGTATGGAGGGGCGGGACCGAAAACAGGAAGTGAGCAACCAGGCAGCGCGAACTGGGCAACCAGGAAGAGGAAACCGGAAAACCAGGGACCTACTCGCCCCGGCCCCCACCCGCCCCAGGCACCGGAAACGCCCCCGTCGCCCGCCGGGTGATCTCCCCGTACACCTCGGGGTCGGTCGTGAACTCGCCGAGCACGCACGTCTTTCGGCTGCCGTGGTAGTCGCTGGACCCGGTGGTCAGCAGCCCCAGCTCGGCCGCCAGCCCGCGCAACCGCGCCCGGGTGGCCGGTTCGTGGTCCATGTGGTCGACCTCGATGCCGTCGAGGCCCGCGGCCGCGAGCTCCGCGATGGCGGAGTCGGGCACGGTCCGGCCCCGCTTGCCGGCGGCCGGATGCGCGAAGACGGTGACACCGCCCGCTCCCTTGACCAGCCGGATCGCCTCGAAGGGGTCCGTCTCGTGCTTCTCGACGAAGGCCCGGCCGCCGTCGGACAGCCAGTGCCCGGTGAAGGCGTCGTTCACGGTCGGTACGACGCCGAGCTCGACCAGGGCGGAGGCGACATGAGGCCGCCCGACCGAACCCTCGCCCGCGATGCGCGCCACCTGCGTCCAGGTGATCGGTACCCCGAGCTCCTGGAGTCGGGCGACCATGCCCTTGGCGCGCGGCACCCGGTCGTCCCGTACGAGCTCACGCTCGGCGAGCAGCGCGGGCTCCTCGGGGTCGAAGAGGTAGGCCAGCACGTGCATGCTGATGCCGTCCAGGCGGCAGGAGAGCTCGGCCCCGGTGACCAGCGTGAGCCCGGCGGGCAGCGCGTCGATCGCCTCGGCGTACCCGCGGGTCGTGTCGTGGTCGGTCAGCGCGACGACGTCCAGACCGGCGGCGGCAGCGTTGCGGACCAGCTGGGCCGGGGTGTCCATACCGTCGGACGCGGTGGAGTGGGCGTGCAGGTCGATGCGCACTACGCGGACTCCAGACGGACGGGACGGAAAGAGGACGCCCAAGGACACGGAAGGGACGAGAACACCCAGGGGCACGGAGGGGAACACCCAAGGGTAACGGGAACCCGACCCTCCCCTGTCACACCCGCACACACCCGGCGCCCCCTACGAACCGCCGTGAGCCCTACGGTTCCAGGATCCGCGGCGACAGCGCCCCGCACGGCAGCAGGTCCGCCTCGGCGCCCGCGTCCCGTAGGTCGGTCAGCACCAGTTCGTCGTACATCAGCAGCCCCGACTGCTCGGGCCACACGACCGCCCACAGCCACAGCCCGAGCGCCTCGCCCGCGAAGACGGCGCGGTCCTCGGGAGCGCCGGCCACATGCCAGAGGGGTGTGGGGCGGCCGGCCGCGAGGACCTTCGCCTCGGGCGGTTTCTCGACGCTCATGTACGGGCCGGGGTCGGGGCCGTCGACTCCCGCGTACCGCGCGCCGAGACCGACGCCGAGTTCCTCGGCGATGAGGATCAGTTCTCCTGTGCCGCCGAGCGGTCCGGGTCCGGAGCAGGCGACGGCGGTCGCGCGCCCGCCGCTGCGGTCGTCACCGGCGAAGGCGGCGCCGGTGAACAGCCAGCCGACCGGCAGTGGCCACGGCATCCACACGGGCACCCGGGCACGGTGCACCACCACGCCGAGGGCCTCGACGCTGGGCGGGATCACGGGCTGCAGCGGATGCACGGTGCCGTGCAGATCGCACTGCCAGGAGTCGGCAAAGAGGCCGGGAGCCCTGACCCGGCCACCACACTTCGGGCAACTGGGTTCGCCCCTCATAGAGCCCAACGGTCCTCCCCGTCCTGCGCCGCGTCAAGGACGATCACCCGTCCGGCGCCCGCACCTCACCCGGGGCCACCCGGGGAAATTAGATGTAGCTTGCATTATTTAGTCGACCTAACTTATTATGTGTATACGTCAACGATCTGGTCGAGGACTGCGAGGACCACGTATGCGCACCACCACAGGAGAAGCGGCTGAAGCGGACCCCATCGGCGACCCTTTCGACGCGGGAGCCGGCAGCATCCTGCGCCAGCCCAAGGCCGTCTGGGCGACGGCCGGGGCGTCCGTCGTCGCCTTCATGGGCATCGGGCTCGTCGACCCGATCCTGCCGTCCATCGCCAAGGGCCTGGACGCCACCACCAGCCAGGTCTCGCTGCTCTTCACCTCGTACTTCCTGATCACCGCCGTCGCGATGCTGGTGACGGGCTTCGTCTCCAGCCGCATCGGCGGCAAGAAGACCCTGCTGCTCGGCCTCGCCCTCGTGGTCGTCTTCGCGGGCCTGGCGGGCACGTCCGGATCGGTCGGCGAACTCGTCGGGTTCCGGGCCGGCTGGGGCCTGGGCAACGCGCTGTTCGTGTCCACGGCCCTCGCCGTGATCGTCGGCTCGGCGGCCGGTGGCAGCGCCGCGGCGATCCTGCTGTACGAGTCGGCCCTGGGCCTCGGCATGGCGTGCGGGCCCCTGCTGGGCGCGCTGCTCGGCAACGCGAGCTGGCGCTACCCGTTCTTCGGCACCGCGTTCCTGATGGCGGTCGGCTTCCTGTGCATCACGGCGTTCCTGAAGGAGCAGCCGAAGCCCGCGAAGAAGACCTCCCTGCTCGACCCGATCCGCGCACTGGGCCACGGCGGCCTCGCCTCAGCGGCCGTCTCGGCGTTCTTCTACAACTACACGTTCTTCACCGTGCTGGCCTTCACCCCGTTCGTGCTGAACATGACCCCGTACAAGTCGGGCGCCGTCTTCTTCTGCTGGGGCCTGCTGCTCGCCCTCTTCTCGGTGATCGTCGCCCCGCGTATGCAGGCCCGCTTCGGCTCGCTCAAGGTGCTCGGCGGCTCACTGGTCCTGCTCGCCGTCGACGTACTCGTCCTCGGTTACGGCAGTCACACCATCGCCGTGGTCTGCACGATCCTGTCCGGCGCCTTCATCGGCGTGAACAACACCGTCTACACGGAACTGGCCCTGGGAGTCTCGGACGCACCACGCCCGGTGGCGAGCGCCGGGTACAACTTCGTGCGGTGGTTCGCGGCCGCGGCGGCGCCGTACTTCGCGCCGAAGATCGAGGAGTGGAGCGACATCCACATCCCGTTCGTGGTCGCCGCCCTCACGGCGGTGATCGGCGCCGCGGTGGTCTTCGTACGACGGGACGCGCTCAGGCACGACGCCGAGGTGCTGGAGCCGCGGCACGCCACGGAGGACAGTGCCACCGTCTTTGCCAACTGACTGATTTCGGCCAGGCTCTGACCTGGGATCAGCCGGAGTGGGCCAGAAACCTCAGTCCAGCGGAACGGACCTGCGCAGTGGATCACGCAGGTCCGTTCCGCCGCTGAGCCAGCGCTCCTGGAGAGCGCCCGCGCCGTGCACCCGCTTCCACGCGGCCTCGTTCGGCGTCATGGGAAGCAGGGGCAGGAAACGTACGGGGTCGGCGGGCTCGTCCAGGTCGAGGTCCTCCACCAGGCCACCCGGCTCGGCGACCAGTACGGAGGTGAACGGCGCGCCCGGCCACAGGGGTTCGCCCACGTCGAGCGAGGCGCCGGGAGCCACGATCAGGCCCTCGACCTGCGGGGACGCGGCGAGTACGGCGAGCGGGCGGAGCACCTTGTCGGTGTCGGCGGCGCCGGCGCGCACCGAGAGGACCAGCTCGGCGCGCGGGCCTTTCACGGGGTCGGCGACCACCGACGTGGGGTCCGCCATCGGCTGGGCGGACATGCCGAGCGTCGCGTAGCGGACGATGTCGCCCTCGGTGAAACGGAGCACTTCGACGCGGTCGGTACCGAGGAAGGTGACCGCGGCCCGCGCGTCGGGCTCGCCCAGCGCGGAACGCATCCGGGCCTCGACCAGAGGGAGAACATCAGCCATGAACCGAGCATAGAACTCGTTAGTACGGGGTAAAGCGGCGCCTTGACGCTTCGGTGCGCTGATACTCTGGGCCCTCGGCCGGGGCAGCACGCAGAAGCGTCGCTCTCAAGTCCCGGCCCTCTGAGGCTGAATCCCCCCACGGGGGAACCGTCCAACTCCCCTGTGGAGGGAGCTGGACTCCCTACGGGGGATGGATCGTCCCTCACGGGGGACCGACCGGAGGAGGTGGGGCTGCAATGGACCGAAGTCATCCGTGCAGTACTACCCGCTCTTCCGGTCGCTGAGTTCCTTAGCTGGCTCTGTAATCCTGCTGGCTGTCGCCTCCTGCGAACGTGTGCATACGTGTCAGCGTTGCCCGGTGCACCACGGAAGAGCGCTTCGTTCCCACCTGATCCGTTCGATCCGAACGCGATCCGTCTGATCCAGACGTGATCTGCCTGATCTGAATCAGTAGCGAAGCTGCCACCGCGACGGTGCGGTGCTCCCCGCTTTGTGGACGTACCAAACATCCGCAGTCAGGACGTCCCCATTCCGGGCAGTTCCAACCGCCGCCGGCCGCCTCCGTTGCGAAGGAGCCTGCCATGTCGATGATTCGTGACCTCCGTGCCGCGGTCCGCCCCCGTCCCTCGCTCCGCAAGGACAGTGGCTCGTACGACACCACGCGCGACCCCGGGACCCCCTCCGCCGTGGTCGACTGCGCCATCTACCGCGACGGCGCCCGGGTGGAGACCCGCGAGCCCCTGACGCCGCACCAGGCGGTGCGTCAGGTGCACCGTGACGGCGGCTTCGTGTGGATCGGTCTGCACGAGCCGACCGAGGCCGAATTCTCCGGTATCGCAAGCGAGTTCGGGCTGCACCCGCTCGCCGTCGAGGACGCCGTGCAGGCCCACCAGCGACCCAAGCTGGAGCGGTACGACGACTCGCTCTTCACCGTCTTCAAGACCATCCACTACGTCGAGCACGACCAGCTGACCGCCACCAGCGAGATCGTCGAGACCGGCGAGGTCATGTGCTTCACCGGGCGGGACTTCTTCATCACCGTCCGGCACGGCGGGCAGGGTTCACTGCGGGCGCTGCGGCACCGGCTCCAGGACGACCCCGAGCTCCTCGCCAAGGGGCCCTCCGCCGTCCTGCACGCCATCGCCGACCATGTCGTCGACGGCTACATCGCGGTCGCGGACGCCGTGCAGGACGACATCGACGAGGTCGAGACCCAGGTCTTCTCCCCCGGCCGCAAGGGCTCCCCGCGCGGCACCGACGCCGGGCAGATCTACCAGCTCAAGCGTGAGGTGCTGGAGTTCAAGCGGGCGGTGTCGCCGCTGCTGCGCCCCATGCAGCTGCTGAGCGAGCGGCCGATGCGGCTGGTCGACCCCGACATCCAGAAGTACTTCCGCGATGTCGCCGACCACCTCGCCCGGGTCCAGGAGCAGGTCCTCGGCTTCGACGAGCTGCTCAACTCGATCCTCCAGGCCAACCTCGCGCAGGCGTCCGTCGCGCAGAACGAGGACATGCGCAAGATCACGTCCTGGGCCGCGATCATCGCCGTACCGACGATGGTGTGCGGGGTGTACGGCATGAACTTCGAGCACATGCCGGAGCTGCACTGGCGGTACGGCTACCCGGTGGTCATGGGCCTCATGGTGACCCTCTGCGTGGGAATCCACCGCACGCTCAAGCGCAACGGCTGGCTGTGAACCCCGGCTGGTTAGTCTTGGCCCCATGACGCAAGAGCTGCTCGACCAGGCCCTCGTCGAGGAGGCCACCAAGAAGTCCGGGCTGATCTGGGTCCGGGGCAGCGAGGTGCCGGTACTTCAGGGGCAGGCCCGTGCCGTGCCCACCCGCGCCCTGTGGCACGTGTGGCACGACGGCGCGGCCTGTCTGATCGGCGACGGGCCCGGCGAGCAGCCGCTGCCGGGACTGGTCGACGGGGGCGACGCGGTCGTCACCGTACGCAGCAAGGACAAGGGCGGGCGCCTGGTGGCCTGGACCGCGAAGGTCGTGGAGCTGACGCCCCGATCCCCGGAGTGGGAGGCGACGGTCGCCGAGCTCAAGGGCAAGCGGCTGAACGCCCCCGACGGGGAGGCGATGCCCGAGCGCTGGGCCCGCGAGTGCCGGGTGGTGCGCCTCGATCCGACGGGCGGCACCTCCGAACTCCCCGACGGCTCGCTCTCCGCGCCGCCGCTGCCCACCCCCGCCACCACCCGGCAGCCGGCCCCCGCGGGTCTTCCCCGTCTCCTCTTCAAGAAGCGCAGGCGACGCTAGAAGCAGGCGCGGCACGCCTACGACTGAGCCAGGCGCGGCAGGCCTACGAGGACGGCAGCTGCTGCCCGTAGTCCACCGTCTCCTTCTTGGTGGGCTCCGTCAGGGCGAAGTCCTTGCCCCAGTCCGTGAGGCGGAGGGTGCCGGCGTTGCCCGCGCGGACCAGGAGGAGGGGGTACGCCGTTCCCTCCAGGGAGACGTCCAGGGAGCCGCCCGAGCCGTCGCCTCCGGTGATGCGGAAGGTGCGGACGCCGGACTGCTCGTGGTAGCCGTCGGTGGAGAGGGTGCCCTGGAGGGTGAGCAGGCCGTCGAGGAGGACGTCCTTGTCGGTGAAGCCGCTGAAGCGCTTGTAGGTGGGGTCGTCGGTGGGAACCTTCACGTACATGCCGCTGAGCTTGTCGGCGACGTCCGTGTCCGTCGAGGTGGCGCCGCCCGAGCCGTCCGGGTGGGTCCAGAAGTCCGCGTCGGCCTTCAGATAGAGGTGCTCGCCGACCCTCAGCAGCCGGAAGGTCGACTCCTTCGAGGTGACCGACCCGGTGCCGCCGTCGTCCTTGAGGCTCATGTCGAGGGTGTACGTGGTCCCGTTGGTCACGACGGTTCCGGCGAGCCGTACCGTCTTCGCCGCCTCGGCCGCCTGCTTCGTCTTCGTCTGGATCTGGGCGGCGGTCAGCTTGCCCACCCCGTTCGTGCCCGCGTCCGGATCCTCGCTACTGCACCCCGTCAGTCCTGTCCCCGTCACGACCAGTGCGCACATCGCGCTCACCAGTGCGGCCCTGCGGGTACGGCCCTGGAGAATTGCAGTCACAGGTGGGGCGCCTTTCGAGCGGGGGTCCGGCGGCGGCGTTACGGCAGCGTACCGGTGCTTCCCTCGCCCGCCGGAAGGGGTCCGTCCGGACCGCCCACCAGGGCGTATCCGACCGGGACGGGCTAGCCTGAAGCCCACTCGAGCGGACAAAACGGCAGGAACAGGAGGCGCGGGCATGGCCGCAGGCGCCCCCCGGATCTTCGTCTCGCACCTGGCCGGCGTCGCCGTCTTCGACCCGAACGGCGACCAGGTGGGCCGCGTGCGGGACCTGGTCGCCATTCTGCGTGTCGCGCGGCGGCCGCCCCGGATCCTCGGCCTGGTCGTCGAACTGTCCACGCGCCGCCGCATCTTCCTGCCCATGACCCGGGTGACCGGCATCGAGAGCGGCCAGGTCATCACCACCGGAGTCCTGAACGTGCGCCGCTTCGAACAACGGCCCACGGAGCGGCTCGTGTTCGGCGAACTCCTCGACCGGCGCCTCACCCTCGTCGAGACGGACGAGGAGGTGACCGTGCTCGACGTGTCCATCCAGCAGCTCCCGGCACGACGGGACTGGGAGATCGACCGGGTCTTCGTCCGCAAGGGCCGCAGCGGGGCGTTCAGGCGCACCAAGGGGGTGACCCTGACCGTCGAGTGGTCCGCGCTCACCGGATTCTCGCTGGACGAGCAGGGGCAGGGCGCCGAGAGCCTCCTCGCCACCTTCGAGCAGCTGCGCCCGGCCGACCTCGCGAACGTCATGCACCACCTGTCGCCGAAGCGGCGCGGCGAGGTGGCCGCCGCGCTGGACGACGACCGCCTCGCCGACGTGCTCGAACAGCTCCCCGAGGACGACCAGATCGAGATCCTCGGCAAGCTCAAGGAGGAACGCGCGGCCGACGTCCTGGAGGCGATGGCCCCGGACGACGCCGCCGACCTGCTCGCCGAACTCCCCGAGGACGACGTGGAGCGGCTGCTGAAGCTGATGCGGCCCGGCGACGCGGCCGACGTACGGCGGCTGATGGCGTATGAGGAGCGGACCGCCGGCGGTCTGATGACGACCGAGCCCATCATTCTGCGGCCCGATGCGACGATCGCCGAGGCACTCGCCCGGGTCCGCAGCCCCGACCTCTCCCCCTCGCTCGCCGCCCAGGTGTACGTGTGCCGCGCGCCGGACGAGACACCCACGGGCAAGTACCTGGGCACCGCCCACTTCCAGCGGCTCCTGCGCGACCCGCCGTACACCCTGGTCAGTGCGATCCTCGACGACGATCTACAGCCCCTTTCCCCGGACGCCGCGCTGCCCGTCGTCGCCGGGTTCTTCGCGACGTACGACATGGTCGCGGCGCCCGTCGTCGACGAGAGCGGCTCGCTGCTCGGCGCGGTGACCGTGGACGACGTACTGGACCACATGCTGCCCGAGGACTGGCGGGAGACGGAGTTCCACCTCGACGAGGACGAGGTGGACGACGAGGGGGTGGCCGATGGCGCCTGAACGCGAGACGCGCGAGCGCGCCGTCTCCGGGGCGACCGCGGCCCCCCGGCCGCGCAACCGGCTCGACCAGCCGAAGCCGATGCGCCGCAGACTGCTGCCCGAGTGGGACCCGGAGGCGTTCGGGCGGTTCTCGGAGCGGATCGCGCGGTTCCTGGGCACCGGGCGGTTCATCGTCTGGATGACCGTCGTCGTCGTGGTGTGGGTGCTGTGGAACGTCTTCGCGCCGGGCGACCTGCGCTTCGACAACTACCCGTTCATCTTCCTGACCCTGATGCTGTCGCTCCAGGCCTCCTACGCCGCCCCGCTGATCCTGCTCGCGCAGAACCGGCAGGACGACCGCGACCGGGTCAACCTCGAACAGGACCGCAAGCAGAACGAGCGGTCGATCGCGGACACCGAGTACCTCACCCGGGAGATCGCCTCGCTGCGCGTGGGCCTCGGCGAGGTCGCCACCCGCGACTGGATCCGCTCCGAGCTCCAGGACCTGATCAGGGAACTGGAGGAGCGGCGTCCGGACGGCCGTGTCGTATTCCCGTCGGAGCGGCCCCGGGGACGTGACGCAGACGACCTGTGACAAGGCTTTCCGGGGCACATGGGGAGCCCCGTACCATCGACAGCATGGTGGCTACGGAAGACGCGGTGCGCGAAGCACTGGCGACGGTGAACGACCCCGAGATCCAACGACCCATCACCGAACTGGGGATGGTCAAATCGGTTGAGATCGCTGCGGATGGTGCAGTCGCGGTCACTATCTATCTGACCGTCTCCGGCTGCCCTATGCGCCAGACCATCACGGACACCGTGACGGCCGCGGTCGCGGCGGTCGCGGGCGTCACGCACGTCGACGTGACGCTGGACGTGATGGGCGACGAACAGCGCCGCGAGCTCGCGGCCGCGCTGCGCGGCGGGACGGCCGAGCGCGAGGTCCCCTTCGCCCAGCCCGGCTCGCTCACGCGCGTGTACGCGGTCGCCTCCGGCAAGGGCGGCGTCGGCAAGTCCTCGGTGACGGTGAACCTTGCGGCGGCGATGGCGGCCGACGGCCTCAAGGTCGGTGTCGTCGACGCCGACATCTACGGCCACTCCGTGCCGCGCATGCTCGGCGCCGACGGCAAGCCGACCCAGGTCGAGAACATGATCATGCCGCCGTCCGCGCACGGCGTGAAGGTGATCTCGATCGGGATGTTCACGCCGGGCAACGCGCCCGTCGTATGGCGCGGCCCGATGCTCCACCGCGCCCTCCAGCAGTTCCTGGCGGACGTCTTCTGGGGCGACCTGGACGTACTGCTCCTCGACCTTCCGCCGGGCACGGGCGACATCGCGATCTCGGTCGCGCAGCTCGTCCCGAACGCCGAGATCCTCGTCGTGACGACGCCTCAGCAGGCCGCCGCCGAGGTCGCCGAGCGCGCGGGCTCCATCGCCGTGCAGACCCACCAGAAGATCGTCGGCGTCGTCGAGAACATGTCGGGCCTGCCCTGCCCGCACTGCGGCGAGATGGTCGACATCTTCGGCACGGGCGGCGGCCAGGCCGTCGCCGAGGGCCTGACCCGCACCACGGGCGCCCACGTCCCGGTCCTCGGCAGCATCCCCATCGACGTCCGCCTCCGCGAGGGCGGCGACGAGGGCAAGCCCGTCGTCCTGACCGACCCGGACTCCCCGGCGGGCTCCGCCCTGCGCGCCATCGCCGGCAAGCTGGGTGGCCGGGCCCGCGGCCTGTCGGGCATGTCCCTGGGGATCACGCCGCGCAACAAATTCTGAGTACGGGACTGGAGGCGCCCCTTCAGGGCGCGGGGAACGGCGCGAGCAACCACGACGCGCCCGCAGGTTGAAACGCTCCCCACAAAGAGGGGGGCGCCGTCTTGAGTGACGGCGCCCCCCTCCTCGTAGCCTCGTACGCCCGCCGCCTAGGCGTACGCCCCGATGTCCTTGATCACCGAGAAGCCCAGCCCGTACGCGCTCATGCCCCGCCCGTACGCGCCCACGTGGACGCCCTCCTGGGTGGAACCCGCGAGGACCCAGCCGAACTCGGACTCGCGGTAGTGGAAGGGCGTGGGGACACCGTCCACGGGGAGGGACAGGGAGGACCACTCGGCGCCGCTCAGGTCGTCGGCCAGGACCCATGCCGTTTCCGTCTGCTGGTCCAGCCAGTCGTCCCGCAGGGTGTGGTCCATCTGGCCGGGCCAGGTGAAGGACAGCAGCCCCACTCCCGCGAGCCAGGCCGCCGAGGAGACCGAGGTGGCCTCCAGCAGACCCGTACCGTCCGCGCTGCGTCGTACGGGGCTGGCCGCGACGGTCACCACGACCGCGAAGCGCTCCTTGTCCTCCGTCGTCTCGCCACGCACGCTGGGCTCTTCGCCGTGCCCGATCGAACCGTGCTCGACGGCACCGTCCGCCGAGGTACCGACCTGCATCAGCCAGCGCGGTCCCGTGAAGGCCTCGTCGAGGCCGTACCACGGGAAGGGCGCCAGCAGGTAACCGTCGACCGTGCGCCGGGCGGAGGGGACCTGCTGGCCGCCCTCCGCGGCCGGCGCCTGCGCGCCTACCCGACTTGTCGTCTCCATCTGCCGGACGCCTCCTAGCTCTCGTCGGACCGGTGGGCCCACCCCCCTCGGGCGTCCTTATCGGTCCGCACAACAACTGGGCAGCATAGCCACACCACTCCGAGCAGCCGGGAAACCGCCCGGCGCGTGGGTATGTTTTGAGGCCGTGTGAGACTCAGATCACCTGTGGCGAGGGCCGTCTACGGCGCAGAGGGCGCGTCCCGTACGGCGCAGGGGCACGCTCTTGCGACACAGGTGGCGCGCTCGTACGGGCTCAGGTGGCGCGCTCGTACGGCCTCAGGCGGCACGCTCGACGGCCTCAGGCGGCGCGTTCGTACGGCTCAGGTGGCGTCCGCGTCGAAGGGCGGGCGCTCGTCCTTGGCGAGGTCGAGCTTCTCGGGCTTCTTCGTCATGTCGACGGAGCCACCGGAAGGGCTGGAGGAGCCGGCGGACGCTTCGGACTCACGGGCGTGCACCGCGTCCGTGACCTCGGCCATCTCCTTCTTCAGGTCGAAGCCGTTGCGGATTTCCTTGAGCCCCAGCTCGTCGTTGTCCAGCTGCTTGCGGATGAACGTCTTGGGGTTGAGGTCCTCGAACTCGAAGTCTTTGAACCCCGGGCCGAGTTCCTCGCGGATGTCCGCCTTGGCACTCTCCGAGAACTCGCGGATCTTGCGGATCGTGCGCGTGACATCCTGGATCATCTTCGGGAGCTTGTCCGGACCGAAGACGAGCACGGCGAGGACAACGAGCGCCACGACCTCGAGCGGTCCTATGTCATTGAACACCTGAAGCTCCTTGCGATGTCCTCGGTCCTCGGGCCCTCGGCGGTTCTTCCGTGGTCCGGGCCGTGTCCACGGTACCCGGCCATCCCGTCCGTCCGGAACTGTCCCGGGGCTTCCGGGTTCATGTACACGCCGGGTTTTCCGCGATGTTTGCCGTTCAGGGCAGCCCTCGGCCGTCTTTCCGTGAGATTCCCGTCAGTCGCTGTCGGCCGAACCGAGGACCAGCGTGAGCTGCTTTTCCGTACCGCCACGCAGGAGGGTCAGCCGCAGTGTGTCGCCGGGGCGGTGGGCGCGGACCCTCACGATCAGCTCCTCGCCCGAGTGCACGCGCCGACCGTCGACCTCGGTGATGATGTCGCCCGTCTTGATGCCCGCCTTGGCGCCCGGGCCGCCCGCCGTGACCGCCGGACCGCCGTCGCCGCCCTGTGTCCCGACCTTGGCGCCGTCGCCCGCGTACTCCATGTCGAGCGTGACCCCGATCACGGGGTGGGTCGCCTTGCCGGTGTTGATGATCTCCTCGGCGACGCGCTTGCCCTGGTTGATGGGGATGGCGAAACCGAGCCCGATCGACCCTGCCTGACCGCTCTCCGGGCCGGAACCGCTGTCCGCGGAGCGGATGGCGCTGTTGATTCCGATGACGCGGGCCCTGGAGTCGAGGAGGGGGCCGCCGGAGTTGCCGGGGTTGATCGGAGCGTCGGTCTGCAAGGCGTCCACGTACGAGACGTCACTGCCGTCGCCGCTCTCCCCGCCCGCCGTGATGGGCCGCTCCTTGGCGCTGATGATGCCGGAGGTGACGGTGTTGGCGAGGTCGAAGGGCGCGCCGATGGCGACGACCGGGTCGCCGACCTGGACGTTGTCGGAGTTGCCCAGCGGCATGGGGTCCAGGCCGCTGACGCCGGACACCCGGACGACGGCGAGGTCGTACCCGCTGTCGCGCCCCACCACCTTCGCCTCGGCGGTGTCGCCGCTGCTGAAGGTCACGGATATGTCGCCGCCGTCGGCGGCCGGTTCGACCACGTGGTTGTTGGTGAGGATGTGCCCCTGGCCGTCGAGCACGAACCCGGTGCCGGTGCCCTCCTGGTCGGACCCGCTCACATGCAGGGTGACGACGCTGGGCAGCGCCTGCGCCGCGATCCCGGCCACGCTGTCCGGAGCCCGCCCGGGCGCCTCCTTCCCGGCCTGCGGCAGCTCTACGTCACTCACCCCGCCGTTCCGCTCCAGATACACCCCGACGATCCCTCCGACGCCTCCGGAGACGAGCGCGATCAACACGGCCCCGGCGACCAGCGCCTTCTTCGCACGCCTGAGCTGCTGCGCCTTGGTGACGACGACCGCGCCGTTCTGCTGGAGGGGGCCGGGGGCGGCCCAGGGGTCGTAGTTCTGCCAGGGGGTGGGTGCGGGGGGTGCGGGTGCGGCAGGGGCCGGGGCGGGGGGTTCGTATGTGCCGTGAGCCGGTGTCGTGGGTGACGGAGTCGCTGGGGGCGCTGGGGTCGCCGCCGGGACGTGGGTGCCGTGCGCGGGCGTGACCGCGGGGTGCTGGACGGGCGGGGCGGACGCCCAGGGGCCCGGTTCGCCGTAGGGCGGGGTGCTGTAGGGGTCGGGGGCGTGCAGGGGCTTGGGGCGGCCTGCCGGGGTCTGGTCGGCGGGCAGGGCGTGGGATGGGCGGTCGGAAGGACGGTCCGGAGGAAGAGCCGCGGACACCTCGGCCGAGGACCGGTCGGCCGGCACCGCACGCGGAGGAAGGTCGGAAGGGCTGTGGGGAGGAAGAGCCGCAGACACCTCGACCGGAGTCCGGTCAGCGGGCACAGCACGCGGAGGAAGGTCCGAAGGACGGTCCGGAGGAAGACCCGCAGACAACTCGACCGAGGACCGGTCAGCCGACACAGCACGCGCAGGAAGGTCCGAAGGGCTGTGGGGAGGAAGGTCGGGAGGAAGAGCTGGGGGAAGTTCGGACGGATGGTCGGCGGAGCGGTCTGTGGGAGGGGCCACGGAGCGCTCGACGGAGGGGTCGGTGGGAGAGGCCGCGGGGCGGTTGGCAAGGCCGTCGGCGGGGATGCCGTTCGACTCGGCTGCGCCGTGGACCGGAACGGGGCCGGCCAGGTCAAAGTCGCCGCCGGTGCCGACACCGGCACCCGACCCTGCCGAAGTGCTGTGACCATCAGCGCCCGACGTTGCCAAGCCACTGTCGCCGCCGATGCCCGACCCTGCCGAGACATCAACGGCATCGGCATCGGCATGGTCACCGGCCCCACCGGGATCAGCGTCTTCCCGGCCGTACGGCCGGGGCCCGGCCAACTCGAAGTCGCCCTCGGGGTCCGCGCCGGGCGGCGTCGGGTCACCGTCCCCGAGAGGTCGCTGAAGCTCGAAATCGCCCTCGGTCTGGGCGTCGGGTATCCGTGCGCCCTCGGACGGGCCTGTCCCGGCCTCCCCGGAGGCGACCGGCGGCCGGGGCCGGCTCCACCACTTCGGCTTCGTGGGCTTCCCGTCGTTCATGCTCTCCCCACACCTGGCCCCCGGGCACAACTCGCCGACGGTTGCCGCAGATTGTCGACTCCGCGCCCGCGATCCCTCCGGCGAACGCGGCCCACCCCGGATTCAACCAGGTTCAGGGGCCGCCGCGCAGAGGGCGGGTCAGCGGATGGTGCCGGAGGAGGGTGCGGAGGGGGACGGGGAGGAAGCGGGGGACAAGAGGGGCCCGGGGGCCGCGAGAAGGCCCGGGGTGGTGATGTCCGGCGCCGTGGACCAGGAAGTCAGTGCGACCGGGTCGACCTCGGTGAACGGACGTATGAGCGGGGACATCACTGCGGCACCGGCGACCACCGGGGCCGTCAGCGTGTGCATGACCTCCTGGGCGCGGTCGGCCGGAGCGGGGACTCCGGGCAGCAGCGGCGCGGACACCTCGGTGGGCGCCACCGTGTTCTGGCCGAGCGTCGGCTTGCCCTGTGCGAGGAGCGGCCCCACGGACCGGCGCCGCTGCGCGTCAGGAGCCGTCGAGGTTCCTGCGCCCTGCGGACGCGTCGGCGTCACATTGCTTCCGGTACCGGACTCGCCCCGCGCGGCCGTGGTGTCAGCGGTGGTCCCGGTCGACACCCCGCCGAGCGCGACCGCGGCCAGCGACACGGCTCCCGCCGCGGCGAAGGCGAAGCGCAGCCCGCGCGAGGCCGACCGCTCGGCCTCGTGACGGCTGACGTCATGGATACGGAAGCCGCGCCCCGGGGAGGGGGGCAGCACGTCGGCGTGGGGTTCGGAGGGGACGTAGCCGAAGGACTCGCCCCTCACTCCGAAGATGCCGGTGCCGTCGGAGCCGCCGGGGATTCTTCCGCCGAAGGCTCCCCCGCCCAGCGGCGAGCCGGCGCTTGTGCCGGAATCACCTCCGCCGGGGAGCCCTTGGAGACGGGCCAGGAAGCTTTCGGAGGGCGGCGGCGGGGCCATCTCCGCGAACACGTTCTTCAGTCGGCGCTGGGCTGCCGCCTCGGCCTTGCACTTCGCACAGGTGGCGAGGTGGGCCAGGACGCGCTCGCGCGACTCATGACCGAGCTCTCCGTCCACGAGGGCGGACAGTCGGTCTCCCAGATGCTGCTCAGCAGATGTAGGACGTGATCCACTCACGCGGACGCGCCCCCTCCTCCCAGCGCGGGCACACCGGTCACCGCGAAGCCGCGGCGCTCGGCACGGGCCTCGGGAGACCGGTGTGCGAGGGCTTTGCGCAGCTGCGAACGGCCACGGTGGATCCGGCTGCGGACCGTGCCGAGCTTGACGCCCAGGGTCGCGGCGATCTCCTCGTACGACAGTCCCTCGATGTCACAGAGGACGACCGCGGCGCGGAACTCGGGCGCGAGGGTGTCCAGCGCCTGCTGGACGTCCGCGTCGAAGTGCGCGTCGTTGAAGACCTGCTGCGGGGACGGCTCACGGCTGGGCAGACGCTCGGCCGCGTCGTCGCCGAGGGCGTCGAAGCGGATGCGCTGCTTGCGGCGCACCATGTCCAGGAAGAGATTCGTGGTGATGCGGTGCAGCCAGCCCTCGAAGGTGCCGGGCGTGTAGGTCGACAGGGAGCGGAAGACACGGACGAAGACCTCTTGTGTCAGGTCCTCGGCGTCGTGCTGGTTGCCCGTCAGGCGGTAGGCGAGCCGGTACACCCGGCCGCTGTGCGTGCTGACGATCTCCTCCCAGGTGGGCGGAGTCCACGCCGGCGACTCCGCGTCGGTGGTGAACGTCGCGGTCTGCCCGGAGTCGGCACTGTGGAAACGGTCAGCGGTGTTGGTCACGGATTTCGGCTCACCCGCCGACCTGAGAAAGCGCCGCAGCACTCCTCCCCGATCCACAGGCGCAGCCGCACCTCCCCTGTCGGCTCTGGTGGTGTCCAGTGGAGCCCCTACCATAGCCACCTCGCCCGTTAGCTCCGGATAAGCGGTTTTACGAGAATTTGATACGCGCTCATATCGCTGCGTCAGCACTTGCTCACCGCCCTGCTCCGCGGTCTGATCCATGTGCTTCCCCCAGTGCGTTTCCCCACCCCTCTAAACGCCTGGTCCCATCTGCGGGTTCCCGGCGCCAACGGATACAGTCACGGCCAGGCATCTACGGGGACAGGAGAGCGTCATTACCGGCAACCGGCAGCCAAGCTGGGCGGCGTTCGCCGACGCCTTTGCCGCCGAGGACGAAGCAGTGCTCTGGGCCCGGGACCGGGCTCAGGACGCAGGGCTGCGCTCGGTGTCGCCCGGTACCGGGGCCGCGCTGCGGTTGCTCGCCGCCACCGTGGACGCGAAGGCGGTGGCGGAGATCGGGACCGGGACCGGGGTATCCGGAATTCATCTGCTCAACGGCATGCGGCCGGACGGGGTACTGACCACGGTGGATCCCGAGCCGGAGCGCCAGCAGTTCGCCCGCCAGGCCTTCCGCGCGGCCGGCTTCGCGAGCAATCGCGCCCGCTTCATCCCGGGCCGCGCCCTCGACGTCCTGCCCCGGCTGGCGGACTCCGGATACGACCTCGTGTTCTGCGACGGCGACCGTCTGGAGTGTCTGGAGTACTTCGCTGAATCGTTGCGCCTGTTGCGTCCGGGCGGGCTCGTCGTCTTCGAGGGCGTCTTCGCGGACGGCCGCACGGTGGACTCCGGGCCACAGCCCGCGGAGGTCGGGCGGCTGCGCGAACTGTTGCGCGCGGTGCGCGAGAGCCAGGATCTGATCCCCTCGCTGCTGCCGGTCGGCGACGGCCTGCTATGCGCGGTCAAGCGCTGACCATGACCCTCGGCCAGCGCCCCTGACCAGGGGTTTCATCGACGCCGTACCCCGCAAATACAGCTGCCCCGGCACCGCGTGCGATGCCGGGGCAGCTGAAGGGGTATGGTCGCGTCCCGCGTCAGCCGACGACCTTCTTGAGGGCGTCGCCAAGAGCGTCGGCCTCGTCAGGGGTCAGCTCGACGACGAGCCGTCCGCCGCCTTCGAGCGGAACGCGCATGACGATGCCCCGCCCCTCCTTGGTCACCTCGAGCGGGCCATCGCCCGTCCGCGGCTTCATGGCCGCCATGCTCGTTCCCCTTCCTGAAACCAGCTCATCGTCGCCGACGGCCCCTTAGAAGGGCACGCCCGTCCCCTCATAGGACACGCGTCACCGGCATCGAACACATTGCTTCCAGGCCATTATCCCGCATCTCAGGACCCGATGACCAACATCAGTCGGCATCGCTTGCGCAACGCGCTTGAGCAAAACCACTCAATTCGGCGATGTGACTGCGATACTGCGCCGCCGCATGACCTTCCAAGGTCCCGAATTCTTTGACGCAGGTCACATGTCCGAACGGCTCCGCTGTCGGTGATCTCCGTCATGCTGTCCTCGGAAGCAGGACGTACCGGCGGGTAGGCGGGTACGACGGAGCCGCGACACCGGAGGGGAACCCACCATGGCCGACACCGTGCTCTACGAGGTGAGCGACGGACTCGCGACGATCACGCTGAACCGCCCCGAGGCGATGAACGCGCTGAACACCGAGATCAAGGTCGCCTTCCGGGACGCGGCACAGGCCGCCGCGGCCGACGACTCCGTACGGGCCGTGCTGCTGACCGCCGCCGGTGACCGGGCGTTCTGCGTGGGCCAGGACCTCAAGGAGCACGTCGGCGGGCTGCTCGCGCCGCGCGAGTCGGGCGCGGGCAAGGGCGTCATGAGCACCGTGCACGACCACTACAACCCGATCGTGCGCGCGCTGACCGGCGCGGCGAAACCGGTGGTGGCCGCCGTGAACGGCGTCGCGGCCGGGGCGGGATTCGGTTTCGCGCTCGCCGCGGACTACCGCGTCGTGGCCGATACCGCATCCTTCAACACGTCCTTCGCCGGGGTCGCACTGACCGCCGACTCCGGCATCTCCTGGACGCTGCCGCGGGTCGTCGGCCCGAGCCGCGCCGCCGATCTGCTGCTCTTTCCGCGCAACATCACGGCGCAGGAGGCCTTCGACCTGGGGATCGCAAACCGGCTTGTGCCCCCGGGCGAGTTGCGCGCCGAGGCGGAGCAGGTGGCCCGCGCGCTGGCCGAGGGGCCGACCCTCGCGTACGCCGCGCTGAAGGAGTCCCTCGCCTACGCCCTGTCCCACTCGCTGGACGAGTCCCTGGAGAAGGAGGACGAGCTCCAGACCTGGGCGGGCGAGTCGGAGGACCACATGATCGCTGTGCAGGCGTTCGTGAACAAGGAGAAGCCGAAGTACCTGGGGCGGTGACGGTTCGCGGGGAACTGCGGGCCGGGTGTGGCCGGTCGCGCAGTTCTCTGCGGCCCTACTGGGCACTCCTGGACACGCAATCGACCAAGTGGTCGTTGACCAGGCCGCATGCCTGCATCAGGGCGTACGCCGTCGTCGGGCCGACGAAGCGGATGCCGCGCTTCTTGAGGGCCTTGGAGAGGGCGATCGACTCGTCGGTGACGGCCGGGACGTCGCCGAGCCTCTTCGGGGCCGGGCGGCCGGCCGGGGCGGGGGCGAAGGACCAGATCAGCTCGTCCAGCTCACCCGGTGCCCAGTCGCTCAGCACGCGCGCGTTGGCGACCGTCGCCTCGATCTTGGCGCGGTTGCGGATGATGCCGGGGTCGGCGAGCAGGCGCTCCTTGTCCGCGTCGGTGAAGGTCGCCACCTTGGCCACCTCGAAGCCGGCGAAGGCGGCACGGAACCCCTCGCGGCGCCGCAGGATCGTGATCCAGGACAGGCCCGACTGGAATGCCTCCAGGCACAGCCGCTCGTACAGCGCGCCGTCGCCGTGGACCGGGCGGCCCCACTCCTCGTCGTGGTACGCCACGTAGTCCTCGGTCGACAGCGCCCAGGGGCAGCGCAGCGCGCCGTCAGCGCCCGCGAGTGCGTCGGTCACTGGTGATCCTCCTCGACGGGCTTCCGCAGCGAGGTGGAGGTGACCGAAGCGGACCTGGCGCCGTCGAGTGCCGCCTCCAGGTCGGCGATCCGGGCGTCCCGCTCGCCGATCTCGGCGCCGAGGCGGCCGAGGGCGTCATCGACGTCCGCCATGCGGTAACCGCGTACGGCGACGGGGAAGCGCAGGATCTCGACATCCTCCCGGTTCACGGGACGGTCCGGCGGAAACGGGTCCACCAGCCGCTCGGGCCCGGCCTCGGGGAGGGGTGCGCTCTCGCCGCCGCCCACCACGGCCACCGTCACCGCGGCGACCACGACGGCGAGCGCGACGACCAGGAACAAGAACATGAACATCGCTGAGGTCCCCACGCTCTGGTGCCGACGCGGGGCGCGCCGGCGTGGATAGCGCTGCAGCGGACTGTGCTGAAGCGGTTGGTGCTGATGCTGACAGTGTCGGGTCCGATCGTGCCATGCGAGTCTGACAGTTAAGGTCACAGGCGGCTTATCAGCGGGACCAACTGGGAGAGGTCACAGGGGATGCTCAGGCTGGGCAGGCACGAATTCGACCCGCACGAGCCGGTGATCATGGCCATCGTCAACCGGACCCCGGACTCCTTCTACGACCAGGGGTCCACGTTCCGCGACGAGCCCGCGCTCGCCCGGGTGGAACAGGCGGTGTCCGAGGGCGCTGCCATCATCGACATCGGCGGGGTCAAGGCGGGGCCGGGGGAAGAGGTGACCGCCGAGGAGGAGGCGCGTCGCACGGTCGGGTTCGTCGCCGAGGTCCGGCGGCGTTTCCCCGATGTGATCATCAGCGTCGACACCTGGCGGCACGAGGTCGCCGAGGCGGTCTGCGAGGTCGGGGCGGATCTGCTCAACGACGCGTGGGGCGGGGTGGATCCGCGGCTGGCCGAGGTGGCCGCGCGGTACGGGGTGGGGCTGGTGTGCACCCACGCCGGGGGCGCCGAGCCGCGTACGCGTCCGCATCGGATCGCGTACGACGACGTCATGGCCGACATTCTCCGGGTGACCCTGGGTCTTGCCGAGCGGGCGGTGTCGCTGGGCGTGGCCCGGGAGTCCGTGCTGATCGATCCTGGGCACGACTTCGGGAAGAACACGCGGCACAGTCTGGAGGCGACGCGGCGGCTCGGCGAGATGGTGTCCACCGGGTGGCCTGTTCTCGTCTCCCTCTCCAACAAGGACTTCGTGGGCGAGACCTTGGACAAGCCGGTGAAGGAGCGGGTGGTGGGGACGCTGGCGACCACCGCCGTCTCGGCGTGGCTGGGGGCGCAGGTGTACCGCGTCCACGAGGTCGCGGAGACCCGGCAGGTGCTGGACATGGTGGCGTCGATCGCGGGGCGTCGGGCGCCGGCTGTGGCGCGGCGGGGGCTGGCGTAGGGGTTTGTTCGCCCCCTCCGCCCCTACCCGTCCCGTATCTGGGGGCTACCGCCCCCAGACCCCCGCAATCGCGCTGAACGCGCTCGTCCTCAAACGCCGGACGGGCCGAAAACTGCTACCGTCCCGCTTCCTTCGACACCAGCGACACCGCCTCGTCCACGTCGTCCGTCAGGTGGAAGAGAAGCAGGTCCTTCTCCGAGGCCTTGCCCTGGGCGATGAGGGTGTTCTTGAGCCAGTCGACCAGGCCGCCCCAGTACTCCGTGCCGAAGAGGACGATGGGGAAGCGGGTGACCTTCTGGGTCTGCACCAGGGTCAGCGCCTCGAAGAGTTCGTCCAGGGTGCCGAGTCCGCCGGGCAGGACCACGAAGCCCTGCGCGTACTTGACGAACATCATCTTGCGGACGAAGAAGTACCGGAAGTTGAGGCCGATGTCGACGTACTGGTTGAGGCCCTGCTCGAAGGGCAGCTCGATGCCGAGGCCGACGGAGATGCCCTTGGCCTCGCAGGCGCCCTTGTTGGCGGCTTCCATGGCGCCCGGGCCACCGCCGGTGATCACGGCGAAACCGGCCTCGACGAGACCGCGGCCGAGCGCCACGCCCGCCGCGTACTCGGGCGAGTCCGCCTTCGTACGGGCGGATCCGAACACGCTGATCGCGGGCGGGAGTTCGGCCAGTGTGCCGAAGCCCTCGATGAACTCCGACTGGATGCGGAGCACCCGCCAGGGGTCCGTGTGCACCCAGTCGGAGGGCCCGCCCGCGTCCAGCAGGCGCTGGTCCGTGGTGCTCGCCTGCACCTGATCCCGCCTCCGCAGCACCGGTCCCAGCCGCTGCTCCTCCGGTGGCCGCTTCTTGCCCTCGGGGTTGCCAGTAGCCATGTGCGCTCCCTCCGCTTGCGGTAGTTCCACCCCAGCGTAGATCTACGCGGGTTACGGAGGGGGGACGCGAGCATGTCCGCCGGACACCGGCAGGGCTCAGCTCGCGTCTCGGCCGCCTCTCAGGCCGTCAGCCAGGCGCGCAGCCGCTCCTCGGCCTCCGGGATCGCGGATGCCTTGACCCGCTCATCCACCTTGTGGGCCAGCAGCTGGGCGCCGGGCCCGTAGTTCACCGCCGGCACCCCGAGCGCGCTGAAGCGGGCGACGTCGGTCCAGCCGAACTTGGGGCGGGCCTCACCGCCGACGGCCGCCATGAAGGCCGCCGCTGCCGGGTGGGTGAGGCCCGGGCGGGCTCCGCCGGTGTGGTCGTCGACGATGAACTCGTCCACGCCGCAGTCCGCGAAGTAGTCGCGGACGAACGCCTCCGCCTCGGCCTCGCTGCGGTCGGGCGCGTAGCGGAAGTTGACGACCAGGGTGCAGGCGTCGGGGATGACGTTCGTGGCGACGCCGCCTTCGACGCGCACGGCGTTGAGGCCCTCGTGGAAGCGCAGGCCGTCCACGACAGGCGTGCGCGGCTCGTACGCGGCCAGCTTGGCCAGGGCGGGGGCCGCCGCGTGGATCGCGTTGGAGCCCATCCACGCGCGCGCGGAGTGCGCCCGCTCCCCCTTGAACTTCAGGAACACCCTGAGCGTGCCCTGGCAGCCGCCCTCCACCTGGCCGTCCGTCGGCTCCAGGAGGATCGCGAAGTCGCCCTTCAGCCAGTCGGGGTGGGCTTCGGACACATGCTTCAGACCGTTCAGGTGTGCGGCGACCTCTTCGTTGTCGTAGAAGACGAAAGTGAGGTCGCGGTTGGGGGCGGGCACCGTGGCCGCGATGCGCAGCTGGACCGCCACCCCCGACTTCATGTCGCAGGTGCCACAGCCCCAGAGCACGCCGTCCTCGTCGAGGCGGGACGGGACGTTGTCCGCGATGGGGACCGTGTCGATGTGGCCGGCCAGGACGACGCGCTCGGCGCGGCCCAGGTTCGTCCGCGCGACGACGTTGTTGCCGTACCGGTCGACCGTCAGGTGCGGCAGGGCACGCAACGCGGTCTCGACGGCGTCCGCGAGGGGCTTCTCGCTGCCGCTCTCCGAGGGGAGGTCGACGAGCCGCGCGGTCAACTCGGCAGCGTCCAGCGTGAGGTCAAGGGGGGTATCGGCCATGCGGCCGACCCTAGCGCTCACGGCTCCATCGGCTCGAACCGGTTATCCACAGCCCCACACATCTCCAACATGGACCTCCAGTACCTTGTACGACGTGTCAGAGCCGTCCCCCACCCCCGTCCGGCGCGGCCGCCTCCTCCGTTTCGGAGGGGCCGTCGTGGTCCTGCTCGCGCTCGCCGCCTATCTCACGGTGCAGTACCTCACCGGAGGGCCGGGCGTTCCCCGTTGCACGGTCGTCTCGGGCAGGAACGACGGCGAGTCGTACGAGTTCACGCCGGAGCAGGCGGTGAACGCGGCGACGATCTCGGCGGTCGGCACCAACCGTGACATGCCCGAGCGAGCCGTGACCATCGCCCTGGCCACCGCGCTCCAGGAGTCGGGCCTGCGCAACATCAAGCACGGCGACCGGGACTCGCTCGGCCTCTTCCAGCAGCGGCCCTCGCAGGGCTGGGGCACGACGGCGGAGATCATGGATCCGACGTACGCGGCGGACATCTTCTACGAGCACCTGGCCAAGGTCGACGACTATGCGCAGCTCCCGCTCACGGTTGCCGCGCAGCGCGTGCAGCGCAGCGCCTTTCCTGACGCGTACGCGAAGCACGAGCCGGACGCCACACTGCTGGCCGCGGCTCTGACCGGCCGCTCGGCGGCCACCCTCACCTGCCAGGGCCCCGCCGGGTCGACCCCGGCGGGCGGCCCGGACGCGGTACGGTCCGCGCTCGTACGGGACTTCGGGCGTGATGTGCTCCAGGAGGCGGGGGCGGATGTGAGCGCCACGGAGACCTCGGCCCCGACCTCCCCCTCGGCCTCCCCCTCGACGACCACCGCGAGCCGGACCGTGACCCTGCCCGTGTCCGCGGAAGCCTCCGGGAGCACCACCACGGCCACCGTCGGGCAGCGTGGCTGGGAGCTGGCGCACTGGGCCGTGGCCAACTCCTCGGTACTGCACATCGACCGCGTCTCGTACGCGGGGCGGGAGTGGACGGCCGGCAGCACCGACAGCAGGTGGAGTACGTCCGACGCGAACGGGGGCCCGGCCGCGGAGACGTCCACCGCCGAGGTCCGAATCGTCACCGGGCAGTAGTACGGGTCCTCACCCGTTGGGGGGACCCGGGGCGAGTGCCGACGGCGATGGATGCGGGTTTTCGCGCGGTCGCTGCCGTTTCCGCCGAATCCCTTGAAAACAAAGGGGCGTAAGGATTCGGCAGACTTTCTGACCGGGTGCTTTTTACCCACCTTTGTCCGCAGATGATTATGCGACGCATTACCAACTCTTTACGTTGGATCACCGCAACCTTCGCGGGCTTCGAGCGGTAGTCACTGCGTCCGAGTCCGGAACGATCACCTTCGGTCGGTCGACGGTAGGCCGACAACTTGTTGGTCAACTGCCGGGCCTGGATGGATATTTCACCGTTCTCTTCCGTCTAAGGAGCATCATGTCCCTCCCCCTGACCCGCCGGATCGCCCGTGCCGCGCTGCTCGTCGCAGCGGGAGCGGCTGCCGGGGTCGGTGCGGCCGGCTCCGCCAGCGCGGCGCCCGAACTGCCGACCACCCCCAACCTCGGCGGGCTGACCGCCCTGGACGGGGCGAGCGTCGGCAACACGGTCGACGGTGCGGCTCAGAACGTGACCGGGCTCGCCGGCAAGTCCGGCGGCGACGCGGTCAAGAAGACAGTGCCGGCCGCGGGCAAGACCAGCGGGAAGGTCGCCAAGACGGCGACGCCGGCCGCGCAGCAGGTGGCCGGTGACACCGCGGGGCAGGCCGGAGGCCTGGTCGGTGACACCGCCAAGGCGGCGGGAGCCGGCCTTCCGACGGACGCGGTTACCAAGGGGCTGCCGACCGACGCCGTCACCAAGGGCGGACTGCCCACGGAGCAGCTGCCGCTGAAGGGGCTGCCGCTCGGCTAGGCGCCGAGGCTGTACGGCTACGGGGGTCCAGGGAAGCTGTTTCCCTGGACCCCCGTTTCGCTGTGCCCCTGCGGGAGCTGGGCCCTGCTCACACGGCACCCGGCGCTGTCGGCCGTGCCCACCCGTCCCGCCCTGCGGGACGATTGCCCACAGCGGTAGCAAAAGCGGTAGCCGCGCCGACAGCAACGGCAGTCGGCAGTCGGCAGCGGGTTATCCCGCCAGGCGGTCCACCGCTGCCGTCACTCTCTCGTCCGTCGCCGTGAGAGCCACGCGTACGAAGTTCTCGCCCGCTGGGCCGTAGAAGTCGCCCGGGGCGACGAGGATGCCGAGGTCGGCGAGGTGGGCGACGGTGGTCCAGCAGGACTCGTCCCGGGTGGCCCAGAGATAGAGGCTGGCCTCGCTCTGTTCGATGCGGAAGCCGTGCCGCAGCAGGGCGTCGCGCAGGGCGGTGCGGCGGGCGGCGTAGCGCTCGCGCTGTTCGCGGACGTGGGCGTCGTCGGACAGGGCGGCGACCACCGCGGCCTGGGTCGGCGCGGAGGTCATCAGGCCGCCGTGCTTGCGGATCTGGAGGAGGTCGCCGAGGACGGCCGGGTCGCCGGCGAGGAACGCGGCGCGGTAGCCGGCCAGGTTCGACCGCTTCGAGAGCGAGTGGACCGAGACGATCCCCTCGTACGAGCCGCCGCACACGTCCGGGTGGAGGACCGAGACCGGGTCGGCCTCCCAGCCCAGTTCGATGTAGCACTCGTCGGAGAAGACGAGGATGCCGTGCTCCCGGGCCCAGGCGACGATCCGGGTGAGCTCGGCCCGGGACAGGACGCGGCCCGTCGGGTTCGACGGGGAGTTCAGCCAGAGGAGCTTCAGGCCCGTCGGGTCCAGGTCCGTCGGGTCGTCGTACGCCACGTGGTCCGCCTGGGCCAGGCGGGCGCCGACCTCGTATGTCGGGTACGCCAGGCGCGGGTAGGCGACCTTGTCCCCGGGGCCCAGGCCGAGCTGGGTCGGGAGCCAGGCGACCAGTTCCTTGGAGCCGACGATCGGGAGTACGTGGTGGTGGGTGACGTCCCGTGCGCCGAGCCGTCGTTCCACCCAGCCCGTGAGCGCGTCGCGCAGCTCGGGGGTGCCCCACACCGTGGGATAGCCCGGCGAGTCCGCGGCCGCCACCAGAGCTTTCTGGATCAGCTCGGGCACCGGGTCGACAGGGGTGCCGACGGACAGGTCGACGATGCCGCCCGGGTGGGCGGCGGCCGTCGCCTTGTAGGGCTCAAGCTTGTCCCAGGGGAAGGCGGGAAGCCGGTCGGTGACTGCGGACACGGGATGGGCTCACTTTCTCGAACGTACGGCGGCCTGGGGCCCATACGTATCGCTGGTACTCGCTGCACTCACGTGCAGTCGCTGTGCTCACCGGTACGGCAAACGCCTCGGTCCCGTACGGCGATCAAGGCGATCAGGCCGTACGGGACCGAGGCGGCGCGTGGGTGCGGGCCGCTTACTGGTTCTGCGGCGGGAGCGCTGCGACGAAGGGGTGGTCGCGCTCGATCAGGCCGAGCTTGCTGGCGCCGCCGGGCGAGCCGAGCTCGTCGAAGAACTCGACGTTCGCCTTGTAATAGTCCTTCCACTCCTCGGGAGTGTCGTCCTCGTAGAAGATCGCCTCGACCGGGCACACCGGCTCACAGGCTCCACAGTCGACGCATTCGTCCGGGTGGATGTACAAGGACCGGGAGCCCTCGTAGATGCAGTCGACCGGGCACTCCTCGATGCACGCCTTGTCCTTGACGTCGACACAAGGCTGCGCGATGACGTAGGTCACGCTGTCGTTCCTCCTCGATAGGGCGCTGGCGGGCCTCCATAGGCTCCGCCGCCTGGCGCGCGGAAGCGCGGCGTCGTCGATGCCCACACCTAGTATCTCCGTTCTTGGTCCTGATCCGAACAGGAGGGGTGAACTGACCTGTGGAAATCTCTGCGTCCGGTCGCCTTGAGGTCCGCATCACCGCTGCTGACGTGGGCAAACGCGTCTCGGTCCGACGGCGATACACGGGTGCCGCCGACGGGGAGAAATTCACTGACACGGTGGGTGTTCTCACATCATGGGACGACAGTGTGTTGACGATCACACGGCGGACCGGCGAACGCGTCCGTATTTCGGAATCCTCGCTGGTCGCGGGGAAGGTCGTGCCGTCCGCTCCGGCGCGGCGGCGCGGGCCGGCGGCGTCGTACGAGGAACTGGCGCGGGTCTCCGCACGGGCCTGGCGGCCGGTGGAGAGTGAGCGGCTCGGTGCGTGGGAGCTGCGGGCGGCCTCCGGGTTCACCCGGCGCGCCAACTCCGTGCTGCCGCTCGGCGAGGCCGGGCTGCCACTGGACGAGGCTCTGACGTACGTACGGGGCTGGTACGCCGCCCGTGGCCTGCCCGCGTACGTCCAGACCGCCACCGGGGCCGAGGGCACGCAGGAGCTGCTGTGCGCCGAGCTGGAGGCACGCGGGTGGGCACGTGAGGTGACGGCCGAGCTGTGGGTCGGGGCGCTCGCGCCGGTCGGGGACCGGGAGGCTCCCGCTGTCGTGGTCTCCCGCGAGGCGGACGCGGCCTGGCTGGACCGCTACCAGCGCAAGGGGCTGAGCGAGGTGGCCCTGGCGGTGCTGGGGAGCGGGCCCTCGGCGTGGTTCGCGACGGTGCCGGGCGCGGCGGGGGCCGCTCCGGCCGCGATCGGGCGGTGCGTGGTGGACGGGCGGTGGGCCGGTTTCGCCGCCGTCGAGGTCGACCCGGCGTACCGGCGGCAGGGGCTCGCCACGACTGTGATGGCCGCGCTGGCCCGCCGTGCCCTGGACGAGGGTGCCTCGGCGGCCTGGCTCCAGGTGGAGGCCGACAACGCGGGGGCGCGTGCGCTGTACGGCGGGATGGGGTTCGGGGCACATCACGCGTATCACCACTACCGAGAGCCACAGACACCACAGATGCCACAGACGCCACAAGCGTCCGGCGGTGATCGGTCCCGGCAAACGCCGCAGATTCCCGGCAGCGACCGGTATCGATCGTCGTGAACGGGCACGAAGCTGCTATGCGTTCGCCTCATCCCCCGGAGCCGGAGCGGGCCGCCGAGGTGCGGCGGCGGTTCGGTGAGGAGGCACGGGCCGAGCGGCCCGATCTGGCGGTGCTGTGCCTGCTGGTGGGGGCCGCGGCGGACGGCGGCCTCGACCAGGCCGGCATGGACGCGGCGCAGATCGAGCTGGACCGGCTGGCGGGGCTGTTGCCGTTCCGGCCCGGCGGGCCTCGGTCCTGGGCGGCCGCGCTCGGTGAACTCCTCGGCGGGCGCTGCGAGTTCCGGGGTTCGCTCGGGGACTACCAGCGGCTCGGTTCCTCGCTGCTCCACGAGGTGCTGCGGCGACGGCGCGGGCTGCCCATCCTGCTCTCCGTGGTGTGGATGGAGGTCGCACGGCGGGCCGGTGCGCCCGTGTACGGCGTCGCCCTGCCCGGGCATTTCGTCGTCGGCTTCGGGCCCCCGGAGCAGCAGATCCTCGCCGACCCCTTCGACGGCGGCCGCGTGCTCACCGGCTCCGACGCGGAGCTGCTCGTCGCGGGGGCGACGGGGGCGCCGCTCGACGCGGCGATGCTCTCTCCCGCCGACCCGCTCGATGTCGTTCTGCGGATCCTGAACAACATCCGTGCGTGGGCTGCCGCTCGGCCCGAGCGGTCCGATGTGGCCCTGTGGGCCGTCGAGTTGTCCTTGGCGCTGCCGTCGCATCCCGCTCGGTTGCGGTACGAGCGGGCTCAACTTCTTGTCCAGCGTGGGGACTTCCTCGGTGGGGCGGTTGAGCTCGACGCTTATGCGGATGTGGTGGCCGCGGTGGATGAAGCGGCCGGGGACCGTGTGCGGCAGCAGGCGCACGCCGCGCGTTCCATGCTCAACTGAGGTCGCCCGGTCGCCGTAGCGGGATCCGCCGTGTCGCGCGACGGCGGCCTGCATCGTGGCTGGTCACGTAGTTCCCCGCGCCCCTGTGGGGCACTACAGCCAGCCCTTCTCCCTCGCGATCCGTACCGCCTCCGCCCTGTTCCGCACCGCCAGTTTCTGGATCGCCGTGGAGAGGTAGTTGCGGACGGTGCCCTGGGAGAGGTGGAGGGTGAGGGCCAGTTCGGCGTTGGTGGAGCCGTCGGCCGCCGCGCGCAGGACCTCGCGTTCGCGGTCGGTCAGTGGGTTGGCGCCCTCGGCGAGGGCGGCGGCGGCCAGGGTGGGGTCGATGACGCGCTCGCCGACGAGTACCTTCCGTACCGCTTCGGCGAGTTGGGCGGCCGGGGCGTCCTTGACCAGGAAGGCGTCGGCGCCGGCCTCCATGGCGCTGCGCAGATAGCCGGGGCGGCCGAAGGTCGTGAGGATGACCAGTTTGAGGCCGGGAAGAGCCCGGTGGACCTCGGCCGCCGCCTCGATGCCCGTCTTGCCCGGCATCTCGATGTCGAGCAGCACCACGTCCACGTCGTGCTCTCGCGCCGCCGCCAACACCTCGTCCCCGCGCGCCACTTGGGCGACGACCTCGATGTCCGGCTCAAGTCCCAGCAGGGCGGCGAGTGCCTCGCGGACCATCGACTGGTCCTCGGCGAGCAGGACCTTGATCGTGCGGCTCATGCCCCGGATCCTACGGGTCCGTCGAGCTGGTCGGCCGCGTCGCCCGTATCGCCCGTAGGCACCCGCGCGACCAGCCGGAACCCCTTCCGTGCCCGCCCGGCCTCCAACGTCCCGCCCGCCTTCTCCAGACGTTCGGACAGCCCGGTGAGACCGTTGCCGGGCCCGTCGACGGAGCCGCCCGAGCGCCCGGCCCCGTCGTCCTCCACGGACAGTTCGAGCACCGGCCCGTCCAGCGTCTGACGGCGCACGAGCCCCACCACGCAACGCCGGGCCCCGCTGTGCCGTACGACATTGGTGACCGCCTCACGCAGCGCCCAGGCCAGCGCGGACTCGCTCTCCTCGGGGACCCCGGTGAGGTCCGGCTCGGCCGGCAGGTCCGCGATCACGCCCGCCGCCGTCAACGCGACGCTCATGCCCGCGAGTTCACCCGCCAGCCGGGGCCGCCGGTAGCCGCTGACCGCCTCGCGTACGTCGACGAGGGCCTGGCGGCTGACGTTCTCGATGTCGGCGACCTGCTGGGCCGCCTTGTCGGGGTGGTCGGGGAGCATGCGCCCGGCCAGCTCGCTCTTGAGCGTGATCAGCGACAGCGAGTGCCCGAGCAGGTCGTGCAGGTCACGGGCGAGCCGCAGCCGTTCCTCGTTCGCGGCGAGCTGGGCGACGGTGGCGCGGGCCTCGCGCAGCGCGATGGCCGTGCGCACGAGTTCACGTACGCCGGTCATCGCGAACCCGCCGAGGACCGCCGGGATGAGGAGCGCGCCCAGATATGCCGTGCCGTCCGGGACGGCCAGGGCGGTCGCTGTCAGCAGGGCGGCGCTGCCCGGGATGCTCCAGCGCGCCCAACGCAGCGGCAGCGCGGCGCCGGACGCGATCGCGACGTACACGAAGAGGACGAGCCACTCCCGGCCCAGGGTGAGGGACAGGACCGCCGACTGGGCGGCGAGGACTCCGAGGGAGCCGAGCACCAGGGCGTTGGTCTCGCCGCGGCCGGTACGGAAGACCAGGATCATGTACCAGCAGACGAAGGCGACCAGGCCGATCCAGCCGAGGATCCGGACGCCGGTGCTGTGCCCGCCGTTCAGCAGGTCGCTGACGGGCGCGCTCAGGTAGACGAGCCAGATGCCGGTCCACAGCGACTTGACCATCTTCTGCCTGCGGTTCTGCGGGCGCTGCCCGATGCCGACGCCGCTCACGCCTTCAGCGTGTCCTTCCGGTACAGCCAGGCCGCGCCTCCCGCGAACAGGACGAAGGAGACGGCGAGGATGGCGAGGTCAGTCACGTGCGGGGCGTTGCCCAGTTCGATGGACTGCCCCAGAGCAGCGTACGCGTGCGTGGGCAGCCACTTCGCGATGTCCTGGAGCCAGTCGGGGAAGGTCGTACTGGGCAGCCACAGGCCGCCGAGCATCGACAGGCCGAAGTAGACGATCATCGTGATCGGGCGGACCGCGTCCCCGCTGGCGAGGTAGCCGATGGCGACACCGAGCGCGGCGAAGACCAGGCTGCCGGCCCAGATGGCGAAGGTGAGGACCACCCACTGCCAGGCGTCGAGGCGTACGTCCTTCACGGCCGCCGCGACGACGAAGACGATCACGATCGAGGGCAGGCTGATGACGGCGGCGCTCGCGGTCTTGGCGAGTACATAACCGCGGCCCGGCAGTGTGGTGAGCCGCAACTGCCGTACCCAGCCGCTCTCCCGCTCCTTGGCGATGCGCTCGCTGTTGCCCATCAGGACGGCGGTCAGGGCGCCGAAGGAGGCCATGGAGACCATGTAGAAGGTCGGCAGGGTGAGCCCGGTGCCGTCCACTTCGGTCGTACTGTCGGCGCTGCCCGCGATCAGCAGGAACAGGGCCGAGGGGTAGATCACCGAGAAGAACAGGAACTTGCGGTTGCGCAGGGCGCGGGTGATCTCCAGCTTGATGAGGCTGTTCACTTCTGCTTCGCCTCCTCGGCGGCGGTGATGGCGACGAAGGCCTGCTCGAGACCGAGCCCGGCGACTTCGAGGTTGCGGGGGTAGACGCCGAGGCCGTACAGCGCGTGGACGGTCGCGTCGGCGTCGGTCGACTGGATGCGGACCGTGTGGCCGGAGATGTCGATGGTGGTGAGGAAGGGCAGCGCCCGCAGCGCGGCCTCGTCGACCCCGCCGGCCTCACCGACCTCACCGGCCTCACCCGTGGAGGTCTTCAGGTCGAAGGCGATCCGCCGCGCGCCCGCCTTCGCCTTGATCTCGGCGGCGGTGCCGTCGGCCAGCAGGTGGCCCCGGTGCAGGACGAGCACCCGGTCGGCGATCGCGTCGGCCTCCTCCAGGTAGTGCGTGGCGAAGAGGACCGTACGGCCCTGGTCGGCCTGCTCGCGCATGGTGGCCCAGAAGGCCTGGCGGGCGGAGACGTCCATGCCGGTGGTGGGCTCGTCGAGCACGATCAGGTCGCTGTCGCCGGCGGTGGCGAGGGCGAAGCGCACACGCTGTTCCTGGCCGCCGGAGAGCTTGTTGACCTTGCGGTCGGCGAGCTGTGAGATGCCCGCGCGGGCCAGTACGTCGGTGGCCCGGAACGGCTTCGGGTGCAGATCGCAGGCGAGCCTCACCAGTTCTCCGACGGTGACCTCGTCCATCAGTCCGCCGCTCTGAAGCATCGCTCCGACCCGGCCGGCGACGATGGCCTCGCGCGGGCCCGCCCCGAACACCCGGACCACACCGCTGTCGGGCCGCTTGAGGCCGAGCAGCAGGTCGAGGGTGGTCGACTTGCCCGCGCCGTTGGGGCCGAGGAGGGCGACGGTCTCGCCCGGGTGCAGGTCGAGCGTCAGTCCGTCCACGGCCCGGACTCCGCCGTAGCTCTTGGTCACCGATTCGAACCCGACCACCGAGGTGGTGGCCGTCGCAGTCGTTGTCATGTGATCCATCGTGGCGGCGCGAGGGGCACCACCGGCAGTGCCGCCTGTCGCGCATCCGGGATGACAGATGTCATACGGCCCGGCACAGGCGTTCGGGATCGGATCCTGGCGGACGACAAGAGGGCGCCCGGCCATGGGAGTTCATGGCCGGGCGCCCTCTCGGAGGCGACCGCTGGGCCCTGACGCCGCGAGGCCGCCCTCCGGGCGACGACGGGAATGTGACGACAGGACCTAGCTGGGGTTGGTCTCGATGACCGCGACCCGGTCGGTCGTGCTCAGCAGTGCCTGGCGCAGGGCGCCGTAGACGTCCTGCGGTGTCACCGCCGTCTTCTCGCCGTTGGCCCGGGTGATGAGCACACCGTCGAAGGTCTGACCGTAGAGCTCCTCCAGAGCGGTCAGGTTCGGCTTGTCGACCAGCTTGCCGTCGACGGCCGCCACCCCGAGGAACTTCCACAGCGAGTTCTGCGGACTCATCTGGATCGAGTGCGCCGCGTCCGTCTGCACGGTCACGATGGCCGACATCGCCGGCTCCGCGAACTCCTTCATCATCCGGTCGACCTCGGCGTCGCTGACCGTCGGCTGCTGGGTGGACGTGGCGACCTGAACGGGCGGGGCCGTGCCGGTCTCCACCTGCGTGCGGTAGGCGTCCTCGACGGCCTGCGTGGAGGACGCGACGTCGATGCCCTTGCCCGCCTTGCCGTACACGGCGACGGCCTTGCCGGACTCGAACTTGACCGTGCCGTCGCTCGCCGAACCGGAGCCGCCCGCGGTGCTCTGGAGGGCGGCCTTGAGCTTCTCCTCGTCGACGGGCATCGCGGGCTCGACGACACGCTCCTGGCCGAACAGGGAGCCGATCACCGAGACGGGGTTGTAGTCGCTGCCCGCGGCGGCGCGGACCGTCGCCTGGGTGTCGAGCTGGAGGCCGGCCTGGTCCGGCTTGAGCGAGACCGTCTCGCCGTCGACCGACAGGCTGAGCGCCTTGTTCGTATGGTCGCCGAAGGCGTCGTCGAGCTTCTTGACGGCGTCGTCCCGGGTGCCGCCGCCGATGTCGACGCCCAGCACGGTGGTGCCCTTGGGTACGTCCGAGTGGTTCATCAGCAGCCCGGCGCCGTAGGCACCACCGCCTATGACGAACACGCCGACGCCGAGGAGCACCAGCTTGCTGCGGCCCTTCTTCTTGGTCCGCTTGCCCGTGGGCGCGGGCTCCTGGACCGGCTCGGGCAGCTTCGGCGGGGTGTGCGGCAGCGGTCCGTCGGGGTGCGCGCCGGGCCCGAACGGGGAGTTCTGGGTGGCGGGTACGAAGGGGATGCCGCTGGTCAGGGTGTGCCCGGAGACGTTCTCCCCGGCGCCGCCGTAGCCGCCGAGGCCCGGTTCGGGGGCCGGCTTCTGCGGCGTGAGGATCGCGGTGTCGTCGCTGAGACCGCTCGCGAAGTTGTATTCCGGGCCGCTGCCGGGATAGCCCGAGGCTCCCGGACCTGCCTGGCCTCCAGGGCCCGCCTGGGGCCCTGCCTGACCTCCGGGACCTCCGGGACCTCCACGGGGGTACCCCGAGCCCGCGCCGGGCCCACCCGGCCTCATCCCCGGCCCACCAGGCCCCGCGGCCAGACTGCCCGGCGCCACGCCCGGGCCCATCGGGGGAACCAGCGGACCGTCCCCGGTGACCGGACCACCGGTCGGCCCCGAGGGGCCGGGGCCAAGACCGCGTCGGCCGTCGTCGGGGAACTCCGAGAAGTACGGGAGGTCGTCGCGCCGCTGTTCACCGGCGCCGGATCCGATCGCCGGGAAGGAGGCGGTGTTGCCGAGCGCTCCGGAGACGTCGAAGGAACCGGTGCCGCCACCGTGGCCGGGTGCCACAGGTCCGGCGCCGGTGGCACCGGGCAGCCCGGCACCGTTCGTACCGCCGGGACGGGGCGCGTTCGCTCCGCCGGGCCGGGCGCCACCGGGGGCGCCCTGCGGACCGGCGCCGTTCGCGCCGGCGGGACGCGCACCGCCGGGAGCACTGTGACGGCCGCCACCGGCACCCTGGCCGCCCGAACCCTGCGGCCCGGCAGGACCGGCGCCGCCCCCGGGACCCGAACCACCGGGCAGACCTGCCCCGTTGGTGGACCCGCCGCCCGGGCCGCCCTTGGGCGCACCGGACTTGCGCGGCGCGAACCAGTCGCTCGCCTTCTCTTCGGCGGCGGCAGCCGCGGGAGCCGGAGCGGCGCCCCCCGGAGCGTCCATGTAGGTGGCCGCTCCGCCGCCGGAGGTCAGGGCACGCGGTGGCTCCGCGCCACCGGCCGGGCTGTCGGCACCGTCGGCGGACGCGTCGGCGACCGGTGTACGCACCACGACGGGCGGGATGGGCCGCGATCCAGGGATGTTGATCCGGATCCGCGTCGTCAGCGTGGTCTCGGTCTTGCGCTCCTCCGGAGGGGTGCCGGCAGCCGAACGGGCCGCGTCAGCACCGCTGTCGGTGGCCTGTGGGGTCCCGTACGGCGGCGTCCCCGACGGGTACGCGGCTCCACCGCGCCCGTTGGGCCCGGAGGACGAACTGTCAGTTTCACGACTCAAGGCAAGTTCTCCCGGTTGGCTCCGCCGCCCGTTTACTCGACCTCATCTCGGGCAGCTCGGCGGCGCGCACCACCATACTGGCCATGTCCGGCCCGCAAACCTCGCCCGCCAAGGAAAACCCCACGGGACCCGCACCTGCCGGATACGGCGAAGTGGTACGTCACTTGCCAAGTCGGACGGCGGAGCCGCCAGGTTGCCGTACTTGTCCAAGCGTGGCGCACATCACAGCCACAGCCATTCCACCGAGCAGGAAAAGGTAGGAGCCGAATCCCGCGCCGAAGAGGAAGTCGCCTTCCGGGCGGCTGGCGGTGAGCAGGATGACGGCGACCATCCAGCCGGCCGCGGGAACGACGGCCCCGGCTCTGGTGCAGACACCCTGTGCCCCGCCCAGGAAGAGCCCGGCCGCGCCGGCGATCGCGAGCAGCAACCCGCCCGGGAACCAGCCGGGTTGCACCAGCGCCCCGGCGGCCCCGACGACGGCGCCGAGGACGAAAAGTCCCACGTAGACGGCGATGCGCCCGCCCGAGGGCAGTGCCAGCGGCTGGGCGATCCCACTCCCCCGCTGTCCCGTCGTACTCATCACACGCCCGCCTTTCGCTCGTGCAGGTCGATCCCCGCGAACAGATCGGTTTCCCGCGACCTCGGTCGCTCGCCCGCCACCAACTCGTAGTACTCCGTGATGAACAGCGGCTGAGCGAGTTCGTTGGACAGGACGAACCAGGGCTCGGCCACTTCGACCTGGGTGGCGTGCGCGCGCATCGCGGCGGCCTTGGCGGCGGCGTGGGCGGTTCCGTCGATCTCGGTGGTGATCACCGAGTCGTCGACCACACCCGGTACGTCGTCGATGACGGCCGACTTCGCGTACGCCAGTCCGGGCAGCGCTTCCCGAAGCCGCGCGAACCCCGCCGCGGCCACGGAACGCGGGACCCGGTTCCAGTAGATCTTGGCGATCTCCCAGGGTTCACCGAGATCGGTGCGGAAGGACGGCTGCGCGGCCAGCTCTGCGGCGCGCATGGCCACGCGGTGGGCCTGGATGTGGTCCGGGTGCCCATAACCCCCGTCGGGGTCGTAGGTGACGAGCACCTGGGGGCGTGCCTCTCGGATCACCTCGACGAGGTGTCCGGCGGCTTCGTCCACTTCGACGGACCAGAAGGCGCCGGGGCGCCGGTTCTGCTCGGTGCCCATCATCCCGGAGTCGCGATAGCGCCCGGGGCCGCCCAGGAAGCGGTGGTCGGTGACGCCGAGTTCCTTCATGGCGGCGGCCAGCTCGCCGATCCGGTACGGGCCGAGCCCGCCCTCGCGGTCCGGCGCGAGGTGGGCGAGCCCCGGCGGGATGACCTCACCCTCTTCGCCGAGGGTGCAGGTCACCAGCGTCACCTGGGCGCCCTCGGCCGCGTACCTGGCCATGGTCGCGCCGTTGTTGATCGACTCGTCGTCCGGGTGCGCGTGCACCAGAAGCAGACGCCGGTCGGGCAGTTCCGTCATGGAACCCACCCTACGAGGCGCCCGCCCCGCCGCTGCGGCGGGCGCGGGTCGGGGTCGGTCGGAGAGCCTGGCCGGTCGGACGGGGGCGGTCAGAAGTTGATGCTGCCGATCATGCCCGCGATGTTCGTGGTCACCTCGCTGATCGTGGGAGCGACCGTCGAGGAGGCGAGATAGAACCCGAGCAGGACACACACGATGGCGTGCGGCGCCTTCAGTCCTGACTTCTTCACCAGGATGAAGACGATGATCGCCAGCAGCACCACCGCCGAAATCGAGAGTGCCACGGCGGTTCACCTCCAAAGATCCCAGGGACACGGGTCCGGTACGGGGGTCGGACATGAGGGGTCGGTAAATCCATACAGCAGCCAGCGGGTTCATACCCACACAGCGCTAGTGATCATAACTATCCGTACGCGCGCATCGATCGGCGCACGGCCGCACAAGGGGGCGCATGGCCAATATGGTCGGGGCATGACGACCGAGCCCCTCTCCTTCCCCCGACAGCACGCCCGTACCCAGCGGTTCACGCTCGGCGCGCCCCGCGCCTTCGCCGTGGCCCCGGACGGTTCCCGCGTGGTGTTCCTGCGTTCCCGCTCCGGTACGGACCGGGCGAATCTGCTGTGGGTGCTCGACGTGGCGGACGGCACGGAGCGCGTCGCGGCCGATCCACAGGCGCTGCTCGGGGGCGTCACGGAGCACCTGTCGACGGCGGAACGCGCGCGCCGCGAGCGCAGCCGCGAGGGCAGTGGCGGGATCGTCGGCTACGCCACCGACACGGCAGTGGAGTTGGCCTCTTTCGCCTTGTCAGGGCGGCTTTTCACGGCCGAGCTGCGGGCCGGCACGGCACGCGAACTCCGCGTCCCCGGACCGGTGATCGACCCGCGCCCCTCACCCGACGGGCGGCTCGTGGCGTACGTCTCCGGGAGCGCCCTGCGAGTTGTCGGCGCCGAGGGCGAGAACGACCGGGCGCTCGCCGAGCCGGAGCCCTCGGCAGAACCAGGGACGGTTTCCTATGGATTGGCTGAGTTCATCGCGGCCGAGGAGATGCAGCGTTCGCGCGGCTTCTGGTGGTCGCCGCAAGGGGACCGGCTGTTGGTCGCGCGGGCCGACGACGCACCTGTACGCCGCTGGTGGATCTCCGATCCCGCACAGCCCGAACGCGATCCGCAACAGGTCGCGTATCCGGCGGCTGGAAGCGCCAACGCGGACGTACGGCTCTACGTCATCGATCTCGACGGGGTGCGCACGGAGGTTGTGTGGGACCGGGCGCGGTACCCGTATCTGGCGCATGTGCACTGGTCAGAGGCTGGTGCACCGCTGGTTCTCGTGCAGGCGCGGGACCAGTTGAGCCAGCTGTTCCTGGCGGTGGATCCGGACACCGGAGTGACCCGGATGGTGCACGCGGACGAAGATCCACAATGGCTTGATCTTTTCCCCGGCGTGCCGTGCTGGAGCCCCGCCGGGCAGCTCGTCCGGATCGCCGACGAGGGTGGCGCGCGCGTCCTCGCGTTCGGTGAACGCCCCCTCACAGGACCGCAGTTGCACGTGCGCGCAGTGCTCGACGTGACGGACGAGGAGGTGCTGATCTCGGCGTCGGCGGGCGAGGCGGCGGCCGCGCCCGAGACCGGCGAAGTCCATGTGTACCGGGTCAACGAGCTCGGCCTGGAGCGCCTCTCCCAGGAGCCAGGCGTGCACTCGGCGGTGCGCGCCGGGGGCGTGACCGTGCTCGTCTCGGCGGTACTGGACCGGCCGGGCGCCCGAGTGCAGGTACTGCGCGACGGAAAGCGAGCGGCGACGATCACCTCGTACGCCGAAAGTCCCGGTCTGTCCCCACGCGTGACCCTCACACAGGGGGGCGCACGGAAAATCCCATGCGCCGTGCTTATGCCTACGGACTACCGCGGCGACACTCCCCTGCCCGTCCTCATGGACCCCTACGGCGGTCCGCACGGCTCCCGGGTGCTGGCCGCGCACAACGCGCACCTCACCTCGCAGTGGTTCGCGGACCAGGGCTTCGCGGTGGTCGTCGCGGACGGGCGGGGCACCCCCGGCCGTTCGCCGGCCTGGGAGAAGGCGATCAAGGACGATGTGGCCGCAGTCGTGCTCCAGGACCAGATCGACGCGCTCCAGTCGCTCGCCGAGACCTTCCCGCTGGATCTCACCCGGGTCGCCATCAGGGGCTGGTCGTTCGGCGGATATCTGGCGGGGCTCGCCGTGCTGCGCCGCCCGGACGTGTTCCACGCGGGCATCGTGGGAGCCCCGGTCACCGACCAGCGGCTGTACGACACGCACTACACGGAGCGCTACCTGGGCGACCCGAACACCCGGCCCGAGGTGTACGCCGCGAACTCGCTGATCGACGACAACGGCCTGGTGGCCGCCGCGGAACCGGCCCGCCCCATGATGATCGTGCACGGCCTCGCCGACGACAACGTGGTGGTCGCCCACACCCTCCGCCTGTCCTCGGCCCTGCTGTCCGCCGGCCGCCCGCACGAGGTACTCCCCCTGTCGGGCGTCACCCACATGACTCCACAGGAACAGGTCGCGGAGAACCTCTTGCTGCTCCAGGTGGACTTCCTACGACGCGCCCTCAAGCCGGCCTGAGCGGAAAAGATCCCACAGAGCACAACAACCATCAATTGAGGAACCACGACGGCGAGCACCCGGTCCGCGAGAGCGGCGCCGGTTTAGGCGCAAGGAGGTGCGCACCATGTCCGCGAGAGCGGCGCCGGTTTAGGCGCAAAATGCGGCAGCGGGCCGGGACGACATGGCGCGTCCCGGCCCGCTTACGGCACCCGCACGGCCGTACGTTGTTCAGACTGACGCGTCCGTATATCGGGTCCGCTTCCGTGAAGTTGCCTGCGTGTAAACGCGATTGGTGCACATTTGTGCGGCTATGCCGCCCCCTCTGTGGGGTCCTCCGGCGGCACCACCTGTTTCTCCTCCGCGAAGTGACAGGCCGAGTCGTGCGCGGCCGGACCCTCGGTGAGCCGGAACTCCGCGGGCACCGCGAGCAGCGGCACCTCCAGCGCGCAGCGCTCCTGCGCCTTCCAGCAGCGGGTACGGAAGCGGCACCCGGACGGGATGTTCGCCGGGGAGGGCACGTCCCCGGTGAGGATGATCCGCTCGCGGTGTTCCCGGGCCTCGGGGTCGGGGACGGGGACGGCGGAGAGCAGGGCCTGTGTGTAGGGGTGCGTCGGGTGGTCGTAGATCTCGGCGCCCCGGCCCGTCTCCACGATCCGCCCGAGGTACATCACGCCGACCCGGTCGGAGATGTGCCGCACGATGGAGAGGTCGTGCGCGATGAAGACGTACGACAGGTTGAACTCGTCCTGGAGTCGGTCGAGCAGGTTGATCACCTGCGCCTGGACCGAGACGTCGAGCGCGGACACCGGCTCGTCCGCGACGATGATCTCGGGGCGCAGCGCCAACCCCCGTGCGATACCGATGCGTTGGCGCTGTCCGCCGGAGAACTGGTGCGGATAGCGGTTGATGTACTCGGGGTTCAGTCCGACCACGTCGAGCAGGTCCTGGACCCTTTGCCGCCGGTCGCCCTTGGGCGCGACCTCGGGGTGGATCTCGTACGGCTCCCCGATGATGTCGCCGACGGTCATGCGCGGGTTGAGCGAGGTGTACGGGTCCTGGAAGACCATCTGGATGTTGCGGCGTACGGCTTTGAGGGCCTTGCCGGACATCTTCGTGATGTCCTCGCCCTTGTACTTGATCACTCCGGCGGTCGGCTTCTCCAGGTTGACCAGCATCTTGGCGACCGTCGACTTGCCGCAGCCGGACTCGCCGACGATGCCGAGGGTCTCGCCCCGGTCGAGGTGGAAGTCGACGCCGTCGACGGCCTTGACGGCGCCGATCTGTTTTCTGAAGACGATGCCCTGGGTCAGCGGGTAGTGCTTGACCAGCCCGCTGACCTCCAGAAGCGCCTCCGTGGTGGCTGCTGGTGTCGCCTCAGTGGCTGCTTGTGTCATCGAGGCACTCCCTCCAGAAGAAGCAGGCGCTCCTGCGGTTCTCGTCGACCTCCGCGAGCGGCGGCACGTCGGTCCGGCAGATGTCCTGGGCCATCGGGCAGCGGGGGTTGAAGGCGCAACCCGGGGGGATGTGCATCAGGTTCGGCGGCAGGCCCTTGATGGCGTAGAGCTCCTGGCCCTTCTGGTCCAGGCGCGGGATCGACTCCAACAGGCCCTTGGTGTACGGGTGCGCGGGGGCCTTGTAGATGTCGTGGACCGGCGCCGACTCGACGATCCGGCCCGCGTACATCACGGCGATCCGGTCGGCGACGTCCGCGACCACGCCGAGGTCGTGGGTGATGAGGATGAGCCCCATGTGGAGCTCGCGCTGCAACTCGGCGAGCAGGTCCATGACTTGGGCCTGGACGGTGACGTCGAGCGCGGTGGTCGGTTCGTCGGCGATGATCAGGGCGGGTTCCAGCGCCAGCGCCATGGCGATCATGATGCGCTGGCGCATACCGCCGGAGAACTGGTGCGGATAGTCGCGCACACGCTCGGCGGCGGCCGGGATCCGTACCCGTTCCATCAGCTCGATGGCCTTGGCCCGGGCGGCCTTCCTGGACATCCCGCGGTGCACGGTGAACATCTCGCCGAGCTGGTCGCCGACGCTGAGCACGGGGTTGAGGGAGGACAGCGCGTCCTGGAAGATCATCGCCATCTCGGCGCCGCGGACCTTGCGCCGCTCCTCCTCCTTGAGCTTGAGCAGGTCCCGGCCCTGGAAGAGGACTTCACCGCCGGTGATCTTCCCGGGCGGCACGTCGAGGATGCCCATGATCGCCTGCGCGGTCACCGACTTGCCGGAGCCGGACTCGCCGAGCACGGCAAGGGTCTCGCCCTCGTCCACGCTGTAGGTGACCCCGTTGACGGCCTTGGCGACCCCGTCCCTGGTCCTGAACTCCACGTGCAGATCGCGCACTTCGAGCAGCACGGCGGTCACCTCAGCTTCGGGTCGAGGGCGTCGCGCACCGCGTCGCCGAGCATGATGAACGCCAGGACGGTGATCGCGAGGGCTCCGGCGGGCCACAGGAGCATGTGCGGGGCGTTGCGGATGTACGCGGACGCCGCGGAGATGTCGATGCCCCAGGAGACCGTCGGGGGCTTCAGGCCGACACCGAGGTAGGAGAGGGTCGCCTCCAGCGCGATGTACGTGCCGAGCGCGATGGTCGCGACGACGATCACCGGCGCGACGGCGTTCGGTGTGATGTGCCGCAGCAGGAGCCGTGAGTTGGAGGCGCCGAGGGCGCGGGCGGCCTGGACGTAGTCGTTCTGCTTGGTGGTGATGACCGAGCCTCGTGCGATGCGGGAGAGCTGCGGCCAGCCGAGCAGCACCATGAACCCGATGACCGGCCAGACCGTATTGCTCGTCACCACGGAGAGGAGGACCAGGCCGCCGAGCACCACGGGGATCGCGAAGAAGATGTCCGTGATCCTGGAAAGGACCGCGTCCCACACCCCGCCGAAGAACCCGGCGAGCCCGCCGAGCACCGACCCGAGGATCGCGACCCCGAGCGTGGCGCAGACGCCGACGGCGATCGAGACGCGCGTGCCGTACACCGTCCGCGTGTAGACGTCGCAGCCCTGTCCGTCGTACCCGAAGGGGTGGCCGGGCTGGGAGCCCTCCTGGGCCTTGGCCAGGTCGCAGTTGAGCGGGTTCCCGGAGGCGATCAGCGAGGGCCAGAGGGAGATGACCACCAGGAAGAGGATGACGAGCCCGGAGAGGATGAAGACGGGGTTGCGGCGTAGGTCGCGCCAGGCGTCCGACCAGAGCGAACGCGGCTTCTCCTGGGGACCGGTGCCTTCTGGGCCCCCAGGAGTCCGCTCCAGGGTCTCCCCCTCGCTCATGGCGAGGTCCATCGCGCCGCCCATGCCCGTGGAGGCGATCGCGCCGTCCTCCGGGACGCGGCCACCGCCCGACATCCACGGCTTTGGCGGCTGGGGTTCAGGCATAGCGGATCCTCGGGTCGAGTACGGCGTACAGCAGGTCCACGAGCAGGTTGGCGACCAGGAACACCAGGACCAGGACGGTCACGAAGCCCACGACGGTCTGCGTGTTCTGGCGGAGAATCCCCTGGTAGAGCTGGAAGCCGACGCCGTGGATGTTGAAGATCCGCTCGGTGACGATCGCGCCGCCCATGAGCGCGCCGATGTCCGTGCCGATGAAGGTGACCACCGGGATGAGTGAGTTCCGCAGCAGGTGCTTGGTGATCACCCGGCGCCGGGGCAGGCCCTTGGCGATCGCCGTACGGACGTAGTCGGACCGTTTGTTCTCCGCGATGGAGGTCCGGGTCAGCCGGGTCACGTAGGCGAGGGAGACGGAGGCCAGGACCAGGCCGGGGACGATCAGTTCGCCGAATTCGGCGTCCGAGGAGACCGACGGTTTGATCCAGCCCCACTCGACGCCGAGCAGCAGTTGGAGCAGCAGGCCGGTGACGAAGGTGGGCACCGAGATGACGACGAGGGTGAACAGCAGGACGCCGGAGTCGACGGGCCGACCGCGCCGCAGGCCGGTGATGACGCCCAGCGCGATGCCGATGACGATCTCGATGACGATCGCGACGATGGTGAGCCGGATGGTGACGGGGAAGGCGGTCGACATCAGTTCGGTGACCGGCTGCCCGTTGAAGGCGGTGCCGAAGTCGCCGGTGAAGACGTTGCCCATGTAGGTCAGGTACTGCTGCCACACGGGCTTGTCGAGGCCGAACTCCTTCCTGAGCTGGGCGGCGGTGGCGGGGTCGCAGGCCCGGTCTCCGCAGAGGCCGGCGATGGGGTCACCCATCACGTTGACCATCAGGAAGATCAGCAGGGTGGCGCCGATGAAGACCGGGATCATCTGCAGCAGGCGCCGGATTACGTACCGTCCCATGAGGGCTCCGGGGGTAGGGGAGGGCGGCCCCGTCGGGGGGCCGCCCGGCGCGGCTCAGTTGACCTTGATCTCGCTGTAGACGGGGACGCTGAACTGGTTGAGCGCCACGTTGGAGATCTGGTCCGAGTAGCCGGCGCTGCCGTTCTGGTACCAGAGCGGGATGGCGCCCATGTCGTCCCGCAGGACCTCCTCGGCCTGCTGGAAGAGCTTCACGGCCTTGGCCCGGTCGGTCTCGGCGTTCGCCTGGTCGACGAGTTTGTCGAAGTCCGGGTTGGTCCATTTGCCGTCGTTGGAGGAGGCGTTGGTGTAGTACAGCGGCTGGAGGAAGTTCTGGATCAGCGGGTAGTCCATCTGCCAGCCGGCCCGGAAGGGGCCCGACATCTTGTCCGAGGTGATCTGGCTGCGGAAGTCGGCGAAGGTGCCGACGGGGTTGCCGACGCAGGCCTTGTCGTTGCCCATCGCGTTGTTGACGGAGTTGCAGACGGCGTCGACCCACTCCTTGTGCGAGCCGGTGTCCGCGTTGTACGAGATCTTGATCTGCCCGCCGGGGAGGCCTCCGCCCTCCTCGATCAGCTTCTTGGCCTCGGTCGGGTTGTAGTCGCAGGCGGCACCGCAGAGCCCCTCCTTGAAGCCGCCGTCCGCGCCGAGCACCGGTGAGGTCCAGTCGGAAGCCGGAGTGCGGGTCTTCTGGAAGATCGTGTCGGTGATCTGCGCACGGTTGATCGCCATGGACAGTCCCTGGCGGACCTTCTCCACCCCTGCTTTGCCCCAATTCTTGTCATAGAACGGGAAAGCGAGCGTCTGGATGATGCCGGCCGGAGTATTGATGTACCGGTCACCGAGGTCGCTCTTCACGTTCTTGAGCTGGGAGGCGGGCACGTCATCGACGAGGTCGAGGTTGCCGGCCATGAGGTCGGTGTAGGCGGTGTTGTTGTCGGTGTAGACCTTGAGATCCACACCGCCGTTCTGCGCCTTGTCCGTGCCGGAGTAGCCGTCCCACTTCCGCAGGGACATCTGCGAGCCCTTGGTGTACGCGTCCACGGTGTAGGGCCCGTTGCCGATGGGCTTCTTCAGCCAGTTCGCGTGGTCGTCGAAGAACGCCTTGGGCAGTGGCGAGAAAGCGGCGTAGCCGAGGGTGTCGGGGAACGTCGAGAACTTCTGGTTGAGCCTGACGGTGAAGGTGTCGGTGCCGGTGACCTTCAGCCCGGACAGGGTGTCGGCGCTCTGCTTGCTGCCGTCCTCCGGGTGGGTCTTGTCGTACCCGTCGATGTACCCGAAGAAGTACGCGTTCTTCTGGTTGTTCTTGAGGCTGGCGCCGTAGTTCCAGGCGTCGACGAAGGACTGCGCGGTGACGGCCTCGCCGTTGCTGAACTTCCAGCCGCCCTTGATCGTGACCGTGAAGTTCTGCGAGTCCGTGGTGTCGATCTTGTCGGCGAGCATGTCCTCGGCGGCGCCGGTCTTGGCGTTGTACCGCTTGAGCCCGCGGAAGATCATGTCCAGGACCTTGCCGCCCTGCACCTCGTTGGTGTTGGCCGGTTCCAGCGGGTTCTGCGGGTCTCCCCACGAGGAACTCACGACTCCGGTGCCGTCGCCGCCGCTGCCACTCCCTCCGCCCCCACAGGCGGTCGCCGCGAGGGCTACCGCGGCCGCACATGCGGCCCATTTGGCGTGCGTGGCTCCACGCATGGAGTGCCTCCTCAAGAGTGCGCTGTGCCGCCGGCGCCGGGGCGTTCGCTGTCGACTCCGGTGCGCTGTGCCTTTAGCGCTCAATATCGGCCCATAAATGGCATATTGCACATTCAGCCCACCCTTTCGAGTGGAAGCGCCAGCCATATGCAGGCACCCCGAAATCTGATACGCCAGTTGTCGACACACCTGACGCCGACGCTTCGGACGACCGGCACAACGGATCTTCACGGTTCGATGCGGAACCGTTGGATTGCGTCCGCCGGATGTACGCATTCCGAGACTCCAGCGTCCGCATATCGAACGCCTTGCCCGATTAGGGCAGTTGGTCCGTTTCTGGACACGGATCGGCTACGGCGCGCTACACGCGTAGTTATGCTTGAGTCAAGTCGAGGTAAAGAAAGTAAAGACAAACCCAAGGGGGGCCAGATTTTATTGACCTTGCATGAATTGCGTTGAAAAAGTCCGGCGTAGCCCGTAGGGAGCGCCCTGCGGAGCCCTTGACCCCTTCGGGCACGGAGCACCATGACCCTCCCCACTCCTTCCGCGGCCGCCCCGCTTGAGGTGACCGACGAGAGCGTCGAGACGACGACGCCCTCTTCCACCCCCAAGGGCTCCGAGAGTCGCTCCCCGGGACGACTCGCCTGGAAGCGGTTCAAACGCGACCACACGGGCGTCATATCGGCCTACATCGTGATCTTCTTCTTCGCGATCGCGATCTGCGCCCCGCTGATAGCGAAGCTGTACGGCAAGAACCCGTACACGACGTACGCCAGCCAGCGCCCGGAACTCCTGGACGCCTTCTCCTACCCGGCCGGAGCGAACGGCGGGATGAGCTCGGAGTTCTGGTTCGGCATCGAGCCGCAGCTGGGCAGGGACGTCTTCACCTACCTGCTGTACGGCATCAGGACATCGCTGGGCATCGCCGTGGCCGCCACCCTGCTGACCACCGTCGTCGGCGTGATCGTCGGGACCACCGCGGGGTATCTGGGCGGCAAGACCGACTATCTCGTCGGCCGGATCATCGACATCGTGCTGTCGTTCCCGTCCACGCTGTTCTTCATCGCCTTCATGCCGGTCGTGTACGGACTGTTCGTCGCCCCCGACGACAACATCCCCACCTCTTTGCGGGCCGCCGCCCTGATCCTGGTCCTCTCCGCCTTCGGCTGGGCCTCCATCGCCCGACTGCTGCGCGGCCAGGTCCTGGGTCTGCGCGAGAGGGAGTACATCGAGGCGGCCAAGGTCACCGGCGCATCACCACGGCGCATCGTGTTCAAGGAGCTGCTTCCCAACCTGTGGACGCCGATCCTCATCCAGTCCACGTTGATGCTCCCCGCCTATGTGACCGCGGAGGCCGGGCTGTCCTTCCTCGGCGTCGGCATCATCGACCCGACCCCGGACTGGGGCGTCATGATCCAGCGCGGCGCCCAGTTCTACACCGAGGACCTCACCTTCATGCTCTTCCCGGGCGTGTCCATGGTGATCTTCGTCCTCGCCTTCAACCTGCTCGGCGACTCGGTGCGCGATGCGCTCGACCCGAAGTCCAAGCGGTAGCCACCCCGTTCCACCCGGTCGTTTCAGGCGGCCGGCCCATCCGTTTCGATCGTCCTCGTAAGGCAGGTTCACCCATGTCTTTCTCCCGTAGAAACTTCCTGATAGCCACCGGTGTGGTCGCGGCCTCGGCGTCGGTGCTGACCGCATGCGGTGGCAGCGACACCAAGTCGGCCAGCAAGGTCCCCTCGGTCAGCGGCTCGAAGACCCAGGAGATCCCGGTCGGCACCAAGGCCGACTCGACCGGCCCGGCGCCGGAGGTCACGGGGGCGGTCAAGGGCGGGACGATCTACTCGCTCGACCAGTTCGACATGGACCACCTGGACCCGGCGCAGATCTACGTCTCCACCGAGGGCGCCATCACTCGGCCGATCCTCCGCGGCCTCACCGGCTACAAGATCGACGCCAAGGGCGGCGCGACCCTGGTCGGCGACCTCGCCACCGACGCCGGCACCATGAAGGACGGCGGCAAGACCTGGTCCTTCACGCTGAAGGACGGCGTCAAGTGGGAGGACGGCTCGGACATCTCCCTGGACGACGTCCGCCACACCTTCGAGCGCCTCTTCGCCACCTTCGTCACCGAGGGTCCCCGCTACGTCCAGCAGTGGCTGGTCGGCGGCGACAAGTACACCGGGCCCTACGACGGCAAGTCCCTCGACTCCGTGGAGACCGACGGCAAGACCGTCACCTTCCGCCTGACCGAGGCGCGCGCCGACTTCAACTTCACGCTCGCCATGCCGGGCTACGGACTGGTGAACAAGAAGAACGACACCAAGGAGAGCTACGACAAGCGTCCGTTCTCCTCCGGCCCGTACAAGATCGGCAGCCGCAGTGTCGGCAAGTCGCTGACCTACGTGCGCAACGAGCACTGGGACCCGGCGACCGACGCGATCCGCAACAACTACCCGGACAAGTTCGTCTTCCAGTTCGGCTTCGAGCTGCTCGCCTCGACCGACCGCTACATCTCGGACCAGGGCAACGACCAGTACGCGATGTCGATCTTCAACGAGGTCGCCCCGGAGCGCATCGCCCAGGTCCTCACCAACGCCACGCTCAAGAAGCGGGTGCTCACCGAGGTCGACACGGTCACCTACTACTGGCCGATCAACACGACCCGTATCAAGGACGTCAAGGTCCGTCAGGCCATCAACTGGGCCTGGCCGCACCAGCAGCTGCAGACGATCCGCGGCGGCGCCTCCACCAGCGAGCTGGCCACCACGATCCTCTCGCCGGTCACCCCGGGTTACACGAAGTTCGACCTGTACGGCGTGACCACGAAGCCCGGCGGCGACCCGGCCAAGGCCAAGGCGCTGCTGAAGGAGGCCGGCAAGGAGGGCCAGAAGCTGGTCATCGCCTACCAGTCCTCGGACACCGCGGTGAAGTCGGCCGTGGCGATCAAGAACGCTCTGGAGCAAGCCGGCTTCACGGTCGTCAACAAGCAGGTCGACAAGTCGACGTTCTACACCCAGATCGGCAAGATCGACAACGACTACGACCTGTTCGCCGCCGGCTGGAGCCCGGACTGGCCGAACGGTTACTCGGTCTTCTACCCCTGCTGGAGCGGCGAGAACATCGGCGACGGCCGCAGCAACTACGCCCAGCTGAACGACGCGAGCGTCAACAAGGCGATCAACGCGGCCTCCACGATCACGGACACCGCTGAGGCGAACAAGGCCTGGGGCAACATCGACCGCCAGATCATGGAACTGGCCGCGGTGGTCCCGGACTACCACTCCATCCGCAACTGGATGCATGGCTCCAAGGTCGGCAACGTCGTGTACGACAGCGGCAACACCTGCGTCGCGCTCACCAAGCTCTACGCCAAGAAGTAAGCCGTACGACCTGGGGGGCGGCCGTTCGCCCGGCCGCCCCCTCCGGCCCTCTCCCCTCCACGCCCCCGGCGACGGCGCCCCGTCCGGAAAGTCACGCCCCCATGCCCCGCTTCCTCATCCGCCGAGTCCTCGGCGCACTGGTCATTCTGCTGATCATCAGTGCCATCACCTTCGGCCTCTTCTACGCCATCCCGCGTGACCCGGCGATGATGTCCTGTGGCAAGAACTGCACGCCCGACATGCTCGCGCAGATCCGGAAAAACCTGGGCATCGACCACCCGATCCCGGTGCAGTACTGGGACTGGCTCAAGGGCGTCTTCGTCGGGCGCGACTACGCCAGCTTCGGGAACTGCAACGCCCCCTGCCTCGGCTACTCCTTCGCCAACCGCGAGCCCGTCCTCGGCACGATCCTCGACCGGCTGCCGACGACCCTCTCACTCGCCTTCGGCGCGGCCATCGTGTTCCTGATCGTCGGTGTCGGCGCGGGCATGATCGCCGCCCTCAAGCAGGGCAAGTTCCTGGACAAGTTCGCCAGCTCGGCCTCGCTGTTCGGCTCCTCGCTGCAGATCTACTTCGTCGGCTACATCGCGATGTTCTTCCTGGTCTCGAAGCTCGGTCTGTTCTCGCAGCCTTCGTACACGCCCATCACCGAGGACCCCGTCGCCTGGTTCTCCGGGCTCCTGCTGCCCTGGCTGACCCTGGCGATCATCTTCACCGCCAACTACACCCGTATGACCCGCTCCCAGCTCGTCGAACAGCTCAGCGAGGACTACGTCCGCACCGCCCGCGCCAAGGGCCTGTCCCGTGCGAACGTCTTCTTCCGGTTCGCCTGGCGCGGCGCGATGGGTCCCATCGTCACGGTCTTCGGCATCGACCTCGGCACCCTGATCGGCGGCGCGATCATCACGGAGTCGGTCTTCAGCATGCAGGGCATCGGCCGCCTCGCGGTGGACTCCGTGAACAAGAGCGACCTGCCCATGCTGCTCGGCGTCACCATCCTGGCGGCCGGCGCGATCGTGTTCTTCAACATCATCGTCGACGCCGTCTACGCCCTCATCGACCCGCGGATCCGGCTCGCCTGACCCCGGGCACCCCGCCCCCGACAGCTACCCCGGCATCACCCCCCTCAGGAGCGTCCCCGTGACGAGCACCGATCAGCAGCCCTTCCTGTCCGTCAGGGATCTGAAGGTCCACTTCTCCACCGAAGACGGCACCGTCAAGGCCGTCGACGGTCTCACCTTCGACCTGGCCAAGGGCAAGACGCTCGGCATCGTGGGCGAGTCGGGCTCGGGCAAGTCCGTCACGAACCTGACGATCCTGGGCCTCCACGACCGCAACCGCACCGACATCGAGGGCGAGATCCTGCTCGACGGCAAGGAGCTGCTGACCGCCTCCGAGCGGGAGATGGAGCGGCTGCGCGGCAACAAGATGTCCATGATCTTCCAGGACGCGCTGGCCTCGCTGTCGCCGTACCACACGATCGGCAAGCAGATCGGCGAGACGTACCGCAAGCACACCGGCGCCTCCAGGAAGGAGGCCCGCGCGCGGTCGATCGAAATGCTCAAGCGGGTCGGCATCCCGCAGCCGGACATGCGGGTCGACGACTACCCGCACCAGTTCTCGGGCGGTATGCGCCAGCGCGCGATGATCGCGATGGCGCTGGTCTGCGACCCGGAGCTGCTGGTCGCCGACGAGCCGACGACGGCACTCGACGTGACGGTCCAGGCCCAGATCATGGACCTCCTCAAGGACCTCCAGCAGGAGTTCGGCACGGCGATCATCTTCATCACCCACGACCTCGGTGTCATCGCCGACATCGCGGACGACGTGCTGGTGATGTACGGCGGCCGGTGCGTGGAGCGCGGGACCAAGAGGGAGGTGCTGCGGCAGCCGCAGCACCCGTACACCTGGGGTCTGCTGGGCTCGATGCCGAGCCTCGAGGGACCGGTCGACGTTCCGCTGTCGCCGATCCCCGGTACCCCGCCCTCTCTCCTCAACCCGCCGACGGGCTGCCGCTTCCACCCGCGGTGCACCTTCACCGAGAAGGTCGCGGGCGGCCTCTGCTCCACCGCGCAGCCGCCACTGAAGATCACGGACGGGCGCGGTGCCGCCTGCCACCTCACGGCGGACCAGCGCCTCGACTTCTTCGCCGACTACGCCGCGACCCGGTCGCACTGACGTAACCGAGACGGGACCTCACGATCATGAGCAACACGAAACCCCTCCTGGACGTCACCGGTCTGACCAAGCACTTCCCGGTGATGGGAGGCTTCCCCATCAAACGGAAGATCGGCGCGGTCCAGGCGGTGGACGGCCTCGACTTCCAGATCGCCGAGGGCGAGAGCCTGGGTCTCGTCGGTGAGTCCGGCTGCGGCAAGTCGACGACCGGCCGGCTGATCACGCGCCTCCTGGAGCCCACCGCCGGAAAGATCTCCTACCGCGGCCAGGACATCACGCACGCGAACCGCCGGCAGCTCGCCCCGGTCCGCTCCGAGATCCAGATGATCTTCCAGGATCCGTACGCCTCTCTGAACCCCCGTCAGACGGTCGGAAAGATCATCTCGGGTCCGATGGAGATCAACGCCATCAACCCGGCGGGCGGCCGCGAGAACCGCGTACGCGAACTCCTCGAAACCGTCGGCCTCAACCCCGAGCACTACAACCGTTTCCCGCACGAGTTCTCCGGCGGCCAGCGGCAACGTATCGGCGTGGCAAGGGCGTTGGCCCTCTCGCCCAAGCTGATCGTGGCGGACGAGCCGGTCTCGGCCCTCGACGTCTCGATCCAGGCGCAGGTCGTGAACCTCCTCCAGGATCTCCAGAAGGACCTGGGGATCGCGTTCCTCTTCATCGCCCACGACCTCGCCGTCGTCCGCCACTTCTCACAGCGCGTCGCCGTGATGTACCTCGGCAAGATCGTCGAGATCGCCAACCGCGAGGACCTGTACGACAACCCGCGCCACCCGTACACGCGCGCGCTCCTGTCCGCCGTTCCCGAGGCCACGGCGGACGACGTTCCCTCCCGCGAGCGCATCCTCCTCACCGGTGACGTGCCCTCGCCGCTCAACCCGCCCTCCGGCTGCCGCTTCCGCACCCGCTGCTGGAAGGCCACCGACAAGTGCGCGTCCGAGGCTCCGCCGCTGGTCCAGATCGGCGGCAGCAGCGACGGCCATCTGACGGCGTGCCACTACCCCGAGGTCAAGGAGTCCGTCCCGGCTCCCCGCCTCGCCAAAGACCCCGAGGTCGCGGCCTGACACACCCCATTCCGTCAGCCCGCGACCTGCGGGACCGAAGTTCGCCGGCCCATTGACCCGAGCAGACGAACGTCCGGTTCCGGGGGAACGAAGGCCCGCACCCCGCCCCGGGTGCGGGCCTTCGTCTCGACCGGGGCGAAGCAGCATGATGCGCAGGCCCCATCAACCGGAGCGGGGAACATCATCCGCATCGTCGGGAACGAAGCGGCAGTCGAGAGTCCGCAGGCGGGACTCCGCCGCCGCTCTCAGCCCAACTCCCCCCGCTCCACGCAGAATTCGTTCCCTTCGGGATCGGCCAGGACCACCCACCCGCCGCCGTCCGGGCGGGTCTGGTCCGCGATCCGCCGGGCGCCGAGGCCGAGGGCCCGTGTGACCTCCTCCGCACGTGTACGTCCCTGTGGCTGCAAGTCCAGGTGGACCCGGTTCTTGGCCGCCTTGCCCTCCGGAACGTGGACGAAGAGGAGGGTCGGGCCTCCGGACGGGTCGCGGATCAGCGCTTCGGGGTCGCCGGGCTTGTCGTCGTCGGCCAGGGGGCGGCCGAGCAACTCGCTCCAGAAGAGGCCGAGATCGTACGGGTCGCCGGTGCAGTCGAAGGTGAGGGTGCGGATGGTGGGGTTCAGCAAGCCTGTCTCTCCCAAGGTCCAGGGTCTGTCCGGCGGATCAGGACGCAGGAAATCGGCGGCAACTGATCAGCGCTGGTGAGCGGGGTGTGGTGCGTGCAGCTGCAAGGCGGACGAGGGAGTCGACGCGATGGGCGTCCCCCCGCTCGAGCGAAGCCGAGAGTGGGGGAGTCGGCGACCGACGACAACGCCGCAGAGGGGCGTGCCACACCCCGCGTCTGCGGCATGGTCCGCCGGGCAGACCCTAGTCACCGGTCCGGCCGTCGGCCAGTTCGCGCAGGATGTCGAGGTGGCCATTGTGGCGGGCCGTCTCCTCGATCAGGTGGAGGATGATCCAGCGGAGGTTGACATGGCGGCCGTCGCGGATGGTGCGCTTGGCGGTGGTGTCGAGGTCGTGCTCGGCCACCAACCGGCGGTAGCGCGCGCACTGTTCCTCGTACCGGGCCAGCAGGTCCGTCAACGGAACGTCGACGGCGATGCGCATCTCACGGTCGGGGTCCTCGTCCGTCCAGGGGCCTTCATTTTCCTCGCCGAGGAACACCACCTGGAACCAGGAGTACTCGACCCAGTGCAGGTGGCTGATCAGTCCGCACAGGGTCATCAACGGGGAGCCCGGCAGCGGGGCCTTGCGGGCGTCCTCCGGCGAGACGTCCTCGCACTTGGCGTGGGCCGTCGCGCGGACGTAGTCGAGGAAGGTGGCCAACTGCGTGCGCTCGTCCCAGGCGGGAGGCGTGTCTGTTCGTGTCGTCGTCATCGGGGTGAAGCATCCTCGCCCGCCCGTTTGATGTCGAGCGATTAACCCCCTCGTTCCGCCAGCCCTCTCCCCCCGTCCCCATCCTTATCCTCCTCATCCTCAGCCTCATCCTCATCGCCATCGCTCCCCCGCGAATATCGGATCAGCGCCCCGCCCGACGCCCCCAGCGCTCAGCGCTCAGCGCCCCGCCCGTCTCCCGCAGCGAGGCGAATCAGTCGTCCGCACGAGCGAGTTCCGCCGGCCGGCGGGTGCTCGCCACCGCGCACATCGTGCAGCCGACCGCCAGGGCCGCCTCGACGCCCGCGGGTCAGTCCTCGATGACCACGCAACGGGCCGTCCACGTCGAGGAGGACGACAGCCACCGCACGTCCTTCCAACTCCCCGACCCCTCGCCGCAGTTACCTGCGCACGCGAGCAGCCGCCCGTGTCGCGCTCACTGACTCGAGCGAGCCCACCGGGCTGAGAGACTGCTGCGATGGCTGACCATTCGTTCAGTGACCTCTCGCTGGCCGCCCTGTACGACACCCTCAATCCCTGGGGGCCCGGTGACGACTTCTATCTGGACCTCGTGCTGTCCGCGCGGTCCGTGCTCGACGTCGGGTGCGGGACGGGGCAGTTGCTCGGGCGGGCCCGCGAGGCCGGCCACGAAGGACGGCTCTGCGGGCTCGATCCCGCCGCGGCGATGCTGGTGCAGGCGCGGCGGCGGCCCGGCGTCGAGTGGGTGCTCGGGGATCTCGCCGCGACGCGCTGGGAGCGGGAGTTCGACCTCGTCGTGATGACCGGCCACGCGTTTCAAGTGCTGCTGGGCGACGAGCAGTTACGCGAAGCCCTGACCGCGGTGCGCCAGGCCCTCGCCCCCGACGGCCGGTTCGTCTTCGAGACCCGCAACCCGGCCGGCCGCGCCTGGGAGAGGTGGACTCCCGAGCGCGTGCGCGAGGTGACGGACGCCCGCGGCAATGTCGTACGGGTCTGGCACGACGTCGAGACACCCGTCGCCGGGGACCGTGTCACGTTCACCGAGACCTTCGTCCACCCGGAGTGGGAGCAGCCCCGGGTCAGCCGCAGCACGCTGCGGTTCATCGGCCCGGACGCGCTCGACGGGTTTCTCGCCGAGGCGGGGTTCGTCGTGCACGAGCGGTTCGGGGACTGGGGGCGGGGGCCGTTCACCCCCGCCGCCCCGGAGATCATCACGGTGGCCCGCCCCGACAGGCCGTGAACCTCAGTTCTTCGTGATCCCGTCCTCCAGCGCCGCCAGCGCCGGGTCCAGGATGATGTCCTCCGCGCGAGCCCCGATCGTCGGGTCCTCCGGGAAGTGGCACGCCGTCAGGTGGCCCTCGGCGTTCCCCGAAAGGCGGACCAGCGGTGGCTCCTCCTGCGCGCACTTGTCCTGCGCCTTCCAGCAGCGAGTGCGGAAGCGGCAGCCGGAGGGCGGGGAGATGGGCGAAGGCACATCGCCTTCCAGCCGGATGCGTTCCTTCTTCTCGGCGTCGATGTCGGCATCGGGGACGGCCGACATCAGCGCGTGGGTGTAGGGGTGGCGCGGGCCGGTGTACAGCGACGTACGGTCGGCGATCTCCACGATCTTGCCGAGGTACATGACCGCGACACGGTGCGAGAAGTGCCGGACGATCGCCAGGTCGTGGGCGATGAAGACGAACGCGATGCCCATCTCGCGCTGGACCTCCTGGAGCAGGTTCACGACCTGCGCCTGGATCGAGACGTCCAGCGCGGACACCGGCTCGTCCGCCACGATCAGCTTGGGAGACAGCGCCAACGCCCTTGCCACGCCGATACGTTGCCGCTGCCCGCCGGAGAACTCGTGCGGGAAACGGTTGTAGTGCTCGGGGTTGAGGCCCACCGTCTCCAGGAGCTCCCGTACCCGGGCCTCGCGCCCGCCCGGCGGACGGACTCCGTTGATCTCCATCGGGGCGGAGATGATGGTGCCGACCGTCTGACGGGGGTTCAGCGAGGCGTACGGATCCTGGAAGATCATCTGGATCTCGGAGCGGATCGGGCGCAGTTGCCGCCGGGTGGAACGGCTGATGTCCTTTCCGCGGTACAGGATCGTGCCGTCCGTCGGCTCAAGGAGCCGGGTCAGCAGCCGTCCCGTCGTGGACTTGCCGCAGCCCGACTCGCCCACCACGCCCAGGCTTTCGCCGGGGAACACGTCGAAGGAGACCCCGTCCACGGCCTGGACGGCGCCGACCGTGCGCTTGATCGGGAAGCCACCCTTGACCGGGAAGTGCTTCTTCAGGTCGGTGACACGCAGCAGCGGTTCCCGTGCCTCGTCCCGCTGCCCGGGGATCGCGTCGGTCACGACCGCGGTTTTCTCGTCGCTCACAGTCAGTCCCCTCAGCCCAGCCTGGGCCGAATCGTGTCGGTGAAGATGTGGCTCTTTTGATCCGGTGTCAGATGGCAGGCCGAGCCGCGCCCCACCGGAAGTTCGGGCCGTACGTCCACACAGCGGTCGGAGCCCTCGACCTCGGCCGTGAAGGTGCACCGCGGATGGAACGGGCACCCCGAGGGCGGGTTCAGCAGCGACGGGGGCGCGCCCGGAATGGGCACCAGCGGTTCGTCGACATCCGCCGTGAGGCGCGGCATGGATCCCAACAGTCCCCAGGTGTACGGGTGTTGCGGGGCCTTGAGTACCTCGCGGACCGTGCCGCGCTCGACCGCCCGGCCCGCGTACATCACGAGCAGGTCGTCCGCCATGTTCGCGACCACCCCGAGATCGTGGGTGATCATGATGATGGCGGAGCCGAACTCCTGCTGGAGGTCTTTCAGGAGGTCCAGGATCTGTGCCTGGACGGTCACGTCGAGGGCCGTCGTCGGCTCGTCGGCGATCAGTAGATCCGGGTTGCAGACGAGGGACATCGCGATCATCACGCGCTGGCGCATACCGCCGGAGAACTGGTGCGGGTAGTCGTCCACACGCTCCTTGGCGTGCGGGATGCCGACCTTCGTCAGCATCTCGATCGCCCGCGCCCTCGCCTCCTTCTTGGAGGCTCCGGTGTGCTTGCGGAACGGCTCACCGATCTGCCGCCCGACCGAGTGGTAGGGCGACAGCGCGGTCAGCGCGTCCTGGAAGATCATCGCCATCTTGTTGCCACGGAGCTTCTCCAGTTCGCTCTCCGTGGCGGTGGTCAGCTCTTTGCCGTCGAGGACGATCTCGCCCTCGATCGTGGTGTTGAGCGGGCTGTGCAGGCCGAGGACCGTCAGGTTGGTGACGGACTTCCCCGACCCGGACTCACCGACGATGCCGAGGGTCGTACCGCGCTCCAGATCGAAGGAGAGACCGTCGACCGCCTTGACGTCGCCGTCCTCCGTGGAGAACCGCACGTGCAGGTCGCGGACCGAGAGAAACGCGTCGGATCCGGTGGGAGCCGGCGCGTCCTCCGGCTTGGTGAGAGTGGTCACTGCGGTTTCTCCCGGTACTACGAAGCAGGACGACGAGCAGGACTGCGGCACAGCCAATACGGCAGAGCTACTACGGGGCTACTCGACTACGGAGCCATCTGAACTACGGGACTACGGGACTACGGGACTACGGGACTACGGGACTACGGGACTACGCCAGTCGTACCCGCGGATCGACCACCGCGTACAGGGCATCGACGATGACGTTCAGTACAAGGATGAACGCGGCGCTGACGAGCATCACGCCCATCAGTTTCGGCAGGTCCTTGCCGATCACCGAGTCGACCGCGAGCCGGCCGAGGCCCGCGAGACCGAAGGTGAACTCGGTGACGATGGCGCCGCCGAGCAGTGCGGAGAGGTCCATGCCGAGGATGGTGAGGATGGGAATGAGCGAGCCGCGCCAGGCGTACCGGAAGAAGACGTATCTGCCGGACATGCCCTTCGCTCGGGCGGCGCGCACATGCTCCTCCTGGAGCTGCTCGATCATCGTCGAGCGTGCCATACGCGTGTAGTTGGCGGTGAAGATCACGGACATGACGAGCCAGGGGATCAGCAGGCCCATGAACCACCCCCACGGATTCTCGGTCAGCGGCACGTACTTGGGCTTGTCGAGCCAGCCCGTGCTGTAGACGAAGATGCCGAGGACGATCGGGCCGAGGAAGTAGATCTGGAACGAGCTGAGGACCAGCGAGATGCTGCTGGCGCCCTTGTCCAGCCAGGTCCCCCGGAAACGGGCGGCGATCATGCCGGTGCCGAGGCCGACGATGAGGAAGACGACCAGGCCGCCGACCGTGAGCGACAGCGTCAGCGGGAAGCGGTCCATGATCGTGTCCCAGACCATCTGCTGGTCGCGGAAGGAGACGCCGAAGCAGGGGGCTGGGCAGTGACCCACGGCGAAGTCCCGCCCGACGAAGACGCCGGAGAGGAACTTCCAGTACTGCACGGGCAACGGTTCGTCCATGCCCAGGTTCTTGTGGATGATCGCCAGCGCGTCCGGGGTGCAGTTCTTGGCGCACGAGAGCAACGCCGGATCCTGGGGAATGGCGTAGTACATGAGGAACGTGACGACGCTGATCAGCAGAAGGATGAGCATCGCGCCGAACGTCCGGCGAAGGATGAATCGAAGCATGGCGGAACGCTGCTCTCGGGACGGCTACGGCCAGGGACGGACAGGAGCACCCGGGGGCGCGCTCGGCTGAGTGCGCCCCCGGGACCATGATCAGCTCTTGAGGAAGACCCGGGTCGGGTCGATGTAGCTGGTCACCGTGGAGTAGCGCAGGCCGCCCACGTTGGAGCCGGCGATCTGGAACACCTTGGTGTAGTAGATCGGCGCGGCCGGGTTGACCTTCTCGCTGATGTACTGGTTGAGGGCGTTCCAGGCCTTGGTGGCCTCCGCGGAGTCCGTGATCTTCTGAATGCGGACGATCTCGGAGTTCACGTGGTCGTCGTTGATGTGCGCGTAGTTCGACGAACCGTCCTGGATCTGCGTGCCGTCGTACAGCGGCGGGAAGACGGTGCTGGCGGAGGCCCAGTCCTGGCCCCAGCCGGTCATGTAGATGTCGAAGCCGTTGTCGACCTTGCCGACCTGCTCGTACCAGGTGGCGGAGTCGATCTCCTTCTTCTGGACGTCCAGACCGATCTTCCCGAGGGCGTTCTCGATGAGGAGGGCCTGCTGCTGGCGGACCGGGGTGTTGGCGTAGGCGTAGACGATCTTCTTGCCGTCGGCGCCGGCCTCCTCGACCAGCTTCTTGGCCGCCTCGATGTCACCGTTGGGCTTCTTGGCCCGGTTGAAGGGGTCGTACGCCTTGTCGTAGCCCGGAGTGGTGGGCGACATCAGGCTGTTGGCGACCTCACCGCCGTAGGCGCCGCCGTCGGCCTTGAAGACCGAGGTGGCCGGCAGGGCCAGGGTGATCGCGTCACGGAGCTTCTTGTCCTTGACGCGGTCCAGGTTGAAGTTCAGCTGCCACACGTACGGCGCGTAGCCCTGGACGGAGCGCTTCATCGCCGCGGCGTCGGACACGACCTTCTGCACCTGCGTGGTGGCGACCTGACCGGTCATCATGATCGCGTTCTGGGCGTCACCGCGGTCGGCGAGGATCGTCTTGGTCTGGTCCTCGTCGTCGTGGTTGACCTCGATGTTGAAGCCGTCGACGTACTGGTGACGCATCGGGTCCGAGGCCGCGTCCCAGTTGGCGTTCTTGACCAGCGACACGCTCTTGCCAGGCTTGAACTCCGAGATCTTGTACGGACCGACGGCGACCGGGTCGGTGTCGTACTTCTCCTTGGTGTCCGTCTCCTCGGGCACGATGGAGTATCCGGGCATGGCCAGGGCCTGCGCCAGGTCCGGCTGCGCGTTCTTGAACTTGAAGACGACGGTCTTGGCGTCGGGCGTGGCCAGCACGGTGTCCGGCAGGTGCTTGTCCTTGAACGGACCCGCGTACGCGTCGCGGTAGGTGGTACCGGAGCCCGACAGCCACTGCTGGACGTAGGTCGGCCCGTCCGTGATGAACGGGTCGTAGAGCCGCTCGATGGTGTGCCTGATGTCGGCCGAGTCGATCACATGACCGTTCTCGTCCTTGATGCCGTCCTTGAGCGTGAACGTCCAGGTCTTGCCGCCGTCGGAGATCTTGCCCGGGTCGGTGGCGAGGTCACCGACGACGGTGAGACCGCCGTTGTCGTCTTCCTTGTACGTGGTCAGACCGCGGTAGATCAGCTTGGAGAGCAGGCCGCCGTCGCTGACGTAGATCTGGGCGGGGTCGAGGTGCGAGAAGTCGGTCTCCTGATAGACCTGTATGGTGCCGCCGGCCTTGGCTCCGGCGACCTCCGCCGCGGGACCCGTGGAGTCCGCCGCGGTGCCGAACTTCACGGCCGCGGACTGCGCGGCGGCGTCTTCCTTCTTCTTGCTGTCGTCGGTGTTGCTGCCGCTGTCACTGCTGCTGCAGCCGGCCAGCGCCAGGGCGCCGACCGCGACCGCGGCGAGTGCGGTCCGCCCTCTGCGGGAACTGAGGATGCTCATGGAGTCGAGTCCACCTGCCTGTGAGTAGTGATCACTGGTGCTGCCTTGCGGTGCACGGCCCCGTCGCCGGCTCCCGGGGGGCAGCGGCCCTCGCTGGTATCAGCGGCCCGTCTTGGGATCGAAGGCATCCCGGACGGAGTCCCCGAGGAGGTTGAACGCCACGACGAAGACGACCATGGCGACACCCGGGAAGAACATGTAGACAGGGTCCTGTTCGTAGATGTCCGACCCAATGGCGAACATCCGGCCCCAGTCAGGCGTCGGCTCGGTGTATCCGACGCCGACGAAGGAGAGAAACGCGACCGACAGAATGGTGCTGGGCAGCATGTACGTGCCCTGCACCAGGATCGGTGTGACGAGGTTGGGCAGCAGTTCCTTGCGGATGATCCGCCACGGGGAGGCGCCGGCGACCTTCGCGGCCTCGACGAACTCGCGCTCACGCAGCGAGAGGGTGACCGCCCGGATCAGCCGGGAGAGCCCCATCCAGCCGAGGAACCACAGCACGCCGACGATGGCGAGCGTGCGGATGTAGGTGGGCGTCTCCTCGTCAGGAGCGACGAACACCACCGTGATCACGGGCATGGACGCGATCATGAACAGCTGGTTGGGGAAGGCCAGCAGGAAGTCCGTGAGGCGGCCGAGCCAGTAGTCGACCTTGCCGCCGAAGTACCCGCCGACCAGCCCGATGACGATGCCCATGATCACCATGGCGACCGTCGCCGCGAGTGCCGTGTAGAGCGAGGTACGCATGCCGTACAGGAGCTGCATGAACACATCGCGCCCCAGAGTCGGTTCGATGCCGAACCAGAACTCGGACGTGATGCCGCCGTTGGGTCCTGACGGCATGTTGAAGTCGTTCAGGAGCGTCGGGTCGTCCTGCCCGTAGAGCGTGTACGGATTCTTGCCGTACAGCTTCGAGATCAGCGGAGCGAGGGCGGCGATCAGGAAGAAGAAGAGCACGATGTACGCGGACAGCACACCGGTGCGGTCACGCTTGAACCGGAGCCACATCAGCTGGCCGGGCGATCGGCCCGCCAACTTCTCCGGCTGCTCGGAACGTTTCGGCCCGGCCTTCTCGTCGACCTCGGTGGAGGCTTCCGCGCCCTGGATCTCGATCGGACTGGTCATGGTTCGTCCATTTCATGGGTACGCCGAGTCCGCGGGCCACCACAGGGTGGGGGCGGCCACGGTTCGGACCATGTGAATCAGGAGAGACGTATGCCTAGTAGTCGCTGGGCGCCAGGGCGCGGCGGGCGACAACTCGCAGGTGAACACGCGTAGTTGGCATCTTGTGCCTCCTCATGACTCAACCGGTGCACGGACAGGAGGGGCTTCTTGCTTGACCTCCGACACCCCTGACGGAGGGTCAAGCGCCCCACAGTGCTCGTGAGTCGGCGCTGCCCCCGGCAGCGCATGACCCATTGACCCGAGCGTTACGCGGCTAACTATCTGACATGAGCCAGATACCGACCACTGCCTTTAGGTCTCGGTTCCATCACAGCTGACACGTACATCTTCCAAAATCTGGACAAAATCATCTGCGGGAGAAGTCCGCGAAACGGACTTGTTACATATGTATCGGGCGGGAGGAACCGCATTTCGGACACGGTGCGACGGGAAATCCGGTTGCAGGTGTCATGCGGGACGGCTCGATCTGTCGCAGCAAAAAGCCCGGGTTCCCCATCATGGGGGAACCCGGGCTCAGTTGCCGGTGACTCGGTCATGCCGAGGGGGCCGGATCAGCTTTTCCGGACGGCCGGATCAGCCGCGCCCGACGGCGCGCTCAGCCGTCCGGAAACAGCCGGATCAGCCGTGCTTGGCGCGGCTCGCGGCGCGGCCGCGCTCGCGGGCGTCCAGGTTGACCTTGCGGATGCGAACGGATTCCGGAGTCACCTCGACGCACTCGTCGTCGCGGCAGAACTCCAGCGACTGCTCCAGCGAGAGCTTGCGCGGCGGGACGATCGCCTCGAAGGAGTCGGCCGCGGCGGACCGCATGTTGGTGAGCTTCTTCTCCTTGGTGATGTTCACGTCCATGTCGTCGGCGCGCGAGTTCTCGCCGACGATCATGCCCTCGTACACCTCGGTGCCGGGGTCGGTGAAGAGCACACCGCGCTCCTGGAGGTTTGTCATCGCGAACGCGGTGACGGCGCCCGCGCGGTCGGCGACCAGCGAGCCGTTGTTACGGGTCGTGAGCACGCCGAACCAGGGCTCGTGGCCCTCGTGGATCGAGTGCGCGATGCCGGTACCGCGGGTGCCGGTGAGGAACTCGGTCCGGAAGCCGATGAGGCCACGGGACGGCACGACGAACTCCAGACGGACCCAGCCCGAACCGTGGTTCGACATGTTGTCCATCCGGCCCTTGCGGACGCCCATGAGCTGCGTGACCGCGCCCATGTGCTCCTCGGGGACGTCGATCGTCATGCGCTCGACCGGCTCGTGGACCTTGCCGTCGATCACCTGGGTGACGACCTGCGGCTTGCCGATGGTCAGCTCGAAGCCCTCACGGCGCATCTGCTCGACCAGGATGGCGAGCGCGAGCTCACCACGGCCCTGGACCTCCCAGGCGTCGGGACGCTCGGTGTCCAGGACGCGCAGCGAGACGTTACCGACCAGCTCGCGGTCCAGACGGTCCTTGACCTGACGGGCGGTGACCTTGCGGTCCTTGACGGCCGCCTTCGCGGAGGCGCCCTTGCCGGTGCCGCCGCGGCCGACCAGCGGCGAGGTGTTCGTACCGATGGTCATCGAGATCGCCGGCTCGTCGACCGTGATCAGCGGCAGCGCGATCGGGTTCGCGGGGTCGGCGAGGGTCTCGCCGATCATGATGTCCGGGATACCGGCCACGGCACAGATGTCACCGGGGCCCGCCATCTCGGCCGGCTTGCGGGTGAGCGCCTCGGTCATCAGGAGCTCGGTGATGCGCACGTTGGACATCGTGCCGTCGCGCTTGATCCACGTGACGGTCTGGCCCTTGCGCAGCTCGCCCTGCTCGACGCGGAGCAGCGCGATACGGCCGAGGAAGTTGTCGGCGTCCAGGTTGGTGACGTGCGCCTGGAGCGGGGCGGCCTCGTCGAACTCGGGGGCCGGGACGTGCGACAGGATCGTGGAGAAGAAGGGCTCCAGGCTGTCGCTGTCGGCCGGGACGGTGCCGTCCTCCGGCTTGGTCAGCGAGGCCACTCCGTCACGCGCGCACGCGTAGACGATGGGGAACTCGATCTGCTCCTCGTCCGCCTCCAGGTCCAGGAAGAGGTCGTAGGTCTCGTTGACGACCTCGTCGATCCGGGAGTCCGGGCGGTCGGTCTTGTTGATGCACAGGATGACCGGCAGACGCTGCTGGAGCGCCTTGCGCAGCACGAAGCGGGTCTGCGGCAGCGGACCCTCGGAGGCGTCGACCAGCAGGACGACCGCGTCCACCATCGACAGACCGCGCTCGACCTCGCCACCGAAGTCGGCGTGGCCGGGGGTGTCGATGATGTTGATGGTGATGACGTCGCCGCCATCCTTCGGGTGGTACTTCACGGCCGTGTTCTTGGCCAGGATCGTGATGCCCTTCTCACGCTCCAGGTCATTCGAGTCCATCATGCGGTCGTCGAGCGACTCGGCGGCGTGCGCGGCGAAGGCACCGGCCTGCTTGAGCATGGCGTCGACCAGAGTGGTCTTGCCATGGTCGACGTGGGCGACGATGGCAACGTTGCGGATGTCGTGGCGCGTGGCCATATTGAGGCGCTTCTCCCGGAGTGAGTGGACGGCCCCTCCGCTCACCGGGGTGGGGCCCTGCCGGGCTGAACGCGCCACGGCCTTACCCCATGCTACGTGGCCCTGACACCCGCGGCCTCCGCGGGCCTGCGGACGCAGGCCCGCGCACGGCGTTCCCGGGCTCGTGGTCAGGCGCTCTTCGCGGCGGGCGAATCGGTCGGGCAGAGCTTCCGGGCGGCGGTGCGCTCGGCGGCGCCCGTTGGGGCGAAGCCCCCGACGTCGCGGGGGTCGCCGCAGGTCAGGAACCCGCTGCCGGTCGTCTCCCAGGTCAGTACATGGCCCTTGACCGGCTGGGGGCCGCCACCCCGACAGGTGTACGTGAAATCGGCCTCGACCAGATCGACGTACATCCATGCGTAGTACGCCCCCTGGAGGTGCCCTGTATGTGCCTCGAAGTGCTCCCCGAGTTCGCTCGGCACGGCCGCCTCCGAGGGGTCCGCGAGGGGCACCGTCGTCTTGAGATGCCTGCCCAGCGCCTTGATGGCGTCGGCCGCCCGGACACCGGGGGCCGTGGAGGTCATGTGGGGCTGGTACCTGACGCCCCTCAGCGGATTGAGGTCCACCGACACGGAGTCCGTCTTCGTCGTCAGCCTGATCGGGTCGGCGAGCCCGGTCAGCTTCTGCTCGCGTTCGATGCCGGACCAGGCGTACGTCCCTTGCCTGCACGGCACGGCACTGTCCTGTCTGTCCTTCTGGTCCGCACCGCTCGTGCAGCCCGTGCCGGCGACGAACAGCGCCGCCGCGGCGAGACCCGCCGCCGTGTTCCTGCGAGTGTGTTCGCGCATGGTCTTCCCCCGGTGTCTCCGACGGCCGGTGGTGATCACCGGCCGTCGGGGACACTCTGCCCAGCCCGGTCCCGTCCGGCACTCGGCTTGAGGATGATCTGAGCGAAGAGGATCTGCGCGAGAGGACTACTTGTCCCCTACTTGTCCTTCTTCTCCGTCCCCTGCGGGCCCTGCGCGCCCTTTCGCAGGAAGCCCATGTCCTCGTAGACAGGGGTCTGGAAGCCGAAGGCGCCGGTGTTCGCGAGGTTGGAACGGGCGGCTGTCAGCTGGGGGCGCTGGTAGAGGGGAATCGATCCGGCGGCGGCCCAGATGCGGGCGTCGGCCTTGCGGACCAGGGAGCGCCCCTCTTCCTCGTCGAGTGTGGCGATGGCCTGGTCGAAGAGCTGGTCGACCTGGTCGGTGCCCACGCGGGTGTAGTTCTGCTCGACGGTGAGGGAGCCGTCGGCGGCCGGCACGGGCTTGGAGTAGATGGGGCGGGCGTCGGTGGCCGGGTAGGCGGAGGCGGGCCAGGAGTACAGCGCCAGGTCGTACTCGCCGGACGCGATGTGGTCCTTGAAGTAGCTGTCGTCGGGGACCCGGTTCATCTCCGTGCGGACGCCGACGCGCTCCAGCATCCGCGAGATGCGGTCGGCGACGGCGCGCAGCGACTCCGAGCCGGGGCCGGAGGGGACCACGAAGCGGAGGGTGAGCGGCTTGCCGTCCTTGGCGAGTGCGCCGGCCGCGGCGCCCGCCGGGGCGGCCGTGCCCTTGGGGGCGTACGCGCCGGGCGCACCACCCCTCTTGGCCTCGTTCGCCTCCTTGCGCCCGTACTGCTTGCCGTCGAGGTGCTTGCCGGCCTGCTCGTCCGCGTACCGTCCGGACTGCTTCCTGGAGTGGTCCTTGGGGTCCTTCTTCTTCTCCCGGTCGGCCTCGGCGGGCTTGTTGTCCTCGCCGACGATGTACGTCCCGTCGTCGGCACCTTCCCCGGAGCCTTCCTGGGGGCCGTCTTGGGAGCCTTCTTGGGAGTCCGCCAGCTCGCCCTCGGACCCGGCCGCCTTCTCCGCCTTCTTCTGCTTCTTGACCGGCCCGCCGGGCACCCATCCGGCGTCCGCGAGCAGCGCCCGCGCCTCCTCGGTGTCCTGACCGCCGAGGGCGCCGCTGTTGTCGGCGTACGCCTGCTGGCCCGAGAGCGCGAGGTGGCTGCCGACCGGCACGGCGGGCAGGCCGAGCGGTTCGAGGACCACCTTGGCGAGCTCCTCGCGGTCGAGGGCGCGGGCCACGGCGCGGCGGACGCGCTCGTCGGCGAGAGGGCCCTCGGAGCCGTTGAGGGCAAGCTGGGTGTAGGCGGGTTCGAGGGACTTGCGGACCACGAAACCGCGCAGGGCGGACTGCTGGTCGGCGTACTCCGCGAGCGTCTCCCGCCGCTTCTGCCGGGCGCTGATCTCCTCGCCCGCGGCCTCCTCGTCGGAGCCGTGCGCGAGGGCCCAGGAGTGCAGCGCCTTCGCGGGGGTGAGCGCGGCACCGGGACCCTGGAGGGGCGTGCTGCCCTTGTCGCGGGCCGCGAGGGTGATCCGCTCGGCCTCGGAGGGGTCGATCTCGGCCAGGTCGAGCTTGTCGGCGGCGAGTGCGGCGGCCCGCTCGTCGCGGGGGACGGCGCGCAGCACGATCTCGGAGAGCTTGGTGGGCCGCCCCCACCAGCGCGGGTTGCGGGTGAGGGTGACCTTGCCGTCCTCGTGGTCGACCTTCTTCAGTGCGAAGGGTCCCGCGGTGACCTTCAGCTTGCGGCGCGCGCCGTCGTTGAAGGTGTCCGGGGTGCCCATGACGTCCTTCGGGTACAGCGGCGAGAACAGCGACTTCCAGTCGGCGTACGGGCGGCTGAAGGTGACCTTGACCTCCAGGTCGTTGGCGCCGCGTTCGATCTTCTCGATGCGGTCGTAGCCCGCGTTGCGGGCCGTCCAGTACGCGGTGTCCTTGCCGGACAGGGCGCGCCACTGGGCAGCGAAGTCGGGGGCGCCGATCTCGCGGCCGTCGCTCCAGACGGCCTGCTGGTTGAGCTTGTACAGCACGACCTGCTTGGGCTCGCGGTCGGCGACCTTCGCGGACTCCAGGTAGTCGGGGTTGGCCTGCGGCCGCCCGTTCGGGTCGAGCCGGAACATCGAGGGCAGTACGGCGCCGGCGACCCTCGACGTCGCGGCGTCGGCGTCCGCCTGGAAGGTGTTGAGCGTCTCCGGTACGGCGTCCACGGCCCAGCGCAGGGTGCCGCCGTCGGCGATCAGGTCGCGGGTCGCGGGCGCGATGTCCTGCGCGGCCACCGGCTTGCCCGCCTGGTCCTGCTCGCTGCACGCGGTGAGAACGGGTACCGCGAGCGCGCCCGCGGTGAGAAACGCGACCGAGCGCATCACCGCGCGCAGACCGACGCCGTCGTGGGACATCACTGCAACCTCCGGGGGACGCTCTACTGTCGGCTTCTGATCACGTTTGGCGGTATATGGAGCTGATCAGATGTATGCGCCCACTGAAGGGGAGGGGTTCGCCGACGGGGCGGCGACACGGCGGGGGAAGGGCGGAAGCCCACCCGTGCGGCGCAACGAACAACGCTTCTCGGCCCCGCCGCCCCCTTTCAGCCCGTCCGGCGATTGAGGACGAGCGCGTTCAGCGCGACACGGGGGTCTGGGTGCAGCGCCCCCAGGAACACGGGACGGGCAGGGGCGGAGGGGGCGAGAAAACCAACCCCCAGCCCCGGCGCACGGAGGCGCGCGATCCACCAATCCGTGCAGATGCCTTCACAGGGGCTCATGTGACGCGCAACACTCGCAGGCGCATGAACGTTGCCGCCGAGGGGCCGACGCGCCCCGGGAAGTGAGGGCAAGTCATGTCCGTGCAAGACGACCTGACGTCAGTCCAGCGCTGCCTCGACGACCTCGCGAGGTCGGTGAGCCGCCTGGAGCAGCAGATCGGCCCGGGCCTGGAGATGCGCCGCGTGCGCACCGACGCCGACCACCTCCGCGAGAGCGTCGCGCTGCTGAAGGAGGCCGCCCCCGGCCTGACCACCCTCCGGCGCCCCGACCTCGTATCCATCCCCGACACCCCGTACGACACGTCCCTGTGGACGGACTCGGACGACGAGGGACTCGGCGCCCGCGACCGCCGCGCCCCCTGAATCCGCCCCCTGGACCGGAACCCGAACGCGAACCCGACCGGAGTCATGAGTTGGCCACTGGTACGGAACCCCATCCCCACAGCGGCGGTGTACGCGCCGGTACACGCGCCGCGATCACCGCCCCGCACCTGCGGACGGACCGCTGGTGGCTGGCGCCCGCCGCCACCGCGGCCGGTCTGCTGGCCTTCATCGTCTACTCGACATGGCGGGCGTTCGCCGACACGGACTACTACGCGGCGCCGTACGTCTCGCCGTTCTACTCACCCTGTCTGGCGGACCGCTGCGAGCCCATGCGCTCCGGACCCAACGCCGACCTCTTCGGGAGCTGGTGGGGCATCTCCCCCGCCATCCTCATCCTGATCTTCCCGCTCGGCTTCCGGCTGACCTGCTACTACTACCGCAAGGCCTACTACCGCGGCTTCTGGGCGAGCCCGCCGGCCTGCGCGGTCGCCGAGCCGCACAAGAAGTACTCGGGCGAGACCCGCTTCCCGCTGGTGCTCCAGAACATCCACCGGTACTTCTTCTACGCGGCCATCGTCGTCGCCGGGATCCTCACGTACGACACCGTGCTCTCCTTCCGCGACGAGCACTACAACTGGGGCCACATGGGCCTGGGCACCCTGGTCTTCCTGCTCAACATCAGCCTGATCTGGGCGTACACCCTGTCCTGCCACTCCTGTCGGCACATCGTCGGCGGGAAGCTCAGGTACTTCTCCAAGCATCCCGTGCGCTACCGGATGTGGCAGTGGGTCGGGAAGCTGAATGCCCGTCACATGCTGCTCGCCTGGGCGTCGTTGGTGAGCGTGGCGCTCGCCGACTTCTACGTGTATCTGGTCGCGTCCGGCGCCTTTGACGATCCGAGGTTCTTCTGATGTCCGTGGTCGATCGGCAGGAGTGGGACGTCGTCGTGGTCGGTGCCGGGGGCGCCGGACTGCGCGCCGCCATCGAGGCACGCGAGCGTGGCGCCCGTACGGCCGTGATCTGCAAGTCCCTGTTCGGCAAGGCGCACACGGTGATGGCCGAGGGCGGCATCGCGGCCGCCATGGGCAACGTCAACTCCGGTGACAACTGGCAGGTCCACTTCCGCGACACCATGCGCGGCGGGAAGTTCCTCAACCAGTGGCGGATGGCCGAGCTGCACGCGCAGGAAGCACCGGACCGGGTATGGGAGTTGGAGACCTGGGGCGCCCTCTTCGACCGTACGAAGGACGGGCGGATCTCGCAGCGCAACTTCGGCGGGCACGAGTATCCGCGGCTCGCGCATGTCGGCGACCGGACGGGACTTGAACTGATCCGGACCCTCCAGCAGAAGATCGTGGCTCTTCAGCAGGCGGACATGAAGGAGACGGGCGACTACGAGAGTCGTCTGAAGGTGTATCAGGAGTGCACCGTCACCAGGGTTCTGAAGGACGGCGAGCGCGTCTCCGGGGCCTTCTGCTACCAGCGCGAGTCCGGCCGCTTCTTCGTCCTCGAAGCACCCTCGGTGGTGATCGCGACCGGCGGCATCGGCAAGTCCTTCAAGGTGACGTCGAACTCGTGGGAGTACACGGGCGACGGGCACGCACTGGCCCTGCTGGCCGGAGCGCCCCTGCTGAACATGGAGTTCGTGCAGTTCCATCCGACGGGCATGGTCTGGCCGCCCTCGGTGAAGGGCATCCTCGTCACGGAGTCGGTACGCGGCGACGGGGGCGTCCTGCGCAACTCCGACGGCAAACGGTTCATGTTCGACTACATCCCGGACGTCTTCAAGGAGAAGTACGCGCAGTCGGAGGAGGAAGGCGACCGCTGGTACGAGGACCCGGACCACAACCGGCGTCCCCCCGAACTGCTGCCCCGGGACGAGGTCGCGCGCGCCATCAACTCCGAGGTGAAGGCCGGCCGCGGAACACCCCACGGCGGGGTCTTCCTCGACGTCTCCACCCGTATGCCCGCCGAGCTGATCCGGCGCCGACTCCCCTCCATGTACCACCAGTTCAAGGAGCTGGCGGACGTCGACATCACCGCCGAGGCGATGGAGGTCGGCCCGACCTGCCACTACGTCATGGGCGGCATCGCGGTCGAGTCGGACACGGCGGCGGCGCGCGGGGTACCCGGCCTGTTCGCGGCCGGTGAGGTCGCCGGAGGCATGCACGGCTCCAACCGGCTCGGCGGCAACTCGCTCTCCGACCTGCTGGTGTTCGGGCGCCGGGCGGGACTGCACGCCGCGCGGTACGCGACGGAGCTGGGTGAACGGCCCCCGGTTGACGACCTCCAGATCGATGCGGCAGCGGCGGAGGCACTGCGGCCGTTCTCCGCCGAGGGACCCGAGCCGGGCCAGGACAGTGCTCATCTGGGGGACGGCCCCCAGACCCCCGGCGGCCGCCCACCCGAGAACCCGTACACCCTCCACCAGGAACTCCAGCAGACGATGAACGACCTGGTCGGCATCATCCGTCGGGAGCAGGAGATGGAAGCGGCCCTGGAGAAGCTCGCGGATCTGCGGGTACGGGCCCGCCGGGCCGGGGTGGAGGGCCACCGCCAGTTCAACCCGGGCTGGCACCTCGCCCTCGACCTGCGCAACATGCTCCTGGTCAGCGAATGCGTCGCACGAGCCGCTCTGGAGCGTACGGAGTCCCGTGGCGGCCACACCCGCGAGGACCACCCGGCGATGGAGCGCACCTGGCGCCGTATCAACCTCCTGTGCCAACTGACCGACCCCACCGGCGGGTTGGCGGCGACCGACCCCGTGCACGGTCAGATCGACCTGACCAGCGAGACCACCGAACCCATCCGCGCCGACCTGCTGGCCCTCTTCGAGAAAGAGGAGCTGGTCAAGTACCTCGCCGAAGAGGAGCTCTACGAGTGAGCAGCTATGAGGCCCGATTCAAGGTGTGGCGCGGGGATGCGAAGGGCGGCGGTCTGAAGGACTTCGAGGTCGAGGTCAACGACGGTGAGGTGGTCCTCGACATCATCCACCGCCTCCAGGCGACCCAGGCTTCCGACCTGGCCGTGCGCTGGAACTGCAAGGCGGGCAAGTGCGGTTCGTGCTCGGCGGAGGTCAACGGACGGCCGCGGCTGCTGTGCATGACGCGGATGTCGGTGTTCACGCGGGAGGAGACGATCACCGTCACACCGCTGCGCGCCTTTCCCGTCGTACGCGATCTCGTCACGGACGTGGGCTTCAACTACGCGAAGGCGCGTGAGGTCCCGGCCTTCGTGCCGCCCCCCGGGCTGGGCCTGGGCGAGTACCGGATGCAGCAGGAGGACGTGGACCGCCCGCAGGAGTTCCGCAAGTGCATCGAGTGCTTCCTGTGCCAGGACACCTGCCATGTCGTCCGGGACCACGAGGAGAACAAACCGGCGTTCGCGGGCCCGCGCTTCCTGATGCGCGTGGCCGAACTCGACATGCATCCGCTGGACGCCGCCGCCGAGTCCGGCCTGGACCGCAAACGCACCGCCCAGGACGAACACGGCCTCGGCTACTGCAACATCACCAAGTGCTGCACCGAGGTCTGCCCCGAGGGCATCAAGATCACGGACAATGCGCTGATTCCCCTGAAGGAAAGGGCCGTTGACCGCAAGTACGACCCGCTCGTGTGGCTCGGGAGCAAGATCCGGCGGCGGACCTAGACCTGAGGCGCCTCACGCCTCCGCTCGGAGATAGCCGGAGTGGGCCACCTGGCCGAGGAACTTGAGCCGGGTGTCCCCCGTCATGTGCTTCTCGAAGGCCTCTTTGATCCCGGGCCACTTGGGGTGACCGAAGTCGTCCAGGACGACGATGCCGCCGGGCGCGACGATCTGCTCCGCCCACTGCAGATCGGCCTCGACACCGGCGGCGGAGTGGTCGCCGTCGACGATGATCACGCCATAGGAGCGGTCGGAGAGCAGCGCGCGTACTTCCGGGTCCTCGGAGAAGCCCTGCTGGATCCGGGCCCCCGCGCCGGCCGCGCCCACCAGCGCCAGATTGGTGCGCACCGCCGCTTCGCGTACGGGAGCGCCCGACGCGTCCTTCCCCACGGCGGCGCCGGGCTGTAGCTGCTTACCCGCCAGAGGGTCGACGATCGTCAGACTCGGGTCACGTCCTGTGCGCTCCATCATGCGGATCAGGGCCGCGCCGAACATCCCGTACAGAGTCCCGATCTCCAGGATCTCGTCGTTCGGCGGGTCGAGCAGCGGCACGGCGGACAGCTTGCCGACGATGTTCATCGTGCCGCCGGCGATCCGGCCGACCCCGAGCGCCTCCATCGCGATGAGCAGCCGGAACGCCTGCGCGACATTGCGCTCGGCACCGTCCCGGTCGCCTGTCACCTCCGCCAACTGACTGATCGCGCGGTCGAGATTGGGTGCGGACGTCAGCCGTGACGAGCCGCGCCCGGTCTCGTCGAAGAACAGCTCCAGGGGGCGCTGGCGGTTGCGCAGCGTCTTCAGCTCCTGCTGCAACGCGTCGTACTCGGCGTTCTGCGGAACGTTCTTCAGGGAGTTCTGGACGATACGACGGGCCTGGCGCTCTATGCGCTGGTCGATGAGCTCTGTTACGGGGCGCAAGGCTTGCCGGGCAACCTTGTTGGCGAGTATCGCTCGTATCACTGTGTGGCCCTCACGGGGATAGGGAAAGTGGGACGGTATGCCCCACACAGGCAGTTCACAACCAACAGACGCGTCCATACAGGCGAACCCCGCATGACACCTGGGTGGCGGAATGCTTACGTCACCTTCCCCTTGCCGCTGCCATCGACGATCGTGCCAGGTCATCGTGCGTGAGCGGGTCGCGGACGTCGCCCGTCACGATCGGGCGGGGCCCAGCCGCTCGGCACGGGTCACGAGTGCGCTGCCCGTGATCACGAGCGCCGTGCAGGCGACACCGGCGGCGATCCAGCCCCTCCGCAGGTGTGGGCATCACGCGCCCACGATCACGACACCCAACCCTCCCTGTACGCCGCCCAGTCGGACTCCTCGGCGGCGAAATCGATGTACAGGGCCACCCCGAAGCGCTCCCGGTCGCGGTCCGTGCGGGAGAGGCCCAGGCGGGTGCCGCGTACGGCCGCCTCGACCGTCTCGGCGGATTCGTGGTGGCTCAGATCGTCGTCGTGGAAGAACGGCAGGCCCATCAGCAAGTCCGTTGATTCCGGGGTGACTTCGAGAGCTAGGGAGGTCTGCTGGGCGACGTATCCGCCGTACAGGCTCTCCAGCGGAAGCGCCGTGTCGTAGGACATGAGGGCGATCTGGTCGACGCGGCGGGCTACTTGGCCGAAGTAGGCCTGGGACCACCACTTCGGGTGGCCCGTGAGGGTGCCCCTGATGGAGTTGGCGGCCGGGAACGGGTCGATCTGGTGGGCGGCGACGGAGAGGAGGACGCCGCGGTCCTGGGTGACCGTGTGCAGGTCGTCGAGAAGGGAAAGGTAGTCGTCGTCGCCCGAGTGCAGCGGCTCCAGGTCGAAGTGGACGCCGTCGAAGCCGGCCCCGAGGACCTGCTCGGTGGACCCGACCACTGCGACCCGCGTCTCCTCCCGCTCCAGCCGCAGCCCCTCCGGCCCCTCACTCGCCAGTACGTCCCCGAGCCAGGCCTGCACCCGTACGCCGGGCACCTCGCGGCGCACGGCCCCGATCAGCCAATCCGCCTGCGGATAGGCCGACTCGGGCAACGACCCGTCATGCTCCAAGGGTCCCGCATGCACGTACAGGTCCCGTATCCCGCTGTCCCGCACCTGCTCCGCGAGCGCGCGGACATCCGCGTCGTCCTTCCGCCCGTCTATCCAGGCGTGGCCCAGCCACAGGGCGTCACGGTTTCTGGTCTGGGTGCCGGGGCCCGGGTCTCCGGCGTAGTTCACTCGCAGCGCGATGCCTGCGCCGAGGGCCGGGAGGACGAGAAGGAGCACCAGCCCGAGGGCGATGCGCTTGGGCCAACGGAGGCGGGGGTGCCGCCAGGCGCGGAGGACTCGGCGAGGGTGGGAGGTTCGGCCGGCGCCGGGGGCTCGGGGGGCTTGGTCTGCGGTCGCGTCGGGGGCGGGGGCGGGATCGGGGGCGAGGCCGGGGTCGGGGTCGAGGTCGGAGTTGCGCTTGCGCTTGGGGTCGAGGTCGGGGTCGAGGTCGGGCTCCGCGCCCGTCGGGGCGGGCGTGAGCTCCGCCTGTGCCTCGGAATCCGGCCCCGCCTCTGAATCCGTCCGCTCCGTGTCCATCCCCGTGCCCCCTCCGGTACGCCCCCGCATCCTCCGAAACCCTAAGGACCCCCGTGTCGGCGCACCCCGGTCGCGGCGGCGCGCGGGCGGTCATACGCTCCCAAATGTGGCATCGCCCCAGAGTGGAAACCGGTCGCGCCGAGCGGCGTCGCGCAGAGCCGTGCGGGGCGTGTATGGCCTGTTCGGGGGGCTGGTGGCGGTGGGGTGGCTGGTGTTGCCGCTGGCTCGAACGGGCGCCGATGATCACGATCCGGTGACCATGTCGCGGAGTGCGGCGGCGCCGACGCGCGAGGCCGCCGGTGGTGGCGGGACGGACACCGGGGATCTCGTACTGCCGGTCGTCGCGGCGGGCGCGGCGGGTGTGCTGGCGGCGTACGCCTACACGCGGCGCAGGCGGCGGGCGAGGACGCGTACGACACCGGGCGGGGTGGCCCCGGCGATCGTGCCGCTTGCCGAACTCGACCGGCAGGCCCAGCAGTCGCTCGTGGACACCGACGACTGCGTCCGCACCAGCGCCGAGGAACTCGGTCTCGTCACGGCCCGGTTCGGCGACGAGGCGGTGAAGCCGTACGCGGAGGCGCTGGCGTTCGCGAGGTCCGAACTGGCGGCGGCCTTCCGGCTGCGGCAGCGGCTGGACGACCCGGGACCGGAATCCGACGACGAGCGCCGTCAGTTGCTGGAGGAGGTCGTCGCGCTGTGCGCAGAGGCCGGGCGACGGCTGGACACGGAGGCGGCCGGGTTCGACCAGCTGCGCGCCCTGGAGCAGGACGCGCCGACCGCGTTGGAGTACGCCGAGGCCCGCTTTCGTCGGCTCGCCACGCGCACCCCGGCCGCCGAGGCGACGCTCCGTGAACTCCGCGAGCGGTACGCGCCTTCCGCGTCCGTTCCCGTAGCCGGATACGTCGAACAGGCCAAGGACCGGCTCCTGTTCGCGACGGTGCATCTCAACCGGGCGCGGCAGTCGCTCGACCGGGGCGACGAAGACCTGGCCGCCGCCTGTCTGCGCGCCGCGGAGGGGGCCGTCGACCAGGCGGCCGTCCTCGTCGACGGTGTCGACCGGCTCGCGGGCGAACTGGCCGCTGCCGAGGAGCAGTTGCCTATCGCGATCGCCGTGGTGGAGGACGGCCTCGCCAAGGCGCGGGGCGAGCCGGAGAGCACGGCCGACGGTTCGCCTGAGCCTGCCGGCCGTGTCGCGCAGGCCGAGTCGGTCCTTGCCGACGTACGGCGTCCGCTGTCGGCCGGCGGGGCGCAGGATCCGCTCGACGCGTTGCGCCGAGTGGCTCGGGTCGGTGCGGATCTCACCGACGGGGTCCTTGATCATGTCCTCCTCCCCGCGCGTAGTTCGGTCGCCATCGCGGCCGACTTCGTCACCACGCATCGGGGGGCGGTGGGCTGGGAGGCGCGTACCCGCCTGGCGGAGGCGGAACGGCAGCTCTCGGGTGAGCTTGCCGAGGCTCAGGCTGCCGAGGGGCTTGCCCAGCGGGCGCGGGTGCTCGCGGAGCGGGATGTACGGGCGTACGGGCATCCCCTGGGCGAAGGGGCCGGGGTGGGCGGGGCGTTGCTCGGGGGGATCCTGCTAGCGGGTGGTGGTCCCGCGAGTTTCGGCGGATGCCGGACGCGGGGGCGGCGGGCGGCGCCGTAGCGCGTGGGCGCGGGTTCGGGTTTTTTCGCCCCCTCCACCCCCTCCGCCCCTGCCCGTCCCTTGTTCCTGGGGGCTCCGCCCCCAGACACCCGTATCACGCTGAACGCGCTCGTCCTCAAACGCCGGACGGGCTGGAACGGGGCGGAGCCCCGACGAAGGTGGGTGGGGGATCGGGACGGCACTGCCTCGTCCTCGAATGCCGGACAGGCCAAAAGATCTCCCCCCGGCGTCAGAACAGGCTGAGCAGCGCCTCCGCCGGATCCGCCAGGGCCTTCCCTCCGTGCGGGAGGGGGAGTTCGAACCACACTGTCTTGCCGCGTGGTGTGCGTCGGGAGCCCCAACCTGCGGAGAGAAGGCCGACGAGTTGGAGGCCGCGGCCGCCCTCGTCCGTGTCGCGGGCGCGGCGTCGGCGGGGCTGGACGAGGCCGGCGTCCCAGACCTCGCAGACCAGGGTTCGGTCGAGGAGGAGCCGGAGCCTGATCTCGCCCTCGCCGTAGCGGAGGGCGTTGGTGACCAGTTCGCTGACCAGCAGCTCGGCGGTGTCGACGAGCGGTTCGAGGCCCCAGGACACCAGCTGGGTGCGCGCGTACTCCCGGGCCCGCCCCACGCTGCGCGGCTCGCGCGGCAGGGTCCAGTCGCCGACGGAGTCGGCGGGCAGCCCCTGGACCCGTGCCATGAGCAACGCGATGTCGTCCTCGCCGTGCAGGGTGTCGAGGGTGTTGAGGACGTGGTCGCAGACGTCCTCCAGGGGGCTGGAGGGGTCGGTCAGCGCGCTGACGAAGGCTTGCAGGCCCTCGTCGAGGGGATGGTCGCGCGATTCGACCAGTCCATCCGTGTAGAGCGCCAAAAGAGCACCCTCGGCAAGTTCGACCTCGACCTCCTCGAAGGGCTCGCCGCCGACACCCAGCGGCATGCCCGGCGGCACGTCGAGCATCAGCGCGGCCTCGCCGGGCTCCACCAGGACCGGCGGCAGATGGCCAGCGTTGGCGAAGGTGCACCGGCGCGTGACGGAGTCGTAGACCGCGTACACACAGGTGGCCAGGTAGACCTCGGAGAGATCGGCGTCGCGGGATGTGCGGGCCGTGCGGGTGGCCTGCTGGACACCGCCCGGCGTGCCGAGTCCGCGGGCGATCTCGTCCAACGCCGAGAGCACCTCGGCCGGTTCGAGGTCGAGAAGGGCCAGCGTCCGTACGGCGGTGCGCAGTTCTCCCATCGCGACCGCCGCGCGCAGACCGCGCCCCATCACGTCGCCGACCACCAACGCGGTGCGGTGACCGGGCAGTTCGATGACGTCGAACCAGTCGCCGCCGACCTCGGTGGCCGCGTTGCCGGGCAGATACCGGCAGGCGATGTCCAGGCCGGAGGCCTCGGGGTCGCCCGGGGGCAGCAGGGAGCGCTGCAGGATGAGCGCGCGCTCGTGCTCACGGCGGTAGAGGCGTGCGTTGTCGATGCAGACCGCGGCCCGCGCGGCGAGCTCCACCGCAAGCGCCCGGTCACGGTCCCCGAACGGCTCGCTGCCCTTCGTACGCGAGAACTGCACGAGCCCCACCACGGTGTCGTGCGCGACCATCGGCACGGCGAGCGTGGACTGGATGAGGCCGCCCTCTTCGGCGGGGAGGTACTGGGGGCGGGCCGTGCGCAGGACGTCCGCGCAGGGCGAGTTGAACGGGAAGCGGTGGACGGCGCCGACGGCGACGGGCGCGGGTCCGCCGGCGAGGGGCGCGTCGGAGACGGCACTGGCGAAGGCGACGCGGCGCAGTTCGGCGCTGCCGTCGGCGAGCCCCGGCGGGGTCTCGTCACCGGCCAGGAGGCCCTGGTAGAGGTCGACGGTGGCAAGGTCGCAGAAGCCGGGGACGACGACGTCGAGGAGTTCGCGGGCGGTGGTCTCCAGGTCGAGGGAGTTGCCGATGCGGGCGCCGGCCTCGTTCAGAAGAGCGAGATTGCGCCGTGCGGAGGCGGCTTCGCGGGCTGCGGCGCGGCGGGCCGTGATGTCGGTTCCGAGCCAGGCGATGCCGATGGGGCGGCCACTGCCGCTGTGCACGCGGTAGAGGTTGATGGACCAGTGGCGGCGCTCTTCGGAGCCGGGCACATGGCCTGTGACGTGCATGTCCGTGATGGAGTCGCCGGTTTCCAGGACACGGCGCAGGGTCGCGGCGACACGCTCGGCCTCGGAGCGCGGCAGATAGTCGTGGACGCCGCGCCCGCGGTGGTCCGCGGGGGTGCCGCCGAAGGTCGAGGCGAACCGCTGGTTGGCACGCCGGACCCGCAGGTCCGTGTCGATCAGCAGAAAGCCGAACGGAGATTGTCCGAAAATCGCCTGCGAGGCGGCGAGGTCCGTCTCAATCCGCCGGAGGGTGCGGACGTCGACGACGATGCACACGGCGGCCCGCTCGCCGTCCTCGTTGGTGGTCGGCATCACATAGACCTCTGCGAGGCCCTCGGTGCCGTCCTGATCGGTCTCGGTGGGCGGCATCCGGAAGGGAACCACGCCGGTCCACTCCCGGCCGTCGAGGATCTCCGCCATCTTGCGGTGTCCGAAGTCACGCCGGTCCGGGGCGACGAACGCCGCTATGGGGTCCATGCCGACGGCGCGGTCCGCGGATATCCCGAAGAGCTGCTCCGCGCGCAGACTCCACTGGTCGACCAGTCCGTCGGCGCCTATGGAGAACGAGGCGACCTTGATGTAGTCGTAGATCGAGCCGGGCGGGCTGCTCTGCCACATCCCGTCGCCCGCCCTGCCGCCTCTCGTGTCGCCCATCCCCTCGTCCAAGGGGGACAAGGTGGATCGACGCACGACGGAGTCACCCACGGCCGAGTCACCCACGGCGCCAGTCCTCGCGCCGTCCGACGGGTCCTCGGACTCCGTGGCCTTCGCTGGTATCTCGCTCACGCGAACCGTCCCCTCCAGCTCACCGCGTCCGGCACCGGTCACCGGGGGCGGCTGACCGCAGTATCCAGTACTACGGCGCCACACAACACGGTGTTCACGATCACAGCACGGTCCCGATGATTTTTGGACCGGCCGCGACATACTCCCAGTCTTCTAACCAGGTGGCACCCCGTCGAATCCAAGAGTCCGGCAACCGCCAGTGGCCTGAACCAATCGTTTGGCCCGTGCTCCGGACGGATCCCCCTCATCCAGGCACCGCCAGCTCGAACCAGACCGTCTTGCCGGTGTCCCCCGGCCGGGTGCCCCAGCGACGCGAGGATCTGGCCACCAGCTGTAGTCCGCGGCCGCCTTCGTCGTCGACGTCGGCGGTCCGTTCGCGGGGAGGGTCGGGCAGCGGGTCGGAGACCTCGACCAGCAGGGCGTCCGGCTCTCCGCCGCGCCGCAACAGCCGTACGCCGATGGGGCCCGTCGCATGTCGCAGCGAGTTCGTCACCAGTTCGCTGACCAGCAGCGCGGCAATATCAGCGAGGCAATCCAGCTGCCAGGTGCGCAGCTGGTCCCGGACGACGGCCCGAGCGTTGCGGACGGCTCCCGGCTCCGCGGGAAAGGTCCACTCGGCACAGTCGCCTTCGGTGTCGATCACGCCGATCACTTCCCAGGCCCGAAGCGCACCCATGTCCGGTTTCATGGGGTTAATTGGCACATACCCGATATCCGGGACGCCTTACCGCACCTGACGGCGCACTGTGGCGCGAACGGCGTACGAAGCGCCGAACGAAGGTCATCCAACGCGCCCCCACCTCCGGACGTCAGCGAGTGTCCCCGAGCGAGACGAGCAGGGCCCGCATGATCCGTTCCAGCTCCTCGAAGTCGCCGTCACCGAGACCGGAGAGAAGTCTGCGCTGGTTCTGGACGTGACCTTCGATAGTGCGGTCGACGAGTTCCCGCCCCTCGCCGGTCAGGCTGATGTGAAAGCTGCGGCGGTTCCCGGGGATGGCATCGCGCGTCACCAGACCTCGGGCCACGAGACGGTCCACGCGGTTGGTGAGGGCGGCCGAGCCGATCATGACACTCGCGGCGAGGGCCTTGGGGGTGAGGGCCCCGTCGCTGCGGCGGAGCGTGGCGAGGACGTCGAACTCCCAGCTCTCCATGCCGTATTGCGCGAAGTAATCCTTGATGCTGGCACTTGCAAACCGCGAGAGGCGCATGATGCGCCCGACGGCACCCATGGCATCGAGGTCCAAGTCGGTTCGCAGGGCCGACCACTGATCGAGGATCTCGTCGACGGAGTCGCGCACGTGGGCCACCTCCCCTTCGTTAATTCGACGTCAAACTGTTTGACTTCATTCTAGTTCGGCGATTAGCTTCGATGTCAGATAGTTCGACGTCGAAAGGTGCTTCCGTGGGTTCCGTGGGTTCCGTGGGTTCCGTGGGTTCCGTGGGTTCCGTGGGTTCCGTCGAGGCAGATCATTCCACCGTGGCAGGGGTGATCCGCTCGCGCCGCAGAATCCAGACGTTCGTGGCCGCCGCTCCCGACGACGCCCGGCTCTTCCACGAGGACCTGCGTGCCCGGGGGCTCGATCGCGAGTACGCGGTCAAGGACGCGATGATCGCCGCCGAGGCCGCGGGCCTGGCGACCAACCCGATGAACGGCTGGGCCGAGGACAAGGTCAAGAAGGCCATCGGGGTCGCCGGCCGCGACGACCTGCACATCGCGCTGCTCGTGCCGCCGGGCTATCCGCCCGAGGAGCGGCTCCACCCGGGCCGCCGGGACCGTGCGCCGAGCTGTTCCAGCGAGACCCACGGGCGCTGACGGCCACCACAGGGCGCCACGGAAAAGCACCACGGAAAAGGCACCACCAGCAGCTCCTACGGCCGCTGACGGGCCGCGGGCGACGGGGGCGGGCTCGGTCTGCCGCAGACATGTCACCCAGCACCGCGGCACGTCACTCACCGAACGACAGGGGATCGTCCGTCATGACCACCGTGAACAAGATCAATTTCTTGCCGTCGCCCGAAGGGCTGCGCGGGAACAGCCAGCGCCGCGCGGGCACCTCCGCGCTCACCGTGCTCGCCCCCGCCGTATGGGGCTCCACCTACCTGATCACCACCGAGTTCCTGCCGCCCGACCGGCCGCTGCTGGCCTCCACCGTGCGGGCCCTGCCCGCCGGTCTGGCCCTGCTGCTGTGGACCCGGGTGCTGCCCAGGGGCATCTGGTGGTGGCGGGCCATCGTGCTGGGGGTGCTGAACATCGGCGCCTTCTTCTACTTCCTCTTCCTCGCCGCCTACCACCTGCCCGGCGGAGTGGCCGCCCTGGTCATGGCCGTCCAGCCGATGATCGTGCTGCTGCTCGGCGCGGTCCTGCTCAAGGCCCGCATCCAGCCCCTGCACATCGGCTCCTGCCTGCTCGCGGCCGTCGGTGTCGCCCTGCTCGTCCTTCAGCCGCACGCCGGGCTCGACACCATCGGCGTGGTCGCGGGTCTCCTCGGCGCCCTGTCCATGGCCTCAGGCATCGTGCTCACCAAGCGCTGGGGCCGGCCCGAAGGGGTCTCGCTGCTGACCTTCACCGGCTGGCAGCTCACCGTCGGCGGGCTCGTCCTGCTGCCGGTCACGCTGCTCGGCGAGACCCTTCCCGACCATTTGACCTGGGGCAACGTCGGCGGGTTCGCCTATCTGAGCATCATCGGCGCGCTGATCGCGTACGTCCTGTGGTTCCGCGGCCTCTCGCTGCTGCCGGCGCTCGCGGCCTCGTTCCTCTCGTTCGCCTCACCGCTGTGCGCGACCGTCCTCGGCTACCTCTTCCTCGACCAGTCACTACGCCCGCTCCAGTTCCTCGGAGCGGCGGCGGTCGTCGGAGCCGTGGTTCTCGCCCAGCCACGCAAGAAGGCACCGGCCCCACCACAGGCCGAGCCCGCCGTCAGGTAGAGCCTGAGCGGCATCTCACGGCCTGAGCAGACCACCCAGCGGTCCCAGATCTCGCCCTACAACCCGACCGGTGTCCCACACCAGCAGCGTCGCCTTCACGGCGGGAACGTCCTGGTCCAGCCAGTCCACGTCCCAGATCTCGCCCGGTGTCAGCCAGCACAGCTCGTCGTGGTCCTGGAGTGGCCGCGGATCGGGCGAGCTGGGGCGCAGCCGTGCGGTCCACACCTGGAGGACGTACGGCACTCTCAGGGGCCACTCCCCCGGGACGCGGCCGACCGGCTCCGCGGTGACGCCGAGTTCCTCGTGCAGCTCGCGCGCCAGGGCCAGTTCGGGGGTCTCACCGGGCTCGACCTTGCCGCCGGGGAGTTCCCAGCGTCCGGCGAGCTCCGGGGGCGCGCTGCGGCGGGCGGCGAGCAGTCGCCCGCCGTTCAGGAGGGCGGCTCCGACCACCACGGTCCGTTCGGTCATGCGCCGGAGCCTACGGGAGCGCCCCCGGCCCCCGGGCGCGCCCGCCGGTCGGGATCACCTGCTCGCGCTCTGCCCGTTCTGGCCGAGCCGCTCGACCCAGTAGAGCTGCTTGTGTCCGCGGTCGTCGAGGCTGTCCGCGATCTTCTGTGCCTCGGCACGGGTCGCGTACCTGCCCACGCGATAGCGATTGCCGTTGTCGTCCTGCCGGATGACGAGCCAGGGAAGAGTGATCGTGCCGTCGTTCATCGAGCCCCTCCGCTTCCCGCCCCGGGCCCCCGCCTTGCCTCGACCTCTAACGAAACCGCAATCCGCATATGCCCGAGCCTACGCCTAACCTTCACGCAGCGAACACGGCTTTTCACAAAGAGGTACGCAACAAGCCAGGAAGTGGACTTGAGTCCTGGGGCGCACGCCGCCGAACGCGCCGTCGACCGCATTCCGCCACGCCTCCGAGCAGGGCAAAGTCCTTACAGGGTACGGCTGTTGAGAAAGGCCAGATTCCAACCGGGCTGGTTTGGGGGCCACTTCACCGGCGGCAGCTGCTGCCGCGCCCCCTGCGACTACTTCACCGGCGGCTGCTGCCACGCTCCCTGCGGCTACTTAACCGGCGGCCACTACCGCACCCCTCGCGACCACTCCACCGGCGCGGCCGCCCGCTGCCCTCGACTGCTGCACCGGCGCGGCCGCCCACTCCCCTCGGCTACTTCACGGGCAGGTGGTACGAGATCCGGTACCGGTCCGCCGGTACGACGACGTCCGCTGTCTCCACCGGACGCCCCGACGCGAAGAACGTCCGCTGGATCACGACGACCACGTGCCCGGGAACGCCGCCGAGCGAGAGGAGCTCCTCCGCGAGACCTGGGCGGGCGCCCACCTCCTCCGTGACGTTGTCCACGATCACGTCGATGGCCGCCATGCGCTCGACGACACCCATGCCGCCGAGCGGGCCCTCCTCGGGCAGCATCACCGGCGTACGGCCGGTGACGGCGAGGGGTTCCCAGGACGTGGAGAGCATCATCGCCTCACCTCCGTCCCGGTAGACGTAGTTCGTGCACATCACGCGGTCGCCGGGCTGCACGGAGAGCCGCTCGGCGATCGCGGCGCTCGCCTCGACCTGCCGGCTGCGGGACTCCCAGGTGCCTCGCGCGGAGACGTCGGCCTGCTCCTGACGGAACGGGGTGGCGCCGCTGTCCGGGCGGTATCCGGAGCGGGCGACGCTGCGCGGCACCGGTCGCTCCCGTACGTAGGTGCCCGAGCCGGAGCGGCCCTCGACCAGGCCCTCGGCCATCAGCACCTTGCGTGCCTCCAGCGCGACCGTGTCCGAGACGCCGTACTCCTCGCGGATCCTGGCCTGCGAGGGGAGGCGGGTGTGCGGGGGCAGTGAACCGTCGACGATCTTCTGGCGGAGATCACCCGCGACGCGCAGGTAGGCCGGCTGCTCACCGAATGTCACTGGCCGCTCCCATCAGGTTGTACAGACAGCAACAGCCTGGCAACCGTGGGTTGTCTCACGCAAGCAAAGGCCAAAGATTCACTCGATGTGATGACTTGCGCTTGCCAAGGGCTTTACCCAGGCACTTTCTCCCCGGTATAGCCGCCGTCACACCTCCAGATCGGGGTCACCTCCGCCGTCGTCCGCCGAGCCGCCGTCCCCGCCGTACGTCGGCGGGGTGGTGGCAAGGCCCAGAGCCTCGCGCGTGGTGACCGTCTTGTCGGGGTCGGTGAGGTCCAGCCCCTTCTCGTAGTGCACGTAGAAGGCGTCCACGTCCCCCGCGTCCGCCGCCTTCGCCCACTCCTCCTGCGCGAGGTCGAGGTCCTTCAGGAGAGTGGCGACGGGCTCGGCGGCGTCGGGGGCGAAGGTGTGGCCCCGGAGCATGCCCGCCTGCTCCGTGAGGGCGTCCGCCACCCTGGTCGCCCACTCCTTGTGACCCGGCAGATCGTCCTCGACGTACTCCGTGTCAGGCACCGAGTCCATCGCCGTGTTCAGCACGCGCGCGGCCTCCAGGTAGGCGAGTTGGTCCGCGTCGAGCGTCGTGGCGTCCTGGCGCAGCGAGCCGGTCAGACTGGCCGTCTCCTCGACGTTCCCGAACACGCAGGTGATCTCGCGGTCGCCCAGGCCCCAGCTCTCCCGGGTCGGCGTGAAGTAGTACAGGTCGACATTGTCCGGGACGGCCCAGGTGTCCATCGCGTACGTGTCCTGGAGCGTGTAGCACTTGTCGTCGGCGGTGTCCGCGACCACGCTGTCACCGGGGTAACTTCCTTCGCTCATCAGGAAGTTCGCGAGCACCTCGCCATGGTGCTCACCTTCGCACGGCACCTTGTCGACGTCGTACGTCATGCCCTCCAGCGAACCGCCCGGCACGTCGAAGCAGTCGCCCTTGTCGAGCGAGAAGGTGCTGTTCTGCGAGTCGTTCGCCGCCTCCTTGAAGCCGTCCCAGAAGTCGCGCGCACCGCCCGTGGTGACCGCGAGCAGGGCCAGCACCATCCCGAGCGAGGACAGCACCACACCCCCGACCGCCATCTCCTTGCCCCGCTCGCCCCGCTTCTTGATCTGCCCCAACGCGACGATCCCGAGGACCAGCCCGACGCCGGGCAGGAAGCAGAGAAGGCCGAGCACGAGCGCGGAGATCGCAAGCCCGTTGACGGGGACCGGCGGGATGGGCGCGGGGTAGCCGTAGCCCCAGGGCTGGTGGGGCTGCTGGAACGGCTGCTGCTGGTACGGGCCTTGGGAGTAGGGGCCCTGTGGGTACGGGCCCGGTGGCGTCCCTGGAGGCGTCCCTGGAGGCGGGTACTGGCCCTCGGGCTGCTGGGGGCCGGGCGGCGGGGATATGGCCACAGGTACGTACCTTGCTCCTGGTCCGGGCGGGTGCGGGGTCGGCGTACGAAGCGCCGTACGAACAGCAGTACGGCTGGGCGCATCGTAAACGCGGCACGAGCGGGGACGGAATGCGGGGGCCCGTGCTCGACGTCCTCCTTGCGCTGCACGGCGCCTCACGCCTCGTCCTCGCGGCCGGCCGGGTCACGGACCCGAAGCCGTACCGCGAGGACGAGTAGTCGCTGTCCCTGCTCAGAACTCAGAACTCAGAACTCAGAACTCAGAACTCAGGGCTCAGGGCTCAGGGCTCAGGGCTCAGGGCTCAGAACTGCAGGGCCCAGGAGTCGATCCGCCCCACGTCCTGCGCCGCGTTGTCACTGACCCGCAGCTTCCATACGCCGTTGGCGACCTCGGAAGAGGCGTTCACGGAGTACGTGGTGTTGATGTTGTCGGTGCTGCCGCCGGTGCTGTACGCCTTCAGCGTGTACGCCGTGCCGTCGGGTGCGATCAGTTGCACCTGGAGGTCACCGATGTACGTGTGAACGATGTTCACCGGCACGCTCAGCGCCGCGGGTGCGTTGCCCGTGACCCCGCTCACCGTGACCGGCGACTCGACGGTGGTGTTGTCGGCGATCGCATAGTCGGCGGTGTTCTCGAAGCGCGGCCCGGTCGGCGGCGGAGTCGTCGTACCGCCGGGGACGTTGAGCAACCGGTTCGGCGAGCCCGTGCCGGGTCCGGTGACCACGCCGGTCGACGAGAGGTTGATGAGCGCTGTCGCCACCTGCGCGGGTGTGGCCGTCGGGTTGTCGGCCAGATAGAGCGCCGCCGCGCCCGCCACGTGCGGTGCCGCCATCGACGTACCGGAGATGGTGCTCGTGGCCGTGTCGCTGGTGTTCCACGACGAGGTGATCGAGGAGCCCGGCGCGAAGATGTCCAGGACCGTGCCGTAGTTGGAGTAGCTGGCGCGGGCGTCGGTCGAGGTGGTCGCGCCGACCGTGATGGCCTCGGTGACGCGCGCGGGCGAGTAGTTCGCCGCGTTCGCGTTGCTGTTGCCCGCCGCGATGGAGAAGGTGACCCCGGAGGCGATCGCGTTGCGGACGGCCGTGTCGAGCGTGGTGTCCGCGCCGCCGCCGAGCGACAGGTTGGCGACGGCCGGCTTGACCGCGTTCGCGGCCACCCAGTCGATGCCCGCGACGACCCCTGCGGTCGTGCCCGAGCCGGCGTTGTCGAGAACACGGACGCCGACGATCTTGGCCTTCTTCGCGACGCCGTGCAGGGTTCCGGCGACCGTGCCCGCGACGTGCGTGCCGTGGCCGTTGCCGTCCTGCGCGGTGTTGTCGTTGTCGACGGCGTCGTAGCCGTAGGAGGCACGGGTGCCGAAGTCGCTGTGCGTGATGCGTACGCCGGTGTCAATGATGTACGCCGTCACGCCCGTCCCGGCCGAATCCGGGTAGGTGTAGCTGTTGTCGAGCGGAAGGGTCTTCTGGTCGATGCGGTCCAGGCCCCAGGAGGGCGGGCTGGGCTGGGTCGCACTGACGTGGAAGGTGCGGTTCTGGACGACGGAGGCGACCGCCGGGTCGGCGGCGAACTCCTTCGCCTCGGCCTCGGTGGCCTCGACCGCGTAGCCGTTCAGGGCCTTCTTGTACGTACGCTCGATGGTGGCGCCGTACTCCTTGGCGAGGGCCTTGGCCTCGGTGGAACCGGCCTTCGCGGCGTCCGCCTTGAGGGTCACGATGTAGCTGTCGGCGACCGCGTTGGCGGCGCCGGCGTACTGGATCTGTCCTACTCGCTCCGGCGCCGCGTTCGCGGGGAGGGCGGAGACGACTCCGAGGACGAGGGCCGCGCTTGCTATACCGGCCATTCTTCGGCGGGTGTGACGCATCACTGCCATCTGAGGGATCCTCCTCAATCGGTGGTGCGCTGTCGTGGGGGCGGTACAGCACAGGCAGACAGGGCCATGCCGACCCACTGTGCGAATCGCCATGCCGATCCACTGTGCGGATCCTGTTCGAACCCCGTGCAAAACCTGTGCGTCTGCCGAATGATTGAGGCTCCCGCAGGAATTGCACAAGGGGCCCTGCGGGGACGTAACACATGTGCCATGCGCCAGTCATGACACAACGTCACCAAACCGCACATCTACGCTGCGCACATGACCTCATTGCCGGATTGTTACTGCCCGGTGGACGGCACCCGCGTCCCCGCCGGTTCGCTCGCCTGGTGCTGCCCGGCCTGCCGCGGCCCGCTCGACCTGGACTTCGCCCCGACACCGGCGACCCTCAAGTCCCTTACCGGGCGGGTCAATTCACTCTGGCGCTACACGGAGTGCCTGCCGCTGGCGGCTCCCACCATCAGCCTGGGCGAAGGCCGTACGCCCCTGGTCCCGCTCCGGGACGGCATCTCGGCCAAGCTCGACTTCCTGATGCCGACGCTGTCGTTCAAGGACCGCGGTGCCGTGCTCCTCGCCGAGCTGGCCCTGCGGCTGGGGGCCCGGCAGGTGCTCGCGGACAGCAGCGGCAACGCGGGGACGGCGATCGCCGCGTACTGCGCGCGGGCCGCGCTGCCGTGCACCGTCTACGTCCCCGAGGGCACGTCACCGAAGAAGCTGGAGCAGATCGGGGCACACGGGGCGCGGCTGCGCGTGGTCGACGGCGACCGTGAGGCCACCGCGGCGGCCGCCCGGGAGGCCGCGGACGAGGAGGGCGTGTTCTACGCCTCGCACGTCTTCAACCCCTACTTCCTGGCCGGAACCAAGACCTACGTCCACGAACTCTGGGAGGACCTCGGCGGCCGCCTCCCCGACGTCCTCGTCGTCCCCGTGGGCAACGGCACCCTCCTCCTGGGCGCCGCCCTCGCCGTCGCCGAACTCCACTCGGCGGGCCTCATCGACCGCCGGCCCGCCCTCTACGCGGTCCAGGCCGCCGCCGTCGCCCCGCTCGCCGAGGCCTGGCACGCGGGCGCCGACGACTTGATCGGGCCGGCCCCGACGGCTCCCACCTTCGCCGAGGGCATCGCGATCCCGCGCCCGCCGCGGGCCCGCCAGATCCTGCGCGCCGTACGGGACTCCGGTGGCGCGTTCCTTACGGTGACGGAGGACCAGATCCGGCACGCACAGACGGACTTGGCGTCACGGGGGCTGTATGTGGAGTCGACGGGGGTGGCGTGCTGGGCGGCCGTCCGTGACGGGGTGCTGGGCGAGCGGTCGGCGGTGGTGCCGCTGTGCGGGGCGGGGGTGAAGTCGGGACTGGCTCACTGAGGGACGGCCTTGGAAACCACGCCCGCCAGGCGCTGCTGTTCCTCCTCGACGATGCGGCGGGCGAGGCCGCTGTCCGAGACGTCGACGGCGTCCGGGGTGTGCTCGGCGGTGTCGCTGCGGCGGGCGTAGGCGTCGAAGAGGCGGGTCTTGTTCTTCAGGATGTCCAGAAGTCGCTGGTCGACGCTGTCGGTGGCGAGGAGGCGGTGGACCTGGACCGGGCGGACCTGGCCCATGCGGTGGGCGCGGGCCACGGCCTGGTGCTCCATGGTCGGCTTGACCTGCGGCTCGCAGAGGATGACCACGGACGCCGCCTGCAGATTGAGGCCGACGCCGCCGGCCTCGATCTGGCAGAGCAGCACCGCGTGCCCGGGGGCGGCCGTGAAATCGTCCACCAGGCGCTGTCTGCGCGCGGCGGGAACGGCGCCGGAGATCGGGCCGAACATCCCCTCCCCCAGGGCGTGTTGGACGGTGGCGAGGACGTCCTTGAAGTAGGAGAACACGACGACCTTCAGACCGTTCTCCGCCGCCTCCGCCACCAGCTCCCGCAGCCGTTGCAGCTTCGCCGACCTCGCCGCGTCGGCGTACCCGGCACGGCGCATCGCCATGAAGTTCCCGTCCTCGACGGCCTTGCGGTACGCCGCCCGGTCCGCCGCGCCGAACTCCTCCCACTCGTCGACCTGGAGCAGGGCGGGCAGTTCAGTCAGGACGTCCTGCTGGTTGCGGCGCAGATACGCGGGGGCGACGGACCGGCGGAAGACGTGCGGGCCCGCGGCCGCGGAGCCGTTGTGGATGGTGGGGAGAAGGCCGGGCTGAAGGTAGCGGACCAGGGTGCGGAACTCCTCGACACGGTTCTCCATAGGCGTACCGGTAAGGAACAGGACACGGTCGCAGTGTCCTGTCCAGGCGGCGACCGACTTGGAGCGACGGGTGTCGGGGTTCTTCACGTAGTGCGCCTCGTCGACGACGAGCATCCCCGGCCTGGTATCCGTGGAGCCCTTGGTGCCGTCGGGCTCGGGCAGGCTGTGCAGCACGTCGTACGTGGTGATCGCGACACCTCCGCGCTCCCGCCACTCCTCGTACGCGTCCAGCCGCTCGGAGCCGTGCACCGGCAGGGCCCGCAGGGTGCTGCGCGCGCCGATCTCGCGCGTCCAGTTGATCAGCACGCTGGCCGGGCAGACGACCAGGAAGTGGCTGTGTCCGCCCGCCGCGAGGTGGGCGAGCGCCGCGATGGCCTGCACGGTCTTCCCGAGCCCCATCTCGTCGCCGAGGACGACCCGCCGCTGGGCCAGCGCGAAACGGGCGCCGAAGGCCTGATAGCCGCGCAGCGAGACCCGCCGGTGCGTGTCGTCCAGCTCCTGCGCGTGCACCCGCTCGGCGACCTCCGACGGCAGGAACCCCTCGGAGGCCTCGACATCCGGACGCTGCTGCGACACCTCGGCGAGCTGGCTGTAGTACTCCGTGGAACGCAGCTCGAAGTCGACCCACGCCTCGATGTCGGAGGCGGGTTCGCGCAACAGGTCCGCCGACGCCTGGCCAGCAGCAGTCGTACGTCTCTGGCGGCGGCGCCGGTGGTCAGCTCCCGCAGTTCCACGACCGCCGCCCAGGCGCTCTCGCGCCGCTGCCGCCCCGCGAGCGCCATCCGCAGCCGCCCTCCGGCGGGTCGGGCCGCCGGCAGCAGCGCGCCGAGCCGCTCGTCGAGCCGGGTGGCCGCGTCCACGGCCCGGCGCAGGTCCGGACCGGCCTCCACCAGGGTGCGCAGGGCGACGACCAGGGCGGTCGTCCGGGGCTCCGGGTGATCGACGTCGATCCGCACGGAGACGGTCTCCTCCACCGCCCGCGCGATCTGCCGCGCGGCGGCGAGCGCACGGTCGGCGGTCTGCGCCCCCACGCCGGGCACCTGCCGCAGCTCGTACCGGCTCGTCCCGTACACCGCCCGCACCGATTCGAACCCGGCCGACTCCAGCGCGCCGAGCCGCAACCGCCCCTCGGTGACGTCCTTCAGCCGCGAGACGGGGATGGACTCCAGCTCTCCGGCGACCAGTTCGGCATGTATCGGCGCCAGCGCCGCCCGCACCGCTTCGAGGGCCCGCGCGTGATCGGCGAGCACGGCCCGCGCGGCCCCGTACAACCGCGCGCCCGCCACGACCAGTTCCCTGGCCCGCCGCCCGACCGGCAGGGCCTCACCGGCCCTCCCCGCCCGCGCCGGACCCGGCCTCCCACTCCCCTCCACACCCGCCATGCCGCGCCCCTCTTGAGCCGTCCGCCCCGATGCGCGCATCCTTCCACGGAGCACTGACAGCGACGGCCTTGGCCTGATCGGGGGGCAGCCTTCGTAAGAGGCGGCCCCCCTCCTACGTGACAGAATCACGGCGGATGCCGGCTCCACCGACGACAACCGCACTCCGCACGAAGGAAGTTCGGCCTCGGCGACGGTGCCACGCCGGGAGGCCTGCCCATCCAGGTCACTTCCGCGACGAAGGACTGCACCGGGAAGGCCCACGAATGCCCGGGAGGGTGACGAAAGTGAGCACGTGGCAGCGGAGCCTGACGGCGGCTGGGGTCCGGGAGCCGCAACTGCGCAACGACTACGACCACGGGCGTCGGCTGGTGTCGCGGTTCCGCCGTAGTTCCTACCTGGCGGCCCGTTTGCTGCTGCCGCCGTCGGTGCTGCCGCATGTGGTGGCCGCGACGGCCGTGATGCACCACGGGGACAACCTGCTGGACACCGGCCCGAAGCCGCAGCGGATCGCGGCATGGGCATCCTGGGAGCTGCGGGTTCGCAAGGCACTGGAAACAGGCGTGGCCGACGACCCGCTGATCCGCACCTTGCTGCACACTGTCGCTGCGTATCCACGGCTTCGGGAAGTGGTGGAGGAGTATCTGTCCACCGCCGGCGCCGAGCTGGAGTTCACCGGCTTCGTCTCCGAGGCCGACTACCAGGCCTACGTGGACGCCTACTCACTGCCCGCCTTCATGCTGGTCGCGGTACTGCTGGGTCCTGAGGACGTTGACGGCCGGTACCGGGCGATGTGCCGGACGCTCATCGACGGCAGCCAGCGACTGGACTTCGTCAATGATCTCGCCGAGGACGTCGCAGAAGGGCGACCGGGCATTCCGGCTCAGACGCTGGCGAGTTTCTCGGTCACGGTGGCGGACCTCGTGGCGGGGCATGAGCCGCCCGGTCTGCGCCTGTTGGTGGAGCACGAGGTCAGCGCGGCCCGGGCGGCCCTGAAGGCAGCCCGTGAACTGCCCTTCCAGGTCTCGGCTCCCGGCCACGCACTGCTGAACGCCTTCGTCGAGATCGAGCTGCTGACCGCCGACGCGGCACTGGCACGCGGAGCGGCGCTTCTGCACGGCTCCGCAAGTCCGCCGCTCCTGGGCACGCTGCGGGTACTGCGGATTGCTCGCCGGACCAGGCGCCTCTCCTCACCGTTCACAGCGTGAACAGTGAGGAGCTCTGTGGTTCCAGGGGCACTCGCGAGGTCCGGGAACACAGAAGGAGCCGGCCGGCCTCACCAAAGCCCGGCCCCTTCCCACCTGCACACCTGACGAATTACCAGCGTGGAGTAAAGACCCGATTACACATTGAACCGGAACTCCACCACGTCGCCGTCCTGCATGACGTAGTCCTTGCCTTCCATGCGGGCCTTGCCCTTGGCTCGGGCCTCGGCGACCGAGCCGGTCTCGACGAGGTCGGCGAAGGAGATGACCTCGGCCTTGATGAAGCCCTTCTGGAAGTCGGTGTGGATGACACCGGCGGCCTCGGGGGCGGTGGCGCCCTTCTTGATGGTCCAGGCGCGGGATTCCTTCGGGCCGGCCGTCAGATAGGTCTGGAGGCCGAGGGTGTCGAAGCCGACGCGGGCCAGGGTCGCCATGCCGGGCTCCTCGACGCCGACCGACTCCAGGAGCTCCATCGCTTCCTCCTCGTCGAGCTCGGCGAGGTCCGCCTCCAGCTTGGCGTTGAGGAAGATCGCCTCGGCGGGGGCGACCAGGGCGCGCTGCTCGGCCTTGAAGGCGTCGTCGACCAGCTCGTCCTCGTCGACGTTGAAGACGTAGAGGAACGGCTTGGTGGTGAGCAGGTGCAGGTCGTGCAGCAGCTCCTCGTTGCCGGAGCCCTGGACGATGCCCGCGGAGAAGAGGGTCTCGCCCCGCTCCAGGATCGCCTGGGCGGCCTCGACCGCCGCGACCTTCGGGCCGATGTCCTTCTTGATGCGCGACTCCCGCTGGAGGCGCGGCAGGACCTTCTCGATCGTCTGGAGATCCGCGAGAATCAGCTCGGTGTTGATCGTCTCGATGTCGTCCTTGGGCGAGACCTTGCCGTCGACATGGACGACGTTCTCGTCCTGGAAGGCGCGGATGACCTGGCAGATCGCGTCGGACTCGCGGATGTTCGCGAGGAACTTGTTGCCCAGGCCCTCACCCTCGGAGGCGCCCTTCACGATGCCGGCGATGTCGACGAAGTCGACGGTGGCGGGAAGGATCTTCTGCGAGCCGAAGATCCCGGCCAGCGTCGCCAGTCGCGCGTCAGGGACGCCGACCACCCCGACGTTCGGCTCGATCGTGGCGAACGGGTAGTTGGCCGCGAGCACGTCGTTCTTGGTCAGGGCGTTGAACATGGTCGACTTGCCGACATTGGGCAGACCGACGATTCCGATCGTGAGCGACACGTTACGACTTCCCGTACATGAGGATGGGCGAGGGGGCCCCGGGAGAGCGCGGGCCGATCCACCAGTCTACGGCGTGCGCGATCCCGCACCGGCGACGTATCGAACGCTTGGCCAAGGTCTGCTCTCCGGCGTGTCTGAAGGCCTATTCCACACATAAACCGACCTAAGTTGGTCCAGTGGAGCAACACAGGACGCGTCCCTCTCAGGCCGGACCGCAGTACCGACCGCGCCGCGGCACGCCGTTCCCCTCGCAGGCCGGGCGGAGTACGGCGGGCGCGGTGCGGCGGAGTTCGGCGGTGACCCGGCGGCCCGTTCCGCCCGTCGTCCAGGCGGTACGGCGGATGCCGAACCCCCGGCTCACCGGGCTGGGCAGCGGGCTGTTCTGCGGTGCGCTGATGTTCGCGCTCGGCTGCCTCGACCAGTTGCTGTTCGGGGCGTCGCCGCTGGTGTACGGCGTGCTGTTCCTGCCGGTCTGCGCGCTGACCGCGGTGTGGGTGCGGCGCGGTGACCTCGTCACCGCGCCGGTCGTCGTACCGATCGCCTTCGCCTTCGGCCTGCTGCCCGTCGCCGACAACAGCGGAGGTGGGGTCGGGGGGCGGCTGATGGGGCTGGTCACCGCGCTCGCCGTGCAGGCGGGATGGCTGTACGGGGGGACCCTGGTCGCGGGGCTCATCGCGACCGTACGGAAGGTTCGGCTCATGAGCCGCAGGGCCGCCCAGCGCAGGGCGACGCAGGCCCAGGCTCCTGTGCGGCGTCGTTCCGCCTAAGGTCCGCTGTGGTTTTCGCCCCTTCACGGCGGTTTCCCACCACAGCGACCCGTCTCGCCCTGCCGGAAAGTCCAGCTCCAAAAGCCCCCCGACCGCCTACGACGCCTTCGCCGCCCGCATCGCCGCCCCCACGATCCCCGCGTTGTTCTGCAGCTGCGCCGGGACGATCTCGGCCCTGATGCCCTCGATCAGGGGGAGGAATCTGTCGGCCTTGCGGCTGACGCCTCCGCCGATGATGAAGAGCTCGGGCGAGAAGAGCATCTCCACATGGGCGAGGTACTTCGTGACCCGGCGCGCCCAGTGCTCCCAGGTGAGCTCGTTGTCATCCTTGGCCTTGGTGGACGCGCGCTTCTCCGCGTCGTGGCCGCCCAGCTCCAGGTGGCCCAGCTCGGTGTTCGGCACCAGCTCGCCGTCGATGAAGAGCGCGCTGCCGATGCCCGTGCCGAAGGTGAGCAGAATGACCGTGCCCTGACGGTCGCGGCCCGCGCCGAACTGCATCTCGGCGACGCCCGCCGCGTCCGCGTCGTTCAGCACCGTCACCGGAAGGCCGCCGAGCCGCTCGCTGAGCAGGGCGCGCGCGTCGGTGTCGATCCAGTTCTTGTCGACATTGGCGGCCGTGCGGATGATGGCCTCGCCGGTGACCACTCCGGGGAACGTGATCCCGACCGGACCCGTCCAGCCGAAGTGATCCACGACCTCTTTCACGCCGTCCGCCACCGAGTCGGGCGTCGCGGGATGCGGGGTGAGCACCTTGAAGCGCTCCTCCGTCAATTCGCCGCGGTCCAGGTCCACCGGAGCACCCTTGATCCCCGAACCACCGATGTCCACACCAAAGATCTGCATGGATCCCACGTTACGTGGTGCGACTGACAGTCACTTCTCGGACGGAGCACAGCCCCGGAACCTTCACGTCCGGAGGCCGTGCGACCGGCCGGTCGGTCACTTGCCGCCAGTGCGCTCCGCCACCAGGGCCGCCGCCTCCGCGCGCAGATCGCGGCGCAGCTCCTTCGGCAGCGAGAAGGTGATGGACTCGTCGGCCGTCTTCACCGTCTCCACGTCGCCGTAACCACGGGCGGACAGCCACTCCAGCACCTCGTCCACCAGCACGTCCGGCACCGAGGCACCGGAGGTCAGGCCGACCGTGCTGACGCCGTCCAGCCAGGTCTCGTCGATCTCGGAGGCGAAGTCCACCAGGTGTGCGGCGGGGGCACCCGCGTCCAGGGCGACCTCGACCATCCGGATCGAGTTCGAGGAGTTCTTGGAGCCCACCACGATCACCAGCTCGGCGTCCTCGGCGAGCTTCTTCACCGCGATCTGACGGTTCTGCGTGGCATAGCAGATGTCGTCGCTGGGCGGCGAGATGAGCTGCGGGAACTTCTCCTTGAGCGCGTCGACCGTTTCCATGGTCTCGTCGACGGACAGCGTGGTCTGGGAGAGCCAGACGACCTTGGACGGGTCGCGGACCTCGACCTTGGCGACGTCCGAGGGGCCGTCGACGAGCGTGATGTGCTCGGGCGCCTCACCGGACGTACCGATGACCTCCTCGTGGCCCTCGTGCCCGATCAGGAGGATGTCGAAGTCGTCCTTCGCGAAACGGACGGCTTCCTTGTGGACCTTGGTGACCAGCGGGCAGGTCGCGTCGATGGTGGCGAGCTTTCCGGCGGCGGCCTCGTCGTGGACGGCGGGGGCGACACCGTGCGCCGAGAACATGACGATGGCCCCCTCGGGGACCTCCGCCGTCCGCTCGACGAAAATCGCACCCTTCTTTTCCAGGGTCCGGACGACGTACTTGTTGTGCACGATCTCGTGGCGGACATAGATAGGGGCCCCGTACTGCTCAAGGGCCTTCTCGACGGCGATCACGGCGCGGTCCACACCCGCGCAGTAGCCCCGGGGGGCGGCAAGCAGGACACGGCGGCCAGGCGAAGCAGTCATGCACCCCATCGTAAGGCCGCGCCCGACAGGTCAAAGATCGCCTCCTTGGGGAGACTGTTGGAGAGCTGGGAGGGATGAGGCCGGCCGCGACTCTCGGGAGGCACGGATGTCCGACACACAGACCTCGGCGGAAGCGGTCGGTGGTGCGGGTGAGGAGCGCGGGCTGCGGCGCAGTCTCGGCTTCCGGGACCTGGTGGTCTACGGGCTGCTGTTCATTGCCCCCATGGCACCCGTCGGCATCTTCGGCACCCTCGACGCCAAGTCGCACGGCGCGGTGGCCCTGGTCTACGTCGTGGCGACCGTCGCGATGGCGTTCACCGCGTTCAGCTATGCGCAGATGGTCCGTGTGGTCCCCCAGGCGGGTTCGGTGTTCGCCTACGCGCGCGTGGGGCTCGGGAAAGAGGCGGGGTTCGTCGCCGGCTGGATGGCGATGCTGGACTATCTGCTCATCCCGGCCGTGGCGTACCTCTTCTCCGGCATCGCGATGAACGCGCTGGTCCCGGAGGTGTCCCGGTGGGTGTGGACCGCGCTCGCCGTGGTCATCACGACGCTGCTGAACCTGTGGGGCGTACGGGCCGCGGCCCGGGTCGGTCTCCTGGTGCTCGCGATGGAGATCGTGGTCCTTCTTGTCTTCGTCGTGTCGGCGATCGTCATGCTCGCGCGCGACGGGGCCCACCGGGGCTGGCTGTCGCCGCTGTCCGGTGACGGCACCCAGGGGGCGTTCGCGCTGTCGGCGGTCATCGGCGCGGTGTCGATCGCCGTCCTGTCCTATCTGGGCTTCGACGCGATCGCCTCCTTCGCGGAGGAGGTCACCGGAGGTTCGGAGAAGGTGGCCAGGGCGGTGCTGTTCTGCCTGGCGCTCGCGGGCGTGCTGTTCGTGGCGCAGACCTACCTGGTGGCGCTCCTCGATCCGACGACGTCCGCGCAGCTCGCCGCCGACCCCGGGAGGCAGGGATCGGCCTTCTACGACGCCGTGGACACCTCCGTCGGGAGCTGGCTGCACGACCTGGTGGCCGTGAGCAAGGCGATCGGCGCGGCCTTCGCCGCGCTCGCCGGGCAGGCCGCGGCGGGCCGTCTCGTGTTCGCGATGGCCCGTGACCGGCGGCTGCCGCGGGTCCTGGCGAAGACCGACTCCGGCGTGCCGAGGCCGGCGCTGCTGTGCGCGGCCGTCATCACGCTGATCGCCGCGGTCTGGGCGGCACGGCGCGACGACGGCCTCGACCAACTGGTGTCGGTGGTCAACGTCGGTGCGCTGACCGCGTTCACGCTGCTGCACGCGAGCGTGGTGGGCTGGTTCGCCGTACGCCGTCGGGGCGGGCCCGTGGTGTGGTGGCGGCACATCCTGGTTCCGGTCGTCGGCGCCGCGATCACTGTCGCCGTGATCGTCGAGGCCTCGGGGACGGCCCAGGTGGTGGGCGCGATCTGGCTGGCGGTGGGGCTGGCGGTGTTGGTGGGACAGAGAGGTCGGGGCGTCGCGGGGGCTGGTTAGTCGGCCGCCGCTGGGGCCGGCCGTGTGGGTTTTCGCCCCCTCCGCCCCTACCCGTCCCTTGTTCCTGGGGGCTGCCGCCCCCAGACCCCCGCATCGGCCTGAACGGCCTCGTCCTCAAACGCCGGACGGGCTGAGACCGCGGCCCCCGTGAGTGGGTGGGAGATCAGGATGGCGCTCCTCGTCCTCGCACGCCGGACGGGCTGAAACCGCGGCCCCCGTGAGTGGGGGATCGGGATGGCATCGCCTCCTCCTCGCACGCCGGACAGGCTGGATCGTGCAGCTGTGTTGTCCGAGGCTGCGGCTACTCTCGCGGCATGGCTCTCAACACGTCCGCAGAGGCTCCGCTGCCCGTCGGCGAGGTGTCGCGGCTCATCGGGGGATGGATCGACCGGCTCGGCGCGGTGTGGGCCGAGGGTCAGATCACCCAGTTGTCGCGGCGCCCGGGCGCTGGCGTCGTCTTCCTGACGCTGCGCGACCCGTCGTACGACATCTCCGTGAGCGTGACCTGCTATCGGCAGGTGTTCGACTCGGTGGCCGATGTGGTGACCGAGGGCGCTCGTGTCGTCGTACTGGCGAAGCCCGAGTGGTATGCGCCGCGGGGGCAGTTGTCGCTGCGGGCCACCGAGATCAAGCCGGTGGGGGTGGGCGAACTGCTCGCGCGTCTGGAGCAGTTGAAGAAGGCGCTGGCCGCCGAGGGGCTGTTCGCGCCGGAGCGCAAGAAGGCGCTGCCCTTCCTGCCGCAGCTCATCGGGCTGGTGTGCGGGCGGGCGTCCGCGGCCGAGCGGGACGTGCTGGAGAACGCGCGGCACCGCTGGCCGGCCGTCCGCTTCGAGGTCCGCAACGTCGCCGTACAGGGCGTGCACGCCGTGCCGCAGGTCGTGCAGGCCGTGAAGGACCTGGACGCGCTGGAGGGCGTCGACGTGATCGTCGTGGCGCGCGGCGGCGGCAGCGTGGAGGACCTGCTGCCGTTCTCGGACGAGCAGTTGGTACGGGCGGTCGCGGCCTGCCGTACGCCCGTCGTGTCGGCCATCGGGCACGAGCCCGACACCCCGCTCCTGGACTATGTGGCCGACCTGCGCGCGTCCACGCCGACCGACGCCGCGAAGAAGGTCGTGCCGGACGTCGGCGAGGAGTACGAGCGGGTGCGGCTTCTGCGGGACCGGGCGCGGCGCAGCGTCCATGCCTTCATCGACCGTGAGGAGCGCGGCCTGGCACACGCGCTGGCCCGGCCCTCGATAGAGGATCCGCACCGGATGATCGACGAGCGGGCGGATCACGTCGCCTCGGTCCTGGACCGCGGCCGGCGCACCCTGGGCCACCTCCTCGACCGCGCCGACTCCGAGCTGACGCACACCCGCGCGCGCGTGGTGGCCCTCTCCCCCGCCGCGACGCTCCAGCGGGGTTATGCCGTACTGCAGAAGGCCGACGGCCATGTGGTCCGGGACCCCGCCGAGGTGACGGCGGACGAGCCGCTGCGAGCGCGGGTCGCCGAGGGTGAGTTCTCCGTCCGAGTCGATGCATAGGGTGGGCGCATGACCAGCAAGGTGGACGAGACGCTCGGGTACGAGCAGGCGCGGGACGAGCTGATCGAGGTCGTACGCCGGCTGGAGGCCGGCGGCACGACCTTGGAGGAGTCCCTCGCGCTCTGGGAGCGGGGCGAGGAGCTGGCGAAGGTGTGCCGCCGCTGGCTGGAGGGCGCGCGGGCGCGGCTGGACGCGGCGCTGGCCGAGGAAGAGGGAGCCGAGGGCGGTGACGGGGAGGACCCGGACGACACCCGGTCCGAGTAGCTCCACCCCTCAGGCGAACGACATCGGAACCTGTGAAGCGAATCACTTCGCTCCGCTTTTAATTGAACTTTAAACATAGTGGCGTACTCTCGATGTTGCCAGCCGATCCCCCCGGATCCGTCGCAACGTATCGAGAAGGTTCAACCATGTCTCTCGTTCTTGACCCCACCGCACAGGACCTGCTGTTCCGCGAGGCCCGCACCGCGAACACCTTCACCGACGAGCCAGTGACCGATGAGCAGGTGCAGGCGATCTACGACCTGGTCAAGTACGGTCCGACCTCCATGAACCAGTCGCCGCTGCGGATCACCCTGGTCCGCTCCGCCGAAGCCCGTGAGCGTCTCGTCGCGGTCATGGCGGAGGGCAACCGGCCGAAGACGGCCGCGGCCCCGCTGGTCGCGATCCTCTCCGCCGACAACGAGTTCCACGAGGAGCTGCCGCAGCTCTTCCCGCACTTCCCCGGCGCCAAGGACGTCTTCGGCGGCTCGCGCGAATTCCGCGAGAAGTCGGCCGCCCTGAACGCCTCCCTCCAGGCCGCGTACTTCATCATCGGCGTCCGCGCCGCCGGTCTTGCCGCGGGCCCGATGAGCGGCTTCGACGCCGCCGGCGTCCAGAAGGAGTTCCTGGACGACGACCACACCCCGCTGATGGTCGTCAACATCGGCCGACCCGGCGAGGACGCCGCGTTCCCGCGCTCCCCGCGACTGGAGAGCGAGCAGGTCATCACGACCGTGTGACGCGGTGATGGACAGGGCGAAGGGCCCCGGCGGTAGCGCCGGGGCCCTTCCCACATCCCCACCCGGGACGGTTACGTCGTCTTCAGGGCCTGCGCCATCTTGGTCAACTGCCCGAACGACGCCGTCCCGGTCACCACCGTCGTGGAGTCCTTGGCCTTGAGCACGAGTGCGTCGTACTGGGTGCCCTCGTACCGCTGCCACGTCTGGTCGCCTATGCGCTGGGTGGCCTGCGTCTCCTCGGCGCCCTGACTGGCCGTCGCGATGAACGCGGCCGACTTCTCGGTGGACTGCTCGACCGCCACGTACTGGCCGTCGGGGTCCTGGAAGCCCAGGTGCCAGGCGTCGAACTCCGAGCCGTCGTACCGCACCGACGTCGCCTTCCACGCCGTGGGCAGCCCCTCGGGCGCCGCCACGGGATAGGCCGCCGCGCGGCGAGCGGTGAGCAGCTCGACGCGGTAGTCGACGCGCTTGAGCTCGGGTTCGGAGTCGTCGTGCGGGATGAAGACGTAGATGACGCCCGCCACGAGCCCGATGAGGGCCAGGGAAAGAATCATGTCCCGGACCGACTGCTTGCCTTTCATACCTGCCACGGCTCTATCGTCGCAGGTGCCCTGGCCTGCTCATCCGTGGGGTCCCCTGCTCATTTTGTCAGCCTAACGATAGAGTCGAGGTACACCCTCATCCGGCCGTCGTCGTATCAGAAAGGTGCGTCTCGATGACCGAGCATCATCTGCCGTCCGAACTCGAGGTCCCCTCAGAGGCCCCCGACCGAAACCTCGCCCTGGAACTGGTCAGGGTCACCGAAGCAGCCGCCATGGCCGCAGGCCGCTGGGTCGGCCGCGGCGACAAGATCGGCGCCGACGGTGCCGCCGTGCGGGCCATGCGAACCCTCGTCTCCACCGTCTCGATGAACGGCGTCGTCGTCATCGGTGAAGGTGAGAAGGACGAGGCCCCGATGCTCTTCAACGGAGAGCACGTCGGTGACGGGACCGGCGCCGAGGTCGACATCGCCGTCGACCCGATCGACGGAACCACCCTCACCGCGAAGGGCATGACGAACGCGATCGCCGTGCTCGCCGCCGCCGACCGCGGCACCATGTTCGACCCGTCCGCGGTCTTCTACATGGACAAACTGGTCACCGGCCCGGAGGCCGCTGACTTCGTCGACATCAACGCGCCCGTGTCGGTGAACATCCGCCGCGTCGCCAGGGCGAAACGGTCCACGCCCGAGGACGTCACCGTCGTCATCCTCGACCGGCCGCGGCACGACGGGATCATCAAGGAGATCCGCGAGACGGGCGCCCGGATCAAGCTGATCACCGACGGCGATGTCGCCGGCTCGATCCTGGCCCTGCGCGAGGGCACCGGCATCGACCTGCTCCTCGGCATCGGCGGCACCCCCGAGGGCATCATCTCGGCCTGCGCCGTGAAATGCCTCGGCGGCACCATCCAGGGCAAGTTGTGGCCCAAGGACGACGAGGAGAAGCGGCGCGCGATCGACGCGGGCCATGACCTCGACCGCGTCCTGTACACGGACGACCTGGTCTCCGGCGAGAACGTCTTCTTCGTCGCCACCGGCATCACGGACGGCGAGCTGCTGCGGGGGGTCCGGTATCGCGCCGAGACCGCGACGACCGAGTCGATCGTCATGCGGTCCAAGTCCGGGACGGTCCGGCAGATCACCTCGGAGCACCGGCTGAGCAAGCTGCGGGCGTACAGCGCGATCGACTTCGACCGGGCCAAGTAGCTCCGCCGGTTTCGCCGGGTCACTGCGGTCGCCCGTACCCGCGGGTCCGCTGTGGCTGGTCGCGCAGTTCCCCGCACCCATGAAGATCGAGGGGCGCCCCTTGTGCGGAGGGGCGCCCCTTCTTTCGTGTGCTCCGGTCTAGCCGGCCGCGGCTATCGTCCCCGTCGGGTGGGCCGCCTTCTTCAGTTCGAGGTCGCGGCGGCGGCGACGGGCGAGGACCACGCGGCGCTCGGCGGCGGTGAGGCCGCCCCACACTCCGTACGGCTCGGGTTGCAGGAGCGCGTGTTCCCGGCACTCGACCATCACCGGACAGCGGGCACAGACGCGCTTCGCCGCCTCCTCACGGGAGAGGCGGGCCGCGGTGGGCTCCTTGGAGGGCGCGAAGAACAGGCCTGCCTCGTCCCGCCGGCACACGGCCTCCGTGTGCCATGGGGCTTCCTGATCCCTGTCCCGCACTGGCGCCCGCTGCGCCTGAACGGCGGCTACCTGCAGGGACTGATGCAGCGGTTGCAGCACGGTCTACTCCTGACGACGGCTTCGCGAGCGTGCCGGGCGCCGCGGGAGGTCCACAGCGCCCTCCAGGGGACGATGCAGCAAGGCCTACCCGCTGTGCGCGCGCCTATGCACTGGGTTCCCAAGCCCGGGATTTCTCCACGACGACCACAGGAAGTCCGGGCTGCCGCGACTGGACCAATTCGCCCCGGGAGCCGTCGGATTCACAGGCGTCAACGGTCCAGGTGTTTGCGCAAACTCTTGTCCAGCCGGTCGGACACCCGGTCCGTCACGCGGCCGAGGATGTCCGCGATCAGCTTGCCCCGCTTGGGCTTCGCCTCGACGTTTCCCAGTACGGCGAGACCGTCCACGTAGATCACGGGCGCGCCGGGATCGCCCGAATCCAGCGTGTCCACCTCGAAGTTGCCCAGCACACCGGCGCCGCTGCCCCGCAGCGACACGTTCTCCGGGACGCGGATCTCCACGTTGCCGAAGACCGAGATCGCCTTGATCACGACCTGTTGGTACTCGAAGATCGCCTCGGTGAGGTCTATCTCGACGCTGCCGAAGACCGCGTACGCGTGGATACGGCGGCCCGCTCGCCAGCGGCCCTTGCGGACGGCGGCGCTGAACACCGCCACCACGTTGTCATCGGGCTCCAGGGGGATCGCGCCCACCGAGGGGCGGTTCGGCGCGATCGTGTACGCCGGGGTCGCGCGGGCCCCGTGGGCGGCGGGCAGGTCCCGGACGAACTGGTCCAGCTCGCCCACCGTCTTGGTGGACAACACCCCTTCCACCCGCTCGGAGTGCTCCTCCGGGGTGAGGCGCCCCTCAGCGAGCGCGTCGCGCAGGATGTCGGTGATCCGGTCGCGGTCGGCGTCCGAGGCACGGAGCTCGGCCGGCTTCGCCACCGCCGGAGCAGACGCCGGAGCAGGCGTGGGGACTGTCGGGTCAGGGCGCTTCTGAAGGTCCACGGCATCAGCGTACCCAAACGCGATAGATCGCGACTAGGGGGTGTGGATGACGAACTGAGCCTTACCTCACAAGCTTGGTGTCACAGTCAGGTTCTACGCTGGTGGATGCTGCCGATGGAGGCATGCCGCTGTCCGTCAAGTGAGGAATGGGCTAGATGCCTGAGTTCGCGTACACCGATCTGCTCCCCCAGGGAGAGGACACCACTCCGTACCGGCTGGTGACCTCCGAGGGTGTCTCCACCTTCGAGGCCGACGGGCGGACGTTCCTCAAGGTCGAGCCGGAGGCGCTGCGGCAGCTCGCCGCGGAGGCCATCCACGACATCCAGCACTATCTGCGACCCGCCCACCTCGCGCAGCTGCGGCGCATCATCGACGACCCGGAGGCGTCGGGCAACGACAAGTTCGTCGCGCTCGACCTCCTGAAGAACGCGAACATCGCCGCCGCGGGTGTCCTGCCCATGTGCCAGGACACCGGCACGGCGATCGTCATGGGCAAGCGCGGGCAGAACGTGCTCACCCAGGGCTCCGACGAGGCGGCCCTCTCGCGCGGCATCTACGACGCCTACCTGAACCTGAACCTGCGGTACTCGCAGATGGCTCCGCTCACCATGTGGGAGGAGAAGAACACCGGCTCGAACCTCCCCGCACAGATCGAGCTGTACGCGACCGACGGCGGCGCGTACAAGTTCCTGTTCATGGCCAAGGGCGGCGGCTCCGCCAACAAGTCGTTCCTCTACCAGGAGACGAAGGCGGTCCTCAACGAGGCCTCCATGATGAAGTTCCTGGAGGAGAAGATCCGTTCACTCGGTACGGCCGCGTGCCCGCCGTACCACCTGGCGATCGTGGTCGGCGGTACGAGCGCCGAGTACGCCCTGAAGACCGCGAAGTACGCGTCCGCGCACTACCTGGACGAGATTCCGGCCGAGGGTTCCGAGCTCGGGCACGGCTTCCGGGACAAGGACCTTGAGCAGAAGGTCTTCGAGCTGACGCAGCGGATCGGGATCGGGGCGCAGTTCGGGGGCAAGTACTTCTGCCACGACGTGCGGGTGGTGCGGCTTCCGCGGCATGGTGCGTCCTGCCCGGTCGCCATCGCGGTGTCCTGCTCGGCCGACCGGCAGGCGCTCGCGAAGGTCACCGCCGAGGGCGTCTTCCTGGAGCAGCTGGAGACCGACCCGGCGCGCTTCCTTCCGGAGACGACGGACGAGCATCTGGAGTCGGACGGCGACGTCGTCCGTATCGACCTCAACCAGCCCATGGACGACATCCTCGCCGAGCTGACGAAGTACCCGGTGAAGACCCGGCTCTCGCTCTCCGGGCCGCTCGTCGTGGCGCGCGACATCGCGCACGCCAAGATCAAGGAGCGGCTCGATGCGGGTGAGGAGATGCCGCAGTACCTGAAGGACCACCCGGTGTACTACGCCGGGCCGGCGAAGACTCCCGAGGGGTATGCGTCCGGTTCCTTCGGACCGACCACCGCCGGGCGGATGGACTCCTACGTCGAGCAGTTCCAGGCGGCGGGCGGGTCCAGGGTGATGCTGGCGAAGGGGAATCGGTCCGCGCAGGTCACCAGCGCGTGTGACGCGCACGGGGGCTTCTATCTCGGGTCCATCGGTGGGCCCGCGGCGCGGCTTGCCCAGGACTGCATCAAGAAGGTCGAGGTCGTCGAGTACGAGGAGCTCGGCATGGAGGCCGTCTGGAAGATCGAGGTCGAGGACTTCCCGGCGTTCGTCGTCGTCGACGACAAGGGCAACGACTTCTTCCAGGACCCGGCACCGGCGCCTACGTTCACTTCGATTCCGGTACGGGGGCCTGGGCTGGGGTAACTCTTTTCGCCCCCTCCGCCCCTACCCGTCCCTTGCCCCTGGGGGCTGCCGCCCCCCCCAGACCCCCGCTGTCGGCCTGAACGGCCTCGTCCTCAAACGCCGGACGGGCTGAAAGAACCGGCTCGGGTGGGGAAAGATTCAGCCCCTCCGGCGTTTGAGGAGCGGGGGTGCAGGGGGCAGCGCCCCCTGGCGGGGTCTGGGGCGGAGCCCCAGGAGCAAGGGACGGGTAGGGGCGGAGGGGGCGAAAAACCTCACCAGGGAACACCACCGCCCGCGAACACGGTTAACCCTGTATGAGCGACAGCGACTACCGCATCGAGCACGACTCCATGGGCGAGGTCCATGTCCCCGTCGACGCCAAGTGGCGAGCCCAGACGCAGCGGGCCGTGGAGAACTTCCCGATCTCCGGCCGGCGTCTCGAACGCGCTCACATCGAAGCCCTCGCCCGGATCAAGGCGGCCGCGGCGAAGGTGAACGGCGAGCTGGGTGTGGTCGGGAAGGACATCGCCGAGGCCATCCAGGAGGCGGCCGCCGAAGTCGCCCGGGGTGACTGGGACGCACACTTCCCCGTGGACGTGTTCCAGACGGGGTCAGGAACCTCGTCCAACATGAACGCCAACGAGGTCATCGCCACGCTCGCGACGGAGCGGCTCGGCAGGGACGTACACCCCAATGACCACGTCAACGCGTCCCAGTCGTCGAACGACGTGTTCCCGTCGTCCATCCACATCGCCGCCACCGCCGCCGTGACCCGCGACCTCATCCCCGCCCTCGACCACCTCGCCGCCTCGCTCACCCGCAAGTCGCAGGAGTTCGCCGACGTCGTGAAGTCGGGCCGTACGCACCTGATGGACGCGACGCCGGTGACGCTGGGGCAGGAGTTCGGGGGGTACGCGGCCCAGGTGCGGTACGGGGTCGAGCGGCTCAACGCCTCGCTGCCGCGGCTGGCCGAACTGCCGCTGGGCGGGACGGCCGTGGGGACCGGGATCAACACGCCGCCCGGGTTCTCCGCCGCCGTGATCGCGGAGGTGGCCAGGAACACCGGGCTGCCGCTGACGGAGGCGCGCGACCATTTCGAGGCGCAGGGGGCGCGCGACGGGATCGTGGAGACGAGCGGGCAGCTCAGGACGATCGCGGTCGGGCTGACGAAGATCGCGAACGACCTGCGGTGGATGGCTTCCGGGCCACGGACGGGGCTCGCGGAGATCAGCCTGCCGGATCTGCAACCGGGGTCCTCGATCATGCCGGGCAAGGTGAATCCGGTCATTCCGGAGGCCGTTCTGATGGTCGCCGCGCAGGTCATCGGCAACGACGCGACCGTCGCCACCGCCGGAGCGGCCGGGAACTTCGAACTCAACGTCATGCTGCCGGTCATCGGCAAGAACGTGCTGGAGTCCGTCCGGCTGCTCGCCAATGTCTCGCGGCTGCTCGCCGACCGGACCGTGGACGGAATCGTCGCGCACCGCGAACGGGCCCGGGAGTACGCCGAGTCGTCACCGTCGGTCGTCACGCCGCTGAACAAGTACATCGGGTACGAGGAGGCCGCCAAGGTCGCCAAGAAGGCGCTGGCGGAGCGGCAGACGATCCGCCAGGTCGTGCTGGAGTCGGGGTATGTGGAGCGGGGCGATCTGACGGTCGAGCAGTTGGACGAGGCCTTGGATGTCCTGCGGATGACGCGTCCGTAACAGGCTTCGCCCTCCGACAAACAGCTGATGTCACCTTCGTAACGTCCTGCGGCCGGTGGGGAGAACCATGACGCACTCCACAGCGTCGTATGCCCCGGGCACCTAATATCTGGTCATGACAGACGGTGGAGCGGTGAGAGAAGTGGAAACGGGCGGCTCGACGGCGCACTGGGCCCCCGGGAGTCAGATCCTGTGGCGGTACCGGGAGAACGCCGGCGAGCGCTTCCACATCTGCCGCCCGGTGACCGTCGTACAGGACGACGACGAACTGCTGGCCGTGTGGATGGCACCCGGCACCGAGTGTGTGCGGCCGGTGCTGGCCGACGGCACGCCCGTGCACGGAGAACCGCTCGAGTCCCGCTACACGAAGCCGCGCACGGTGCGGCTCGACCGCTGGTTCGGCACGGGGGTGCTCAAACTGGCGCGGCCCGGCGAGCCCTGGTCGGTGTGGCTTTTCTGGGAGCCTGGATGGCGTTTCAAGAACTGGTACGTGAACCTTGAGGCGCCGATGGCCCGTTGGGAGGGCGGTGTCGACTCGGAGGACCACTTCCTGGACATCGCCGTGCATCCGGACCGGAGTTGGCGCTGGCTGGACGAGGACGAGTTCGCGCAGGCTCAGCGGGCCGGTCTGATGGACGCCCAACTGGCCGGAAGGGTAAGGGAAGCGGGGTGGGCCGCGGTGGAGGTGATCCGCTCCTGGGGTTCGCCGTTCCGCGACGGCTGGCAGCACTGGCGGCCCGATCCGGCATGGCCGGTTCCCGCCCTCCCCGATGACTGGGACCGTACGCCCGCGCATGTGTCCTCATGAGACCCTTGATGCGCCCCCGTGGTACAACCGTAGGATCGTCTTCCGCAAGGGCGCACGGCAGGAACAACTCCCGCAGTATGGGGCGGGCTTGACCATACGTCACCGAGGGGCGGCAAGACGTGAGCGAGGGGTACGAGGGCCACGGCCGTACGGCGGGCGGGTGGCCGCAGCGGCCGGACCGGGCCGCGACGGTGTCCGGCGGAGCCGCAACTGCGCTCCGGCCGGTAACGGACCAGCCCGGTCCTGACGACGCGCAGATTCCGTTCCCGGGGCACACATTCCGGGTATCGGGGCTGCGGGACGAACTGTGCGCACGGCGCGCAGCCCCGGACGGATGGATTCGACACGCGTGACGGAGCACCCCACCTCGCACGAGCGCCGCAAGCCCGGCGCCGGCCGGCCAGCCGCCCCCGCGGACCCACGCGGGGCGCTCCTGCATACCCCGGAGCAGCCGTCGCAGGTCTCAGGAAGCACAGGGTTACCGGTACAGGCACGCTCGGGCGACGCCTCGTCCGGACCGGGTACGGCGGTGCCCTTCCCGCCGGGGCCGTCCGCCGCTCAGGCCTCGGCCGGCACCGACACGCCTTCGTCGGCATCCCCCGGCCCTGAGCACGCCCAGTCCTCGGCCGCCGTGCCCGATCCGCACCGCCCGCGCCCCGCTCCCGACAGCGTTCCGGCCCAGCAGGGCGCCGATCAGGAGCAGCCGTCGGCGAGCTCCGGCGGCACGGACCGGCGTACCGGACAGAGCCTGCCGCCGGGTGGCCCGATGCCGATGCGGCGGGACGGGGACCGGCTGCGCTTCGTGGGCGCCGCGACCCGCAGGATCGCCCGGGGCATCGACCTCGACGAGATCGTGATGGGTCTGTGCCGGGCGACCGTGCCGACCTTCTCGGACGAGATCCTGGTCTATCTGCGCGACCCGCTGCCGGTCGGTGACGAGCGGCCCACCGGGCCCCTCGTGCTGCGGCTGCGGCGCACCGACCGGATCCCCTCGGAGCGGGCGGCGGAGAACGCCCTGCCGCCCGCGTTCCAGCCGGAGCCCGTCGAGCTGCCGCCGGTCTCCGCCGAGCTGTGCGAGGTGCGCCCCGGTGGCGCCCTCGCCGAGGTGCTGCGCGGTGTACGGCCCGTGTTCGCCGACGCGCCCGCGGCCCGTGCCGCGCTGCCCGAGCTGCTCGGCGACGAGCTGTCCGTGCCGTGCGGGCAGCGCGCGATCCTGGCCCCGCTGCGCGGCCGCCGCCGGGTGATCGGCGCCGCGCTGTTCCTGCGCCGTCCGGAGCGGTTCGCCTTCGAGACCGATGACCTGCTGGTCGCCGCCCAGTTGGCCACGCACACCGCGCTCGGGATCGACAAGGCGGTGCTGTACGGGCGCGAGGCGTACATCGCCGACGAGCTGCAACGCACGATGCTGCCCGAGACGCTGCCCAGGCCCACGGGTGTGCGGCTGGCGTCCCGCTATCTTCCGGCCGCCGAGACCGCGCGCGTCGGCGGCGACTGGTACGACGCGATCCCGCTGCCGGGCAGCCGTGTCGCCCTCGTCGTCGGTGACGTCATGGGCCACTCGATGACCTCGGCCGCCATCATGGGCCAGCTGCGGACGACCGCGCAGACACTCGCCGGGCTCGATCTGCCGCCGCAGGAGGTGCTGCACCACCTGGACGAGCAGGCGCAACGCCTGGGCACCGACCGGATGGCGACCTGCCTGTACGCCGTCTACGACCCGGTCTCGCACCGGATCACGATCGCCAACGCGGGTCATCCTCCGCCCATCCTGCTGCACCTGGGCGGCCGGGCCGAGGTGCTGCGCATACCGCCGGGCGCCCCCATCGGTGTGGGCGGGGTGGACTTCGAGGCGGTCGAGCTGGACGCGCCCGCCGGGGCGACGCTGCTGCTGTACACCGACGGCCTGGTCGAGTCCCGTCTCAGAGACGTGTGGACCGGGATAGAGCAGCTGCGTGAGCGGCTGGCCGCGACCGCGGCGCTGACCGGGCCGGACCATCCGCCGCCGCTGGAAGCGCTCTGCGACGACGTGCTCGACATGCTCGGCCCGGGCGACCGGGACGACGACATCGCGCTGCTCGCCGCCCGCTTCGACGGGATCGCACCGAGCGATGTCGCGTACTGGTACCTGGAGCCGGAGGACGCGGCCCCGGGGCGGGCCCGGAAGCTCGCCCGGCGGGCGCTGGCCCGCTGGGGCATGGAGGAGATGAGCGACTCCGTGGAGCTGCTCGTCAGCGAGCTCGTGACCAACGCCGTGCGCTATGCGTCACGGCCGGTGACGCTGCGGCTGCTGCGTACGGACGTCCTGCGCTGCGAGGTCGGTGACGACGTGCCGCAGCTTCCGCGGCTGCGGCAGGCGCGCGCCACGGACGAGGGCGGACGCGGGCTGATCCTGGTCAACAAACTGGCCAGGCGGTGGGGCGCCACGCGGCTGAGCACGGGAAAGGTCGTCTGGTTCGAGTTGAACCGGAGCTGAGGGGGTACCCGCGCGGGGCCCTCCTCAGCAGCCATCCAGATGCGAACCGGAATTGGACCCAGTCCAAATGTTGCCGACATCCCGTCGGCGGAGTTGACTGCTGTGGTGGACGAAGCGACCTAACAACCCTCTTCTTTGACGGGAGGACGCTCGTGACTCAGGCACCCCAGAAGGCTCCGTACACCACGAACAACGTCGGAATTCCGGTGGAGAGCGACGAACACTCGCTCACCGTGGGTCCTGACGGCCCGATCCTGCTCCAGGACCACTACCTCATCGAGAAGATGGCCCAGTTCAACCGGGAGCGGGTCCCCGAGCGTGTGGTGCACGCCAAGGGCAGTGGCGCGTACGGATTCTTCGAAGTCACCAATGACGTCAGCCAGTTCACCAAGGCCGACCTCTTCCAGCCGGGCAAGCGCACCGACATGCTGGCGCGGTTCTCCACCGTCGCCGGCGAGATGGGCTCGCCCGACACCTGGCGTGACCCCCGCGGTTTCGCGCTCAAGTTCTACACCGAGCACGGCAATTACGACCTGGTGGGCAACAACACCCCGGTCTTCTTCGTCCGTGACACGATCAAGTTCCAGGACTTCATCCGCTCGCAGAAGCGGCACCCGGCCACCGGGCTGCGCAGCAACGACATGCAGTGGGACTTCTGGACCCTCTCCCCCGAGTCGGCACACCAGGTGACCTGGCTGATGGGCGACCGCGGCATCCCGAAGACGTTCCGCCACATGAACGGCTACAGCTCCCACACCTACATGTGGATCAACGGCGCCGGTGAGCGGTTCTGGGTGAAGTACCACTTCAAGACCGACCAGGGCATCGAGTTCCTCACCCAGGCCGAGGCGGACGAGCTCGCCGGTCACGACGCGGACAAGCACCGCCGTGACCTGTACGAGTCGATCGAGGCCGGGAACGCGCCGAGCTGGTCCCTGAAGGTCCAGATCATGCCGTTCGAGGACGCGGCGGACTACCGCTTCAACCCCTTCGACCTGACCAAGGTCTGGCCCCAGGGGGACTACCCGCTGATCGACGTCGGCCGGATGACCCTCAACGAGAACCCGGACGACCACTTCATCCACATCGAGCAGGCCGCGTTCGAGCCGTCGAACCTGGTGCCGGGCATCGGCCCCTCGCCGGACAAGATGCTGCTCGGCCGGCTCTTCTCGTACCCGGACACCCACCGGTACCGGATCGGCCCGAACTACAACCAGCTGCCACCCAACCGGCCGCGCTCCCCGGTGAACTCGTACGCCAAGGACGGCCCGATGCGCTACGAGGCGTCCAACGCGGCGATGCCGTACGCGCCCAACTCCTACGGCGGCCCCGCGGCCGACTACGGGCGCTTCGGTGACCCCGCGAGCTGGCAGACCGCCGGCGAGCTGGTCCGCGAGGCGTACGCGCTGCACCGCGAGGACGACGACTGGGGCCAGGCGGGCACGATGGTCCGCCAGGTGCTGGACGACGCGGCCCGCGACCGGCTGGTGTCCAACATCAGCGGCCACCTGAAGGCCGCCGTCTCGCGTCCCGTCCTCGACCGCGCCGTCCAGTACTGGCGCAACGTCGACAAGGAGATCGGCGACCGGATCGCGAACAACGTCAACGGAGGCTGAGTACGAGCGTGGGGGCGCCCGGTGTATCACCGGGCGCCCCCACGCCGTGCTTACGGGCTGTTCGGATCGGCCGGATCCTCCGGTATCCCGATGGTCGATGGCGCCGACGGGGTGGTCGGAGCCCCGGTCGTCGGCGCGGTCGTCGTGGGCTCCTCCGACGGGGTCACCGGAGCGCTGCTGGTGGTCGTCGGCGGCTCGGTCGTCGGTTTCTCCGTGGTCGGCTCCGTCGAGGGCGTGCTGGACGGCGTCTGCGTGACGGTGGGCGTTGGGGTGGGCTTCACCGCCGCGCCCTGCGTGGTGTCCAGGTCGAACTTGGTGACCTTGCCCATCGCGCCGAAGGTGAAGTCCGCCCAGATCTCCGCCGGGAAGCCACCGCCGTTGACACGGCCACCGCCCGCGGCGCCGCTCAGGGAGACCTGCTTGCTCGCTTCCTTGCTGCCGGGCGCGCCCTCACCGAACAGGCCGACCGAGGTGACCAGGTTCGGCGTGTAGCCGGTGAACCAGGCCGACTTGTTGTCGTCGGAGGTGCCCGTCTTGCCCGCGACCTGCTGGCCCTTGCGGTTGTCCGCCTGGGCCACCGAAACCCGGGCCGTACCGTCGTCGACCACACCCGTCAGCACCGAGGTGACGGTGTCGGCGGCTTCCACGCTGATGACCTGCTCGCCGATCGGGTCGGCGAACTTGACCGTACGGTCCTTGTGCTCCGCCGACGCCACGATGGCCGGGGTGACCTTCCTGCCGTGGTTGTCGAGGGTGGCGTACATGCCCGCCATCTCCAGCGGGCTGGCGCCCATGGTGCCCAGCGTCTGCGCGGGCACCGCCTGCACTCCCTTGGTGTCCATGCCGAGGTCGGCCGCGACCTTCAGCACGTTGTCCATGCCGACGTCGACGCCCATCTGCGCGAAGACGGAGTTGATGGACTTGTTCATCGCGGTCTGGACGGTGACGTCGCCGTAGTCCTGGTCGTCCTCGTTCGGCGGCGAGAAGGCGATGGCGCTGCCCTTCACCGGGCGGCCGCTCGTACCGTCGTAGATCGTGTTCGCCGTGATCGGCTTGTCGTCCTGCGTCTTGGCGTTCTGGTCCAGCGCGGCCGCGAGGATCACCGGCTTGAAGGTGGACGCGGGCTGGTAGTCGGAGCGGGTCGCGTTGTTGATGTAGTGCTTGAAGTAGTCCGTGCCGCCGTACATCGCGAGGACCTTGCCGGTCTTCGGGTCGACGGAGACGGCGCCGGCCTGGACGTCCGCGTCGACGTCCCGCTTCTTGGCGTCCAGGTTGCTGGTCAGCTTCGCCTTGACGGCGTCCTCCAGCTGGCCCTGCTTCTTCTTGTCGATGTTGAGCTTGATGGTCCAGCCGCCCGCGTCGACCAGCGCCTTCGCGTCGTCCAGGTCGGCGGCGGTGCCGTCGGTGACGAGTTGCTGCGCCAGCGCGTTGTTGGCCGCGTCCCAGAGGTAGCCGACCTGGCCCTCCATTCCGGGCGCGCCCTGGGGGTCCTTGGGCACCGGGAACTTCATGGCCTCGCGCTCGGCCGAGTCCAGCCAGCCCTGCTCGACCATGTTGTCCAGGGTGTAGTTCCAGCGGGCCGTGACCAGCTCCTTGCCGGTTTCCGTGGCGACCGCCCAGTCGTACTGGCTCGGCGCCTGGAGGAGCGAGGCGAGATACGCGCCCTGCGCGACGGTGAGGTCACTCGCGTCGACGCGGTAGTACGCCTGCGCCGCGGCCTGGATGCCGTACGAGTTACGACCGTAGTAGCTGGTGTTGATGTACCCCGCGAGGATGTCGTCCTTGGACTGCTGCTGGTCCACCTTCAGGGAGATGACCATTTCCTTCAGCTTGCGCGTGACGGTCTGGTCCTGGGTGAGGTAGTAGTTCTTGACGTACTGCTGGGTGATCGTCGAGCCACCTTGCAGGCCCTTGCCCGACAGGGTGTTGATCAGACCGCGGGCCGTGCCCTTCAGGTCGATGCCCGAGTCGGTGTAGAAGGACTTGTTCTCGGCGGCGACGAAGGTCTTCTGGACGCCCTTGGGCACCTTGGCCAGGTCCACGACCTCGCGGTTGACCTTGCCGGTGCGCGTGAGGGTCGTGCCGTCGCTGTACTGGTAGATGTTGCTCTGCAACTCCGCGGCCGCGTTGCCCTTGGGCACGTCGACGATCATGTAGAGCACGATGAAGGCGCCCATGCCGAGCAGGCAGAAGCCGAAGAACGTGCCGAGGATCGTCTTCCAGTTCAGGAACCGGCGTATGCCACTGCGGCGGCCGGCCTTGTCCTTGCCCCTGGCCGAGCGCTTGGGCGCCGCGCGGCGGTGGCCCTGCGCCTGCCGCGCTCGTCTCTCATCCGCTCGTCCCATGGGTCGATCCGCTCCGCTTCACTCTCGTGTGGCACACAGGTTCGTATCTCGGGTCAGCTCAGCAAACTAACACCGCGCGATATGACAAAGGGCCGCCGATCCCGTCTTTTACGGACGTGAGAATCAGCACGCGGCACACTCCAGCCCCACTGGAACCGACGAGCGAGAGGGATGGAAGGTTGCAGAGCGGGACAACGTGTTGTCCCTCAGCCGGCGCGAAGCGGGGAGAACCGGGCGAGTGGGCGTACAACCAAGTGCCGCCCAGGCGGGTCACACACATTGCGTCAAGAAAGCATACGTCCGCAAAAAGGAGGCTTTGCCATGTCCCCTTATCTCGTCAATCGGCCGATGTTACGAGTCGCGTCGGCGCTGACGCTGGCTCTCGGTGGAGGGCTGGCCGCTCCACTGGCGCTCGCCGGGACCGCCGGGGCCGCGACATCGTCGGCCACCGCCGAGGTCATCGACGGGTCAGTCGTGTACACGGCCGCCGACGGCCAGGTGAACAAGGTGACCATCACCGCGGCCCATCTCAACGGCCTCGGGAGCATCGCCTACGTCATCCAGGACGTCGTGCCGATCGACTTCGGCGACAACTGCTCGTATCGCGGCCCCGGCATTACCGAATGCGAGGTCCCGATCTCGGACAGCCAGGATCCGTACGCCACCCTGAAGGTGGATCTCGGCGAGGGAAACGACACCGTCGCCTATACCAACATGACCGAGCAGGACTACAACTTCGCGTCGATCGACCTCGGTACCGGAAACGACACGTTGACCGAAGCCAGTGGCGTCAACGGCAACTACGTCGACGGCGGTGCCGGCAACGACACCCTCGCCGTCGGGGAGGCCTCGGTCGCGATGGGCGGTGACGGCAACGACACAATCCACGCGGGCGACGGGACCCTCGCGCTGGGCAACAAGGGCAACGACACGATCTACTCCACCGGTTTCGTCGACGGTGGCGCGGGCAACGACGTGATCAGCGGGGGTGCGGGAGGTCAGAGCCTGTACGGCGGCGACGGCGCCGACAAGATCTCCGGCGGGACCGGGAACGACCACCTGTACGGCGGGAAGGGCAACGACACCCTGTACGGCAACAGCGGCAAGGACACCCTCTACGGAAACAGTGGCAACGACAAGCTGTACGGCGGCCCCGGCACGGACACGCTCTCCGGCGGCCCGGGCACGGACACCCTCCGTCAGAATTGACCTCGGTTCGGCCGGGGAACAGCCCGTTTCACTTGCGTGGTTCCCCACATCCCGGCGCGGACGGGCCGGGGTGGGCCCGCGCTGAACATGTCCGCCCGCGCACCACGTGCGACTACTCCGCGAGAACCGCCTCGGCGTCCAGCGTCGTACCCACGGCCTGGACGACCGACGCGATCTTGAACGCCTCCTGGATCGTCTCGCGGTCCGCCCCGGCCCTGCGGAGCGCCTGCTCGTGGGAGTCGAGGCACGCACCGCAGCCGTTGATGGCGGAGACGGCGACCGACCACAGCTCGAAGTCGACCCTCTCGACTCCCGGGTCGCCGATCACGTTCATCCGCAGACCGGCGCGCAACTTCCCGTACTCCGGGTCGGAGAGCAGGTGGCGCGTGCGGTGGAAGACGTTGCTCAGCGCCATGACGGCGGCAGCCGACTTGGCGGCGGTGTACGCCTCCGCGGACAGGTTCGCCCTGGCCTCGGGCGCCAACTCCCGCAGTACACGAGGGGAACGGGAAGCGATGGCGCACGCCAGCACCGTCCCCCACAGCTGCTGCTGGGTGAGGGCGGAGTTGTCGATGACCAGGTCGAGGTTGAGGCGCAGGTCCTTCGCGTAGTCCGGTACGGCGGACTTCAGTTCATCGAGTGACATGACCGCATGAAGCTCCGTTGCAGCGAAGGAACGCCCCTCTTCGGGGGCGGTTCCCATGGGCTGGACGAGGCCGATGCTGCCACAGACTGCTGCCCGGGGCGCTGCGGCCATGGCCCGTGCGCGTCCGAGCGGGCCTGTACGGGCCCCGCTCGGACGCGCACGGACCCGCTCCGTGCCCTACTCCGTCCGCAACCCTTCCGGCCGCATCAGCCGCAGCAGCGGTGGCAGGCTGAGCAGCGTCACCAGGACCACGACTCCCGCGCCGATGCCGGTCATCGACAGGACGCTCGCCCAGTCCACCCGTACCGGAGTGGTCGACATCTTCAGCAGGACCGTTCCCAGGGTCAGGCCCACCGCCGAGGCCAGGGCCAGGCCGAGGGCGATCGGGATCGCGGTCTGCCAGAGCACCGACAGGCTCAGCGTGCGGCGCCGGGTGCCGAAGGCGACCAGGACCGACAACAGCTTCTTGCGTTCGCGCAGTTGCTCGAGTTGGGAGACCAGCAGGCTCGCGCCGATGAGGAAGAGGACGCAGGTGGCGCCGACGAACAGGCCGGTGCGGATGGAGGTGTACTGCTCGGACTGGTCGCTGGACGACCACAGGAAGGGGTTGGAGAACCGGCTGATGCTCGTCGCCGTGTTCCGTACGTACTCGTTCACGTCCGGCACCGACTCGTCGACGCTGAGATAGATCTGCCCGTAGACGGCCGGCGCGGCCTTCGCCGGCAGGGCGCTCGGCGTGAACAGGAACCCGCCGCGGTACGAACCGGTCTGGTCCTCGACCGCCTTGGCCTGCTTCAGGTCCTGCGGCACGGTCCAGGCGACCTCCTGGGACCGCGGGAGGTCCGTGAACGACGGGTCGATGTAGAGCGTCTTGCCCGGCTTGGCCAGCTCTTCCGTGTCGGTGTCGTAGTCGGCGCCCTTGACGGCGAAGACGTCGCCGTCATGGCACGAGGGCAGAGTCGCCACCTCGCGCAGGGAAGCGCAGTCGGCGACCGTGATCCCGTTGGAGAACTCGGGGTCCTTCCTGAGGTCGCCGAGGTAGCCCTCGGAGGACGCCGAGACCCTCGTGACGCCCTTGGTCCGCTCGAACTTCTCGGCGGCCGGGTCGAGCGGGACCCCGTTCGGCACGGACACCTGAAACTGTGCCCGCGTCAGATCGTTCTTGGAAGCCTCGACGTAGTCGCTCTCGACGCCGGCGAACAGCATCTGCAGGGCGATCGCCCCGGCCACCGCCACCGCAATACCGTTGACCATGCGAGCCGCCGCACCGCTGCTCAACTGGAGCCTGCGGACGGCAAGTTGCCAGGCGACGCCACCGGAGCCGAGCCGCGCGACGACGGCCTCGACGATCCACGGCAGCAGCGCGGTGACGCCGACGAGCAGCAGGATGACGCCGCCGATCACGAGGTACTGGTTGAAGTCCCCGTTCTCCCGGCCCTGCCCGATCATCGGGTAGAGCATCGCGAGCCCGCCCAGCGGCAGCAGCAGCCGCCACCACAGCCGGCGCCGCGCCGGCCGTGCCGAGCGCACCACACCGAGCGGCTCGATGACCACACCGCGCAGCGCGAGCAGGGTGACCAGCACCGCCGCCGCCGGGACCGCGAGAGCGACCAGCGCGGCCAGGGCGGGCGAGGGGTTCAGATAGCTGGGGAACACGCTGACGTCCAGGACCTCGACGGAGCCCGCGATCTCACGGCCGATCAGGAAGAAGACCGTGCCGAAGCCGAGCCCGACCACGGCGCCCGCGAGCGCCTCACCGGCGGCGATCCGCCGGGTCATCCGGCTGTCGGAGCCGACCAGCCGCAGCGCGGCAAGCCTGCGGTCGCGCCGCTCACCGCCGAACCGTACGGCTGCGGCGATGAAGACACCGACCGGCGTCAGCAGCACCACGAACATGACGAGGACCATCAGGATCAGTACGGGATCCATCGCGTCGGACGTCCGCTGCGGCTCCCCGAACCGGTCGATGCGGGTCACCCGGCCGCTGCCGTCGATCTGCGGTGCCAGCCCCTCTCCGCCCATGTAGAAGGCGAGTTCGGCCGAACCGATGAGACCGGGCTCGGCGATGGTGGCGACGGTGCGCATCGGCAACCGCTCCCGCAGCAGCTTCCCGCTGTCCGACTTCAGCAGTTCGTCGAGCGCCGGGGAGACCACCATCTCGCCGGGCGCCGGGAACTTCTCCACGCCCGGTGGGAGCGGCGCCCCGGGTCCCTCGGGCTCCAACTCCCGCCCTCGGACGTTCTTTTTGCGAAAGGTGGTGCCGACGTTCGCGACAATCAGCGTGTTGTCGGCCTTCGGCTTCCGTACGTCGCTGAACGTGATGTCCGTACGCGCGCTCTCGCGGTCGTGCCGGGCGGTCAGCGCGCTCGGTATCGCGGCGGTGAGCAGCAGCAGCGCCACTCCAAGTCCGACGCCGACGGCCGTCAGCAGGACCCGGCCCCACCCCTCGCGTCCGCCGGTGAAGGCGAACCTGGTCCCCATGGCCAGGTCTCTGGCCCACTGACGGGCCCACCGTGCCTTCATACGGCCCGCTCCATGTCCCGGGACTTTCCGTCTCGTACGACGATCTCGCGGTCGGAGTACGCCGCCACCCGTGCCTCGTGCGTGACGAGCACGATGGCCGCGTTGGTGGACCGGGCGGCCTCCGTGAGCAGTTCCATCACGCGCTCGCCGTTGAGCGAGTCGAGCGCGCCGGTCGGCTCGTCGGCGAACAGCACACGGGGGTCGGTGACCAGTGAACGGGCCACCGCCACGCGCTGCCCCTGGCCGCCGGAGACCTCGCCGGGCCGCTTGCCCCTGAGGTCGTCGACCTCCAGCTGCTCCATCCGCGCCAGGGCGGCGCGCTCGGCCTCCTTGCGGCCGGTGCCGTTGAGCCGCAGGGGCAGCGCGACGTTCTCGACGCAGGTCAGCTCAGGTACGAGCTGTCCGAACTGGAAGACGAACCCGAACTCGGTGCGTCGCAGAGCACTGCGCTGCGTGTCGTTCATCGTCGCCATCTCGCGGCCGTTGTACATGATCGATCCCGAGTCGGGCGTCACGATTCCGGCGAGGCAGTGCAGCAGCGTGGACTTGCCGGAGCCGGAGGGCCCCATCACCGCGACGACCTCGCCGGGGTGGATGGAGAACTCGGCGCCGTCCAGCGCGGCCGTCGTTCCGTACGTCTTACGAAGGTCCGCCGCGGTCAGCAGGGAACCGGGAGGTGCAGTCGGCTGGCTCATCGCGCTCATCGAAGTCGTAGGGGTGGTCGGGGTGGTCGGGGTCATCGAGTCGTCACCGCCTCGGCGAGTCTGTCGAGGCGCGCGGCGGTCAGCTCCAGCCAGCGCAGGTCGGCCTCCAGATGGAAGAGGGCGTGGTCGCAGATCAGCTGGTCCGCGAGATCGCCCCTGCGCTTGCGGTCGGTGAGGATGCGCATCATGCGCAGGTGTTCCGAGCGCTGCGTGTCGAGGATCCCGCTCGCGTCGCGGTGGGTGAGCAGCGCGAGGACGACCTTCGTGTAGAGGGTCGACTGGAGATACGGCTCGGGCTTCTCCGGAGTCGCAAGCCACTGCTGTACGTCGGTGATCCCGGCCTCGGTGATCGCGTACCGCTTGCGCTCGGGACCGTCGCCCGCCTCTATCCCGTCGACCTCCACGAGACCGTTCTTCAGGAGGCGCGACATCGTCGAGTAGACCTGGCCGTAGTGCAGCGGCCGGTCGTGACCGAACTTCTCGTCAAAGGCCCGCTTCAGGTCGTAACCATGACGGGGCCCGGACTCAAGGAGTCCCAGGAGGGTGTGACCGATGGACATGGGGAGGACTCTACACACGGCGTATACATGGCGTGTATACCCACTGCGTATAGAGGGGCAGCGGGGAGGGCTGAAGCGCAGGTCAGGCCCCATTGTCACGGTTCTGTCACCGGGGGCAGTGCCCTTCAACTCCGCCCAGGGCCAGGGACCTTCAGCCCGTCCGGCGTTTGAGGACGAGCGCGTCCGGCGCGACGCGGGGGTCTGGGGGCGGGCCCCCAGGAACAAGGGACGGGCAGGGGCGGAGGGGGCGAAAAACCCGGGCCCGCGCCCAGGCGCTACGGCACCGGCCGCCGCACCGGCGCCACTTCCACCGCCGTGGCTCCGCCGGGCTCGTCGGAGGCATAGGAGCGCAGATAGCCCACCACCGTGTTGGTGACGGCCACCAGCGGCACGGCCACCACCGCCCCGCCGATCCCGGCGACCATCCCACCCGCGGCGACCGACAGGACGACCGCCAGCGGATGGACCCGTACCGCCCGCCCGAGAATGAACGGTTGCAGGATGTGCCCCTCGATCTGCTGCACGGCGAGCACCACGGCCAGCACCATGACGGCCGTGAAGGGCCCCTGCGTCACCAGCGCGACGACCACCGCCAGCGCCCCCGAGATCACCGCCCCCACGAGCGGGATGAACGCGCCCAGGAAGATGAAGACGGCGAGCGGCACGGCCATCGGGACGTCGAGGAAGTAGATGCCGAGGCCGATGAAGATCGCGTCGATCAACGCCACCACGACCGTGCCCCGGACGTAGGCGGTCAGCGTGCGCCAGGCCCGCGGGCCCGCGCCCGCGACGCCCGGACGGGCCGCCGCCGGCACCAGCCTGAGCGTCCACTCCCAGATCTGCTTGCCGTCGTAGAGAAGGAAGAGCGTCGAGAACATCGTCAGCAGGATGCCGGTCAGGGCCTCGACGATGACGGTGACGCCTTCGAGGCCGGCCGACGTGATCTGATCCGTGTTCGTGCCGATCGCGTCCCGCAGGTTCTTGGCGATCTCGTTGATCTGCTTGTCCGTCACATGGAAGGGGCTGTTGAGGAGCCAGTTCCGCAACTCGTCGACGCCGTCCTGGATCTGGTCGGAGAGGGTGTCGATGTTCTCCTGGACCTGCCAGACCACGAACCAGCCGATCAGCCCGATGACGACGAAGCCGAGGATCGCGGTGAGCGCGGTGGCCAGCCCTCGCGGCACCCCGTAGTCCTTCAGACGGGCGACGGCGGGTTGCAGTATCGCGGTGATGAGCAGCGCGGCCACGAAGGCGAACACCACCAGCTGTACGGCGCCGATGACCCGCATCAACACCCAGACGGTGCCCGCGAGTACGAGCAGCCGCCAGCCGGCCTCGGCAGCCACCCGTACGCCCCACGGCACGGCCACGGCGGGGTCGGGGCGGGCGGCCACGGCGGTCATGTAGGTGGGAGGGGCGGGAGCGGGGGCAGAGGCGGGGTCGACAGGGGCACCGGAGAGATCGGAGACGCCCGATGCGCCCGAGGTACCTGAAGCCGCTGCCGCGTCGTCGTGGGAACCCCGCGCGTCCGGGCCGGCGTCCGACGAGGACCGGGCACCCGACAGGGGCGGGACATCACCTGGGGCCCTGGGATCGCGCGAGGCCCCGGCCGCCGCGGAAGACGGGGTGTCCGCCGGGGACGTGCCGCGTGACCCAGCATCCGGTGCCGGCTGTTCGTCCGGTCCGGACTGCGACTCCCGCTCCACCTCCGCCCGCCGCTCGTCCAACCGTCTGCCCAGTTCGGTCAGTCCGGCCCCGGCGCGGCCGATCCATCCTGGTACGCGCGACATGATCCGTCCTTTTCCGCCGCCCCCGTTGCTCCCCACCACTCCCCCTGGAGTCGTCGGGTCCGACCGTACATGGCCGAAGCCCCTCACCGTAGGACGGGGAGGGGCTCCGAAAGGTTGAGCGGCCGGCGTGCTGAGCGCGGGCTCAGTACCAGTTGTTGGCCTGCCAGAACGACCAGGCCTCACAGGGACTGCCGTAGCGGTCGTTCATGTAGTTGAGGCCCCACTTGATCTGCGTGGCGGGGTTGGTCTGCCAGTCGGAACCGACGGACGACATCTTGGAGCCGGGCAGGGCCTGGAAGAGACCGTAGGCACCGGAGGAGGCGTTGACGGCCGTGTAGTTCCAGCTCGACTCGTGGTCCACGATGTTGCTGAAACACTGGTACTGGCCGCTCGGCACCATGGACTGGGCCATCGCCTGGATCTGCGCGGTGGTGTACGAGGACTGGACGGCGAAGCTGCTGGCGTCACGCGTCGCGTCGCGGCTGGCCGCTTCCTCGGCTTCCTTGCGCTCCTTGGCGTCCTGCTCGGCCTTCTCCGCGGCCTTCTGCTTCGCGACGGCGTCGTCGGCGGCCTTCTTACGGGCAGCCTCCTCCGCGTCCTTCTTGGCGCTCGCGTCGGCCTGGATGGCTTGAGCGGTGGCCTGCTGCGTCAGGGATGCGGTCTGCACCTGGGCCTGCTGGCCGACAGGTATGTCCGCGAGGAGAGTCGCGTCGCTTGCCGTCGCCTCGGCGTCGTTCGAGGGCACAGCGGTGCTGCCCGAGGCAACTCCGACGACGCTTCCGACAGCGGTGACCGCGGTGGCCGAGGCCACTGCGAATCCCCGGACCGAAATCCGGCTCACACGGTTTCCTTCCAGCATCGACCGCTTAGGTGACCCTCGCGGACGCAATCGTGCCCCTCGGCGCTGGCCTCCCAACTGCGGGGTCACGGGAGGCGCGGGCCCGGTGGGCAACTCCCTTGCGGGGATTGCCACGTGGTGCGCGGGCGGCATACGACGGCTCTATGGAGTTCTGAGGTTCCTGTGGTGCCGTACCGCTGGGGGTACAGGTGTGTCGTATGCGGGGCCTGACAGGAGTGAGACTCTGCCGTACCTCGACGCCACAGGGCAATTCCGAGTTGCGTGTGAAAGCTCACACCTCGTTTGCCCCAGGAGTTTTGCGGAAACGAGCGCGCAGCAGAACGCCGCCCGGCTAAGGTTTTCGCCTTCGCCGGACGGCGCCAACTACTGTGCATCCGCCACCCATTGCCGGAACGGGGCCAGGTGGGTCAGACGGTTCAGATCTGCCCTTCCTCCAGCATTTCGGTCACCAGTGCCGCGATCTGGGACCTCTCGGACCGGTTCAGGGTCACGTGCGCGAAGAGCGGATGGCCCTTCAACTTCTCGACCACGGCGACCACACCGTCGTACCGGCCGACTCGCAGATTGTCCCTTTGTGCCACGTCATGGGTCAGAACGACCCGTGAATTGGCGCCGATCCGGGACAGCACGGTCAGCAGCACATTCCGCTCCAGTGACTGCGCCTCGTCCACGATCACGAACGCGTCGTGGAGGGAGCGGCCGCGGATGTGGGTGAGCGGCAGGACCTCCAGCATGCCGCGTGCGGTGACCTCTTCGATGACCTCCCGCGAGGTGACGGCCGACAGGGTGTCGAAGACCGCCTGCGCCCACGGGCTCATCTTCTCCGACTCGGAGCCGGGCAGATAGCCGAGCTCCTGCCCGCCCACCGCGTACAGCGGCCGGAAGACCATCACCTTCTGGTGCTGGCGCCGCTCCAGGACGGCCTCCAGACCCGCGCAGAGCGCGAGTGCGGACTTGCCGGTGCCGGCCCGGCCGCCCATCGACACGATCCCGATGTCCGGGTCCAGGAGCAGATCGAGCGCGATGCGCTGCTCGGCGCTGCGGCCCTTGATGCCGAACGCCTCGCGATCACCGCGGACGAGCCGGACATTGCCCTCGGCCGTGACGCGCCCCAGTGCCTTGCCGCGCTCCGACTGGATCGTCAGGCCCGTGTGCACCGGCAGGTCGGCCGCCTCGGGGACGTAGGCATGGCCTTCGTCGAAGAGGATGTCCACCTGCTCGCCCGCGAGGGTCAGTTCGGACATTCCGGTCCAGCCGGAGTTGCCCGTGATGGCGAGCTCCGCGCGGTACTCCTCGGCGAGGAGTCCGACGGAGGATGCCTTGATCCTGAGCGGCAGGTCCTTCGACACGACCGTGACGTCGTACCCCTCGGCCTGCAAGTTGCGGGCCACCGCGAGGATGCGGGAGTCGTTGTCCCCCAGGCGGTAGCCGCTGGGCAGCACGCTGGGATCCGAGTGGTTGAGCTCGACGCGCAGGGTCCCTCCGAGATCCCCGATCGGGAGAGGGGCGTCGAGGCGGCCGAACCGCACCCGGAACTCGTCGAGCAGGCGCAGGGCCTGCCTGGCGAAGTAGCCGAGTTCGGGATGGTGCCTCTTGGCCTCCAACTCCGTGACCACGACGATCGGCAGCACTACTTCGTGCTCGTCGAAGCGGTTCAGGGCGTTCGGGTCGGCCAGCAGGACGCTGGTGTCGATTACATATGTGCGCCGGTCTGGCATACGGCGCTTTGTGCTGGTCACCACGGAAGGACGTACCCCCTCGGATGAGGTCGGGGAGCGACGAAGGAGATCTGGACCGGTCTGCGGCGCCGATGCGCGGGCCGAAAACCGGCCCTCCGCTTCGTCCGTACTGACCGCACGGTCGGGCTGGTGCAAAGGGCCTCCCGGGCGGACGGCCCCGTGCCGCCCGCTGAGATCCGATGCCCGTGGTTCGGGCATCGACCTGGAAGGCTTATGCCCTCGAACGCGCGATGCCATGCCAAGCCGGATGACGGCGCGTTCGTTAACTCCAGATGACGCGTGTCCCGTACGACGTCCTGACGCGTCCCGTACGACGTCCTGAATGGACCCGCGGGTCAGCCGCCGTAGCGGCGGTGTCGCGCCGCGTAGTCACGCAGGGCGCGCAGGAAGTCGACCTTGCGGAAGGCCGGCCAGAAGACTTCACAGAAGTAGTACTCGGAGTGGGCCGTCTGCCAGAGCATGAATCCGGACAGCCGCTGCTCGCCACTCGTTCGGATCACCAGGTCGGGGAAGGGCTGGCCGCTGGTGTAGAGGTGCTTGCCGATGAGGTCGATGTCCACGGACTCGGCGACGTCCTCGATCGAGGAGCCCTTGTCGGCGGCGTCGAGGAGCATCGAGCGCACGGCGTCGGCGATCTCCTGGCGGCCGCCGTAGCCGATGGCGACGTTGACCACTATCCCCTGGACGTGCGCGGTGGACTCCTCGGCCTCCTTGAGGGCGTTCTGCATCTGCCCGGGCAGCAGGTCGGGCGTGCCCACGTGATGGACGCGCCAGCGGCCGTCGGCGGCGAGGGTGCGGACGACGTTCTCGATGATCCCGAGGAGCGGGACGAGCTCCTCCTCCGGACGGTCGAAGTTGTCCGTCGACAGGAGCCACAGGGTGACGACCTCGACGTCGGTCTCGGAGCACCAGCCGAGGAACTCCTCGATCTTCTCGGCTCCGGCCCGGTGCCCGTGGGCGGCCGTGGAACCCGCCGCCTTCGCCCAGCGCCGGTTGCCGTCCATGATGACGCCGATGTGCTTGGGCACCTGATCGTGATCGAGATGACCTTCCACCCTGCGTGCATAGAACCTGACCAGCAGTCGGCGCAGGTTGTCGCGCAGGTTCACGTGTTGTCAGCCCCTCCATGCAGATGACGGTCCCCCAGGGCCGACACCCTACCCCTGTGGGAACGCAGTGTTCCCTTGGGGTACGGGGCTCTCCTGCGACGGGGGGCGAGGCCCTCCGGTGAGTTGTCCGTGGGCTGACGTAGCTTCGTATTCATGAACGACATTTCTGTATACGGCGCCGCGACGGAGCGGTACGACTCGATGGAATACCGGCGTACGGGGCGCAGCGGACTGAAGCTGCCCGCCGTCTCGCTCGGCCTGTGGCACAACTTCGGTGACGACCGGGGCCTGGAATCCCAGCGGGCGATCCTGCGCCGCGCCTTCGATCTGGGCGTCACACACTTCGACCTGGCGAACAACTACGGGCCGCCGCCCGGCTCGGCCGAGCTCAACTTCGGCAAGCTGCTGAAGCAGGACTTCGCGCCGTACCGTGACGAGCTGGTCCTGTCGACCAAGGCCGGCTACCTCATGCACCCCGGCCCGTACGGCGAGTGGGGTTCCCGCAAGTACCTGCTGTCGTCGCTGGACGCCTCGCTGAAGCGGATGGGTGTCGAGTACGTGGACATCTTCTACTCGCACCGCTTCGATCCGGACACTCCGCTGGAGGAGACGATGGGCGCGCTCGCGTCCGCGGTCCAGCAGGGCAAGGCGCTGTATGTGGGGGTGTCCTCGTACACCGCCGAGCAGACGGCCGAGGCGGTCCGCATCCTGGCCGGGCTGGGGGTGCGTCCGCTGATCCACCAGCCCTCGTACTCGATGATCAACCGCTGGACCGAGGACGACGGCCTGCTCGACACGCTGGAGGCGGCCGGCATGGGCTGTATCTCCTTCGCGCCGCTCGCGCAGGGCCTGCTGACGGGCAAGTACCTGAAGGGCATCCCGGAGGGCTCGCGCGCCACCCAGGGCAAGTCGCTCGACCCGGGCCTGGCGGGCGACGCGGATGTCGTACGCCGGCTGAACGGGCTGAACGACATCGCGGCCCGCCGCGGTCAGTCCCTCGCCCAGCTCGCGCTCACCTGGGTGCTGCGGGACCCGCGGATGACATCCGCCCTCATCGGTGCGTCCAGCGTGCGGCAGCTGGAGGAGAACCTGGCGGCGCTGTCCGCGCCGGGGCTGACGGCCGAGGAGCTGAAGGAGATCGACGCGTTCGCGGTGTCGACGCCGGGGACGAACATCTGGGCCGGTCGGCGCTGAGTCACCGGGGCTTCGGTCCGCTGAGCCGGGGGGCGCACGGGGGCGCCCGTCGGGCGGGCCGGGTGCGGGGACAAAAAACGGGCCGGTCCGTGGGGGGGAGACGGACCGGCCCGAGGGGGGGTTTCCACCATAACCCTTCGTAAGTGATGCTGCGTGCATCGGCGTGCCACAACTACTCTCCGGAGTTGCCCGACAACGCCACGGTGGGTGTGGAAGCCCGGATTCAGGGCGTGATCATGGCCGAATAGCAGCGGAATCAAAGGGATTCTCCGGCTAACGCGGAGGATTCGGAAAGATCCCGTGGATTTACCCACCACTGTGCCCTTCCCCGGCGACTCACCCGGACGTACCCCGAGAGAGTGACCGCGTCAGGAACGTCCGCTTGACGCCACCGCTAACTTCGCAGCCATGGCCACGTTCACCACCCCTGAGACGTCCGAGCCGGTACCGCTGGAGCTCGCCGAGTCGGCGCGGACCCGTGGGCGCGGACTACTCGGCCGGGACGGGATCGAGGGGGCGCTGCTGCTGAGTCCGGCGAACTCGGTGCACACCCTGGGGATGCGGTTCGCGATCGACGTCGCGCATCTGGACCGGGAGTTCCGGGTTCTGGCGGTACGGACGATGCGTCCGGGACGGGTGGGGCTGCCGCGCCCGCGCGCCAGGCATGTCCTGGAGGCGGAGGCCGGGTCGATGGAGCGGTGGGGCGTACGGCGCGGGGTGCGCCTCGCGGTCCAGGCGCCCTGACATGAACCGAGGCCTGCTCACGGTCCGTAAACCGAGGGCAGTGGCGCTGCCGCAGACCGGTGACCTCACGTCAGTTCGCGTCGGGCCACCTCAGGGAGTGGACCGGGCACCGCGCAGCCCCCTCCACTGCGCGGTGCCACACGCGCAGCTTTGCTCACGCGAATTACCTTGGTCTGAACTTACGTGAGGCAAACAGCCGAGGCGAGCCGGTCTCGATAACGATGTGGAAAATCTGTGCGTTGTCCGCCACACCCCGAACACGGGTCGGGCCAGGCACCGCAGGCCGCCCATCTCCCGCCGTGCGTCCGCCATACGGACGGACATCTCACGCAGACCGGTCCGCATCGGCATGTTTTCGGTCAATCGGCCGGACGGTCGGCCCGTGCCCGTTCAGAGGACAGAATCTGACCTCTTTCGGCTCTAGCGTCGGCCCATGACCGTGAAGATCACATGGGCCGAGGCGAGCGCCCGGCGGCTGGAACGGCAGTTCCTCGCCGCGCCGGCGGAGACCGGCACCCCCGTCGCCGAGATCGTCGGCGCGATGCTCGGCGCGCACGCGCAAGTGCTGTCGGCGGCCGAGGTGTCGGTGGGCGTCCGCACGGACGGGGTGACGCGGGCGGACGTACGCGCGGCGCTGTGGGAGCACCGGTCGCTGGTGAAGACGTACGGTCCGCGGGGCACCGTGCATTTGCTGCCCGCCGCCGAACTCCCCTTCTGGACAGCCGCGTTGGCGGCGATTCCGGCCGGCCGGAGCCCGTTCGCACGAGACGCAGGACTCGGTGAGGCACGGGCGGAGGAGGTGATCGCGGCGATCGGGGACGCGCTGGACGGGGCGTATCTGACCATCGACGAGCTGGGCGACGCGGTCGTGGCGCGCACCGGGCCGTGGGCCGGGGACCTGGTGATGCCCGCGTTCCAGACCATGTGGCCGCGCTGGCGTCAGGTGATGCACCGGGCGGGGCAGCGGGGTGCGCTGTCCTTCGGACCGAACCGGGGCCGCAAGGTGACGTACACCCGGCCTCCGCGCTTCGAACCGCTCGCGGCGGACGCGGCGCTCTCCACCCTCGTACGACGCTATCTGCGCGCCTACGGACCGGCGACGCCGGCCCACTTCGCCAAGTGGGCCGCGGCGCCACGGGGTTGGGTGGGTGAGCTGTTCGCCTCGCGCGCTTTTGCCGGTGAGATCGAGGAGGTCGGCTTCGCGGGAGGACCGGCCTGGGTGGCGGCGGGCGACACGGAGTTCCCCACGGCGCCCGTGCGCGGGGTGCGGCTGCTCCCGTACTTCGACGCGTACGGCATCGCCGCCCAGCCGCGCGAGACGCTGTTCCCCGGGGCAGCGTACGAGCGTGCCCTCGCGGGCGGTCAGGCCGGGAACTACCCGGTGCTCCTGATCGACGGCGTGGTCGCGGGAGTCTGGCACCAGCGGCGCCAGGGACGGCGTACGACGGTCACGGTGGAGCCGCTGGGGCGGCTGACGGCGGCGCGGGAACGGGAGTTGGCGGAGCAGGTGGCGCGGGTGGGGGACGTACTGGAGGCGAAGGCCGAGTTGGTGATCGGGAGGGTGACGGCGGGGGCGCACGCGTGAGCGCGCTGTCCGCGCTTCCGGGCCGCTGCGCGTGGTCACGCCGACCCGACTTCCGAGCGCGCTATGCCGGTTTCCGGGCCTCGATCAGGAAGCGGGCGCTGTGGGCTACGAACGGGCCCCCGGCCTCGATCTGCTCGTGCAGGGCGCGGAGTTGGGGGCGGTACTGGTCGACGGTGAAGCCGGGGACCATCCAGATCACCTTGCGCAGGAAGTGGACGACGGCTCCGATGTCGTAGAACTCGATGCGGAGGCGCTCCGAGCGGAGGTCCACGAGGTCGAGCCCGGCGGCCTCGGCGGCAGTGACGGCGCGGTCGGGGTGCCGGCCGTTCCTGACCTCGTCCGGCTGCGGGCCGAGGAAGTACTCCACGACCTCGACGACGCTCGCCGGGCCGACCTGCTGGGAGAAGTAGGTGCCGCCGGGGCGCAGGACGCGCGCGATCTCGTCCCAGTACGTACGGACCGGGTGACGGCTGACGACCAGGTCGAAGGCCTCGGCCGCGAAGGGCAGCGGCGCGTCCTCCGGGGAGGCGACGACGACGGCGCCGCGCGGGTGGAGGAGCGCGGTGGCCCTCGCGACGTTCGGCGGCCAGCCCTCGGTCGCGGCGGTGAGCGGCGGCAACTCCGGTGCGGAGGCGAGGACTTCGCCGCCACCGGTCTGGATGTCGAGCGCGGCGGACGCGTGCGTGAGCCGCTCCCCCATCGCCCGCGCGTACCCCCACGAGGGCCGCTCCTCGGTGGCCCGGCCCTCGAACCAGGAGAAGTCCCACCCGTCGACGGACGCGCCCTCGGCCTCGGCGACCAGAGCTTCGAAGGTGCGGTGGGCGGTGGTCATACGGGGATCTTCCCAGGGGGCGCGGGAGGGGGCGAGGGAGGGGGCGAGGGGATTTCGCCCCGTCCTCAGGCCCCGGCAGGGCGCTGCCCGGGGCACACTGCCGCGGTGCTGCCGCGGTGCTGCCGGGGTGCTGCTGGGCGTTCGCGGGCCTTGTCAGTGGCCGCTGTTACGTTCCGGGCATGACGACGAATCGAGGGGCCCTCGAGGTGCCGTACACCGGAGGCGAGAAGGAAAGTCTGCACGCGAGTCTCCAGCGGCACCGGGACGCGGTGCTGTGGAAGCTGGAGGGTCTCGACGACGAGCAGCTACGGCGGCCGATGACCCCGTCCGGGACCAGTCTGCTGGGCCTGGTGAAGCATCTGGCGTCCGTCGAGTACGGCTGGTTCTGCTCGACCTTCGGGCGTGCGGTCGAGCCGTTCTGGTTCGACCCGTTCGCCGGGGAGGACATGAGCGCGGGCCAGGGCGAGACGACGGCACAGATCGTCGACTTCTACGCCCGCGCCCGCACTGCCGCCGACCGCACGATCACCGAGCTGTCGCCGGACGAGCTGGGCAAGTCCTGGGACGGGAAGACCGTCTCCTTGCGCTGGGTCCTGATCCGGATGGTCGAGGAGACGGCCCGGCACGCAGGGCACATGGACATCGTGCGGGAGCTGATCGACGGTCGGGAGGGGGATCACCGGCCGGGCTGACTGCCCACCTCGTGGAGTCCTCAGAGGAGTTCCTAGTGGAGTTCTTCGGAGAGGCCCTCGTGGAGCACGAGCATGGCGTGCTCGTCCTCGCCGTGGTGGACCGTCCCGGTGTGCTGGAAACCGTGCTTCTCCAGGAGGCGTACCGAGGCGGTGTTGCCGACGAAGGGATCGGCGTACAGGGGGCGGGTCTTTTCGAGTGCCAGAAAGAGGGCGAGGGCCTGGGTGCCGATACCCCGGCCCCAGTAGGGGCGACCGAACCAGTAGCCGATGAAGCGCCGTGGGTCGCGCCGTGGGTCCTGTGGCGCCTGGGTCTGGTGGTCCTGTTCGTCCTCCCACCAGGCGACGATGTTGCCGGCCGGTTCGCCGGCGACGGTGATCGCCTGGACGAAGCCGGTGCTGTCGCCGAGGATCTTCGTGGCCCAGTGGGTCATGAAGGCCTCCCGCTCCCGGGAGGGGAACCTCGACCGCCGCACCGCCTCCGGGTCCAGCTGCTGCTCGTAGAACAGCTCCAGATCGGCGTCCTGTACGTCCCTGATCCCCACGTCGTCGCTCATGCCCAGGGAGTGTGGCACCGGGCACTGACAACCGGGGTGCCCTCAGGACCTCTCAGGGGACCAGCGGCCGTACGTCGCCGGCCACGAACCGTACGAAACCCTCGGGATCGGGTTCGTCGGCGGTCGGCTGAAGGATCACGGTGTCGGCTCCGGCGTCCGCGAGGCGCTGGACGGCCTTGGCGACCGCACCCGCGTCACCGGCGACTCCGTGCTCGGGCAGCGAAGCCTCGCCATTGGCCTCGATCTCGGCGCGCAGACGGGCCTCGGCGTCGGGCCCGGTGGCCGCGTGGAGGTAGACGACCACCCGGTGGTGATCGGTCCGCCGGGCTTGTGCCCGCCCCTCATCGATGAGCAGGCGTGCCTGTCGTACGCCCTCGGGTGTGGTCGTGGCGGTGAGGATGGTGCCGTCCGCCGCCGCACCGGAGAGCCGGAGCGTACGGGGCCCGGTGGCGCCGGTGAGAACCTCCGGTACCTCGGTCGGCGGCCAGTCGAGGGCGACACCGTCGAGCTTCACGTACCGCCCGTCCGTGCTGACCCGCTCCCCGCGCAGCAGCGCGCGCAAGGCGTCGAGGTACTCACGCAGCAGGGTCACCGGCGATTCCGCCCGCGCCCCGACCTGCCCCATCCAGTCCTGTACGCCGTGGCCGACGCCCAGGATCGCGCGCCCCGGGAACAGCCGGTGCAGCGTGGCGGTCTCCATCGCGGTGACGGCGACATTGCGCAGCGGCACGGGGAGCAGGCCGACGCCGACCCGTACCCGTTCGGTCCAGGCGAGTGCGGCCGTCGCGGCCGAGATCCCGCCCTCCAGAAAGCAGTCCTCCCAGAACCAGAGTTCCTCAAGGCCCGCCTCGTCCGCCGTGCGCGCCATGGCACGCAGACGTTCGGGGGGAAGTTGAGGCCGGAACACCGCGCCGAGTCCAGTCATAGGGCCTTCTTACCTGCGGTGGTCACGGCGGACAACCGCTTTACGTGGTGGTGATGTCAACCAGGCCGTCGGGGCGTCGGTCCGGCTCCCTACGGAGTGCGGGCAGCAGGTCGGACCGGCGACGCCCCATTGGCGCTCCCTCCTCCCGTTGCAGCCTCGCGCGATCCCGCAGAATCAACTCTCCTACCTCTCAAGGGGGTTGGAGATGAGACGGATACGAAGACCGCAGTCATTCCCGGCTGTACACGCGCGGACTCAGCGGATGTCTTCGATCCCGTCCATGACCTTCACTCCGCCGACAAATGCAGCGAAGGCATCAGCCCCTACGGTGAGCGCCCCTCGACCGGGGGCCTTGGAGTCGCGGACTCCTACCCACCGCTGGGCGTTGGCGATCTCGACGCATTCGTTGTCAACTGCGCTGTAGCTGCTCTTGAACCAGCCCGCTATCGGGGGCTGCGCGGCGGTCTGCGCCTCGTTCATCCGGTGAGCTCCTGTCGTGCTGCGGCCAGCAGAGCGAGGCTGACCGACGTGTCGGCCGCCTGCGATCGCAGGTAGTCAAACATGAGCTTGTAGCTCTGCACTTCGGCGGGGGCATCGAGATAGAGCCCACGCTTGTGGAGTTCGAGATAGACCACGTTCATGCTGCCGAGCGGGTCACCCTCGTCGTCACGACCGAGGATCAGGAAGTGGCCGCCGGAGCCGGCCGAGTGAGCGCCCGCGGTGAACTGGAGAACCTGAATGTCCACATTGGGGCTCTGCGCAATGGCGTGCAGATGGCCGATCTGTTCCGCCATCACATCCACGCCGCCGACTGACCGCCGGAGTACAGCCTCATCGAGGACCACCCACAGGTGCAACGAAGGGGAGCGGTCCAGGATCGCCTGGCGCTTGACCCGTGCGTCCACCTTGCTCGCGATCACGTCCGCCTCTGTGCGGACATCCAGCGCTTCGTGCATCGCGAGTGCATAGCGCGGAGTTTGGAGCAACCCAGGAACCAGTGCGTTCGCGAAAACGTGCTCATACGCGGCAACATCCTCGAACGACAGCAACGGGTCCATGACTTCCGGCACGGCAGGATGATCCATCCACCAGCCGTTCTCCTGGTCCCGGACAAGCTGGATCAAAGTGTCCCGCTCCTGGGTTGTAGCACCGCAGATGTCGGCAAGCGCCCTCACTGTAGGAACTCGGAGCTTGGCACGGTCCTGCCACATCTCGTACCGGTTCACGGTCCCGACGGAAACTCCAGCCCGTTTGGCCACCTCGGCCTGCGTGAGGTCGGCCCGAGCACGAAGGGCCCTGAGTCCACGGGCAATCTGCATGCGCCCAGCGGGTCCCGCTGATCCTCGTACGGTCACCGTCTCGTCTCCAACTCGGCCGCCATTGGCACTCGTCTCTTCCGCAGGGAGCCAGTACGCACGCAGAGCGTACGCAGCACCGGCAGCGTCGGCTCCACCCGTGAAGTTCACCTTGTTGAGGGAGAGTCGAGCCAACCGACTATCAACAATTGAAATTCAATGGCATCGTACTCAATGACCGCGCCACGTGTTGAAGCGATCACCAATCGCAGTGATCTACGGCACGTGTCGGCGCCTTCAGGAGGAGCGGCCATGCGACGACTGATCAGACAACTCGCCAACTGGACAAGGGTGTTCATCGCGCCAATCGGCCGTCACCGTGCGGGATACCCATTACCGCGGGTCCCATCGCAGACATCCCCGCCCGAACCTCACCACACATCCATCGCGGCGACCGTACGCGCCTGGTACGACCCCATCGACGGCGCGGCCACCCAACTCGTCCGCCCCTACCTCCACGCGTACGAGCGCGACGAGAAGGCCCGGCTCCAGCGGCTGCGCCGCGACACACTCTGGTGGGCCACCTACGGGATCGACCTCGACAACCGCGACATCCACGGTTGGTTGGAGGCGGCGTAGTGGACGATGACAACTGCCGACACGTACGCCTCCTGCCCTGGACCGGCGCCGACGGCAAGAGGTGCTATCTACTCGGCGACGGCTCGGGGGCCGGAGTGCTGTCACGGCACGCGGACCGCGTCGAGGCCGTACAGCTCGGACTGGGGGGCAGGTTGCTCGACCGCGCCCGACAGTTGATCGAAGTACCAGACGCAATCACCCAGCCTGATCAACTAGGTCTGCTGGCAGCCCAGTTGGCCCTCGCCCTTCATGACGCGCTCCTCATTGCCGAAAGCCGCGGCGCCCGCCTGGCTAACCGGCTTCCGGAGGCCGCGGTCAACGCCGTGGGACGTGGGATGCACGACACAGACGACCCGGCGGCGACAAACCTTACGAGAGGCCTCAACGATCCCGCCGGGGACTCGGACATACCGCAGCTCATCGAGATCGTCCGCCATGCGGCAACGGACAGCCCCGCCGCCCCGCACGCCCTGGGCTTGCTCAGGCTCCCCGGCGGGGACCTCGCCTCGGCCGGAGCCGCCCGCCACTACGTCCGGGACACGGCCCGGTCATGGGGACTGCCCCCGGACACCGTGGACACCCTTGAGACGATCACCGGTGAACTCGCCGCAAACGCACTGGAACACAGCCACAGCAGGTCAGTCACCGTAACCCTGTCCCTCGCCACTCAGACCGCCACGGTCAGCGTGACCGATGAGGGGCGGGGACGGATCACCGTGCCGGAGACGGCAGGGCCCGGACAGGAACGCGGACGGGGCCTGCTGATCGCCGACACGCTCGCCAACCGCTGGGGCCAGCGGCGCACCGGCGCCGGCGTGACCGTCTGGGCCGAGGTCACCACCGACGCGACACCGGGCTGACCCGCCCGCGCACATCACACCAGCCACTCGGTCAGCCCCGCCTGCCTTCTGCGTTCCCCGCGATCGCCCGTAGGCTGCTCCGCTCGCACCAACTCGCCCTGGACAGTGAGTACGAGAGCCGAGAGCTCGTTGCGACGAGGCCCGGGGGACGATCCTCAAGCGCACCAACCGCCCCGTCCGGTCACCCGGTTGACGGGGCGACGGCAACGGTAATCCATCGCAGCGAGTGCGCGATGGCGTCACACAGCTCCCGCATCGGCCCCTCGGTACCGCTCAGCGGTACCGAGAAAGCCAAGTTCAGGTAGCCCACGCCGCCGGGCATGTGTACGTGGAACTCAACGGTGGTCTCGGTGATGGCGCGAACCGCCCGGCCGGCCGGTAGCTCAATCACGTCCACCTCGACGCACCGACCAGTGCGCTGGGCCAGTGCCTGGGCGAACTCACCCGGTATCGGGGCCAGTCCGCGGGGTGTCGGTGCCAGCGAGATGAGGAGCGAAGCGGGCAGGACCGACTCGCCTGGTGACTCCGTCTTGAGGAAGAACTCCAACGCGCCCTGCGCCAAGCCGCTTTCGGCGGTGTTGCGCAAAGTCGTCCAGACGCTTCGGGCCGACTCCGCGGGTACCCCGCTTCCCGCGGACTCCTTGTCCACGAAGGTCTTCAACTGGCGGCGCCAGCGCTCGTGAGTGAGATCGACCCGAAACCAGTCGCGGGGGACGAGGAGGCGGTAGTCCGAGGGCGGGGTCTCGTACGCGGTCACACCGGGGTCCCGGAGGTGATCAGCGGCGAGCCGTCGGCGTTGAAGAGGCGGATGCTGCTGACCGTATTGCCGAACATTGTGGAGAAGGTGTCCCAGCCGGCCTCGGTGGGGGTGGCCATCTCCATGACCAGGGTGGTGCCGTTGGGGAGGGGCACGTAGACGCGTATGAACGAGGTCGGGAACGTGAAGCTTTCGCCGGACTCGGTCAGCTCGCCGGTGAACTGCGACTCCCGGACACCGATGTACGACACGGCAGGTCCGCAGGGAAGCTCGATCCTGGAAGCCTCACCGGCGCCCAGGCGGCCGAGGCTCGACGAGATCTCCCGTACCGCTCCCGAAACACCTCCGTCGACCTCTGGGCTGTCCACCAGAGATGCGAACAGCGTTGCGGTACAGGGTGTCTCCTCAACTGCACTCACACAGATGGCGGCGTACTCGGCGCCGGCGGCCAGCAGGTCGTCGAACCCGAGCGCGCAGACAGCCCCGAACCTGGTCTTGTCGTCCTCGCCCGCTCCCGGGAGGGCCTTGTTCGCAAGCTCCTCCAGCAGCCGTATCGCCTCGTCGTCATCGGTCTGGTGAATGGGGAGATCATGGTAGATCTCTGGCATCACCCAACGGACCTGGATGTCGTCGGAGCGGAGGACAGGCGGTGCGGTGTGGGTGGGGACGAACGCTGACAGCTTGAGCTCGGCCATCACGGAGTCTGGTCTCTTTCGGGTATGGGGCGCTCAGGAGCCTCGGGGAAGTACTTCCGGGAGGTGGCATACATTCCGTAGTAGGGGTAAAGGCCGGGGATGTCGGCGCCGCCTTGGCGTGCGATGCCGACGATCTTGCGGTAGAGACGAGCCCTGCAGCGCACGTTTCGGTTGGTCTGGTCGAGCAGGCTGCGGCGACGCACCAGGTACGTCCCCACCAATGAGGCACAGACAATCAGCGCGTCGACGCCGATGAACGCGATCTGGAACTGCTGGGACTTCTGCGAGGCGACCAGATCCCAGAACGGCCACGCACCGAACCCGAAGACGAAAATCGGCAGTGCTAGGAGACAGCCGAGGACGCTGGCCTTCTCGGTATCTTCGCGCCGCTGGAACAGCATCCAGTGCATGGCCTGGTCATCAAGAAAGTCGAAGCGCACCTCGCGTCCATAGCGCTCCGCTGCCGCCTTTGCGGCGGGGACGGCCGCGATAACCGACGAGGAGACCATGTTGTGCACGGTCCCCTGATCATCGACGAACCTTCCAAACTCCAGCGTTTGGTAGTCACCCATGAATGGTCTCCTTACCCGACGGGCGCCAACGCGCCATGGAACGAGGCCGGTGACGGGCTCGGTTGCGGCGTCGGCGAGGGGGTCCTCGCCCCGCCGGAGGACGGGCTGGGAGGCGTGCTGGGCGTGGGGGTAGGCGTACCGGGCGGAGGGCTCACCGTGTTCGGCTTGTCGTCCGGGGAGATGTAGTGGCCCAGCCTTCGAATGCTCTGCACGTACGCGTTGCCGAGCGCAGCGCCCTTGATGTAACGCGTAACGGCCACTGGGTCGAATCCTCCTTCAGGAAGCTTCACCTTGGTGATGCCGCGTTTGGTGAGGAACTTCGAGGCAAGACCGACACCCTTGTTGATGTTCTTCACCGCGAAGCCGTTGGTGAAGCCCGCCCAGACGGCCTCCTGCGCGACCAGCAATCTCGACCCCTTGGCCGCGGCGGTGAGCCCCCTCACGGCCCCAAGTCCCGGGATAATACCGAGGACATCGAAGGTGATCTTCAACCAGTCGAACTTCCCGCCGCGCGCGAAGTAATCGTACAGACGGCCCGACAGAGCGGTGGCACTGAGCGCGCCCGCCACAACGACAAGGAAGACGGCGAGCGTGCCTCCCGACAGCACCACCGCTGCAACCAGGGCCGCCACCGCCAGAACCGTGGCCGCGGTCGATATCCAGTCCGCATGGTCCGCGATCCAGTTCATGATCCCGCCGGGGTCCTTGACCCCGTCATGGTGGATCACGTTCTTGATTTTCCTGGCGGCCTTCCTCGCGGCCTCGTCGCGGATACTCGTCGCCTTGAGTATCTTGCCTTCCGCCTTGACCATGAGGTCGGCGGCATCATCCTGCTTCTTCTGCTGCTTACTGTGCTGCACCGCGTCGTCACCGGTGAGGACTTTCCCCGTCAACGGCTCCAGCACCTTGGCCGCGGCCTTGTAGTCGACCTCGGCCTCGCGGTATTCCTCCAGGCCCTTGTCCGCCATCCGCTGCGCCCGATGCAGCTCACCGGCGTACTCGTCCGACTCCCCGTCGTTCACCTTGGTGCCGAGCGCCGACGCAGCCTCGTCGTAGCGGTCGTACGCCTTCTTCAGCCGCCCGGACGTGTCACCCGCGATCTCGTGGAAGGCACGACCCGCGTCGCTGTCCCACCCGTCGACCGACGCCAACGCCTTGATGTTCCGGGCCTGTTTGTCGATCTCCTCGGCCATGCCACGGAGTTTCTTGCCGAGCCGTGCCACCTCGTACGGATCACCGGGCACCGGATCGGAGTCGTACATCGGTGTCCAGTCCCTTGGACGCGCTGTCACGGCTACTTCCCCTTCTTGTCGCTCTTCTTGGCATCCCGGAGAGCTTCCGCGAGTTCGTGGTCGATGTCCTCGTACGCCTTGGCCGCGTTGTCGGTGTACTTGGCCAGGTTCTCGATGTCCTTCATCAGCTTCTTGCGGTTCTTCTTCCACGTTTCGGAGAAGTCGTCGAAGATGTCGCGCAGTTTGTCGCTGCCGAGATCGTCGCCATAGCCGTCTGCCGGGTTGCCGTTCTCCTTGAACTCGCGGTGGATGCGGTAGAGCGATTCCGAGCAGTCCTTGATCATGTCGAGGTCGTATCGAGTCTTGTCCGCCACGATTCAGGCTTCCTGTCAAAGGGGCAAGGGTACGGCTTCACGATCACCGGTTGATCGACTGGATCTCCTGGACTTCCATGTCCTGAGTGGTCTCGAAAGTGCCGTTCGGTAGGTCGCCCTTCGAGCCGCCGGAACCCTCCCAGGAGATCTCCCAGGTGATCGACGTCTTGAGCTGGTACGGCTCCCCGCTGCTTGCACGGAGGTACTTGATGCCGCACGGCGGAGTTTCGTCAGCGTCACCCTCGGCGTACGGGGTGCCGATGGAGCCGCCGTCGTCGATCTCGCAGTTGCCTGAGGCAGGGTAGGTCTCGGCGTCGTCGGTGCCGGGCTCCAGGTGCAGGGCGATCGGCTTGGCGGTGGTCTCCGCCCACAGACCGGTGCCGGGCAGCTCGGCGCGGACCTTGACCTCCTGGAAGGTGCCCTTGTCCAGCCACGCCCAAGTCGGCAGGTTCACCGTGGACCTGGTCTCCGGCTTCAGCTCGACCTTCGTATCCGGGACGCGGATCTTGTCGTACGCATAGGCAGCCAGGACGTCCGGAGTGGGCGCGTTGGGGTCGTCGGGAACGGTGCCGGCGTCCTGCCAGAACATGACCCTCTCGCAGTCCCACGCCTCGATGTCGTCTTCATGACCTTCGCGCACGACGCTGCGCCAGAAGTAGCCGTCCTCGCCGAGGTTGTAGTTCTTGTAGCCGTCCTCGGCCTTGCCCGTCTCGTACTGGTCGACGAACAGGTCACTGTTCCAGAAGAGGTGGGCGTTCACCGCGCCCAGCCCAGTGGATTTCTTCAGCCGTTCGACACCGGCCTTGAGCTGCTCCGGGGTCATGACCGGCTCGTACCAGCAGGCCGGAGGCTCCCAATTGGGGTCGACGGACGCGAGCTCCCCGGTGGATACCGTGGATGTCCCTCCGCCGGAGTGCGTGATGGTGATCCTGGACTGCGAGACGTTCGCCATGAGCTCTTTACCGCTGGCGGAGCCGCTGGTGTCGCTGCCCGAGGACCCTCCCGGCTCTCCGGTACCCTCGCCGTCGTCATCACCCCAGGCAAACGCCGAAGACGGCGTGAGCAGAACCAGTGCCAACGCCCCCGCGGCCAGGCCGACTACGGAACGAATGTGGCGCTTCACTGGCACCCACCCCGGGTCGACTCGACCGTCGTGGTCCTCCAGACACCGTCGTCGGACTTGCTCAACTTGGTCTGGTACAGCACGTACGCCTCGTCAGACGGCGTGTCCGTAACCTCGCCGGTCTTCAGGTTCTTCGTGGACCCCTCGCCCTCGTCCACGCAGTAGAAGAGCGTGCCCGAGCCATCCGCGCTGATGCGCACCTGCGGGTCGAACACCTGCCCCTTACCGATGAGCGTCAAGTCCTCGTCCACGAGTCCCTTGACCCACTCCTGCGCGCTGGTCAGCGCGGCGCCCTCGTTGTAGAAGGTGACGGCATCCGCCTGCGGATCCTGCTTGATGATCGCTGCGTAGGTTCCGAGGAGCCGCGCCTTGCCGTCGTCCATGACGGCCTGCAGCTTCGCGTCGCTGTTCGTCCAGCCGTCGAAGGTCACCTGGAAGGACGTGGGGAGCGTGATCTCCGGGCGCTCGGCATCGGACGCCGCCGAAGCCGATACGGCAGGGCTGCTGCTCGGGCCCTGGTCCGCTCCCTCGATCTTGTCCGAGTTGCCCTCACCTCCTCCCGAGCCGCAGGCGGTCAGCAACAGAGCCGCGGATGCGGTGAGAGCTGCTGTCACGAGCCGGGTGGGGCGGTTCACTCGGGACTCCTGGTGAGGTGGGGGTGATGAGCGAACCAAAGTTATCCAGGAGGTATGTACGACGCCAGGGCGAGTTCCGTCAAGGAGAACCAACTAGACAGGCGAACTCAATCGGTTTACGCAGCTTTGTCCTACGCGGCGCGTAGCTAGATGGTGTGCCACATGTGACTCAAGGCACTCCATTCGATTGCCGACAGTAGCCAGAACGCGCCGCAGCCGTGGCCAGAGTGCACTGAGTCTCCCGGTCCAGAGCCCCGCCGACCTGTGAACCGCAGGCCATCCGACGTACATGTTCGCCGGAGGCGGGTCCCCCTCCGGCGCGTTACCACTATGGATGGGCCACCGGGCCCCGGGCGCTCAGGTGCGTCCGGGGGTGGCGGGCATCGGCTGGCCGACCTCGCGAGCACGGGTTACCCCGGGCTGCGGGGGCACCCCCGCAGCCCAGGCAGGTGCACGGCGGGTCATCCGGAAGGGCTTCGCGACAGCGGATTGATCGTCACCGTGCACCGCAAGGGCACGTTCGTCGCCGATCCACGGCCTGACGGGTCCACCGGTGACGACCAGACCCCGGCACCGCAGTGGCGGTCGGCGCGATCTGCCGAGTGGCCCGAACACCTCCTCGCCCTCCGAGAGGCATATTGCTACTTGCTTTACTACTTCGATGCTAGCCTGGCGACATGACCGGCATCGAGCAGTACGGCAAGGACGAGGGACCGGCCCAGAAGGTCAGCGTGTCCATGCCCGCCGGCCGCATCGCGGCGGTCAAGCAGCGGGTGGGTGCCCGCGGCTTCTCGGCGTATGTCAGCGCAGCGGTGGAGCGACAGATACAACGCGATCTGCTGGAGGAGCTGCTCCGGACGAAGGAAGCGGAGATCGGCTCGCCGTCCCCCGAGATTCAGAAGTGGGCCGCGGAGATCTTCCGCGAGGCCGAGACGCTGGCTGCGAACGAGCCGTCGGCAGAGACCGGCGAGGGGGACGAGGGCCCCGAATGGCACGCGCACAAGGCCAGTTGAGCAACGGCGTCCTGCTCCTCGACAGCGAGGGACTCTGCAGGTTCATGGCCAACGACCCGCGCATCACGGGATTGATCCGTACCGCACAGGCCAAGGACACCCTCGTTGCCGTGAGCAACCTGACGCTTATCGAGGCATGGCACTCGAAGGTCCGCATGGACCGCCTCCGCTGGCATGTGTCGCGGCTGGAGGTTGTCCCCGTCACAGACGCGGTCACCTGGCGTGCCATCGACCTGCTGCGGAACGCGGGCCTGCACGGCCACAAGTACGCGATCGACTCCGTCGTGGCTGCGACAGCCCTGGGCTACGCAGGGCCTCGCATCATCGTCACTTCCGACGCGGACGACATGAACAAGCTCTGCGGGAACAGGGTCCACGCCGTGGGCGTGTGAAGACGGACGGCACGTTGGACCTCTCGGCGTCTCAGCTGCTGGTGGTGGCGCCTGTCCCGTCGGCCGCGACGCGCGGGAACGTCACCTCCACCCGGCGGTTCTTCCTGCGGCCCTGTTCCGAGGTGTTGTCGGCGATCGGGTAGTCCTCGCTGTAGCCGCGTACCTCGAAGGTCACGTCCATCGAGCCAAGATAGGAGGCCAGTTGGTCGTGAACCACTTCGGCGCGGTTCTTGGAGAGGGTGAGGCCGTGGGTGTACGAGCCGAGGTTGTCGGTGAAGCCGAAGACCCGGACGGTTGTCGCGTTCTGGGCCTTGATCTCGTCCGCGATCGCCTGGATACGGGAACGGGCCTCCGGGTTCAGTTTCGAGCTGTCCTTGGGGAAGAGGACCTCCGCCTGTAGGGCGAAGGTCACGTCCGAGTTCGTGTCCTCGCGGCGCTCTTCGCCGCCGAGGTCTTCTACGACGGACTTGATGTCCAGCACCTTGGCGGGGGCGAGCGTCGCGCCGTCAGCCAGCTTCAGGCCTGGGCTGTTGGCGTCCACCTCGGGGGGTGAGGGCGTGGTGACGCTGCCTGGGGGAGCGCTTGGGTCGTCCGCATACGCCGGGGTGGCGGGGAGGCTGAGCGTGACCAGTACGGCGAGGGCTGTGAGCGTTGTTGCGGTGGTGCGGGGATGGAGGGCCATGGTTACTCGCCCTCGGTGAGTTCGATGGAGGCGGGGGGCATGGCGCCGACCAGGAAGTCGACCGCGGTGGTCTCGGCGGGTGGGGCGGGGAACTGGGCGAACCATTGGGTGGTCGCTCCCGCAGTGAGCCCGCCGCTGAACTGCGTGCACAGGCAGCGGCCAGAGGTATCCCGGAGGACGAGGTACTTCTTCTTGCCCTTCTGGTCGATCAGGCTGGCGCCCGCCATGGAAGCACCGTTCTTCGCCAACTCGCTCTCGTCACCGCGCCAGGTCCCTGCAATCCAGCCGTCGCCCGTATTGTTCGTGACCGTCCCCTCGACAGTCACGAACCCGCCCTCGTCGCGCTTGGCGGACGTGATCGCCAGCACCAGACCGTTCTCACCCTTGACCTCTGCAAGTACCGTTTCGGGCTCCGGCGTCTTCGATTCCGAGTTGCCACCGTCGCTGCTGCTGCTCGTCGTGGAAGCCGACGAGGTCGGGGCTCCCTCGTCGGAGTTCCCGTCGTCTCCCCCACCGCAGCCGGCCACCGTGAGAAGCAGCCCAGTCGTGATCGCCAGCGCGCTCAGCGCCCTGCGGCCCTTCATGGTGTGCCGAATGCCCATCGGTACGACTTCCTCTCACTCGGCCAGATGCACTGAGAACAGCACGGACGCGTCCGGAAGGTCGATCGGATCGAAGTCTCCGGGATCGATGTCCACGATCTCGCCGCCACAGTCCAGTTGGACAGGATTCTCGGGATCCGCGTCCAGATCGAAATCGCACCGCGGCTGGATGACGGCAACGGCGTCGGCGCTGGCCTGCATGCCCTCCGTACCGGGAATGATCGAATCACCGACCGTGTAGTTGGTCTGGATGTCGGCTTCGAACCCGGGAAAGCCGTTCGCCGTGACGAACTGGATGCCCTGAAGGGTCGAGTCGTTCTCGGCGGCCAACTGCTGGGCCGCGGCGGCCGCTCCCGCACCCTCGGGGTCGAGATCGCCGTCGAGCCAGTCCAGCCAGTTGTCCTCCTTGCCGATGGCGACGCCCAATTCGTCGACTATCTCGTCCCGCGCGGCCTGCGCGGCCGCCAACGCCGCAGCGTCCGCCGCGGATTGAGCTCCATTGCGGGCGGACGCTGCTTGGGCAAATGCGAAGAAGGCGAACGCGGCGAAGAGCAGGATCGTGGTCAACCAGATGTAGATCGGGAGAGTCTGCCCACTGTCACTGCGCAGGTTTACGGAGGTCAGCCGCCTCCGACGACGTCCGAAACCGCGTTGAAGATCGCGGTTGAAATCATGTTGTCCAGCCCCAGGCTGTCGATCAGCGTGAAAATCCCCGCAATGATGATCATCAGGCCCGCATACTCCACGAACCCGGCCCCCGCGTCTCGCTCCGCGCCCCGCATCCGGGAGGCAACGGTCCGCGTCCACGTCTCGAACCTGCTCATTGTCTCTGCCTTCCCAGCCGACGCCATCAACACCAACCCGAGCACCGTACGTGAGAACACGCCTACTGCGAGTGGGTCCATGGGCCCAACTTCCCCGTACCGGCGTCCGTCTTGGAATCACCGGGTCCACCCCTCGCGTGCGGTGCCCAGCCAGTGGGCGATCGCTTCGCTGCGCGAGGAACTGTGCAGTTTTGCGAAGATGCGGTTGATGTGGTTCTTGACAGTCTTCTCGCTGATGAAGCAGGTGGCGGCGATCTGGCGGTTGCTCATGCCGGTTGCGATGAGGTCCATTACCTCCACCTCCCTTGAACTCAGGCCGAAGTCGGACCGGTTGGGGATGCGGCGGTGAAGAGCCGCCGCATATGTGAGCCGAGCCTTTGAAGACTGTGCCACAGATGGTTGCAGATGCGAAGAAGTTTTGTTCGGTTCGTAGGAAACACCGAGTGAATTCGTGAAAGTCGGTGTGGCGTGCCTCAAGTTCCGTACGGCTGTGATCAGTTCGGCGGCGGTGAACTCGCCGTGAACGAGGTAGCCGGTCGCGCCGCGGCGCAGGGCCTCGGCCACGACCTCGGGTTCGCGGCTGTACGTCAGCATCATCACGGGGGCGAGACGGGCCAGGCCCGGCAGGGCGGTCAGGCCGTCGGTGCCGGGCATGCGGACGTCGAGGAGTACGAGGTCCGGGGTGAGGTCGGCGGCAAGGGTGAGGGCCTCGTCGCCGTCGGCCGCCGCCGCCACGACCTCGATGTCCGGGTGGCCGCCGAGCAGCGCGGTGAGGCCGGCCCGGACGACCGGGTTGTCGTCGGCCACGAGTACGCGTAGCGGCGGCGGGCCGGGAAGTGCCTGGTCAGGCATGTGCGGCCTCCTGTTGAGGTGGGTGGGGAGCGCCGGGCGGAGCAGGGAGGGTGACAGGGAGCGTTACGGCTACCTCTGTGCCGCCCTGTGGGGACGGGCCCAGGTGAATGCGGGCGTTGAGGGTGGCGGCCCGTTCCGTCATGCCCAGCAGGCCGAAGTGGCCGGTTTTCGTTGCGTCTTGGAGCGTGGTGGCGGCCGGAAGGCCTCGTCCGTCGTCCTGGACGCGGACCGTGAGGGCGGTGTCGGAGGCTTCCAGTTCGATCGTGACCCGCTTCGCGCCCGCGTGGCGGTGGGTGTTCTCCAGGGCCTCGGACACGATCGCCAGGACATGGTGGGCCGTGGTGTCGGGGAGGGACGGGCAGCGGCCGCCCTTGTGGTTCAGGGAGGTTCTGATGTGCGTGTGCGACTCGAAGTCCGCTGTGCGGAGAGTCAGTTCGGAGACGAGGTCCGTGTGATGGCGCAGGTCCGACAGGAGTGCGCGTGACTCCGCCGCCGCTCTGCGCGCCGCACCCGCCACCGTCGTCGCCTGGCCCTTGAGTGCCTTGAGCCCGTCAAGTGCGTTGAGCGCCTTCGGGTCCGACGGGTCCGAAGCCTCCGAGGTGCACGAGGCCTCTGCCGCTGCCGCCAGCGCCTCCGCCGCCAACGCCAGGCCGTGCAGGGTCTTCGCGACGGAGTCGTGCATCTCGCGTGCCAGGCGGGCTCGTTCGGACTCCACGGCTTCCGCCACGGCCAGGCGGGAGGTCGCCTCCGACAGTGCCTCGCTGGCCGCGCCGAAGCGGAACATCAGGTTGCGGAGGGTGACGCCGATGATGCCGGCGCCGACGCAGAAGCCCGCGATGAGGAGGGTGTTGGCACCTGTTCCCGGGTGGTGTGCCCAGGCCCTGTACACGGTGAGCAGGACGATCAGTTGCAGGCCGGTGAAGACTCCCGAGCCGCGCCAGCCGTACAGGAGGCCTGCCAGGAGCGGGGTGCAGACCGTCGCGTAGGCGAGGGGGGAGGCCGGGGACGCGGTCAGGAGGAGGATCGCGCCGAAGGCGAGATCCACGGCCATGAGGGTGGGGTGGGCCAGGAGGCGGGGGCCGAACCGGTCCCAGTCGCGGAGCATGGCGTACGAGCCCATGACGCCGAGGACCGCCGCGGCAAGTACGGCGTAGCGGGGTGGGCCGTCTGTCGCGTTGGCCATCGCGACGGGGGCGCCTATCGCGATGGCTGCGAGGCGTACGGCGAAGGCCTGGCGGCAGAGTGCCTGTAGGGCGTTCAGTTGGAGGCGGATGCTTCCCGGGGCCGGGGCGTCGTCCGCGAGGTAGCCGGCGTCGCCCTTGGGCCAGGCCCCGCTTGCGTCTGTTTCCGGGAGCCCGGCGTTCGGGGTGCCGTCGGGGTGGGTGCGCTTACCGGCGCTTGCAGGGTGCCGCTCACTTTGGGAAGGGTGCCGCCCCTGGCGGCACACACGCCCACAGCTGGGACGGCAGTGGTGACGGCCCCCGGCGCGCACGGCCCACAGCGAAGTCAGTCGGCGGGTGGTCATCATCGGCCCAGGATCGAGCCGAAGTCGGTGCCCGAGCCGAGGAACATGCCTGTGGCGATGAGGATCATGGTCGCCGGGAGCATGAAGACCAGGGTGACCATCGTCGCCTTGGGGATGGTTTTGGCGGCGCGGCGGCGGGCGTTCTGGGCGTCGGTCCGGCGCATGTCGTTGGCGAGCTGGATGAGGGTGTCGGCGATCGGGGAGCCGAGTTCCTCGCCCTGCTGCAACGCCGAGACGAACTGGGCGACCTGCTCGGAGGAGTTGCGCCTGCGGAGTTCGTCGAAGGCCTGGCGGCGGCTGACGCCCACGTCCATCTGGCGGAGCGTGATGCGCAGTTCGTCCGCCCAGGGGCCCTCGTACTTCTCGGCGACGCGGTCCAGGGCCTGGCGGAAGCCGAGGCCCGCCGAGACGACGACCGCGAGGACGTCGAGGAAGTCGGGAAGGGTGCGGTCGATGACCTCCTTGCGTTCGCGGACGGCCTGCCAGATGAGGGCGTCGGCGGCGACCAGGCCGAAGGCCAGGGTCAGGGCGGCGAAGAGAAGTTGGCCGTTGGAGAGGAAGACGAGGCCGAGTACGACGCCGAAGACGCCGTACACCGCCCGGCGGGCCGCGTAGCGGTTGAGGGTCAGGCCGCCGGGGTTGCCCGCCATGTCGATGCGGCGGCGTTTGGCGTCGACACGGCGGGGGCCCATCAGCCGCAGGACCGTGGGGGCGAAGCGCATGCCGAGACGGTCGACGGCCGAGTCCGCCTTGGAGACGCGGGTTCCGCCGACCTCAAGAGCGAGCACGAGGTCGGAGGGCAGTTTGGCCTCGGCCCGGATCATGCGGATGCCCAGCAGGACGCCCGCGATCGAGGCGGCCATGAGGAGAGCAAGCAGCAGGGGCAGCAAGGTCATCCCTCCCTCATACGTCGATCTTGCCGAGGCGGCGGATGACGAAGAAGCCGACGGTGTAGAGGCCCAGGGAGAGGAGGACCAGGCCCTGGCCGAGTGGGGAGCCGGTGACACGGGCCAGGGCTCCTTCGTTCGAGGAGTTGATCAGCACGAGTGAGCCGATGCCCAGGAACGGGACCGTGAAGGCGGTGGCGTTGACCTCGGAGAGCATCGTGCGGACCTCGCGACGGGTCTCCTTGCGGTCCTCCAGGGTCTGGGTGAGGTTGCGCAGCGAGCTGACGACCGAGCCGCCCGCCTTGTTGGCGAGCACCAGGGTCGTGACCAGGACGATCAGTTCGCGGGAAGGGAGGCGTTCGGAGAGTTCGGCGAGGGCGTCCTCGACCGTCCGGCCCATCGTCAACTGGTCGGCCACATGCGCGAGTTCCTCGCCCGCCGGGGCTTCGAGCTCCTCCGCCGCCATCGCCAGGGCGGTCCGCAGCGCGAGTCCCGCCGCGGTCGCGTTGGCCAGCAGGCGTGCCACGTCGGGGAGTTGGCTGATGAAGGCCTCGATGCGTTTCTGCCGCTGCCAGTTGAGGAAGACGGCGGCGCCCCAGACACCCATGAGGGCGGCGATCGGGCCGAAGAAGGGGGCCAGCGCCGCCGCCGCGATCAGCCAGAGCGCCACGACCACGGCGGTGACGTACGTGAAGAACTCCCCCGCCGTCACGTCGAGTCCGGTCGCCGACAGCCGCAGGTGGATACCGCGGCCGACGCGGGTGCGGCGCAGCCGCCGGTCGATGCCGGTGAAGCGGCGTACGCGGCCGGCCGCGGTGCGCAGCGGGCCGGCGCCGGAGAGGCGGTCGACCAGTGCCTGGCGCTGGGCGCGTCCGGAGGCGTACGCGTGGACGCCCGCGACGGCGAGCGTGCCGCACAGGACCGTCGCGCCGAGGGCGAGCAGGGCGGGGCTGTTCATGGCTCACACCTCCCGGGCATGGGGGGCGTCCGACTCTCCGGCCCGGGGGTCATCCGATGGCCTGCCTTGTGTTCAGTACGTCGACGGGGGCCTCGGTCACGCCGAAGGCCGGCGGGAGCGGTTCGCCCGCGACGTACAGCTTCTCCGCGACCGCGCGCGGGAGCGGGAGGTGCTCGAAGTAGCCGCGGACCACCCGGTCGGGGCCGACGGGGCGGGATACGAAACGGGTGACGGGCGCGATACGGAACTCTTCGCGGCCGTGCGAGACGAGCAGCGCGATCTCTGTGACCTTGCGGGAGCCGTCGGCGTGCCGGGAGAGCTGCACGACGACCTCGACGGCCGAGTTGATCTGGTCCTTGAGCGCCTCGAAGGGGATCTGGACCTCGGACATCGAGCCGAGGGTCTGCAAGCGCATCAGCGCGTCCTCGGCGGAGTTGGAGTGGACCGTGGCGAGGGAGCCGTCGTGGCCCGTCGACATGGCCTGGAGCATGTCGAGTGTCTCGCCGCCGCGGACCTCACCGACGATGATGCGGTCGGGGCGCATCCGGAGGGAGTTGCGGACCAGGTCCCGGATGGTGACCTGGCCCTTGCCCTCCACGTTCGGGGGGCGGGATTCGAGGCGGATGACGTGCTCCTGCTGGAGCTGGAGTTCCGCCGAGTCCTCGATGGTGATGATGCGTTCGTGGGACGGGATGAGCCCGGAGAGGGCGTTCAGCAGGGTCGTCTTGCCGCTGCCGGTGCCGCCGCTGACGATGACGTTGAAGCGGGCCCGGACGAACGCCGCGAGGAGCATCAGCATCTGCTCGTCGAGGGTGCCGAGGCCGATCAGCTCCGGGAGGGTGTACGCGCGGGGGAAGCGGCGGATCGTGAGGGTCGGGCCGGTGAGCGCGAGCGGCGGGATGATGACGTTGACGCGCTCGCCGGTGGGGAGGCGGGCGTCGACCATGGGGTTCGACTCGTCGACCCGCCTGTTGACGGTGGAGACGATGCGTTCGATCGTCTGCATCAACTGCTCGTTCGAGGCGAAGCGGAGGGGGAGCTGCTCCACCCGTCCCGCTCGCTCCACGAAGATCGAGTCCGGGCCGTTGACCATGATCTCGGTGATCGACGCATCGGCGAGCAATGGTTCCAGGACGCCGAGTCCGAGGGCCTCGTCGACAACTCGGCGGATCAGCTGGGAGCGTTCCGCGGAGGAGAGGACCGGGCCCTCTCGGCTGATGATGTGGCCGAGGACGCGTTCCAGGCGCAACCGTCGTTCGGCCGCCGCCAGGCTCGACATCTCGGCGAGGTCGATCTCTTCGAGCAGTTTGGTGCGGTACAGGGCGACGAGGTGTCCGTCCTCACGGGCGGGTCCCCCCTCGTCGGGGGCGGCGATGCGGGAACGCAGGCTCATGGATTCGGCTCCTCTCGTACGGGCGGTCAGTCGTCGGTGGGCATGGTGGCGCGGCGTACCACGGTCACGTCGTCGAAGAGCGGGATGACTGCGGGGACTTGGACGGTGACGGTGGCGGTGGTGAGGTCGGGGCCCTCGGGTGCCGAGACGTCCGGGTCCAGCCACCCGCTCACGGCGGCCTGACCGGCCGCGTTGCCATCCCCTCCCTGCGACGCGACCCGTGCCGCGGCTCGCGCCCCCGTGCCGGCCTGGTTGATGCCGTACCCGATCAGACCCAGCTGGATGGCGGCCATCCCGACGACGAGCAGGATGGGCAGGAAGCCGGTGAACTCCAGGATGGAGACGCCCCGGTCGTCGCGGAGCCGGTGCCTGAATCTCTGAAGGATCTGGGAGAGGCTCATCCGCCCTCACCCTCCAGCGCCGCGCCCGCCTTTCCGTTCACGGTCCACCCCGCGTCGAACCCGGGGAAGAAGAGCGGGACTTGGACGCTGACGTTGGCCGTCATCAGCGAGCCGGCCGGAGCGCAACCGATCTCGGCGCCGCTCCAGGCCCCCGGCAGATGCGCACTCCCCGCGGCCTGGCACGCCCCGCCCACATCGCCATTCACGGCGTACGCCGCCGTCGCCGCGCGAGCCGCCTCGTCCGCCGCGTTCCCGGCGAGGGAGTACGAGTAGCCGTACAGCACGCACTGCCAGAGGATGGTCATCACGACGAGCAACAGCGGGAACATCCCGGCGAATTCGAGGGTCACGGCGCCTCGGTCGCCGCCCCTGCGCCGCAGTGCCAGCGCGCCCCGGTCCGAGGACGGTGCCTTGCGTCGCCTGCCGCCGCCTCCGCCCTCCTGGGCGATCACCAGTCCCAGCTCACCCGCGAGCGCCCACAGGGCCTGTTTCACCGTCGAGCGGGCGTCCAGGTCCTGGAGGCGGCCCGCGTCGACGACGGACTGGAGTTCCTTGAAGGCGGCGGGTATCGCGGAGCGGGCGACCTTGGTGCCGGTGACCTTTTCGACGAGGGACGGCTGGATCTCCGTACCGCGGGCGAAACGGTTGACGACGGTCGTGGTCTCCTCGGCCTTGCGGATCTGGAGGCGGTCCCACATGCGGATCATGCGTTTGGCGGCGCGTACGGCGATGACGTCGGGGGTGACCAGGAGCAGGGCGTGGTCGGCCATCTCGATGGCGGCGGCGGTCGCGGAGTTCAGCTGGGAGCCGCAGTCGACGATCACGACGTCGTTGCGGGAGCGCAGGGTGGCGAGGACCTGGCGGGCCACCCGGTCGGTGACCTCTTCGCCGCGTTCGCCCTCGGAGGGGGCGAGGAGCAGGCCGAGGCCGGTGTCGTGGGTGTAGACGGCGTCCTGGAGTACGCGGGGGTTGATGTCGCTGATGCCGGCGAGGTCGGCGATCGACCTGCGGAACTGGACGTCGAGGTAGGAGGCCACGTCGCCGGACTGGAGGTCCAGGTCGACCAGGGCCACGTCGCGGCCCGACGCCCGCGCGGCGAGGGCGAGTTGGACGGCCGTCACCGTTGCGCCGACGCCGCCCTTGGCGCCGGTCACCGTGACGACGGTGCCGCCGGGCCCCGCGTACAACTCCGGCGTACCGCTGACCAGATGGCGGCGCATGCCGCGCGACCAGGCGGCGGCCGCCTGGACGCGTTCCGCGAGGGAGTCGTAGCCCAGCGGCAGTCCGACGATGCCGCGGGCGCCGGAGTCCATGGCCGCGGTGAGTACGCCGTTGCCGGTGTCGGCGGTGATGAGGACGATGCCGACCGCCGGGAAGCGCATCACCAGGTCCCGGATCAGGTCCAACGCCGGGACGGGACCTATTCGTTCGTGGACGAGGACGACCTCCGGCAGCTCGTCCAGCGACTCCCCGGCGAGCCGAGCGAGGGTGTCGAGCAGGGCGGTCGAGTCGGGGACCGGCGGGGCCGGTTCGGCATCCGCGAGCTGACTCAGCAGCGTGGTCAGCGCGCGAGCCGAGTCGATGTCCCCGACGGCCGGGAGAATACGGATGGTCATCGGACGCACCTACGGGTCGTCACGACCGGCTTCGCGATCACCACGGGCGACTCGGCGGTCGTCGCACGCCGCCTCACGGCCACCGCACGCAGCCTCACGACCGCCACAGCCGACTCCGCGGTCGCCACACACGACCTCACAGCCACCGCACGCCGCCTCACGGTCGTCACGGCCGTCACAGCGGTCGCCACGCGCGACCTACCGGCCACCGCTTGCCGCCTCACGACTGCCACAACCAACTCCGCGGCCGCCACACGCGGCCCCGCCGGGGTCACCACCGGCACCGCCGTCGCCCCGCGCCGCCCCGCCGGAGGCACGCCCGGAACAGTCACACCCGGCCTCGTCATGCCCGGCCTCCTGGTCGTCATGCCCGGCCTCCTACTTGTCCTCGTCGAGGGTGTATGTGCGGTCGCCGGGGGCGACGGGGGTGTTCGAGCCGCCTGCCACCAGGGCCAGGCGGACGTGTTCGGCGAAGGACTCGGCGAACGCGACGCGTTGGGCGTCCGCGGTGTCGAGGGCGAAGGTGATGGGGACGGCCTGGGTGGCGGTCCGGCTGCGCTCGGCGGTGGACTGGCCGGGGTCGAGGGCGGTGAGCTTGCCGACGTCGATGACGCGGGCGTTCTCGACGATGACCTTGGACTGGTTGACGCTCGTGTCCCCCTCGGCCTTGAAGGTGGCGTAGATGTTCACCCGTGAACCCGGGTTGATCTTGCCGGCGACCCCCGTCGACGCGTCGATCATGATCGCGATCTCCTGCTGGCCCGCCTCCAGTGCGGGCCGGTCCACGATCATGTCGGTCTGGAGCAGGGAGCCCTTCTCCAGCTGGGTGACCGCGATCTTGCCGCGGATCTGGGAGAGGTCGGTGACGGCCGTGGACGACAGCCACCGCTCGGGCATCTCGACCTTCTCGAACTGGTCGGCCGACAGCTCCTTGTAGGGCGCGATGTCACCCTTCAGGCGGTACGCGGCCACCTCCGGGCCGACCTTGGAGTTCACGTCACGGATCACCGAGAGCACTCCGGCGAAGGCACCCATGGCGCACAGGGCCGAGAGGACCAGCAGGATGACGCCGCGGCGCTGGCGTGAGTTCATGATCCGGACAACCTCGATCGTGGGGCGGAGACGGCGGGGTCGAGCGGTCGTACCTGGTGTTGGTCGAGCGGTCATACTTGGTGTCGGCGAGCGGTCGTACCTGCTGTTGGTCGAGCGGTCGTACCTGCTGTTGGTTGAGTGGTCGTACCTGCTGGTCGTCGCGCGGTCGTACCTGCTGTTGCTCGGTGGTGCTTATGTGGCGCCCGGGGGCAGGGCGCGTACAGAAGAGGCTGCCCGTACGGCGGCAGCCGGAAGCTCCGATGACGATGCCGGTGCGGACAGTGACCGCGACGGCGAGGTCTGTGACGACTGCGGTTGCGGCGTGGACGACTGCGGTTGCGGCGTGGACGACGGCGGTGACAGTGGAGCCGCGCAGAACCCGCAGCGGTCACCGATGAGTTCGAGCCCGCACCAGTGGCACTGCTCCCGCCGGACGGACGACACGAGCTGGTAGAGCACGGACACGTCGTACAGCCCTGCGGCGAACTCGACGAGCTTCCCGGTCCCCCACCAGCGCGCCGATGCCTCCGGCAGCGGAACGGTCGCGACGCCCTGCACACGCCAGGCGGGCGCGAGCGTCTCGGTGACCCAGTCGGAGGGTGCCTGACCTGCGGCGGCGAGCAGCCGGGTGCCGAACTCCGGCCCGGCGAGCTCCTCCTGGCCGACCCGCACGAGCTGTGGCCGCGGATTGGCCAGTACGGCGAACTGGGCACCCGGCACCCACGACTTGGCGTGGGACTTCAGGGACACCGGGACCTGGTCGAGCTTGGCGACCGAGCCGAGCAGCGCGCCGGCGTAGATGTAGTGGGCGAGCAGGCGGGCGGCGGAGGCGAGTACGCCCGGACTGAAGTCGCAGACCGACAGCTGCCTCAACTGCTGGGCCAGCAGCGCCACTCCGAGCGGCGGAAGGTCGATGCCGAGCAGGGCGATGCGGTCGCTCTCCAGGACCGAGCGGACGGTGCGCAGCCGTTGCGTCACGGCGTCGGAGACCGAGGCGGGGTAGAGCGAGATGACGTACCCGTGCTGCTCGATGAGCGCGTGCATCCCCAGCAGGGAGCTTTCGAGAGTGTCGAGGGGCTGGACGACGGCGGGCGGGGTCTGCCGGTCGTGCGGTGGGAGCACCAGATCGGGACTGGTGACGGCTATCGCGGTCGGCACGCTGCACACACCCCGTTCGCTGCGGCGGGCCCTTCACTGCGGCGGAGTGGTCAACCACCGCCCCAGATCGCCCCTGTTTCGCCATGGACTGTCACATATGGCCACGGATCGCCACTGTGACGCCCTCCTGCACCAGCACCTTATCCACGGCATGCCCCCCTCAGCACCGAATTCGCGAGATCAACTCACTGAAGGTGCGGGCGTGATCAACGGAGAGTGAGCCGCATATGCCACAACTCCACGTGCCGGTAAGGGCGTTGAGCGGTCCGAGCACCGCCAGAGGTCTTGACAACCCAATTGGTCTGGACCACCTTGTACCCCAACGACGGTGGCCACCGTTCCGTACCGCCTCCCCCAGCACTCCCCCATCCCGTCCCCCTCACCGGAGGTCCCAGTGGACCGCGTATCAGGCATGTCCGGACGCAAACGCACCTGGGCGGGGCTCCTCGCCGCCGCTGTCACCGCTTCCTTCCTCACCGTCGCCGGCCTCGCCACCGATGCCTCGGCCGCGGACATCAACAACGTCAAGAACGCCGGCTACGAGTCGGGCCTGACCAACTGGACATGTACCGCGGGCAGCGGTTCGACCGTCTCCTCTCCGGTGCACGGCGGCGCGGCCGCACTGAAGGGCACGCCGGCCGGCCAGGACAACGCCAAGTGCACGCAGCCCGTCGCCGTCAAGCCCAACTCGACGTACACACTGAGCGCCTGGGTGCAGGGCGGGTACACGTACCTCGGCGTGACCGGCACGGGTACGACGGACGTGTCGACCTGGACGCCCGACTCCGCCGCCTGGAAGCAGTTGACGACCACCTTCACCACCGGCGCCTCGACGACCTCGGTGACGGCGTACACGAACGGCTGGTACGGACAGGCCCCCTACTACGCCGACGACATCTCGGTGTTCGGTCCCGACGGCGGCGGTGGCAGCGACCCGGCGCCGACCATCCCGACGGCCCCGGCCGGTCTGGCCGTCTCCTCCACCTCGTCGTCCTCCGTCTCCCTCGCCTGGAACACGGTGTCGGGCGCGACCGGCTACAACGTCTACCAGGGCGCCACGAAGGTCCAGTCGGTGACGGGGACCTCGGCGACCGTCTCCTCGCTGGCCGCCTCGACCTCGTACACCTTCCAGATCACGGCGACGAACTCGGCCGGTGAGTCGGCGAAGTCGGCGACGGTCACCGGCACGACGACCGCGTCCGGCACCGGCGGTGGCAGCACGCTGCCGAAGCACGCCGTGACGGGTTACTGGCAGAACTTCAACAACGGCGCGACGGTCCAGAAGATCTCCGCCGTCCAGGCCCAGTACGACATCATCGCGGTCGCCTTCGCCTCCGCCACCACGACACCGGGCGCGGTGACCTTCAGCCTCGACTCGGCCGGGCTCGGCGGCTACACCGTCGACCAGTTCAAGGCGGACATCGCGGCCAAGAAGGCGGCGGGCAAGAAGGTCATCATCTCCATCGGCGGCGAGACCGGCACGGTGTCCGTGAGCGACTCGACGTCCGCGACGAACTTCGCCAACTCCGTCTACTCCCTGATGACGACGTACGGCTTCGACGGCGTCGACATCGACCTGGAGAACGGTCTCAACGCGACGTACATGACGCAGGCGCTGCGGTCCCTCTCCACCAAGGCGGGCTCGTCGCTGATCATCACGATGGCGCCGCAGACGATCGACATGCAGTCCACGTCCAACACCTACTTCCAGACGGCGCTGAACATCAAGGACATCCTCACCGTCGTCAACATGCAGTACTACAACAGCGGTTCGATGCTCGGCTGCGACGGCCAGGTGTACTCGCAGGGCACGGTGAACTTCCTGACCGCGCTCGCCTGCATCCAGTTGCAGGGCGGCCTCGCCGCGTCCCAGGTGGGCCTCGGCCTTCCCGCCTCCACCAGCGGCGCGGGCAGCGGCTACGTCTCCCCGACGATCGTGAACAACGCCCTTGACTGCCTCACCGCGGGCACCAACTGCGGCACGTTCAAGCCGTCAAAGACCTACCCGGACCTGCGCGGCGCGATGACCTGGTCGACGAACTGGGACGCCACGGCGGGCAACGCCTGGTCCAACTCGGTGGGGCCGAAGGTCCACGCACTGCCGTAGTACCTCCGTTTCCTCCAGTTCCTCCAGTGGGCCGCACTCCTTACGGGGGTGCGGCCCTCGGCGTCGTCTCGGCCACCTGGCCGTTGCCGTCGGCGGGGTGCGGAAAGCGGTTGGTCGCGAAGAGGTAGGTGGCGCCGGCCTTCAGCGGGGGGCCGCCGTGTTCCACGGCCACCCGCACCGTGCCCGTGCGGTCACCTTTCCTTCTTTCGCCGACCCGGACCCGGTAGAGGTCCCAGTCGATCTCGTCGATGGTCCTGCGGCCCGCGGTGTCGAGGACGTCGGCGATGAAGACGTCGTCGGCGGTGGCGGCGACCTGGCGGGGGTCGGCGGGGTCGTAGCGGGTGAGGGATTCCGGCCGCCTCGTCGGCCGGCCGATGTCCTGACCGCCGATCCAGCTGCCACCGGCCAGGGCCAGGGCAACGAAGGCCGAGGCAGCGGCGATACGGGCTCTCCGCATTCCGTCAGCCCCAGAGGCGGTGATAGTTCCGGCGGTCACCCTTAGTCGGCCTGCCGTCCTCGGGGAGGCGCCCGAAGTCCGCGTCCATCAACGTCGCGTACCGATCGGCCGACTTGTGGCAGAAGCCGAGGGCGTGGCCCAGCTCATGGGCGGCCACCACCCGGCGGGCCCCGGTGTCGCCCCGCCGCCTGCCGTCTCCCAGGTAGGCCCGGTTGAGGTGGATGGTGTCGGCTCCCGGCCCCGACGACCACTTGCCGTAGACGTTCTTCCAACCCGGCCCGGTCCGGTTCACGTCGCGCCAGCGCAGGTCGGCGGCCGAGTTCGAGGTGGCGGACCTGATCCGGACCTGGGCGAGCCCGTCGGTGGACCAGACCCTGTTCGCCCGGGCGAGCGCGTCGTCGAACCCGGTCTCGTCCTTCCAGCGGATCTCCCCCTCGTGCACGGAGGAACGGACCCGGGAATCCTCACCGCCCTCGGCGCACCCGGCCGGGGCCGCCCGGCGTGCGGGATCCGCGGCCGCCACTGGCTGGGGAACGGCGAGGAGGACGGTCGCCACCACGGCGGCGCCCAGTCCGAAGTCTGACCTCATGACCATCAACCCTAGGCACAGCGAGGCGGCTTCATGCCGCGTGCTACACCATGGGGTGAGCTCGAATACGCGTCCCAACTCCCGGTTCGCGGACGGGGCGACGGTGCCTTCCGGCGATCCCGTACTCCGTTGAAACATTTCCCCGGGTCCACCGCATCAAAGAGGTGAAGGCCGTAGGGAGTCACGGGGAGGGCGGCGCATGAGACAGGGCCGGGCGGAGGGCTACCAGGAGTTCGCGGTGGCGCGCGCAGGGCATATGTACCGTTCCGCATGTCTGCTCACCGGCGGGGACACCCATCTCGCCGAGGACCTGGTGCAGGAGGCGCTCGGCCGGCTGTACGTCAACTGGCACCGGGTCGCCAAGGCCGACAACCCGGCGGGATACGCCCAGACCGTCCTCACCCGTACGTTCCTCGCGCACCAGCGGCGGCGCAGCAGCGGGGAGCGGGCCACGGACGTACTCCCCGACCTCCCGGACCCGCACGCGGCCGACGCCGACACACCCCTGCGGCTGACCCTGGTCGAGGCGCTCGGCCAACTGTCCGCCAAGGACCGGGCGGTGGTCGTCCTGCGCTACTGGGAGGACCGCAGCATCGAGGAGACCGCCGAGGCGATGAACGTCAGCTCGGCCGCCGTGCGCACCCGCTGCGTCCGCGCCCTGGCCCGGCTGCGCGTCCTGCTCGGCGACGTCCTCGGCGAGTACGCGACACCCTGAACCGGCACCCACAACTCACTGACATCCACATCGACTTGTCCCCTCATCGACCATCGACCCGCGGAGAGGTTGGTTCGCCATGCCCATCGAAGAGCCGGAAGTGCAGTTCGAGGACCGGATCGGCGCGGTCCTGCGCCAGGCCGGCGGATCCTACGAGACCGACCGGAGCGCACTGGTCACCGCCGGGGAGGTACGCGGGCGCAGGCTGCTGCTCCGCCGGAAGGCCGCCGTCGTGGGCGGGGTGGCCGGGGTCGCCCTGGTGGCACTGGGCGGCGCGCTGCTCGTACCCGGGGGCGGCGAGGGCGGCGAACGCTCGGTGGCAGCGAGCCCGGGGACCTCGTCGTCCGTGGGCCGGGCGACAGCCGACGCGATCTCCGGCGACGAACTCGTACGGACCCTCGAAAAGCTGCTCCCCGAGGGCGAGTTCAGCGGACGGCAGGCACGGGGCACGGACGAGCCGCTGACACCGTACGCACAGGTCGTGTACGACGACGGCCAGGGCAAGGCGGCCGTCGCGGTCAGCCTCAGTCAGCTCGTGCCGGACAGTGAGCAGAGCCGCCAGGCCGTCGGCTGCCCGGACAGGACACTGGTTCCGTACGACTCCTGTGTCACCAGCCGGCTCCCCGACGGTTCGGCGCTCATGCTGTTCAAGGGGTACGAGTATCCGGACCGCCGCGTGGACACGAAACTGTGGAGCGCGGACCTGGTCACCCCGCAGGGGCAGCACATCAACGTGAGCGAATGGAACGCCTCGGCCGAGAAGGGCGCTCCGGTGAGTCGGGACGAACCACCCCTGTCGACCGCCCAGTTGACGGAAGTGGCCAAGGCCACGGAATGGCGTGCGGCCATCGGCACGATCCCCGCAGACCCGAAGAAGCCGACCGACGCCCCCCAGGCGCCGCCCGTCGGCATCGACAGCGCGGCGATCCGGTCGACGCTCGTCTCACTCCTCCCCGACGACGTCGAGGTGGTCGGAAAGGGCGGCCAGGACACCGAGTTCGCCTATGTCGTGGTCGACGACGGGCAGGGCAAGAGCATGATCCAGATCAATGTCCAGCCCGACATGTCGGATGTCGAGGGTCAGCTCTTCGGCCCGGACGCCGAGGTCCTGCCCGACGGCACGAAGGTCGTCACCCGGCAGGGGCCCGGCGAGAAGAGCGGCTCGGGGGTCGTCATGTGGACGGCCGACACCATCAGGACCGACGGCAGGCGCGTGGTGGTCAGCGCGTTCAACTCCGGCAGTCAGAACAGCGACGCGACGCGTGAGGCTCCGGCGGTCACGATCGAGCAGTTGAAGGCGATCGCCACGAGCTCGAAGTGGCTGACGGTCGGCTGAGCCTCCCCCGCCGGGACCGGCCGCCGCCGAAAGCCTTCCGGCTGCGGCACGCTCGGGATCGCCACCCCTGTTCGGGTCAGGGGTGGCGGTACTTTTCGGCCGTGGGGTCGTTCGCGGTGGCGTCCGGCTCATCCCGGAGCCGGGCCGCCGGCGTGTAGTGGGCCACTGCCTCCTACAGCCGCCCCAGCCTCCAGCAGATCGGACCCGTTGTTCACCGGGTCCTCCCGCTCCGTCGTGAGCTGTTCGGTGGCCTCGTCCGTGTCGGCCACGCCGGTTACGCCGGTTACGCCGGTTACGCCGGGCGCACCGGACGCACCGGACGCACCGGACGGGCCGGACGGGCCAGACCGGGTCCACCGCGTCCGGCCGTCCGCGAGCGTGCCGGGGCGTCCGGGAGCGACGCGGTCAACTTCGCGAGCGCCCAGCGTGGCCTGGTTGCCCCCTCCACGGCGCTGCGCGTCGCGGCCGCCCACCAGCGGTCCGGGCGGGCCGCGGAGGTGGTCCTCGCGGTACTGGAACAGACCACCCTGCCCACCGACATACCCCTGGGTCAGCCGGACGCCGCTGACCGACTCGGCCGCGGCCCTGCTGCTGCGCGCGGCGCCGGGCACCGGGGATCGAGGCGGGAAGCCTGGGGCCGGCCGGAGCGGGCTCGTGCTTTGACCCTCGCGGCCGGCTGCGGTCCTGACAAGGCGCCGGGAGTTCCTGGTCGGCCGGTTCGCCGCGAAGGAGGGGGTGCCGAAGGCGCTCGGCACGGGCATGACGGGCGGTGTCCGTCCCTGCCAGGTGGCCGTCCGGCGGTCGGACGAGGGTGCTCCCGTCGTGCGTCTCGACGGTGCGGCGGCCGTCCGACCGTCGTCCGTCTCGACGATGCGGTCGCCGCGCGGGCCGCCGAGGCCGGCATCACGGAGGTAGGTGTCTCCCTCACCCGCAAACGGGACCTGGCCTTCGCCGGCGCGCTGGCCTCGTAGCTCTCCGGTACAGCTGTCCGGCTGAATTTCGGCCGATTCCCGCCACCAACCCTTGGGGAATACTTGACCTGACCATGCCAGACCTCCACGATGAGCGCCACACCCGCACCAGCACGTCGCACTGATCCACCCCCCACCGCTCCACTCCCCTCGTTCCGGAGATCCCGGAACGCCCGGAGAAACAAGGAGATTTCATGCGACTTCGCATTCGCGGCAGCGGCGCCGAAAGCACCGGAAGCAGACGCCGTCGCCGTACCGCCGCCTTCGCCACCCTGGTGGCGCTCGCGCTCGCGGCCCCCCTCATGACGACGGCCACCGACGCCACCGCCGACGGGGCGAAGGCCCCCGCGGCCGAGCCGGACCCCGTCCGCCAGTACGAGGTGCACATGCACTCGGACTCCAAGTCCCGGACGGCGATCCAGCAGGCCGGCGTGACCGTGGACGAGGCCGACTCGGAGACCGTCGTCGTCTCGGGCCGCGCGGACCAGATCAAGAAGCTGCGCTCGCAGGGCTACGAGGTCTCGCTGCTCGGCTCGGCGCCGGACCGTTCGAGCGCGGCCGACGTGGGGATCCTCGACTTCCCCACCGCCGACTCGACCTATCACAACTACGCGGAGATGACGACCGACATCAACTCCGTCGTCGCCGCCTACCCGAGCCTCGTGAGCCAGCGGGTCATCGGCACCACGTACCAGGGCCGGAACATCGTCGCTCTCAAGATCAGCGACAACGTCGCCACGGACGAGGCCGAGCCCGAGGTGCTGTTCACCCACCACCAGCACGCCCGCGAGCACCTCACCGTCGAGATGGCGCTCTATCTGCTGAAGGAGCTGACCTCCAAGTACGCCACGGACTCCCGTGTCTCAAGCCTGGTCAACTCCCGTGAGATCTGGATCATCCCGGACCTCAACCCGGACGGCGGCGAGTACGACATCGCGACCGGCGCGTACCGCTCGTGGCGCAAGAACCGCCAGCCCAACACCGGTTCGTCGTACGTCGGTACGGACCTGAACCGCAACTGGGCCTACCAGTTCGGCTGCTGCGGCGGCTCCTCCGGGACGACCTCTTCGGAGACCTACCGCGGTACGTCGGCCGAGTCCGCCCCCGAGGTCAAGGTGGTCGCCAACTTCGTGCGCAGCCGGGTCGTCGGCGGCGCCCAGCAGATCAAGGCGGGCATCGACTTCCACACGTACAGCGAACTGGTGCTGTGGCCCTACGGCTACACGACCGCCAACACCGCGACGGGGATGACCCAGGACGACCGCGACGCCTTCGCCACGGTCGGCGGGAAGATGGCCGCCAGCAACGGCTACACGGCCGAGCAGGCCAGTGACCTCTACATCACCGACGGCTCGATCGACGACTGGCTGTGGGGCAACCAGAAGATCTTCTCGTACACCTTCGAGATGTACCCGACATCCAGCTCCGGCGGCGGCTTCTACCCGCCCGACGAGGTCATCACCCGGGAGACGTCCCGCAACCGGGACGCGGTGCTCCAACTCCTGGAGAACGCCGACTGCATGTACCGCTCGATCGGCAAAGCGACGCAGTACTGCGCGTGAACTCTCCGCCGGTGAGCTGAAGACAGGTGAGCGGGGAACTGCGGGCCGTACGTAGCCGGTCGCGCAGTTCCCCGCGCCCCTTTACGAGGTGCTGTCCTTGTCGTCCGCCTCGACATCCGCCTCGACGTCTTCCTCGACATCCGCCTCGACGTCTTCCTCGAAGTAGGCGTCGAGGACGGCGTCGAGCTGGTCCTCCCACTCCTTGAAGCGTGCCCGGGCCGACGCCTCGATCTCGATCGGGTACCAGCGGCGGTCCGGCGTGTGCACCGTGATGGTGAACCGCTTCCCGAAGCGGGGCGACTCCGTCTCGACCGCGCCGATCTCCTCCCAGCGGAACTCCGCCTGCTGGTCGTCCAGGCGCAGCTGTACGCCGCTGTGATCGGCCCTGATCGAGGCGCGCCGGTCGGAAGCCTCGAAGGCGGGACCGTCGGCGTCCGCCTCGGCTTCGTCGGCTTCGTCGGAAGCCTCGGTCTCGTCCTCGCCGTCCTCGTCGCCGTCCTCGCCGTCGGCGGCTTCCTCGGAAACCGCCTCCTCGGAGGCGACCTCCTCAGCCTCGGCGTCCTCGGCCGTCTCGGTCGCCTCGACGTCGGCGTCCTCTACCTCCGAGTCCTCTACCTCCGAGTCCTCGACCTCCGCGTCTTCGGCGTCCGCTTTCGCGTCCGGTTCCGCGGGCACGGGTGCCGTGAGCCCGGGGATGTACGCCGGGTCGACCGCGGCGGCATCCAGGGGCTGGCTCTTCGAACCTATGCGCTGCTCCACAGCGGGCAGTATGGTCGACGATCCTGTGTCAGGAACAGCCAGCCCCTACATAGCTGCACGGCCGTTATGACAAACCGGCCGTTATACGAAAAGGCTCAGCACCGCCGCCACCGCGAACCCGGCGACCGACAGCACCGACTCCAGAACCGTCCAGGACTTCAGGGTGTCCCGCTCGCTGATGCCGAAGTACTTCGCCACCATCCAGAAGCCGCCGTCGTTGACGTGCGAGGCGAAGATCGAGCCCGCCGAGATCGCCATGATGACGAGGGCGACGAAGGCCTGGGAGTGGTCGCCCTCGGCGAGCAGCGGCGCGACGATACCGGCCGTCGTGACGATGGCGACGGTCGCCGAGCCCTGGGCGACGCGCAGGACCAGCGAGATCAGGTAGGCGAGGACGAGCACCGGCAGACCGACGTCGTTGAAGGTGTCCGAGAGTGCCTGGGCGACCCCGCTGGCCTTCAGCACGGCGCCGAAGATCCCGCCCGCACCGACCACCAGCAGGATGTTGCCGACCGGCTTGAGCGACGAGGTCGACACCGTCTCAAGAGACTTGCGGGACCAGCCGCGCCGGATGCCGAGCAGGTAGTACGCGAGCAGCAGAGCGATGGTGAGGGCGACGAACGGGCTGCCGAAGAACTCGATCACGGAACGGAGGGTCGAGGGGTCGAGGGCGATCGAGGAGAACGTCGCCGCCAGGATCAGCACCAGCGGCGTACCGATGATGCCGAGGACGGTGCCGAACGGTACCGGGCTCTCGCGCGGCTCGACACCCGACGCCCGCTGCTCCTCCCGCACGGCCAGCTTCGCCTCCGCGGCGGCCTCGACCATGTCCTGCGGTACGGCGACGAAGATCCGCTTGCCGATCCAGGCGGCGTAGACCCAGGCGGCGGCCACGGCGGGAAGTCCGCAGATCACGCCCATGAGGATGACCCAGCCGAGATCCACGTGCAGGAGTCCGGCGGCGGCCACCGGACCCGGGTGCGGCGGCAGGAACGCATGCGTCACGGACAGGCCGGCGAGCAGCGGCAGGCAGTACAGCAGGATCGATTTGCCGGAGCGCTTGGCGGCGGCGTACACGATCGGTGCGAGGACGAAGATGCCGACGTCGAAGAAGACCGGGATGCCGAAGATCAGACCGGTCAGGCCCATGGCCAGTGGGGCCCGCTTCTCACCGAAGAGGTTCAGCAGCCGGGAGGCCAACACCTCGGCGCCGCCGCTGACTTCGAGGATCGCGCCGAGCATGGTGCCCAGGCCGATGATGATCGCGACATGGCCGAGGATGCCGCCCATGCCGGATTCGATGACCGAGACGGCCGTGGACCGCTGGACCGTGCCGAAGAGTTCCGTCACCGAAAGGCCGGCCGCCAGGCCGACGGCTATGGAGACGGCGAGCAGCGCCACGAAGGGCTGGAGCCTGAGCTTGATGATCAGGACGAGCAGGAGAGCGATGCCGAGGGCGGCGACCGTGAGCAGCCCGGCGGTGCCGTCGATGAGGAGGAGCAGGCCGCCGGTGTGAGGTGGGGTCTCGGGGGCGGGGGGCGTTGCTGCGAGCGGGTACGAGAGCAAGGGGGACCTCTTCTTAAGTGCATGGTGCTTTCAGGGCGTGGAGGATCGCGGCACGGCGCCACGGGATGACGGGCGCCGCACCGTGATGGCGTACGGGGTGCGGGAGTTGTGTGGAGAGAGGCGTCAGCCGAGTACGGCCAGCGCGTCGATCTCGATGAGGAGTCCGGCCGGCAGACCGACGTAGACCGTCGTGCGGGCGGCGGGGGGCGCGGTGAGTCCCTGCTCCTCGAAGTACGTGTTGTAGATGCCGTTCAGTTCGGCGAAGTGGTCGACGTCGGTGAGGTAGACGCGGATCATCACCGCGTCGTCCCAGCTCGCGCCGCCCTCTTCGAGGATCGCCTTGACGTTGGCGAGGGTCTGGAGGGTCTGCTCGCGCAGGCCGGGTCCCGCGGGCGTGGGCGACTGGCCCTCGACGGCCGGGAGGAAGCCGACCTGTCCGGCGACCTGGAGGATGTTCCCCTTCTTCACGCCGTGCGAGAACTTGGCGGGCGGGGTGGTGTGGGTCTTCGGGGTGAGGGCGATCTTCTCGGTCTTCTCAGTCATGCCGTGCTCATTCCTTCGGGGCTTCCTTCGTGGGCGACTTGCCGGAGTACTCGCGGCTGATGGCGTCCGTCGTACGACGTACCAGCGGGAGCAGGGTGAGGAGTTCGTCGGCGGTGACGACGACGTTCGGGGCGGAGACGGACATCGCGGCGACGACCCGTCCGTCTGCGCCGCGGATGGGCGCGGCCACACAGTTGATGGACTCCTCGTGGCCGCCGAGGTCGGTGGCCCAGCCCTGTTCGCGCACCGCCGCCAGTTCCTTGAGGAAGGCGGCGGCGCCCGGGATCGAACGGGCCGTGTACATCGGGTAGTCGAGCTTGTCGGCGATCGCGCGCCGCTCGGCCTCGGGCAGGTCGGCCAGGAGCAGCTTCGCGACGGCCGCGACGGTGATGGCGACGGGCTTGCCGATCCGCGAGTACATCCGGACCGGGTACCGGCTCTCCACCTTGTCGATGTAGAGGACCTCGTTCTCCTCGTGGACGGCGAGGTGGACGGTGTGCCCGCACTGCTCGTTCAGCCGTACGAGGTGGGGGTGGGCGATCTCCCGGATGTCCAGGTTCTCCACCGCCTGCTGGGCGAGGGCGAAGAGGCGGGCGCCGAGGCGGTAGCGCTGGTCGGACTGGCGGTAGACGAGCCCGTGCTCGTGGAGCGTGCGCAGCAGGCGGAGCGCGGTGGACTTGTGCACGCCGAGCCGCTCGGCGACCTTCCCGAGGTCGGCGGGTCCCTCGGCGAGCAGCGGCAGGATGCTCAGCGCTCGGTCGACGGTCTGGCTCATGGGGTACGTACCTCCTCGTCGGCCCGCGTGACGGCCTGGGTCCAGCCGGGGCCGAGTCGAAGTGTCTCCCACGCCCGGTCGTCCAGAGCGACCAGCCGGTCGGCGTGGTCCCGGGAGGGCGGCGTGGCCAGGTCCCCCGGCACGGTGAGGGCGGCGGCGGCCATGAGGTGGCCGTGCCGGAGCCGGTCCTTGGCGGGGAGTCCGCGCAGGGTCGCGGAGAGGAAACCGGCGGCGAAGGCGTCACCGGCGCCGACGGCCGCGACGACGTCCACGCGCAGGGCGCCGACGAGCGTGGCGGTGCCGTCCGCGTCCTCGGTCCCCTCGACGTCCCTGTCGAACATGACGGCTCCGCCCTTGCCGTACTTGACGACCAGGACGTCCGGCTCCGGCAGCGCGTCACGGATCGCCAGTGCGCCGCGCAGCCCCCAGGCGTCCCGCGCCTCGTCCTCGCCGACGAACACGATGTCGGCGCCGCGCGCGAGGTCGAGCAGGACGCGCGGTCCGGCTGTGTCGTGCCACAGCCCGGGGCGGTGGTTGACGTCGAAGGAGACCAGCGGCCGGCCGGGCCGGCGCGCGGTGAGCGCGCGCATCAGGCCGAGGCAGTCGTCGGAGAGCGCGGCGGTGATCCCGGACAGGTGCAGCACGCGTCCCGCGCGGACGGCGTCCAGGTCCACGTTGTCCACCGCCATCGCGGAGGCGGCCGACCCGGCCCGGTAGTACGCCACCTCGTGCGCGTCGGTCGCCCGGTCGCCCGCCGTACGGAAGTAGATGCCGGTCGGACGCGCGGGATCCCGTCGTACGGCGGAGGTGTCCACGCCGTACGAGGCGATCGCCTCCACCAGGTGATCGCCGAACCCGTCGGTGCCGACCCTGCTGACCCACTGCACGGAGTGCCCCGCGGCGGCGAGCACGCAGGCGACGTTCGACTCCGCGCCGCCGATCCCCCGGGTGAAGGAGGGGACGTCGGCGAGGCGCCCGGGCCGGGAGGGCAGGAACGTGACCATGGACTCGCCGAGTGCCACGACGTCGAAGGCGGTCACGATGGTGGGGCCCCTTGCTCTCCCGGGCAACGGCATCGGCACCGTTGACCCTGCATTGGCTGGGATGTTAGACAGCAGTAAGCGTCATACGCAATGAGCGTTGCAGAGAATGCAACACAGCACCTCGTCCGGGAACACGCTCGGCAGAACACCAGGGAGGCCCCATGGGCGCCGACACCGCCGCCGCACAGCTCACCGCTCTCACGGCGGACCGCGTCGACCTCCGCTTCAAGGGCCTCCCCCCGGACGCCGCGGGCCTGACCGTCGGCGAACTCGCCGCCCAGCGCCGCAACCTCTTCACGGACGGCTTCACCACCCCCGTCCTCGCCCTCTCCGCCGAGCGTCTGAACCACAACCTCGCGCTGATGGAGACGTACGCGACCCGCCACGGCCTCGCCTTCGCCCCGCACGGCAAGACCTCGATGGCCCCGCAGCTGTTCTGGCAGCAGATCGAGCACGGCGCGTGGGGCATCACCCTCGCGGTCCCCCACCAGGTGCGGGTGGCACGAGAGTTCGGCATCGACCGGGTCTTCCTCGCGAACGAACTCGTCGACGCCTCCGCCCTGCGCTGGATCGCGTCCGAACTCGCGGCGGACCCGGACTTCCGCTTCATCTGTTACGTCGACTCCGTGCGCGGCGTGGAGCTGATGGACGCCGCGCTCTTCGGAGCCCCCCGCCCCGTGGACGTGGTCGTCGAGCTCGCCGCCGGTGAGGGCGCCCGTACCGGCGTCCGTACGGAGGCGGAGTGCGCGGCGGTCGCGGACGCGGTGGCCGGGGCGGCGACGCTGCGGCTGGTGGGTGTGGCGGGCTACGAGGGCGAGGTGCCGGGGGCCGACCCCGACCGGGTGCACGCGTGGCTGCGCCGGCTCACGGCCCTGGCGGCGGACTTCGACAAGGCGGGCCGGTTCACGGGCCTTGCGGAGATCGTCGTCAGCGCGGGCGGCAGCGCCTGGTTCGACGCGGTGGCCGACGTGTTCGCGAAGATCCCCGAACTCTCCCTGCCCGTACTGAAGTTGCTCCGCTCCGGCGCGTACGTCTCGCACGACGACGGCCACTACCGCAAGCTCACCCCCTTCACCCGCGTCCCCGAGGAGGGCGCCCTGCACCCCGCTTTCCGGCTGTGGGCGCAGGTCGTCTCCCGCCCCTCCCCCGACCAGGCCTTCGTCAACGCGGGCAAGCGGGACGCTGCGTACGACCTCGATCTGCCGGAGGCCCAGGTGATCCGCCGCGACGGCACCGACCGTCCGGCCACCGGCGTCACGGTCACCGGCCTCTCCGACCAGCACGGCTGGCTCCGTACGACCCCGGAGGCGGACGTCCAGGTCGGCGACTGGGTGGGGATGGGGCTGTCGCATCCGTGCACGTCGTTCGACAAGTGGCAGCTGATCCCGCTGGTGGAGGGGGACGGGACGGTCGTCGACTACATCCGCACGTTTTTCTGAGTTTTCCGGCGGAGCCGGGGAGACGGCCGAGTCGGGTGGCCGTGGGTGGGCAACACCGCGCGGAGCGCGGGTAACAAGCAGCGCGGGCGAAGCCCGGAAAGGCGGCAACAAGTGGACCTGGCGATCAGAGACGTACATGTCATCGACGGCACCGGCCAGGCCTCGTACCACGCCGACGTGGGCATCACAGCCGGCCGGGTCACCGAGATCCGCCGCGCGGGCCCACCCCTCGGCGGGCGCCGGACACTGGAGGCCCAAGGCCTGGCACTGGCCCCCGGTTTCATCGACATGCACGCGCACAGCGACCTCGCACTGCTCCGCGACCCGGACCACAGCGCGAAGGCCGCGCAGGGGGTCACCCTCGAAGTCATCGGCCAGGACGGCCTGTCGTACGCCCCGGTCGACGACCGCACGCTCGCCGAGGTCCGCCGGACGATCACCGGCTGGAACGGCAACGGCGACGACATCGACTTCACCTGGCGCTCCGTGGGCGAGTACCTGGACCGGCTCGACCACGGCTTCGGCGGTGCGGGCATCGCGGTGAACGCCGCCTATCTCATCCCGCAGGGCACCCTGCGGATGCTCGCCGTCGGCTGGGAGGACCGGGCGGCGACTCCCGAAGAGCTGGACCGTATGCGGGAGTTGGTGGCCACCGGAATGCGCGAGGGCGCCGTCGGCATGTCCTCCGGACTGACGTACACGCCCGGCATGTACGCCAAGGACGCCGAACTCACCGAACTCTGCCGGGTGGTGGCCGGGCACGGCGGCTACTACTGCCCACACCACCGCTCCTACGGCGCGGGCGCCCTGGCGGCGTACGAGGAGATGGTCGCCCTCACCCGCGAGGCCGGCTGCCCGCTCCATCTCGCCCACGCCACCATGAACTTCGGCGTGAACGAGGGCAAGGCCCCGGACCTGCTGGCCCTCCTGGACAAGGCGCTGGCGGAGGGCGCCGACATCACCCTCGACACATATCCGTACACCCCCGGCTGCACCACCCTGGTGGCGATGCTGCCGAGTTGGGCGAGCGAGGGCGGCCCGGAGGCGATCCTCGCCCGTCTGAAGGACGACGGGACGGCGGAACGTATCCGACACCACATGGAGGTCGTGGGCGCCGACGGCTGCCACGGCGTCCCCATCGAGTGGGACACGATCGAGATCTCGGGAGTGACCGACCCCGCGCTCGCGCCGTACGTGGGCCGGACCGTGCAGGCGTCCGCGGACCGGCACGGCGAGGCTCCCTGGGTCACCGCCCGCCGCCTGCTGCTCGCCGACAGCCTCGGCTCGACGATCCTCCAGCACGTCGGGCACGAGGAGAACGTCCGCGCGATCATGCGGCACCCGGTGCACACCGGCGGCTCGGACGGCATCCTGCGGGGCGACAAGCCGCATCCGCGCGCGTACGGCACCTTCCCGCACTATCTGGGCCAGTACGTAAGGGAGTTGGGCGTCCTCTCCCTGGAGGAGTGCGTCGCCCACCTCACCGGCCGCCCGGCGGCGCGGCTGCGGCTGGCGGACCGCGGGCTCGTCCGCGAGGGCCACCGCGCCGACCTGGTGCTCTTCGACCCGGCCACGGTGGCGGCGGGCTCCACCTTCGACTCCCCCCGCACCCTGCCCACCGGCATCCCGCACGTCCTCATCGACGGCCGCTTCGTGATCGAGGACGGGCGCAGGACGGACGTACTGGCGGGGCGGGCGGTCCGCGGGACTCCCGTGTGACCGCCCGCTCTCTCCGCCGCTACGGCTGGGGCAGGGTGCACCCGGCGCGGCTCAGGTCGAGCTTGTTGTCGAGCCCGAAGCACGGGACGATCTGGTAGGTCTCCTGGGCGTAGTTGATGCCCTGGCGGACGGTGACGGTGCCGTTCGCGTCGACCTCACAGGGGTTGTTGACGGTGCAGCTCGCGCCGTCCTCGTTGCCGGTGTTGTTGACGGCGACGACCTTGCCGGTGGTGTTGTCGATGACGGGCGAACCCGACGTACCGCCGATGGTGTTACAGGCGGAGGTGTAGCGGAGCGAGTCCTTCCAGGTCCAGGACCCCTCCTTCAGGCGGTAGACGAACCCGTCGGCGTTGCAGGTGTAGATCCGCTTCCAGTACCCGGAGACGACCTTGATGGCCGTACCGGCCGTCGGGTGCGCGTCGTCCAGCGTCAGCGCGCTGATGCCGTACGTGCTCTGGATCTGCGCGTACGTGCTGGTGAGCTGGTAGATCGAGATGTCGGTGTCGGTCATCGTGCCGTACGCGATCTTGCTGGCGCGCAGGGTCGCGACCTTCGTACCCGCGGAGTTGAGCAGGCTGAAGGTGCGGGTGGAGGCGCGGTCGACGATGACCTGGCCGGCCGTCGGCATGCCGGTCTCCAGGCAGTGGCCGTTGGACAGCACGAGGGCCGGGTCGTCGGCCTCGGAGGCGGGCATGCGGACGACCGAGCCGGAACAGTTGCTGAGCGCGACGGTGCCGGCGAAGTCGACGGCCTGGATCGCGGGAGCGGCGGCGCTTTGCGGTTCCGCGGACACGGACTTCGGCTCGGGTGCCGGTGCCGCGACCGCGGGTGCCGCGCCCGCCCCGGCGATCACCAGGGCGAAGAGCGCGGCGACGAGAGGCTTTCTCATGTGGGGTCCCCTCTTGCGACGTGAGTGACCGGAGGTTTTCCGGTCACCTTCTGTTTTGTCATGCGCATTGTGAAGGGATCGGCCAGGGGCGACAAGGAGCGGTTTCCGGCCTGACCAGCCGGCCGACTCTCGCCACGGCAGGGGAGAAAAGGGAACAAAACATCCCGTCTCACGTGGTGGAAAACACCCGCCGCCGAGCGTTACCCGGCCGTAAGCTCACGGACATGCAGGTGATCCAGTCGACCAAGCTCGCCAATGTCTGTTACGAGATCCGGGGACCGGTACTCGAGGAGGCGATGCGGCTGGAAGCGGCCGGGCATCGGATCCTCAAGCTGAACACGGGGAATCCGGCGGCCTTCGGGTTCGAGTGCCCGCCCGAGATCCTTGAGGACATCCTGCGGAACGTCTCCTCGGCGCACGGTTACGGCGACGCCAAGGGACTGCTCGCGGCGCGCCGGGCGGTCGTGATGCACAACCAGACCCTGGGTATCGAGACGGACGTCGAGCACGTCTTCATCGGCAACGGCGTGTCCGAGCTGATCGTGATGGCGATGCAGGGGCTGCTCGACGACGGCGACGAGGTGCTCGTACCGGCGCCCGACTACCCACTGTGGACGGCGGCCGTGTCCCTGTCCGGCGGTACGGCGGTGCACTACCGCTGCGACGAGCAGTCGGACTGGATGCCCGACCTCGCGGACGTGGAGCGGAAGGTCACCGACCGCACCAAGGCCATCGTGATCATCAACCCGAACAACCCGACGGGCGCGGTGTACGACGACGCGATGCTGCGCGGGCTGACCGACATCGCCCGCCGCCACAACCTGCTGGTCTGCTCCGACGAGATCTACGACAAGATCCTGTACGACGGTGCCACGCACACGGCGACCGCGAAGATCGCCCCGGATCTGCTGACACTCACCTTCAACGGGATGTCGAAGGCGTACCGCGTGGCCGGGTACCGGGTCGGCTGGATGTCGATCTCGGGGCCGCGCGCGCACGCCGACTCCTACATCGAGGGCCTGACGATCCTCGCGAACATGCGACTGTGCGCGAACATGCCGGGTCAGCACGGTGTGGTCGCCGCACTGAGCGGGCGGCAGACCATCAACGACCTGGTGCTGCCCGGCGGGCGGCTCAGGGAACAGCGCGATGTGGCCTACGAGCTGCTGACCCAGATCCCCGGCGTGACCTGCGTGAAGCCGAAGGGGGCGCTGTATCTCTTCCCGCGCCTGGACCCGCAGGTCTTCAAGGTCAAGGACGACCGGCAGCTGGTCCTCGACCTGCTGCGCCGCGAGAAGATCATGGTCGTCCAGGGGACCGGCTTCAACTGGCCCGAACCGGACCACTTCCGCGTGGTCACCCTGCCGACCGTCGGGGACCTGACGGACGCGGTGACGAGGATCGGGAACTTCCTGGACGGCTACGGGCAACCGTGACGCTCACACCGTGCGTGCGCTGACGGTGGCGCTGCGTGCAGGCTCCGACCGGTCGGACGATCCGGCTCAACTTTAGACGAAATCCAAGCTAGGATGGGATCCTGTCAGCGCACAGGAGGCTGTCCCATGTACGAACCGATCCGCACCAAGTCGGTCCACAGGATGGCCGGCACCACCTCCGACTTTCCCCATAGGTCGCGCGAGGAGGAGCTGGACATCCAGTTGGCCGGCCATCTCGCGGCGCTGCTCGCGGTGACCGACGAGATCCGTGCGGCCGCGCCCTCCGGCGAGCTGGACACGGCGGCCGAGCGGCTCGCCGCGCAGGTGGCCCGGCTGCGGGACGGGGCGGCGCCGGTGCGGTCGTCGGTGGCCGACGCCCTCCGCGAGCCGCAGCTCATCTCCCTGCACCAGCGTGCGCACGCCCTCGCGGGCCGCGCCCTCGTCGTCGCGGCGTCCCGCGCCGACACCGCCGCCGCGATCCTTTCCGCCGAGCGGATGGACGCCCACGCGTCCGCCACCGCCCCGCAGTCCCTCGCGGCCCACTGAGCCTCCGGGCTCCCCTCGTTCGGCCCCGGTCCGCGTATACCGCAGCGATGTGCGGGCCGGGTGCCACAGCACTGCGTTCGCTTGAGCCGGGGTCGCCCTTGCTGCGGGCCTCGGGGTGACCCCGGTGTTTTCGTTGGGCCGCGCCTGCTCGTGCACCGCCGAAAAGCGCCATCGTGTCGGCACCGCCGAAAAGCGCCCTCGTGGCTGAGCGCCGCGACGGCGCTCAGCCCCCTGCCCCCTGCGCCCCTTACGCCCCCAGGACGAGCTATCCGCCGGCCCTGTCCCTCAGCACCACGATGATCAGCAGGATCAGCACCGCCAGGATCAGCAGACCGACCTTCAGGCCGGCGGGCCACGGCTGCTTCTCCTGCGGCGGCGCGACGGGCACCGGAACAGGCGGCGGCCCGTTGAACACGTCATGGCCCGTGACCGCCGCCCGTGTGCACCACGGGCAGGTCGGCAGATGGGACCCGTACGCGTGCAGCGGGCGGTTCTGGCAGACCCGTACGAGCGCGCGTTCCCTGTCCAGGGCGCGCAGCCACGCCTCCGCGGTGGGGCGCGCGGCGGGGGCCTGCACGCCGGGGCCGAAGGCGGCGCGGGCCAGGGTGAGGAGTTCCGGCGGCAGCACGGAGGGGTCGACGGTGCCGCGCGGGATGACGACGCGCTCGGGGCGCACGACGTAGGAGCAGCTCGCGGCGATGTTGTCCTTGACGGTCGACTCGGAGGCGCTGTCGTGCGGGACACCGCCGAAGGGGTGGTTGCCGGCCGTGAGCAGCTGGTAGACGAGGACGGCGAGCGCGAAGTCGTCGGTGGCGCGGGTGGCGGGGCCGCCGGCCTGGCGCTCGGGGGACGAGTAGTCGGTGGTGTGCATCAGGCAGGGGAAGAGTTCCCCGGTCACCGGGTCGGTGAAGGCGATGGAGTCGCAGTCCAGGAAGGTGATGAAGCCGTGGCCGTCCACGACGACGTTGCTGCTGGAGAAGTCGCCGATGACGAGGTTGTCGTAGTGCATGCGGGCGGTCATGAAGGCGAGGTTCCAGGAGACGCCGAGCAGGAAGCGCCAGTCGGCCCGGTCGGGGAAGAGCTTGAGGCGCTGGGCGCGGGTGAACAGGCCGATCAGCTGGACGTGTTGGGGTTCGCCGAAGCGGCGCATGGCGTAGCCGAGGAACTCGCCCTTGGGGCCGCGGGCGAGCGCGGTGGGCCAGGCCAGTTCGGCCGGCTGGGAGGCGTTGGTGGGGCGGGCGGCCAGCGGTGACATGGTCAGCATCCGGGCCAGCCGGCGCTCCTGTTCGGGACCCGGGGGCTCGCGGTAGACCTTGACGACGATGCCGTCGTCGCCGACGACCGGGAAGACGGCCGCCTGCCCGCCGCCCTTCAGCGGCAGTTCCGCCAGGACGACGGGCTTTCCGTCCAGGAACACCGTGCGGCCGCTCATGGCCGCACCGTGCGCACGGCCCGCAGCAGGGTCTTGTCGTCGGCGTTCAGGGCGGTGAGACGGTCCGACCTGAGCAGGGTGGCGAGTCCCTCGTGGGAGTCGTCGCTCACCGTGTCGAGGGACCTGAACACGGCGTCGGCGAAGGAAGCGTTCGGCGCATGCGCCCCGTTGCCGCCCCGGGTGAGCGCGGCCTGCACGAGCCCGTCGGTGGACAGCAGCACCCCGTCGATCCCCTCGTCGGACACACAGTCGGTGTGCACCCAGCGGGCGGCGTCCGGCGAGGTGAGGAAGACCGTCTCGTTGCTGTACTCGCTGGCCGCCCGCGCCTGCGGCAGCAGATGGAACTGCCGTTCCCCGTCCTCCGTACCGGCTCGCAGTACGACGAAGCCGTCGCCGACGGTGAGATGGCCCAGCCAGCCCGGGGCGAGCACCACGACGGTGAGGGTGGTGGCGAAGTCGGCGGCGTCGGCGCCGGTGGTGTCCAGGAACATCTTGCTGACCTCGTGGAAGGCGTCTTGGAGCAGTTCGTGCACGTCCTCCCCGGGCTGCCGGTCGGCCACCACGTCGGCCCGCCGCGCGAAGTGCTCGACAGCCAGCTCGACCGCGAGCCTCGACCCCTCCTCGGAGCGGGGGCGGCTACCCGCACCGTCCGCGACGGCGAGGACCGCCGTGTACTCCGACGCCTTGTACGCGCAGGCGTCCTGGCAGGGCAGGCCCTGGCGGCGGTGGCGGTAACCCTCGACGCTCATGCCGTGGATGCGCCACGACGATTCCCGCTTTTCCGCTCCGGCCACGAGTCAGGGCCCCCATCCGGTCATCGGTCAGGATTCCCAGGCCGGGCGCTGGGTCTTGAACTGGCTGAAGATCTTCTCGAAGACCTCGTCGCCCGCGCCCTTCTGCTCGGCGTTCGCACTCGCCGACATCATCTGGAGCAGCTCGCGGAACGGGAATCCCTGAAGCCGTGCGTTGAACTTCGGCGCGAACGCCTGGAGCACCTGCTCGCCCCTGTCCGTGATGCCGCCGACGCCTATCGCGTACAGCCGGAAGCGGCGGGCGCTCTGCTCGTCGGCCAGCACGGGGATCAACCGGTGCCAGGAGTCGGTGAGATGGCCGGTGCCGTCGGTGGGCAGACCGTCGGTGACCAGACAGATCTGCGGGCGGTAGTACTGAAGTCCGGAGGCGCGCAGCTCCGCCTTGCGGGCCGCGACGATGTGCATCGACAGCTCCAGCGCCTCCGTCATCAGGGTCACCCCGGCGGCGGTGAGCTGCGGCGGCCGGAACATGTGGGCGGGCACGAAGGGGCTCACCGGAGCGCGGGAGTCGAGGAGTTGGGGCCCTCGCCAGGCGGCGACACCCTGGCCGCCGAAGGTGACGACGGCGACCTCGACGCTGTAACTGAGACTGACGTCGTCGTGCAGTTCCCGGGTCCACTCCATCAGGGCGTTGTTGAGCGTCTGGATGGGCGGGCCCGCCATGGAGCTGGAGGTGTCGAGGCAGAGCACCAGCGGCATTCTCTGCGCGTTGTTCTCGAACTCGATGTCGGCGTACTCCGCCGGCATGGTGGGCGGGTGTTCGCTGTGCATCTCTGTGTCTCTTCTCCTGGTCTGAGGGTTATGCGGGTCTGAGGGTCATGCGGGACTGAGGGTCATGCGGGACTGACGGTCATACGGGTCTCAGGACCGGGCGCCTTTGGCGTGCCGTCCCGTGGTGGGCGGAAAGGCGTACAGGACGTCGGAGTCGCGCTCGCGCGCGTCCGTGACGTCGACGAGTCCGCCGGGTGCGGGCGGCGGGCGGCCGGGCTCCGCCCACACCGCGCGGTACAGCACGCGGTCGAGCTCGACGTAGCCCTGCGGGTGCAGTTCGGTGCGGACGACGGCGGACTTCGCGGGGCCGGGAACATTGCCGACCCGGCGTCCGTAGCGGGGGCTCGGCGTGGTCCTCAGATGCGTGGTCTGCTCGTCGGCCACGCGGGTCTGCGCGGTGGGAATCGTGCCGCCGCCCGCTGCGGCGAGGGCGCGGCCGGGCGCCGCGCGGGAGGAGCGGCGGATGACGACCACAAGGGCGGCGAGCAGGATGACGAGGAGGGCGCTTGCGAGGATGAGGAGGCGATTGCTGCCCGACTCGTCGGAGGCGACGGAGTACGACTGCTGGCGGCCGTAGGTGTCCGGTGCCGCATCGAGAAACTGCCGGCCGCTGAGCGGGCCAATGGCCAGCTTGTCGCAGACCGCCTTGAGGTCCGGGGCGGAGCCACCGCAGACGGGCCGGTTCTCAGGGTCCTTCAGGGCGGCACCCGGCAGCTTGTCGATCGTCGTGTCCTGCGCGATCCAGCCGGTGCCCGCCAACAGGAGGAGTACGGTTCCGCCCTCTCCGGTACTGCCGCCCTTGGGCACCTCAACCGTGAGGTTCTTGCGGTTGCTGTTGTTCCACAAGGATTTCTCGGCGTCCCTGAGTGCGGTCGCCTTGCCGTCGTACGACAGCTCGTCGTCCAGGGTGATCAGGACGGCGTCTCCCGAACCGATGGCATCGGACCAGCACTTGAGCCGGGCCCCGAAGTCCTTGTCGCATGCGTCGGCCGCCACCACCCCCGTCGGAAGCAGAGCGACAACCATTCCGAAAAACACCGCGCACAATAGTGAACGCCTCATGGGCAACCCCCCGTGGCCTAAAAGGCACTCGCCCATAGTGAGGCCAACCGGCGCGCACCCGGAAGAGGTTTGGGCACACCACGGGTTTCACTTCTACAACTTGAACACCTGATGGCAACGGGTGAACATCTGCCTCGCCCGTTCCACCCAATCACTGGCCAAAGCATCGAAATCCGTTTGCGTCATCCGGCAGGTCAGCGGCAGATCACAGACCCCGGCAAGACAGGGCCGCGGCCCCCGTACGTCCCACACGGAGAGCATCGGATTCAGTTGTTCGGTATTCCACGCGTTCGACGCGGCCGCGGCTACGGCCAGTTGATCCTGGAGCAGATAATGACCATCGGTCGCGAAGGCGACAAGAAGCCGCTTGGTGGTCATGAATCTCACGGTGACCATCCGGCCCGTTTCCTGGAGATCGAACTGCATGGAAACGGAAACGGTGTCGGTCATGGTGTGGTAATTCCGTCCGGCCACCCATGTCTGCACCAACCCCCGCCAGTGCACGCCGATTTCGAGTGCCTCGGGTCCCCGGCCGGGGAAGCGCGTGGGCGAGGAGTCAGGCGTCGCCACGGCCCACCGCCTCGGCGACCATCGCATCGGTCAGCCCGGCGTCCAGCAACGCCTGGGCGTGCAGCAGCAGACAGGAGGGCACCGACACGCTCGTACCGGCACCTCGGCCCGCCGCCGCGGCCTTGCGGCGGTCGGCCAGATCACTGGTGCGCACCTTGATGCTGTGGGCCACGGTGGGCGGCGGCCAGGACGCCGGCTTGGGGGTCTCCTCCAGCAACGCGGCGAGCAACTCGTCCAGTTGGGGCCGGTCCTCGGGCCGCTTGGCCAGACAGCGCGCGATCAGCTCGCGTGTTCCCGGGGGTACGGCGTCGAGTTCGGGCTCGCTCTGTACGACCCGGAAGCGCACGGCCTCCCCGCTCCCGAACGGCGGCCGGCCCGTCAGGGCGTACACCAGCACCCCGCCGAGGGAGAAGACATCGGTCGGCGGCCCCACCGGCGCCCCCTGGATCTGCTCGGGCGACATGAACGGCGGTGTGCCGACCACGATGCCGGTCTGGGTGAGCCCGGGTACGCCGTCGACCCGGGAGATCCCGAAGTCGATGACGCGCGGACCGTCGGAGGCGAGGAGCACGTTCGCCGGTTTCAGGTCCCGGTGCACGACGCGGGCGGCGTGGATGGCCTGGAGCGCCTCGACCAGGCCCGCGCCCAGTTGCCGTACCTGCGACTCGGGCAGTGGTCCGTCGGTGCGGACCGCCTCGGCGAGCGAGGGACCCGGCACGTACATCGTGGCCAGCCAGGGCAGTTCGGCCCGGGTGTCGGCGTCGACCACGGCCGCGGTGTACGCGCCGCTGACCACCCGCGCGGCCGCGACCTCGCGCGCGAACCGCTCCCGGAACTCCTGCTCCGCCGCCAGTTCGGCCCGCACCACCTTCACCGCCACCTCGCGCCCGGCCGGCGAACGGCCGAGATACACCCACCCCATCCCGCCGGAGCCCAGCCGTCCGACGATGCGGTAGGGCCCTATCTTCAGGGGATCACTGACGGGCGTGCGCACCCCGCTCACCTCACTCCAGGGTTCGTTGCAGGATTGTCCCGAGTGTCCCGCGAAATCCCGGTCGGGGCGGAGTCGATGCGAAAAATAACGGCGGGGCCGATACCGGAGAACACGAGAGGGGCGGGGGGGCCCCCCCCCCCGGGGGGGGGGCCCCCCCCCCCGGGGGGGGGGGGGGCCCCCCGCCCCTCTCGTGTTGCTGTCACCGCGGCCGGCCTTGACGACGTCGCAGGTCAGGGCAAGCCAGACCGGCCGCGGAGCTTTCCTGCGAGACCTAGCCCAGGCGCTGCACCAGCGCGTGGTACTCGTCCCACAGTTCCTTGGGGGTGTGCTCGCCGAAGGTGTTGAGGTGCTCCGGCACGAGCGCGGCCTCCTCGCGCCACACGTCCTTGTCGACGGTGAGCAGGAAGTCGAGCTCGGACTCGGACAGTTCGAGACCGTTGGTGTCGAGGGCACCCTTGGCCGGCAGGATGCCGATCGGGGTCTCGACGCCCTCGGCCCGGCCGTCCAGCCGGTCGACGATCCACTTCAGGACCCGGCTGTTCTCGCCGAAGCCCGGCCACACGAACTTGCCCGCGTCGTTCTTGCGGAACCAGTTCACGTAGTAGATCTTCGGCAGTTTCGCCTGGTCCTTGTCCTTGGCGACGTCGATCCAGTGGCCCATGTAGTCGCCCATGTTGTAGCCGCAGAACGGCAGCATGGCGAACGGGTCGCGGCGCAGCTCGCCGACCTTGCCCTCGGCGGCGGCGGTCTTCTCGCTGGCCACGTTGGCGCCGAGGAAGACGCCGTGGTTCCAGTCGAAGGACTCCGTCACCAGCGGGACCGCCGTGGCACGACGGCCGCCGAACAGGATCGCCGAGATCGGCACGCCCTTGGGGTCCTCCCACTCGGGCGCGATGATCGGGCACTGTGCGGCGGGCACGGTGAAGCGGGCGTTCGGGTGGGCGGCGGGCGTGCCGGACTCCGGCGTCCAGTCGTTGCCCTTCCAGTCCGTCAGGTGGGCCGGAGTCTCCTCCGTCATGCCCTCCCACCAGATGTCGTTGTCGTCGGTCAGCGCCACGTTGGTGAAGACGGAGTTGCCCCACAGCGTCTTCATCGCGTTGGCGTTGGTGTGCTCACCGGTGCCGGGCGCGACGCCGAAGAAGCCGGCCTCGGGGTTGATGGCGTACAGCTGGCCGTCCTCGCCGAACCGCATCCACGCGATGTCGTCGCCGATCGTCTCGACGGTCCAGCCGCCGACCGTCGGCTCCAGCATGGCGAGGTTCGTCTTGCCGCAGGCGCTCGGGAAGGCGGCGGCGACATACTTCGACTCTCCCTGCGGCGGGGTCAGCTTGAGGATGAGCATGTGCTCAGCCAGCCAGCCCTCGTCGCGCGCCATCACGGAGGCGATGCGCAGCGCGTAGCACTTCTTGCCGAGCAGCGCGTTGCCGCCGTAGCCCGAGCCGTACGACCAGATCTCGCGGGATTCCGGGAAGTGCGAGATGTACTTCGTGGAGTTGCACGGCCACGGCACGTCCGCCTCGCCCGACTCCAGCGGCGCTCCGAGCGTGTGCACAGCACGCACGAAGAAGCCGTCGGTGCCGAGTTCGTCCAGGACCGGCTGTCCCATGCGGGTCATGGTGCGCATGGACACGGCGACGTAGGCCGAGTCGGTGATCTCCACGCCGATCGCGGAGAGGTCCGAGCCGAGCGGGCCCATACAGAAGGGGACGACGTACATCGTCCGGCCGCGCATCGAGCCGCGGAAGACACCGCCCCTGCCGTCCGTCCCCTGGAAGATCTCCCGCATCTCGGCAGGGGCCTTCCAGTGGTTCGTCGGACCGGCGTCGTCTGCCTTCTCGGAGCAGATGAACGTCCGGTCCTCGACCCGCGCGACGTCGGTCGGGTCGGAGACGGCGTAGTAGGAGTTGGGGCGCTTGATCGGGTCGAGCTTCCTGAAGGTGCCCTTGCGGACGAGTTCCTCGCTCAGTCGCTCGTACTCGGCTTCGGATCCGTCACACCAGACCACGCTGTCCGGCTGGGTCAGTTCGGTGATCTCGTTCACCCACGAGATCAGTGCTTTGTGGTTGGTGGGTACGACGGTGGGAGCCGCGATGTCGCGCGCCACGATTGCTCCTAAATGAGGGGTTTTGTTTGTTGTGCCCCGTGGGGGCTGCGACCCGGATGCTTCACGATGCTCATGCCCTGGCGCTCATCCGGTGCCGACCGCACTCATTTGATCATCCGACTAGACCGCGCATATGTCCAGAGGGCCTCACAGCTGAGCGGAGTGACCATCGCCACTCATCTCCGGGTCTTCTCCGGGTTTTCTCCGCGTCGCTTTGGGTTCACCGCCGATATCGCGACGTACCGCGACGTACGGCACCCCGGGAGGCCGTGAGACCATGGCCACTATTGACCGGTCATCTGGCCACACTGATAGGTAACTTACGGTTCCGTAGGTAGAATCCGGCCCATGACTGCGTCCGTCCCCGACGCGCCCACGGACTCACCGGCCACCGGCCACAGCTCCGTTGCGCACTCCGCGTCGCACTCGTCCCCGTCGCACCTGTCCCTGCCGCACCCGCATCTGCCGGACGAGATCAAGCCCAAGCTCCGCGGCTGGCTGCACCTCGGCATGTTTCCGGCCGTCCTGGTCTCGGGGCTGGTGCTCACGGCGCTCGCGAGTTCGACCCGCGCCCGCATCGCCTGCGCAATCTTCGCCCTGACGGCCTGCCTCCTGTTCGGGGTGAGCGCGCTCTACCACCGGGGCAACTGGAGCCCGCGCATGGACGGCGTACTGCGCAGACTCGACCACGCGAACATCTTCCTGATCATCGCGGGCACGTACACACCGCTGACGATGCTGCTGCTGCCCGAGGCCAAGGGACAGTGGCTCCTGTGGAGCATCTGGGCCGCGGCGGCGGCGGGCATCATCTTCCGGGTGTTCTGGGTCGGCGCCCCGCGCTGGCTCTACACCCCCTGCTACATCGCGATGGGCTGGGCGGCCGTCTTCTTCCTCCCCGACTTCATGCGGGCAGGCGGAATCGCCGTGCTCGTCCTGGTGGTCGTCGGCGGGCTGCTCTACAGCGCGGGCGGCGTGATCTACGGGATCAAGCGACCCAACCCGTCACCCAGCTGGTTCGGCTTCCACGAGGTCTTCCACTCCCTCACCGTCGGGGCGTTCGTCGTGCACTATGTCGGGATCTCACTGGTGGCCTATCAGCACGGCTGATCGCCCGCCCGTCTCCCGCCACCCCCTTCCCGGGAAGCACTTCGCGCCTTCCCTCTGAACCCCCTCGACCTTCCGGACCGACTCCCCCTCAGTGGCCGTGGCTTCGAAGCCGCGGCCACTTGGCATGTCAGGGCGGCGACGCCCACCACGACGATCCCCAGCACGACAGCCGCGCCGCCGACCAGGAATCCGGCCACGCACAACAACGCCGCCACAAACGCCTGCGCACTAAAACTGCCCCTCACGAGCCCCTCCTCCCCCCTCAGCCTCACAGAACGTAAATCAGCCCTATCTCAGAGTGACATGCCGCACTGACAATGCACCTGCCGCGACAGCACCCGCTCCCTTTTGATTGACAGCTACCATCTTTTGACAGCTACTATCACTTCATGGCCACTACCACTCAGGGCAACGCCGTACAGCACGACCCCCGCCGCTGGTGGGCCCTCGGGGCCCTGGTCGCGAGCATGCTCGTGCTCGGTTTCGACATGACGATCCTCAATGTTGCGCTGCCGACAATGGCCCGTGACCTGGGCGCTTCCACGGGCGAGCAGCAGTGGACGGCCGACGCGTACGTCGTCGTCTTCGCCGCGCTGATGCTCCCCGCCGGCCTGCTCGGCGACCGCTTCGGGCGGCGCCGGATGCTCATCACCGGACTCGGGATCTTCCTGGCCGGCTCGCTCTTCGGCGCCCTCGTCGACGACGTCACGCTCGTCATCGCCGCCCGCGCCGTCATGGGCGTCGGCGGCGCACTCGTGATGCCGCTCGCGATGGCCGTACTGCCGTCCCTGTTCGGGGCCGACGAGCGCGCCAAGGCCGTCGGCGCGGTGTCCGCCGCCTCCGCGCTCGGTCTGCCGCTCGGACCGATCGTCGGCGGCTGGCTCCTGGACCACTTCTGGTGGGGCTCTGTCTTCCTGGTCAACGTGCCCATGGCCGCGCTCGGCATCGCCGCCTGCGTCTTCCTCCTCCCCGAGACCAGTGACCCGGCCTCTCCGAAGGTCGACGCCGTGTCCACCGCGTACACCGCGGCCGGCCTGAGCATCCTGATCTACGCGATCATCGAGGCCCCGCAGCGCGGCTGGGGCGACCCGCTGCTCCTCGCCCTGTTCGCGGTCTCCGCGATCCTGATCACGCTGCTCGTCCTGCGCGAACGCCGCAGCGTCCGCCCGATGCTGGACCTCTCCCTGCTCGCCCAGCGCGCCTTCCTCCTCAACACGCTCGCCGCGACCCTCGTCCTGTTCGTCCTGTCCGGGCTGATGTTCGTGCTGCCCCAGTACCTCCAGGCGGTGCTCGGGTACGACGCGTTCGGCACCGGGGTGCGGATGCTGCCGATGATGGGCGGACTGCTGATCGCCTCACGTGGCGCACCACCGCTCCTGGCGAAGTTCGGGGCGCGCGCGGTGATCAGCGGGGGCCTGGTCGCACTCGCCTTCGCCGCGATCCTCGGCAGTCGTACGTCCGTCGGCGACGGCTACGGGTTCACCGCCCTGTGGCTGTCCATCGCCGGGCTCGGCTTCGGCTTCGCCGTGGTCCCCGCGATGACCGCCGCACTCGGCGCCCTGCCCCGTGACCGCGCCGGCAGCGGCTCCGGGCTCCTCATGACGGTGCGCCAGGTGGGCAGCGCGACAGGAATCGCCCTGCTCGGCTCGCTGCTGGCGAGCGCATACGGCCACCGGCTCGACACCTCCGGCCTGCCGGGCGCCGCCGCGGACTCCGCCTCCGACTCGGTGGTCGGCGCCCATCTCGTCGCCGCCCAGCTCGGCGACCGCGCGCTCGCCGCCTCCGCCGACGCCGCATACGTCCACGGCATGAGCCTGGTCCTGCTGGTCAGCGGCATCGCGGCGCTCGTCACCGCGCTGCTGGCGGCGGCGCTGCTGCCGAACGCCAAGCCGGCCGAGCCCACCGACCGCCCCGCGCCCGGGAAGGACACCGACATGGCCCCGGCCGCCGCCAATGCCAATACCGCCGCCGATGCCGATGCCGGACAATGAGCCCCATGGCCGCCACCGCACACAGCTCCGCCTCCCCCGCGGAGCCCCGGCTCGGACTTCGCGAGCGGAAGAAGCAGAAGACCCGGATCGCGATCCGCAACGCGACGTACCGACTGATCAAGGAACAGGGGTACGACGCCACGACCGTCGAGCAGATCGCGGAGGCGGCCGAGGTGTCCCCGTCCACGGTCTTCCGCTACTTCCCGGCCAAGGAGGACATCGTCCTCACCGACGAGTTCGACCCGATCCTGGAGCAGGAACTGCGGGCGCGGCCCGCCGACGAGCCGTGGATGGACTCCCTGCGCCACATCCTCAGGAAGGCCATCGGCCCCGGGAACACCGAGGACCCCGAGGTGACGCGGCTGCGGACCCACCTGATGGTCCAGGTGCCCGCCGTGCGCTCCCGGATGATGGAGAGCATGTCGGTCACCGGCCGCCTGCTGTGCCGCGTCCTCGCGGAGCGCACCGGCAAGGACCCCGACGGCCTCGAAGTACGCGTCTTGGCGATGTCCCTGATCGGCGGCCTGATGGAGACCTCCATGTACTGGGCCGAGAGCGGTCACGAGGGGGACCTCGCCGACCTCGTCGACCGGGCACTGGACGTCATGGAGAAGGGGCTGACGCCCTGAGGCCCGGGGCAGGGCTCTGTGGGGGCGCGCCCGACACGGGCGCGCCCCCACAGAGTTCGGAGCCGACAAGGGCAACCACGGAGTGGAACTGACGCCCGCTCAGGTATCTACCGCTTCTTCAGGTCCTTCGCCCCGCAGGCCACCCCGTCCTTGCTCGGGTCGAGCTTCAGGGGATCGTCCTTTCCGTTGATCTTCAGGCGCCCGTAGTCGTTCGTCTTCAGCCAGGCGCAGCGTGCGGCCGTGGTGTTCTTCACCTCGTCGGGGAAGACGGTCGGCACGCACACGTTGATCGAGCCGTAGTGCCGGTCGCACCCGGAGATCGTCGGGCTGACCGGCTGCGAGGTCCGCTTCTTGCCGGGCTCGGTGACCGCGCCCTGTAGGGAGTCGGCGAAGGAGTGGACGTGTGCGTCGGCGGTCGACTCGGCGGCCAGTGCCGACGGGCCCTGCAGATGCACCCACTTGGCCACCGACGGCACCCCGTTGGCGTCGACCGCGAAGAGCATGTACCAGCCGGGCGGCGCCAGGTTGGGGTTGCTCGTCACGTTCAGGTCGATGTTGTTGCCGTCGACGGACAACGGGAGGTCCACGAACCGCTGGTTCGGGTCGGAGGAGTGCGTCACCGCGGCAGGGCGGATCAACTCGGCCTTGGCGATGGGCCGGTCGACGGTGATGCGCTGGGTGTCTCCGTACACCCACTCGTTGTCGATCACCGAAGTGATCGTGGGGCGGGTGCCCTTGAGGAGGTACGGCGGGGTGTAGATGGACACGTCGTGGTTCCAGGTGCCGTTACCCGGGTTGTCGCCGGTCGTCATCACCCGGCCGTCGGGCAGCAGGAACGCGGAGGAGTGGTAGCCGCGCTCCTCCGGGTCGGGCGCCACCGGGTCGAACGTCGAGGTCGCCGGGTCGAAGATCGACGACTCGTACACCGGGTTGGCGCGGTTGTGCAGGGCGCCGCCCGTCTCCAACACCTTGCCGTCGGGCAGCAGTACGGCGGAGACGTACATCTTGCCCTGGTTGCCCGTCTCGGCCACCGCACCGGCGCCCAGGTCCACCGTGCCCTGCGGCAGCGGCGGGCCGACGGTGTACGACGGGTTGGCGGTCTTGAGGTCGATGATGTCCGTCAACCGGTTGGCGTCCGGGTTCGAGTCGATGTTGCCGCCGCCGACCGTCAGCACCTTCTGGTCCTGGGCCGGGGGCAGCAACACGCTTGCGGACTGGTCGCGTTCGTCCTTGTTCTGGAGCCCCGGGACCGACGTCACCGTGTTCGCGCCGTAGTCGTAGATCGCCGACCCCGTGCCCGGGGTGCCGTTGCCGAACACATGGCTGCCCGAGTAGAAGAGGCGGCCGTCCTGCATCAGGATCATCGACGGGTACAGCCCCCAGTACGACCAGGTCTGGTTGACCTGCCAGAGCGCCAGCCACTTCTGCTCGTCGTCCGACCAGACTTCGGCGGTCACCGAGCCGGTGGAGTCCTCGCGCAGACCACCGAAGGAGATGATGTCACCGTTGCCGAGCTCGGTCGCCGACGGATACCAGTGGCCGTCGTTCATGTCGTTCGTCTTGCTGTACGTCTCGGTGACCGGGTCGAAGATGTACGAGTCCTTGTACCCCTCGTAGCCGTGCCCGCCCGCGATCGGGAACGCCTTGTTGCCGCTCATCACGAGCACGCGCCCGTCCTGCAACTGCACATGCCCCGAGCAGAACATGTCCTTGGGCGTCGGGGTCGTCTTGTACGTGCCGGCCACCGGGTCGTAGACCGCGCTGGTGAACGTGCCCGCGTTGAACTGCTCCTCGCTGTTGCCGGAGCCCGCGATCAACAGCACCTTGCCGTTGTTGAGGACGACGGAGTGCATGGAGCGGACCGGGTTCTGCGTGGGCAGCACGTCCCACTTGCCGTTGGCGCACTGCTCGGCGGTGCCGGTGCAGGTGGCCGGCGGGAGCGTGTCGGCGACCTGTTCCATCGTGTAGTCGTCGGTGGTCGCGGAGCCGGTGCCGTAGACGGAGACGCCCCAGGTGATGCGGTCGGTACCCGCGGGGACCGCAGGAGTACGGGCCGTGGCCTGGGTCCAACTCCCCTGCATCTCCAGCGTCTTCAGGTCGGACCAGTACTGCCAGCCCGCCGTCACGTCGTGCCGGAAGAGCGTGAGCGAGGTGTCCGGGGTCGTCGACTTGTACCAGAGACCCAGGTCGTACTGCTTGCCCGGAGTGACCGGCGGCGCACAGGTGGCGGACTCGGTGATCAGCGCCTTGCGGTCACCGTCGACCCGGCGGGTCAGCTCGACCTTCATGGCCTTGGTGCCCGAGTGGGCGCCGGCCACCGTGGAGAAGGTGAAGTCGTTGTCGCCCCAGCCCGACTTCTCCCAGCAGTACGGCATGCCGTCCGTGCCGGCCGTCTCGAAGCCCGGGTTGGTGACGAGGTTGGCGGCGGAGGCGGGCTGCGGCGAGATGAGCAGCAGGCCGGCGGCGAGGCCTGCGATCGCCAGGAGCGAGGTTCTCCTCCGTGGTCGTACGGTGTGTCTCACGCGGCTCTCCTTGCTGTGTGGCTGCTGCTCCCGCCCGCGAGCTCATTGCTGCGGCGCGGCAGATAGACCAGCGCTTCGGTTCCGACGAAACGCAGGACGAAGGTCGTCACCAGGGCCAGCGCGGTGGCGGGGAGTGCGCCCATCCCGAAGTGGCTCACGAACAGGGCGATCAGCGGGATGCGCAGCACCAGATCGGCGTTGGCGATCAGGGCGAACCGGCCCACGCGGTCCCACCAGTGGCGGTGCTTGCGGCGCTCGCGGAACAGGAGATGCTCGATGAGCAGGAAGTTCCAGGCGACCCCGAGCTGGTTGGCGAGGATCTCCGCCGGCAGGTAGTGCATGCCGATGACGGTGAGGGCGTACAGGCCCAGCAGGTTCGGTACGAAGCCGGTGGCGCCGATCAGGCCGAAGACCACCATGCGCGCGACGGGCGAGGCGGTGCGCAGCCCGACCAGATGGCGCAGGAAGCGGAAACCCTCCTGCGCGGTCGACTTGGACTCGCCCGCGAACCGGTCCTGGAAGACGAACGGCACCTCGGTGACCTCGCGGGGGCGGCTGCGCACCGCGAGTTCGAGGAGGATCTTGTAGCCGAGCGGCTGGAGGATATCGGCGGTGACCGCGCTGCGGCGGATCGCGAAGAAGCCGCTCATCGGGTCGCTGATGCCGTGCAGTTTGCGCGGGAAGAGCGTCTTGGTCAGCCAGGTCGCGCCGCGCGAGACGGCGATGCGGTAGCCGCCCGCGAGTCCTTCGCGGCTGCCGCCCTTGATGTAGCGCGAGGCGACGACGAGTCCCGCCGAGGAGCGCTCACCGGTGGCGACCAACTCCGGTACCAGCGACGGCGGATGCTGCAGATCGCCGTCCATGACGACGATCCAGTCGGAGGTCGCCGCCTTCAGTCCCTCGACGACCGCGCCGCCGAGCCCGCCCACGGGTTCGGCGCGGTGCAGCACGGTGACGGGGAACGGGCAGTCCTGCGCGGCCTCCCGGATCACCTCGGGGGTGTTGTCCGTGGAGTCGTCCACGAAGACGACCTCGCAGGGCAGCCGCGCGGGCACCGACTCGGTGATCTGGTGCAGCAACTCCCCGATGTTCGCTGCCTCGTTGAACGTCGGTACGACGATGGTGACGGCGCCGGGTTCAGGCACCGCTCTTTCGGGCTCGGTTCGTCTCCGGGGCGCTCCAGCCGGTGTCGAGAGCGCGATCGTGCTCAATCCTTCGGGCCTCCGCGCGTTCGCACTCTCGACACCGGCGCGCCCCTTCGGCTCACTCGCGGGCGCGGCGCGTACGGCGGGATCGCCCAGTTCATCGGGGACAGTGCTCTCGAAGCTGCTCATCGACTGCCTCCGTCGGTCGCTGTGGTGGTACTGCCCGTGCTGCCTTCGATTCGCCGGATCTCGATCCGGTCCTCGCCCTTGCCGAAGGTGGCGACGGGCGTCGAATGCTCCATCGCGGCCTTGACGTTGGGCAGGTCGACCGCGTCGCGCCGTACGGTCGGGGAGGCGACGACGTAGTCGATGTCGCGCCAGCCGTGCGGCATCGTCTTGGTCACCGCGGGGTCGAGGTCCGCCTTGTAGAACCAGATGACGCCGAGCCCCGGCTTGTAGCCGGCGTGCACGAGGTCCAGCCAGAGCGCGTCGTCGACCAGGACCCGCGTCTTCCCGGGGTTGTCGACCTCGGTGCTGAGCCACGAAGAGGCCGCCCGGTAGGGGGCGTTGGCGTCGAGAGTGACGGCGGTGCGGTTACCGTCGTACCAACGCGGTACGACGTAGGCGGCGGCGCCCGCCACGAGCAGGACCGCCGTCACCCGCCGTCCCCACAGGACGTACCGCTTCTCGTCCTCGCGGCGCCCTCTGCGCAGCACCGCGTGGGCGACGCTGGCGGTGCCGCCGGCGAGGACGAGCGCGAGGAACGGCAGGGCCTGGATGACGTACATCGCGGGCAGATAGCCGCTCGGGCGCATGGCCACCAGGGCGAGGATCGCCACGGTGAGCGCGGGTCCGGCCAGCGCGCGGGCCGTCACCGACCAGCGCCAGGTGACCAGGAGCAGCAGCGCTCCGGCTAGGCCGCCGAGGGGCAGCACGCGGTCGTAGTAAAGCCAGGACTGCAGAACGCCGTACGAGCCGGTACCCGAGTCGAGGATGAAGCCCGAACCGGGGCGGCTCATCTGGTACTTGATGCCGTCCCAGAGCGAGACATGGCCGGCCCCGGCGAACAACTCGCCCTTGAGCAGGGCGAAGAGCGGGTACGACAGGCCGATCAGGACGCAGGCGGTGATGGCTCCGGTGAGCGCGAACTTCCGGGTGTCGCGGTGGCCGTGCCGCCACATGGTGACCAGGAGCGCGGGCAGGATGACGAGCATCGTCTCCTTGGTGAGCACGGCCGCCGCGGCCGCGATGCCCGCACCGAAGTGGTGCCAGAGGTGGCGGTTCGGGGAGGCCGCGAGGCAGAACGCGAGCAGCGTCCACATCACCGCGATGTTGTCCAGGAAGATCTCGCGCTGGAGGACCACCGACAGCGGCGAGAGCCCGAAGAGCACCATCGCGAGCCCGGCCGCCCACCGGGGCAGCGAGAGACGGCGCGCGAGGACGTAGACGAGGATCGCGCTGATGGCGCTGACCAGGAGCATCGCGACGCGCATCGAGCCGACCGTCATCAGCCCGGGGCTGATCTGGGCGGGTATCCAGGTCAGTGCGGCTATCTGGATCCACCCGAGCGGCGGGTGGTCGTACCAGTACGTGTAGTGGGCCAGGCCGGTGCCCTCCTGCACGGCCCAGGCCTGGGCGAGGTAGGTGCCCTCGTCATCGCTGAGGGTCGGGTAGTCGGCGATGTTCCAGCCCTGCACGAGCATGATCGCCACGAGGAGCGCGAGGCACAGCAGCAGATCGGGGCGCGAGCTGCGAAACCGCAGCGGCGGACGGGGATCGGGGACGTTTTTGGACGCAGGGGGCCGCTGCGCGGGGACCGTGGAGGTGGCCACCGCGGGAAGGGTGGAGGTCACGCGGGAATGTCCTCTCGGGACTCTCGAGCTACCGGACTACCGGACTACCGAACGGGCGAAGTCGCGATCTCACGAACTGGCGATCTCCTGAACTGACGATCTCGCGAACTAGCGGGCCACTTCGACTTCGGTAAGGTGCGCGCCGACATGGCTGGTCAACTCCCAGTCGTTGCGCCCCCGTTGCTCGCGCCAGACGGCACGAACGGCGGCGCCGGCCAGCAGCACCTGGTAGAAGGGGCCACCGACGATCAGCTTCAGGTAGTGGACAAAGCGGACGCGAAGCCCGTACTGCTTGCCGAAGTCGTGCAGACCGACAAGCTCGAAGACAAAGGTGACCAGCGCGGTCACGGCCGGCAGGAACGTGATGAACGCGACGCCCACCGGCACGTCCAGGAAGAGCGCGATGGCCACGTTGAGCGGAATGACCACGCCGGAGACCGCCTGGAGGTACGGCGTCATGAGGGTGTACCGGGCCAGCAACCGCTGCCCGAATCCCGGAAGTTGCTTCCAGTCCTTCTTGCGGTAGACCTGAAGGAAGCCCTGGTTCCACCGGGTGCGCTGCTTCATCAGCGACATCAGGGTGCTCGGGGTCTCCTCCCGGGTCACCATGTCGGAGTCGTAGGCGACGACGACCTTCTTGCCGATGCTGGACAGTCGCACACCCAGGTCGCAGTCCTCGGCGAGGCAGTCGGGATCCCAGCCGTCCGCCTCCCGGAGCACGTTCGTCCGTACGAAGACGGTGTTGCCGCCGAGCGGGATGAACCCCTTCTGCGCGTGCAGATGGAGCCTGGACCTGAACCAGAAGAAGTACTCCAGGCAGTTGCGCAGGCTGTACCAGCTGGAGTTGAAGTTGATGAGCTGTACGCCGCCCTGGACGACGTCCGCACCCGTCGTACGGAACGCGTGGTCCACGTGGGCGAGGAGCTCCGGGTGGACCTGGTCCTCGGCGTCGAAGACTCCGACGACATCGCCGCGGCAGTGCGGCAACGCCGTGTTCATGGCCCTCGGCTTGTTCTTCTTCTCATGATGGTCGACGACGACCCGGACGCGCGGGTCGCGTGCCTCGGCGCTGCGGGCCACCTCGGTGGTCTCCGGGTCGTCGTGCCCGACGATGACGATGATCTCGAAGTCGTCGTGGCTCGACTCCAGCAGCCGCTGGATGGTGTGGTCGAGTACGGCCTGCTCGTGCCGAGCGGGCAGCAGCAGCGAGAACGACAGGCCGTCGCCGCCGTCGGGACTGCTGAATCGGGTGGAAGCGAGCACCTCGGGCGTACGCCACGCGTGCATCTGCCACCACAAGGTGAAGGCTGCCATCCAGAACAAGGCCAGCGAAACGGCAGCGATAAAGACAGACGTGAGCAACAGATCCCCCCAGATCCCCAAAAGCCCCCTGTCGCGACAGGGAGTCTCGCTCCTGCCGCGTCAACGTGCAGAGACTATGGGGGAACTGTGAAGCCGGAAAGCTCATCAGATAAATAGAGTGTTTCGGAATCCTCCGTCGAGTAAGGGCAAGTACCCGGACGTATCCCGCTACGTCGGAGGTTTACGGTCCCTGTAGCCCCATGTCAGACGGCATTTCCGCCTCCCACGGCCTCGCGCAGCCGCTGAACATCGGAGGTCGGAGCATCGCAGGTGAAGTTACGGCAAACATAAGCGGAGGGCTCACCGTTGACCAACGGACGGTCAGCGAGCAGCGGAAGTTCGTCACTGTCCGCAGTGCCGACGGCGACGACGGCGCCCGGCGCGGTGCCCAGGAGCGCCGCCCGATGCAGTTCCCGGGTCGCGGGATCCTCCGTCGGACCCACCACGGCGATCTCCCGCGGCCCGTCGAGCAGCGCCTCCGCCGCGGCCAGCCCCCAGCCGACGAAGCGCGGCACACGCGGCCCGAGCGCCTTCACGACCCCCAACGCCCGCTCCGCCGCGGTCCGATGGGGCTCCGCCCCGGTCTGCGCCGCATACGAGAGCAGCGCGCCGGCCGCCGCGTTCCACCCCGAGGGTGTCGCGTTGTCGGTGGGATCCTGCGGACGCCGAATGAGCCGCTCGGCGTCGGCGGCCGTGTCGTACAGGGCGCCCGACTCGGAGTCCGTGAACTGTACGAGCACATGGTCGAGCAGGAACCCGGCGAACTCCAGCCACACCCCCTCACCGGTGACCCCCGCCAGCGCCAGGAACCCCTCGGCGACATCCGCGTAGTCCTCCAGCACTCCTGCGTTCGCCCCGACTTGGCCGTCCTTGCTGGTACGGGCCAGCCGCGCCCGGTCGTCCATGTGCAGCCGTACGAGGAGGTCGGCGGCGCCGATCGCGGCCTCCACGAGGTCGGGGCGTTCGAAGTAGGCGCCGGTCTCCGCGAGGGCGGCGACGGCGAGCCCGTTCCAGGCGGCGACGACCTTGTCGTCCCGGCCGGGGGCGGGGCGCTCCGCGCGGGCGGCGAGCAACCTGCCACGGATCCCGTCGATCTTCTCGGCGTCGAAGACACCTTCGTGCTGCGGAAGTTGGAGAACGGAAGCCCCCTCCTCGAAGGTGCCCTCCTCGGTCACCCCGAAGTAGTCGGCGGCGAGTTCGGCGTCCGCACCGAGGACTTCCCCGAACTGCTCGGGCGTCCACACGTAGTACGCCCCCTCGACATGCTTCCCGTTCCCGTCGTCGCTGTCGGCGTCGAGCGCGGAGGCGAACCCGCCTTCGTTCGTGCGCAGTTCACGCACCATGAAGTCGGCGGTCTCCAGGGCGACGCGACGCGCGAGATCGGAACCGGTGGAGCGCCAGAGGTGCGCATACACCCGGCACAGCAGCGCGTTGTCGTACAACATCTTCTCGAAGTGCGGCACAACCCACTCGCGGTCGACGGAGTACCGCGCGAACCCGCCACCGAGCTGGTCGTAGATCCCGCCCCGCGCCATCCGCTCACCCGTGTCGGCGGCCATCTGGAGCGCGCCCTCGGATCCGGTCCGCGCATGATGCCGCAGCAGGAACTCGATCACCATGGACGACGGGAACTTGGGCGCCCCGCCGAATCCGCCGTACTGCGCGTCGTACTCCCGGGTGAGCCCGAGCAGCGCCCCGGCGAGCTCCTCCTCCCCCGGAACCGACGCGTCCCCGTAACTCAGCTCCCGCCCGGCGAGATCCCGCACGATCTTCTCCGCGACCTCGGTCACCTCACCGCGCCGCTCGGTCCAGGCACTGTGCACACCCTCCAGGACCTGCCGGAAGGCCGGCATGCCGTGGCGGGGCGTGGGCGGGAAGTAGGTCCCGAAGTAGAAGGGCTCGGCGTCGGCGGTCAGGAACACGGTCATGGGCCAGCCGCCCTGACCGGTGGCGGCCTGCACGGCCTCCATATAGACGGCGTCGACGTCCGGCCGCTCTTCGCGGTCGACCTTGACACTCACGAAGTGCTCGTTCAGATACGCGGCCGTCGCCTCGTCCTCGAAGGACTCGTGAGCCATCACATGGCACCAGTGGCAGCTGGAATAGCCGACGCTCAGCAGTACCGGCACATTCCGCTTGCGCGCCTCGTCGAAGGCCTCGGCCGACCAGGGCCACCAGTCGACGGGATTGTCGGCGTGCTGGAGAAGGTAGGGGGACGTCTCGTGGGCCAGTCGGTTCGGCATACCTCCATCCTCGCGCACCACACCCCTCATCGCCGCGCAGGCACCGTGCTGATCCACGGATCAGCGCAGCCACCGTGATGATCCGTGCGCACCCTCGCGCGGACGCCCCATACGCAGGACACTTGGCGGCGACAGATGTTGCCGCCGGAGGGGGACGTGACATGCGGGACAGCCACCGGGCGGATGCCGAGCGGCTGTTGGCCCGGGCCGTGGAGGAAGAGGTACGGCGGTCGGGGGGACGCACCGACGGGGGCGTGCTTCTTTCGCGGGCCCGGGGTGCGCTGGAGGCGATGGGAAAGACGGCGGCCGAGGAGTACGGGGCGTACACGGGAGCGCTCGACGAGGCGGCGGCGGGACGGCTGACGTTCGGGCAGCGGTACGCCCGTGACGGCGCCGGAACTCCTTTGCTGGTGGCGGTCGTTGCGGCGGTCGCAGCCGTCGCGGCGGACCTGGCGCTCGGTACGGGCGCGGGGACGGCGTTCGGTGCGGGGGCGACGGTGGGCGTGGTGGGCGCGGCGGCCACCGTGGTCAAGGTGACGGCCTCGCATCTGCCGGCGGCGAGCCGCCGGGCCGGGGCACTGGGGCAGCCGGGCGGCGCCGAGCAGTTGCGTCTGCAGTGGCTGACGGCCTTGGAGGTACGCGGGATCCGGCCCTTCCTCGACCAGCAGCGCGTGCTCAACGCCTCCACGGGCACGAAGCAGGGCGGGCCCCAGCTGCGCCGCACCGACAAGAGCGCGGCGGCACGGCGACGCAGTGTTCTGGAGCAGTCCTTCGGTCAACTGCCCGACCTGGAAGGCCCGTTCACGGGTCGTCGCGCCGAGCTGTCGCGGGTCGCCCAGTGGGTGCACGCGGCGCGCGCGAGCACGGAGACGAAGCCGACGGTGGTGGTGCTGTACGGCGTGCCCGGCTCCGGCCGCAGCACGCTCGCGATCCGGGCGGCACACGCCCTGAAGGACCAGTTCCGGGGCGCGTGCGTGGTGGACCTGCGCGGCGACAACCCCGAGGAGTCGCCGCTCACGACACGGGACGCGCTGCTCCATCTGCTGAATCGTCTCGGCGCACCGCGCGAACAGCTCCTCTTCCGCGAGCGTTCCTCGCAGAACCAGCAGGACCAGCAGGTCAGGCGGCTGACCGAGCTGTACCACCAGCACCTGACGGGCCTGCCGGTGACGATCGTGCTGGACGACGCCAGTGACGCCGAACAGGTCCGCATCCTGGTCCCCGAGCGCTCGGACAGCCTGGTCCTGGTCACCGCCCGCAAACCCCTCGACCTGCCCGCCGACCTCGCCGCCTGGGTGCACCAGCTCCCGGTCGAGGCGCTGGAGGCAGCGGGCGCCGAGGAACTGCTGAACGCCGCGGCACAGGACAAGTCGGGCCCCTACGACGCCGAATCCTCCGAGCGCGTAAGGGAGTTGTGCGGCGGTCTGCCGCTGGCCCTGCGCATCGCGGGCTCCTCGCTCGGCCCCCGGACACCCCGCCAACTGGCCTCGGACCTGGCGGCGTACGGCCCGGTCGAACCGGTCGAGCGCGTCCTGTGGCTGCGCTACACGGACCAGACGGACACAGCGCGCCGGCTCCTGCGCCGCCTCGCCCTCGCGGGCCGCGCCTCGCTCGGCGCGGTCGCGGCCGCCTCCCTCCTCGCCACCGACGAGCCGGAGGCCACCCGCCATCTGACCGCGCTCTCCCGGGCGGGCCTCATCGACCACGTCCGCGGCAGCCGCTACCGCCTGCACGACCTCGTCCGCACCTTCGCGCAGGCCCGCCTCCTGGACGAGGAGGAACCGGCCGAGCGTACGGCGGCCCAGGAACGCCTGATCGTGAACTACGCGGAGCTCGCGGACTCCGTGATCCGGCTGGTCGACGGCAAGACGTCCACACGAGCGGACCGGTTCGGCCCGCACGGCTTCACCTCTCTCGACGCGGCCCTGCGCTGGCTGGACGACGAGTCGAGCTTCATCACAGCGGCCCTGCGGAACGCGGAGGGCGTGGACCAGGCGGCCGTACTCCATCTCCTGGGCGCCCTCTGCGACTACTGCCTGCTGCGCGGCGACCTCTACCGCCTGGGCGAGATCAGCGAGTTGACGCAGGCCGTCGACCAGGGCCTCCTGGTCCGCTCGGTCCAGTGGCGTACGGGCATCGCGGCCCGCCAGCTGGGCGAGCTGGACAAGGCCCGTACGACACTCTCCTCGGTCGTCGACCTCTACTTCGAGGCCCACCACGACGCGGGCGCCGCCCTGGCCCTGTGCTCCCTCGGCATCACCCTCCACCACCAGGGCAACCTCACCGAGGCCGCGGCCAAGCTCCAGGAGGCCATGGACCTCCAGGCCTCTCCCGAGCTGGCGGGGGACCGCGCCTGGACGATGCACGCGCTGGCCGGCGTGGAGCGCGACCGCTCCCGGCTCGCCGTGGCCCAGGACCTGCTCACCCAGGCCCTGGTCCTGCACCGCGAGAGCGAGTCCGTGCACGGCGAGGCCTGGGCGCACTTCCACCTCGGCCAACTGGGCCTGCGGATGGGCGACGTACCGCGCGCGGAACGCGAGCTGCGCGAGGCCCTCGACCTGTACGGCCGCACCCGCGACCCCCGCGGCGAGGCCTGGGCGCTGACCCAGCTGGCCCGCGCCCGCCTCGTCGCCGGCGACCCGTCCCCCGCGGTCGACGGCCTGCGCCAGGCGGCCTCCCGGCACCGCGACAACGAGGACGCGCGCGGCGAGGCGTGGACGCTGTACTACCTGGGCCAGGCCCTGGAGGAGACCGGCAACCTGGACCAGGCGGTGCGCGAACTGGAGCACTCCCGCACGATGTTCTCCCGCATGCGCGACGTGTACGGACTGGCCTGCGCCCGCCACCACTCCGCCCGCGTCACCCGCGACCAACGGGCAGGCCAGACAGGCTCGTTGCGCAACTCCGGCTTCGCCCGCCAGCTCCTCGTCGACGCCCGTGCCGACTTCCAGCGCATCGGCGTCGCGCACGGCGAGGCGTGGACGTGCCTGGAGCTGGCCGTGGTCGACGGCGGCAACGCCCGTACCCAACAGGCGCTGAAACTCTGCGACGAGGCCATCACCCTCTTCACCTCCTACGGCGACCGCCGCGGCGAGGACTGGGCCCGCTTCCTGCGCTGCACCCTGCTCCCCTTCGCCGCCCCCGGCGGCTCCGAGATCGGCACCGCCGTCGCCCAGGAGGAACTCAGCCGCCTCTCCCGCACCGGCCACGCGACCCGGGACACAAAACTCGACGACTACGTCGAGGCGTACCAGCTCCTCCTGGAGCGAGGCGTAAGCCTCGAAACCGGCTGGCAGGCCTGGCGCCTACAGATGGTGCCCAAGCGGCACGCCCGGGATGTGATGGGGGTGACGGTGGGCGCGGGGCGGGGGTGACGGCGGCGGCGGGACCCGACTCACGCCGACAAGACCGGCACCGTTCCGACTCACGCCACCGAGCCCCGCGCGGCACACGGGACTCACCGCCGAACACCGCGCGTAACCGGCGTACGCCCGATAAGCACCTCACGGACCCGCTGAGCCCCCCGCTCCCGGACCGACCGACCGACTCCGTACGGCACCACGGCTGCACCGGAAGCGCACGCCGACGGGCACCTCGTCGTACGTCCGTGCGCCGACAAACACCGCACGGACCCACCGGCCCCGCGCGCCCCCGCGCCCGCTGACGGCTCAGCCACCGCCGGCGCTCACCGGCCACGCCACAGGGAGGCGTGGCGGCTCACCGCGGGTCACGTCTCCCGGCCTGCGCCGGTCAGATCAGCCCTTCTCGGCCTTCGCAGGTGAGGCCTTCGCGGGTGAGGTCTTCGCGGGCGAGGTCTTCGCGGGCGAGGTTTCCCCGGCTGAGGCGTCCGGGCCGCCGGGCGCCTCCCCGGAGCCACCCCCGCCCCCCTTGCCGGAGGCACCCGCTTCGAAGGTGTCGTTGACCTTCCCCATGTGCCGGTTCATGGACTTCATCAGTGCCCACACCGCCAGGGCCATCGCCGCGAAGACGATGAAGCCGAGGACGCCGGGGGTGACCTTGTTCTCGTCGACCTCCTTGGCGAGGGGGACGAGGTGCGTCAGTGCCAGGCTTGCGCTCATGTCAGGCATTGTCGCGGATGCCCGCAAAGAGGTCGTCCTCGGGGAGGGAGGTATCGACGAGGGACTTCACGAGCTCGTACTCCTCGGTCGGCCAGACCTCCTTCTGGAGGTCCAACGGGACCTTGAACCAGCCGCCGTCGGGGTCGATCTGCGTGGCGTGCGCGATCAGCGCCTTGTCGCGGATCTCGTAGAACTCGGCGCACGGAACGTGCGTGGTCAGCGTGCGCTCGGCGCGCTCGAACTCCGACCACCGCTTCAGCCAGTCCCCGTACGGGGACTCCATGCCACGCTCAAGGAGGGCGTTGTGCAGCGCCTCGGTGCGCGGACGGTTGAAGCCCTGGTTGTAGTAGAGCTTCTGCGGCTGGAACGCCGGACCGAACTCCGACTCCGGGTACTTCTCGGCGTCCGCCGCCGCCTCGAACGCCACCATCGAGATCTTGTGGGTCATGATGTGGTCGGGGTGCGGGTAACCGCCGTTCTCGTCGTACGTGGTGATCACCTGCGGACGGAAGGCGCGGATCTGCCTCACCAGCTCGCCGGCGGCCTTGTCGACGTCCTCCAGCGCGAAGCAGCCCTCGGGGAGCGGCGGCAGCGGGTCGCCCTCGGGCAGGCCCGAGTCGACGAAGCCGAGCCACTCCTGCTTGATGCCGAGGATCTCGCGCGCCTCGTCCATCTCCTTCTTGCGTACCTCGTGGATGTGCTCCTCGATGTACTTGTCACCCTGAAGCTTCGGATTGAGGATGGAGCCGCGCTCGCCGCCCGTGCAGGTCACGACCAGCACGTCCACCCCCTCGGACACGTACTTCGCCATGGTGGCGGCGCCCTTGCTCGACTCGTCGTCGGGGTGGGCGTGCACGGCCATCAGTCGCAGCTGGTCAGTCAAGACTCAATCCTCAGTAAGTCGGCCAGTCGGCAAGTCGGCGCCCGGCGTGAATCAGCTCGATGGGCGGCTTCTATAGTGACGGAATCGGGGGGCGAATAATTCCGGGGCCCGGCCCCTGGGCCTCCTGGACCCATGCCGCCGCCCCCGCCGAGAGGACGACCATGAGTACGGCGAGCACGCAGCTGCCCGAGGGCCGGTACGGCCGCTCCGCGGACGAGCGCGCCGACCGGAAACTCAAGGTCGTCGGCGGTGTGCTGGGCGGGATCCTGCTCGTGCTCATCGGCTGGTACGGGTACGACCACATCGCCGGGACCAAGATCAGCGCCGAGGTGATCACGTTCAGCGCCTCGGACACCGAGGTCGAGGTGCACCTGGAAGTACGCAAGGACGCGGACGCCCACGGCTACTGCACGCTGCGCTCACAGGCCGCGGACGGCGCCGAGGTGGGCCGCGCGGACTTCCGCTTCGACCAGGACGCGTCCCGCATCGACAAGGTCCTCACCCTGCGCACGACCGCCAAGGGCACCACCGCGGAGCTGCTGGGCTGCTACGACGACTGACATCACCCCCAGCACTTACGTGCTGACCTGCGTTGACGTAATTCTGATGTCTTATGTCCTCCCCCTTCAGCCGCTGAATTGTTAGGCTCGTGGTTTCGCCCACCTGTGAAGGAACATTCTTCTGGGTAGGGCGATGCTTTGTATTTCCAGTACCTACGAGGAGCACCTGTGACCCAGACCAGCGAGAACGTCACCTGGCTGACCCAGGAGGCGTACAACCAGCTCAAGGCCGAGCTGGAGTATTTGTCTGGTCCCGCGCGCTCGGAGATCGCCACCAAGATCGCGGCGGCGCGCGAGGAGGGCGACCTGCGGGAGAACGGCGGGTACCACGCGGCCAAGGAGGAGCAGGGCAAGCAGGAGCTCCGTGTGCGCCAGCTGACCCAGCTCCTGGAGAAGGCCAAGGTCGGCGAGGCCCCGGCGGCGGACGGTGTGGTCGCGCCCGGCATGGTCGTCACCATCGCCTTCGACGGCGACGAGGACGACACCCTGGACTTCCTGCTGGCATCGCGCGAGTACGCGAGCGCCGACATCGAGACGTACTCGCCGCAGTCCCCGCTGGGCTCCGGCGTGAGCGGCAAGAAGGTCGGCGAGGACGCCCAGTACGAGCTGCCGAACGGAAAGCTCGCCTCGGTGAAGATCCTCAAGTCCGTGCCCTACCAGGGCTGAGCCGAGAATCAACCGGGCGAGCCCTACCAGGGCCGACCCGAGGACCCACCCGGAGTCCGGGACCCCATACGTCCAGGGCCCACCCGTGTCCAGGACGGCGTCCAGCACCCCACGTACTCCGACGATGCCCCCGGCTGCGCGCCGGGGGCATCGTCACGCCTGGAGCAATGCCCGGATCAATGCCCGAGTCAATGCCTGGGTCACGCGGTGGCCGACCGGTACTTGCGCACGGCGAGCGTCCTGAAGATCAGGACGATCAGCACCGAGTAGATCAGCGAGGCCCAGACCGCGTGCTGCATGGGCCAGGCGTCCGACTGTGAGACGCCCGGATTGCCGAAGAGCTCACGCGAGGCCTGCACGGTGGCGCTGAACGGGTTCCAGTCCGCGATGTGCCGCAGCCAGGGCGTCATGTTGCTGGAGTCCACGAAGGCGTTCGAGATGAACGTGACCGGGAAGAGCCAGATGAGTCCACCGGAGGTGGCCGCCTCCGGGGTGCGTACGGAGAGGCCGATGAGCGCGCCGATCCAGGTGAACGCGTACCCGGCCAGGAGCAGCAGGCCGAAGGCGCCGAGCACCTTGCCGGCGTTGGTGTCGGTGTCCGACCCGACCCGCCAGCCGACCAGCAGGGCGACGATCGCCAGGACCAGCAGGGTGAACGCGGTCTGCACGAGGTCGGCGAGCGTGCGCCCGGTCAGCACCGCGCCACGCGCCATGGGCAGCGAGCGGAAGCGGTCGATGAGGCCCTTGTGCATGTCCTCGGCGATGCCCGCACCTGCGCCCGCGGTGGCGAAGGTGACGGTCTGCGCGAAGATGCCGGCCATCAGGAAGTTCCGGTAGTCGGTGGAGCTGGTGCTGCCGCCGATCTGCATGGAGCCGCCGAAGACATAGCTGAACAGCACCACGAACATGATCGGCTGGATCAGCCCGAAGATCACCACCTCGGGGATCCTGGACATTCTGATCAGGTTGCGTCGGGCGATGACCAGCGAGTCGCGGATGGACTGACCGACGGGGTTGGTGGGCGCCGTGACCTGCACGGCGTCGGTGACGGCACTCACTTCGCGTCCTCCTTCTTGCGCTTGCGGCCCTTGGTGGCCTTGTCGCCCTTGCTGTCGGCCGCCGCGTCGCCCTCTTCCTTCTCCTCGGCCAGGTGGCCCGTGAGGGAGATGAAGACGTCGTCCAGGGTGGGGCGGCGCAGGCCGATGTCGTCGATCTCGATGCCGCGGGTGTCCAGCTCGCGGATGACCTCGGCGAGGAGCTTCGCGCCGCCGGTGACGGGCACCGTGAGCTTGCGGGTGTGCTCCTCGACCGTGGTCTCGCCCTTGCCGAAGCCGCGCAGCACCTCGGACGCCGTCTCGATGTGCTCGCGCTCGTGCACGACCACCTCGACGCGCTCGCCGCCGGTCTGCGCCTTGAGCTGGTCGGCGGTGCCGCGGGCGATGACGCGGCCGTGGTCGACCACGCAGATGTCGTGCGCGAGGTGGTCGGCCTCTTCCAGATACTGGGTGGTCAGCAGCAGCGTCGTACCGTCGGAGACCAGCTGCTTGATGACCTCCCACAGCTGCTGGCGGTTGCGCGGGTCGAGACCGGTCGTCGGCTCGTCCATGAACATCACCGGAGGCGAGACGACCAGCGCGGCCGCCAGGTCGAGCCGACGGCGCATACCGCCCGAGTACGTCTTCGCGGTGCGGTCGGCGGCGTCAGTGAGGTTGAACTGCTCCAGCAGCTCTTCCGCCCGGACCTTCGCGGCCTTCGCCTTCATCTGGTAGAGCTGGCCGACCATCTGGAGGTTCTCGCGGCCGGTCAGATACTCGTCGACCGCGGCGAACTGGCCGGACAGGCCGACCCGGCGGCGCACCGCGTCGGGGTTCTTGAGCACGTCGATGCCCGCGACGACCGCCTTGCCGCTGTCGGGGCGCAACAGGGTCGTCAGACAGCGGACGGCGGTCGTCTTGCCCGCGCCGTTCGGCCCGAGCAGGCCCAGCACGGTGCCCTCCGGGACATCGAGATCGACGCCGTCCAGAGCCCTTACGTCGCCGAAGGTCTTCACCAGGCCTTCGGCATAGATGGCGCCTGGCATGTGGGGTCTCCCAAGTGGTCGGGGAATTACTAGGAAAGGGCTTGCCTTTTGCTGTTTTGTCCCGCCGGCGTTCAAAAAGGGTTGGACCGCCCGGACAGACCTGTGGTGGCATGTGTGGCGAGAGACACACAGTAACGCGATGTATCGCGTTACTCAACGGATTTTTCCACCTCGCTCTGACAATGGCCCTGACCTGGAGAGATACCCGCAGATGCGCTCAGCGGACCGCAGCGGGCCTCAGCTCGATGACCGTGTAACCGGCCCCGCGCAGCGCCTGGTGCACCTCGGCGCAGTGCTCGGGCCCCTTCGTCTCCAGGTGCAGCTCGACCTCCACCTCCGTGAGCCCGAGCCGGGGATCGGTCCGTACGTGGCTCACATCGAGGACGTTAGCGTCGGCCACTGACAACACCCCGAGAAGAGTGGCCAGGGCGCCGGGACGGTCCGTCAGACGCAGGGTGACCGCCAGGTAGCGGCCGCTCGCCGCCATGCCGTGCCGCAGGATGCGCTGCATCAGCAGCGGGTCCACATTGCCGCCCGAGAGCAGCGCCACGACCGGGCCCTCGAAGGCGCCCGGATCGGCCAGCAGCGCGGCGACAGGGCTGGCGCCCGCCGGTTCGACGACCAGCTTGGCCCGCTCCAGGCAGAGCAGCAGCGCGCTGGACAGATGGTTCTCGGTCACCGTGACGACCTCGTCCACCAGGTCGCCGATGATCCGGAACGGCACATCGCCCGGCCGCCCGACCTTGATGCCGTCGGCCATCGTCGCCGGGTTCTCTATCGACAGCGGGCGTCCGGCCGCCAGCGAGGGCGGATACGCGGCCGCGCCCGCCGCCTGCACGCCGACGATCCGCACGTCGGGGCGCAGCGCCTTCACCGCGATCGCGATGCCCGCGGCGAGGCCTCCGCCGCCGATCCCGACGACGATCGTGCGCACCTCGGGGCACTGTTCCAGGATCTCCAGGCCGACCGTGCCCTGCCCCGCGATGATGTCCGGGTGGTCGAAGGGGTGGATGAACACGGCCCCTGTCCGCTCCGCGTACTCCTGCGCGGCGGCCAGCGTCTCGTCCACCACCTGCCCGTGCAGTCGCACCTCGGCGCCGTAGTCGCGCGTGGCCGCGATCTTCGGCAGCGGCGCCCCGGTGGGCATGAAGACCGTGGACCGCACACCGAGGAGCGAGGAGGCCAGCGCGACACCCTGGGCGTGGTTTCCGGCACTCGCGGCGACGACACCCGCGGCGCGCTCCTCGGGAAGCAGACCCGCGATCCGCACGTACGCGCCACGCAGTTTGAACGAGCCCGTGCGCTGGAGGTTCTCGCACTTGAGGTGCACGGGCGCGCCCACCAGCTGGGACAGATACCTGCTGCCCTCCATCGCGGTCATCCGCGCCACACCGGTGAGCATCTTCTGCGCACCGCGTACGTCGTCGAGAGTCACGCTGGGCAAGGGGTCAGCCGTGCTGTAGCTCATGACGACCAGTCTCGCAGTTCACACGGGCCTCCTCCCGGTGTGACCACGCTCCGAGACTGGTTTACGCAGCGTCGGTACGGCCCGCCCCCCGGCCGCGTACCCTGTCCCCCAACCCAGCTCCCACGCATGAATTGAGCCCCCGGCCATGCCCACAACACCAGAGATGTCGATGGACATGACGACCGTCGGTGACACCGGTCTCCTCGACACACTGCAGCACGAGGTCGCGGTATTCGCGCGCCGTGCCGAACAGACCCGGCTCGGCGGAGTGGGGCAGGTGCGGAACTCCATGGACCGCGCCGCCTACCTGCTGCTCAACCGCCTCGACAAGGAAGGCCCGATGGGCGTCAAGGCGCTCGCCGCGAGCATGGGGATCGACTCCTCGACAGTCACCCGGCAGGTGGCCCCGCTGGTCGACACCGGACTCGTCAAGCGCACGTCGCACCCCGAGGACGGGCGCGCGGTGGTGCTTCAGCTCTCGCCGCGCGGCCAGTCCCGCCTGGACGAAGTGCGCTCCTCCAGGCGTCAGTTGATGGCCGAGCTGACACACGACTGGGCACCGGAGGAGCGCGACGCGTTCTGCACGCTCCTGACGCGCTTCAACAGCGCGCTCTCGGCCCGCCAGGCCGCCCAGGGCGTGCCGGTGGACGAGTCGCAGCCGACTTCCTGAGCGAGCGGGACAGCGGCCGGGTCGGGCGTTCAGATCCCTCAATCCGTAAATCCCTCAATCCCTCGGGCGCCTGTACACGCGCGCGCGTGCGCGAGGCTGGCCTCCCGTCCACGCGCGCGTGGATCGTTGTCGTGCCCCACGCGCGCGTGGATCGTTTCGTGCCCCACGCGCGCGTGCATGTGCGCCGGGCTCTTGACCGGAAGGCCACACCCGGTCTCATATGAGATCGGGCCTCTGTCGTACGCGGTGCGGCATACGCGGTGCGGCATACGCGGTGCGGCATCTCGTACGCGGCCGGGGCCCCGTTTCCCTCAGGGTCGTCCTCGGGCGGGAGGCGTGGTGCGAGATCGGCAGGCGTCCCAAGGCGCCCGCCGGGCCCGGGAGTTCGAAGCGTTCGTCGCGGGCGCGGCAGGGCGGCTGCTGCATGCCGCCACGCTGCTCACGGCGGAGCCCGCGAACGCCAACCCGCGCGCGCGGCGCCTGCTGACATCCGCCCTGGCCCAGACGTACGCCTCCTGGGACCGCCTGCGCGGCGAGGACCCGTACGACCACGCCCGCCAGCACCTGGCCGACCGCTTCGCGCACGGCGCCTGGCACCAGCACGGGAGCCTCGGCCGGGCCCGCCCGTCACCGGACAGCGTGCTGGCCCTCCTGACGCCCCAGGAGCGGCTGATCGTGGTCCTCAGGCTGTACGAAGGGGTCGCCGAGGAGCAGACGGCGGCGCTGCTGGGACTGCCCACGGAACGGGTAGGGGCGATCTGCGCCCGCGCGATGGCGACCCTGCTGCACCCGCCGCGTGGCCCGGCCCCGGCCCTGGCGAAAGCGGTGCCGTCATGAGCCTTCGCGATCGCGAGGCGGCCGTACGCCGGCTGCTGGAGCAGACGCCGCCCCCGGTGCCGCCCGAACTGCACGCGGACGTCGTACGTCGCGGGGGCCGCATCCTGCGCCGCAGGACGGCGGCCCGCCGCCTGATGTGGCTGCTGCTGTTCGCCGCGGCGGTCGCGTTCGTCGTCTGGGCGATCATGGCACAGCCCTGGGTGGAGCCGCCGTCGGAGACGACTCCACCGCTGACCGGCTGGTGACCCAGGTCCGACGGGCCGGCGACCCAGGTCCTAGGCCCTGTCGTCACCTTCCCGTCTGCCTCGCGACGACAGGACCTAGCCGAGCGCCTGCTGAAGGTCCTGAAGCAGGTCGTCGACGTTCTCGATGCCTACGGAGAGGCGTACGAGGTCGGCGGGGACCTCAAGGGCGGAGCCGGCGACGGACGCGTGCGTCATGCGCCCCGGGTGCTCGATCAGGGACTCGACACCGCCCAGGGACTCGCCGAGCGTGAACACCTTGGCACGGTTGCAGACCTCGACGGCCGCCTCCTCTCCGCCCGCGACCTGGAAGGAGACCATGCCGCCGAAACCCCTCATCTGCTTGGCGGCGATCTCGTGACCGGGGTGCTCCGGGAGGCCCGGGTACAGAACACGTGTCACGCGCGCGTTCCGGGTGAGCATCTCGGCGACTTTGCCGGCGTTCTCGCTGTGCCGGTCCATGCGGACGGGGAGCGTCTTGGCGCCGCGCAGTACCAGCCAGGAGTCGAAGGGCCCGGCGACCGCACCCATCGCGTTCTGGTGGTACGCCAGCTCCTCGCCCAGCGTCTGGTCACCGACGACCAGCGCGCCGCCGACGACGTCCGAGTGGCCGCCCATGTACTTGGTCAGCGAGTGCACGACGACGTCCGCGCCGAGCGCCAGCGGCTGCTGGAGGTAGGGGGTCGCGAAGGTGTTGTCGACGACCAGCCTGGCGCCCGCGTCGCGTGCGATCTGCGCGACGACGGCGATGTCCGTGATGCCGAGGAGCGGGTTGGAGGGGGTCTCCACCCAGATGACCTTGGTCTTGGGGGTGACGGCCGCCCGCACGGACGCGGGGTCGCTGGTGTCGGCGACCGACCATTCCACCCCCCACTTGGAAACGACCTTCGCGAACAGGCGGAACGTGCCGCCGTACGCGTCGTTGGGGATCACCACGTGGTCGCCGGGGCTGAGCAGCGTACGCAACAGGCAGTCCTCGGCCGCCAGTCCGGACGCGAACGCAAGGCCGCGACGACCGCCCTCCAGGGCGGCGAGGTTCTCTTCCAGGGCGGTCCTGGTGGGGTTGGCGCTGCGGCTGTACTCGTAGCCGCCGCGGAGCCCGCCGACGCCGTCCTGCTTGTAGGTCGAGACCTGGTAGATCGGCGGGACGACCGCACCCGTGAGGGGATCGGCGGTGTTGCCCGCGTGGATCGCGAGGGTCTCGAAGTGCTGACTGATGTGCCTGTCGCTCATGCGTCCCGAGGGTAATGCGCTCGCGGGGCTTATGGCGTCCCGTCCCGGTGGAGCGGAGGGGCGAGCGGCTTTCCGGACCGCCGGTACGTCGACCGAGTTGGCCAATTGTCCGACCCGTCTGGTTCGCTTGAGGCATGGAGATTCTCTGGGTCCTGATGGCGCTGGCCATGTTCAGTCTGGTCCTGCTGCCGGTGTTGAGGCGCAGGCGTGCCGGTATACAGCTGGTCTCGCCGGGCGACCCGGACGCCGCGGACCCGGCGAACTACGGGTTCCTGCTCCAGGAGGAGCTGGACATCCGCATGCCGGGCCCCGACCGGGACCTGCTGGACGTGCTGGACCTGGTGCAGCGCACGCAGGACTACCGCTCCGCCTCACAGCTGCTCGCGGGCACGGAGACAGAGGGTGAGCGGCGCTGGCAGCGGGTGCAGGCCTTCGCGGGCGCCGCGTCGCTGGAGCTGCGGCAGCGCCCCGGTGGAGTCAGCGAGACTCCCGGCGGGCAGTGGCTGCGGGTGTGGCGGGCCGAGAAGCCCAAGGACGCGGGCGGCGCGGCGGTGCACGCGGAGTTCCTGGTGCAGCAGGCGTGGCGTACGTCGACGCCGGGGACGGACGAGTTCCGGATCATCATGGAGGAGGCGAGGTCGGCGTGCGACGAGGCCGCGCTGCTGTCCCCCGGTGACCCGATCCCGTACATCATCGAGCTGTCGGTGGCCCGCGGACTCGCCTACTCCCAGCCGGAGTTCGAGAAGCTCTGGCTGAAGATCCTGGACCGCGCGCCCGCCCACATGGGAGCGCATCTCGCGGCCCTGCACTACTGGTGCGAGAAGTGGCACGGCTCGCGCGAGATGTCGTACTCGTTCGCGGAGGCGGCGGCAGCGCGCGCCCCACAAGGGTCCTTGCTGGCCGCCATGCCCCTCTTCGCGGTCTTCGAGCACCTCCCCGAGGTCAATCTGATCCGCAGCTTCTACCAGAGCGAGGTCGTGACAAAGGCCGTCCACGGCGCCCTCTACGCGGTGCACGCGGCCCGCCCCGACGACCCGATGCTCGCCCACGTCCGCCACCTCCTGGTCTTCTTCCTCGTCCGCGGCGAGCGCTGGGCGGAGGCCATGAACCAACTGGTGCACATCGACGGCCACGTCGGCGCCCTGCCCTGGACCCTCACGTCCGACCCTGCGGCGGACTACGCGGTGTACCGGGCCCTGGCGGTGGCGGGGTACGAGGCGAACGGGGGGAGCCCGGCGACGCTGCCGCACTGAGACCGCAGGCCGACACAGTGTGCGGCGGCCGAAATTCAGTAGCCTTCTGACCGGGCCGGCCCCACGCTGCAAGCCATGGAAGAACCCCAACGCGGGATCCGTGCTACCTACGCCGAATCCACGATCACCGTCTACCAGGCGTACTCGCCGGAGATCGGCCTGCCCGCGGTCCGCGAGGGCCGTTTTCCCGGCGGGTGGAAGCGGGACAGGATGACATGGATCAAGCCGTCGTTCCTGTGGATGATGTACCGCTGTGGCTGGGGCGCGAAAGCGGGGCAGGAGACCGTCCTCGCTGTCGAGATCCGCCGTGACGGCTTCGAGTGGGCACTGCGGCACGCGTGTCTGTCGAGCTACGTCCGCGGGGTGCACCCGGACCGAGCCACCTGGCAGCGTCAGCTGAGGCGTGCGCCCGCTCGCGTGCAGTGGGACCCCGAGCGGGACCTGCACCTCCAGCCCCTGCCGTACCGGTCCTTGCAAGTGGGTCTCTCCGGCGAGGCCGTACGACGCTACGCCGACGAGTGGACGGTCGCCATCCGCGACGTCACTCCCCTCGCCCACGAGATCCACGCTCTCGTCAGCGGCGGCGACCTGGACTCCGCCACCCGGCTGCTGCCCCAGGAACGCCCTTATCCCGCTGGAGAGGAACCTCTTGCCCACCTCCTGGGATGAGTCTCGCCGTAGCCCCCGCTCTCCTGGCGGCCTTCTGGAGGGAGCGGCGTCCGTCGGGTCCTCCCGTCGCCGGCTGCGCGGTCCGCACACCGGCTGGCTGTCCAGTCGGCCGGGCGGTCGCTGAGGGAGAAGCAGCAACGCCGGTCAGGTGCAGGGGCGGCCCGGACCGGCTGCGGAGGTTCGGTCAGTCAGACTCCGTGCCCCGCCGGGCCGCCTTGCGGGGTCAGCCCGCCGTGCGGGTGGGGAGCCGCCAGCCGGGGCGCGGGAAGTGGCAGGTGTAGCCGTCCGGGTAGCGCTCCAGGTAGTCCTGGTGCTCGGGCTCGGCCTCCCAGAAGGGGCCGACCGGCTCTACCTCGGTGACGACCTTGTTCGGCCAGAGTCCGGAGGCGTCCACATCCGCGATCGTGTCCTCGGCGATCCGCTTCTGCTCGTCGTCCACGTAGTAGATCGCCGAGCGGTAGCTGAGGCCGATGTCGTTGCCCTGGCGGTTCTTGGTGCTCGGGTCGTGGATCTGGAAGAAGAACTCCAGGATCGCTCGGTAGTCGGTCTTCTCGGGGTCGAAAAGGATCTCGATGGACTCCGCGTGCGTGCCGTGGTTACGGTACGTCGCGTTCGGCACGTCACCCCCGGAGTATCCGACCCGGGTCGCCGTAACGCCCGGGAGCCGGCGAATCAGGTCCTGCATCCCCCAGAAGCATCCGCCCGCCAGCACGGCCCTCTGCGTCTGCGCAGCCATTGCGGCCCTCCAATATCTGTCAGCTCGGTCACTCGGGCTGCTCGGCTCACGCACCACCGGCATCTCACCCACTCCCCTCAACGCGTGAGGGTTCCGAGCGATTCCGCGCCCGCCCGGGCAGGCCCTGCGGTCGGCCGCCGGGAGGGTGCACCGGCCTGGTTCTGCGGGACGGAATGCCGGTAGGGCGGACGGGGCAGACGCCCTGGTACGTCGGCGGGTACCAGGGCGTCCGCGAGGGCGCGCCACCGAGTCGGGGCGCGATCAGGTGCCGTAGACCTGGAACTCCCAGAGCGAGTAGCCGTACTGGGTGGCGCGCGCGGTTCCGTACATCCGCACATACCGCCCGGAGCCGGTGGCGGTCAGTGTCTGGTTGCCGCCGCTGCCCGCCGTGGTCGAGTAGACGGTGGTCCAGGTCGTCCCGTCGGCCGAGGTCTGGATCTGGTACGCCGTGCCGTACGCGCCCTCCCAGTTGAGCCCCACCGAGCTGATGGTGTGGGTGGCGCCGAGGTCCACCTGCAGCCACTGCGGGTCACTGAACGCGCTGGACCAGCGGGTGCCGGTGTTGCCGTCGACCGCCATCGGAGCGGTGAAGCTGGTGTTCTCCGAGGACAAGGCGGTGGCCGTCCTGCCCTGCGACAGGAGCGTGCCGGTACCCCCGCCGGACGTCGAGCCGTAGAGCCGGAACTCGTAGAGAGAGGCGCCGTAGGTCGAGTTTCTGGCCGTGGCGTAGATCCTCACGTATCTCCCGGAGCCCGACAGCGCGGTGTCCTGGAGGAGTTGGGGACTGTTGTTGTTGGAGTAGATCGTGGTCCACGTAGTGCCGTTCGTGGACGTTTGTATCTGGTAGGCCGATGCGGCCGCCGCCTCCCAGATCACCGAGGCGTGGGTGAGGGTGTAGGTGGCGCCGAGGTCGACCTGGAGCCACTGCGGGTCGCTGAACGTGCTCGACCAACGGGTGCTGATGTTGCCGTCGGTGGCATTGGCCGCCGAGAACGACGCGCTCTCCGCCGTCGACGCCGTGGTGGGCTTGCCCTGGGCGATGTTGGTGCCCGTGGTGCCGGCCGGCGCCTTGTTGTAGACGGCCACGTAGTCGATGTTCAGCGAACCGCCGGACACGGTGGCCGCGGTGGGGCCGCCGCCGTACGCGGCGGGGAAGGCGCCGCCGATGGCCAGGTCGAAGATGATGAAGAAACTGTGGTCGACCGCGTTGGACCAGGCGGTGGCGTCGACCTGGTTGGAGCTGAGCGTGTAGGAGAGGGCGCCGTCGAGATACCAGCGGATCTGCTCGGGAGAGGTCGAGCGGTCGATCTCCACGGCGTACGTGTGGTACCCGGTCTGGCAGCCGGAGCAGGCGCGTTCGCCGCTGCCGACGCCGGTGTTCTCGTTGCACGGGCCGCCCGGAGCGGTGCCGCAGTGCAGGGTGCCGAACGTGGAGCTGCGGCCGTTGATGTCCTCCATGATGTCGATCTCGCCGGAGCCGGGCCAGACCGTTCCGACCCGCAGCGGGGAGCCCAGCATCCAGAACGCGGGCCAGTACCCGAGGCCGTTGGACGTGCTGACGTTCGGCTGCTGGATGGAGGCCTGCATCCGCACCGCGCCGCCGGGCAGCGCGCCGAAGCCGTCGGCCTGCGTCTCGACCCGGCCCGAGGTCCAGCCGGCTACCGGGTCGGTGCCCGTGTGCAGGGCCTTGAGCACCAGATGGCCGCTGCCGTCCTGGTAGACGTTGGCCGTGCTGTTGGTCATCGTCTCGACCTCACCGGTGCCGAAGGTCCAGCCCTCGCCCACGTCGTAGCGCCACGTCCCGGTGTCCAGACCGGTGTTGGCGGCGCCGGTGAAGTCGTCGCTCCACGTGGTGGTGAATCCGGCGGGTGCGGTCGGTACGGCCGCGGGGGCGGCCGCCGCGGCGGGCTGTGCCGCGATGGCCGTCGCCGGGGGCTGAGCGGAGGCTCCCTGACTGGAGGCTCCCTGGGCGGCGGGCGCACCGGCCAACGCGACCGTCGCGACGGCCGATACCGCTGCGAGTATGCCAACGCCCGTTCGCCGCCTGCCTCTTCGGCTCGAAAACAGGTGCAAGCGCGTGCCTTTGATGGACATCCGTGCTCCTTCCCCTCGTGGGGGGCGAGGGGCGGCCACTTGGCGCTGCTCCGTCAGGCGGCGTCCCTATGGGTGGAGGTGAGAGCGCTCTCAGGAGCGTGTTCCTCACGTCGGGTCCATGTCAATAGAACGGGCACAACCCCCCGGAGAACGCGACCGCCGCCTCGACTTGCTGTCGGTCGACGACGGATCGGCTGGACGCCAGGTCAGTCCACCGCAGGCGACGAAGGAACGCGCGGAATCGCGGAGTTGGGGTCGAATCCTGCGAACGCCAGCCCGATGACAAATCCCGCCACCTCTTCCAACTGGTGGACGCGATCCAGCGCCCCGAGGGTCGCCGGTGTCCCGCCGACGCCGCGCACCAGTTCGCCGACGATGCGCAGTGCCGCCGTATCGTCGCCGCACATCGCGACGGTCACGCGAGACCCGGCAGCACCGGGAGGGCTCGTCCGCCGCGCCGCCCGCTGCCCCGCCCGCTGCCCCGTCCACTGGCTCGTCCACTGGCTCGTCCACTGGCTCGTCCACTGATCGGCGGGAAAGAGGTGGAACGCCTTCACGACGTGGGCCCCCGGAGCGAGCTCGGCGATCCGCCTCGCCATCGGCTCACCGGGTTGGGTGAGCAGAGCACCGACGCCATGCGCGACAGCGTTCGTGGGATCGATCAACGGCGTCCCCTCAAGCAGACCGTCGGACGCGCCGGCCAGTCGCAGCATGTCCTCGACGCCGTCCCATGACACCGCGAGCAGCACCGCATCGCGCCCGGTGACCGCCTCACGCGGCGCGACGGCGAGCACTCCGTGGCCCAGCCGCTCGGCAAGCTTCTCCGCCCTGACCTGCGACCGCCCGCCGATCAGCACCTCGTGACCTGCACGTGCCCAGCCCTCGCCCAGGGCCGCCGCCAGTGTCCCTGTTCCCAGAATTCCGATGCGCATCGTTGCTGCCTCTCTCGCGCCGTAGCAGGCCATGGCAGGCCGTAGCCAGTAGGGCAGTTACGGTAGGGAAGGCGTTACGCACCGATCAGTGCGTGACCAACGCGCGACGATGGGCGGCGAGATGACTGATCCCGAAACCCACTGCTACGAGTTGGTCGCCGATTGCCGTCTGCGTGCGGCCACCGATCTCTTCGCCCACACCTGGGATCCCGTTGTGCTGGCGGCTCTTCGCACGGGACCGCGCCGACGCCGCGCGCTGCGCGCCGCGATCGGCGGCATCAGCGACAAGGTGCTGACCGACACCCTGCACCGCCTGCTCGCCGCCGGTCTGATCGACCGTCACGCACATGCCGAGGCGCCCCCTCGTGTCGAGTACGGCCTGACCAGTCTGGGCCGGAGTCTCGTCGAGGGCCCGATGACGGCACTCGGACACTGGGCCGTCGAGCACGGTGACGAGCTCCTCGAAGCCCAGGAGAGCGCGGCACGGACGCCCGGATGACGTACTGCTCATCGCCGTACGGCTCGCTCCCTGCAACTCGGGCCGCCCGGTGGGCCGTACGACGGTACGCGGACGAGTGGACGGTCGCGCCCATGGGAGCAGCCATGGCCCCCTACACCGCTGGGCAGCTCAGTGCCGTGTGGAGCGCCGTCACTGTGCTTGCCGGCCGGTCGGCTGTGGCTCCGATGCCGGGGTCGGTTCTTCGTCGAAGGTCATTTCCGGTGGGGCTTTGCGGAAGCCCTTGGTGAGGTAGGCGAGGTAGCAGATCCCGATGGCCAGCCAGATGAGGCCGAGGGTACGGGCCTTGCTGTCGAGGTGGACCAGCAGCCACAGGTCGACGAGGGCACCGACGGCGGGAAGCAGGACGTAGGACCACAGGGCGGGGCGGTGGCCTTTACGGCGCTCGCGGACGTAGGTGGCGATGACGGAGAGATTGACGAAGGTGAAGGCGGTGAAGGCACCGAAGTTGATGAAGGACGTGGACGTGGCGACATTCATGCGCAGCGCGATCAGGCCTACCGCACCCGCCAGGAGGATGTTCAGGGCAGGGGTGTGGTACTTGGGGTGGATCCGCCCGAAGATCTTCCGGGGCAGTACCGAGTCGCGGCCCATCGCATAGAGCAGCCGCGAGGTGCTTGCCTGCGCGGCGATTCCGGAGGCGAACTGTGCGACGACCAGGCCGGCCAGGAACAAGGAGGAGAACAGGTCGCCGCCGATCTCCTTCGCGATCTCGAACGCGGCGGAGCTGGGATCGGTGAACGCGTACCCGGGGTGCGCCAGTTGCGTGGCGTAGGCGACCGCGACGAAGATGCCGCCGCCGATCACGGCGATGAGCAGGATGGCGCGGGGAATGGTGCGCTGCGGCTGGACGGTCTCCTCGGTCAGCGTGGTGACCGCGTCGAATCCGAGGAAGGAATAGGCGGCGAGGGCGGCGCCGGAAGAGACTCCCGCGAGGGTGGTCGCCTGATTGGCGAACGGTGTGGCGCTGACGAGTCCCGACGCTCCCTGGTCCTGGAAGACATGCCGCAGGCACAGCAGAGCGAAGATCAGGACGACCAGGACCTGGAAGACCATCAGCAGGTCGTTCACGCGCTCCGCGGTCTTGATGCCTCTGATGTTGAGCGCGGTGGTGATCGTGATGAACGCGATGATCCACACCCAGAACGGCACTGAGGGGTACTCGGCCTGAAGATAGGCCCCGCCGATCAGCCAGATGACCATGGGCAGGAAGAAGTAGTCCAGCAGAGTCGCCCAGCCGACGAGGAACCCGACCCTGGAGTCGATGGAGCGCCGCACATAGGTGTAGGCCGACCCGGCGACGGGGTGGGCCGCGGCCATCTTTCCGTAGCTGTGCGCGGTGAAGAGCATGGCGCCCAGCGCCAGCAGGTAGGCCGTCGGTACGGCGCCGTGGGTGGTGTCGGCGACGACGCCATAGGTGCCCAGCACGATGATCGGGGCCATATAGGCCAGCCCGAAGACCACGACGGATCTCAGGGTCAGGCTGCGGGTGAGGGTGGGAGCAGGGGTGGGAGTGGGTGGGGACATGGTGTTCCTTGTGCCTGGGGACGGGGAGGAGGCGCCGGGGGGAGCGGATCAGTGGTCCGCGGGCCGCCAGCGGCGGGGGTCCAGGCGGCCGTCGTAGAGCGGCAGGTCGATGGGGGCGTCGGTGTCGGTGAAGTGGTCCCACATGCGGTTGAGGCCGGCGGTGCCGAAGGCGCGTACCCGCGTGACGTCGTCCAGGTCGAGGACGTCGGTCAGCACGGTCGGCCCGGAGTCGGACGCCTGGACACGGATGCGCCCCTCGGGATCGACAACCAGGCTGCGCCCGGTGCCGATCGGGCCCGCGGTGTTGACGCTGACGACGTAGACCTGGTTGACGATGGCGTTGGCCTGGGCGATGACGAGTTCCTGGGCGCGGTCCGACGAGGTGGTCATGACCGGATTGACGATCACCTCGGCTCCCATCCAGGCCAGGTGACGGGCCACTTCCGGGAACCAGGCGTCGTAGCAGATCGCGAAACCGATGCGGCCGGCTTCCGGGAGGTCCAGGACGACGAAGCGGTCACCGGCGGCGTACGGCTCGTAGGGCCGCCACGGGAAGATCTTGCGGTAGTGCGCGGCGAGGTGCCCTTGCGGTGAGAAGGCGAGGGCGGTGTTGAAGAGCTCGCCGGTCGCACCGCGCTCGCACACGGTGCCCGGGAACAGCCAGATGCCCAGATCACCCGCGAGCTCGGCCAGCAGCTTCACGCGCGGGCCGTCGAGAGGCTCCGCCGCGGCCTGCAACCGGCTCTCCGATTCGGCGGCCGGGCCGTCGACGCCGCACAGGTGCAGCTCCGGGTAGGCGATCAGCCGGGTCTGCGGGAAGCGCGCCAGCACTCCCTCGACGTCTTCGGCGAATCCGGACAGGGGGTCCGTGGCCAGGCGGGGAGGGGCCTGGACCAGAGCGACGGGGAGGGGTCGGGACATACGCAGGAAATTAACTCAAGATGAGCTCTTATACAATGGTCTCATTATGAGCGATTTAACTGGCCGCTACCTTGAGCGCATGGCTGGCACCCCGAACGAATCCGCACCGGCCCGTGCCGAGGAGACCGTTCTCTCTCTCAACTCGCCCAAGCTGAACGGCATTCGACGGCTGACGGCGCTGGACACGGTGCGCGCCCGCATCGCCATGGCGGTCGATCTCGGACTGCTCTCCCCCGGGGAGCGGCTGCCGCCGACCGGTGCCATTGCCCGGGCGCTCGACGTCGGAGAGATCACCGTGCGCCGCGCGCTCAGCTCCCTGTGCGCGGACGGCGTCCTGGAGCGCAGGCGTGGCCGCAACGGCGGCACCCTGGTGGCCGAGCAGCCGACACGGGAGGCGGTCGACGCGGCCGAGGTGTATCGCGGTCAGACCTCCGAGGTGCACCGCCTGATCGACGAACGAGTCGTCATGGAGTGCGGGATCGCTCATCTCGCGGCCCGCGGCGCGACCGCCGCCGCCCTTGATGAGCTCCAGCGGCTCGTCGCCGCCATGGACGAGGCGGAGAGCTGGGCGGAGTTCCACTCCTGCGACGAACGGTTCCATCTCGCCCTGGCCGGCGCCGCCGGCCTCGACTCGACCGTGGAGACCTACGGCACCGTCCTGCGCAAGCTCTACGAGTACTACCTCCCCTATCCCCTAGCCGCCCTGCGCGAGTCCAACGAAGAGCACCGGGCGCTGGTGGAGGCGGTGCGCGCGGGCGACGCCGCACTGGCGGCGGACATCGCGTGCCGGCACGTTCGGACACTGCACCGCACGATGTTCATCGGACTGGCGGGCGGAGCCGCGGAGCGGTGAGGACGGCCCCCGCGACACCGGCCACCGACAGATCCCCAGCGGGTCCGGGGACTGGCGGGCGGAGCCGCGGGAACGGTGCGGACGGACCCCGTGGCGTGCTGGCCGAGAGCGCCCCAACGGGTCCGGGTCACAGCTTCGGGGCCGGTAGGAGGAGAGCGGGGAGGGTCGGTCGTGATCGCGCGACAGGACCAGGCCGCATGAACCGCCACGACGTACCGCACGAGGGGCCTGGCAGCATCGTGGTCGAAAAAGTCTGACCGGCAAGGCAGTCGAACTCCGTTCCGCACCCGTTCTTTACGGGGGAACGAGGGAGGGCACATTGAACGCCGACGAGGAACGTGAGTTCCGCGAGTTCGTGGCGGCGCGGTCGAAATCGCTGCTGCACACGGCCTATCTGCTGACCGGGGACTGGGAGCAGGGCCGTGACCTGCTCCAGACCGCGCTTGCCTCCACCGCTCGGCGTTGGTCGAAGCTGCGGGACCGGCAGCAGCCGGAGACCTATGTACGCCGGGCGATCTACCACGCTCAGGTGGACCGCTTCCGACTGCTCAGCTGGGGACGGGAGACGGTCACCGACACCCTGCCGGAGCAGCCGTCCGGGCAGGTCGGCGGCGGTGACTGGGCCGAAACCGTGGTCCAGCGGCAGGACATCATGGCCGCGCTGCGGCGACTGCCCAAGCGCCAGCGCGCGGTGATCGTGCTGCGCTACTTCGAGGACCAGCCGGACGCCGAGATCGCCGCGATTCTGGGCGTCGCCCAGGGGACGGTCCGCAGCCAGACCCACAAGGCCCTCGCCACTCTCCGCAGCGCCTTGGCCGAGGCAGCGCCGTCGGCCACCTCCTCCTCCACAGTCTCCGGAAGGGGCGTCATCGCATGACCGACTCGACCGAACACCCGCTGCACGAAACGTTGCTGCACGATGCCTTGCACACCCATGTCCAGCAGGGCGGGGGCAATGCCGCCGGTCCCTATCTGGTCGGCCTGGCCGACGGCGCCTTGCGGGTCGCCCGGCGGCGGCAGCGGCTGGCCCGCGCCGGGGTCGGCATCGCCGCCGCCGTGGTGATCGCCACCGCTTGGGTGACCATCCCGGACGGCGCGACCCAGCAGACGCACCGCGTTCAGCCCGCCGCAGAGGGCACGGGGAACACCGAGAAGGGGGTTTTGCTCTCCATCCTTCCGGTCACCTCGTCCACGGAGCACGCCTGCGCCCCAGGCAGCGGCGGCTACACCGTGGAGGCGAGCGAGAGCCACCCGGGGCTCTGCATCCAAGCCGACCGGGCCGGCGGCATGACCGACGTCCGTGCAGCCTCCGCGAAGGCCTCCGAAAGCAGCGTCGAGGGCGCCTGGCTGGTCGAGGTGACCCTCAACTCCGCCGACCGGACCCGTTTCGCCGCCCTCACGGGCTCCCTCGCCTCGAAACCGTCCCCGCTCAACGGAATCGCCATCGTCATCGACGGCAAGCTCTGGGGCAATCCCTACGTGGCCGCCTCGCTCACCGGCGGTCGACTCGAAATCGTCGGGGCCTTCGCCGGGGAACTCACCAGCGCCACCGCCCACGACCTCGCCCTCCGGCTGAATCCCGGTAGTTGACCGGCATACGCCGTGACCTGCACTGATAGCCGGTACAGGTCACACAACCCCGGAATCCCCCACGTCACAGAACAGACCCGGCTTCCTACGACTGCTCCGGCCACGTCCGGCGAAGAGGACCGTGAACGAGTCTTGGTCTTGGCGTGGGTCATCAAGCGGCGTTCACAGGTGACAAGGGCACCTGCCTGAACGCTGCACCGTTCATGAAATCTGTTGGTCGAGTCCCAAGGCGTGGATCATGGCGCCGTGACGAAGTGGCCGAAGAGGACAGCAGGGCTTTTCGGCGGCGGGCCTCACACCACTACCGCGGACGGTTGGACTCTGGATGTCGTCACGCCGGCCTGGCCGAATGACCGAGTCCTGCTCTCCCACAGGAAGGCACGGCCATGGATGAAGACGACAGCTTGCGCCAGTACGGCCTGCACCCCGTCGGGGCGAACCTCGACGAAGTACGAGCTCTGCTCACCGTACAAACCCGGTTGGAGGGGCGCGCTCAGGGAGATGGCGACACGGCGTTGATGAAGTTGTGCTGCGTACAGCTGTTCAACGCCGGAACGCTCGAAGACATCCTCCTCATCTGGCAGGCGAAGTCCGCCAGCATGGACGCGCACTGCTCGATCGACGTCCAGTTGCTGTGCGGCAGCGGCCTGGCCACGACCAAGGCGTACCTGTCGAGTCAGCACCTGCCCGAAGCCGAAGCGGCGCTGCAACAACTGCTCCGATGCGAAGCGGCCGACGACTTCGAGGACTTCAGCGTCGAAAGCCGCTCAGCCCTCTACGCCGCCTACTACGCGCCCTGACGCCGGTCTCCGACGTTGCTCTGGCTGGGCCCCCGGTTCCGACCACCCCGACAAGGGAGCTTAAGGTAAGCCTTACCTAATTCATCGATCGGAGTCGCTGTGCGCACCTGGGGATCAAAGGCCGTACTGGCCGTTGCCGTCGTCGGCGGGCTGTTGGCCGGATGCTCATCCAGCGATGAGGCCTCCTCCCAGAGCGGGAGCGCCTCCTCCGACTCGGACCGCAATCTCGTGGCCGGCGCCTCCGCGGGACCCTCCGTGGCCCCCAGCGCCGTCGAAGCCGGTATGGGCGCCGGGAGCGCCAAGGACGGCGAGTTCCCCCGGACGGTCGGGCACTTCGAGGGCAGGACGGAGATCAAGACCGAGCCCGAGAAGATCGCCGTGCTCAGCACCGGACAGCTGGACGACCTGTTGTCCCTTGGGATCGTCCCGACGGTCACGACGCGCGCCGACAACGCCGGGCTCGTCCCGGACTACCTGGCGGACGCCTTCCCCGCGGACAAGAAGCAGCTCGCGGAGATGACCGACGCGGGCACCCGCCAGGCACCGAACCTGGAGACGCTGGCCGCCGCCAAGCCCGACCTGATCCTGCTCAACGACTCGCTCGGTGACCTGTACCCGAAGCTGTCGAAGATCGCGCCGACCGTCGTCACGGCCGGCAACGGCATCAACTGGAAGCGGGACCTGCTGCTCGTCGGCGACGCGGTCGGCAAGGGCGAGCAGGCGCAGAAGCTGCTCGACGACATCGCGGACGACGCCGCCACCAGTGGCAAGAGCCTCGGCGACCCGGCCGTGTCGATGCTGCGGTTCACGCCGGACCGTACGCGGATGTTCGGGGTGTCCTCCTTCACCGGGTCGATCGCCGTCGACATGGGGCTCGGCCGGCCCAAGTCGCAGCAGTTCAAGGCGATTTCGCAGGACATCGGCGCGGAGAGCATCGACACCGCGGACGGCGACTGGATCTTCTACTCCGTACAGGGCGACGCGTCCAAGACCGACGCGGGCAGCGTGCTCGCCGGACCGCTGTGGAAGTCGATGAAGGCCGTCGAGGCGGGCCGGGCGGTGAAGGTGGACGACGACCCCTGGTACCTCAACGCCGGTCCGACCGCCGCGCGGCTCGTCATCAAGCAGCTCACGGACACCATCGGCAAGTGAACCGGCAAGCGACCAGCCGTACGACGGCCGGCGGGCGCACGGCCGCCGGGCACACGGTCGGCAGGCGTACGGCCGTCAGGCGCACCGCCTGGCTCACCGCCGCCCTCCTCCTCACGGTCACCGCCGTCGCGCTCAGTCTCGCCGTCGGCACCCGCCCCGTCCCCCTGTCCACGGTCCTCGACGCCCTGGTGCACGGCGGGGGTTCACCGGACGCGCTGGTCGTACGGTCGCTGCGGGTGCCGCGGACCGCGATCGGGCTGACGGCGGGGGCGGCGCTGGGGCTCGCGGGGGCGGCGCTACAGGCGGTCACCCGCAATCCGCTCGCCGATCCGGGGATCCTCGGACTGAGCCAGGGCGCGGCGGCGGGCGTCGTGTTCGCGATCGCGCTCGGCCGGGCGAACGGCTTCTCCGGCTACGTCTGGTACGCCTTCGCCGGGGCCGTCGCCGCCGCCTGTGTCGTGTACGCCATCGCCTCGCGCGGGCGCGGTGGCGCCTCGCCGGTGAAGCTGGCGCTCGCCGGAACCGCGCTGTCCGCGATGACGGCGGGGGCCACCACCGTTGTCCTGACGTCGAGTTCGGCGACCCTCGACCAGTTCCGGTTCTGGCAGGTGGGCGCGCTCAGCGGACGGGACGCGGGGACCGTCGGGCGGATGCTGCCCTTCCTGATCGCCGGCGCGCTCCTGGTCCTTGCCTGTGCCCGCGGCCTGGACGCGCTCGCGCTCGGCGACGACACGGCGCGGGCGCTGGGCCACCGGGTCGCGCTGGTACGAGGGTGTGCGGCGCTCGGCGCGACCGTGCTCACCGCGGCCGCGGTCGCCGCCGCCGGGCCGATCGCCTTCATCGGCCTCGCCGTACCCCACCTCGCCCGACGCCTCGTCTCCGGCGGCCACCGCTGGACCCTCCCGCTGTCCGCCCTTCTCGGCGCCGCCCTGCTGCTCGCGGCGGATGTGGCAGGACGTGTGGTCCGCGCCCCAGCTGAGGTCCCGGCCGGCGTGATGACCGCGCTCGTGGGCGTACCCGTACTGATCGTGCTCGTACGCCGGAAGTCGGTGGGCGGATGAGCACCGGCACTTACCCCCAGTCAGCGGGCCTCTCCGCCGTCCGCCACCGCGGCCTCTCCGTCCTCCTGCACCGGCGCTCGGCAGCCGTCGTCTGCGCACTCGTCCTGGTCCTCGCGGGCGTGATGCTGCTGTCGGCGTGCGTCGGGCAGACGTACATTCCGCCGGGTGAGGTCTGGCGGGTGCTGCGTGGTCAGGGTGGCCCGTACGAGCTGATCGTCGGTGAGCTGCGCGTCCCGCGGATCGTGCTCGGCGCGCTGGTCGGCACCGCGCTCGGGCTGTCCGGAGCGCTCGTGCAGACCGTCACGCGCAACCCGCTCGCCAGCCCGGACGTGATCGGCGTCGGGCACGGCGCCGCCGCCGCGACCGTCCTGGCGCTCGCCACCGGAACCGTCGCCTCACCGGGCGCGCTCCCCGCCGTCGCCGTCACCGGCGGTCTGGTGGCCGCCGCGCTGGTGTACGTGCTGGCCTGGCGGCACGGGATGCAGCCAAGTCGGTTCGTGCTGACGGGAGTCGGGATCGGGGTGGCGCTCTCGGCCGTCGTACAGCTGTATCTGACCGAGAGCGAACTCTCCCAGGCCGAAGCGCTCAAGCTGTGGCTGACCGGCAGCCTGAACGGGCGCGGCTGGGAGCAGGCGGGGCCGCTCGGCTGGGTCCTGCTCCTCTCGCTGCCCGCGCTGGTGTGGGCGAACCGGGCGCTGCGGCCACTCGGCCTGGACCCCGAGACGGCCGCCGCGCTCGGCGTGCGCGTGCACCGCACCCAACTCGGGCTGACCTTCCTGGGCGTGGTGCTGGCCGCGGTCGCGACGGGTGCGGCGGGCCCGATCGGTTTCGTCGCCCTCACCGGGCCGCAGTTGGCCCGCCGCATCACCCGCACACCTCAACTGCCGCTCGTCGCCTCCGGGTTGACGGGAGCGGTCATCGTGGTCGCCGCGGATCTCGTGGCCCGTACGCTGCTGCCGCCGCTGGAGATCCCGGTGGGGGCGCTCACGTCCCTGGTCGGAGGGCCGTATCTGCTGTGGCTGCTGGGGCGTTCGGGCAGGCGCTGACCCCGGGCCCGGAGAACCGGACCCGGGTTCAGCGGCCTACCGCAGGCCTGGCTAGATCGTGGCCGTGTCGATCACGAAGCGGTAGCGGACGTCGCTCGCGAGGACCCGCTCGTACGCCTCGTTGATCTCGGAGGCGGTGATCACCTCGATCTCGGCGCCCAGGCCGTGCTCGGCGCAGAAGTCGAGCATCTCCTGGGTCTCCTGGATGCCGCCGATGCCGGAGCCGGCGAGGGTCTTGCGGCCCGAGAGCAGGGAGAACAGGTTGAGGGAGATCGGCTCCTCCGGGGCGCCGACGTTCACCAGAGCGCCGTCCGTCTTCAGCAGGGAGAGGTACGCGCCGAAGTCCAGCGGAGCGGAGACCGTCGACAGGATGATGTCGAAGGTGCCGGCCAGCTCCTCGAAGGTCTTCGAATCGCTGGTCGCGTAGTAGTGGTCGGCGCCCAGCTTCAGGCCGTCGTCCTTCTTGCGGAGCGACTGCGAGAGGACGGTCACCTCGGCGCCGAGCGCGTGCGCGATCTTGACGCCCATGTGGCCGAGGCCGCCCAGGCCGAGGACGGCGACCTTCTTGCCGGGACCGGCGTTCCAGTGCTTGAGCGGGGAGTACGTGGTGATGCCGGCGCAGAGCAGCGGTGCGGCCTCGTCGAGGGAGATGCCGTCGGGGACGCGGACGGTGTAGTTCTCGTCGACGACGATGTGCGTGGAGTAGCCGCCGTAGGTGGGCGTGCCGTCCACACCGATGGCGTTGTACGTCTGGATGTTGCCCTTGACGCAGTACTGCTCCAGGCCCGCCTTGCAGTTCTCGCACTCGCGGCAGGAGTCGACCATGCAGCCGACGCCCGCGCGGTCGCCCACCTGGAACCTGGTGACGCCGGGGCCGACCTCGGTGACGATGCCGGCGATCTCGTGGCCCGGGACCATCGGGAAGATGCCCTCGCCCCAGCCCTCGCGGGCCTGGTGGATGTCCGAGTGACAGATACCGGCGAACTTGATGTCGATCAGGACGTCGAACTCGCCGACCTCGCGGCGTTCGATGGTGGTGCGCTCCAACGGCGCCTTGGGGGCGGGGACGGCGTACGCAGCAACAGTGGTCATGCCGGGGTTCTCCTAAGGAGTGGTCGTGTACCCGGCTGCCTTCTGACCTTGCTGACCTTCTGACCGGGTACGTCGTCCAGCGTGCCCGCTCGCGCGACATTCACCCAGGTCACCGCCTTACGTACGTTCGCTGGTCCTACTACTGGCGGGGTCAGCCTCCTGCGCGTACGACCGGGAATGGACCGTGAATACTGGAGGCATGGACCCACAGCCTTCTCAGCAGCCCGCGGGCGCGGCGGGGCAGCCGCTGGACCAGCGCGCCGAGCTCAGCGAGTTCCTGCGCACGCGCCGAGCCCGGCTGAAGCCGGAGGACGTGGGGATGCCTGACTTCGGACGGCACCGGCGGGTGCCGGGGCTGCGCCGCGAGGAGCTGGCGCAGCTGGCCGGGGTGTCGGTGGCGTACTACACGCGCCTTGAGCAGGGCAACGGGCGGAACGTGTCGTCGGAGGTACTCGACGCGATCGCCCGCGCCCTGCGGCTCACGGACGCCGAGCACGCGCATCTCACCCACCTCGCGAAGCCCAAGCAGCACAAGAAGAAGCAGGGGGCCCGGCCGCAGCAGGTGCGGGGTGCCTTGCGGCAGCTGCTCGACACCTTGGACGGGGTGCCGGCGTACATCACCGGGCGGCGTTCCGACGTCCTCGTGTGGAACCGGATGGCCGCGGCCGTGTTCGGCGACTGGGCGGAGTTGCCGGCGCAGGAGCGGAACTGGGCGCGGATGGTGTTCCTCCGGCCCGAGTACCAGGATCTGTTCGTGGAGTGGGAGCAGAAGGCGATCGACATCGTCTGTCTGCTGCGCATGGACGCGGGCTGTCATCCCGACGATCCTCGGCTGTCCGCGCTGGTCGGTGAGCTCTCCGTGAAGAGCGAGGACTTCCGGCGGCTGTGGGCCACACACGATGTCAAGGAGAAGGCCCACGGGGTGAAGCGGCTCCGTCATCCCCTGGTGGGGGACCTCTCCCTCCAGTACGAGTCCTTCCAGTTGGCCGGTGACAGTGAGCAGGTGCTGGTCACGTATCACGCGGAGCCCGGGTCGGCCTCCGAGGAGGCGCTCCGATTGCTGGCCAGCTGGGGGCGGGACGCGACCCGTGCCGGGGCGGGGTCACCGCCGTAGCCCGCGGCGGAGCCGCTGAAGGATGCGGCTCGCCCCCTCCGCCCCTGCCCGTCCCTTGTTCCTGGGGGGTCAGCCCCTCCGGCGTTTGAGGAGCGGGGGTTTGGGGGGCGGAGCCCCCAAGGGACGGGAATGGGCAGGGGCGGAGGGGGCGAAAAACCCACCCCCGTCACCCCCGATACGGCGTCACCGTCCCCCACCCCCACCGCGGCACCGGCTGTTCCCCGGGAGCCACCGCGTCGGGGCTGGAGAAGTAGACGGCCAGCCGCGTCCCCCACTCCGCATACGCGACGAACGCCGAGCGGAACTCGGCATCGGTCGGCAGGCCCGCGTCGTCGGCGGCGTCCTGGAGGAGGTTGACCCAGCGGCGGCGCTGGACCTCGGTGATGCCCTTGCCCAGGTGCTTGGCGACCATGTGCCCGTGGCCGCCCTGCGTCTCGGAGTAGGCGGCGGGGCCTCCGAAGACCTCCCCGAGCCAGAGCGCGACATGCGCCGCGTGTTCGGGGGCCAGGTCGGCGAACACCGGCGCCAGGACCTCGTCCTTGAGGACCTTCTCGTAGAAGACCTCGGTGAGGCGGGTGAAGGCCTCGGCGCCGCCCGCCCAGGCGTACAGCGTGGGCACGGCCGCGCCCGTGCCCCGTACCGCCGTCGGCTTGTAGTGACGCATCTCCTCGATGCTGGAGACGTAGGGGCGGATCTCGGCGAGGAAGTCGGCGAAGAGCTCCGACTTGCGGAAGCCCTCCTCGTGGGCCTCGGTCGACGTCCAGGTGATGCGCAGGACGAAGTGCTCGAAGTCCTCCTCGCAGCGCGCCAGTTCGTAGTCGACGCACTCGGGCGCCGCCGCGAGATGGGCGGCTGCCCGGGTGTAGGCGGCGAGGAACTCCGCCGACTGCTGCTCGGGGATGCGGTACCGGATGTACTCGACGGTCTGAACAGTCATGCCCCCACACAAACACGGACGGCCCGCCGGAGGCTCTCCCTCCGACGGGCCGTTCGCTGTGGGCTCACTTCACGTACGGGCTCACTTGCCGTAGTACGCGTTGTAGATCGAGACGGCCGACTTGTTGCCCTTCTTGTCGGTGATCGTCGCGTGGAGCGAGATGCCCTTGCCCTTCGCCGGGTTCTTGAAGGTGACCTTGCCGCTCTTGACGGTGACCTTGGTCCACTTCTTGCCGCCGTCGTAACTGACGGACACGGAAAGGGACTTGAGGTTGCTGCCGGCGGCCGAGCCCTGGACGATGACCGGGATGGTCACCTTCTTGCCGGCCGTGACACGGCCGTCCAGGCCGACGGAGGCGCCGAAGCGGGCCGTCGAGAGCGGCAGCTTCGCGTCGGCGACCTTCTTCGAGCGGAACGTCCAGCTCGCGTTGATCTTCGTGGCGGCCGTGGCCACCTTCGAGGAACGTGTGATGGAGGTGGACAGCTGGTACAGCGAGTCCGCCGCCGGCACCTTGAACTCGCCTCTGCCGTCCAGCGGATCGGCGTTCGCGGCGATCTTGGTGCCGTTGCGGTAGAGGGTCGTCTTGACCGAGGTGTAGAGCGAATCACCGGCGTGACCCGCACCATCGGCGAACATCGGCAGGTAGCCGTAGAGGTAGTCGCCGCTGCGGTAGACGCCGTACAGACTGCTGAGCTTCGGGCCGAAGACCGCGGTGTTGAAGGTCCTCGAGTAGGTCTTGCCCGCCGCGAAGGTCAGCGGGTCGCCCAGGGTGTAGTAGGCCTCGACGCTCGGGTAGCCGTCCGCGCCGACGGGCCCGTACTGCGCGAAGTCGAGACCCCACTTGACCTTGTCCCCGGTGGACACGTGGAGCGTGCGCGTGCCCGGCAGCTTCTGCTCGACCGCGACGCCGAAGGAGAAGTCGTTGGGCAGCTCTCCGTAGGCGGCGACCGCACCCGTCTTGCCGGAGACCGAGGCCCCCAGGTTCGCCTTCACCGTGGCGAGTTCGCTCGCCTTGTAGTGCTTGGTCTTGACGCCCTGGAGCTTGGTGACCTTGCCGCCGGTGAAGATGTCGTATTCGGTGGCGGCGCCCTTGACCCAGGTGCCGGACCAGCTCTGGTTGAGACCGGAGGTGATCGCCGGGCCGACGTGCGCCACCCGCAGGTCCGCGAAGGAGCCCACGCCGATGCCCGTACCGACGCCGGCAGCGTCGTACGAGTAGGAGACGCCTGCGGAGAGCTGCTTCGCCGCCGCATCAGGCACCGTGATGTCGGCGCTCTTGGCGGTGCGCTGGTCGATCGTCACCGTGGTGTTCTTGGTGACGCTCAGCTTGGGCTGGACCAGCCAGTCCAGGCCGCCCTCGATCGTGACGAGGTCCTTCACGAGGATGGTGTCCAGGATGTACGTGCCCTTGGGCACCCGGACGGTGTCGGTGGCGCCGGTGCCCTCACGGTAGAAGTCCCGCCCGTTGGCCAGACCCGAGTAGGCCCACAGGTCGGTGAGGTGGATGGGCTGCTCACCGGCGCGCGTGAGGTAGTTCACGGTGACGTCGTAGGACTCCACCTCGCGCTGCACCGCCGCCGCCGTGCGCACGGTCTGGCCGCCACCGGTCGCCGTCACGTACGACGAGTAGCCGCCGTCCGTGGTGCCGCCCAGCTTCGTGTTGACCGTCAGGTCGACGGAGGCCGTGCCGCCCGCCGGGACGGTGACCGTCTTCGCGCCGAGCGTGAAGAAGCCCGCCGGAGCCGCCTGGCCGCTCGGGTTGGTCGCCGTCGCCGCGAGGTTCAGGGTGACGTCGGCCGTGCCGAAGTTGCGGTAGGTGACCTGCTTGGTCACCGGGGTGTCGTCGGTGTGCGGCCACTGCTGGATGCCGAAGCTCACCGACGAGGTCTCGGCGATCACGGTCTGCTGGATGGCCTTGTCGACCTGGATCCGGCCCGAACCCTGCTGGAACGGCGTGTACGCGCCGCCCTTCGCGGAGCCGGTCAGCGCACCCTTGAGCTCGGTGAACGTCCAGTCCGGGTGCTGCTGCTTGAGGATCGCCGCCGCGCCCGCGACATGCGGGGTCGCCATCGACGTACCCGAGATGGTCACGTAGCCGGCCGGGTTCTCGCCGACCTCCTTGGCTATGACGCTGCCCGCGGCCGAGGCCGCCGTGATGTCCACGCCGGGGGCCGTGACCTCCGGCTTGATCGCACCGTCCAGGCCGGGGCCGCGGCTGGAGAAGGACGCCAGCTTGTCGCTGCCGTCCACGGCGCCGACGGTCAGCGCGTCGGCCGCGCTGCCCGGGGAGCCGACGGTCTGCTCGCCGGGGCCGTCGTTGCCGGCGGCGATGGCGAAGAGGATGCCCTTCTCCTCGGACAGCTTGTTGACCTCGGCCTCGAGCGGGTCGATCTCGGGGGTGTCCCCGCCGCCCAGGCTGAGGTTCACGATGTCGGCGCCCTGCTCGGCCGCCCACTCCATGCCGGCGAGGATGCCGGAGTCCTCGCCGTAGCCCTGGTCGCTGAGGACCTTGCCGTTGAGGATCTTCGCGCCGGGCGCGACACCCTTGTACTTGCCGTTCGACTTGGCGCCCGTGCCGGCCGCGATCGACGCGACATGCGTGCCGTGGCCGTACTTGTCGGTCGCGTCGGGCGAGGTGGAGAAGTTCTTGGACTCGGCCACCTGGCCCGCGAGGTCCGGGTGGGTCGCGTCGACTCCGGTGTCCAGGACGGCGATCTTGACGCCCGTGCCGTCGTAACCGGCGGCCCACGCCTTGGGAGCGCCGATCTGCGGTACGGACTTGTCGAGGCTGACCTCGCGCACGCCGTCCAGCCAGACGTTCGCGACGCCGGAAGCGGTGCCGCCGTCCTCGGTGACCGCGTCCCACAGCTCGGTGGCGTCCTGCTCGGGCGTCAGCACGGCGTCCGCGTTCAGGGACTTGAGGGTCCTGCGGACGGTGCCCGCGTCACGGACGTCGCCCTTGGCCGCCGTCGCCGTGCCCTTGTAGCCGACGATCACCTTCAGTCCCTGCTTCTGGGACTTGAGGGACGCCGCCGTGTTCAGCTCGGTGACGTCGAAGAGCCGCTGGTCGATCTTGCCGGTGGCTATCAGACGCTGCGCGTCGGCCGGCACCACGAAGGTGTGGCCGTCGGCCTCGCGGGTCCGGACGGGCATGTTCTCGCGGCCCTTGGCACGCTCGACGCCGACGACACGGCCCTTGGCGTCGACGGCCACCCGGTCACCGGTGATCAGCGTGATGTAGTGCTTGGCCGTGAGCGCGGCCTGCTTGGAATGCCCCGTGGCAGTTGTGCCACTCGCGTACTCCGCCGACGCCGGGGTGGTCATTCCCGCCGCCAGGGCCACAGCGGCCGCCGTGGCGACCGTCGCCAGGCACGCTTTTTTCACTTGTCTGCGCAAAACTCCCCCTGAGATGAGATCCGGACGAATCCCCATTCATCCGGCCGGAGGAAGTTCCGCACGCGCATACGCGCACCCCCCGGAATACGTAAGTATGCCCGGGGGGTGATCGGCTTCTCAATAGCGGGACACAGGTGGGAAGTTGACCGCCATCTTCCGCCGCACTCCCGAAGCCCCTCTTCTGTGCTCCTCTACGCCCCCGCGTTCTCCTTGACGGTTAGCTTGCCCTTGCGGATCGTCGCAACTCGCGGGGCCTTTTTCGCGATAGAGGAGTCGTGCGTGACCATGATGAAAGTGAGCCCGTGCTCCTTCCACATGGTTTCCAGTACGTCCATGATCTCGTCGCGCATCGACTCGTCGAGGTTGCCGGTCGGTTCGTCGGCGAGCAGTACCTTCGGCTGCTTGACCAGCGCGCGGGCGATCGCGACGCGCTGCTGCTGACCGCCGGACAGCTCGGCGGGCAGATGCCCGAGCCGCTCATCCAGGCCCACCGACGCCAGTGCGTCGGCGGCCCGCTGCCGCCGCTCCTTCGCCTTCACCCCGAGGGGTACGAGAGCGGTCTCCACGTTCTCCTGCGCGGTGAGCGTGGGAATCAGGTTGAAGCTCTGGAAGACGAAACCGATGTTCTCGGCACGCACCTTGGTGAGCTTCGCCTCGGACAGCTTCGCCATGTCAATGCCGTCGAGCTCGACGCTGCCCTCGGTGGGCCGGTCGAGCCCGCCGAGCATCTGGAGAAGGGTGGACTTTCCGCCTCCGGTGGGGCCCTGGATGACCAGCCGGTCGCCGTCCGCGATGGTCAGGTCGACACCGGCGAGGGCGTTGATCGTGTCCTTGCCCCGCGCATAGCGCTTGATGACGCCTCTGAGTTCGTACATGGAACAACTCCTGGTTGTACGTAAGGGGGTTGGCCGCGAGAGCGTGAGCCGTGCGGGGGCCGGACTACTCGACGCGGCGCAGCGCGTCCGCGGGACGCAGCCGGGAGGCACGCCAGCCACCGAAGGCGCCGGCGATCAGACCGCCGGCGACGGCGAGGACGACCGCGACGACGATGGTGTTGACGCTGACAGGAGCGGTGAGTGCGACGTCGAGGGCCTGGGACGCGGTCTGCCGGGCGGCGCCGAAGCCACCACCACCACCGCCGCCCCCGAAGCCGCCACCGCCGCCGGGACCGGCCGCCGCACCGCCCGAACTCCCCACCTCCGCCTGGAGGGTGGGGCTGATCTCGGTCACGACGAACGCGCCCGCGAGGCCGAGTGCGATACCGAGCACGCCGCCGACCAGACCGTTGACGATGGCCTCACCGACCACCTGGCGGGTCACCCGGCCCGACTTCCAGCCGAGCGCCTTCAGGGTGCCGAACTCGCGCACACGCCGGGAGACGGCCGAGGAGGTGAGCAGGCCGGCGACCAGGAACGCGGCGATGAGCACCGCGATGGACAGCCACTTGCCCACGTTCGAGGCGAGGTCGGAGGCGGTCGACAGGGAACCGGAGACGGTGCTCGCGAGGTCGGCGGAGGTGGTGACCGTCGTACCCGAGATGTTCTTCTGGATGGTGCTCTTGACGCTGTCGATCTGCTGCGAGTCGGACGCCTTGACGTAGATCGTGGTGACCTTGTCCTTGGAGTCGCTGAGCGTCTGCGCCTGCTTGAGCGGGATGTACAGGTTGGCCGCCGCGTCACCGCTGTCGGGCGTCGCTATGCCGATGACCTTGTACTTGACGCTCTTGATGGTGACCGTGCCGTTGAGGGCGAGCTTCTTCTCCTTGGCGTACGCCGCGTCGACGACGACGACCTTGGCATCCGTCTCGGACGTCGTGAACGTACGGCCGCTGGTGATCTTCGAGGAGGTCAGCGGGCCGAGCTCCGGCTTGGTGACGTCGGTGCCGTAGACGGTGTACTGGTTGACGTCGAACTCGGCGCCACCACCCTCGACACGGCCCTGCGGCGCACCGGTGCCGCCCCCACGGCCGCCCGGGGCGGCCGACGCGCCCTCGTCCTGCTGGAACTGGCCCTGCTGGAACTGGCCGTTGACCTTGATGACCTGGAGGCTCAGCCCTCCGACGGAGTCCGCGACGCCCGCCTGGGAGTCGACCTTGGTGACGGTGCTGGAGGCCAGGGTCTGGAAGCCCTGGACCATCACACGGTCGCTGCTCTGCTCGGAGCCGCCGTCGTTCGCGTCGAAGTTGAAGCGCGGGCGCTGGCTGGTGTCCGTCTGGGCCGCGGCGGCCTTGGTGACCGTCATGTCCGTACCCAGTCCGTACAGCGACTGGAGGACCTTGCCCTGGGCCTTCTCCATGCCCGAGGACACGGAGCTGACCACGATGACCAGGGCGATGCCCAGGGCGAGCCCGGAGGCGACGACGAGGGCCGCCTTTCTGCGGCGGCGCAGTTCGCGCCTCAGGTAGGTGAAGAACATGGCCGAAAGCTAGGTACGGCTCGTGATGAAGGCATAAGGCCGAGATAAGAGAATGATGAGAAGGCTGTGGCGGAGCACGATTTCACCTGTGCGCCACCGAGCAAGCCTGTGCGGGAGCCCAGCACGAAGGCCCGCACCCAGGCGGGCGCGGGCCTTCGAATGAAGCGGGGCACCGGGTACTAGGCGGCCGAACCGGCCTTCCAGGCAGCCCAGTCCAGGTTCCAGCCGTTGAGGCCGTTGTCCGGGGCGATGGTCTTGTCGCCGGTGTTCTGGACGACCACCACGTCGCCGATCATCGAGTGGTTGTAGAACCAGGCGGCAGTCGTGTTCGGGTCGTTCGCGCCCTTGGTGTCCGACAGGCCCACGCAGCCGTGGCTGGTGTTGACGCTGCCGAAGACGGACTTGGCGCCCCAGTAGTTGCCGTGGATGAAGGTGCCGGAGGCCGACAGGCGGATGGCGTGCGGCACGTCCTTGATGTCGTACTCGCCCTTGCCGTCGTCGTCCGTGAAGCCCACGGTCGCGCCGTTCATGCGCGTCTCCTTGAACTTCTCGGACATCACCATGACGCCCTGGTACGTCTTGTTCTCGGGCGAACCGGCGGAGATCGGGATGGTCTTGATCGTCTTGCCGTCCTGCGTGACCTTCATGGTCTTGGTCTTGGCGTCGACGATCGAGACCTGGTTACGGCCGATCTTGAACGTGACCGTCTTCTGCTGCACACCGAACACACCGCTCGCGCCCTCGACGCCGTCGAGGTTCAGCTTGAGGGTGACGGTGGAGCCGCCGGTCCAGTAGTCCTCGGGGCGGAAGTCCAGGCGGTTGGCGCTGAACCAGTGACCGACGACCTCCTGGCCGCTGCTGGAGGAGACGGTGATCCCCTTCTGCACCTCGGGCTTGTTCGTGATCGCCTTGTCGAAGTTGATCGAGACCGGCATGCCGACACCGACGGTGGAGCCGTCCTCCGGCGTGAAGTTGCCGATGAAGCTGTTGGCCGGGGAGACCGTGGTGAACGATCCGTTCTCGTGGGCGACGCGGCCCTCGGAGTCCGTGGCCGCGGCCGTCACCTTGTACGTGGTGGAGCGCTCCAGCTGACCGGTGGGCGCCCAGCTCGCCTTGTCCGCGGATATCTCCCCGGCGACGGCGGTGCCGTCCGCGGTCTCCATGGTGACCTCCGTGAGCGTGCCCTTGCTCACGGTGACCTTGGCCGCGTTGTTGATGGAGGCGTTGTCGGAGCCGTCCTTGGGCGTGATCGTGATCGAGGCCTCGGAGGTCTTCTTGGCGGCTGCCGCGTCGGCGCTGGCCTGCGCACTGTTGCTCTGGCCGCCGTCACCGCCCGCGCTGTCGCCACTCCCGCTGCACGCAGAGAGCGTCAGTACCCCGCCGAGCAGTGCGGAGGCGACCATCAGGCCCCTGCGCCGCTTACCATCCGTCATCACACGCTTCTCCATCGTTGCCGAATACCCAAAAAACCGTGAGAGCCCCGTAAGAACTTTCAACGCTACGGCCGGTTCATCCCGTTCCACATCCGGTGGATGTGTGGGGCACACCACGTCCGAGGCGGGTGGCACGGAGGTGACCCGTGCGACTCCCACGGTCTCCTGAGACGAGAAAACCCCGGACGGCGGTTGCCGCCCGGGGTCACGATTTCCCCAAGAAGCTTCAGCCGACGCCGACTTCCCCGTCGTCCTCGGCGTCATCATCCTCGTCGAGGTCCCAATCCGGCGAATCGGGATCGTAGTCGATCGGCTCGCTGCTCCAGGAAGCCTGGGCGAGTTCGATCCCGGGCACCTCGCTGACCAGGTCGAACGGGTCGACGAGATAGGCGAGGGCCTCCGCAGTGTCTTCCGTCACTGCGTTCTCGGCGTGCGCCCGCTCGTCGGCCGGCATGGCCGTGTCCTCGGCGATCCGCCGCAGCGCGGCCTTGGCGACGGCGTCGGCGTCATCGACTTCAAGCACCAGTTCGACCCGAAGCCGGACAAACTGTGCTGTCTCAGGAGTACTCATGAGACGGAGCGTACGACCCACAGGTTCCGCGACTTTCCCACGACCCGCGCCTTTCATTAGCATCGGTCCACACGGCCAATTCGCCAGCGCCACAAGGGGATCGATATTTCGTGTCCGCCGCACGTCGATCGTTGCTGACCGCCACTGCCGCGGGGACCCTCCTGGGGGCCCTGTGGTTCGTCCCGTCCGCCAACGCGACCCAGGACGAGCCCGTCGAGCCCGTCTCGACGTCAACCAGTGCACCGGCCAGTCCGTCGGCCGGTCCGACCACCACGACCACCGTGGACGGGACCTCCACGGGGTCGGAGCCGGAGTCCCAGCTGGGCGGCGAACCGACCCGGCTGGCCGACACCGGAAGCGTCGACACGACGCCGTACGTCGTCGTCGGCACCCTCTGCCTCGGCCTCGGCGCCGGGTTCGTGACCTACTCGGTGCGCCGGGAGCGCACGGCGGCCTACTGAGCGCGGTGCTGCGGCGCCCGGACCCGACGGGGAACCCATGCGAGACCTGACCGAGCTGACCGATGTCGAGGAGCCCGCGTGGCCACTCCTCTCCGAGAAGCTCTCCACCACGAGCTCGGTGTCACTGGAAGTGCTCCCGGTGGACCCCGCGCAGGGCCGCGGAACCCTGCTCCAGTTACAGGTCACGGCCAGGTCCTGGCTGGGCGCTCTGGCGCTGAACTGCGGCGGAGTGGTGCTGGACAGCGGATGGCTGCGCATCTACGGCAGTCCGGGCGAGGAGACGCCCACGGGCCCGCCCGGCCTCGCCGAGGTCAACGACTTCCCCGCCCGCTTCGATCCGGCGTGGCGGCCGGAGGGCGGGCTTGTCGTCGGCCATGACGTCCTGGGCGGCGTCTTCGTCCTGAACGGCCCCGACCCCGAAGCCGACGGCCGCCCCGGCCGGCCCGGCGAGATGATCTACTTCGCGCCGGACTCGCTGCGCTGGGAGTCCCTCGAAGTGGGCCACGGAGCCTGGCTCAACTGGCTCCTGACCGGCGGTATGGACCAGTTCTACGACACCCTGCGCTGGCCTGGCTGGCGGGGCGAGTCCGGCGCCCTGACCGGCGTCCAGGGCCTCTCCGTCTTCCCGTTCCTCTGGTCCGCCGACGCGCGCCGCGACCTCTCGGCCACCAGCCGCCGCCCGGTCCCCCTCGCCGAAATCCTCGACCTCCACCGCAGCTCCGCCTTCAAGCTCGACTCGGTCGACCCGGGCTTCTTCGGCGAGGTACACGACTGAGGCCCGCTTCCGGCAAAAACTGAGGGGGTGTTGTGCGAGCCGGATCGGCCCGCACGACACCCCCTCAGCCGTACGCCTTCTTACTTACGCCGCGCGGCGGCCTCCGCCGCCCTCGCCGCCGCGTTCCGTGCGGCGCTGCGGGGCACGGCCACGGCCGCCCGCACGGCTCGCACCCGCGGCGCCACCGTTCTCGGTGCGACGGCCGCCGGAGCGCTGCTGGGGCTGACGGCCCTGCGACTCGGCACCGGAACCCGAACCCCCGCTCTGCGTGCGGGTACCCGTGCCCTGTGTGCGAGTACCCGTGCCCTGGGGGCGACGGGCTCCGCCGCCCACCCGGGGACGGGACTTGGGCCGCTTCGGCTGCTCGGCGACCTGGGGCACCTCGACGACCACGGGGACCCCGGAGGGCTCGCGGGCGCCGGTGATACGGGCCAGCTCCTCGTCGCCGGACTTGACGCGGGCGATGCGCGGGTTGATGCCTGCGTCGGCCATCAGACGGGTCATCTCGCGCTTCTGCTCGGGAAGCACCAGCGTGACGACGCTGCCGGACTCACCGGCACGGGCGGTACGGCCGCCGCGGTGCAGGTAGTCCTTGTGGTCGGCCGGCGGGTCGACGTTGACCACGAGGTCGAGGTCGTCGATGTGGATACCGCGGGCGGCCACGTTGGTGGCGACCAGCACGGTGACCTGACCGGTCTTGAACTGGTCCAGGGTGCGGTTGCGCTGCGGCTGGCTGCGCCCGCCGTGCAGCGCGGACGCCCGGACACCGCTGGCCAGCAACCGCTTGGTGAACCGGTCGGCGCCGCGCTTGGTGTCCACGAAGAGGATCACCCGGCCCTCACGCGCCGCGATCCGCATCGCCACGGCCTTCTTGTCGGTCTCGTCGGCGACATGCAGCACGTGGTGCTCCATGGTGGTCACCGTGCCCGCCGACGGGTCCACGGAGTGCACGACGGGGTCGGTGAGGAACATCTTGACCAGCCGGTCGATGTTCTTGTCGAGCGTCGCCGAGAAGAGCAGCCGCTGACCGCCCGGCTCGACCTGCTTGAGCAGCGCCGTGACCTGCGGCATGAAGCCCATGTCGGCCATCTGGTCGGCCTCGTCGAGGACGGTGATGGAGACCTGACCGAGCGTGCAGTCGCCCCGCTCGATGAGGTCCTTGAGCCGCCCGGGGGTGGCCACCAGCACCTCGGCGCCGCGCCGCAGCGTCCCGGACTGGCGGCCGATCGACATACCGCCGACGGCCGTCACGATACGGAGGTTCACCGCGGTCGCGTACGGCGTCAGCGCGTCGTTGACCTGCTGCGCGAGCTCACGGGTGGGGACGAGCACCAGCGCGAGCGGCGCCTTGCTCTCGGCCCGGCGGCCCGCGGTGCGCGCCAGCAGGGCGAGGCCGAAGGCGAGCGTCTTGCCGGAGCCGGTGCGGCCGCGGCCGAGCACGTCGCGCCCGGCAAGGGCGTTGGGCAGGGTGGCGCCCTGGATCGGGAAGGGCTCGGTGACACCCTGGGCCGTCAGGGTCTTGGTCAGCGCGGCCGGCATGTCCAGCGCGTCGAAGGACTCGACGGCGGGCAGCGCGGGCGTGATGCTCTCGGGCAGCGAGAACTCCTGCGGCGGCGGCGCGGTCTTGCGGGCCCCGCCCTTGTTACCGGCGCCCCGGCCCGCGTTCCTCGCGGGAGCGGAGGCAGCGCCGGTCTGGGGCTGGGTACCGCGTGCGTTCGCCGGCCTCTTACGGACGGGACGTTCGGATCGAGTCATGCTGGATCTGGATTTCCTTCCTGGGCCACACGGACAGCACACGCGCACAGCGCGAGCCGGGGCCCGCACCCGAAGTGCGGGGCCCCGGCTCTGGAAAAGCGCTTCGCCTGATTTAGGCGGGAACGATGTTCTCCGCCTGCAGGCCCTTCTGGCCCTGCGCGACGTCGAACGAGACCTTCTGGCCCTCCAGCAGCTCACGGAAGCCGGAGCTGGCGATGTTGGAGTAGTGAGCGAAGACGTCGGGGCCGCCGCCGTCCTGCTCGATGAAGCCGAAGCCCTTTTCCGCGTTGAACCACTTCACGGTGCCTGTTGCCATGTTTCTCTCCTGAATAGGTAGGGGCCCCCATCCGGAGATGCACCGGGAAAAGCCGGAGATGCCGGTAAAACAAAACGCGCCTGCGGAAGATTCCGATCAGGCGCACAAAGTAAATGGGTACCAAAAACGTATCAATGTGACAGTAGCACACCTGTGATCGCCTCCGGCCCCCGAAGGGCCCGGACGTGACGAGGACCACCGTACAGCCGACGGCGGCCCCCGCCACGCAGGACTCCGATCCGTCAGGCCAGCGGACCCGTCACCGGCTCCACCGCCGCGACCACCTGCCCGGCGCGCACGAACGCGTCCGCCGCCGCCAGGTCCGGTGCGAGGAAGCGGTCGGGACCGGGGCCCTGGACGCCGGCCGCGCGGACGGCGTCGATGACCGCCTGCGAGGCCGGGGCCGGAACAAGGCCCTCGCGGAGCTCGATGGCGCGCGTGGCGGCGTACAGCTCGATGGCGACGATGCGGGTGAGGTTGTCGACGGCGGTGCGCAGCTTGCGCGCGGCGGACCAGCCCATCGACACGTGGTCCTCCTGCATCGCGGAGGACGGGATGGAGTCCGCGGACGCCGGTACGGCGAGCCGCTTCATCTCGCTCACCAGGGCGGCCTGCGTGTACTGGGCGATCATCAGGCCCGAGTCGACGCCGGCGTCGTCCGCGAGGAACGGCGGCAGTCCGTGCGAGCGGTTCTTGTCGAGCAGCCGGTCGGTGCGCCGCTCGGCGATGGAGCCGAGGTCGGCGGCGGCGATGGCGAGGAAGTCCAGGACGTAGGCGACCGGGGCGCCGTGGAAGTTGCCGTTCGACTCCACCCGGCCGTCGGGGAGTACGACGGGGTTGTCGACGGCGGAGGCCAGCTCGCGCTCGGCGACCGTGCGGGCGTGGGCGAGGGTGTCGCGTCCGGCGCCGGCGACCTGTGGGGCGCAGCGCACGGAGTAGGCGTCCTGGACGCGCGGGGCGCCGTCCTGGTGATGCCCGGTGAGCTCCGAACCCTTCAGTACGGCCAGCATGTTGGCGGCCGCGGCGCTCTGCCCGGGGTGCGGGCGGATGGCGTGCAGCTCGGGGGCGAGGACCTTGTCGGTACCGAGCAGGGCTTCCAGCGACAGGGCGGCCGTCACGTCGGCCGACTTGTAGAGGGTCTCCAGGTCGGCGAGGGCCATGACCAGCATGCCGAGCATGCCGTCGGTGCCGTTCAGGAGGGCGAGGCCTTCCTTCTCGCGCAGTTCGACGGGGGTGATGCCGGCCTCGGCGAGCAGCTCGCCGGCGGGCCGTACGACACCGTCAGGACCCTCCGCGTCGCCCTCGCCCATGAGGGTCAGGGCGCAGTGGGACAGCGGGGCCAGGTCGCCGGAGCAGCCGAGCGAGCCGAACTCGTGGACGACCGGGGTGATACCGGCGTTCAGGATGTCGGCCATGGTCTGCGCGACCTCGGGCCGCACGCCCGTGTGCCCCGAGCAGAGGGTCTTGAGCCGCAGGAACATCAGCGCCCTGACGACCTCGCGCTCGACGCGCGGACCCATCCCGGCGGCGTGCGAGCGGACGATGTTGCGCTGCAGCTGGGCGCGGAGTTCCGGGCTGATGTGCCGGCTCGCGAGGGCGCCGAACCCGGTGGAGACGCCGTAGACGGGCTCCGGCCTGGCGGCCAGCGCGTCGACGATCTTGCGGGCCGCGGCGAGGGCCGCCACCGCCTCGCCGGAGAGCTCGATCCGGGCGCCGGCGCGCGCCACGGCGAGAACGTCGGACGCGGTCACCCCGGACGTCCCCACCACCACAGTGTGCATATCCATATTCAGGAGCGTACGCAGTGAATTCTATGATGTCACTAGTGGGTGCCGGGTTGACCCCTTACTTGGATGTACGTCACTGGGGGCGTCCAGAGCTGCACGCTCAAGGGCGCCCCCGGAAGCGGCGCCGCTCCCCCGTCCCTTCCTTCGACGGGGCGTCGGCGAGGCGTACGACCGGGTCGTCGGGGCCTTCGCGCCCGGCGACCACGGGTTTCGCCGCCCGTACGGCCTTCGCGCGGTACTGGGCGGCGTCGGCCAGCCGGAACAGTCGCCGGGCCGAGCGCACCGGCCCGATCGGGTCCTGGGTCGAGGCGACCCCGCAGGCCACACCCTCGCCGAGCTCCAACTCGGCGGCGCGGCGGCAGAGTTCGTCGGCGACGCGGACCACCTCGTCGGCGGCCGGGCCTACCGCGAGCAGACAGAACTCGTCACCGCCGAGCCGGGCCGTGAGGGTGCCCGGGAGCATCGCGCCGCACAGGGAGAGCACGGACCCGAACCGTTCGAGGAGCCGGTCGCCGACCGCGTGCCCGCGGGTGTCGTTGACCCGCTTGAGCCCGTTGAGATCACAGACGACGAGGCTGACCACGACCGACTCGTCCTCCTTGTGACGGTCGACGGCCTCGTCGAGCCGTACGTCGACGGCGCGGCGGTTGGCGAGACCGGTGAGGGCGTCCGTGAACGCCAGCCGCCTGGCCTCCTCCAGCCGCTCGGTCTGCGCGATCCCGGCCGCGACGACCGAGGCCAGTACGGTCGCGAAGTCGGCGTCGGCCCGGTCGAAGACCGGGGCTCCCGCCGGGCGGGCCACATACAGCTCGCCCCAGGCGCGGCCGTGCAGCACGATCGGGGCGACGACGCAGCAGCCGCGGCCTCGGCGGCGCAGGGCGGCGACGCGCTGATGGCAGTAACCGGCGTGGCCCCCGGCCGGGCCCTCCGCGGTCTCGACCCAGGCGTCGGGCTCGCCGCCGCCGGCCCATCGCTCGTGCAGGAACTCGGTGATCTCCGGGAACTGGTGCACCGGGTAGGCCTCCTCGTCCGGGAACTCCTCCTCGCCCTCCACCCGCTCCCCCACGTTCACCAGGACCCGCAGCCGGCCGAGCTCCCGCTCCCACACCGAGAGTGCCGCGAAGCTCCCCGAGAGCGCGTGACAGACCCCGACGGCCGCCGCCCGCCAGGACTCGCTCGGGGTGTGCGCCGCCGCCATTCCCTGCGCCAGCTCCACCACGGCCCTCAGCCGTCTGTCCTCACCCATCACTCCAGGCTAGGTAAAATCACATCATTTAGGGACATTGATGCGGCGAACAGGGGTTCTGAGGGGGGTGGCCCCGCAGTGGTTTTTTCGCCCCCTCCGCCCCTGCCCGTCCCTTGTTCCTGGGGGCTGCCGCCCCCAGACCCCCGCATCGGCCTGAACGGCCTCGTCCTCAAACGCCGGA
>NZ_JBIUYT010000003.1:0-330231 GCF_044744645.1 Streptomyces sp. NPDC087263
GTTGTGGGGGGTGTTGTGGGGGGGGGGGGCGGGGGGGGGGGGGGGGGGGGGGGGGGGGGGGGGGGTTGTGGGGGGGGGGGGGGGGGCCCCCGCCCCCCCCCCCACCGCAGTATCGGCGCACCCGCCTCTCTCGTCGTGCGCCACCGCAGGCGAAGCCGCTCGAACAGGCCGGCCTGGTTCTTCTTCACGGTGAGCGCCTAGCGCGTCTCCTTGTCCTCCACCAGGAAGCGGGTGTGGTCGGTGCGCGTCGGCCGTCGCCCTGCTTAGCTCGAAGGGCGCCGGCAGGTCCGCGAAGCAGGTGATTTCTCGCCTTCTTCGGGGGTAAGCCCTGTGGGCATCCGGCAGACCTGATCGTGGAGTCAGGGCGCGAGTCGGCGCTCGGCCGAGACGGAGTAGGCGTGGCGGCGGAAGGCCAGCATGGTGTCGTCGGAGGGTTCCACGCCGGGGGCGAGACGGGTGGGGTCGAACACCTGCTGGTGCCAGTGTTCCTCCCGTGCCGAGCGGGCCGTCACTTGCAGATGCCCGGCTGGAATCAGCGGCCGGTGCTCTGGCCACGCCTGTGAGGGGTCGTGGGTCGGGTCGCCCGATTCCGCGAACTGGAACACCACGGTGAAGGTGACGGGTCCGGTTTCGAGTCGGGAGTCGAGGTCGCCGACGAGGAAGTCCGGGGCCAGCGTCTCGGCGTGCGCCGGATCCAGTTCGATTTCGCCCAGTTGGGGCACGAGGCGGTAGCGGAAGGGGCGGCGCTCACCCGACCCGTCCACCAGGACGAAGGCGTGCAGGCCGTCGTAGCGGGCGGTGGCGAAACTGGAGGGTGCCTGCTGGCCGGCGAAGGACTTCAACGCCCCCCGGCTTTCCGGGTGTTGGGCGAGGACGGTGGCGAACTTGCCGGCCGCGGCCAGTTTGCCCTTGGCGCGGTCGGCGAATCCGCCTTCCGTACCCGCCTTGCCCAACGCCTCGACCAGGTCGATGAATCCTTCGGGATTGTGGCTGGGGAAGACCCGGAAGGTCGCGGCCACCAGATCCATGATGCCCTTGTCGGCATTGAGGAACTTCACCGCCATTCCGCGTACGCCGCGTACCCGGTCGTCGGCGTCGAAGCGGCCCGAGCCGTTGGAGAAGCGGACGACCGCCTCGGACTCGGCGGTGAGAGGGGTGGCGGTCGTCCACTGCGTGATCTGCCCGCTGGGCACGAAGCGTGCGTCGTAGACGGCTCCGCGGGCGTGCAGGCGGCGATCATGCGGGCGTGGGTGTGCTGCGGCTTCGATCCGGTCGACGGCCTGTGCCGCGGTCATGCCGTCCGCGGTGACTGAGGAGTCCTGCGGTGCCTGTGCCATGGGCCCATCATCGCATTCGTGATCGTTGCACACCTGGTGGACGAGGTGGCCGTTGCCTGGAGCAGCAGTTGCGGGACGGCGTTGTCGCTGGGAACGCTCCCGCCGGGCACGGCGGAGGCGTTGACCGCACTGCCGCGCACCGTGGAGACCCACACCGGGCCTCGCGAGTGAAGGGCGATCGGGCGGTGGCGACTGTCCCGGGAGTCCGACAGCGTGGCGGCCGGCTCGACGAATGTCCAGGCACCGTTGGTGCACGCGTAGGTCTGTACGCCCTGCGCGTCGAGCACGGCGATCTTCTTGTTGCCGTCAGGTACTTGCAGCTGGGGCGGGATCGGCGTTGTGACCGCAGGTGCGTCCGTGGTCGGTCTGCCGGATGCCTGACCGGCTGCCGCACCGCCGCTCACCGCGGCCGCGACGATGGGCCCCGTCATCAACGCGGCCCGCTTGCTGATGGCATGAGAAATGACTCCACGTGTAGGAGGAAAAAGAATGTGCTGAAAGCGGCGCTCCGGCCCGAAGGCCCGAACTGCCAGTACCTCGCCGCTTCTTGGATCGTACGAGTGGATCTCCGCTCACGGGTGCCTGCGAACCGCGCGTAAGAATTCGGAAAGGTGCCAGTGCCGTTCGGTACCGTTTCGTTCGGTCCCGCTTCATCCTCGTCATACTCGGCGCGGTCTGGATCGCGCAGGGCGTCGGAGCCATGAGCGGCTCGGCCATGTCCGGCCACGGCCAGTACGCAGCGCTTGGCGTGGTGGTTGCGCTGATCGGACTCTTCCTGCTGGTGCGGGCCTGGCGGGTGCGGAACCGCGCGACATCCATGGACGCCCCTGATGGTTGGGCCCGGCCGCATGGCTCACTCGCTCAGTCGCAAACCGCTCATCGACATCCCGCGTCCCACTCCTTGGCGGCAGACGCAGTGCGGGTGGGTTTGCCCAGCGCCCAGAAGAGCACGCCGAGGAGCATGAACCCGATGAGCGGGACGGCCTCCGTCAGCAGGTACTTCCAGCGCTCGTCGTAGCTCCAGCCGTCCGGTGCGTAGTCGGAGCCGAACCAGTGGTCGCCGAGTCCGGGGGCGACCAGTTGCACGCTGGCGAACAGGATCAGCAGGGTGAGCACCACGCTGATGGTGCGCGGGAAGGGCGCCTTGTAGGGGCGAGGGACCTCCGGGGCCTTACGACGCAGTACTGCGAGCGCCGGGAAAATGCCCAGGTAGCTGACGAGAGTGGTGGAGACGGCGAGGCCGAGGACGGCGCCGAAGAGCTTGGCTGCGCTGCCGTTGGTCAGTTCGTGGGCCAGGATCAGGACGACGGTGGAGACCAGCCCGCTGAGGATGTTGACCCGTACCGGCGTGCCGAACCGGCTGGAGATGACGCCGAGGAAGCGGGGCGCGGCACCGTCGTAGCCGGAGACGGCAAGGGCACGGTCGGAGCCCATGACCCAGGTGACGCCGGAGGACAGCACGGTGAGGATGAACATGATCGCGGCGAGGTCCCCGAGCAGGGTGCCGGCGCCGCTGAGCGTGGCGGTGCCGTCGGCGGCGACGTGGCCGCCGTACACGGTGAAGACCTGCCGGATCGCGTCGATGAAGCCGCCGAGGCCGGTGATCGCCTTGACCGGCAGGACGAGCAGGATGCCGAGGATCGGCAGCGCGTAGAGCAGTACGGCGAGGGCGGCGCTGCGGAAGATGGCGAAGGGGACGTCCTTCTGGGCGTCGGTCATCTCGTCGCCGGCGGTGTTGGGCAGCTCGAAACCGACGTAGTTGAACATCAGGACGGGCACCAGGCCGACGAATCCCACGTAGCTGGGGGAGAAGTCGCCGAGCCCGAATCCGTGCAGGCCGTGCTGGATGCCGTACACCACCACCGTGATGGTGAACAGGCCGAGAAGGAGGAAACGACTCCAGGCGCCGACGGTGGGAATCCACTTGCCGACGTCGAAGGAGAGGATCGCGGCGAGCACGCCCACCCACACGAACACGAGGGTGAAGGCGTAGAACGCCGGGGTGCTCAGGTCCTTTCCGTCGTTGAAGAAGGTGGTGTACGCCGTGACGGCGGAAACGGAGAGCGTGCCGCCGAGCCAGACCGGATTGGTGATCCAGTAAAGGAAGTTGTTGACGGCGCCCGCGAGTCGGCCGAAGGCCCGGCTGGTCCAGATATAGGGACCGCCCTCGTCGGGAAACGTGGCCCCGAGTTCGGCGGTCAGCAGCGCGGAGGGCACGAAGAACACGACGGCCAGCACGATGAGCCAGGTGAAAGCCTCGGCACCGGACGAGGCCACGGTGCCGATCGTATCCACTCCGACAATGGTGCAGAGGAGGAAGAAAAGGATGTCGAAGCGGCCGAAGTGCTTGCGCAGTTTCTGCCGCTCCGTCTGGGCTGCCGCCGAGGTGTCGGCAGGCTCGGGAGTAACTTGGCCAGCGGCCACCTGGAGCTCCTGCGTGTTCGTGAACGGGTGCGATCCGGCCAATGCTCCGCCGTCGTCACAAACGCCCACAAGTGGTCATGTGTAAACCTTGACCATCGCCTCCCGGCCCGAATGCAACGGAAACTCCACCGAAACATTGGAGTGAAAAAGGATCGCATTTCCATTGGTCGGAGCAGGCGACCCCGAACAGCTCCGGAACGGGCCGAGCCTCGGCGACGAACTCGGCCGACTCACCCCGGAGCCCTGCCACCTGCCCGAGCCCCATACCTCCGACCTGCTCTCCCGACCAGCGAAGACCGGCGAACCTGAAGGAAGCACTACTAAGCAGGTGCTCACTTGACTACCAGGCGTCACACACGCTTTGCTCCGGCCAGTGATAGTCAGACAGTCGGTCCACATCCCGCCGACGTTCGTACCGACTTGACGCCCCATCCGCTTGCCCGGCTGCACAGCGAGGTGCCGCACCATCATGAACATGACTGCCCCACGTCACCTTTCTGGCCGTTCCGCGCGCGGCGCGGCCCTGGTCTCCGCCCTCGCCGCCGTCTGCCTCCTCGCTGCCGGCTGCTCCCTTTCCGGCGGGTCGGAATCCGGCAACGACGCCGCCCCGGCAGGCCAGGCGGGCACCCCCCGGCTCAAGGTCGCCCTGATCACCCACAGCGCCCCCGGGGACGTGTTCTGGGAGCTGGTGCAGAAGGGCGCGCAGGCAGCGGCCGCCAAGGACAACATCGACCTGACGTACACGAACGACCCCGACGCCGCGGGGCAGGCGGACCTGGTGCGGGACGCGGTCGCCAACCAGGTCGACGGCATCGCGGTGACCCTGGCCAAGCCGGACGCGATGAAGAGTGCGGTCGCCCAGGCCGAGGCGGCCGGCATACCCGTCGTCGGCCTCAACTCCGGTATCGACGCCTGGCAGTCGGCGGGTCTGCTGGAGTACTTCGGCCAGGACGAGAGCGTCGCGGGCCAGGCCGTCGGCGACAAACTCGACGACTACAAGGTCAAGCACGTGCTGTGTGTCATCCACGAGCAGGGCAACGTCGCCCTGGAGGCGCGCTGCGCCGGTGTGAAGAAGACATTCGGCGGCGAGACAGAGAACCTCTACGTGAACGGCGCCGACCCCGACGTGGCGGCCGAGGCCATCGCGGCCAGAGTGCAGCAGGACCCGAGCATCGACGAAGTCGTCACGAACACGGCGAGTTTCGCGCTCGCGGCGGTGCAGTCCGTGAAGGAGGCCGGCAGCAAGGCCGGGATCGCCACCTTCGACGTCAACGCGGACCTGGTCAAGGCCGTGCAGCAGGGGACTGTGCAGTTCGCGGTGGACCAACAGCCCTATCTGCAGGGCTATCTCGCCGTGGACTCGGTCTGGCTCTACAAGACCAACGGCAATCTCAGCGGTGGCGGAGAGGCTCCGGTGCTCACCGGTCCGGCGTTCGTCACCAAGGAGAACGTCGCCGCGGTCGCGGGGTTCGCCGCCAAGGGGACACGCTGATCCGCCGCCGACAGGTAACGACGTCACCAAGGTTTCGGGTACTCACCGTGCGTACGGTCACTTGTACGGATAGCATCCTGCGCACCCCTTGGTGCTCCAGCGGACACACGGTCACCCACCGCGCCCGTCCGAACCCCCCGCCCCCGCTGACATCCCCGCTCCCGCTCCCCCACTCCCCCTCTCCGCAGCCAACTTCCGTCTGTGGATAGCCCTAGGACGACCATGTCTCCACGGACAGGTGCCCGGCGCCGTCTCAATTCCATACGACTCTCGCTGATCCTGCTGGCTCTGGTCCCCAGCGTCACCCTCGCCGCCATGTGGGGTGTGACGACGATCCAGATGTTCTCCGAGGGGCTGCGGCTGCGGGACCAGACCGGGCTGAGCCAGTCGACCGGAGCCATGGGCACCGACGCGACGCTCGCGCTGGAGCAGGAACGCAGTCTGTCGGCCGTGCTGTTGGCGTCGCCGGGCAGCTCCCGGACCGCCCTGGAGGAGCAGCGGAAGCGTACCGACGAGGAGATCGCCAAACTGGCCGGTCAGTCCGACGCGATCCAGAATGCCCCCAAGCGGATCGCCGACCGGATGTACTCGGTCATCGCCTCGATGGGAAGTCTGGAGTACTACCGGGGCCAGGTGGACAACCCCACCAACCTGACCGCCGATCAGTCGCTTGCCCAGTACACCTCGATCATCGACGACCAGATCCACGCCTTCGGGGAGCTCTCCCAGGTCGACGACGGGGACCTCACCTCGCAGGCGGGGCCGCTCATCGCCCTTGAACACTCGGCGGAGTTGGTCTCCCAGGAGGACGCCCAACTGCGTCTGGCCTGGCCGTCGCAGCAGTTCGACGAGAAGTCGTGGGACCAGTTCGCGCAGTTGGTCAACGTACGGCGCTGGCTCGTCGAGGACCAGCTCCGGCCCGCAGTGCGCGGCACCTTGAAGACGGACACCGAGCGGATTCTCCAGAGCCCGGAGTGGAAGACCCTGGAGGCCGTCGAGGATCAGGTGCTCGCAGCCCGGGCCGACGTCAGTGATGACCGGGAGGTCACTCTGCCGGACGCGGAGAAGCGCTGGAGCACCGCACTGGCCAAGGTCTCCGACCAGTACACGATCCTGATCCGCCAAGAGACGGCCGCACTGCTCGAACGCAGCGACGACAAGGCACAGGGACTGCTGATCAAAGCGGCCTCGCTGAGCGCCGGTGGCCTTGTCGCCCTGCTGGTCTGCGTCGCGATGTCGTGGCGTATCACCCGGTCCCTCTCTCGTCGGCTGCGCGGACTGCGCATCGCGACCCTCAGCCTGGCGGAGGAACGGCTGCCCGACGTGGTCGCACGGCTCGACCGCGGCGAGAAGATCGACATGGAGTCCGCCGCGCCTCCGCTGGACTACGGCACGGACGAACTCGGCCAGGTGGCACAGGCGTTCAACACCGCGCAGCGCACGGCCGTGCACACCGCGGTGGAGCTCGCCGACACCCGACGCGGCTTCCAGAAGGTGATCCTGGGCATCGCCCGGCAGAGCCAGAACCTGGTCAACCTCCAGCTCAGCAAGCTCGACACACTGGAACGCGAGCACCAGGACCCGCAGATTCTCAAAGGCCTGTACGAACTCGATTCCAACGCGAGCCAGTTGCGCCGGTACGAGGAGAACCTCGTCATCATCAGTGGCGAGCAGCCCCGGCGCAGCTGGACCGAACCGGTCGCGCTGATCGACATCCTGCGCAGCGCCATCGGCGAGATAGCCGAGTACCAGCGGGTGGAGGTGCACACCGACGAGGAGGTGTTCCTCACCCCGCCCGCGGTGGCGGACGTCATCCATCTGCTGGCCGAACTGATCGACAACGCGACCGTGTACTCTCCCGCGCCCAGCCCGGTCGGGATGCGGGCAGGAATGGTGGCGAAGGGTCTGGCAGTCGAGATCGAGGACCGCGGCCTGGGCATGTCCGAGGAGGACTACGCGGCGTTCAACGCCCAGTTGGCGGTGCCCCCGCAGTTCGACGTGGTGGCGCTGGCCGATGACCTGCGGCTCGGCATGTTCGTGATCGCTCGGCTCGCCACCCGGCACGGCATCGCCGTCACACTGCGCTCCTCGCCGTACGGAGGGACCACCGCGATTGTGCTCATCCCGCACGACATCGTGGTGCGGGAGCCCGGCGAATTCCCTTCCACAGGCGCGGACACGGCGGCTTCGGTGGACTCGGCGGGCTCCCCGGCCCGGGAGTCGGCCGCAGCCGCGAAGAGCTCCACCGCAGGCACTCCCGGCCCGGAGCGGCAGACCCACGAGCGCTCGCTGGAGACCCAGCCCGTCGTCCGGGCCAGGACGGCCGCCGACGCTTCCCGGTCCGCTTCCGCCTCCGGAATGCCCCACCCGGACTCGGGCGAAGTCGAGAGCGGGGGAGGACTTTCTCGGCTGCCGCGCCGCGTACCGCAGACCAGTCTGGCCGCCGAGCTGCGGGAGGACTCCGGGTCCGTCGCGACCGCTGACGACTCCTTCGAGGACTTCAGTGCCGAGCGCGCGGCCTCCTCCCTCTCCGGGTTCCAGCGCGGAACGCTCCAGGCGCGTGACGACGTCACGGATACGACGGCCGACCAGGGGGAAGAAGCCGCACCGGAAGGCGCATCCATCACCTCGAATCCGCCCGCAGACCGCTCGTGAAGGACAGAAAAATGACACGCCCCGCCCCCGCCACGCACAGCCAGCTCGACCAACTGCTCACCGGACTGGTGGAACGGGTCGCCGAAGTGAACCACGCCGTCGTGCTCTCCGAGGACGGACTGGTCGTCAGCAGGTCAACGGGCTTCCTGCGCGACGACGCCGAGCGGCTGGCAGCGACGGCGTCCGGTCTGATGAGCCTCAGCAAGGGCGTCAGCATGGACTTCCACGGCGGCCCCGTGCGACAGGCGCTCATCGAGATGGCCAACTGCTTTCTGATACTCAGCACGGCCGGCCCCGGCGCCCACCTCGCGGTGCTCACCAACCAGGGCGCGGACGTCGGCGTGGTCGCGTACCAGATGAACATGCTGGTGAAGAAGATCGGCGAGCACCTCAGCGCGGCGCCTCGTGGCGGCATCGCCGTCACTGACGACGGCGAGTGAGGTGAACGGAGGTGACGCGTCGGGCCGCCTGGTACGGCCGTTCACGCTGACCGGCGGCCGGACCAGGCCCAGCCGCGCCGACTTCACCCTCATCACGATGGTCACAGCGGTGGACCCGCCGCCCGACCGGGCCGGCCGGCCGCAACCCGAGCACGCGCGGATTCTGCGGCTGTGCGCGAAGCCGGTCGTCGTGGCGGAGCTCGCCGCCCAGCTCGACCTGTCGGTGAGTGTGGTCTGCATCATGCTGTGCGATCTGTTGGAGGAGGGCCGGATCACTGCCCACGCGCCGCGCCAGATCTCCCGAACCTCGGACATGGACCTGCTGCAGAAAGTGAGGGACGGCCTTGGCCGGCTCTGACCCCGTCATCCAGGGGACCTCGGCACCCCAAGCACCCGACACGGTAAAGATCCTGATCGCCGGAGGATTCGGCGTCGGCAAGACGACCATGGTCGGGTCGGTCAGTGAGATCGTCCCGCTGCGCACCGAGGAATCGCTGACCTCGGCCGGTCTGGGCGTCGACGACCTCAACGGCATCCCGGAGAAGCGCGCCACCACCGTGGCCCTGGACTTCGGCCGGATCACGCTCAGCCAGAAACTGATCCTCTACCTCTTCGGCACGCCCGGGCAGCAGCGGTTCTGGTTCATGTGGAACGACCTCGCCATCGGCGCTCTGGGCGCGGTGGTTCTCATCGACGTACGCAGGCTGGAGTCCAGCTTCGCCGCGATCGACTTCTTCGAGCGGCGGGACATCCCGTTCGTCGTCGGCGTCAACGGCTTCCACGGAAAACATCCGTACGACCCGGACGAGATCCGTGACTCCCTGGCCTTGCCGGAGGGAACTCCCGTGCTCCTCTGCGATGCCCGGGACCGTGAGTCGTGCCGTGACGTACTGATCGCTCTGATCGACCAGTTGATCGTCACCTCAGCCCAGAACAACGGAAACGGCAGGCGCAGCAGGAGTCTGTGACGGGAGCGGACCGAGGGCAGGACGGCCCAGACCCTGGCCGTCCTGCCCTCGCCCTCGGGTTTGTCCATCGGCGCGACGGGGCCGCCGCGGGGTGGCTGCCCAGTCACGAGCACGGTAGGCAGGTCGTCGCGGCCGAATGGCCCGGGCGGCCGCCCGGGGTAACCGGGCAGCCGGGTCGGGTCGGCGCTGCCCCACATCGACAGTGACCTCGGTCAACCGTGAAACCTCCCACACGGGCCCCCGGAACCTCGGGCGTCAGCCGTGGTTCGGCCGAGTGTCGGGGGCGGTTCAGACAGTCGCCCCCGCGGTGGACGGCGACTCCACTTCGGCGTCCTCGGTGGAGTCGGCCGTTCGGTCCGTCAGGATGCGGTAGAGCACCGGCGGCCTTCGGCGCGACGGTCCCGGACGGGGTAGGTACCTACTGCAGCGCGCGCACCGCGGCCGAGAACACCGAAGGCATCCGGGACGCCGCGGGGACGATGAGACGGGCGGTGCCCGGACGGCGGCTCGCGGTCAGCAGGGCCCCGGTCAGCAGCCGGTGGCGTCGGGTCAGCCTGGCCCAGGCGCGCTCGTACTCGTTCGGTCGCCCGGCGGCAAGGCAGCGGACGGCGGCCCCGGCCGTCGCCAGCGCGAGAGCGATGCCCTCACCGGTGAGCGCGTCCAGGTAGCCCGCGGCGTCGCCGACGAGCAGGACACGACCGGCGGTTCTGCGTCGCACCCGCTGCCGCAGCGGTCCGGCGCCCCGTACGTCCGTCGCGGGCGGGCCGTGCAGCGAGGCGAGGAGGGCCGGGAAGCCGGCCAGGTGCTCGTCGTATCCGCGACGGCTGCGGCTGAGGACCGCGACGCCCACCAAGTCGTCGCCGACCGGGGTCACATAGGCCTCACCGTGCCCGGACCAGTGGACCTCCACGAAGTCCGTCCACGGCTCGACGCGGAAGTGCCGGCGCAGTCCGTAGCGGCCGTGGGCGATGCCCGGCAACTCCAGCCCCAGGCCGCGGCGCACCGGGGAGTGCAGGCCGTCGGCGGCGATCAGCCAACGGGCCGTGGTGCCCGCGGCGGTGACCGTGTCCGCGCTCTGCTGCACCTCGCCGACCTTGCCCGCCAGCATGCGCACGCCCAGGTCGAGAGCGCGCCGGTGCAGTGCGGAGTGCAGTGTCGTACGGCGGATCCCCAGCCCGCCATGGCGGTGGAAAGGCGCTTCGGCGCGGGCGGTGCCGTCGACGTAACGGATGCCGCGCAGTTCGCGGCCGGTGACCTCGACACCCAGTGCTCGCAGTGCGGCGACACCGCCGGGCATGACGCCTTCTCCGCAGGCCTTGTCGACGGGCCCGGTCCGGGGCTCGACGACGACGGTCTCCAGGCCGGCGAGCGCGGCGTGAATGGCGGCGGCCAGCCCGGCCGGTCCGCCGCCGGCCACCAGGACGTCGATCACGCCGGAGCGGCCGCGGTCGACGTGGTCGCGGCGGCCAGCGCCCGGTTCTCGCAGCGGATGCGCACGGTGAGCAGGGCGGCGTTGAGCACCGTGAACACGGCCGCGGTCAGCCAGGCGGTGTGGATCAGTGGCAGGGCCACGCCCTCGGCGACGACGGCCACATAGTTCGGATGCCGCAGCCACCGCCACCTGTAGGGGCCGCCCGCCACCAGCGGCAGGCCGGGTACGACGATCACCCTGGTGTTCCAGCGGGGGCCCAGGGTACGGATGCACCACCACCGCAGCGCCTGGGCGCCCACCAGCACGGCCAGCATCGGCCATGCCAGGGCGGGGACGAAGGGCCGGTCGGCCAGCCACACCTCGGCCAGGCAGCCGGCCAGCAGACCGGTGTGGAGGACGACCATCGCCGGGTAGTGGCCCTGCCCGGTCTCGGTCGCGCCGCGGGCGGTGCTCCACCGTTCGTTGCGGCGGGCGACGACGAGTTCGGCGACGCGCTCGGCGGCGACGGCGGCCACCAGAAGTCCGTACCAGATCATGTGTCCACTGTCCTTCGTGTCCTTCGTGTCCTTCGCGTCCTTATTCGGGCTGAACTACCAGCGCAGCAGGACGAGTTCGCAGGCGAAGCCGGGACCCATCGCCAGCAGCAGACCCGGCGTGCCCGGCGGCGGGCGGCGAGCGGCCAGGGTGTCGCGCAGTACGTGGAGCACGGATGACGAGGACAGATTGCCCACGTCGGCCAGATGACGCCAGGTCACATCGAGTGCGTCGTCGGGCAGGTCGAGGGCCTCGGTGACGGCCTCCAGGACCTTGGGGCCGCCGGGGTGGCACACCCAGGCGGTCACGTCCTTCGGCTTGATCCCATGGTCGCCGAGGAACCCCTCGACGTCATCGGCGAGGTATCGGCGCACCACATCGGGGACCTGCGGGTCGAGGACGACCTTGAAGCCGGTGCTGTTGATGTCCCAGCCCATGACGCGCCCGGTGTCCGGATACAGGTGGCTGCGGGTGTCCACGATCGTCGGGCCCGCGATCGCGTCCGGGCGGTCAGCGCCGCACGCGACGACCGCGGCGGCGCCGTCGCCGAACAGTCCCGTCGCCACCAGGTTGGCCATCGAGGCGTCGTTGCGCTGGAAGGTGAGCGAGCACAGCTCCACCGACAGCAACACCGCCATCTGGTCGGGCCGGCCCAGCAGGTAGTCGTGCATCCGGGCCAGGCCCGCGGCGCCACCCGCACAGCCCAGACCGAACAGGGGGAGCCGTTTGACGTCCGGCCGCAGTCCGAGGCGGCCGACCAGCCGTGCGTCGATCGAAGGGGTGGCGATGCCGGTGACGGAGGTGAAGATCAGCAGGTCCACGTCGGCGGCGGTCAGACCGGCGGCGTGCAACGCGCCCCGGACGGCCTGGGCGCCCAGGTCGGTGGCGGCGGCGATGAAGACATCGTTGGAGGCGCCGAACCCGTCCAGTTCCCCGTACCGTTCGAGCGGCAGCGTCATATGGCGCGAGCCGACCTTCGCACTGCGGTGCAGCCGGTCCAGGACCCGGCGGTCGGTGTTCGCGGGCAGGCAGGTGCGGGCCACCATGTCCGTGATCTCGTGCTGGGTGCGACGGTGCGGTGCGAGGGCACCGTGGACAGCTGCGATCCGGGTCATACGGTTCCCGTCTGGGCTCCTGCATCGGGCTGACTTGCTTTGCACGTGTTCCCCGGTCCGGGGTTTCGACACCCTTGATCGCCCGTCCGGCGGCTCGTCCCGGGGGCGCGGTGCGCCGAGCGAGTGGGGCAGCGCGCCTACGATCGGCGGGTGGGCACTCCTGAGCAGTCGACGGCCGACGGCCCGCCCGTGAGTTGGGCCGGCCGGGTGGCCGGCCTGGCCGGGTCGTGCCACCCCGGGCCTGTCGTGGCGGTCACCGTCCTGATGTCCGCGCTGGCCGTCACCGCGGGCCAGAGCGCAGCGCGTTGTGTCCTGACCGGCGCCGCCGTGCTGACCGGGCAGCTGTCCGTCGGCTGGTGCAACGACGCCTTCGACGCGCGCCGGGACATCGCCGCCGGCCGCCGGGGCAAACCCGTCGTCGACGGCACGGTCGGCGTGACGGAGGTGTGGGTGGCCGCGTACGCCGCACTGGTGCTGTGCGTGCCGCTGTCGTTCGCCTGCGGCCTGTGGGCGGGCACCGTTCACCTGGCCGGCGTGGCAGCGGCGTGGGCGTACGACCTGCGGCTCAAGGCGACAGTGTGGTCCTGGGCGCCCTACGCGGTGGGCTTCGCCGGCCTCCCGGCGTTCGTCGCGCTGGGGCTGCCGGGGCATCCGTGGCCGGCCTGGTGGGTTGTCACCGCCGGGGCGTTGCTGGGGGTCGGATCCCATCTGGGCGACGTGCTGCCGGACATCCGTGGGGATCTGGCGACGGGTGTACGGGGATGGCCGCACCGGCTGGGTCCGGACGGCGCTCGGCTGCTGCTGCCGGTGCCGCTGGTGGCCGCGTCCGCGGTTCTGGTGCTGGGGCCCGCCGGACCACCCGGCAGGTGGGGAATGGCGGCGCTCGCGGTGACCGTACTGATCGCGGCGGTGGGGACGGTGCTGGGACGCCGCTGGGAGAGGCTGGCGTTCGCGGCGGCGGTCGCCGTGGCGGTGGTCGACGTGGCGGTACTGCTGGTGCGCGGCGCGGGAATCGGCTGACCCCACGCGGGCGCGGACTGCGGGTGTTACGGCTACTCGCTGACGTCGTCGAGGGGGAGCGGTGCCGTCGGTCGCATCGCCACCGTCGCGGCACACACACGGGGTGCGCCGCCGGGCCGCCAGTCCGTGCAGGGCACACCGGCCGTCCCGCGGCTCATCCGGTGATCGTCAGGTGTCAGCCATACCCCTGGTCCTCCGGTGTTCACCGGATCCGCGCAGGTGGGCGTGAGCACCGGGCTGCGCCGCTGTCCGCTTTCCGAGAGGAAGGACCGGCGCCCGCAACACCGTCGGGCCCGCTGGCCGCTGGCCGCTGGCCGGTGGCCGGTGGACCAGGCCGATGTCGCGCCCTCCACGTGACCGGAACCCGGCACAGGCCGCACGGTGGGTCCGGTCCACCAGGGTCCGGCCACGGTGCTCCCAACCGGACGCTGTGGCGCAGGACTCCGACTACAGGTCCGCCAGGTTCTCCCGCAGGCCCTCGGCCTGCCTGCGGTTGAGCCGGCGCAGGTTCAGGGGCGACGTACCCGTGGCGGGCGTCGGCGGGTGGTCTGCGTGGCTCCGCGGTCGTATCGGCCCGGGCGGGCCGTCACAGTACACCGCCCGGGAGGGGAGGCATGGCCGGAGGGAACCGGTGCGCGGCCTGGTGCTGGGGAGTGTGCCAGGAGGGTGAGGGCCATGGAGGCGGTCGGCTCCCGGCGAGGGCATCCGGGAGAGTGAGAAAGAGGGAACCGGTGCCGGTGAGGGCGACGAGTCGCTCCAACCCCGGGCTGGGATGGTGCAGTTGCAGGGATCCTCCGGCTGCGGCGGTGTGCGACAAGGGAATGGGTGGGGTACTCATGGGGAGGGTGCCTCGGTTCACGAGACCGTGCCGGGCTCCCGGCACGGTCGTACTGGCGGGCAGGCAGGTGAATGGCCGATCCTGCAGCCGATGTTCCGGGGGTGGGACGCAGCCGGTTCCCTTGGGCATGCGATGTGCGGGGCGAGCGGACGAATGATCCGCTCTGTGCAGGCATGTGAGCCAAGCAGTCGTGGCTCGCCGAGGTCCGGGACGTCCACGTTCAGCATAGTCGGGAGGCTGGTCCGGCGGTTGGCCGCGGTGAGGAGCAGCAGGATGTTTACACGGCGGTGACAGGGCGGCTCCGACGTCCCCCTGTCCGGCGATCGGCGTCCTGTTCCTGCCGGGGTTGCACGGTAGGGCGCGAGGCTGTTCTGCGAGGGTGCCTTGTCCCTACATACAGGGTCGGTTGTACGGCGGCGGTTCAGGGCCTGCGGTGCGTGGACCTGGCAGCCGTCAGCACCGGGCGCGCTGGAGGCGCGAGGACCGACGGGACCGCGAACGCCGCGGGTGACCGATGAACTGGCCCTGACAGCCAGGCATCCAGAGGTTCCGGAAGCGCCTTCGGCCGCTCCGGACGCGCGGAGACCGTAAAGAGGCCGATGCCATGCACTGCTCGCCTGGCCGATGCGGCGTGCACTGGGGCAGCTCCCACACCGAGGACCGGGAGTGCGACCCACCATCGTCAGCTGGTGAAGGAGGCTCCACGATCAACCGTTTCCGTTCCTCCGGTGCCAGTGACGGGTCCTCGCGGGGTGTGATAATCGACGTGCATGCCGAAGAAGCCTTCCGGCGCCGCGCACCGATCGTCTGTGTCGGTACGGCTGGGCCGACTGATCCGCGACTCGCCGATCGAGCGTGGATGGCGGCGGAGCCGAGAGATCGAACTGGGGCCGAGGTCGCTGGGATTTTCGGCGCTCGGATTCCTCACACTGGTGCCCCTGCTGATCGTTGTCTCCGCGGCGGATCCGCAGCACGGACGGGGGTTCGCGCAGTGGCTGGGGGACGGACTCGGCGTGTCGAGGGCCGCCAAGGGTCAGATCGGGCTGTTGTTCGCCCGGCCCGGTCAGGTGCTGGAGACCACGACCGCCTTCGGGCTCGCCGCCCTCGCCGTCTTCGGGCTGACCTTCGGGGCGGCCGTGCAGACCGGCTACGAGAAGGTCTGGGAGCTGCCCTCGGCCCGCTGGTACGCAAGATGGCGCCACGTGTTGTGGCTCGGCGTGCTCGTCGGCACTCTCTACCTGACCGCCACCACCACGCTGTGGCGCCATTCTCCGGCGGGCACGCTCGGCGCTGCGCTGAGCGCTGTCCTGTTCTTCTGGTGGTCGCAGCGGGTGCTGCTCGGCGGGCGGGTCGCGTGGAGCGCCCTGCTGCCCGGCGCGGTGGCCACGGCGGTCGGACTGCTCGGTCTGCGGGTCTTCTCCCGTCTCGTCTTCTCACCGCTGATCGCCTCCAGTGCCGTCGCCTACGGTCCCTTCGGAACCGTCCTCGTCGTCCAGTCCTGGCTGGTCGGCGTCGGGGTCGTCGTCTTCGGCGGTGCGCTGGTGGGCCGCCTCGTGCACGAGGAACTCCCCGGCGTGACAAAGGTGGTGAAACAGCGGACCCGGCGGATACGACCAACCGATGACCGATGACCGATGACCGATGTCTGGTGCCTGGTGACCGAGCCGACGAGCGGCCCGTTCCGGTCCGTTCGGCTCCGGCCGTCGCTCCTCGACTGCCAGGTATCAAATCCCGTGCCGGGGGCACTGGAGAGCGGTGGACGCGTACCGCGCGCCCACGCCATGGGGAGGACATCATGACCTCGTCTCACGCACAAGGGCGTGGCCGGTCCGCGAAATCCGCGGCCCGTACCACCCAGAACGAGACGCTGACTGCCGCAGGACGAGCGGGATTTGTCGCGCGGGGCGTCGTCTACGTCCTGATCGGCGCCCTTGCCATTCAGATCGCCCTCGGCAGCGGCGAGGAGGCGGCCGACCGGCAGGGCGCACTTGCCCAGGTGGCGGCACAGCCGTTCGGGAAGGTGATGCTGTGGGCGATGGTGGTCGGCTTTGGCTGCATGGCGTTGTGGCGGGGGTCCCGCGCGGTCGGGGGCAGGGGGCCTCGGCGCAAGGCCGCCTCGCGAGCCCTTGACGGCGGAAGGGCGGTCTTCTACGCCGCCGTCTGCTGGGCCACGGCGACGTATGCCGCGGGGGGCGGCCAGGGCTCCAGCGGCAACTCGCAGTCGCAGGACTGGACGGCATCGGTGCTCGAATTGCCGTACGGCCAGGTACTGGTGGGCGCCGGGGGCTGCCTGCTGATCGGCATCGGTGCGGTGCTCGCCGTCCGGGCAGCGATGCGGCGATTCCTGCGGCAGCTCAACACCGGCGCCATGAGCCACCGTACGAAGCAGGTCGTCACCGGTCTGGGTGTCGGCGGGGGCGTGGCACGCGGCCTGGTGTTCGCCGCGGCGGGGATCTTCATCCTGGTGGCAGCCATCCGCTTCGACCCGGACGAGGCCAAGGGCGTGGACGCAACGCTGCGTAGCTTCACACAGACACCGATGGGGCCATGGCTCTTGGTTGCCGTTGCGATCGGGCTGATCCTCTTCGGCGTCTTCTCCTTCGCCTCGGCGCGCTGGCGCCGTCTGTGAACGGCGACCCGAGCCCGACCTGCCGGACGACTACTGACTGGTTCACACTTGCTCTCGGGCTGGTCGCCACTGCTCAGCCACCGCTCCGCCATCGCTGTCAGTGCACCAGGCCCGGGAGGAGTTCGGAGTTGTCGATGAAGGCGCGGGCCAGGTCGGACGGACGGCGGTTGTGGGCTGTGGGCTCGGGCGTGGCCGCGCAGTGCTGCGTTGACCGGAGCGTTGCTGTAACAGGCTGATGGCGGCTACGTCGGCCAGGGCCTGGGCGATGAGTGTGTCCGCCGGGTCGAAGGGGCCGGGTGCGGTGTGGAACAGGTTCAGGGCGCCGACGGTCTCGTCCCGCAGCCGCGTGGGCGGAGCCTGGACCGCTACGGAGCCGACGTGGGGTGGGCCGCCGTGACGAAGCGCGGCCGGCGGGCGACCTCCCGGGTCAGGTCGGGGACGATCATCGGCGGCACCCTCGATGGGGATCCTTCCCGCCGGGGAAGGGCGGGAAGTACGGCCCGTTCATCGAATGTCACCGGCGCATCAGGTCTCCTCGTCGGCCCGGCCCGGCTCCGAGTCCGGGGAGAAGCGGAGCCGACGGGCCACGATGTCGGAGGCGACGTCTGCGAGTCGGCGTCCCTGCATGTGGGCGTAGGCGCGGAGCCGGACGAAGGCTTCGTCGATGCCGACGCCGGGTTGGGCCGTCAGCACGCCGGTGGCCTGGTCGATCTCCGCCCGGTGGTCGCCCAGGTCCTCGAAGTCGTGGTCCGGCACCGGTCCGCCGGCTGCCGCTCCTGTCTCGTCGATCCGCGCGTCGAGCGGGAGGAGCGTCGCGAGATCGGCGAAGGCCAGTGCGTCGGCCAGCTCCTCCGCGCTCAGCAGGGTCGGCACGTTGGCGTACAGGTCGAGAACTCCTGGGCTGATCGCCCCGATCGACACGTCGGAAGGCCGCCGACAGAACGCCGGGGTGACCACGCGGGGAATGCGGCACGTGACGTCGGGCGTGAACTCATTCACTGACCTGGAAAAGGGATGGCGTTCTGTCAGGCTCCTTATTTTCCAATTCGGCTTTTCCGAACACGGTTCTGCCCGCCCGGCCCGGCTCGGTTAACGGATTCGCACCACGACCCTTGACGCGGGAAAACGACCATTGTTAAATGCGCATGACAACCCCATTCCGCTTTCGCCGTGCGGGAATTCGCGCGCCTCAGTACGCCGAAAGGGTGTTCATGGTGATGAGACTCCTGCGGTCGTTGCCGCTACTCGCGCTCCTTGGGGGGCTGTTGGCCGGCGGAACCGCCACTCCGGCGCTCGCCTCGACGACGGACGCCGCGTTCAGTCAGACCAGCGGTGCGCTGAACGTCGACTACGCGAGCTATCTGGCCAAGCACGACATCGTCTACAACAAGCCCAACACCAATGCCGCGTACGGTCTGCCCGTGGGCAACGGCCGTACCGGCGGGATGGCTTGGAGCCAGAACGGCCTGACGATGCAGACGTCCGGAGTCGACCTGTCCGAGCAGTCGGCGTACGCGGCGGGGCTGGTGAACCTCACCACCAGCCCGGCGATGGACACCGGCTACTCCACCTACCAGCAGCGTTTGTCGCTGTACGACGGCACGTTGGTGACCAGGTACGACGCCAACCGGACCGTGACCGTCATGGGCTCGCCCAACTCGGAGGTGATGGGCATCCACGTGGACGACTCGCGCAGCGGGGTGTCCAGTGTGTCCTTCAACCTGAGCATGTGGGACCCGGCCACCGTCACCAACATCGCCGACGTGCCCGACCTGAACACCTGGAAGACGATCTCCACCTTCGCCGACGCGAGCGTCGCGGGGCTGAGCCGCGGTCAGGCGGACCCGAACGGTTTCGGGTACACGCTGGCGGCCACCGTGGAGGGCGCCGCATTCACCACGCAGGTGGTCGACTCACGGACGGTTCGGGTGACCATCACCCCCACCTCCAGCTACACCATCTGGTTCACGGCCGCGAGCCGGATCAACGCCCCGAACCACGACTCGGTGGCCCAGGCCCGCAGTCAGCTGAGCTCGGTCAAGTCCACCGGCTACAGCACCACGTTGACCAACTACAAGAACTGGTGGCACGCGTTCTGGGCCAAGTCGTTCGTGCAGTACTCGGGCCTTTCCGGTGACGCCGACTACCTGGAGAACGTCTACTACCTGTCCACCTACATGATCGCGGCGGGCGGCTTCGGCAACTACCCGTCCCATTTCATCAACGGCGTCTTCCGGGCGACGCAGGACAACAGCAAGTGGAGCAACGCCTATTGGTACTGGAACCAGAGAGACGTCTACCTGTCATTCTTCGCCTCCAACCACACCGACCTCATCGACCGGCACAACAACCTGTACAACCGGAACTACGCCGCGCTGAAGGCGTACACCCAGACGCGGTACGGCGTGGACGGTCTGTGGGTGCCGGAGACCATGGGCTGGGACGGCAACGCGCGCGGCACGATCAACAGCGACTACACCAAGAACGTCCTGTCCACCGGCTACGAAGCCGCCTACAGCATGTACACGCGCTACCGGTACACCAATGACACCAACTACCTCCAGAACGTGGCCTATCCGTTCATGCGGGAGACTGCCAAGTTCTACTCGGCCATGCTGACCCGCGACGCTGCCACCGGCCTTTACCACATGGCCAACTCCAACTCCCACGAGACGTACTGGAATGTCCAGGACGCGATCACCGACCTGGCCGCCGTACGCAGCATGTTCCCGCTGGCGATCCAGGTCAGCCAGCAGCTGGGCGTCGACGCGGGGTTGCGCGCGACCTGGCAGGACGTGCTGGACCACCTGACGCCGTACGTCGTCTCGGACGGTGTCTACCAGCCGCATCAGCCGCCCATCTCCCAGACCAGGAACAACGAGAACGTCTCGGCCGAGTTGATCTGGCCCTACGACCTGACGGGCATCGGCTACCCCGACCAGCAGACGGCGGTCAACACCTGGAACCAGCGGCCCTTCCCCTACGGCAACGTGTGGTCCAACGACGCCGTGCAGGCGGCCCGGTTGGGCCTGGGCGACCAGGCCTACCAGGGCATGAAGACCATGCTGCAGAAGTACCAGAACTACCCCAACGGCATGACCAACAACACCAACGGCGTCTTCGAATACCTCGGCGTGCACCTGACGGCGCTCAACGAGTCACTCCTGCAGAGCTACAACGGCAAGATCCGGGTGTTCCCGGCCGTGCCCGCCGATTCGTCCTTCGTCGGCAAGTTCACGCTGCTGGCCAAGGACGGCTTCCAGGTCAGCTCCGAGCGTGAGGCCGGCGAGGTCAAGTACGTCGGCGTGAAGAGCCTCTACGGCAAGCAGGCGACGCTGGTCAACCCGTGGAGCGGGCAGCAGGTGCAGGTCCGCAGGGTGTCGGACGGGGCGATCCTCACCACCGGTTCCGGCGCCGAGGTCACCTTCGCCACGGCCGCCAACACGGTCTACGTGGTCGAGCGCACCGCCAAGCCGCTGTCCTCGTACACCTCGACCCGGCTGACCGGCACCGCCAACCAGGACGCGAAGACCCTCAGCGGCACCGCCTCCACCCTGGGCCTGCGGACCTCGACAGCCCCGTCCGGCACGGTCAGCCTCCTCTCGCGCGCCAACAACCTGTACGTCTCCGCCGCCGACGCGGGCGCCTCGCCGCTCATCGCCAACCGCACGGCGGTGGGCAACGCGGAGGCGTTCGACCGGGTGGACCTCGGCAACGGGAACATCGCCCTCAAGTCGCGGGCGAACGGCAAGTACGTCACCGCCGAGAACGCGGGTGCCGAGCCACTGATCGCCAACCGTGATGCGATCGGCCCCTGGGAGACCTTCCAGGAGACCAAGAACTCCAACGGCACGATCAGCCTCAAAGCACAGGCGAACGGCATGTACGTCTGTGCCGACAACACCGGCGCCGCGCCACTGATCGCCAATCGCACCGCGATCGGTCTCTGGGAGTCCTTCGACCTCATCACCAACTGAACCCACGCACTTACGAGCGGACGGCGGGCCACGTGCCCGCCGTTCGTGTTCCTGACTTCACGCCAGTGCGGCAGCAGGCTCCCCGGCTGTAGCACGAGGCAGGCGGCGCCGACTGCCGTGCCCACCGACCGCGGTGGCGATGACGTCCTTGTCGAGCAGCGTGGGGATTCCGGTTCCGACGGTGAGCCGCGAGCGCAGCGGAACGCTTCCCCCGCCCGGCAGTTCGGGCGGGTCGACGACCAGCTCCTGGTCCCGGGCGAGCGGTCCCGAGCGAGCGGTCCCGGGCCTGCGATGCCCAGGTCCAGGATCCGGCCGGTGTCGAACCCAGCCCCGGCGGCCAGGGGAGTGGGTTCGCTATACGGGGTCACGACGGTGCCCAGCAGGTCGAGCAGCACAGTGGAGGCTGACGACAACGGGCGCGGTCGTCAGCCACGAAGGTCGCAGGGCGCCCGCCCCCGGCCCGTGCCGGGAGCGGGCGCCCTGCCCGGAACGCCGCTGTCCAGGAGGCGCTCCCGTCTCAGTCGCGCAGCGCCGTCTGGAAGAGGCCCACCCAGTAGGCGGTGCGGTCCAGGTAGGCCGTCTGCGCCGCCTCGCCGGTCAGGCCGTAGGCGCCGTCGTACGTCTGGTAGCCCTGGCCCGCGGGCGGGGTGGAGTCGGCCGGTTCGATGGAACTCCCTTCGTGCCATTCGTTGAAGGAGGTGACCGACACCCAGGTCGGCGAGCCGCCGATCGCGGGGTCGAGGGCGTTGGACCACTGCCTGTCGTACGCCGCACCGCCGGCCCGCTCGACGGTGGGTGTCGTGTTGCCGGGCACCGCGCGGTCGTCGAGGTAACCGGGAGCGACGGACGGGGCCCAGATCAGGTTGTTCGCGCGGGCGTAGTCGCCGGCCTGCTTCCAGCCGGGAGCGGTGGCGCCCGCGATGCCGTCGTAGGTGTAGAGGCCGGAGAAGTGCGCGATCTTGGTGGTGTCGGTGGTCTGAGCGAGCACGATGCTGGTGCCGGTGACCTGGTCGAGTGCCGCCCAGTCGGTGATGTTCAGGCTCTGGAAGACGTAGAACGCCCCCTTGTCACCGTGCTCGGCGGAGCGGTAGAAGGCCGGATGGCTGCCGTAGGTGCTGTTGATGTACTGGATGTCGGCGACGGTTGAGGCGGCGGTGCGGCCGGAGTACGGCTCCAGGTGCCAGGCCACCTTGACGCCTTCCTTCTGCGCCGCGTCGAGCACACCCCGGGCGAGCTGATCCTCGTAACCGCCCTGGCCCCACCAGCTGTAGACGATGACACCGGCACCGGACTGGGCGACCCACTTCATGTGCTGCGCCACCGCGCCCGCGTAGTCGGCGGAGTCGTAGGGGCCAAGCGCCGGGTAGAAGTCGGCGCCGATGTCCTCGGGCGGGGTGCGGCCGCCCTGCTGCCAGTGCCGCCAGCTGCCGTTGACGGCCGGGCTGCCGTACCAGGGGTAGTAGAAGAGGTGCACGTTCGGGGACAGCTCACTGGACGCGGGCTCGGCGCCGAGCGTGAAGGTGTCGATGTCGAAAAGGGATCCGCTCCCGCCGGTGAATCTCAGGAACAGCGGGCCGGAGGCGGTGGCGGTCAGGGTCGTCGAGACCGTCGTGAAGGTTTCCCATCCGCCGGTCACCGGCGCCGTCACCGAGCCGAGCAGCGTGCCGGTGGCCGATCCTGAGCGGACCTCGATGGTGCCGCCCGCGCCCGCCGAGGAGACCTTGGCGGAGAAGGAAGTGGCGCCCGCGGTGGGCACGGAGGCGTATCCGGCCCAGTCGCCGTTGTCGATGTAGCCGAGCGTCTGTCCGCCGCTGGCCGGTGTGTGGGCCGCGGCCTGTACGCCGGAGCCCGATGTGAAGGACTCGGCCTCGACCGGTCCGGTGGTGGGTGCCGCGGAGCAGTCGGCCGCGACCTGGCCGGCCGTGTAGCGCACGGCGCCGAGCAGCAGGGAACGGAAGGCCGGGTCGCTGTAGGACTCGATCGTGTGGCCGAGGCCGGTGTAGAAGGAGCGGCCCGCACCCTGGTTGTGGCACCAGGTGATGGGGTGGTCGGCGCCCATCGAGCCGCCGGTGTAGGTGGTTTCGTCCAGGGTCTGCAGGACGCGGACGTTGGGACGTGGATTCGTGCGGTAGTTGTACAGCTCGTCGGTGCGCGTCCAGGTGGCGTCCAGATGCGCGGTCGCCGGATGGCCCCGGTCCTCGTTCTTGACCGTGGCCTGCTGGATCGCGGGGTGGCTCTGGAAGTAGGCGCCGACGAGTTGGCCGTAGTAGGGCCAGTCGTACTCGGTGTCGGCGGCCGCGTGTACCCCGAAGTAGCCGCCGCCGGAGTCGACGTAGGACTGGAAGGCGGTCTGCTGGGAGGCGTCCAGGACGTCGCCGGTGGTGCTGAGGAACACCACCGCCTCGTAGCCGGACAGGTTGGCGGTGGTGAAGGCGGCGGCGTCCTCGGTGGCGGTGACGGTGAAGTCGTTCTCCTGGCCCAGGGTTTGCAGGGCGCTGATGCCGGCCGGGATCGCGTCGTGCCGGAAGCCGGTGGTCTTGGAGAACACGAGGACGTCGAAGGGCGCGGCCTGCCGGTCGGCGGCCGCCTGGGCCTGGCCGAAGGGGGTCAGCAGTGCGCAGGTCAGTGCCATGGCGAGGAACGCCGGGCCGCGGCGCAGTCGCCGCATCAGGGTGGTCATGGTCAGCGCCCCTTCAGCGCCGAGGCGCCGAGTGTGAAGGTGTCGATGTCGAAGAGGTATCCGCCGCCCCCGGTGAAGGTGAGGAACAGCGGCCCGGTTCCGGTGCCGTTGAGGGTGGTGTTCACGGTGGCGAAGGTCTCCCAGCCGCCGGTTGCCGATACGGTCACCGAACCGAGCACCGCCCCGGTCTGTGAACCGGAGCGGACCTGGATGGTGCCGCCCGCGGCGGCCGAGGAGACCTTGGCGGAGAAGGAAGTGGCGCCCGCGGTGGGCACGGAGGCGTATCCGGCCCAGTCGCCGCTGTCGATATAGCCGAGGGTCTGTCCGCCACTGGCCGGCGTGTGGGCGGCGGACTGCACGCCGGAGCCGGAGCTGTAGGACTCGCCCTCCCACGTCGTGTACGTCGGGGCGCTGGTGCTGAAGGTGAACGCGTCGACGTCGAAGAGGTTCCCCTGCCCGCTGGGACCGTGGAAGACGAGGAACAGTTCGGTGCTGCCGGAGGGGATCGCGGACAGCGAGGTCGAGACGTCCGTGTACGTCTCCCAGCCACCGGTCACCGGCACGGTCACCGTGCCGAGCAGCGTGCCGGTCGTGGACCCCGTGCGGATTTCGACGGTGCCGCCTGCCCCGCCGGAGGCGACGCGGGCGGAGAAGCGGTTGGCCCCGGTGAGCGCGTACGGCTCGAAGGAGATCCAGTCGCCGTCGTCGGTGAAGCCGACCGTGTTGCCGCCCTCGGCTGCCGCGCCGTGCCCGGCGATCTGGATGCCCGACTGGGCGGAGAAGTGCTCGGCCTGACGATGGCGGGGTTGCAGGGTGCGCGTGGAGTGCGTGGTCAGACCGGCGGAGTCGGTGTACTCCGCGTCGAAGACGCCATACAGGTTGGCGGCGCTGTCGTGTTCGCCGTCGGCGGGGACGGTGAGGGTGCCCGTGCAGCCGGTGGTGGAGGTGATGGCGTGGGTGTGGCTGTCGTGGCCGAGGAGATAGGTGAGCTTCACCTTGGAGCAGTCGATCGTGCCGTCCTCGGGGTCGCTGACCTGGATCCTGAAGGGGACGGTGTCACCGAAGGAGAACAGCTGTCCGTCCAGGGGCTGTTGGAGCGTGACCGTCGGGGCGGTGTTCCCGGCGGTCACCACCAGGCTGGCGGTGCCGGTGAGACCCTCGGGGTCCTTGACCGTGAGGGTGGGCTGATAGGTGCCCGCGGTCGTGTACGTGTGACTGGGGTTGGCCTCGGTGGACGTCGAGCCGTCACCGAAGTCCCAGGAGTAGGTGAGCTGTTGACCCTCGGGGTCGGAGCTGCCCTGCGAGGAGAACTGCACGGTCAGCGGCAGCCCGCCGGAGGTCTTGTCGGCGGATGCCCGGGCGACCGGGTTGCGGTTGCTGCCCGCGATGTACTCGATGCGGTACAGGGCCTGGTTGTCGCTCCCGGTCCCGTAGTCCAGGACGTACAGCGCGCCGTCGGGTCCGAAGTCGCTGTCGATGACCTGGGTGCCGTCCCAGGGAACGTCCTCGATCGTGCCGTACGAACCGTCGCTCTTGACCTCGATGGCCTTGATCCACTGCCGTCCATACTCGGCGGCGAAGAACCGGCCGTCGAGGGACTCCGGGAACTTGACCGCCGAGTCCAGGTTCGGGTCGTAGCGGTAGACATCGCCGCCCATGGGCGACTCGGAGCCGGTGCCGAACTCGGGAGGCGAGCCGTCGAGCCCGTACTTGATCCAACTCGGCTTCGCCGGGGGCAGTTGGGCCTGGCCGGTGTTGCGGAAGGAGTTGTTGGCGGGACCGCCCGCGCAGTCGTACTTGTCGCCGGAGGGGCCGCTCGGGAAGGTGTACTCGTTGTAGGTCTCACCGGTGGTGTTGGTGCCGGTGCAGTACGGCCAGCCGAAGTTGCCGGGCGCGGTGATGCGGTCGAACTCGACCTGGCCGCCCGGGCCGCGGCTCGCGTCGGTGGTGCCCGCGTCCGGGCCGTAGTCGCCGAGGTAGACGACTCCGGTGGCACGGTCGACGGACATCCGGAACGGGTTGCGGAAGCCCATCGCGTAGATCTCGGGGCGGGTGTTCGCGGTGCCGGGCGCGAAGAGGTTACCGGTGGGGACGGTGTAGCCGCCGTCGGCGGTCGGCTTGATACGGAGCAGCTTGCCGCGCAGGTCGTTGGTGTTGCCGGAGCTGCGCTGCGCGTCGAACTGCGGGTTGCGGTCGGTGCGTTCGTCGAGCGGCGCGTAGCCGGTGGAGTCGAACGGGTTGGTGTCGTCGCCCGTGGTCAGGTAGAGGTTCCCGGCCGCGTCGAAGTCGATGTCGCCGCCGACGTGGCAGCACTGCCCGCGGTCGTTGGCGACTTCCAGGACGACCTTCTCGCCGGCCGTGTCGAGGGTGCCGTCGGTCTTCAGGGTGAAGCGGGACAGGTTCAGGTGCCCTTTCCAGGGCTCGAAGTCGGCGGCGGTTCCGGTGGTCGGGGCGTCGCCCGCGGGGGTGCTGAGCTTGGGCGAGTAGTACACGTAGACGTACCGGTTGGTGGCGAATCCGGGGTCGGCCGCGATGCCCTGCAACCCCTCCTCGTCATGCGTGTAGACGTCCAGCTTGGCGGCCTGCTTGGTGTTGCCCGCGGCGTCGGTGTAGCGGATCGTGCCGTCGCGCGCGGTGTGCAGGACGGACCGGTCGGGGAGCACGGTCAGCGACATCGGCTCGCCCATCTCGGCTGCTCCCGAGGCGAGTTGCACCTGTTGGTAGTCGGCCGGCGGGAGATCTGCCGGTAACGCGGTGGCCGAGGGCGCCGCCGTGGCGGCTCCGGCCAGGATGAGTGCGAGCGCAGTGAGCATTCTCAGCCCTGCGCGAGGGCGCCGAGACATGGGGGGTTTCCTTCCTGACGTGCGGGTTGTCAGGCATGGGCGCGTTCCGGCCGCGCTTGCCGCGTGCATCAGCCGTACTGGGATGCGAACTGGAGGCGATCAGTAATTGCGTACTGCAATTCGATATTTGCAGTCATCTGCTGATGTTTTGCATACTCGTGAAGCGCGCCGAGTTTGTCAAGCGCCTGTCAAAACTCCGTCCCGTATGTCCATCTTCTGGACTTACGAACCTCAAGTACTGGCCTTACGGACCTCAAGTGGCGGGCTGTGCGCCGCTGTCCCGGGAGTGATCGACCGTTTCGTCCCGTCGTCCCCGCACCTCACGGCACTGTAGAGCGCACGCCTGTTGACGTAAATAAAAGCGATGGATTTTCATGAGGGAAGACACGCGGCCGAGTGCGCCGCCGACGACCGGCCGGGTTCGCAGGGGCCTTACGGACTCGTGACGTGACCGTCCGGTGCCGCCGCACGGTGCCCTTGTGGTCCTAGCCTTTCGCCCATGCGAGTACTGGTCACCGGCGGAGCCGGGTTCATCGGGTCCCATGTCGTCGAGGCACTGATCGCGCGGGGGCACGAGCCGGTCGGGTACGACCTGCGCCACGGCTCCGACGTACGCGACGCCGAGGCGGTCGCGTCCGCCCTGCCGGGCGTCGACGCCGTGTGCCACCACGCAGCGATGGTCGGGCTGGGGAAGGACTTCGGCGACGCCGCCGAGTACGTGTCCCACAACGACCTCGGTACGGCGGTGCTGCTCGCCGCGATGGCCGACGCGGGGGTACGGCGGCTGGTGCTCGCGGGGTCGATGGTGGTGTACGGCGAGGGCGCGTACGCGTGTGAGTGGCACGGGACGGTGCGGCCCGGGCCCCGGGCCGTCGCCGATCTGGACGCGGGGCGTTTCGAGCCCCGGTGTCCGCGCTGCGGTGAGCAGTTGACGTCCGGCCTTGTCGGTGAGGACGCTCCGGTCGACCCGCGGAACGTGTACGCGACGACCAAGCTGGCCCAGGAACATCTGGCGGCCGCGTGGGCACGGTCCACGGGCGGTTCGGCGGTGTCGCTGCGCTACCACAACGTGTACGGGCCCGGGATGCCGCGCGACACCCCGTACGCGGGTGTCGCCTCCTTCTTCCGGTCCGCGCTCGCCCGCGGCGAGGCCCCACGTGTCTTCGAGGACGGCGGCCAGCGACGGGACTTCGTGCACGTACGGGATGTGGCGGCGGCCAACGTGGCCGCGCTGGAGGCCGAGCCCCGGGAGGGGGCGTCGACGGCGTACAACACCGGGAGCGGGGAGCCGCACACGGTCGGCGAGATGGCGCGCGCTCTGGCCTCCGCGTACGGCGGGCCCGACCCCGTCGTGACCGGGGAGTACCGGCTCGGCGACGTGCGCCACATCACGGCCGACTCGTCCCGGCTGCGGGCCGAGCTGGGCTGGAAGGCCGAGGTCGGGTTCGCCGAGGGAATGCGGGAGTTCGCGTCGGCGAAGCTGCGAGGGGAGTAGCCCTTCGCAGGATGCCTCCGCTCAGGCCTCGGCCGTGGGGAGCGTGACCTCGAAGCGGCAGCCGCCGGGGACGTTGTGCACGGCGGCCTGTCCCCGGTGGGCCTCCACGATGCCCCGGACGATCGCGAGCCCGAGCCCCGCGCCCGCGGGAGGTGTCCGCGCGTGCGTGCCTCGCCAGCCGGTGTCGAAGACACGCGGGAGGTCTTCTTCCGGGATGCCTCCGCAGCCGTCGGTGACGGACAGCACGACACCCTCGTCCGACCGCTCGGCCGCGACCGCGACCGTGCCGTCGGCGGGCGTCCGCCGGATCGCGTTGACCAGCAGATTGCCCAGGACGCGGCTCATCTCCTTGCCGTCCACCTCGATGGGCACCGGTTCGATCCGGTCGCCGACCAGCCGTACACCGAGTTCGCGGGCGAGCGGGTGCGCTCCTGCGAGGGCGTCGCCGACAAGGTCGTACAGCGACATCCGGGAGGGGGAGAGGGCGAGTGTCCCGGCGTGTATGCGGGACAGTTCGAAAAGGTCGCCGACCATGTCGTTGAGGCGTTCGACCTCGGTGCGGATCTGGCGGAGGTAGCGGTTCGGGTCGGCCGCGACGCCGTCCTCCAGGGCCTCCGACATCGCGCGCAGCCCGGCGAGCGGGGTGCGCAGGTCGTGCGAGATCCACGCCACGAGTTCGCGGCGCGAGGTCTCCAAGGCGCGCTCACGGGTACGGGACTCGGCGAGCTTGGCGCTGGTGGCCGCCAACTCCCGGCTCAACGCGGTGAGTTCGGCAATGGCGGGGCCCTCGGGGGCCGCGAAGTCGCCGTCGTCGCCGAAGGAGCGGGCGGCGAGGGTGAGCGCCCGGCTGCGGGAGACGACCCAGCGGCCGAGGAGGAGGGCGGTCGCCAGGGACACGACGGCCGCCATCGCGACGACCGTCGTCACCACGGTCAGGTCGTGCGAGGACAGGAACATCGCCCAGGCCACGGCCAGCGTCCCGGCGAGCATCGCGGCCACGGCCACGACGGCCACGACGGCGAGGGACGCGGTCAGCGACCGCCGCCGGACCAGCCGGAGCGCACCCGCGCCGAACAGCCCGGCCGCGGCGGCGCCGAGGAAGGCGTAGAGGGCGATGAGCAGCATGTCGCGCATGTCAGGCCATCTCTTCGAAGGGTGTCGCGTCGAGCATGGTCAGACCATTTCTTCGAGGGGTGTTGTGTCGAGCATGGTCAGGCCGCCCTTTTGTGGAGCGTGGTGTCGAGCATGGTCAGACCGCCTCCTTGCGGGGTGTCGTGCCGTGCATGGTCAGGCCGTCCCTTCGGGGGGTGTCGTGCCGCGCATGGTCGGACCGCCTCTTCGCGTGGTGTGGTGCCGCGCATCGTCAGACCGCCTCTTCGCGTGGTGTGCCGTCGAAGCGGTAGCCGACGCCCCACACCGTGTGGATCAGCCGGGGCCTCGCAGGGTCGTCCTCGACCTTCCCCCGAAGCCGGCGTACGTGGACCGTGACCGTCGACAGGTCGCCGAAGTCCCAGCCCCAGACCTCGCGCATCAGGTCCTCGCGGCTGAAGGCCCGGCCGGAATGGCGGAGGAAGAAGGCGAGGAGGTCGAACTCACGGATGGTGAGGGCGAGTTCCTCACCGTTCTTGGTGGCACGGCGGGCCGCAGGGTCCACGGTGAGACCGGCCGCGTGGAGGGGGCGGGCGCCGGTGGCAGGCCGCGCGCGGCGCAGGACCGACTCCACCCGGAGCACCAGTTCCCGGGGGCTGAACGGCTTCGTGACGTAGTCGTCGGCGCCGACCTCCAGGCCCAGGATCCGGTCGTCCTCGTCGCCGCGGGCGGTGAGCATGATGACGGGCACGGGACCGTGCGCCCGCAAGCGCCGGCACACCTCAAGGCCGTCCATCCCCGGCAGCATCAGATCCAGCACCACCATGTCCGGCCAGTGCGCGGCGGCCCGGGCGAGCGCGGCGGGCCCGTCGGCGGCACGGTCCACGACGTACCCCGCGCGGTCGAGGTAGCCGGAGACGACCTCGGCGACGGTCGGATCGTCGTCGACGACGAGAACGCGCGTCGTGGCCCCGGACCCACCCGGGGCCGTGTCCTCCTGCCCGCTCGGCACACGCCCGGTACCTGCGGATTCGTACGGCTGCTGCATGCGTCCAGCCTCCCACCGGCCCCGCCCCCGTGCCGCGGGCGCGGCTCGACGTCCGTGTTTCGTAAGGAGGCCAAGCCCGATATGCCCCTTTCGCGTTCGTAGGGTGAAGCCGTGACCGCACATCCCGCCCTTCCCGCCAAGGACCCGCAAGTCGACGTGGTCCTCCCCTGTCTGAACGAGGCCGCGGCCCTGCCCTGGGTACTCGCCCGCATCCCGCCGGGCTGGCGCGCGCTGGTCGTGGACAACGGGTCCACGGACGGCTCGGCCGAACTGGCCCGCAGCCTCGGCGCGACCGTCGTACGTGAGACGCGCCGCGGGTTCGGTGCCGCCTGCCACGCCGGACTGACCGCCGCCACCGCGGACTTCGTGTGCTTCTGCGACTGCGACGCCTCGCTCGACCCGTCCCTGCTCGTCCCCTTCGTACGCGAGCTACGGGACGGCGACGCGGACCTTGTGCTCGGGCGGCGCCGCCCGCAGGGCCGGAGCGCCTGGCCCGCGCACGCCCGGGCGGCCAACCTCGCGCTGGCCCGGCTGATGCGCCGCCGCACGGGGCTACGCCTCCACGACCTCGGCCCGCTCCGGGCCGCCCGCCGCGCACCGCTGCTCGACCTCGCCCTCACGGACCGCCGCAGCGGCTATCCCCTCCAGATGGTCCTCCGTGCCGCCGACGCCGGCTGGCGCGTCACCGAGCGCGACGTGCCGTACCTGCCGCGCACCGGCACCTCCAAGGTCACCGGCACCTGGCGCGGCAGCTGGCAGGCGGTACGGGACATGCGCCGCGTTCTGGCCGAACCACCGGCGCCGGTCAAGGCGCCCGCCACCTCTCCAGGAGGAAACGCCCAGTGAGCACCCTGCTCGTCATCGCCAAGGAGCCGCGACCGGGGCGGGTGAAGACCCGGCTCACGCCGCCGTTCACACCCCGGGAAGCGGCACTGCTCGCCGAGGCGGCCCTCGCGGACACCCTGCGTACGGTGGCGGCGACGCCCGCGCGGCGCCGCGTACTGGTGCTCGACGGCACGCCCGGCCCGTGGCTGCCGCCCGGCTTCGACGTCGTACCGCAGTGCGCGGGAGGTCTGGACGAGCGGCTGGCCGCCGCTTTCGCGGGCTGCGAAGAGCCCACGCTGCTGATCGGCATGGACACGCCTCAGGTGACGCCCGCACTGCTCACCGTGGACTTCGCCGACTGCGACGCGTACTTCGGACCCGCCGAGGACGGCGGCTTCTGGGCGCTGGGCCTCGCCGTTCCTGACCCCGAACTGCTGCGCGGTGTAGCGATGTCGACGCCGATCACGGGCGCCGTACAGCGGGACCGGCTGACCGCTGCGGGTCTGCGGGTACGTGATCTGCCCCGGCTACGGGACGTCGACACCGCGTCCGACGCGGAGGCGGTCGCGGCGCTGGCACCGCAGGGCCGGTTCGCCGCGGAGCTGGCACGGGTGCGGGCGGTGAGCCGCCGATGAGCGCAGGAGCCGGCGCTCACGCCGCGCCCGTTGGACGCATGCCTGTTCCCGTCGGTGGGGGACTCCGCTCCCAGCCTGAACGGGCTCGCGCCCAAGCGCCCGACAGAGCTGCGAGTCCGTCCACCGCCTGGTCGGCCGACCCGTACTCCGACGCACTCCGTACGGGCCAGGGTCCCCTCTACCTCCGCCGCCCCGACGGCTGGTTGCTCCCCCTGGACGTCGAGCGCTGGTGCGCACGTGCCGACGCGGCCGATCTGGAGGCCCTGCGGCGCTGTGAAGGCGCCGTGCTCGACGTGGGGTGCGGGCCGGGGCGGCTCGTCGCCGAGCTCGCGGCGCGGGGCCGGCCCGCGCTCGGCATCGACGTCAGCGAGGCGGCCGTCGCGCACACCGTGCGGCTGGGCGGGCAGGCGTTGTGCGGGTCCGTCTTCGAACCGCTTCCCGGTGAGGGCCGGTGGGACACGGCCCTCCTCATCGACGGCAACGTCGGCATCGGCGGTGACCCGGCCGCTCTGCTCCTCCGGATGTCCCAACTCCTCGCCCCCGGAGGTCTGTTGATCGTCGAGGCGGTCCCGGACGTGGACGTCGACGAACGCGTCCACGTCCATGTCGTCCGCGTCACCGACGCCCTCGGCGCCGCCGGTCCGGGTTTCCCCTGGGCCCGTCTCGGTACGCCGGCCCTGCTGAGGCACGCGGTGCGCGCGGGCTGGCGCCCGGACGGTCAGTGGGAGGCGGGCGGCCGTTCCTTCGTCGCCCTGCGCAACCGCAGCACCAGCAGTACCGCGGAGCCGCCGAACAGCGCGGCCGTGATCAGCAGCCAGCGGGACAGGAACCCGTCGCCCGACAGGGTGGTCGCGGATCGGTAGTGGTCCGCCACCTGCCCGCTGATCAGCGGAAACCACACCAGCAGCAGGAGTCCGGAGAGCGCCGCCGGCACCCGGACGAATACCGTCCACTCCCGGCGGCCGACCGCTCCCAGCGCTCCTGACAGTGCCCGGTCCGCCCCCGCGTACAGCGGCAGCAGCACCAGGTCGTGCACCAACGCCGCACCCACGAACCACAGGGCAACCCCGAACCAGTCGCCCGCGAGCAGCCGCACTCCCGCGTAACCGGCGAGCGCGAACGAGCAGGCGAGCAGCAGGAGTTGCAGCGGACTGCCGATGACATTCACCTTGAACCGTTGCCGCATCTCAGTTCTCCTCACAGGTTTCCGAACGTCAGCCGGGCAACCCACTTGGTGTTGAGCACGCCGGGTGCCGCGGGGACGATGATCCGCGCCGGGTACCCGTGGTCGGGGGCGAGCGGCGCGCCGTTGACGAACAGGGCGAGCAGCGAATCCGGGTCGCGCACCTGGTTGTCACGCAGCGCAGCGCGGCGGAAAGCCCCGTGCCGCTGGAGTGACTCCACCAGGACGTCGGGTGCCTGCTCATAGCCCACGAGCCGCGCCAGATCCCGCAGCCGCACCCCCTGCCACATCTGGTCGGAGGTTGACCAGCCCTCCACGCAGGCGATGGGCAACGCGGCGCTGTGCAAAGGGAGGTGGAGTAGATCGGCCCGGCTCAGGCGGACCGTCCGGCCGTGCCCCTCGACGACCAGCCGCCAGGCCTCCTCGCTCGTCTCCGTCGCGCTGATCCCGCGTGACCGGGCCGTCTTGTTGATCTGGAACGCGCCGGGCCCGGAACCCGGTTCAGGGCCGCCGTGCGGCGTCAGCAGGGCCGTTTCCCGCAGCGGCCCGTCGAAGCTCCGGCCCGCCGTCGTGGCGAACAGCAGCAGCGATCCGCCGCCGACGAAGCCGAGGGCGCCACGCCGCGAGACGGTGGGCTCGGCCGGATCCGGGGACACCAACTCCCCGTCCTCCGAAGGGTGTTCCTCCCGCATCCGGCGCAGGTTGCGTAGGGCTGTCGGCATCTTCAGCACCGCGTGCGTCAGGAACGCCGCGAAGAACACCCAGGCTCCGTAGAAGTGCAGCGAGTAGAAGGAGCCCGGGAAGAGGTAGTCGAGCTGGACGTTCAGTACGCCCGTGATGAACTCGAACAGGGCGCCTCCGACCAGCAGAAGCAGTGAGATCCGCTCCAGCGCGTGCGCGAGGGACCGGGCGGGCGGCAGCGCGAACAGCTTCGGCACGACCGACCACAGCTTCGCCAGCAGTACGGGGATCAGGGTGATGCCGAGCGTGACGTGGACGCCCTGCGTGAGCCGGTACAGCCAGTGCGGATCGGTCGGCCAGGAGAAGAGATAGAGGCCGAGCAGACCCTTGTCCGGGGTCATGTCGTTCACCCCGGACAGGCCCGGGTTGTAGGCGGCGTACGACAGGAGACCCGTCACGAACAGCAGCGTGATCCCGCCGAGCAGGACGACGCCCAGCACGGAGGTGAACCAGGGGCCGCGCAGCGGACTGCGCCAGAATGCGGGGGAGGACGGGGACCGTGACATGCCTCGACCGTAGGTGCGGGACAGCCCACGAAAGGGTCCGTGAACCATGACGAAACTCTGACGTTCGCCCTGGTGGGGGCCGCGGAGACCGGACCCCGCCCTAACGTGCTGGTGTGAACCGCGATCTTCTCCGTGACCTGTCCGCGGCCCTTGCCGCCGCACTCCTCGTGCTGGCCGCCGCGCTGGTCGGCACCGCCGTCGAGCACCGCGACGGCACACTCCACGTCGGCTGGCCGCCGCTGTACTCGCGGTGGGATCCGCACGTCGGCCCCGGCACCCCGGCCGCGATCGTGGTGGCCGTCGCGGTCGTCGCCTACGGCCCGCTCGTCGCCGCCCGGCTGCCCTGGCGCGCGCTGCTGCTCAGCATGTGGGGCACCGGCCTGGCGTGGACGTTCTCCCTCGCCCTCGTCGACGGCTGGCAGCGCGGGATCGCCCAGCGGCTGACGACCAGGTACGAGTACCTCCAGGTCATCGACCGCTTCCACGACATCCCGCACACCCTGCGGGACTTCACGCACCACATCCTGATCGGATCCCCCGACCACTGGCCCGCGCACGTCGCCGGACACCCCCCGGCGGCCACCCTCACCTTCGTCCTGCTCGACCGGATCGGGCTCGGCGGCGGGGCCTGGGCGGGCGTCTGGTGCATCACCGTCGGAGCGACGGCGGCGGTCGCGGTGCTCGTCACCGTACGAACGCTGTCCGGCGAGGCGCTCGCCCGCCGCGCCGCGCCCTTCCTTGTCCTGGCCCCGGCCGCCGTCTGGATGGGGACCTCCGCGGACGGGTACTTCGCCGCGGTCGCCGCCTGGGCCCTCGCGTTCCTCGCCCTCGCGGTCACGGGGCACCGGCCGCGGGCGACCGGCCTAGCCTCCGGGCTCCTCCTCGGCCTCACGATGTATCTCTCGTACGGGCTGACGCTGATCGCGGTCATCGCCGTGGCCGTCCTGCTGCTCGGTACGCGGCGGCTGCGTCCCCTCCCGTACGTGGTCGCCGGGGCCCTCGTCGTCCCGATCGTGTTCACCTTCGCCGGCTTCGACTGGTGGGAGGCGTACCGCCTGTTGGTGACCCGCTACTACCAAGGGGCCGGCGGCGTCCGGCCGTACGGGTACTGGGTGTGGGCGAACCTCGCGTGCACGGTGCTGATCGCGGGCCCGGCGACGGTGGCGGGCCTGCGGCGGGCCGGCGCGGCCCCGGTGCGCGAGGACGTCCGTGCCCGCCTCCGCGCACCCGCTCCCGGATCTCGTCTCGCCCTGCTCGTCCTCGCCGCCCTGCTCGCCCTCCTCGTCGCCGACCTCTCCGGCATGAGCAAGGCGGAGACGGAACGCATCTGGCTGCCGTTCGTGGTGTGGCTGCTGCCGGCCTGCGCGTTCCTGACCCGTCCCCGCGCCTGGCTCACTGCACAGGTCGCTCTCGCCCTGCTCCTCAACCACCTTCTGCTGACCGGCTGGTGAGAGCGGCCCGCGGGCAGTGTCCGGGCCAGGATCCGGGGGCTATGTGGGCGGCGGCGTCCAGGATCAGCTGCGCGATCGCATCGGGGTGCGTGCCGGTCGGCAGGTGTTTTGAGTCGAGCTCGACGGTCTTGGCGCGCATGCGCGGGGCGAGGAAACCTTCGAGTTCGGGCGGCCTCGACGGGCCGGGCGCCGACTGGGGGGTGGGCGAGGGCGGTGTAATCCTCTGGGGCCTCGGGCGCACGGGCGGCGACGTGCACGAGGCCGGTGACGTTCGAGGCGAGCTGTGGGGCAGGTGCCGGCGACACGGTCGAACTCTGCTGGATCGCCGGCGGAGCCGACGCGGGCGCCCTCGCCGAATCCGTCGCCGCGGGGCAGGCCCACGGGTAGCGCCACTTCAAGCTCGGAACAGGGCTCACGCCCGGACAGGACGAGGCCGGGGAAGCCGCCCGAGTGGCCGGCCGTACGCGAGGCTGCCCCCGACGCCCGCCCGATCGTCGACGCCAACCAGGCGGGCACCCAGGACTCCGGGTTCCGCCTCGCCCCGCTCGAAGTTGCGGCGTCTGAACAGCCCTTCCCGCCAACGGCACAGAAGGATTCCGCCGGCCGCCCGACCTCAGCCCGGTGCCGATCGCCGTGGACGAGAGCGTGCGGCACCCCACCGACCTCGTCCATGAACCGTTTCCCGGTGAGCGGGGTCGGCTCGCCCGGTTCGATCACGACGGTGCTGCCTGTCCCAAGTGCCGTCGGCTGACGCACCGTTGGCTGAGAAAAACGCTTGGACTCCGCAGTCGGTGTCGCAGGACAATTCGAGTCCTGGCCTGCCCGTACTCGCACATCGGCGTCGCCGAGAGCCGCGCGGAGGCTCCGTCGTCGTGCCCCGTCCCTCGGGCACCGGTCCGAGCGAGGTGGGGATGGCAACGACTGAATCGCGTGAGGCTTTACCGGGCAAGGGCCCGGTACTCCTCGCGCTTCGTTATTACGGACGCGAGCTGGCCCGGCTCCGACGGCTGACGGCGCCCGCGCTGCTGCTGCCGGCGCTGGGCAACATCGGCATCAACTACATCGCGCCGCTGATCATCGCGAAGCTCGTCGGCGAAATCGCCGACGACACCGACATCGCCATCGGCTCGACCCTGCCCTACGTCCTTGCCTTCGCCGGTGTCCTGCTCCTCGCGGAGACGTTGTGGCGCATCGGCCTGCACTGCCTGAACCGCGTCGACGCCCTCGGCATCGAGCACCTGTATGTGATCGGCATGGACGAGCTGTTCGCCAAGGACGCCGCGTTCTTCCACGACAACTTTGCAGGATCGCTGACCAAGCGGGTGCTGAGCTTTGCCTCCCGCTTCGAGGCCTTCGTCGACACGATGACGTTCCAGATCGTGGGCAGCTTCGTGCCGCTGGTATTCGGATCGGTGGTGCTGTGGCTGTACGAACCGCTGCTCGTCGTAGGGCTGTTGGTGATGATCGCGCTGACGGCGCTGTGCGTGGTGCCCCTCATCCGGCGCCGCCAGGCCCTGGTCGACCAGCGTGAGGAGGCGATCGCCCGGGTGTCGGGGCACGTCGCCGACAGCCTGATGAACATGGACACCGTCCGGGCGTTCGCCGCGGAGGAGCACGAGGCCGCCGAGCACCGGTCACGCGTCGCGGTGTCGCGTCGGCTCACACTGAGGTCCTGGGACTACGGCAACCTGCGCATCGACACCCTGGTCGCACCGATGTCCGTACTGACCAACGCGCTGGGACTGCTGCTCGCGGTCGCGCTCGGCGGGGGCGCCAACGGCGTCGAGTCGGTCGTGGTCGCCTTCATGTACTACACCAACGCGACGCGGATCATGTTCGAGTTCAACCAGATCTACCGTCGCGTGGAGAGCTCGATGACGGAGGCCGCACAGTTCACCGAACTGCTGCTGATGCCGCCGACCGTGCTCGACCCGGCATCGCCTGAGCCGCTGCGGTCCCGGGCCGCCGACGTCCGTTTCGAAGAGGTGACCTTCGCTCACGCGGGTGCGGCACCGCTCTTCGAGGGACTCGACCTGACCGTGCCCAGCGGAGCGAGGATCGGTCTCGTCGGCCGGTCCGGCGGAGGCAAGACCACGCTTACCCGGCTGCTGCTGCGGATGACGGACATCCACGGCGGCCGGATCCTGATCGGGGGGCAGGACATCAGCAGGCTGCGCCAGGCGGACCTGCGCAGCCTGACCGCCTACGTGCCGCAGGACCCCGCGATGTTCCACCGCTCGCTGCGGGACAACATCGCGTTCGCCCGGCCGGACGCCACCGACGCCGAGATCCGCCGCGCGGCCGAGGCGGCGCACGTCACGGAGTTCGCCGACGTGCTGCCGGACGGATTCGACACCATGGTGGGCGAGCGCGGTGTGAAGCTGTCCGGCGGGCAGCGCCAGCGGGTCGCCCTCGCCCGGGCGATCCTGCGCGACGCGCCGATCCTGCTGCTCGACGAGGCGACCAGCGCCCTGGACTCCGAGAGCGAGGTCCTCGTCCAGGAGGCGCTGTGGCGGCTCATGGAAGGCCGGACGGCGCTTGTGGTGGCGCACAGGCTGAGCACGGTCGCCACCATGGACCAGCTCGTCGTCCTCGACCGCGGACGGATCGTCGAGCAGGGCACCCACCAGGAGCTTCTCGTGTCGGAAGGCGCCTACGCGAAGCTGTGGCAGCACCAGTCGGGCGGCTTCCTCGACGACAGCCCCGCGCGCGCGGACCTGCACTGAAGCAGCGCATGCGGGGTCACTCCACGGGTGACCGCGGTCCGAACGACCTCGGTCAGGACAGGCAGCCGACGTGCGCGAGGGCCTGCTTGAGGAGGACTCCCTGTCCGCCCGGCATCTCGTTCTGGACGACGGGCGAGGAAGCCTCCTCCGGGCTGAACCAGACCAGGTCGAGAGCGTCCTGCCGGGGGCGGCAGTCGCCGGCCACCGGCACGATGTAGGCGAGCGACACCGCGTGCTGGCGGGGGTCGTGGAAGGGTGTCGTCCCCTGCGTCGGGAAGTACTCCGCGACCGTGAAGGGCTGCGGGGAGGCCGGGACCCGTGGCAGTGCCACCGGGCCGAGGTCCTTCTCCAGATGACGCATGAGGGCGTCCCGGACCCGCTCGTGGTGCAGCACCCGGCCGGAGACGAGGGCGCGGCTCACCGTCCCCTCCGGGCCGATGCGCAGCAGCAGTCCGATGCTGGTCACCTCGCCGTTGTCGTCGACGCGCACCGGCACGGCCTCGACGTAGAGGATCGGCATACGTGCGCGCGCCAGCTCGAGATCGTCGGTACTCAGCCAGCCGGGCGTGGTTTCGGTCGTGTCAGCCATTCGTTGATCGTACTTTCCATGACTCCCGCTTGGTGCGCGCCGCTCCAGGTCAGACCCTCCAAGTCGACCGTGACTCGCACCACTTCCGAGCCGTGGAGCAGGGTCCCCTATCAGCCGCGCGCACCTGTGTGCGAAGCGGGCGTCAGGAGGACTGGCGTACGAAGCGCGCGGTGAGCGTGACGAGAGTCACGGGCCTGATCACCAAGGCCTGCTTCACGGCCATGCCGAACTCCCTGCGGTCCACCGGGACTTCGGCGGTGAGGGTGACGGCGTCCGGCGAGATCTCGGAGGCTTCCGCGGTGAAGGAGACCGCGCTGCTCTTGCCGAGCACCGTCAGCTCGCCGGTGATCTGGGCGGTGCCGTCGCCGACCGGGGTGACGTCGGTGGCGGTGAAGACGAACGAGGGGTGCTTGTCGACGTCGAAGAAGTCCGCGGAGCGCAGGTGCACGTCACGCTTGGTGTTCTTGGTGTCCACGGAGGTGGCGTCGATCGTGATGCTGCCGTGCGCACCGCCCCCGGCGAGCGCCTCGCCTTCGCCGCTGACCTTGGTGAAGGTGCCCTTGACGTTGATGAGGCCCCCCAGCGTCTTGTTCTGGATGTGGACCGACGTGCCGGCCGGGTCGAGCGTCCAGCGGCCCGGACCGACGTCCGTCAGTGAACCGGAGGTGTGGGAGTTCGAAGTGGTGTTGGACATGATCGGTCGGGCCTTTCGTGAGTGATCCGGGGGAATCCGCGGTGATCCAGGCGCAGAGCACTCGCCCTGTTTTCGCCTATCCGCTTGAAGACTCAATATGTTGTCAGCTATTAGGTAGTTAGCGAGATAGTAGCTGGGCGGGGTATCCTCGGCAAGCGGGTCAGGGATGTGGATCGGTGGACGGGAGTCAGTGCATGGGGGAGTCGCAGCAAGCTGCGGGGCGGGTGGAGTGGGCTGCCTCGATGGAGTGCCCCAGCGCAGGTGCGGCCGGGTCCCCCAGCGCCGAGGAGGCGGAACTGCTCCAGCGCTGGAACTCTCTGGCGACCGTATTCCGGGAGCTGTCGGACCAGCTCCTCGGGGACGCGCAACGCGAGATCGGTCTGCCGCCGTCATTGCTCGAAGTGCTGTGCTTCCTGGCCACCACTCCGGAGCAGGCGGCCCCGATGCGACTGGTCGCCCAGACGCTCGGTTTCTCCACGGCCGGGACGACCGGCGTGGTCGACAAGCTGGCCGACGCCGGACTCGTCGAGCGCCGGCCGTCGAGTTCGGACCGCAGGGTGACGTACGCCGCGCTCACGCCGCAGGGCCGCGAGACCGCCACGGCCGCGGCCAGGGTGTTCGCCGACTCGGTGCGCCGCCGCGTGGTGGAACCGCTGGGTGAGAAGGGCTTCGCGTCGTTCACCGGCGCCTTCGCCACGCTGGGGCTCGGGGGCGATCCGTGCACCGGAGGCGCGGTGGCGGGGGACTGCTGACACCAGGCCTCCCGTCGGGCTCGCCGTGCACCGCGGTCACGCGGATCGACCGGGCACTGCGCAGGGCGGAACCATTCGGTGCCCGAGGGCGGGCAGGGCCGATGAGCCGTGCGGCGCCGTTCCACCATGGGCCCCGAGGACACCCCAGGGGCCAATGGGCGAGACGGTCCTTACGCTCACGAGATGCGTGGGCATAGCATCGGTTCCCGCATGAACACGATGACGCTCTGGCACATATCTGTCTGGGAGTTCGCCGCGCTCGCCGCCGCGGCCCTGCTCGTCGGTTTCTCGAAAACCGCCGTCAGCGGGGCCAACACGGTCAGCCTGGCGATCTTCGCCGCCGTGCTGCCCGCCCGCGCCTCGACGGGGGTGCTGCTGCCCATCCTCATCGTCGGGGACGTACTCGCGGTGCTCACCTACCGGCGGCACGCCCACTGGCCCACGCTCTGGCGGCTGTTCCCGGCGGTCGCCGCGGGAGTCGTCCTCGGCACGCTGTTCCTGGTGTGGGCCGACGACGGGGTCGTACGCACCTCGATCGGCGCGATCCTGCTGATGATGGCGGCGGTCACCCTGTGGCGCAGGCGGGCCGCCAAGAAGGACGAGGAACCCGACTCGGTGGCGACGCGCACAGGCCGCGTCAAGGCCCGTTCGTACGGCGTGCTCGGCGGCTTCACCACGATGGTCGCCAACGCCGGCGGCCCCGTGATGTCCATGTACCTCCTGTCGGCGGGCTTCCGGAAGCTCGGCTTCCTGGGCACCTCCGCCTTCTTCTTCCTGATCGTCAATGTGTCGAAGGTGCCGTTCAGCGTGGGCCTCGGCCTGATCGATGGGAAGTCGCTGCTGCTGGACGCGGCGCTGGCGGTCTTCGTGCTGCCGGGGGCCGTCATCGGCAGGTGGGCCGTGCACCGGATCAACCAGCGGCTCTTCGAGCGGCTGGTGATCGCGGCGACGGTGGTGGGCGGGGCGCAGCTGCTGCTGCGCTGACCGGGCGGGCGTCTTCAGTTCGGCAACGACAGACCGTTCAGGAGGACTTCGGCCACGTTCTCGGCGTAGAGCCGGACGCGGGCCTCCTCCGTCGACGTCATCTCCGGGCTCATCAGCGCGGCGAGCGCGATCTGACCGTAGAGCGCGGAGCCACCGGAAGTGAGCAGGAAATAGAAAGTCTCGTAGGGGATTTTCTTGATTCTGCCCTGCTCGTACAGAAGTTCAAAGACGTGGGTGTAGCGAGATTTTATCGGCTCGATGTAGTTGCCGTAGAGATAGTCGAGACGCTCCGTGGCGGCGGCGCCTTCAAGGGTGACAAGGCGAGCAAGATAAGGGCGCGTTGCCGAGTACTCGATGAAATTCCGGATCAGCATTCTCAACCGCACCATGGGGTCGGCCGATTCGTCGTCCGCGGCCACCAGGTAGTCCACGAGGGGGCGGAAAGCCCAGTCGACAGCGGCCTGCCACAGGTTCGCCTTCGAACCGAAGCGCTGATAGAGAAGGTTGCGGCTGACGCCCAGTTCGTCATTAACGGTCCGCAGTGACACACCGTTGTATCCGTGCACCGAGAAAGCCTCGATCGCTGCGGCCATAACCTGGTCGGTCGGGGCGAATTGCGCGTCTTTGGGTGGACGTCCTCGTGGGCGGCTGACGCGGGTCGGATTCTCAGGCATGGCACCAGCTTAGCGGCGCCTCCTCTCCTCCGTGGGGAGGGAGAAGAGGAGGCGGGAACCGGGTGGGGCGGGGCGGATATTCCGTTAGCGCGTGCGCCGGGGGACTACCGCGCGAGCTTGTCGACGGGCTTGAACTTCGCTTCGCCGCCTTCGAGGTTGGTATTGAGGAATGCGTGCCGGTCGCGCCGGTTGACCTGGTCGATCCATCCGGCCACGCCGGTGACGTTCCGGCGCAGGGTCTCGCGCGTCAGGTTCCCGGGCACCCGGGCGAGCGGAGCGAAGCGCCACAGGCCGGGGTCGGGCAGACCCGTCGACCCGTAGCTCTCCTCGCCCAGGTAGAAGCGCGCGTGACCGAGCTGCGCCTTGTAGCGCAGCTTGCCGTAGACCTGGCGCAGTCCCTTCGCGTCCTCCGGGGGCAGGTAGGTGTCCATGAACGACCGGCACAGTTCCCGGGAGTCGTCGTCGATCTTCGGCTCCTCCGAGAGCCCGAGCAACAGGTTCGCCAGGAAGCCATCGGCGACCGTCTCCGGGTACCACGGCGCCTGGACACCCATGAGGTATCCGACGTAGCGCCAGTGATGCATCATGGCCTCGATGTCGGCGTCCGTGGGCCGGTAGCCGAGCAGCTTCAGCTGCATTCCGGGGGCGAACGAGCTGAGCAGCAGGGTCCCGGTCTGCGCGAACTGGCTGATGGGCATGCCCAGCCGGTCCCGGTCCCACTCGGGGTGCGGCAGCAGGGTGTGCCGGATCATCGAGTGCAGGGTGCGTACGAACACCGCGGATCGGCGTCCCGCGGCACCCGGTCGCATGGCCCCGGGCTCGGTGGTGTCCGTCCAGAGCCGGGAGGTCTCGACGAACCGGCCGAACGCCGAGCCGCCGGTGTACGCGCCGGTCAGCGCGAGCGGCTTGGCGACGGTCTCCAGGCCGTACGCGTTGAACGTGGACATTCCGAAGAACGGGTACAGCTCCTTGTACCGCCGGAAGACCTCGGCGCCGTGCTCGACCTTGTCCCAGTCCACCCACTCGGGGTCGGTGTTGATCGAGTCGAACAGCGCCACCAGCTCCGGGGAGGGGTCGTTGACGCTCTTGATGCCGCCGTGCAGGGCCTGCTCGACGTCCTTCCGGGCGCGGGACTTGCCCTTGGGCGAGGCGAAGCAGGCGTCGATGTAGGCGTCGCCGAGCTTGTCCCCGGTGTTCATGGCCCGTCCGAAGGCCGTCGCCAGCTCCTCGGGGACGTCGAGCGGGCGCTTGGCGTAGCGTTCGAGTTGCGCCTTCAGCGCGAGGCCCTTCGGGCTCTTGGCGGTCTCGAAGTACGTGAAGATCTTGGGGATCGCCACTTCGGTGGACTGCGTCATTGATCTCACCGCTTTCAGATGGTGTTGGTGTTTCCCGCGGCCGGTTCGCCCGCCGGTTGGCCTGCCACTTCACTCGCCGGTCGGCCCGCCAGTTCGTCCGCCAGCTCGCGGGCGACGCGGAGGGCGGCCGCATCGTCGGCCAGGGAGGCGTCGCGGCGCATCAGCCCAGTGATGAACGCCGCGCCGCGCACGTCTCCTCGGGGCGGGCCCAGCAGCACATGGGTGTGCGGACTGCCCTCGCCGAGCGAGTAGGTGTAGACCCGTTCCGAGCCGGTCACCCGCGTCACCGCGGCGCTCAACCGGGCGAGCAGCGGGCCGAGTTCGGCGGTCTCGGCGCCGTCCAGACCGGCGAGCCCCTCGGTGTGCCGCAGCGTCTGCACCGCGACCCAGCCGGGCGCCGCCATGGCCGGATGCATGGACACTCCCCAGTGCCCGGTCCGCAGCAGCCAGCCGGGATCCGCGGTATCGAGCACGGCGGCTCGCCGGCAGAGAAGACATGCAGTCATGCCCCCTCCCGCCGGATCCCGGTGTTCGGAGGGGCGATGGTGCTGGTCAGCGTGCCGATCCTGGCGAGCGTGACCGACACCACGTCGCCCGCCGCCAGGAACCGCCCGTCCGCGATGCCGGTCCCTCCCGGGGTCCCGGTGAGGATCACGTCACCGGCTTCCAGGGTCAGGAAGGAGCTGACGTACGCGAGGAGTTGAGGGACCGAGAAGATGAGCTCGGCCGTCGAAGAACGCTGGCGTACTTCGCCGTTGACCTCGGTGGTGAGGTCCAGCGCGTCGTGCAGGCGCAGTTCGTCGGCCGTGAGCAGGGCGGGCCCGAGCGGCTTGAAGCCGTCGAAGCCCTTGGCGAGGGCCGGGCTGGCCATCGGCAGGGCCGGATTGTCACCGGACTGGACATCGCGCGCCGAGAGGTCGTTGGCGACCGTCCCTCCCGCGACGAAGTCCCAGGCGTCCGCCTCCGGGATATCGCGGCCGTCCCGCCCGATCACGACGGCCAGTTCGCCCTCGTAGTCGACCCGCTTCGGCGCGGACTCCGGCAGGTGGACGACGGTGTCCGGGGAGGTGACGGCGGAGCCGGGGATCAGGTGGAAGCGGGGGAGGGCGGGCAGCGGGCTGCCCGTCTCGGCAGCGTGGTCACGGTAGTTGAGGCCGATGACGACGATCTTGCCGGGCCGCCCCACCGGGGGTGCGAAGGTGGCGTGCTCCCGGCTGATCTCCTCGCGGACCCGCAGGCCCGCCACTTCGGCGAGCCGGCCCTCGACGATGAAGTCCTCCAGCGATCGGCCGTGGGCGTCGAGGAGTCGCAGTCCCTCGGGACCGACCCGCGCGATGCCGTCGCCGGTCTGTGCGAGCAGCATGATGTTCTCCGTTCCTCAGCTCGTGAGTTCCCGAGCGCCCCGGTGACTCGCCGACCGGCCGATGACCTGGTCCACCAGCGCGTCGGGATCCGCCGGGCAGACGTCACCGCGCCAGGCGACGATGCCGTCGGGGCGTACGAGAGCGATGGCGCACCCGTACACCTCGCGCGCCCCGTCGGCGCCGACCCATTCCTCATCGAGGGGGATTCCCCGGGTCCGGAACGCCTGGGCCAGATCCCCGCTGTCCACGGCGGGGGCGATGTTCAGCAGGGCGAAGCGCCCGCGGAAGAGGTCGAGCACCGAGCTCCCGTCGGCCGGCGCGACATGCGGGGCACGATGCCCGGGGCGCGCCGTCGGCACGTACTCCTCCGGGTCGGCGGGGGGCTCCGGCGTCCCGTCCGGGACGATGAGCGGCGACTGCGGGTAACGCACGCCGAGTTGGACGCCGAGTGAGCGCCACTCGGTCTGCCGGGTGGCCACGATGCGCTCACCGGCCCGGTCCCGCGCCTCCTTCCGTGCCGGGTCGTCCAGCGCCGGGTCGGGCAGGATCGCGTTGTCCGCGCGGTAGTTGTGCCAGGCACGGCGGACCATGCGCTCGGCGTGCGGCCGGCGCTCGGCGGTGTACGTGTCGAGCAGGGCGTCCGGAGCCCAGCCCCGCAGCACGCCCTCCAACTTCCAGCCGAGGTTGGCCACATCGCCGAGACCGGTGTTCATCCCGTGCCCGCCCGAGGGCCACATGCGGTGCGCGGAGTCGCCCGCCAGCAGCACATGACCGGACCGGAAGGACTCGGCGACCACCGCGTCGCCGCTCCACTCCCGGGAGTCGAGCACCTCGACCTCACCGGCCGCGCAGTCGAGCGCCTCGGCTACGGTGGCACGCACCTCGGCGGCAGCGGGCGACTCCCCGTCGGCCAGCGGATAGGTGACGCGCCACAGATCGTCGCCGTCGAGCGAACCCAGAATCATCCGGCGGGGATTGACCAGGTAGTACTGCACGGCCGGGGCATGCGGAACGCGTTCGCGCAGCCCGGGGAGGTTCACGAAGGCACCCTGCCAGCGGGCCCGGACATCGGCCGAGTCCCGCAGCGACTCGATACCCAGGGCCTTGCGGACCGGCGAGGCCGCACCGTCGCACGCCACCAGGTAGCGCGCCCGCACGGTCCTGCGGCCGTACGCCTGCGAGGAGAGCCGCACGGTCACGCCGTGCGTCCCGTCGTCGAACGCGTCGCACGTCCACCGGTAACGCAGGTCCACCGTGGGTTCGGCGGCGGCGCGTTCCCGAAGGGCGAGGTCGAACCAGAACTTTGGCCACCACACGCCCCCTTCGGGGCTCAGTCCGTGCGTGGTAGCGCGCCGGTCCGCATTGCAGGGACGCGGGAAACGCGCCAGTTCGTACGTCGTCATGCGCGAGACGAAGGAGATGTCACGCCGCGCGTCGGCGGGGAATCCGCTGTGCTGCACCTCGTCGGCGATGCCCCACCGGCGCAGCAGTTCCATGGAGACGGTGTCGATGGACTCCGCCGTCGGATAGCGGACCACGCCGTCCTCGCGCTCGACGAGGAGCACGGACAGCCGTCGGGAGCCCAGCTCGATGGCGGTCGCGATCCCCACCGGACCGCCGCCCACGATCACCACGTCGTACGCGGTGTTGTCCAAGAGATCGCCGGTTGTGCCCGGCGCGGAGGTGAGTCTCATCGTTCCCAGATCGATTCGCTCAGGTCCCGGCCGGACTTGGCGGCCTTGGCCAGCAGTTCCGGGTCGAGCGGGAAGCCGTTGGGGTTGGACTTGAACGCATCGGTCGCCATGAACGCCCGCATCTCGTCCCGCGAGGAGAAGTTCAGCGCGGACAGTTCGACCTTGTTCCTGTCCGGGTCCCGGTAGTAGAAGCTCGTGCCAGGTCCGTGGTTGGACGCCTCGATGGGGAGATGGCCGCCGTCCTTGAGCGTGCCGTACAGGTCCACCAGCGCCTCGATGGACGGCGTACGCAGCTGGAAGTGGTGCAGACCACGGGATGAGGGGCCGGAGCCGATGTCCTCGCACTCGAAGACGGCGATGCGCTGGGTGTAAGGCGGATCGAAGTAGAAGTCGAGGAAGCAGATGCGGGACGGCTCGTCCGGGTCGTCCGAGGGAGGCGGCGTCATCTCCACGGTGCGTGGCTGATTCAGGAGCAGCGAGTAGAAATCACAGAGGCGGTCGTATTCGGTCGTCCGCAGAACGACCTCGGACAGACGAATCCCTGACATGTCTTTCGTCCTTGCTTGAGGGAGAGCGGCTCGGTCGGGTCGGTCGGTTCAGTGGATGAGGACGGCCTTGACGGCGGTCCCCGAACGCACCTCGTCGACGGCCTTGTTGATGTCGTCCAGTGCGTAGGTGCGGATCATGGCCTCCAGAGGAAAGCGGCCCTTGCCATGGAGGTCGAGGATGCGGGGCACGAGCACCGCCGGGGCCTGGTGCCCGACGATCGAACCGCTCACGGTCCGTCCTTCGAGGAGCGCGAACGCGCTGGTCCGCAGGTCCGCGTCGGGAGCGACGCCGAGGATCGCCGCACTTCCCAGCGGGGCGAGCGCGGCCACGGCCTGCGACATCACCTCGGGTACGCCGGTGGACTCCACGCTGAACTCGACGCCCGCGCCGCCGGTGAGCTCCTGTACCCCTTCGACGGCGAGGCCGTCCGTGGCGTCGATGACGTCGGTCGCGCCGAGGTGGGCGGCGAGGTCGAGCCGCGAGGCGTGCGGGTCGGTCACGATGATCCGCGCGGCGCCGGCCGCCGCGGCCGCCATGACCGCGCTCAGCCCGACGGCCCCGGCCCCGAAGACGGCCACCGTGCTGCCCGGCGAGACCTTCAACTGGTTCCAGACCGCCCCGGCGCCGGTGATGATGCCGCACCCGAGGGGAGCGAGCACATGATCGGGTACGTCCGTCCCGCCGACCTTGATCAGGCTGCTGGGGCGGCACAAACCGTACCCGGCGAAGGACGACTGCCCGAAGAAGTGGTCGTGCACCGGCTCGCCCGCACAGTCGTGCAGCCCGACGGTGCCGTCGGCGCGCTGGGCACCGAAGTTCAGCGGGAAGTGGAGGGGGCAGTACGCGGGCTGTCCGCTCAGACAGTTCCGGCAGCTGCCGCAGAAGCTGAAGCCGGCCACCACCCGGTCGCCGGGCCCGAACCCGGTGACGGCGGAGCCGACCGCCTCGACGACACCGGCTCCCTCGTGCCCGGCGACGACCGGGAGAGGGGTCGGCATACGTCCGGCCGCCACCTCCAGATCCGTATGGCACAGCCCTGCCGCGGTGAAGCGCACCAGCACCTCGTCCGGGCGGGGATCGCCGATGCTCAGCTCCTCCAGCACGAAGGGTTCGTCGCTGTCGGGCCGGCAGACCGCCGCTTTCACGCTGCTCATGGCGAGTTTCACGCTGCTCATGGCGAGCCTTTCGGAGAATGCGGCCGGTTCATCGGAGCGTGACCGGCCGGAGTTCGGGGAAGTGCGGCCCGACCAGCGGCGTTCCCGTGGCGCGCAGCGTCTCCAGCCAGAGCGCCCGGGTCGCCGCCGCGGCCGGTGCGTCCCAGTCGAAACCGCAGCGCCAGTGCGGGTGGTCCAGCGCCGCCGGGTGGTGGAACAGGTCACCGACGAGGGCGAGGCTCTGCCCCTGTGACTCGATCAGTGCGACCGAGGCGCCCGGCGTGTGGCCCGGCGCGTGTACGAGACGCAGCCAGTCGTACGGCGAGACGGTGTCGCCTTCCCACAGCACGGCGATGTCGTGCAGCGGAGCGACCTTGGCGCGTACGGCGTCGTCGGCTTTCCCGTCCACGAAGTGCTTCCAGTCGTCGGCGTGGATGTGATGCCTGGCCTGGGGAAACGTGGTGATGCCCGCGGTGGAGGCCCAGCCCACGTGGTCGATGTGGAGATGGCTGAGCACCACGTCGGTCACGGAGTCGAGTGGGCAGTCCAGCTTGTCCAGCCGCTCCGGCAGGAGTTCGCAGAGCGGGGGCAGCTCGCCGTCGGGCAGCAGCTGCGGGGCGAGCCCGCCGCCCAGGTCGAAGACGACGCGATGCCCGCGCCGGTCGGTGGCCAGGAACCCGCCGAACGGGATCTGAAGCATCCCGTGCCGGTCGAGGACGCCGGGAAGCGCCTGCCACACGGACAACGGCACGTCCGGGTAGAGCAGGTTCGGCGGCATCGGTATGACGCCGTCGGTGAGGGGTTCGACAGTCACATCACCTATCTGCATGCCTCGACCGTAGCCATTAAAGTGTCGAGCGTCAATTTATTAACGTTGTCTTTGCAGGCCTAGGGCGCCAGATGATCGTAGTAATGCCATTTAAATTGACGAGCAACAGTTTGCTGCCTAGGGTTGGGGAACACACCCCGGAGCAGAGGAGCCGTGTCATGGCTGGTCAACGGATCGATGTCCACACTCATGGCGTGTCGGACGAAGCGATGATGGCGATCGCGGGCCGGGGTTTTCGGCCGACCGGCGGATACCGCATCTCGGTGCGCTGGACGCCCGAGGCCGCGCTCGCCTACATGGACCGGCAGGAGATCGCCGCCCAGCTCATGTCCCTGCCGATGTCGTTCGCGGGGGCGGACGACGACCCGGACTTCGGGACGCGCCTGGCGCGGCTGATCAACGAAGGGCACGCCGAGCTGATCGCGAAGCACCCCGGCCGCTTCGGAGCCTTCGCGACGCTGCCGGCGGATGGCCCCGACGAGGCGCTGGCGGAAGTCACGTACGCGCTGGACGAGTTGGGGCTCGACGGAGTGGTGCTGACCTCGAACGTGCTGGGGCGCTACTTCGGCGATCCGTCCCTCGAACCCGTACTGGCGGAGTTGGCGCGGCGCGAGGTACCGGTCTTCGTCCACCCGGAGGACTGCCCGTACATCGAGGTCCTCGGCTTCGGCCGGCCGAGCTCGATCGTCGAGTTCCCCTTCGACACCGCGCGCACCATCACCAACGCGCTCTACACCGGTGTCTTCCTGCGGCATCCCGGGCTGAAGCTGATCCTGGCGCATTGCGGAGGGGCGCTGCCCACGCTCGGCTGGCGGATCGGCGAGCACACGGTGATGGGCCGGGGGCCGGACGACGCCGACATCGGCCCTGCCCATGTGGCGGAGGTCCTGCGCGGGCTCTACTACGACACCGCGCTGGCCGGGAGCCGCAACTCCCTGCTGCCGACGCTCGAAGTGACCTCCGCCGACCACATCCTGTTCGGCACCGACTGGCCGGCAGCCCCGGAGCCCACGGTCGTCCGCAACATCGACAACCTCACGGGCTTCGACGGCTTCACCGAGGGGGAACTGCGCGGTGTGGAGCGCGACAACGCGCTGAGGTTGTTCCCCCGCTTCGCCTGACAGCCCTCACGTCCCGCGCTTTGCCTGACAGCCCTCACCTCCCGCGCTTTGCCTGACCGGCCGACCGCGTCGGAGAGCGGCGTGCCCCGTACGCTCGACCCCATGTCCCCCCACGTCCTGGTCCTCGGCGGCACCACCGAGGCGCGAGAACTCGCCGCCCGGCTGGCGGCGTGCCCCGGAGTGCGGGTGACCATGTCGCTGGCGGGGCGCGTATCCCGGCCCGGAGCGCTCGATGGCGAGGTGCGGATCGGGGGATTCGGCGGGGCGGACGGTCTGGCCCGGTGGCTGCACGAGCATCGGGTGGACGCCGTGGCGGACGCGACGCACCCGTTCGCGACGGGCATCACGGCGAACGCGGCTCGGGCCGCGGCGGCGACCGGAGTTCCGGTCGTGGTGCTGCGCCGCCCCGGCTGGCGCCCCGGCCCCGGCGACCGCTGGCACTCGGCGGCCTCCCTGGCCGAAGCCGCCGCGCTGCTCCCGGAGTTGGGCCGCCGCGTCTTCCTCACCACGGGCCGCCTGGGCCTCGCCGCCTTCGCGGAGCTGTCCGAACTGCACTTTCTCGTACGGTCGGTGGAGCCGCCCGAACCGCCATTGCCCCCGGACGTCGAGGTGCTGCTGGCGCGCGGTCCGTTCACGGTGGACGGCGAGAGAACCCTGCTGCGCGAGCATCGCATCGAGGTCCTGGTCACCAAGGACAGCGGGGGAGGGGCGACGGCGGCGAAGCTGGCGGCCGCACGTGACCTCGGGCTCCCGGTGGTCGTCGTACGCCGCCCGCCCCTTCCGGACGGCGTGAGCGCGGTCCCGGACGTCGCGTCGGTCCTGGCCCGGCTGGACCTCGGCGCACGCTGAGGGGCGCGTCAGCCGGGTGTGCCGGCAGCCGACTCCAGCTGCCGGCCGGACGGCAGGCCATTGGACAGGTCCTCGACCAGCAGACGCTTGGCGATGGAGTCGACGGCGGCGCGCAGGTCCTCGCCCGACGGGCGGCCGATGTCCTGCTCCACACGCTGGGCGAGCCAGCTGCCCCACGCCTTGCCGAGGACCTGCGCCTCCCGTTCACCCGCCGCGGTGTGCGAGATGAGTGAGCCCTCGCGGGTGAGGTAGCCCTCCTCGACCATACGGTCGAAGACCGGTACCAGGACCTCCGGGGGCAGTCGTCGCCGGGCGGCGATCAGCCCGAGACTCGCATGGCCGACCATCCGGGTGAACAGCTCCACCTGCATCACGGCCCACGCCCCGGCCACGTCGAGGCGGGTGTCGGAATCCGTGACGATCCGGCGCGCGGTGTCCAGCTCCGTACCGCCGATGATCTTTCCGACGGCGGCTTCCAGGACCCGCTGTGAATCGGCGCTGGACGGGGACGCGAAGCCCTCACCCATGTCGGTCGAGCCCATGCGTGCGCTGTCGCGTAGCTGCACCTGTTTGAGGAAGAGGGCCACGATGAAGCCGAGGACCGCGACCGGGACCGTCCAGAGGAAGACGGTCTGGAGCGTGTCCGCGTACGCCTTGATGATGGGTTCGGCCGCCGCCGACGGCAGTCTCTTCAACCCTTCCGGGCTCTGCGAGGCTTGGGCGATCGTGGCCGGATCCGCGGCGCCGGTGCGGGCGGCCGCCGCGACCCCCTCGGTGAGGTTCGGCTTCAGGGAGTTGGTGTAGATCGTGCCGAAGACGGCTGTCCCGAAAGAGCTGCCCAGCGTACGGAAGAAGGTGACGCCGGAGGTCGCGGTGCCGAGGTCGGCGTAGAGCACGGTGTTCTGCACGGCGATCGTCAGCACCTGCATGGACAGGCCGATCCCGGCGCCGAGCACGAACATGTACAGCGACGCCAGCCAGGTGCTCGTGTCCGGTCCCATCAGCGAGAGCAGATAGAGCCCCACCGCCATCACCAGCGAGCCGACGATGGGGAAGATCCGGTACTGGCCCGTCTTGCTGACCACATTGCCGCTGAAGACGGAAGCGATGAGCAGGCCGATGACCATGGGCAGCGTACGGACGCCGGAGACCGTGGCCGAGTCGCCGTCGACGTACTGCAGATACGTCGGCAGGAACGTCATCGCGCCGAGCATCGCGAAGCCCACGATGAAGCTGAGGATCGAGCAGACCGTGAAGACGGGGTTGGCGAACAGGCGCATCGGCAGGGTCGGTTGGGCCGCGCGGGTCTCGGCCCAGCAGAACAGCCCGAGCGCTGCCACACCGCCCACGAACAGGCCGATGATCATGCCCGAACCCCACGCGTACTCGTTGCCGCCCCAACTGGTCGCCAGGATCAGGGCGCTGGCACCGATCGCGACGAACGCGATGCCCAGATAGTCGATGACGGGGCGGACCACCGACTTCACGACGGGAATGGTGCGGGCCGCGGCGATGACCACGACGATCGCGATCGGCACGTTGACGTAGAAGGCCCAGCGCCAGGTCAGATGGTCCGTGAACAGACCGCCGAGCAGCGGCCCGATGACGGTGGCCACACCGAAGACGGCACCGATCGCGCCCTGGTACTTGCCGCGCTCCCGCAGTGGAATGACATCCGCGATCAGGGCCATGGCGGTGACCATCAGACCGCCCGCGCCGATGCCCTGGACCGCCCGCCAGAGGATCAGCATCGTCATGTTCGGCGAGAGGCCGCACAGGAAGGAACCGCTGATGAAGATGATCGCCGAGGCCTGGAAGACCACCTTGCGGCCGAACAGGTCACCGAACTTGCCGACCAGCACCGTGGCGACGGTCTCCGCCAGCAGGTACGCCGTCACCACCCACGACATGTGCGCCGCGCCGCCGAGATCCGACACGATCGTCGGCAGGGCGGTGCCCACGATCGTCTGGTCCAGGGCGGCGAGGAGCATGCCCAGCATGATCGTCACGAAGACGACATTGCGGCGCCGCTTGTCCAGCACCGGCGGTGCGGCCGCCTCCGCGGCGGGCGGCACGGTTTCCTCGGTGGTCGTCACATTCGTCACTTTCACACCGGAGTGCGCCATGTGCATGCGGGACGACCCGCCCGGCGTACGGGCCCAGCCCCTGCCGAGCGTGCTACCCCTTCGGATGTCTGCGCAGCAGGTATGTGTCCATGATCCATCCCTTGCGCTCCCGGGCCTCGGCGCGCAGACGCTCGATGCGGGGTGCCGCCTCGGCTATGGGGCCCGAGGCGAGGATTTCGTCGGGAGTGCCTATGTAGGCGCCCCAGTAGATGTCGATGTCCTCGTCGGCGTACTGCCGGAAGGCCTGATGGGCGTCGAGCATGACGACCACGTCGTCGACGCCGTCCGGGAAGCCCTCCGCGAGGCGGCGGCCGGTGGTGATCTGGACGGGCCGGGCGACCCGGTTGAGGCCCGTACGGTGCCGGGCGACCAGCGCGGACACACTACTGATCCCGGGCACGACGTCGTACGTGAACGACACCGCGCCCCGCTCCAGGATCTCCTCCAGGATCCCGAGCGTGCTGTCGTACAGCGAGGGATCGCCCCACACCAGGAACGCGCCGCTCTCCTGCTCGCCCAGCTCCTCGGAGATCAGGCGCTGGTAGATCCCGGCGCGGGCGCTGCGCCAGTCCCCGACCGCCGGCGAGTACGCCGCGCCCCCGGCGGACCGGTCGCGGTCCGGGTCGCGCGCCTCGACCAGCCGGTACGTCCCCTCGGGTAGGTGCGCGTCGAGGATGTCACGGCGCAGCTGGACGAGGTCGGCCTTCACCTCGCCCTTGTCCAGGATGAAGAACACGTCGGTGTCCCTCAGCGCCTTGACCGCCTGAAGCGTGAGCTGGTCGGGGTCACCCGCCCCGATCCCGATGACATGAATCTTTCGCACACCCAGAGTCTGCCGCACACCACTGACAGTGGCTCCACCGCACCCGGAGAAGGGAGGGCGCACGGGGAGGGCGCACGGGGAGGGCGCACGGATTCGTCACGCTCGGTGTCCACGCAGTCGCGGCGCCCAGGCCGTCGCGCTGATCGCCGTACCGTCCCGCTCGACGGTTCCCGCCAACTCCCTTGCCCAGACGCCCAGCTCAGCGATCCCCATCCCGTAGGGACGTGCCCGGTCGGTCCCCGAAGCCCACTCCTCCACCGCCCCGGCCCCGCGCCGCAGCAGCCGCGCACCGCCCGTCGTGTTGCCCCTGGCCGCGTGCGTGAGCCCCACGGCGAGCTGGGCGAGCCCCCGCCACAGCGCACGCTCCTCCTCGGGGCCCGCCTTCCAGGCATCCTCGAAGACCTCGTGCGCGTGGAACGGTTTTCCGCCGTCCAGCAGCACCTGCGCCTCGGCGACGGTCTCCTCGGGCCTGCGTACGAGGCCCTCCGGCTGCCGTTCCACCCCAGCCGCGCCGTACGGCAACGGCCGCCCCAGTCCGTCACGCGGCCGGGCGTTCCGCGCCCGCCCGTCCGGGTCCCGGTCCCGCCCGCCGCCCTGCCGAACCTCAGATGCCCCGCTCATACCCTGATTGTCGCGCGCTTGCGCAATTAACGGAGCAGCCCCTGGGGTGGGGTAAAGTTCTGTTCGCACGATCACGCGGGTCACCGTGGGTCGAACGCATCGGGACGTGGCGCAGCTTGGTAGCGCACTTGACTGGGGGTCAAGGGGTCGCAGGTTCAAATCCTGTCGTCCCGACGGTGCGAAGGGTCTTCGCAGGCGAGAGCCTGTGGGGGCCCTTTTCGTGTAGGGCGTTTGGGGCCTTCGGGGTCTTCGGGGTCTTCGGGGTTCCGCGCGCTGCGCTATCGCTCGGGTTTGGGCGTGCGCGCCATGAGCATGTCGGCCGCCGCCCCGACCGTGGAGTGTCCGTCGATGACGGATGCCACCACCTCTGTGATGGGCATCTCGACGCCGTGGCCGCGGGCCAGCTGGAGGATCGCCCGGCAGGACTTGACTCCCTCGGCGGTCTGGCTGGTGGCAAGGGCCGCCTCCGCGACGGTGAGGCCCTGGCCCAGGTGCTCGCCGAAGGTTCTGTTGCGGGACAGCGGCGAGGAGCACGTGGCCATGAGGTCGCCTGCGCCGGCGAGCCCGGAGAACGTCAGCGGGTCGGCGCCGAGGGCCGTTCCCAGGCGGGCGGTCTCGGCCAGGCCGCGGGTGATGAGCAGCGCTTTCGCGTTGTCGCCGAGGCCCATGCCGGTCGCGAGGCCCACCGCCAGGGCGATCACGTTCTTCACGGCGCCGCCGAGTTCGCAGCCGACGACGTCGGTGGCGGTGTAGGGCCGGAAGTACGAGGTGTGGCAGGCGGCCTGGATGTACTTGGCGGCGGTCTCGTCGCGGCAGGCGATGACGGAGGCGGCGGGTTGGTGCGCGGCGATCTCCCGGGCGAGGTTCGGGCCGGAGATGACCGCGACTCGCTCGTCGGGAATGCCGGTGACCTCGGTGATCACCTGGCTCATGCGAAGTCCCGAGTGTGTCTCGACGCCTTTCATGAGGCTGATCACCACGGCGTGCGGTTCGATGAGCGGGGCCCAGACGGCGAGGTTGTCGCGGAGTGTCTGGGCGGGGATCGAAAGGATCACGAGGTCGGCGTCACTGAGGGCTTCTGCGGGGTCTGTGGTGGCGCGCAGCGTGTCCGGGAGGACGGCGCCCGGCAGATAGGCGGGGTTCTCGTGGCGCGTGTCGATCGCGTCGGCGACTTCGGAGCGCCGGGCGTGCACGAGGACTCCGTTGCCCGCGTCGGCGAACACGGCCGCCATGGTCGTACCCCACGAGCCCGCCGAGAACATCGCGACGCGAGCCATCTGCTTGTTCTCCTTCTGCGGCAGTACCCGGCACCCTATCCGGCGACCAGGGGGCGGGGACCGACGCTGAGGGTGACGACGATGGCCTCGCGCCCGGCTTACGTGGTGAACGGCCACCGGTGTTCGTCCGGACGTGCGCGCGGCCTACGTGGTGAACGGCCACCCGCCTTCGTCCGTACCCCTCGTCGAATACGACCGTCCGCGCGTGCGGACGGAAGCAGTCCCGAGACGGAGAGGCGACGTGCCGCAGCAGCAATCGCGAGGACATACCGGCCGCAACCTGGCACGCGGCGCCGCACTCGTCGGCAGCCTGGCCCTTCTCCCGCTGGTCACGGCCTGCGGCGGCGGCGAGGACGACGCCGCGGCGGACCGTGGGCAGGCGGAGATCGCCGCACCCTCGGCCGCGGTCGTGGCGCCGGCCAAGGTCGAGGTGATCGCCAACCTGACCGGGTGCAAGGTGCAGATCCGCACCGAGGCGGACGAACTGCGGGTCGGTGTCTGCCACACCGAGAACGCGGACTACGCCATCACGACCTTCCCCGAGGAGAAGTACAAGCTGACGTGGCTGGACACCGCCGGCGTGTACGGGGGCAAGTACCTCGTCGGCACGCGCTGGGTCGTCACCGCGCCCGAGGAGATGCTCGAGCCGTTCCGCACGAAGCTCGGCGGAACCATTCAGCAACTGCGTGGCATGGGCCCCACCCCGAGTTCGTCGTAGCTTGCGAACATCCACGCCGTACGTCGCTGACCTGCGCATCGTGATCAAGCCGATATTGACAGCGGTACTGATCACTACGGAAGGTGCATGTTCGGACGACTGGGGTGGGAACGTGGAACGGCGGCAGTACGACGTGGAACGGCGGCAGTACGCAGAGCGGTGCTCGGAGCTTTTCGCGGTGGGTGGATTCGCCGCTGTGAGGACAACCGCGGAGGCAGGGCTCGAGGAGTGCGGGCCGGATCCCGTTCTCTTCCGCTGGCTCGGGCAGGCACACGCCGCGGAGGACGAGGACGACCACGACGCCGAGGCCGAGGCCGCGTATCGCCAGGGCCTCGCGCTCGCGCCGGACGATCTCGGGCTCCTGGTGTCGTATCTGGAGCTGAGCCTCCGCGCCGACGCCTTCGCCTACTCGGGGCGTGCAGCCCGTGCGGTGCCCTTGCAGGCCAGGATCGAGGAGTTGGCGCCGCCCGGGTCGCCCGAACGTGAGCGCGTCGATGCCGCCACCGGCTGGGCCGGACGCGGCTACTGGGACGACGTGAAGTCAAGTGCCGTTCAGGGGCAGGCTCATCAGGAAGCCGTCGCGGAACAGAGCGTGCTGGTCACCGAGGCGCTGCGGCGAGCCGCCCGCGGAGAGTCCGACGCGGGTGACGGAGAAGACCTCAAGGCCGCCGAACTGGCCGCGGCCGTCGAGCTCTTGCAGGGGCCCCGAAACGCACCGCTGCGCCTGCTGCTGGCCCATCGGGTCGCGGCGTATGTGCTGACGTTCATCCTGTCGTTCAGCCTGAACAAGACGCTGGTGTGGAGCGGAGTGGTGGACTTCAGCATGTGGGGCTGGTTGTTCTGGATCCCGTTGCTCGCCGCGGAAGGCAAGCTCCGCGAGGCCAAGAGGCTGGGACGGGAGCGCGTCATCGCGCGCATACAGCAGCGCCACGAGGAGACGAACACGGTCTGACCGCCGGGCCGTCGGTCGCAAATGCGTGGGAGGGCGCCCTCGTTGACAGTGGCCGCCCGAGTCGCGTCACCAGTGCCCCACGGGTCGCACCGGCCGCGTCACCAGGCAGGAGAGGAAGATCACGCCAGGTGACGCGGTCTTGGCCATGCACGCGACACACGGTACCGTCGGTCCGTTATCGACGACGGCGAGACGGAAGCCGGTGAGAGTCCGGCACGGTCGCGCCACTGTAAATGGGACGCCCATCGAGGTACTCCCTGAGTCAGACCCGTGGCCGTCGTCATGTGCACCACCGAGATGGGACGCGAACTCCCAGAGGAGGCCCTGCCATGGCGCAGCACGTCGCCCAGCCGACAACCAACACCCCTGTCATTCCGGCCAAGTTGCCGCTCAAGGACATCGCCCCCTGGGCGATCTTCTTCGGCGTTCTGATGCTGGTCCTGTTGTACTTCGTCGGCGCTGAGCAGGGCGCCACCTCCGTCGTCTCCGGCGAGGAAGTCCACGAGTGGGTGCACGACGCCCGCCATCTCCTCGGCTTCCCCTGCCACTGACGAAGGACGCCGCGCACCTCATGAACTCCGCAGCAGTAAGAAACCTTCTCGTGCGGGGCATGCTCGCCGGCCTCGGTGCCGGCGTGCTCGCCCTGATCGTCGCCTACTTCCTCGGTGAGCCGAGCGTCGACAGCGCGATCAGCTTCGAGGAGGCCCATGCCTCGGGCCACGAGCACGAGGTCGAACTCGTCTCCCGCAGCCTCCAGTCCACCGCCGGCCTCGCCACCGGTGTGCTGATCTACGGGGTCGCCTTCGGCGGCATCGCCGCCCTCGCCTTCTGCTTCGCGCTCGGCCGCGTGGGCCGTTTCGGTGCGCGGGCGACGGCGCTGCTCCTGTCGGGGAGCGCGCTGCTCGCCGTGTACGTCGTGCCGTTCCTCAAGTACCCGGCCAACCCGCCCGCGGTCGGCAACGGCGACACCATCGGCAAGCGGACCACCCTGTACCTGCTGATGATGGTGCTCAGCGTGCTCCTCGCCATCGCCGCCACCATCCTGGGTAAGCGGCTCGCCCCGAAGGTGGGCACCTGGTACGCCACCGTCTCGGCGGTGGCCGCCTTCGCCGTCGCGATCGGACTGGCGTACGCGTTCCTGCCCGTCATCAACGAGGTGCCGGCCGACTTCCCGGCCACCGTGCTGTGGCGCTTCCGCGTCTCGGCGCTGGCGATACAGATCACCCTGTGGGGTGGCTTCGGTCTGGTGTTCGGCGAACTGGCCGAGCGGTTGCTCCACCCCAAGCCTGCGACGGCCACGGCGGGACGACCGGTCGCCGCCCCCCACTGACATGACCACATGACCCGCCACACGAGCCAGGGCCCACGGAACCATCCGGGGGCCCTCTCGCGTACCGCCCACCCGGAGATAGAGACAGCAGTCGAGGGCGAGGGCGAGGACTGTCCGCGCCGCGCGATAGCGCCCTTGTTACGTCGCCACCGGGAGCCCGACGCCTGCGGCAACCGGAATCCGGCAGCCGCTAGTCCTTGCCGCCGAAGGTCCTGAGAATGCGCTCGGCGGCGAGTGTGGCCGTCAACTCGCCGTCCCTGACCTGCTGTTCGAGGGCAGGTGTGAGGGCTCGTACGGCCGGATCGGCGTGCAGACGGCCCAGGAGTTCGTCGCGGACCATCGTCCAGGTCCAGTCGACCTGCTGGTCACGGCGTTTGGCGGCGAGCCGGCCGGACGAGTCGAGGAGCGTGCGGTGCTGTTCCAGGCGGTCCCAGACGGTGTCCAGGCCGGCCGACTCGCGGGCGCTGCAACTCAGTACGGGCGGCGTCCAGGCCGCGTCCCTGCCGTGCATGAGCCGGAGCGCGCCCGCCAACTCCCGTGCGGCTGCCTGCGCGTCGCGTTCGTGCGGTCCGTCCGCCTTGTTGACGGCGATCACGTCGGCCAGTTCGAGGACGCCCTTCTTGATGCCCTGGAGCTGGTCGCCGGTGCGGGCGAGGGTCAGCAGGAGGAAGGAGTCGACCATGTTCGCCACGGCCGTCTCGGACTGACCGACACCGACCGTCTCCACCAGCACCACGTCGTAGCCCGCGGCTTCCATCACCACGATCGACTCACGCGTCGCCTTGGCGACCCCACCCAGCGTGCCGGCGGTGGGGGAGGGCCGGATGAAGGCCGCCGGGTCGACGGCCAGGCGCTCCATCCTCGTCTTGTCGCCCAGGATCGAACCGCCCGTACGGCTGGAGGACGGGTCCACCGCCAGCACCGCCACCCGGTGGCCGAGCGCGGTCAGCATCGTGCCGAAGGCGTCGATGAACGTCGACTTGCCCACGCCCGGTACGCCGCTGACGCCGATCCGCCGCGCCCGGCCGCTGTGCGGGAGCAGCTCGGTCAGCAACTCCTGGGCGAGCGCCCGGTGCTGGGGCCGGGTGGACTCGACGAGGGTGACGGCGCGCGCGATGAGCGCGCGCTTCCCGTCGAGTACGCCCTTGACGTAGGTGTCGAGCTCGATCACAGGTCGTGCCCGAGATCGGCCGAGAGCCGCTGGACGAGGTCGTGGGCCGCGTCCGGGATCACCGTCCCGGGCGGGAACACGGCGGCCGCCCCCATCTCCAGCAGGGTCGGCACGTCCTGCGGCGGGATCACCCCGCCCACGACGATCATGATGTCCGCGCGGCCCTCCGCCGCCAGCTCCTCCCGAAGCGCCGGTACGAGGGTGAGATGGCCGGCGGCCAGCGAGGACACCCCGACGATGTGTACGTCCGCCTCGACGGCCTGGCGGGCCACCTCGCCCGGGGTCTGGAACAGCGGGCCGACGTCCACGTCGAAGCCGAGGTCGGCGAAGGCGGTGGCGATCACCTTCTGGCCGCGGTCGTGACCGTCCTGGCCCATCTTGGCGACCAGGATGCGCGGGCGGCGCCCCTCGGCCTCCCCGAAGGCGTCCACGAGCGTGCGTGTGCGGTCCACGGACGGGGACTCGCCGGCTTCGTTGCGGTACACACCGGAGATCGTACGGATCTGGCCCGCGTGCCGCCCGTACACCTTTTCCAGGGCGTCGGAGATCTCCCCGACGGTGGCCATGGCGCGCGCCGCGTTCACCGCCAGCTCCAGCAGGTTGCCCTCGCCGCCGGCCGCCCGCGTCAACGCCTCCAGCGAGTCCTGGCAGACCCGCTCGTCGCGCTCCGCCCGCAGCCGCCGCAACTTCTCGATCTGCTGCGTCCGTACGGAGGAGTTGTCGACCTTGAGGACATCGATCTTCTCGTCCGTCTCCACCCGGTACTTGTTGACGCCGATGACCGGCTGGCGCCCCGAGTCGATCCGGGCCTGGGTGCGGGCCGCCGCCTCCTCGATGCGCAGCTTGGGGATGCCCGCGTCGATGGCCTTGGCCATACCACCCGCCGCCTCGACCTCCTCGATGTGCTGCCAGGCCCGCCGGGCGAGGTCGTACGTCAGCTTCTCCACGTACGCGCTGCCGCCCCAGGGATCGATCACCCGGGTGGTGCCCGACTCCTGCTGGATCAGCAGCTGTGTGTTGCGGGCGATGCGCGCCGAGAAGTCGGTGGGCAGGGCGAGTGCCTCGTCCAGGGCGTTGGTGTGCAGCGACTGGGTGTGGCCCTGGGTGGCCGCCATCGCCTCCACACACGTACGCGTGACGTTGTTGAAGACGTCCTGCGCCGTCAGCGACCAGCCGGAGGTCTGTGAATGGGTGCGCAGGGAAAGGGACTTGGCGTTCTGCGGGTCGAACTGCCTGACCAGTTTCGCCCACAGCAGTCGCGCCGCCCGCATCTTGGCGATCTCCATGAAGAAGTTCATGCCGATCGCCCAGAAGAAGGACAGCCGGGGCGCGAACGCGTCTACATCCAGGCCGGCTTCGCGCCCCGCCCTGATGTACTCCACACCGTCCGCGAGCGTGTACGCCAGCTCCAGGTCGGCCGTCGCGCCGGCCTCCTGGATGTGATAGCCCGAGATCGAGATGGAGTTGTACCGCGGCATCCGCTGCGAGGTGAAGGCGAAGATGTCGGAGATGATCCGCATCGACGGCTTCGGCGGATAGATGTACGTGTTGCGGACCATGAACTCTTTGAGGATGTCGTTCTGGATGGTCCCGGCCAACTTCTCGGGCGGTACGCCCTGTTCCTCCGCCGCCACGATGTAGAGGGCGAGTACGGGGAGCACGGCGCCGTTCATCGTCATCGACACGGTCATCTTGTCCAGCGGGATGCCGTCGAAGAGCTGCCGCATGTCGTAGATGGAGTCGATGGCCACGCCCGCCATGCCGACGTCGCCGGTCACGCGCGGGTGGTCGCTGTCGTAGCCGCGGTGGGTGGGCAGGTCGAAGGCGACCGACAGACCCTTCTGGCCCGCCGCGAGGTTGCGCCGGTAGAAGGCGTTGGACTCCTCGGCCGTGGAGAATCCCGCGTACTGGCGGATCGTCCAGGGCTGGTTGACGTACATCGTCGGGTACGGCCCGCGCAGATACGGGGCCATGCCCGGATACGTGTCCAGGAAGTCCAGGCCCTCCAGGTCGCTTCCGGTGTACAGCGGCTTGACCGCGATGCCTTCGGGGGTCTCCCAGAACGCCTCGTCGCCACCGAGCGCCTTGCGCCACTCGTCGGTGCTGCCGTCAGCGGTGGGCGTCCCCAGTTCGATTCCGGAGAAGTCGGGGATTCCCATCAGGACACTCCCATACGGTCGAGGGTGGCGGAGAGCACGGCGACGGCGTCGCAGCCCGCGAAGACGTACGCGTCGACATCGGTGTACTGCCCCGGCCGGCCAGCCAGGAACACATGCCGGGCGCCCGCGGCCCTGAGGGTCTGGGCCGTGCTCCCGGCCCTCTCCTCGTAGAGCGCGTCGCTGGAGCACAGGCAGACCTCGGTGGCGCCGCTGTCCTCGAAGGCGCCCTCCGAGACGGACTCGATGCCGCCGGCCTGGAACAGGTTGGCGGCGAACGTCGTCCGGGCGGTGTGGGCCGCGGCGGGCCCGATGGCCGCCAGGTACACCCGCGGCCGGGTTCCGGTGGCGGCGAGGTGGGCGTCGGAGCGGGCGCGCAGAGCTTCGTACGCCTCGTCGCGCCGTACGCGGGGGAGACCTCCGGACGGCGGCTCGGGGGCGGGCTCGCGCTGCACCAGGCGCTCGGCGAGATTCGGGAACTCGCTGACGCCGGTGATGGGTTCGCGCCGCTTGGCCAGCTTCGCGCTGCGCGCCGCCCAGGTGGTCGCGAGGTCCTGGCCGAGACGGCCCGAGCGCAGGGCGGCCGCCTGGCCACCCGTGCGCTCGATCTCCTGGAAGAACTCCCAGCCCGCGTGGGCGAGTTCGTCCGTCAGCCGTTCCACGTACCAGGAGCCGCCCGCCGGGTCGATCACCCGCGCCAGATGCGACTCCTCGACCAGGATCGTCGAGGTGTTGCGGGCGATACGGCGCGCGAACGCGTCCGGCAGGCCCAGCGCGTGATCGAAGGGCAGCACGGTGACGGCGTCGGCGCCGCCGACCCCGGCGGCGAGCGTGGCGACGGTCGTGCGCAGCATGTTCACCCACGGGTCGCGGCGCGACATCATCACCGGCGAGGTCACCGCGTGCTGCACCTGTGCGCCCGCGCCCCGCGCGCCGCACACCTCGGCGACCCGGGCCCACAGCCGGCGGGCCGCGCGGAGCTTGGCGATGGTCAGGAACTGGTCGGCGGTGGCCGCGTACCGGAACGCCAGCTGGCCACCGGCTTGTTCGGCGGTCAGTCCCGCCTCGGTGAGCGCCCGCAGATACGCGACACCCGTCGCCAGCGAGGCGCCCAACTCCTGCGCGGCCGATCCGCCGGCCTCGTGAAACGGCAGGGCATCCACGGTCAGCGCCCGCAGTCCCGGATACTCCTCGGCACACAGTCGCGCGAGAGTGGCGGCCGGCGCGAAGTCCAACTCCTCGCCCGTACGGGCCTCGTGGCCCAGCGGGTCCGCGCCGAGACTGCCACGCGCCGCGTCCTTGGCGACGCCCCGCTCCTCGTACAGCCGCAGCAACTCCCGCGCCGCGGACTCGACTTCACGTCCGGCGTCGAGGGCGACGGGCGCCAGGTCGAGGTAGACGCCGTCGAGTGTGCTGCCGAGGGAGGACACGGGGATCCCGTTCTCGCCGACGATCAGCCAGAGCGAGGTGACGCCGTTCTCCAGGTCCCCGAGCACCGCACTGCTGGCGGGCGACGAGTGCTGTTGCCGTACGTCCCAGCCACCGACCGTGCTTCCCTCGGGCCGGCCGCCTCGTACGAAGGGCGCGAACCCGGGAAAGCCGGGATCTGGAGCCTCGTCGTGTGCCGTGTACAGCGGCCGGGTGGTGAGTCCGTCCTCCAGTGGGGTGGACAGCGCGGCCTCGGCCGCCGCTCCCGAGACGTCCTTGCCTGACTTGCGCAGCACGCCTTCCACGAGACTCTGCCACTGCTCATGGGACGCGGAAGGGAACTCGGCGGCGAGCGATAGCCCGTCGTTGGGCAGGACTGTCATGCTCGGATGCTAGGTCAGATCGCTTGAGAGGGAGCAGAGGCCGAGGCTGTGACCTTGCCCTCGCTCGATCTGTGACCCCGGTCTCACTGATCATGACCGGTGCGGCGTCGGCCGGACAGCGCGGGCGGGTCCGCTCACCTCAGCTCACGCCGCCGTGCTCCGCAGGTGTGCCGGTACGGCCCACCACTGGTCCGGGCGGTCCACCACCACGGCGTTCGGGCCCGTCTCCAGGAACCGGTCGAGGCGCAGGAGGTATGCGGCGATGCCCGCCGCGCCCTGCATCCACGTCGTGCCGGGCGGCAACAGGGGAGGGTCCTGGCGGTATTCCACGAAGCGCCAGCGGGCACCCGCCTCGTCCCTGACCGCCCGCTCCACCAACGCGTCACCCATCCCGCGCGCCGCCTGTATCAGGGTCTCCGCTCGGGCCGTCCCTTCGCAGTCCTGCGCCGCGTCCAGCAGGATGTCTCCCACGCCCGCCGTTCCGCAGCAGCGGCCGTCGTTGTCCCAGAAGCCGGGGCGCAGGCGCCGCGGGACTCCCGAGGCGAGGATCGACGTCAGGCAGCGCTGCCGCAACTCGTCGACTCCGAAGCCCGCCACCTTGCTCACGCCCGCGTGCGACAGGGCCGAGAACAGGTGAGAGGTGCCCGACGGACCGTGGCACCACGTGTACGTCACCGGTTCCACCTCCCGCTTGGACGGCGGGATGGTGTGCGGGACGATGAAACCGCCGTCCTCCAACGAGCCCACGGACAGGACGTGTTGGGCTCCCTCCACCGCGGCCTCGACGAAGTCCTCCCGGCCGAGCGCCGCTCCGGCCACCGCCAGCGCCGAGGCCACCCCGGCGGTGCCGTGCGAGTAGTTCGGCGCCCGCCATGGCGTGCTCGCCCCGATACCCCAGTCCAGGCCCGCCTCCGTGCGGTGCGCCACCCGCAGCAGGGCCTCGCAGCCCGTCGCCGCGATCCCCTCCGCGAAGTCACCGCCCGCCCAGACCGCGGTCAGTACCACTCCCGCGGTGCCCATGATGATGTCGTTCAGGGGCGCGTCCGAATCCGGTTCGAACTTGACTGTGGTCTTCCAGCCTTCGGGGGTCGTCAGGGCGGAGAGCCGGCGCAGCGCGACCGATTCCCGGCCCGGGTCCAGCAGCTTCAGCGCCAGGACATCGCCCGCCAGCCCGTCGTACAGCGAGGGCTCCGTCTTGTCCTGCGCCAAGGCCGACAGCCTGGACACGATTCCGGCCGCCAGGCTCCGTTCCCGCTCGCTCAGCTCCCGGTACCGCGCGATCTCCGCCAGCACGGGAGCCAGGCCCGCGATGCCCGAGTACAGGGAGTCGCGGTCCTCCGTCGGCCCCTCGTCCTTGGCATCGTCCGGCACCGTCTCCGGCAGCCACGGCCCCTCGTCGTCCCGCACCTGGCCCAACACCCACGACCAGGCGGCCTCGCCCAGTTCCCGATAACCGCCGCTCACTGTCACTCCGCCACGCTACAGGTGGGGCGTCGTCCGGGATTCAGCGGTCACCACGGCCACGGGCACGGCGGGCCGGCTCGGTGTGCGTCAGGACCACTTCCACACCTGGTTGGTGCTGCCCGCGCATCCCCACGCCTGGACCTGCTGACCGTCCTGTCCTGAGGTGGCGGCCTCGGCGTCGAGGCAGAAGCCGTTCGGGACGCTGACGAGTGTGTTGCCGCCGGATGAGCCGGAGGTGCCGAGCCGCCACCTCTGGGTGCTCAGCCCGTTGCAGTTCCTTGCCTCGACCGTCTGGTCGGACACGTCGGCCGCGCCGGCGTCCAGGCAGCGGTGGCTACCCTGGTTGACGACGACGTACTGGGAGTCCTGTCCGGGCACCCGGTGCAGGGCCCACTGCTGAGTGGCCGTGCCCGTGCACGTCCAGACCTCCGCGTACACGCCTCCGGTGGTGACGTCGAGACACCTCGCGACCTGGACGGCGTTGACGCTCTCGGTCACGGCGAGTGTGCCGAACTTGACCGGGCCGGGCGGCTGACCGTAGAGAAGCGTCTTGGTCCGTGCGTCGACCTTGCCGTTGACGACCGTCCCGGCCTCGGTCTGGAAGACCTTCACCGCGGCGAGGGTGTCCGCGCCGAACTGCCCGTCGGCCGTCACGTGCAGGCCGTAGCCGACGAGGAGGAGCTGTAGGGCGCTGACGCAGTCGCCGTGGGCCCCGGAGACGATCTCGGCGGGGCACGCGTCGGACCGGATGTCGGGTGTCGACGGAGTCGGCGTCTCCTCGGCCGTCTGGTCTGCCTGGTCTGCCTGGTCGACGTCGTCGGCCTGCGAGGGCGAAGCCGTGGGCGGCGGCGAGTTGACCGGTGTCGTGGTCGGCGCTCCGGGCGGCGCCGAGGACGTCTGAGGCCAGGGACCGGCCGTCGGTGGGTCGGCGCCGTCCTGCAGCGCTGCCACGGTGATGCCTCCGGCGACGACGACGGCCGCCACCGCGGCGGCGCCCACGGCCAGCCTTCCGCGCTTCCTGGGGGCGGAGACGGCAGGGCTGCCGGGCACGGCGGGCGGCTCGGCGGGGGCGGGTGCGCGATTCCGGGTGAACCGGGGTGGGCTGCCGGCCGGAGCGGACAGTTGGTGCCCGATGGCGGTCCTGAACAGGGCCTCAGGCACCGGCCGTTGCTCGGGATCCTTGTCCAGACAGGTACGGATGAACGCGGCCAGTTCCGCGTCCACGGATTTCACCTTGTCTAGGGCTTCCTCCCGAGGCGGTTCGAAGGCCACCCGGTGCAGGACGTCGACGCCCGTACCCTCGCCGAACGGCGCCTGCCCCGCGACGGCGTAGGTGAGGGTGGAGGCCAGCGAGAAGATGTCGGAGGCGGCGGTCACCTCCCTGCCTCTGACCTGTTCCGGGGACATGTAGGCGGGGGTTCCCACGTTCTGACCCGTGGCGGTGATCGTGGTGCCGTCGGTGGTCTGGACGACGCCGAAGTCGATGACGCGGGCGCCGTCGGACCCCAGGATCACGTTGGACGGCTTGAGGTCGCGATGCACCAGCCCCACGCGCCAGATGGCCTCGATCGCACGGCCCACGTCGGCCAGCAGGCGCCATGCCGCCGCGGAGTCGATGGGGCCGCGCTCGCTGACGACTTCGGCGAGAGTGGGCCCGGGTATGTACTCGGTGGCGACCCAGACCAGGTCCTCGTCGCAGCCGCTGCCCATCAGCCGTACGACGTGCGCCCCCTTGACGCGGTCCAAGGCGCCGACCTCGCGCTCGAAGCGCTTCCGGAACAGCGGGTCCTCCGCGTACTCGGGCCGGATCACCTTGATCGCCGCCAGACCCGACCTGCCGGTGGTCTTCCGGCCCAGATAGACCCGGCCCATGCCACCGCTGCCGAGCACCGACTCCAACCTGTAGGGGCCCGCCTGCCTCGGATCGCTCTTCCGGAGCGGGACCACGGGTGGCGGCTCCATACCGGCTGCCGCATAGGCCATGGTTTCGGACCGGCTGAGGTCGAGATCTCGCATGGGGGTTCCCGGTCTCTGGCGTGTCGCGTGTGATCGCGAGACTAGCGCAGCACACCTGTGCGATAGGCGAGTTGGCCCGCTTCCGCGGCAAGAGGGATCTCCACGGCACCGGGTACGGCACCCGGCGGGGTGAGCGGCTGGTCGCGCGGGATCGCGGCTCCGGTGGCCGGGTCCTTGCGGTACTGGTTGATCGAGTTGCTCGTCGACCGTGGACGCGTTCTCCGTCCTACAGCATCCAGTTGCCCTGGGCCGGCGCTCGTCCCTGCGGCACTTTCTGATGGTCCGCCAGGCTGCCCAGCAGGGCCAGTCCGTGGGCCGAGGGGCTGTCCGGCTCGGCGTGGTAGACGAGCAGCATCAGGCCGCTGCTACCGGCGACGGCCAGCTTCTCCAGCCGGAGGTCCAGCGGTCCGAGCTGCGGATGGTCGATCAGGGCGGTGCCGCCGGACCGGGGACGGACATCGTGGCGTGCCCACAGGCGGCGGAATGTCTCGCTGTGTACGGACAGTTCACCGACCAGGGCTTCCAGCCGCGGGTCGTCCGCACTCGTACCGGCGTAGGAGCGCAGCCCGGCGGTCAGGCTCACCGTCAGGTCGTCCCAGTCCCGGTGCAGGTCACGGACGGCCGGGTTGAGGAACGTCTCGCGCAGCAGGTTGACGCCCTCGCGGTGGGCCGGGGAGAGGGCCTGGGCCGGTGGGTTGGCCACCCGGACATCGCCGACGGGGCCGATGACGAGCGCGGGTGACATGGTCCAGGACGCCACGAGCTGCCTGATGCCCGAGGGCACCGGCTCCGTACCGAAGGGCCTGCGCCTGAGTGGCGTGTGCGCGGCGAGCCGGTGCAGGTGGGCTGCGGCGTCGGCGTCGAGCCGCATCGCACCGGTGAGGGCGTCGACGACCTGGGCCGAGGGGTGACGGTCCCGGCCCTGTTCGAGCCGGATGTAGTACTCGGTGCTGATGCCGGCCAGCAGCGCCACTTCCGGGCGGCGCAGGCCGGGAACCCGCCTGCGGGACAGGTCGGGCAGCCCGAACTCCGCCGGATGCAGCTGCGCCCGCCGTGCGCGGAGGTACTCGCCGAGCGGGCCGGGGTCCTGGCCTCCCGGGCCCTGGCTTCCTTCCGATGCATCCATTCCACCAGCGTAAACAGTCGCCTCCTGGTGTGCGTAGCCCTGCGGCTACCACCCTTTGGTGGGACACGACACAGCGATGCTGCCTGTCTAGGCTGATCGTCATCTCGGTAGCCGGTCCCCAGCGCGCCGGGACGGACAAGGACGCGGAAAGGCGGCGCGACATGCCGACGACGACCCAGGACATCGATCTGAGCGAGCTCAGCGCCGGGCGTGGTGGTTCGCAAGGGCTGCGCGGCTACCTGGCGCGACCGTCGCAGGACGCACACGGCCCCGGGCCCTGGCCCGGTGTCGTGGTGGTGCACGAGGCCTTCGGGCTGGACGAGCAGGCCAAGGGACAGACGGAGCGTCTCGCCGCGGCGGGTTTTCTGACCCTCGCGGTGGACCTGTTCAGCGCGGGAGGTGTCCGCCGCTGTCTGGTGTCGACCATCCGCGCCCTGAACCGGGGCGAGGGGCGGGCCTTCACCGATATCGGCACCGGGCGTGAGTGGCTGGGCCGGTCGCCGGATCAGGCGGGCGGTATCGGAGTCATCGGGTTCTGTCTCGGCGGCGGCTTCGCCCTGCTGACCGCCGCCGGGTACGGCTTCGACGCCGCATCGGTCAACTACGGTTTTCCGCCGAAGGACTTGGACGCCCGGATCGCCGGCGCCTGCCCCGTGGTAGCCAGCTACGGCGGCCGGGACCGGCCACTGCGTGGCGCCGCCGCCACCCTGGAGACCGCCCTGACCGGTGCCGGGATCGTGCACGACGTGAAGGAGTACCCGGACGCCGGGCACAGCTTCCTCAACTCCGCACCCAATGGGCCACGCGTCCTGCGGCCACTGCTCAGGGTGGCGGGCATCGGGCCCGACCCCGCCGCGGCGGATGACGCCTGGCGTCGTATCGAGACCTTCTTCCACGCCCATCTCGAAGGAGGCTCATGAACGTGCAACGTACGTTCATGGCCGCGTCGGCGGCCGTCACCGTGGTCGCCTCACCGGTGATCGCCGGATCTGCCACCGCCGTCGACAGGGCGTGTGCCGACTTCGCCCGGGTCGCCTCGGGCCGCACCACTACCGTCGCGCAGCGGGCGCTGGGCGCCCCCGTGTACGACCAGGGGCACGGGACGAGCCGCCGGCACCGATCATGAGGAAGGCGTTCGGCCTCGCGGCCTCCGTCTCACGCGATGCGGAGGCTGCCGTATGGCCCGGCTGGGCGGCGGCGCCCGTATGCCGCGTCTTTCCTCCCGCCGTCCTTGCCGGAACGTGGAGGAGGGGCCGTCAGCCCGCCTCCGTGGTGGACGATCCGACCGCCGTCTCGGTCCTGCGGGAGGCCAACAGGGCCGAGAGCTCGCGCAGTTCGGCCTCCGCGCGCCCGGCCGGTACGCCGGCCGCGGTCAGCGCCGCGATCGCCGTCGCCGTGCCGTCGTCCTGCCAGGCACCGGAGTTGACGCTCTCCAGCAGTGCCAGGCACAGCGCCTCCAAGGCCGAACTCAGCACGGGCGGCGGGACGTTGGTGTGGAATGCGCCGTAGGACTGGCCGCGTTCCAGGATGGCGGTGACCGCCTCACGGGCGGGGGCCAGTACCTCGGAGACGCGTTCCGCGCCCAGGTCGCGTCGTGCCAGTCCGATCAGCATCCGATAGCGGTCGCCGACCGTCCAGATCGCCAGGACGAATCTGGCCAGGGCACGTTCGGGCGGCTCGCTCGGCGTGTCCGCTCGCTCGACCGCCTCGCGCACCGACTGCGACGCCTCTTCCGCCACCGCCTCCAGGAGCGCGAGGCGTCCCGGGAAGTGCCCGAACACGGTGCGCCGCACCACGCCGGTGGCCTGCGCGATCTCCTCGATCGTGGCGTCCGGGTTCTTGCCCAGCTCCTGCCGCGCGACGGTCAGGATGCGCTCGCGGTTGGCGCGGGCGTTGCGTCGACTGGGTTCGGGAGCGGCGGTCGTGGCCATGGCGGAACCTCGATGGTCGGTGCGTGCCCGGGCGGACGGATTCCGCAGGCACATGATCAATCACTCGCAATTCTGCGCATCACTGGGCAATCGGGCAATCCGCTGCCCGCCGCCCCCTGAGGTCGGAGGTCGCGTGCCCAGTCGTCCGCGGCCGGGAGAGGTCGTCAGCCTGGTCGTCCCCGACCCTCAGGGCTCACCTGCCTGGTCGTCCCCGACCCTCAGGGCTCAGCTGCCCGGCCGTCCCCGGTCGTCCCGGCCGTCAGGTGTCGCTCTCCGACGAGCCGTCCATCTTGAAGGTGACGTCGTGGCCCGACAGTCTTGCGGTGAGACCCGACGAGTTCGTGGAGAGGCTGTCCAGGGCAAGTCCGTGCGGGATGTTCTGCAGAGGGATCGGCCTGGCGAAGATGGCATTGATCAACTTCCGTGCAGAGTCGGGCAGTTGATCCGAATCGATGGTCAGATCCTCGAAGGCGATGCTGGTGGGTCCTCCCTTGGCGACCCTTGCGCTGACCTCGAACTGCCCCACCAGCGGCGCGTCCACGGTCGCGGCGACCCGCCCGGGCGTGGCACCCGCTTTCACCTCGATGCCCAGCGCGTCGGATATGTCGCGGTAGGTGACGAGTGCCGTCGCTGTGGTGGAGCCGGCCTGAGCGGTGTCCGCGTCCGAGTTCCGCTTGAGGTGCGTCATGTGGACGTTCAGCTCCGCCACGGCGATCGGGTTCGCCGAGTCCGCCGGGATGTCCTTCGCGGAGATGTCGACGCGGTCGAGAGTGCCGCGGGCCAGCTGAGGGATGACGGGGCGGCCTTGTATCTCGACCTGTGACGTGGCGCCGGTCGCGTCGTCGAAGGCCTGGGCGGTCTGCCACTCCGTGAACTTGAGTGCCGCGAAATCGGCGCCGACGGTCAGCAGCGGGATGGCCGCGAGCACCGGGACGATGACGCGGCGCCGTCGCCAGAACTGACGGGGGCGGCCGGTTGGGTCTGTGCTGGGCATCGGTGGCTTCCCCCTGCGTTGTAGCGCACGTACTTGCCAGTGACTGAGCAAGTTAGTTCACTGCTCGTATGTGTGCAAATGGATGGTGTGGGCTGGTGGAGGTCGGCCGTGGCCCGGCGGCGGAGTGGGTGCCGCCGGGCCACGGCTTTCGCGCCGCCCGGCCGGTGAGGCCGATGCGACTCCGGGGCCCTACAGCCTCGCCAGGCTTCGGATCCCGCTGCGCGCCCGTCCCCACAGGCGCGGGTTCCGGATAGGCGGTCATGCCCTGTACGTGGCGCGCTGCCGGAACCTGTCTCCATATTTGCACGGCGATGAGCAAGAAGCTAGTCTGCACATCACTGAGCAAGTAAGTGCTTTTGATCCATGAAGGAAGCTGGCATGCGTCTCTTTGTGTCGACCCCTGTCGACCGCATGAACGGTCCCTACTCGAAGCGGTGGTGGGCGCTGCTGGTCCTGTGCCTGAGCCTGTTGATCATCGTGATGGCGAACACCGCGCTGATCGTGGCCGCACCGGACATGACCCGTGACCTCGGCCTGGACAGCAGTGAGCTGCAGTGGGTCATCGACGCGTACACCGTTCCCTATGCGGCGCTGATGCTGCTGTTGGGCGCGGTGGGAGACAAGTACAGCCGTCGCGGCGCGCTCGTGCTCGGCCTCGCCGTCTTCGCGGGCGGCTCCGTGGCGGGCAGCCTGGTGGACTCCGCGAGCGCGGTCATCGTGGCCCGGGCTGTGATGGGAGTGGGCGCCGCGATGATCATGCCGGCGACGCTCTCCCTGCTGGTGGCGACCTTCCCCCGCAGCGAACGTGCGCGGGCGATCACCGCCTGGACCGCCACCTCGGGACTCGGTGTCGCCTTCGGCCCGCTCATCGCGGGCTGGCTCCTGGAGGACCATGCCTGGGGCTCGACCTTCCTCATCAACGTGCCGATCGCGCTCGCCGGAATCGTGGGGACCTTCCTGCTGGTTCCGCCGTCCCGCGCGCAGGGCATGGGCAGGATCGACCTGGTCGGCGGTCTGCTGTCGATCGTCGCCATCGGTGCGCTGGTCTACTCGATCATCGAGGGGCCGCACTTCGGATGGACCGCCGGCCCCATCGCCGCCGCTGTCGTCGCGGTCCTCGGCCTGCTCGCCTTCGTCCTCTGGGAACTCCGCCACCCGCACCCCGTGCTCGATGTGCGCAAGTTCCGCGACCGGACGTTCAGCGGTTCGACGATCGCGGTCCTGCTGTTCTTCCTCGGCACCTTCGGCGCCATCTACTACATCACCCAGCACCTGCAGTTCGTCCTGGGCTACAGCCCCCTCGAAACCGGGTTCCGGATGCTGCCGCTCGCCGGGGGCGTCTGCGTCGGTGCCGTGGTGACCGGGCGTCTCACACCGCGGCTCGGTCTGCGGACGATGGTCGTCACGGGCATGACCATCGGCACCATCGCGGTCCTCCTGCTGACGCAGGTCGACTCGGGCTCCACGTACAGCAGCTTCCTCGCCCCGTTCATCCTGCTCGGGTTCGCCGTCGGGCTCAGCGTCTCGCCCTGCACCGACACGATCATGGGCGCCTTCCCGGAGAACGAGCTGGGAGTGGGCGGCGGCGTCAACGACACCGCGCTCGAACTCGGCGGCTCGCTCGGCATCGCGATCCTCGGCTCCCTGCTGGCGACCTCGTACCGCGACAATCTGACGGACTCCGTGGGCAAGGCGCTGCCCCCTGAGGCGCTCGACATCGCACGTGACTCCATCGGCGGGGCGCTCGCCGTCGCCGAACAGATCGCCCAGAGTCCGGCGGCGGGTCCCGCCCAGGCACAGGCCCTCGTCTCGGCGGCCGACAGCGCGTTCTCCGACGCCCTGGCCACCACGAGCATCGTCGCCGCCGTCATCATGGGCGCCGGCACGCTGATCGTCCTCGCGCTGCTGCCCGGCCGCAAGAACAGGGCCCCGCTCGAATCGGCCCCGGAGAGCGAGAGCGACAGGACTCCCGTGGCGCTGGGCTGACGTTCCCCCGGATGGACTCCTCTCCTCGCGGTGGGCCGAGGGCGAGTCGACAGTGGGCGGAGAGCGCGGATCCGGGCTCTCCGCCCATCGGCGGGACTCACTGCGCGCAGCGGCCGAGCCCTTCGCCCCTCGGCGGAGACCGGTCCTTCACGTCCGGGAGCAAGCGTGTCCGTCTATCTGTTCCGCCTGGCCCGATGGGCGTTCCGGCGCCGCCGACTCGTCCTCGCCCTGTGGATCCTGGCGGCCGGGACCGCGATCACCCTCTCGGTCGTCGGCGGAGGCAAGACCGACAACACCTTCACGGTCCCCGGGACCGAGTCGCAGCGTGCCACCAACCTCCTCAAGGAGAAGCTGCCGGCGCTGAGCGGTGGCCAGACGCAGATCGTGTTCGCGACCCACGGGGACACCAAGGTCACCGACCCCTCCTACAAAGCCGGCATCGAGGCCTCGATCGAGGGGCTGAAGAAGGTGCCGCAAGTAGGCCTGGTCACCGACCCCTTCGCCTCGAAGGCGATCTCCAAGAACGGCAATGTCGCCCTCGGCTCGGTGCAGTACGACGCTCAGCCGACCGACGTGAAGGGATCGACCCTGGACGCGGTCAAGGCCGCCGTGGTCCCGGCGCGGAATGCGGGCGTGGACGTCGAGTACTCCGGAAGTGTCTACCCGGGCTGGAACCAGACGATCTCGGAACTGCCCGAACTCATCGGTCTGCTGGTCGCCTTCGTGATCCTGACGATCACGTTCGGAGCCTTCGTGGCCGCCGGGCTGCCGATCCTCACCGCCATTATCGGCCTGGTCGTCACCCTGATGAGCGTGTCCGCCCTGGCGTCGGTCATGACGATCGCCTCGACGTCGACGACCGTGGCCACGATGCTCGGCCTGTCCTGCGGCATCGACTACGGCCTGTTCATCCTGGCCCGGCACCGGAACAACCTGCTCACCGGCATGAGCATCGAGGACTCGGTCGCCCTGGCCGCCGGCACCTCGGGCAGCTCGGTCGTCTTCGCCGCGCTCACCGTGATGATCGCGCTCTGCGGGCTGGCCGTGGTCGGCATCCCGTTCCTCACCGTGATGGGGTTCGCCGCCGCGGGGGCCGTACTGATCGCCCTGCTCATCGCCCTGACGCTGATGCCCGCCATGCTGGGCTTCGCCGGGAACAAGGTGGCGAGTTTCATCCGTACGCCACTGCGCCCGGACCACCACGAGAACGTCGCCCAGATCGCGGCCAACGAGCCGGCAAGCACCTTCGGGGCCGGCTGGGCACGGTTCGTGGTGCGTTGGCGGCTGCCGCTGCTCATCGGCGGGGTCGCCTTCCTCGTGGTGCTCGCGCTGCCCGTCACCAGGATGGACCTGGGGCTGCCCGGCGCATCGTCGAAGCCGAAGAGCGACACCGCGCGCAAGGCCTACGACCTGACCACGGCCAACTTCGGCGCGGGCTTCAACGGCCCTCTCCTGGTGGTCGCCGACGGTGTTGCCGGCGACTCGGCGGCGACCCCGATCACCGACCGGCTGGCCAAGATCCCCGGCGTCGTGGCCGCCGCGCCGATGGCGGTGAACAACGGCGTCGCCGTCATCCGCGTGACCCCGAGCACCGGTCCCAACGACGACGCCACCACCGACCTCGTGAACGGCATCCGGGACGACCGGGCCGCGGTCGCGGGCGACTCAGGGGCCCAGATCCTGGTCGGCGGCACCACCGCCTCCAACATCGACGTGTCGAGCAAACTCTCCGCCGCGCTCCCGGTGTTCCTGGTCGTCGTGGTCGGCCTGGCGTTCCTTCTGCTGACGCTGGCCTTTCGCACGATTCTTGTGCCGATCAAGTCGATCATCGGGTTCCTGCTGTCGGTGGCCGCGGCGTTCGGCGCGCAGGTCGCGATGTTCCAATGGGGCTGGGGAGAGCACCTGTTCGGCATCACACCGAGCCAGACCATCAGCTTCCTGCCCCTGCTGATGCTCGCGATCATCTTCGGACTCTCCAGCGACTACGAGGTGTTCGTCGTCTCCCGGATCAAGGAGGACTTCACCAAGAACGGGGAGGCCGTCAGGGCGGTGGAGCGCGGCACCGGTCTGTCCGCGCGCGTGGTGACCGCCGCCGCACTGATCATGTTCAGCATCTTCGTGGCCTTCATGTTCACCGACGACCCGACCGTCAAAGCCATCGGCTTCAGCTTCGCCGTCGGTGTGCTCCTCGACGCGTTCGTGGTCCGGCTCACCCTGGTGCCCGCCGTCATGGCGATCGTCGGCGCGAAGATCTGGTACCACCCGAAGTGGTTCGCCACCTACATCCCCGACCTCGACATCGAGGGGGACCGTCTCCAGCACGAGTTCGAGGATCACGGCCCCGACCGGCCCTCGGACGAGCGGACGGCCCAGGTCTAGCGCCGCCGCCTTCGATCGAGGTCGGCGGCCACGCCGACAAGCAGCAACTGCCGCGACAGACACGGTCTGTCGCGGTTCTGCTGTGCCCTTCTCAACAGCAGTGAGCAACTATCTCTGCACAGACTGTGGACTCAACAACATCACCATGCAAATCTGCAATAACTGAACGCAAAAACTCGATTCTCGCTCTCTTGTGAGTCTTCCGCGTCCCCCGTGACGACACCGCTCAAGGGCAGGGGAACCATGAACAGACATCGTTGGAGAGGCCGCCTGCTGGCCGCTCTGCTGACCACCGCGCTGGCCCTCATAGGGCTCCCGGCGCTGACCACGACCGCGACCGCGGCCGGCGGACCCAACCTCGCCGCAGGCAAGACCGCCACCGCGAGCAGCGCCAATTCCGGCTACGGAGCCGCCAACCTCACGGACGGCAACGCCGCCACGTACTGGGAGAGTTCGGGATCGAGCTTCCCCCAGTGGGCACAGACCGACCTCGGCACCAGCGTCCGCGTGGACGAGGTGGTCCTGAAGCTCCCCGGCTCCTGGGAGAGCCGCAACCAGACGCTCGCCGTGCAGGGCAGCGCCGACGGCACCAGCTTCGAGACCATCAAGACCTCGGCGTCGTACGCCTTCACGCCGGGCGCCGCCAACACGGTGACCATCTCGTTCCCGGCCACCCAGACCCGCTTCGTGCGCGTCAACATCACCGCGAACAGCGGATGGACGGCCGCGCAGCTCTCCGAACTCGAGGTCCACGGCGCGACCGACTCCTCCGGGAACCTGGCCGCCGGCAAGCAGTTCACCGCAAGCAGCTCCACACAGACGTACATCGCGGCGAACGCGGGCGACGGCAACCGGGCCAGCTACTGGGAGAGCAGCAACAACGCTCTTCCGCAGTGGATCCAGGTCGACCTCGGCGCATCCGTACGCGTCGACCGCGTGACGCTGCGGCTGCCGACCAACTGGGGTGCGCGCACCCAGACCCTCAAGCTCCAGGGCAGCACCACCGGTTCGGACTTCAGCGACCTCACCGCCTCGCAGGCACTCGCCTTCAACGCGACGAACGACCAGTCGCAGACCCTGAGCTTCAACGCCACCACCACGCGCTACGTCCGGGTCCTCGTCACGGCCAACACGGGTCAACCCGCGGGCCAACTCGCGGAGTTGGAGGTCTACGGGCCGACCACCGGTGACACCCAGGCACCCACAGCGCCCACCGCGCTGGCCTACACCCAACCCGCCACCGGGCAGATCAGGTTGACGTGGACGGCCGCCACCGACAACGTCGGCGTCACCGGCTACGACATCTACGCCAACGGCGTGCTGCGCGCCTCGGTGGACGGTGCTGCCACGACGTACACCGACACCCAGCCCGCCTCGGCGACCGTCGCCTACTACGTGCGGGCCAAGGACGCGGCGGGCAACCAGTCCGCCAACAGCAACACGGTTACCCGCACGGGAGATTCGGGCGACGTGCAGGCCCCGACCGCACCCGCCGGCCTGGCCTTCACGGAGGCCACCAGCGGTCAGGTCAAGCTCACCTGGCAGGCGTCCACCGACAACGTGGCGGTCACCGGCTACGACGTCTACGCCAACGGCACGCTGCGCCAGAGTGTCGCCGGCACCGTCTTGACCTACACGGACACCCAGACCGCGTCGGCCACGGTGACGTACTACGTGCGGGCGAAGGACGCGGCGGGCAACCAGTCCGCCAACAGCAGCACCGTCACCCGCAACGGCTCCACGACCGATGACGCGAACCTCGCCGTCGGCAAGGAGATCACGGCGTCGTCCTCCGTCTACACGTTCGTCGCGACGAACGCCAACGACGACAAGACCAGCACGTATTGGGAGGGCGGTGCGGGCTACCCGAACAGCCTGACCGTGAAGCTCGGCGCCAACGCCGACGTCAACACCGTTGTCCTGAAGCTGAGTCCGGACGCCGCCTGGGCCACGCGGACCCAGCGGATCCAGGTGCTCGGCCGGGAGCAGAACGCCACCGCGTTCACCAGCCTGGTCGCCGCGCAGGACTACACGTTCAACCCGACGAGCGCCAACACGGTGCGGATCGCTGTCACGGGCCGCATCGCGGACGTCCAGCTCGTGTTCACCGCCAACTCGGGCGCTCCCGCCGGACAGGTCGCCGAGTTCCAGGTCCTGGGCACACCCGCCCCGAACCCGGACCTCCAGGTCACCGGCATCACCTCGGCCCCGGCCAGTCCGGTCGAGTCCGACGCCGTGAAGCTGACGGCGACCGTGCGCAACGCGGGCACGGAAGCGTCGGCCGCCACCGACGTCCAGTTCCAGCTGGGCGGCACCAAGGTCGGCACCGCGGCCGTCGGCGCGCTCGCCGTGGGCGCCTCGGCGACGGTCACCGCCGACATCGGCGCTCGCGAGGCCGGCACCTACCAGGTCAGCGCGATCGCCGACCCGGACAACAAGGTCATCGAACAGAACGAGGCCAACAACTCCTACACCAGCCCCACCGCCCTGGTCGTCAAGCCGGTGTCCAGCTCCGACCTGGTGGCCTCCCCCGTCAGCTGGTCGCCGAGCTCGCCCGGCGAGGGTGACACGGTCACCTTCTCCGCCACCCTGAAGAACCAGGGCACGGTGGCCACCGCAACAGGCAGCCACGGCATCACCCTCACCGTGCTCGACGCCTCCGGCGCGACGGTGAAGACCCTCACCGGCGCCTACAGCGGCGCGATCGCGGCGGGCGCCACCGCCGCCCCGGTGAACCTGGGCACCTGGACCGCGGGCAACGGCAAGTTCACCGTGAAGACGGTGATCGACCCCGACGCCAACGAACTCGAGGTCAAGCGCGCCAACAACACCAGCAGTCAGTCGCTGTTCGTCGGCCGCGGCGCCAGCATGCCGTTCGACAACTACGAGGCCGAGGACGGCACCGTGGGCGGCGGCGCCCAGACGGTCGGACCCAACCGCACCGTCGGCGACATCGCCGGCGAGGCCTCGGGCCGCAAGGCCGTCACGCTCAACAACACCGGCAACTACGTGGAATGGACCACCAAGGCCAGCACCAACACCCTGGTGACCCGCTTCTCCATCCCGGACTCCGCGTCCGGCGGCGGAACCAACTCCACGCTGAACGTCTACGTCAACGGCACGTTGCTCAAAGCCATCGACCTGACGTCCAAGTACGCCTGGCTGTACGGGGCGGAGGCCGGCCCCGGCAACTCGCCGAGCTCGGGTGCGCCCCGGCACATCTACGACGAGGCGAACCTGCTGCTCGGCCAGACCGTCCCGGCCGGCAGCAAGATCCGGCTCCAGAAGGACGCCGCGAACTCCTCCACCTACGCGATCGACTTCGTGAGCCTGGAGCAGGTTACGGCGACCCCCAACCCGGACCCGGCGACGTACGTCGTGCCGACCGGGTTCGCACACCAGGACGTGCAGAACGCGCTCGACAAGGTGCGCATGGATACCACGGGCACGCTCGTCGGCGTCTATCTGCCGGCCGGTGACTACGAGACGTCGAGCAAGTTCCAGGTGTACGGCAAGGCGGTCAAGGTCGTCGGCGCCGGGCCCTGGTTCACGCGCTTCCGCGCACCGTCCTCGCAGGAGAACACCGACATCGGCTTCCGGGCCGACGGGACCGCGAAGGGGTCGTCGTTCGCGAACTTCGCGTACTTCGGCAACTACACCTCCCGCATCGACGGTCCTGGCAAGGTGTTCGACTTCTCAGGCGTTTCCGACATCACCATCGACAACATCTGGAACGAACACATGGTGTGCCTCTACTGGGGCGCCAACACCGACAACATCACCATCAAGAACTCGCGGATCCGCGACATGTTCGCCGACGGTGTCAACATGACCAACGGCAGCACGGACAACCACGTCGTCAACAACGAGGCGCGGGCCACCGGCGACGACAGCTTCGCGCTGTTCTCCGCGATCGACGCGGGCGGGGCCGACGAGAAGAACAACATCTTCGAGAATCTCACGACCATCCTGACGTGGCGCGCGGCGGGCATTGCCGTCTACGGCGGCTTCAACAACACCTTCCGCAACATCCACATCGCCGACACCCTGGTCTACTCCGGAATCACCGTCAGCTCGCTGGACTTCGGTTACCCGATGAACGGCTTCGGGACGGAACCGACGACCCTGGAGAACATCTCGATCGTCCGCGCGGGCGGCCATTTCTGGGGAGCGCAGACCTTCCCCGGCATCTGGATGTTCTCCGCGTCGAAGGTCTTCCAGGGAATCCGCGTCAACAACGTCGACATCGTCGATCCGACGTACAGCGGCATCATGTTCCAGACCAACTACGTGGGAGGACAGCCTCAGTTCCCGATCAAGGACACCATCCTCACGGACGTGACGATCTCCGGCGCGCACAAGAGCGGCGACGCCTACGACGCGAAGTCCGGGTTCGGCCTGTGGGCCAATGAGTTGCCGGAGGCCGGCCAAGGGCCCGCCGTCGGTGAAGTCACCTTCCACAACCTGAAGTTGAGCGACAACGCGCTGGACGTGAAGAACACGACGTCCACGTTCAAGATCAACCTGTTGCCCTAGCGCACTCAGTGCGCCGAGGGCCTGGCATGACCGGGTGGCGGGGCTTCCGGGCCCCGCCACCCGGGTCGTTCACCAGGCGACGGGCAGTTCGTGGACGCCGTAGACGCCCATGTCGGTACGGAAGCGAACCTCGTCCAGTGGCTGGTCGATGCGCAGTCCGGGGAAGCGCCGCAGCAGGGCGGGGTAGGCGAGTTGCAGTTCCATCCGGGCGAGGTTCTGGCCGAGGCACTGGTGGGTCCCGGTACCGAAGGCGAGATGGCGACGGGCCTGCGGCCTGTCCACATCCAAGCGGTCGGGATCCTCGAAGATCTCAGGATCCCGGTTACCGATCTCGGCGGCGCAGATCACGCCGTCACCCGCACGGATGATCTGCCCGTCGATCCAGATGTCCTCCAGAGCCACACGGCGCCGTCCCAGGTGCACGACGGTCAGGTACCGCAGCAGTTCCTCCACGGCCCCCGCGACACGTGCCGGACTTCCGTCGCGTACCGCGGCCAGCTGATCGGGGTGCTGGAGGAGCGTGGCGGTGCCGAGCGCGATCATGTTGGCGGTCGTCTCATGACCCGCCACCAGCAACAGCAAGGCCTGCTTGGCGCACTCCTCACGCGTGCTGACACCGGTCCGCAGGTACTGCGTGGCCATGCGGCTGAGCAGATCGTCGGTCGGGCGGTCGGCCTTGCCCGCGACCAGGTTGCCCAGGTAGTCGAGCAGTTCCCGCGTGGCGGCGACAGCATCCTGCGGGGTGCTCCGGGTATTGACCAGGACGGCACTGGTGCGCTGGAAGAACTCGTGGTCCTCGTACGGGACGCCCAGCAGTTCGCAGATCACCAGCGAGGGGAGCGGCAGCGCGAACGCGGTGACCAGATCGACCGGCGGACCGGCCTTCTCCATCGCGTCCAGCAGCTCCGTGATGATTTCCCCGATACGCGGCCGCAGCGACTCGATGCGCTTGACGGTGAAGTCCGCCGTGAACCGGCGTCGCTGCTCGCTGTGCTCGGGATCATCCATGGAGATGAACGTCTGGCTCTCGGCGATCTGCGCCTGGGCGCCGGCGCTGGAGAAGGGGAAGCCGGATTGTGTGATGTCCGAACTGATCCGCTCGTCGCGCAGCAACGTGACCTGGTCCGCGTGGCGGGTCACCAGCCAGGCGATCTGTCCGTTCCACAGGCTGACGCGGGACACCGGCGCCTCCTCGAGCAGCCGGGCGCGCTCGGGGGGAGGGTCGAAGGGGCAACCGGGCGCGCGCGTTGTGCTGTAGGCAGGCGGTGCGGTGGGGGTCTCGGTCATCGCTTTCCTTCCGGAGTGGGGGGTATGCGTGGTCGGATCGGTGTCAGGAGAGGGTGATCGCCGCCGCAGGACAGATGTCGGCTGCCTCCTGGACCGCGGCGTGCAGCCCGGCCGGCGGCTGGTGGTCCAGGACGACGACGATCCCGTCCTCGTCGCGCTGGTCGAAGACCTCGGGGGCCGCCAGTACGCACTGGCCGGCTGCGCAGCATTTGTCGGTGTCCACGGTGATCTGCATGTCTCAACTCCTCGGGGAGAACGCCACAACGACTTTGCCATTACTTACCTTAAGTAAATTGACTCATATGGAGGCTAGCGCTCCGCTCGGCGGCGGACAACCGGGAGCTGCGTGTAGAGGGCACATTTCTGGCCACGGGCGCAGCGGTGCGTGTTGCATCATCGGTGGGTGGAACTCTCCGAACCCTCCGACCGCACGGCGCTGGGCAGTCTGCAAGCAGCCCTGTCCGCGCTGTCCTACGCCATGAGCGGCAATCAGACCCACGCGCGGTTGCGCCGAGAGTCGGGTGTCACCATCGACCGCGCCTCGCTTGCCGTGCTCCGAGTGCTCTCGGCGTCACCGTCGCCCTTGCTGCTGCGGGAACTCGCGGAAGCGCTGATGGTGAAAGCCCCGCACGTCACCAGGGAGGTCCGCCGCCTGGAAGAACTGGGCCTCGTGGAAACCACCCGCGAACCCGGCGACCAGCGAGCACGCCGGGTCGCCCCCACCGAAGATGGCCGAGAAGCGGTGGCCCGCACCGAGACGACGGGTGGGCAGTGGCTCGCTGAGGCGCTGAGCGGCTTCTCGGCGAGTGACGTGCGTATCACGGCAGCCGTCATCGACCGGATCGTCGATGCCTATCGGCATCCTTGATCTGCGACCGCCGAGAGGCTGCCGGAGTGGAAGGGCGGGTGTCGGCGGGGTGGTTGGAGTCCAACGCCGGGTGTCGGCGGGGTGGTTGGAGTGGAAGGGCGGGTGTCGGCGGGGCGGTTGGAGTCCAACGCCGGGTGTCGGCGGGGTGGTTGGAGTGGAAGGGCGGGTGCCGGCGGGCTCATCGGAGCTGAACGCTGGGCGCCCGTGTGGCCGTCGGAGTCGAACGCTGGGCGCCCGTGTGGCCGTCGGAGTCGACCGCCGGGTGCCCGCGGGGCCGTCGGAGTCGAACTCCGTGTGCCCGCGGGGCCGTCGGAGTCGAACTCCGTGTGCCCGAGAGCGTCTTCGGCGGTGCCCGCGACCGTATACACGGCGTTGAAGTCGTTGCAAAGATCTCCCTCAGGGGCCTTGACACGGGTTCACCATGGCAAACACTCTGTTCCCCGGTCGAAGTTAGGAATGTTTCCTAATCGTCGGCTTGAGTCGGTCGCCCCTGGCCAAGTCCCCCCACGTCCCCCGGAGTCGTCCCCATGCAAGAGTCCCGTGCGGATACGTCCCCCCACCCCACCGGCAGCCACAGGCGGCGCACCCGCCGTCTTCTGACCCTCTCGGTGGTTGCGGCCGCGGCAGTGGGCGGCCTTGCCTTCGCGACCTTGCCGGGGTCCGCCTCGGCTGCCGCCGCCGTCCGCACGGTCAGCGTCTCCACCGCCTCGCAGCTCACCGCGGCGCTGGCCGACGCCAAGGCGGGCGACACCATTCAGCTCGCCGACGGCGTGTACGAGGGGCAGTTCAAGGCCACCGCGGACGGCACCTCGACCTCCGCGATCACGCTGACCGGAAGCAGCAAGGCCGTGCTGAAGTCGAACGGCGGCAACGGCTACGGCCTGTGGCTCAGCTCCGCGCCCTACTGGAAGGTCACGGGAATCACCGTCGACAACTCCGTCAAGGGCATCGTGCTGGACGCCTCCCCGCACGCCACCCTCACCGACGTGCACGTCCACGACATCGGCTACGAAGCCGTCCACTTCCGCTCGGGCAGCGACCACGGCATCATCCAGAACTCCAACATCCACGACGTCGGCACCACCGAGCCCTCGTACGGCGAAGGCGTCTACATAGGCTCCGCCAACAGCAACTGGAGCCAGTACGCCGGCCCCACCGGCGTCGACGCCTCCGACTACGTCCAGGTCCTCAACAACAAGATCGGCCCCAATGTCGCCGCCGAGGGCATCGACATCAAGGAAGGCACCAAGGGCGGCACGATCCGCGGCAACACCCTCGACGGAACCGGCGAGAAGAACCAGAACTCCGGCGACTCCACGATCGACGTCAAGGGCGACAACTACGTCATCGACGCGAACACCGTGTCCACCCCGTACACCGACGGCTTCCAGGTCCACAACGTCTACGACCCCTACGGCTGCGGCAACAAGTTCACCAGCAACAAGTTCACCCTCGGCTCCGCGCCCGGTTACGGCATCAACGTCACCGACAACAGCGGTTGCGCCACCAAGAACACCGTGGCGTCCTCCAACACCTCCAGCGGCGGCAAGAGCCTGACGAACATCACCGTCAGCGGGTGACACCGCTCCAACGGGTGGCCCCTGCCGCCGTGTCGGTGGCCCGGCGTCAGCGGCCGGCGGCCAGCGCGGCCTCGAAGCGGGCCACCCACTGGGCGGTTCGGTCCAGATAGGCCGTCTCGGCGCGTGCGCCACGCCGTCCGTAGGCGCCCTCGTAGGAGAGGTAGTCGAGGGTGCCCGGCGTACGCGCCGTCGCCGGTTCGATCTGGGTGCCCTCGTGCCACTCGTTGAACGAGGTGATGCTCACCCAGTCCGGCGGGGCGTCACCGTGGCCGCTCTCCAGCGCGTACTCCCACTCCAGGTCGTAGGTGCGGCCGTCGGCGCGGTCCAGCGTCGGGGTCGTGTTGCCGGGGACCGCCCGGTCATCCAGGTAGCCGGGGCCGAGCGAGGGAGCCCACACCATGCCGCGCTCGGCGCAGAACGCGGCGACCCCGGTCCAGTCGGGGCGGTTGGCGGTCGCGATGGCGTCGTAGGTGTAGACGCCGCCGAAGTCACCGATGCGGGACAGATCCCAGGTCTGCCCCATGACGATCGCGATGTCGTCGACCTCGTGCAGCGCCGACCAGTCCACGGTGAGCAGACTGTTGAACACGTAGTACGCGCACCGGTCGCCGTACGCCGCGGCGCGGTGGAAGGCGGGGTGATCGCCGTGGAGGCCGGTCAGATAGCGGATGTCCGCGACCACGGAAGTGGCGTCACGGCCCTGGTACGGCTCGATGTGCCAGGCGACCTGGATCCCCTCGGCGGCGGCCGCGTCCAGGACGACGGGCGCCATCCGGTCCTCGTAACTGCCCTGCCCCCACCAGCTGCTGACCAGCACGCCGATGCCTGCCCGCCGCAGCCAGCGCATGTGCCGGGCGACCGCGCCGCGCAGGTCGCCGGAGTCGTAGGCGCCGAGCACCGGGAAGTAGTTGGCGCTGATGTTGTCGGGCGGAGTGAGCTCGCCCTGCTGCCAGTGCCGCCACTCGCCGTTCACCTTTGGGGATCCGTACCAGGGGTAGTAGAAGATGTGCGCGTTCGCGGAGACGCCCCTGGGTCGTATGGAGGCCGAGGCGGTGGGTGCCGTACCGGCGGCAAGCGCGGCGGCGCCGACGGCCGCTCCGCCCGCGAGTAACCCTCTTCGGGACAGGGAACCGGGGTACCGGGGAACGTTCATGTCACTCTCCTTGGTTGCCGGGCCGGCCGTACCGCGGGACGAACCCGAGCAGTTCGGTACAGGCCGTCGTGTCGAACAGGGAGGTGCGGCCGGGCAGCGACGAGAAGGTCGGCACGCCCGGGTGGTAGCGGTCCATCAACTCCGCCGAGGGAAGAGGCGAGGAGGTGTCGGCGGCGGCGACATTCAGTACGTGGCATCCCGTGAAATCCGCCCGCAACGCCTGGTGCACCACGGCCGCCGCGTCCCGCGTGTGCAGCCAGCCCCACAGGTCGTGACGGTGGGCTCCCGGGTCCGCCGCGACACGGGCGAGCTGGTCGCGCAGCCGCTCCCCGCTGCCGGTGAACGGGAAGCGCAGACAGACGATGTCCGTGCCCCAGCGGCGGTGCGTGCTGCGGGCGGTCTCCTCAAGGACGGCCTTCGACAAGCCGTAGGGATCGCGGATGAGCAAGGGGTGTTCCTCGTCCAGCGGCACATAGAGGGGCGAGACCGGGACGGGCGACCAGGCAAGCCCGACCGCCGCCAGGCTGGAGGCGGCCACGATCCGGCGGACGCCCGCGCGGCCCGCCTCGTCCAGAACGCGGTGCGCGGTCAGGCAGTTGGTGGCGAACAGGGCACTGGGATCATCCGTGTTGGGGTGCGGTATCGCCCCGAGGTGGACGACCGCCTCCACCCCGTCGACCGCCTTGCGTACCAGGTCGGGATCCTGGAGGTCCCCGATGTGCACGCGCTCGGCCGAAGGCGCCTCGAACGGAACGAGGTCGGTGGCCACGACGTCGTAGGAGGCCGCGAACAACTTGGCCAGGACGTGCTGCCCGATGTGGCCCGCGGCGCCGGTCACCAGGACGCGCATCAGCCCTTCACCGCCCCGACCAGCCCGTTGACGAAGTACCGCTGGAGGCTGAGGAAGAGCAGGATCACCGGGATGACGACGATCAGGGCGCCCGCCATCAGGTTGTTGTAGTGCGGCACGTTCTGCGCGGACAGCGTCTGCAGACCGAGGGGAAGCGTGTACGTCGACGGATCGTTCAGGGACACCCGGGTGAGCAGGAACTCGTTCCACGTCGGGATGGCGGTGAGCAACGCCACCGTGATCAGGGCGGGTTGGGCGAGCGGCAGATACACCCTGGTGAAGATCCGCAGCTCGCTCGCGCCGTCCACCCGGGCCGAGTCCCGCAGTTCGCCCGGCACCGCCAGGAATGCGCCGGTCATGAGCAGGATCGACAGCGGGGCGCCGCCGTTGACGAACGGCAGGACGAGCCCCCAGTGCGTGCCGAGGATGCCCAGCTTGTTCTCCAGGAGCACGATCGGCAGCATCACCGTGATCCCTGGCACGAACAGCAGGGAGATGAAGAGCTTCTGCAGGACTCCGCGCCCCGGGAAACGAAGGACCGCGAACGCGTATCCCGCGGCTGCGTAGACCACCAGGGTGAGGGCCACGGTGTACCCGGTCACCAGCAGGCTGTTCAGGAAGAAGTCGAAGAAGTGCAGCTCGTTCCAGGTGTCGGCGAGCGTCTGGAACGTGGGGTTGTCGGGGATGAGATGCCCGCCGCGTACGACCTCGATCTGGTCCTTGAAGGCGGCCGACACCATCCACAGGAATGGATAGGCGCTGACCAGGCCGTACGCGGCGAGCAGCACGCCCACGACGGTGCGGGCCACGATCCTGCGGGCGCCGCCCGGTGTACGGGCACCGGAGCGGGCCGGGGAAATCGCTGTCATGTCTTGCTCCGCAGCGCTCGAAGGTTGATCAGGGCCAGGACGAGGGCGGCGGCGAACAGGATCCAGCCGAGCGCGCTGGCCAGGCCGAGCGTGGGCGAGAGGTTCTTGAGGAACGCCAGGCGGTACGCCTCAAGGCCGAGGACGTTCGTGTGGTCACCCGGTCCGCCGAGGGTCATCACCAGGAAGGGCTGGAACCCCTGTAGGGACTCGCGCAGGTTCAGCAGCACCACGATCGCCGTGATGGGGCGCACCAGCGGCCAGACGACCGACAGGTTGGTGCGCCACCACCCCGCGCCGTCCAGCTGGGCCGCCTCCAGGACACTGCGGTCGATGCTCTGAAGGCCGGTGAGATACAGCAGCATCGCGACCGGGACCGCGACCCAGACCGTCACGACGACCATCGTCGCCATGGCGGTGGACGGATTGCCCAGCCAGCCCTGCGGCTGCTCCAGCGAACCCAGGCCGACACTGCCGAGCAGGGCGTTGACCGCGCCGTCCGGTTGCAGGATGTACTGCCAGGCGAAGAAGACGGCGATGCCGCTGGTGACGTACGGCAGGAAGTACACGGACCGCAGCACGGACTGGAACCGCTTGACCTGGTTGAGCAGCACGGCCAGCGGAAACGACACCAGGACCGTCAGGGCCGGCGCGGCGAGCATCACCCAGAAGGTGTTGAGCGCGGCGTGCCGCACCCGGGGAGCGAAGACCGGGTCGCGCCACAGCAGGTCGGCGTAGTTGTCGAGGCCGACCCAGGTCCAGTTCGGTGCGAAGCCGTTCCACTGGGCGAAGGACAGAGCGAAGCCGTAACCCACCGTGTACAGGCCCATCACCGCGAAGAGCACCACCGCCGGGGCGACGAACAGATACCCGGAGACGGCTTCGTACCCGCGCCAACGGCGGGGCGCCGGGGGAGTGGCCGCGGTCCTCACCGCGCGGTCACCCGCGCGCTCCACCCCCTTCGGCGCGGTCTGCCGGGGAGCGGTGGTCACTGGCCTGCCGCTTTCCAGTACGACTGGTTGAGGCTCCTGAGCTTCTGACCGGTCTCCTCGGCCGAGGTCTGCTTGAGCGGTGTCAGGTCGGCGAGGATCGCGCCGGCGTCGTCCTGCTCGTATCCGATCGGGAGGTACGCGTCGTTGCGCGTGGGGTCGTAGGTCGTCTCGGGCGTGCCCTTGAAGCTGTCGACCATGGCGCTGAGCGTGGGTCCGAGGATCTTGGCGGATTCCGCGCCGAGTTCGGTGGCGGGAAGGTCCAGGGAGTCCTTGGCGAACTGCGTGGCGACGTCCTGCTGGGAGAGGAACTCCATCCACTTCTTCGCGTTGTCGGGCTGCTTGCTCGTCGAGGTGACGCTGAGGCTCGTCAGGGCGAGCGGGCCGAGGGCGCGGTCGGGTACGGCGCCGTCCGCGGGGGCGGGCAGGCCGAAGGCGAACACGTCGTCGGGGTTCATGCCGTTCTGCTTGAGGAACGCGAGCGTGAACGTACCGCCCACGTCGAAGGCGGCCTTGCCCTGGGCGAACGCCTGGTCCGCCTGATCGATCGTCAGGGTCTGGGAGCCGGGCATCCAGTACGGGGTCAACTCGTCGTACATCGAGAGGACTTTGACGCCGTTCGGCGAAGCGAAGTCGCCGCTGGTGTCCTTCGCCCACAGGTTCTCGTAGGCTTCCCGTCCCAACTGGGCGTAGGCCAGCGGCTGTAGTACCCAGGTCAGGCCCGTGGCCTGCACCTTCAGGCCCAGCGAGAGCCCGCCGTTCGTCGAGTCCTGCGCCTTGGTCGCCTTGAGCGCGGCGATGAACTCCGCCCAGTTCGCGGGGGCCTTGGTGATGCCGGCCTCGGCGAGCACCTTCTTGTTGGCATAGACGATGCCGAAGGTGCCGACGCTGAGGGGCACGCTGTAGCGGGCGCCCTTCTCGATGCCGTGGTCCTTGGCCTCCTTGTTCAGGGAGTTCTGGTACCGCTGCTCGGTGACGAGCCCGGACTCCTGAACGGCCTGCTGTATGCGCCCGGACCAGTCGCCCTTGAAGTCGTCTCTGAGGTCCGACACGATCCCGGCCGCGCCCAGGACCCGGTCCTCCCCGTCCGAGTGCACTTCGAGCACATCCGGCAGGTCACCGGTCTTCGCCGCGCTCTGGACCTTGGTCGTGTACGCGTCGTCGGGGGTGTAGACCTCGACGCCGACCGAGATGCCGGTCTCCTTCTCGAACTCCTTGGCGGCGGTGCGCAGCGCGCTCACATGGGACTGCTTGAACGTCCACATCTCCAGCGAGTTCGAGTCCCCCGATCCGGAGGAGCCGCCACAGGCGGTGAGAGAGGTGAGCGAGAGCGCCGTGGCCACTGCCGCCGCGACAAGCCGGGCTTTTCGTGCAACAGGTATCCGCATGGGCCCCTACCTAGGGTGGTCTACCGTTCAGAAGGCCGAATGGCGTTGGAGTGACTGAACTTAGAGTCGTTGTGATATAGCGTCAAGATGCATGCTGCGATGAGGTGTTGACCGGTCAGCCGAGGGGCGCCGGGGCGGGGAGGCGGAGGGCCAGTGGAATCGGTGACAGCGACAGCGCGCGGGCGCAAGGTCGAAGAGGTCAAGTCCGCCGCTCGGGTGCTCGAGGTGCTCGAACTCCTGGGGCGGGACGGCGCCAGGCTCTCGCTCGCCGAGATGGCGAGCGCCATGTCGGTGCCGAAGAGCAGCCTGCACGCGATCCTGCGCACGATGCAGGCGCGTCGCTGGGTGGACGTCGACGCCTCCGGCACCCGCTACAGCCTCGGTCTCAAGGCCCTCCTGACAGGCACCGCCTACCTGGAGGGCGATGACGTCACGAGCCTCGCGGGGCCCGTTCTCGACGCCCTCGCCGAGGAGACGGGAGAGGCCGTCCACCTCGGCAGGCTCGACGGCACGAACATCGTCTACCTGGCCAAACGCGAGTCCCGGCACGCCCTGCGAATGTACTCGGCGGTCGGGCGCAGACTCCCCGCGCACGCCACCGCCCTGGGCAAGGCGGTGCTCTGTCAGTACGACCCGGCGGAGGTGCAGCGCCGGCTCGACTGGCCACTGGAGCGGCTGACTCCGGACACGGTCGTCGAGCCGGACGCCCTGCTCGGCCAGCTCGCCCGGACCCGGCTGCGCGGCTGGGCCGTGGACGACGGCGAGAACGCGGTGGACATCCGGTGCGTGGCCGTCGCGCTCGGTGTGGCTCCGGACGGCGGCGACGCGATCAGCTGCTCGGCGCCCCGCAGCAGGATGGACGACGCACGCATGGAGGAGGTGGCGCAGGCCGTGACCGAGGCGGCGCACTCCCTGCGGACTCTCCTGAAGCGGATCGGGCAGCGCTGAGAGGTCCTTTACGCCCCCGGGGGATGGTGTTCCGGCCACCCCGATGTCATATTTGACAGGCCCGTTGACAAACCCGCCGGGCGCTTCGTACGTTCAGATGGCAGTACGTCATTCTGCTATCCGTACGCGGGAGTTCGCATGGCTCAGCCTGATGCCCGCACGCCCGTCCTTGCTCCCGTGCTCGCTCCGGCTCCCTGGGCCGAGGAACGCGGCGCGAAGATCCGCATCACCGCCGTCCGTACGTTCCTGACCGCCCCGCACGGCTGCCCCCACCTCGTCGTGCGCGTCGAGACCAACGAGCCGGGGCTCTACGGCCTTGGCTGCGCCAGCGATCCGCAGCGCACCCTCGCCGTCCGCGCGGTCCTCGACGAGTACCTCGCCCCGCTGCTTGTCGGGCGGGACCCCGACGACATCGAGGACATCCACCGACTGCTCCTCAACAGCGCCTACTGGCGCGGCGGTTCGGTCACCGGGAACGCCCTCGGTGGTGTCGACGTCGCCCTGTGGGACCTCAAGGCCAAGCGTCTCGGGGCGCCCCTGTACTCGCTGTTCGGCGGCCGGGTGCGCACCGGCGCCGAGGCCTACACACACGTCGACGGCGCCGACGAGCGGGAGATCGCCGACCAGGTGGCCGCAGCCCGGGAGCGCGGGTACCGGCACGTCCGCGTCCAGGCCGCCGTACCCGGCGCGGACACGTACGGCACCGGGGGAGCGGCCGTCGATCCGGCCGCCGTACGGGCCCGGCGCGTCCCCTGGGACTCGGCCGCGTATGTGAGGACCGTCCCGAAGATCCTCACCCGGGTGCGCGAACTCGTCGGCGACGAGGTCGAGTTGCTGCACGATGTGCACGAGCGGCTCGATCCGCGCCAGGCGCGTGACTTCCTCCGCCGTGTCGAGGACGCCGGCCTCTACTTCGTCGAGGACCTCCTCGCACCCGAGGACGCCGGGCATTTCGCGCGCCTGCACGCGGCGTCCCCGGTCCCGCTCGCGGTCGGCGAACTCTTCAGCGACAGCGCCCAGTTCACCGCGCTCCTCGGCGGCCCCGACATCGACTTCGCGAGGCTGCGCGTCCCGACGCTCGGCGGACTCACCCCCGCGCGCAAGATCGCCGCACTGTGCGAGCTGCGCGGCGTACGGCTCGCCCCGCACGGTCCGGCCGACGTCAGTCCCGTCGCCCAGGCGGCGACCCTCGCCCTGGACGTCTCCAGTCATGCCTTCGGGGTGCAGGAGGCGGCCACGTTCGGACCGGCTGTCGCCGAGGTCTTCCCCGGCACGGTCGTCGCACGCGACGGTTTCCTCGTGCCGCCCGAAGTCCCCGGCCACGGCGTCGACTTCGACGAGGTGGCGGCCCGTCGACACCCCGTGCCGGAACCGCTGGAACACGACCGCTGGGCCCTGCTGCGCAACACCGACGGGAGCGTACAACGACCGTGACAGACGCACCGCGACGAGTACCCGCGAACAACGCACCGCGACGAGCGCTCGTCGTCCGGGGCGGCTGGGAGGGCCATCAGCCGCTCACCATCACCGACCTGTTCCTGCCCTTCCTCAAGGACCAGGGCTACGCCGTCGAGACCTCCGAGTCCCTCGACGTGTACGAGGACGCGGACCTCCTCGCGGCCACCGACCTGATCGTGCAGTGCTGGACCATGGGCGAGATCACGCGTGAGCAGAGCGACGGCCTCGCCGCCGCCGTGCGCGCGGGTACCGGCCTCGCGGGCTGGCACGGCGGCATCGTCGACTCCTTCCGCGCCGACGTCGGCTACCAGCTCCTGACCGGCGGGCAGTTCCTGATGCATCCGCCCGGCTTCCACGACCACGACGTGCACCTGGTGCCCGAGCGCGCCGACCACCCCGTCGTCCACGGCCTGAGTGACTTCCGCGTCCACACCGAGCAGTACTGGGTGGCCACCGACCCGCTGATCGACGTACTGGCGACGACGACGTTCGAGCCCGGCGAGGAGCGGGGCCGAGCCGTCGTCATGCCCGCCGTGTGGACCAGGAACTGGGGTGCGGGCCGGGTGTTCGTGTCCACCGTCGGACACAAGCCGGACGACTTCGACGTGCCCGAGGTGCGGGTGCTCACCGAGAGGGGACTGCTGTGGGCGAGCCGCTGAGGATCGGCATGGTGGGCGCGGGCAAGATCAGCGGGGCCTACCTGGAGACGCTGGCCCGCCTCGACACCGTACGGCTCACCGCCGTCACCGACCTCGACCCCGACCGGGCGAAGGAGGCGGCTGTCCGGGCATCCGGCGACGTACGAGTAGCCGCTTCCGTCGTCGACCTGGTGACCGGGGACGACGTGGACGCCGTCCTCAACCTCACGATCCCCGCGGCCCACGCGGGAGTCGCCCTCGTCGCGCTGTCGCTGGGCAAGCACGTCTACGGCGAGAAACCCCTGGCGGCAACCCGTGAGGAGGCCGAGTCGGTGCTCGCCGCCGCCCGGGCCGGCGGACTGCGGGTGGGCTGCGCGCCGGACACCGTCCTCGGCACCGGCACCCAGACCGCCCGCAAGGCCGTCGACGACGGACTCATCGGCAGGCCGGTCGCGGCCACCGCGTTCATGGCCTCGGCGGGGCCCGAACCCTGGCACCCCGACCCGGAGTTCTACTACCAGCCGGGCGGCGGACCCCTGCTGGACATGGGCCCCTATTACCTCTCGGCCCTCGTGCACCTGCTCGGCCCCGTCGTACGCGTCACAGGCGCCTCGTCCCGGCCCCGCGCCGAACGCGAGATCGGCAGCGGTCCGCGGGCGGGAACACGCTTCCCGGTGGAGGTCGACACCCACATCACCGGCATCCTGGAACACGCCGGAGGCGCCCTGTCCACCCTCGTCATGAGCTTCGACGTCCGCGCCGCCCGGCTGCCCCGCATAGAGGTCCACGGCACCGACGGCTCGCTCTCCGTCCCCGACCCCAACAATTTCGAAGGGCTCGTCGAACTCCACCGCGGCGGCGGCTGGGAACCCCTGCCCGTCTCGGCCGGATACCCGACAGCCGGACGTGGCACGGGACTTGGCGACCTCGCCGAGGCGATCGCCACCGGGCGCCCGCACCGCGCGTCGGGCGAACTCGCCCACCACGTACTGGACGTGATGCTCACCCTGCTGGACGCCGCCCACGGCGGACGGTCCCTGCCGGTGAACACGACGTGCGAGCGGCCCGAGCGCGTGGAGCAGTAGCTCCCGACCGACGGCGGCAGGGCACCTCCTGCCGCCTTCACCCGCGCCCGGAATGTCATTCCAGTTAATTGACGCGAACGTCCTTTCGTGGTGCTGAATTCTCCTGACAATTTCCCGCAGTTACGTTGCGATCTGCAAGAAGAAGGAACGAGTGAGAGGCGTTGACTTGATAACACACATGGTTTTACATGGCGGTTACTGGCTGGACAGGAAGGGCTTCCGATGCATGACCGGAGTAAGTCCGGCGAAGAGCGCATAGCCGCATTCCTCAGCGAACGGCTCCGCCCCGCGTTGTATCCGCAGCGGCTGCCCATGGACATCGGCGCCTGGCACATTCCCGGAGAGCCGGTGCCCGTGGGCGTCGCGCTGCGCGCCGAGTACGCGCCGTTCACGGTGGGGGAGCCCTGGGGCAGCCCGTGGTCGACGAGCTGGTTCCGCGTCGGCGCGAGCGTTCCGGAGCGGTGGGCGGGTCGCCGCGTCGAAGCCCTCATCGACCTCGGCGGCGACCGCGGCCCCACCGGCGGCTGTCAGGCCGAAGCCCTCGTCCACGACGAACACGGCATCCCGCTGCACGGCCTGCACGCGCACACCGGCGCCGTCCCCGTCACGGCCTCCGCCCGTGGCGGCGAACCCGTCCGCCTCCTTCTCGAAGCCGCCGCCAACCCGTTCATCGACGCGGCCACCGGCAGCGGCGTCCGCTACGGCGACCCGGTCACCGCCGGGGACGCGCCCCTGTACCGGTTCCGGCGCGCCGATCTCGCCGTACGCGATGACGACGTATGGCACCTGCTGCACGACATGGAGACCCTCGACGGCCTCATGCGCGCCCTGCCCGCCGAACTCCCGCGCCGCCACCGGATACGGATCGCCCTGGAGCAGGCGGTCGACGCCGTCGACCCCTGCGCCGTCGCCCGCACCGCCGAGGCGGCCCGCCGTGTCCTCGCGCCGGCACTCGCGGAGCGCGCCCACGCGTCGGCGCACACGTTCGCGGGCGTCGGGTACGCCCCTCTCGACCCCGGGGGCCTGCGGCCGCTGCGCGAGACGGTCCGTGGCTGTGCCCGCACCTTCAGCACGCTGGTCACCCTCGCCGAGGAGTACCCGGAACTCGTCGTCGGGGCCGCGTCGGCCCAGCACTACGCCTGGATGCGGGACCAGCAGCCGCACGTCTTCGAGCGGCTGCGCAAGGCTGTCGCCGACGGCAACTGGATCCCGGTGGGCGGCACTTGGGTCGAGCCGGACGTCGAACTGGCGGGCGGCGAAGCCCTGGTGCGCCAGTTCGTCCTCGGCCGCCGCTTCTTCCGCGACGAACTCGGCGCGGACAGCGAAGGCGCCTGGCTGCCCGGAGCGAGGGGCGCCTCGGCCGCCTTTCCGCAGATCGCCGCGCTCGCGGGCGCGCGCTGGCTCCTGACGAGGCGCCCTGCCGCCGGCCACCAGGCGGCGCCGCCCCACCACACCTTCCGCTGGGAGGGCATCGACCGCACCACGCTGTTCACCCACCTCGCGCCCGACACCACGGCGCTCACGGACGCCGTCACCGACAGCGGTCCCGTCACCCGCTCCCTGCTGCCCCTCGGCCGCGCCGCCGAGGGACCCGGCCGTGACACCCTGGAACGAGCCCGCAGGCTCGCCGACCTGGACGGGTCACCGCGCGTCGCCATGCGCCACCCCGCGCAGTTCTTCCGGGAGGTACGGGAGGAGTATCCGCTACCGCCGGTCCGGCGGGGCGGACTCGACCTCGCCCCGCAGCACGGCACGTACTCCGGCCAGGCCCGCACCAAACAAGGCAACCGCCGCAGCGAAGTCCTGCTGCACGAGGCGGAACTGTGGTCGGCGACCGCCGCCGTGCGCCACGGCGTCCCCTACCCGTACGACGAACTCGACACCCTGTGGCGGCGCGTACTGCTCCAGCAGAGCCTGCGCATCCTGTCGGGCAGCTCCATCGCCTGGGTCCACGAGGACGCCGAACACGAACACCGCGATCTGCACCGCCGGCTCACCCGCCTGGTGCGCCGCGCCGTCGGTGAACCCGACGGCGCCGGTGTCTGGAACGCGGCGCCGCACCCCCGCCGCGAGGTCGTCATCCTCGCCGCGGGCACCGGCCAGACATCCGACACGGCTCAGGTCCTGCCCGACGGGCGCCTCGCCGTACTCGCCGACGCACCCGCACTCGGCGCCGGATCCACCGGCCTCCCTCTCGACGGCACCGCACGCGTGACCGCGCACACCACGGTCGACGGCCAACACATCCTGGACAACGGCCTGTTGAGGGTGCGGGTGGACGCAGCGGGTCTCGTCCGCTCGGCCGTCGACCTGACCACCGGACGTGAGACCCTCGCCCCCGATGGCGCGGGCAACCTCCTCCAACTCCTGCGCGGCGAACAGGGTCGGGACCTGCTCGAAGCCGATCAGGTCGAACTGCATGCGGGCGGGCCCCTGTTGGCGACCGTGCGCGTGCGACGCGGCACGGGACGCTCGACGTTCGTCCAGGACCTGACCCTGACCGCCGGAAGCCACGCCCTGACAGTCGACACCGAAGTCGACTGGCGCGAGCGGGATACTGTCCTCAAACTGGCCTGGCCGCTCGACGTGCACGCCGAACTCGGCCATGCCGACGTGCAGTTCGGGCACGTCGCCCGTCCCACGCACGAGAGCGCCGACGGGAGCTCCCCGGAGTTCGCCGCCCACCGCTGGATCCACGTCGGAGAGCACCGCTGGGGCGTGGCCCTGGCCACCGACTCCACCTACGGCCACGACGTCACCCGGCACACCCGCGACGACGGCGGCACCACCACCGTCGTACGGCACACGCTGCTGCACGCCCCGAACGGCCCCGACCCGCACGCCGACCGCGGCCTCCACCGCTTCCGGCACACCCTGCGTCCCGGCGCCACCCTCGGCGACGCCATCACCGAGGGATACGCCGTCAACCTCCCGCTCCGCCCGGGCCCGGCCACCGGCCCACAGCGACCGCTCGTCCATGTCGACCACCCCGACGTCGTCGTGGAGACCGTGAAACTGGCCGACGACCGCAGCGGCGACGTCGTCGTACGGCTCTACGAAGCCCGCGGCGGCCGACCCCACGCCGTGCTCTCCGCGGACTTCGCCATCGAGGCGGTCCACGAGACCGACCTCCTGGAGGAACACCCCACACCCCGCCCCCATCTCCACGGCCGTGTCCCGCTCACCCTGCGACCGTTCCAGATCCGCACACTGCGGCTCCTGCGAGCCGGCCGACGCCAGGAGGACAGCAGCGGTGCCTGAACCACACCCCGACGTGGGCCTCGCGCCCGAAACCCTTGCCGTGCTGCGCGGTTGGGCCGGCAGCGAGGGCCCGCTCGCCACCCGCGCCCATGTCGTCCTGCTCGCCTCGGAAGGACTCCGCGACGCCGACATCGCCCGCCGCCTCGGGGTGTCACGGCAGACCGTCGGGAGCTGGCGCCACCGCTGGCACAGCGCGGGACTGCCCGGCCTGCGCCAGCGCCCGCGCACCGGCAGGCCCGCGACGGTCGACGAGGCCGAGGTCATCACCCGCGCTCTGCTGGCCCCCGGCGGCAGCGGCGCCAGCCGGGCCATCGCCCGCGAACTCGGCCTCTCCCACGCGACGGTGGCCTCGATCCGCCGCCGCTGGCAACTCCCGCCCGACGAGTCACCCGCGCCGTACGTTCCGACCCGGCCGCCCCTGCCCGGGGCCGACATCTGGGTCATGGGCCTGTACGTCGACCAAACGCGCGCCGTCCTCCTCGCGGGCACCCGGCCCCAGGCACCGCGGGCCGCCCCGGCCGCGACGGTGATCGGCGAGGACGTCCTGGAGGGTGTGGACCGGGCGCTGTCCACGCTCCGCGCCGCGACCGCCGCCGGGTCGTCGGGGACGGACGCCGAAGGGGACCGCACGTTGCTCGCCTACCTGACCGCCGCGGCCGAGCACCACCCGGACATCGCGCTGCACTCCATCGTGCTGTGGGAGAGCGGAGGCCCCCGGCCCGCCCAGGAGCACCGCCGGGCCCACTCGCCCGTCACCTTCCACGACCTGCCGGCCAGAACCACCTGGCGCGGCTTCCTGCGCGCCATGATCGCGCTGGACAGCACCAGCCACCCCGAGTCCTCCCGGCGCGTGTACCTCGACCTGGTCGCCGCCCTGCGACGGACCACCCACCGGACGCCCACGGAGGCCGTCCACTGGCTGCGCGAGAACGTCGCCGAGCACCTGCGCGCACCGCACCGGGGCGAACTCCCCTCCCACCCGGCCTCGTTCAGCGGCGTCAACCAGATCGACCTGGGCTCCTTCAACGAGTGTGTGGTCATCGAGTCCGTACGCCTCTCCGGCAGCATCACCCGCGGAGAGATAGCCCACCGCACCGGCCTCACCCAGCAGTCGGTCTCCCGGATCGCCCGCTCGCTCCTGGACCGCGGCATCCTGGTCGAGGACGCCCAACGGCGCGCCACCTCCGGCAAGCCGCGCACCCCGGTCCGGCTCTGCGGCACCGCCGCGCACGCCCTCGGCCTGCACATCGACCCCGAGTTGCTCACGGCCGTGGTCATCGACCTCGACGGCGCGATCGTCTGTACCTGTACGAGACCGGTCAGCGCCGACATCGACCCCGGCGAGTTCGTCGCCCAGGTCGTCGCGCTGGGCCACGAAGCCCTGGAGAAGGCGCAGGGCGCGGTACGCGAGGACGGCCTGCTCGGCGTGGGCGTGGCCGTACCGGGGCCGGTGGACATCGCCTCCGGCACCGTACTCAACCCGCCGCTCCTGACGGCCTGGGACGATCTGCCGCTGCTGTACCTCCTCAAGGACCACTTCCCGTGCCGGGTGCTCATCGAGAAGGACTCGCTCGCGGCGGCGGCAGGGGAGCGGTGGATCGGACGTGACCGCAGGGCCCGGGACTTCGCCTACCTGTATCTGGGGACGGGCGTCGGCTCCGGGCTGTACCTCAACGGCGACCTCTACCGCGGGGTGAGCGCCAACGCGGGCGAGTTCGGGCAACTGTGCGCGATCGCGCTGGGGCGGATCGCGGCCGACGGCCGTCCGGAGCTGCTGCCGGAGTGCAACCCACCCGTGTCCGTACGGGACTTCGCCGCCCGGCTCGGTCTGCGGGTGCCGGGCGACGGCGGCAGCACCGCCGCCTACCGAGCCGTGGGACGGGCGGCAGCCGCCGGCGACCCCGCCGCGGTCAGCGCGGTACGGGAGGTGGCACGGGCGGTCGGCGGTGGCGCGCTCGGGCTCGTCGACCTGCTCGACATCGACCTGATCGTGCTCGGCGGCCCGTTCTTCACCGACGATGTCGCGGAGTTCTACCTCGACGAGATCGGCCGCGCGGTCAACGAGTTCCCCACCGCGCGCCGGCTGCGCCGCGTCGAGGTGGAACGCTCCGTGCTCAGCGCGGAGGCCGCCGCGGTGGGAGCGGCCTCCACGCTGTTCCATGCCGCGTTCACGCCCCGGCTGCGCGGCCGGGACCGTGCCTGAGGCTCCGGGTCACAGGGTGCCCGAGGCTCCTGGGCACAGGGTGTCCGAGGCTCACGCTCACAGGGTTGGCGCCGTGGGCCGTGTGGCGGTCAGCCCGATCTGCTGCTTCAGCATGCGGCCGCCGTCGCCCGTCAGCCGCAGGTAGTAGTCCGCGGAGCAGCGCGTGCCGTCCTCGTCCAGGGCCCAGATGCCCGAACCGGCGGGCACGGAGGCGCCGGTCTCGGCGGTCTTGGCGATCTGGTTGCCCTCGTTGAACTCGTCGTACATCGAGATGTAGATGCCCTGCGCGCCGACGCGGACCATGTTGTAGAACTGCCGCCACATGAAGTCGCCATGGGCGCGATGGCGCTCCTGGAGGTCGCCCGGCATCACACACGGCTGGTAGTCGATGCCATGGGCGTTGCAGTCCGCCTGGTCGGGTGTGTTGACGCTGGTGAAGAACTGGTCGGACTGGGCGGCGCTGGAGATCCGGCCCACCATCCACGGCGAGATCATGTTGAACGCGTGATACACGTCCGAGAACCCGGCGCGCGAGTCCTCGGTGCCGGTGCGCCAGTGCGTGGGCACGCCTCCGATGACGTAACAGCCCTGCGCCTTGAACCAGTTGACGACGTCCAGACAGGGAGCGGGCTCGAAGGGGCGCCCCGAGTCGTTGAAGCCGAAGCCCCAAATACACACGACCGGCTTTCCGTTCTGCCGCGCATAGGAACCCGACGACGTATGCGCCTGCATCTTGGACGTCCAGTCCTCCTTGATCTGGGACTGCATGGACGTCCAGCTCGTGACGTCGTACATGATGTAGAACTTGCGGCCGTTGGCCTCCGCGGCCTGCCGCACCTTCTGCGCCATCGCGTCCCGCGTCGGACCTTCCGAGCCGAACGGGTTGAACCGTTGCAGCGCGGCGGTGTCGATCGCGTTCTCCCGCATCCAGCGGAAGTGCGTGTCGACCGTCTGCTGGTCCCACGAGGTGAACAGGGTCGCGGCCGCGCCGCCGGTCAGGTTCGGATAGTCGGTGGCGAACCCGCGACTGTACTCGCGCATGTCGGGCCACGACTTGATGGTCGTGTTGGACAACGACGGCGGACGGCTCATGTCCTGGCTCCAGTGCCACCAGCCGTCGATCGGGGCGCCGTCGCCTTTACAGGCGAACCAGCCCTGATAACCGACGGATATCTTGCCGACGACGTCGCCCGGCGGGCTCGCGGCCGGCGTGGCGACCGCCTGCTGGAACGCGCCTGTACCGACTCCCGCCGTGGCGGCGAGCGCAGTACCGAGAAGAGTTCGTCTTGTGATGCTCACGGAGAATTCCTCCTTGTGGGGGTTCTCCGAAAGTAGGGGAATTCCGCAGTCCGCTACAAGCTGCCGGAAGTGAATATATCGAGGGCCCCGGCAATTGATTTGTCAGGCCTCTTATTTTCCGACTTCCGATTCCACCGAATTGTGAAGCGCCCTCGGAACGGGTTGATCGGCTAAGAACCATGATGTACGCCGGGCCCGACCACCACCCCGACTGCCGGGCCGCGGCCCCTACGCCGGGTAGCGTGAATGTCTCGCAATGAGACACCCGAACCCCCACCGCACACCGCATGATCAAGAGTGGCAGGTGCTCGTTCACACCCTCAGGAGCCTTCCGGTGCAGACCGTCGAGACCGAAGTACTCGTCATCGGGAGCGGCCCCGCGGGCGCCTCGGCCGCGCTGGCCCTGAGCACGTACGGCGTACCCAACATCGTCGCGACCCGCTACGCCCGCCTCTCCGACACCCCCCGCGCGCACATCACCAACCAGCGCACGATGGAAGTGCTCCGCGACCTCGGCGTGGAGAGGGACGTCATCGCGCAGGCCACCCCGCAGCACCTGATGGGCAACACGACCTTCTGCACCAGCCTCGCCGGCGAGGAACTGGGCCGGGTCCGCTCCTGGGGCAACGACCCGCTCGTCCAGGCCGCGCACGAACTCGCCAGTCCCACCCGCATGTGCGACATGCCGCAACACCTCATGGAACCGGTACTGGTCAACGCGGCGGTCGCGCGCGGCACCTCCTTGCGCTTCGAGACCGAGTACCTGTCGCACACCCAGGACGCCGACGGGGTGACGGCCACCGTCCGCGACCGGCTGCGCGGAGACACGTACGAGATCCGCGCCAAGTACCTGATCGGCGCCGACGGCGGCCGCTCCAGGGTGGCAGAGGACGCGGGCCTGCCGATGGGCGGCCAGATGGGTGTCGCGGGCAGCATCAACATCGTCTTCGACGCCGATCTGACCAAGTACACCGCGCACCGCCCCTCCACCCTCTACTGGGTGCTGGCGCCCGGCGCGACCGTCGGCGGCATCGGCGCGGGCCTGGTGCGCAACGTCCGCCCCTGGAACGAGTGGATGATCGTCTGGGGGTACGACGTCACGGCGGGCGCCCCCGACCTGACCACCGAGTACGCGGAGTCGGTCGTCCGGCAGCTCGTGGGCGACGACGAGATCCCGGTGACCATCAAGTCGTCCTCGGCGTGGACGGTCAACGAGATGTACGCCGAGACGTACTCCAACGGCCGCGTCTTCTGCGCCGGCGACGCCACCCACCGCCACCCGCCGTCCAACGGCCTCGGCTCCAACACCTCGATCCAGGACGCGTACAACCTGGCCTGGAAGCTCAAGCTGGTCCTCGACGGCACGGCGGCCCCGAAGCTGCTCGACACGTACACCGCCGAGCGCGCCCCGGTCGGCAGACAGATCGTCACCCGCGCCAACAAGTCCATCGGTGAGACCGCCCCCATCTTCGAGGCCCTCGACGGGCTCTCCCCGCAGACCCCCGAACAGCTCTGGGCCAACATCGCCGCCCGCAAGGACGCCACCGAGGCAGCCGCCAAGCAACGGCACGCGCTGCGCGAGGCGATCGCCTTCAAGGTGTACGAGTTCAACGCGCACGGCGTCGACCTCAACCAGCGCTACGCCTCCGACGCGATCGTCCCCGACGGATCGGCGGATCCCGGCTTCGCGCGCGACCCGGAGCTCCACCACCAGCCCTCCTCCCGCCCCGGCGCCAAGCTCCCGCACGCCTGGATCACCTCCGGGACCCGCACCCTGTCCACCCTCGACACGGTCGGCCGGGGCCGCTTCACCCTGGTCACGGGCATCGGCGGCGAGGGCTGGCTGCGCGCGGCCGGGGCGCTCGACGTCGCGGTCGCCACCGTCGTCATCGGTCCCGGCCAGGAGTACGAGGACCCTTACGGGGACTGGGCGCGGCTGAGTGAGATCGCCGACGCCGGCGCCCTGCTCGTACGACCTGACGGATTTGTCGCCTTCCGGTACCCGACGGCCTCCGACGCCGCCGAGGAGTTGCTGGCGGCGGCGCTGCGACGGATCCTCGGACATGCCTGACGGGACCAGGAGAGTGGAATGAGCACCGAATACACGACCGATCTCACCGACGAGGTCGTCGACAGCTTCCGGCGAACCGCCGACCCCCGGCTGCGCGAGCTGCTGACCGCACTCACCCGCCACCTCCACGCCTTCGTCCGCGAGACGGAGCCGACGATGCAGGAGTGGGAACGGGCCATCGGGTTCCTCACCGCGACCGGGCAGATGTGCACGGACACCCGGCAGGAGTTCATCCTCCTGTCGGACGTGCTCGGCGTCTCGATGCTCGTCGAGACCATCAACGGTCACCGCGATCCGGGTGCGACCGAGTCGACCGTCCTCGGCCCCTTCCACATGACCCAGTCGCCGGTCCGTGAACTCGGCGCGAACATCGACCTGGTGGGCAGCGGCCAGCCGAGCGTGGTCAGCGGCCGGGTGCTGTCGGCGGACGGCACCCCGCTGCCCGGCGCCGTTCTGGACGTCTGGCAGGCCGACCCCGAGGGCTTCTACGACGTGCAACGGCCGGACATCCAGCCGCCCGGCAACGGACGGGGGCTCTTCACGGCGGACGTCGAAGGCCGTTTCTGGTTCCGCACCTGCGTACCGAGCCCGTACCCGATCCCGAGGGACGGCTCGGTCGGCGAGCTCCTGAAAGCGACCGACCGCCATCCCTACCGCCCCGCCCACATCCACTTCATCGCCTCGGCCGCGGGCCACGCCCCGGTCACCACGCACATGTTCGTGGCGGGCAGCGCGTACCTGGACTCCGACGCGGTGTTCGCCGTCAAGGAGAGCCTGATCCAGGACTTCGCCGAGACCGACGACCCGTCCCTGGCACGGAAGTTCGGCGTCCCGAACCCTTTCCGGTACGCGCACTTCGACCTCGTACTGGAGGCGGCATGACCACCTCGCTCGACTTCTCCTACGAGAGCCGGCCCGGGCGGGTCGTCTTCCGACCCGGCGCTGCGGTGAGCGCGACACCGGGCGAGGTCGCCCGGCTCGGACTGCACAGGGTGCTCGTGGTCTGCGGGAGCCGGGGCTCGGAGGTCGCGCGGGCGGTCGCCGACGCGCTGGGCGACTCCTGTGCGGGGCTGCACGCCGAGGCCCGTATGCATGTACCCGTGGCGGTCGCCGACCGGGCGGTCGAGGTGGCGCGGGCCCTCGGCGCCGACGGCTGTGTCGCGGTCGGTGGCGGCTCCTCGATCGGCCTCGGCAAGGCGATCGCGCTGCGCACCGGACTGCCGCTGATCGCCGTGCCCTCCACCTACTCCGGCTCCGAGATGACCCCCGTCTGGGGCCTCACCGAACACGGCGCCAAACGCACCGGACGCGATGCCGTCGTCCAGCCCCGAAGCGTCGTCTACGACCCCGAACTCACCCTCGGGCTGCCCGTCCCCCTCACCGTCACCAGCGGAGTCAACGCGCTCGCGCACGCCGCCGAAGCCCTGTACGCGCCCGACGCCTCGCCCCTCGTCTCCCTCATGGCCGAGGAGGGCGTACGGGCGATGGCCGGGGCCCTTCCCAGGGTGGCCGCCGCCCCCGGCGACCTCGACGCGCGTGGCCGCGCCCTCTACGGCGCCTGGCTCTGCGGAGCCTGCCTCGGCGCCACCACCATGGGCCTGCACCACAAGCTGTGCCATGTGCTCGGCGGCACCTTCGGCCTGCCGCACGCCGAGACCCACACGGTGGTCCTCCCGTACGTCCTCGCGTACAACGCGTCCGCCGCCCCCGACGCGATCGCCGCCCTGTCCCGCGCCCTGGGCACCGACGACGTCCCCCGCGCCCTCCACGACCTGGCCGGAGACCTCGGGGCTCCCTGCTCGCTCGCCGAACTTGGCCTGAAGGAGGCCGACTTGGCGGTCGCCGCCGCACAGGCCACGACGACGGCGTATCCCAACCCCCGCGAGGTCACCGCGAGCGGGGTACTCGGCCTGCTGACCGCGGCGTACGAAGGCTGGGAGCCGCGGAGCGACGCCTTCTAGGGGCGCCGAGGAGGGCGGTCGGCCGCTTTCCCGGGGGCAGCACGCGGTTCGCTTACCGCGGCGGTGGCAAGTGACCGGGCAGGGGAGGGCAGGGGAGGGGGCAGGGCAGGGCTCGCGGACGATGCATGGCGTGAGCCGGTCCGGGTCCGTCGATACGGCCTGTCTCGACACGGCCTGTCTTGACACGGTCAACGGTGGTCCGTCAACCAAGGCCATGTCCGGGGGAGTTGGCACAAGCACCCCGCCTGCCCGCGCTCGCCGCATCGGTTCTCGTACTCGCGCCGGCTGCGGGGCGACCCCGGCTCCGCTTCCGCCTGATCGGCCGCCATGGATTGGCTGACCTTTCATCACTCGGACACCTCCTGACTCTGGCGTTTTCGGGCACGCACCGAAAGGATGACCTGGGCATGCCAATAGACCGCCCCGAACTGCCCCCACACCGCGGTCGATCAGGAGGACGCAGTGAAAGTAAAGTCGCGCATCGGCAAGGTCTCCCTCATCTTCGGCAGCGCCGTGGCGCTGGTCGTTGCCTTTCCGGGCATCGCCCTCGCCGACCCGCCGTCGGCTCTGCCGGCCAACGCGAACGGGCTGGAGCAGACGTTCCAGCCGGCCTACGACTACGACACGGACGGCTGCTACCCGACCCCCGCCATCGGTCCCGACGGGACCATCAACCCCGGCCTCAACCCGACCGGTGCGCTCAACGGCTCGTGCCGCGACTCATGGGACCTGGCCAACACCAACGGGTACTCGCGGGAGAAGTGCAACAACGGCTGGTGCGCGATCATGTACGGCCTCTACTTCGAGAAGGACCAGGCGGTGGCCGGCAGCAGTATCGGCGGGCACCGCAACGACTGGGAGCACGTCGTCGTGTGGGTGCAGGACAACGTTGCCAAGTACGTCTCCACCTCCGCCCACGGCGACTTCAACACCTACAGCAGCGACCAGATCCGCTGGGACGGAACGCACCCCAAGATCGTCTACCACAAGGACGGGATCAGCACGCACTGCTTCCGCCCCGCGACCTCCGGCGACGAGCCGCCGGAGAACCACCAGCAGACCTGGCAGTTCCCCCGCCTGGTCGGCTGGGACGGCTACCCGGCCGGTCTGCGCGACAAACTGAACGCCTACAACTTCGGCAGCGCCGTCTTCGGCCTCAAGGACGGCAACTTCAACTACCACCTCGACCTGGCGAAGCCTGATGGGATCGCGTTCGACCCCAACGCCTGACGAACTGAACCCCGGGGGGCGCCCGGCACATCGTCGCTCCCCGTCCTCAGCCCCGTAACCCTCCCCTGTGCGACGGGACGGTGACCGCCAGTGCGAGTCCGGCCACGCGCGTGAGGTAGGGTTTACCTGCGTGAACACGGGGGTGACTCCGGGTGGAACGCATCGGGACGTGGCGCAGCTTGGTAGCGCACTTGACTGGGGGTCAAGGGGTCGCAGGTTCAAATCCTGTCGTCCCGACGGTGCGAAGGGTCTTCGCAGGCGAGAGCCTGTGGGGGCCCTTTTCCCATGCCGGCCGCTCAGCCGGTGGGCGAGGGAAGTTCGGCGTGCCCCGGTCGTAGGCGGTGTCGGCGTCCGCGGTGGACTCGTGGTCGGCGAGCGGGAAGTCGCCGACGGTCAGGTGCGGGCCGCGGTGCGGACAGGAATGCCCGGTGCCCAGCGGCGTGAGCTGCGTCGCGCGGATGTCCGCCGTGGGCACCGATCCTGGAATGGCGGGGAGAGCGGCGGCCGTCGCGCTGCTGGTGCCGGTCGGGCGCGGCATCGGCGCGGTGTGCACCACTTCTACGGCGTCGGCACCGGGTCCCGCCAACTGCGGCTGTCGATCGGCACGTTGACGCCGGGCCGGATCGGGGCGGGCCCGGACCGATCCGGCCGCGGTCGTCACCGCGGGCCTGCGGACCGAACCGACGGCGGCAGCGGCGGCCACCACGGGGGCCGTGTCGTGATCCGCACCCTGGCCGTCGTCGGCTCCGGACTCATCGGCACCTCGGTGGCGGACGCCTGGCGCAAGGTGCGGGTCCAGGTGTCCTGACCGCGATGATTCCGCGGTCAGGAGCGCCGCCCTGCTCGGTGCCGGAGCGCAGCCGCCGCCCGCCGAACCGGTGCGCCTGGCCCCGTGCCTGTTGCTCGGCGGCTACACGGACGTGGCCGGCGTCAAGTCCGGATTCGAGCAGTCGAGGTGGGCTTGGGCTGCGGCCTCCTCGATCTTCCTGCCCGCATGCTCACGCGAGCGTCGCAGCTCGGACCCGAGCCGGCGCGCGCCGCCGTACGGCAGCTGACGCACTTGCGTGGAGGACGTCTCTTTTTGCTTCGGGATGTGGCCCGTGAGTGTCGGAACGGGACCGCCCCGGCCGGAAGGATCCGGCCGGGGCGGCTCAGGTCGCGGACCGGGGTCCGCGGACGGTGCGTCAGGCGAGGGTCGCGAGCGCGTCGTTCCAGGTGGCCGACGGGCGCATGATCGTGGCGGCCTTGGCGGGGTCGGGCTGGTAGTAGCCGCCGATGTCGGCGGGGGAGCCCTGGACCGCGTTCAGCTCGTCGACGATCGTCTGCTCCTGCGCGCCCAGCGTCTCGGCGAGCGGGCCGAAGACCTTGGCGAGGTCCGCGTCGTCCGTCTGCTGCGCCAGCTCCTGCGCCCAGTACAGGGACAGGAAGAAGTGGCTGCCGCGGTTGTCGATGCCGCCGACGCGGCGGGTCGGCGACTTGTCCTCGTTGAGGAAGGTCGCCGTCGCACGGTCGAGGGTGTCGGCGAGGACCTGGGCGCGTGCGTTGCCCGTGGTCGTCGCGAGGTGCTCGAAGCTGGACGCCAGCGCGAGGAACTCGCCCAGGCTGTCCCAGCGCAGGTAGTTCTCCTTGACCAGCTGCTGTACGTGCTTCGGCGCGGAGCCGCCCGCGCCCGTCTCGAAGAGGCCTCCACCCGCCATCAACGGGACGATCGACAGCATCTTGGCGCTGGTGCCCAGCTCCAGGATCGGGAACAGGTCGGTCAGGTAGTCACGCAGGACGTTGCCGGTGACGGAGATCGTGTTCTCGCCGCGGCGGATGCGCTCCACGGAGAGCTTGGTCGCCTCCTGGGGAGAAAGGATGCGGATGTCCAGGCCCTCGGTGTCGTGCTCCGGAAGGTACCGCTTGACCTTCTCGATGATCACCGCGTCGTGTGCGCGGGTCTCGTCCAGCCAGAACACCGTCGGGTCACCGGTGGCGCGGGCGCGGGTGACGGCCAGCTTCACCCAGTCCTTGATCGGGGCGTCCTTGGTCTGGCAGGCGCGGAAGATGTCGCCGGCGGCGACGGCCTGCTCCAGGACGACGTTCCCGGCCTCGTCGACGAGGCGGACCGTACCGGTGGTCGCGATCTCGAAGGTCTTGTCGTGGCTGCCGTACTCCTCGGCCTTCTGCGCCATCAGACCGACGTTCGGGACCGTGCCCATCGTGGCCGGGTCGAAGGCGCCGTTTGCGCGGCAGTCGTCGAGGACGACCTGGTAGACACCGGAGTAGCTGCTGTCCGGCAGGACCGCGAGGGTGTCCTGCTCCTGGCCGTCCGGGCCCCACATGTGGCCGGAGGTGCGGATCATCGCCGGCATGGACGCGTCGACGATCACGTCGGACGGCACGTGCAGGTTGGTGATGCCCTTGTCGGAGTCGACCATTGCCAGCTCCGGGCCCTCGGCGAGCTCGGCGTCGAAGGACGCCTTGATCTCGGCGGCCTCGGGCAGCGACTCCACGCCCTTGAAGATGCCGCCCAGACCGTCGTTCGGGGTCAGACCGGCGGCGGCGAAGGTCTCGCCGTACTTCGCGAACGTCTTCGGGAAGAAGGCACGCACGACGTGACCGAAGATGATCGGGTCCGAGACCTTCATCATCGTGGCCTTGAGGTGCACCGAGAACAGCACACCCTCGGCCTTGGCGCGGGCGATCTGCGCCGTGAGGAACTCGCGCAGCGGCGCGACGTGCAGGACGGACGCGTCCACGACCTCGTCCGCGAGCACGGGTACGGACTCACGCAGCACGGTGGTGGAGCCGTCGTCACCGGTCAGCTCGATACGGAGCGAGCCCGGCGTGGAGATCACCGCGGACTTCTCGGTGGAGCGGAAGTCGTCGACGCCCATGGTCGCGACGTTCGTCTTCGACTCGGACGACCACTTGCCCATGCGGTGCGGGTGGGTCTTCGCGTAGTTCTTGACCGACGCGGGGGCGCGGCGGTCGGAGTTGCCCTCGCGCAGCACCGGGTTCACGGCACTGCCCTTGACCTTGTCGTAACGGGCGCGGATGTCGCGCTCCTCGTCCGACTTCGGGTCCTCCGGGTAGTCCGGAAGCGCGTAGCCCTGCCCCTGAAGCTCGACGACCGCCGCCTTGAGCTGGGGGACCGAGGCCGAGACGTTCGGCAGCTTGATGATGTTCGCCCCGGGCGTCTTCGCCAGCTCGCCGAGCTCCGCGAGCGCGTCGGGGATGCGCTGACCCTCCTCCAGGAACTCGGGGAAGAGGGCGATGATGCGCCCGGCCAGCGAGATGTCACGGGTCTCCACAGTGACACCCGCCTGCGAGGCGTACGCCTGGACCACCGGCAGGAACGAATACGTCGCCAGGGCCGGGGCCTCGTCAGTGTGCGTGTAAATGATGGTCGAGTCAGTCACCGGGTGCTCCGCTCCACGTCTGCAACATTGCTCGACATCAAGATATCTCCTGAGCGACCCGGGCTCGACAGGGGTCTGCGTTCGCCCCGCTCCGCGAACGCCTGAGGGCTGAATTCCAGCTGGCCCCTCTGGAGCTTTTCAGCCTGTCCGGCGTTTGAGGACGAGGCCGTCCAGGCCGAAGCGGGGGTCTGGGGGCGGTAGCCCCCAGGAACAAGGAACAAGGGACGGGAAGGGACGGAAGGGACGGAAGGGGTGGAGGGGCGAAACCTCATGGCCCAGCCGCCATCCCCACCCGGGCATCGTCGACCTGGTCAGCCCCGAGAAGCCGTAGGAGGCTGCTGCACCGAGATGCTCCCCTCCCGCTGCTGCGGAATGCCCGCCTGCTGCGGCATGACCGCCTCGATGAGCGCCGACTCGGGCAGCGCCGCTCCCGCCGGGTGCAACGCCACGCTCCGGGTCGGCGCCGGGATCCGGATCCCTTCCTCCCGGTACCGCTTGTGCAGGCGCTTGATGAACTCGTGCTTGATCCGGTACTGGTCGCTGAACTCGCCCACGCCGAGGATCACGGTGAAACTGATGCGGGAGTCACCGAAGGTGTGGAAGCGGACCGCGGGTTCGTGGTCGGGGACGGCACCGGTGATCTCCGTCATCACCTCGGCGACGATCTCGGTGGTCACGCGCTCGACATGGTCGAGGTCGCTGTCGTAGCCGACGCCCACCTGGACGAGGAGCGTCATCTGCTGCTCGGGGCGGTTGAAGTTGGTCATGTTGGTGCCCGCGAGCTGGGCGTTGGGGATGATGACCAGGTTGTTGGAGAGCTGACGGACCGTGGTGTTACGCCAGTTGATGTCGACGACGTAGCCCTCTTCGCCGCTGCTGAGGCGGATGTAGTCGCCGGGCTGGATCGTCTTCGAGGCGAGGATGTGCACGCCCGCGAAGAGGTTGGCGAGGGTGTCCTGGAGAGCCAGGGCGACGGCCAGACCGCCCACGCCCAGGGCGGTGAGCAGCGGGGCTATGGAGATGCCCAGCGTCTGGAGCATGACGAGGAAGCCCATCGCCAGCACCACGACCCGGGTGATGTTGACGAAGATGGTGGCCGACCCGGCGACGCCCGACCGGGACTGGGCCAGCGACCGGACGAGGCCGGCGATGAACCGGGCCGCGGCGATGGTCGAGACCAGGATGAGGAGCACCGTCAGAGTCCGGTTGACGGTGTGCCCGACCGACGAGGTCAGCGGAAGTACCGCCGCCGCCGACGCGATTCCCCCGGCAACGGCCGCCGCTGGTACGAGAGTTCGCAGCGCGGCGACGATGAGGTCGTCGCCGCTCCAGTTGGTGCGCAGCGCGTGCTTGCCGAGCCAGCGCAGCAGCATGCGCGACAGGAACGCCGTGATGAGGCCCGCGACCACGGCGATTCCGGCGATCATCCAGTCGTCCAGAGTGAGAGAGCGGTTCATCGGCCTGCTCCCTTGTGGCCGGAGGGAAGGCCCGTGGGCCGGATGTGATGTGTCGTCACTTGCCACCTGCTCGAATCCGGGAGTGCGCGATCATGCCCGGACTGGTGTTCGTCATCCGGGGCGAGCGCTCATCCTGCCGCATCAGCGGGTATGCCCCTCACCAGTCGTGGTGAGATCCGGCTCGCAACCCACCGGGTTCACAACTCGGTGGACGCACGGCTGTGTCCACAACTCGGGGACGGCACTGCTGTGATCGCAACTCAGGGATGGCACGGCTGTGTCCACAACTCAGGGACGGCACTGCTGTGTCCACAACTCACCGGGCCGAGCCGGCGTGTTCACGACTCGGCGGACCGCGCCGGTGCATCCACGACTCACCGGACGGAGCCCGTGCATTCACAACTCACCGGACCGCGCCGGACTCACCGAACGCGCCATGCCGCCCCGCTCCCGACGCGAAGCGCGCCGCGCCCTCCAGACCCTCGGCCAACACGCCCATGCCGCGCCGGAGTTCGACGCGCATCGCCACGGCCTCGACCAGGCCGTCCTGGTCCAGGACGGAGGCGCGGTCGACGCGCAGGCATTCCTGGGGGAAGTCGGCGATGTCGGCGGCCAGTTCCTCGGCAGCCGCGCGGGCGCGGCCGACCGGCACGAGGCGGTTGGCGAGCCCCATCTGGAAGGCCTCGGAGGCCGGCACCGGACGGCCGGTGAGGATCATGTCCATCGCGTGGCCGGCACCGATGAGCCGGGGGAGCCGTACCGTACCGCCGTCGATGAGCGGTACTCCCCAGCGGCGGCAGAAGACCCCGAAGACCGCGTCCTCCTCGGCGACCCGCAGATCGCACCAGAGCGCCAGCTCCAGGCCCCCGGCCACCGCGTGCCCCGCAACGGCCGCGATCACCGGCTTGGACAGGCGCAGCCGGGTCGGGCCCATCGGCCCGTCACCGTCCTCGGCGACCCGGTTGCCCTGCTCGCTGCCGAGGGCCTTGAGGTCGGCGCCCGCGCAGAACGTGCCGCCCTCGCCCCACAGCACCGCAACCCGCGCCGACTCGTCGGCCTCGAACTTCCGGAAGGCGTCCGCGAGTTCGGCGGCGGTCGGCCCGTCCACCGCGTTGCGTGCCTCGGGACGCGAGAGGACGACCGTGGTGACGTAACCCTGCCGTTCGGTCCGGACCGGCATCGCTGACCCCTTCCCCGGACTGCTGTCCTTCGAGGCTATCCCCGGGTTCGCGACCACGCACAAGATGCGTGAGCTCAGATCACCTTCAGACGGACCAGCGCCCCCAACGTCAGTGCCCCGGGCAGCAGCGGCACCCACACCGTGATGATCCGGTACGCCAGCACCACCGCCGTCGCCACGGCGACCGGGCCGCCCGCCGCGACCAGCGCGATGATCAGCGCGGCCTCCACCGAGCCGATCCCACCCGGTGTCGGCACCAGCGCGACCGCGACCGTCGCCGCGAGATAGGCGATCACCATGTGCGCGGGCGGCACCGGAAGCCCCAACGCCATTCCCACGGCGACCAGTCCGGCCGCCTGGAGCGTGGGGAAGGCGAGCGAACCGCCCCACAGGGCCAGCGCGCGCATCGGCCGGGTGTGCACCGAGCGCGCCTCGCCGAGCGCGGTACGCAGGAAGGTGAAGACGGCCGCACGCAGCCGCCGTACCAGCAGAAGGGCCGGCGCAGCGACGCCCAGCACCACGGCGCCGCCGAGCAGCAACGGACCGACCGCACCGTCGGGAAGGAGACCGCCGAGCCGCAGCGCGCCAGGGAAGGCGATCAGCAGGCCCGCCAGCAGGGTGAGCCGGGCTGTCGACTCGGCGAGCAGGTACAGCGCGAGCGCGGCCGACGAGCGGGCGAGCGGCACCCCGCACACCGTCATGAATCGCAGATTGACCGCGCTCGCCCCCAGCCCCGTGGGGAGGAGGTGGTTGGCGGCGCCCGCCGCGACCTGGGTGGCAAGGAGTCGGCGTACGGGCAGCCGCTCCATGACCGCGCCCTGGCGTGTGACGGCGGCCGCGACCCAGGTCGCGCAGGTCGCGGCGCCGGCGGCCACGAGCCAGGGCCACCGGGCCGTCGCCAGATGATGGAAGCCCTCGGCCAGCACGGACCAGTGCTGCGCGGCGACCACGATCACGAGGGCGAGCGGGAGCAGGCAGAGGACCGGCCGGACGGACGAGCGGAGAGCCGACCGGAAGGCGGTGCGACTGGGGAACCCCTGGGGGAGTCGTACGGCTGTCACATCAGCAGAGCCTTTCCACCGCGCACCAACGGGGGGTTGCGGGCGCGGAGACGGCGGCTGACGTGCCGGGCAAGGTGCGGGAGACGTCGGCCGACATGTCGAGGTGAGGAATGCGCAGGGCCGGACCGCGGGGCGGCCCGGAGAGCCGTCGGCCGGTGATTGACCTCAACGTCGCTTGAGGTCCTACTGTCGCTGCCATGAGCATGGAGATCACAGCCTGGACACAGTTGCAGAGTGTCATGAACGCCCGGCAGGAACGCCGCCCCTTCGCCCGCGCGACCCTGCGCCGTATCGCCGTCTTCGCCCGTCCGCACCGCCGCCGCATAGGCCAGTTCGTGGTGCTCAGCGTGCTGACCGCGCTGCTCGCCGTCGCGACGCCGGTGCTCGCCGGGCGCGTCGTGGACGTGATCGTGTCCGACGGCGACGAGGGCACCGTCGTGCGCCTTGCCGCGCTCATCGCCCTCATCGCGTTCGCCGAGGCGGCGCTCGGACTCCTCGGCCGCTGGCTCTCGTCGACGCTCGGCGAGGGTCTGATCCTCGATCTGCGGACGGCTGTGTTCGATCATGTGCAGCGCATGCCGGTCGCGTTCTTCACACGTACACGTACGGGCGCGCTCGTCAGTCGTCTCAACAACGACGTCATCGGCGCCCAACGCGCCTTCAGCAACACCCTCTCCGGAGTCGTCAGCAATGTCGTGACGCTGCTGCTCACCCTCGCCGTGATGCTGACCCTGTCCTGGCAGATCACGCTGCTCGCGCTCGCGTTGCTGCCCGTGTTCGTGGTGCCGGCGCGGCGGATGGGCGCCCGGATGGCCGGACTGGCGCGCGAGGCCGCGGACCTCAACGCCTCGATGGGCACCCGGATGACCGAGCGTTTCTCCGCGCCGGGCGCCACGCTCATCAAGCTCTTCGGGCGGCCCGAGGACGAGTCCACCGAGTTCGCGGAGCGCGCCCGGCGGGTCCGGGACATCGGTGTGCGGACGGCGATGGCGCAGTCGGCGTTCATCACGGCGCTGACCCTCGTGTCCGCCCTCGCCCTCGCGCTCGTCTACGGCCTCGGCGGCTGGTACGCGCTGCGCGGCAGCCTGGAACCGGGCGCCGTCGTCTCCCTGGCGCTGCTGCTGACCCGCCTCTACGCGCCGCTCACCTCGCTCGCCGGTGCGCGCGTCGAGGTCATGAGCGCCCTGGTGAGCTTCGAGCGGGTCTTCGAGGTGCTCGACCTCAAGCCGCTCATCGAGGAGAAGCCGGACGCGCGGAAGGTACCGGAGGGGCCCGCGGCCGTGGAGTTCGACGGCGTCCGCTTCGCCTACCCGTCCGCCGACAAGGTCTCCCTCGCCTCCCTTGAGGAGGTCGCGTCCCTGGACACCCGCGGCGGCGCCGAAGTCCTGCACGGCGTCTCCTTCCGCGCCGAACCAGGCCAGACCGTCGCGCTCGTCGGCTCCTCCGGCGCCGGGAAGTCGACCATCGCGCAGCTGCTGCCGCGGCTGTACGACACCGACGAGGGCGTGATCCGCATCGGCGGCGTCGACGTACGCGACCTGAGCGCGGAGTCGATGCGGGAGACCCTCGGCATGGTCACGCAGGACGGCCACCTGTTCCACGACTCGGTGCGGGCGAACCTGCTGCTGGCCCGCCCGGCCGCGGCCGAGGACGAGCTGTGGGACGTCCTGCGCCGCGCCCGCCTCGAAGATCTCGTACGTTCACTGCCCGACGGCCTCGACACCGTGGTCGGCGAACGCGGCTACCGGCTCTCCGGCGGCGAACGCCAGCGCATGACCATCGCCCGCCTGCTCCTGGCCCGCCAGCGCGTCGTCATCCTCGACGAGGCCACCGCCCACCTCGACAACACCTCGGAGGCGGCCGTCCAGGAGGCACTGGCAGAAGCCCTGGAGGGACGGACCGCCGTGGTGATCGCCCACCGGCTGTCCACCGTGCGGGCCGCCGACCTGATCCTCGTCGTCGAGGCCGGGCGGATCGTGGAGCGCGGCACACACGGCGAACTGCTCGCGGTGGACGGGCGGTACGCGGAGCTGTACCGGACACAGTTCAAGAAATCGGGCACGGCCGGCGAGGGCACGGCCGGCGAGGGCACGGCCGGCGAGGGCACGGCCGGCGAGGGCACGGCCGGCGAGGGCACGGCCGGCGAGGGCACGGCCGGCGAGGGCGTGACGGAGATCGCTGTCACGGAGGACGCCTTGGCATAGCACCGGTGGGGCGCCCGCCGTACCCTGGCGGGCGTCGGCGCGTACCCCTCACCGGGACGCGACCCTCCCTACCCCCAGGAGCAGTGGCTCATGCTGCGCACCATGTTCAAGTCCAAGATCCACCGCGCCACCGTCACCCAGGCCGACCTGCACTACGTCGGGTCCGTCACCATCGACGCCGAGCTGCTGGACGCGGCCGATCTACTGCCCGGCGAGCTCGTCCACATCGTCGACATCACCAACGGCGCCCGCCTGGAGACGTACGTCATCGAGGGCGAACGCGGTTCGGGAGTCATCGGCATCAACGGGGCGGCGGCGCATCTCGTGCACCCCGGTGATCTGGTGATCATCATCAGTTACGCTCAGATCTCCGACGCCGAGGCACGGGTACTGCGGCCGCGGGTGGTGCACGTGGACCGCGACAACCGGATCGTGGCCCTGGGCGCCGACCCGTCCGAGCCGGTACCGGACTCGGACCAGGAGCGCAGCCCGCAGGCCGTGCCGGCCTGACGTCGGCGGCGGAACGTGACCTCAGCAGAGGAAGACGAGGAGTGGTGCCCATGAGCGACATCGAGATCCGCGACGACCGGGCGGCAGGCCGCCTGGAGGCTTTCGCCGGGGACGAAGTCGTCGGTCGTATCGAGTACTTCGTCCTGGAAGCCCCCGCTCGCGCACTCGTCCCGGTGCACACCATCGTGGAACCCGAGCACGAGGGCAAGGGCATCGCCGGCTCCCTGGCCCGCGAGCTGTACGCCATCGCCGCGCGGGAGGGCATCACGGTCGCGCCGCTCTGCCCGTACGTCGTGAAGTGGGCGGCACGCCATCCGGAGGAGGCTCCGGTGGCCGACCCGGAGCTGCATTCGGCCGCGCTGGACTGGCTCAAGGCGCACCCGGGACGTTTCTGATGCCTCCGCGGTCGTCGGCGGCCGCCAGGCCCGGTCCGCTCGCCCTGCTGCACACCTCGCCCGCGCACATCCCCGTCTTCGACGCGCTGCGCGACGAGGACCATCAGGGGCTGGAACTGCGGCATCTGGTGGCCGAGGAACTGCTGGCCAGGGCCCGCAGGGAAGGGCCCGAGGCGGTGGCCGACGAGGTGCGGGCGGTGCTCGACCGCGCCGTCGCACAGGGCGCGGCGGCCGTGCTCTGCACCTGCTCGACCATCGGCGCCGTCGTCGAGCGCGCGGGCGCCGAGGTGCCCGTACTGCGCGCGGACCGTCCGATGGCCGCCGCGGCGGTGGCCGCAGGACCGCGTGTCGTCGTCCTCGCCTCGCTGGAGAGCACCCTGACGCCGACGGTCGCCCTCGTCGAGGAGGAGGCCCGCGCCGCCGGACGCCCCCTCGACATCCGTACCGTCCTCGTCGAGGGGGCGTGGACGCTCTTCGAGGCGGGTGACCTCGACGGCTGTGCCCGCACGGTGGCGACGGCCGCCGACGCGGTCACCGACGCCGACGCGATCGTCCTCGCCCAGGGATCCATGGCCGCGGCCCAGCGGCTGACCACGACCACGATCCCGGTCCTGTCGAGCCCCCGCCCGGGTCTCGCCGCGGGGGCGGAGGCCGCACGCGGGAGCTGAATGCGCAGTGCTGCCTGGCCCACCTGGTCGCCATCCCCTGCGCGAGGGGGTGAGTGGGTGCGCGGGAGCCGGGTACGCGTGGGAAAAGTCCAGGGCCGACGTACCGACTGGCTGGAGGACAACATGACCCACCCGTATCCCGACCCTGTGAAGCCGGACCCCACCCCGGGCCCCGACCGCCCGCAGCCCTTCCCGGACCCGATCCCGAAGCCGGGCCCCCGCCCGTCACCGGCACCGGAGCCCCTCCCGTCGCCGTCGCCGATCCCGCAGCCGCCGGGACCCGACCCGACACCGGAACCCCTGCCGGGACCGGCCTCTCAGGACTAGGTCCCGTCGTCGCGAGGCAGACGGGAATGTGACGACAGGGCCCAGGACCACAGACCGGCGGCCCGGGCTGTGACTACAGACCGGTGGCCCGGTGCGGAACCTCCGCACCGGGCCACCGGTCTTTCGTCCCGGACCTTGCTCAGCCGGCCACCTCGGACCGGTCCCCGCCCCACAGCGTGTGGAACGAGCCCTCGCGGTCCGTGCGCCGGTAGGTGTGCGCACCGAAGAAGTCCCGCTGCCCCTGGGTGAGGGCGGCGGGCAGGCGCTCGGCGCGCAGGGCGTCGTAGTAGGCGAGAGCCGCGCCGAAACCGGGCGTGGGGACGCCCTGGCGGGTCGCGGCGACCAGCACCTCGCGCCAGTCGTCCTGCGCGGCGGCGATCTCCTGCGCGAAGGTCTCGTCGGACAGCAGGCTCGGCAGGTCGGGGCGGGTGCCGTAGGCGGCCCGGATACGGTCCAGGAAGGCCGCGCGGATGATGCAGCCGCCGCGCCAGATCGCGGAGACCGCGCCGAGGTCGATGTTCCAGTCGTACTCGTCGCTGCCCGCGGCGATCTCGTGGAAGCCCTGCGTGTACGACACGATCTTCGACGCGTACAGCGCCTGCTCCACCCGGTCGGCGAAGGCCGCGGCCTCCGCCTCGCCGAGCGCCGTCGCCGTGGGCCCGGCGAGACCCCGCGAGGCCTCGCGCAGCGCCGCGTGGCCCGAGATCGAGCGGGCGAAGACGGCCTCCGCGATGCCGGACACCGGAACGCCCAGGTCCAGCGCGATCTGCACGGTCCAGCGGCCCGTGCCCTTCTGCTCCGCCTGGTCCACCACCACGTCGACGAACGGCTTCCCCGTCGCCGCGTCCACGTGCGACAGGACCTCGGCGGTGATCTCGATCAGGTAGGAGTCGAGCCGGCCCGTGTTCCAGGTGCGGAAGATGTCCGCGATCTGCGCGGGGGAGTAACCGGCCACATCACGCAGCAGCTGGTACGCCTCGCCGATCAGCTGCATGTCCGCGTACTCGATGCCGTTGTGCACCATCTTCACGAAGTGCCCGGCGCCGTCCGGACCCACGTGCGTCACACAGGGCGCCCCGTCCTCGGCCTTCGCGGAGATCTTCTCCAGCATCGGACCGAGGGAGTCGTACGACTCGACAGGACCGCCCGGCATGATGCTCGGCCCGTTCAGCGCGCCCTCCTCGCCGCCCGAGACACCCATGCCGACGAAGTGGATGCCCTGCTCGCGCAGGTCGTGCTCCCGGCGCCGGGTGTCCGCGAAGTGGGCGTTGCCGCCGTCGATGATCATGTCGCCGGGCTCCAGGAGCGGGGCGAACTCCTGGATCACCGCGTCGGTCGGCTCGCCCGCCTTCACCATGATCACCAGGCGGCGCGGACGCTCCAGCGCCTCCACGAACTCCTTCGCGGTCTCGGCCGCCACGAACTCGCCCTCGTGGCCGAACTCCTCCACCAGCGCGTTCGTCTTTGCCACGGTGCGGTTGTGCAACGCGACGGTATAGCCGTTGCGCGCGAAGTTGCGGGCGAGATTGCGCCCCATGACCGCGAGACCCGTGACGCCGATCTGGGCTGAAGTGCTCATACGGTTGGCTCCCATAGCTGCTGTATTCGGTAATGCCGTGCTGCCCGCCAGTATCGCGCCGCCATGGCTGTGTCACGCCGTCCCGCCCGATCGGCGAGACAGCGGTGACCGAACCGGCGCGACCGTAGTGCGCCGGTTGGCCGTCAGCGCACCCTGACTTGGCAGTGTTCTGTACGCGGCGAAGGGCCCACTCGCCTCAGTGGTCGGCGCAACCAGAGTGGATTCCTGGTCACTTGAGGCCACGGGACGGCTGATTGCCCTCTTGTCATGGCCTGTTCGCAGCGCATACTTTTGCCGCTCCTGAGCATGTCGAGGGGGGCTCCTTCATGGCCATACGCGGCCGGCACCGCCGGTATCAGCCGAACAGGATCAACCGCGCCTCCCTCACCGTCACGGCAGGCGGCGCGGGTATCGCGCTCCCGCTCGTCGGAACCAGTGTCGCCCACGCGGCCGACGTGAGCACCTGGAACAAGGTCGCGGCCTGCGAGTCCAGCGGCAACTGGAGCATCAACACCGGCAATGGCTACTACGGCGGGCTGCAGTTCAGCCAGTCCACCTGGGAGTCGTACGGCGGCAGCGTCTACGCGCAGCGTGCGGATCAGGCCACCAAGGACCAGCAGATAGCCATCGCGGAGAAGGTGCTCAAGGGCCAGGGGCCCGGCGCCTGGCCGGTGTGCTCCGTCCGCGCCGGTCTCACCAGGGGCGGCGACACCCCCGACATCAGCCCTTCCCCGGCAAGCTCCCAGAGCACGAAGAGTGCCCAGGGCGCCAAGCTCTCCGTGCAGGACGTGAAGCCGCAGACCACGCCCCAGTCGCGGGCGGGCACCGCCGAGATGTACACCGTCGTCCACGGCGACACACTCTCCGGCATCGCCGACTCCCGGGACGTCAAGGGCGGCTGGCAGCAGCTCTACACCGCGAACCGCACGGCCGTGGGTTCCGACCCCGATCTGATCCTCCCCGGGCAGCGGCTCAGCCTGCGCGACACGGGCACCGAGGGCGCCTCCGCCTCGACGGCCACCACGCCCAAGAAACCCGCGACGAAGCCGAAGTCCACGGCGACACCGAAGCCGTCGGCGACACCGAAGCCCTCCACGGACAAGGCGTCCTCCGAAAAGACCGCCACCAAGACAGCCACCCTCGTCGCCCCCGTGAACGCCGCCACCGGCACGCCCTACCACGCCACCGGATCCTCCTGGTCGAAGGGCTACCACACGGGCGTCGACTTCCCCGTGCCCACCGGCACCTCCGTGAAGGCGGTCGCGGCCGGCAGCGTCGTCAGCGCCGGCTGGGGAGGCTCCTTCGGCTACCAGGTGGTCGTCCGGCACGCCGACGGCCGCTACACGCAGTACGCCCACCTGTCCGCGATCTCCGTGAAGACCGGCCAGAGCGTGGCGGGCGGCCAGCGCATCGGGCGGTCCGGGTCCACCGGCAACAGCACGGGCCCGCATCTGCACTTCGAGGTGCGGACGGGGCCCGGCTTCGGTACGGACGTCGACCCGGTCGCCTACTTGAGGGCCGGCGGAGTCAGGATCTGACTCGGGTGCGGCGGTGGTTGACGAACGGCAGGGGTACGTAGGGCGCGCCGTACAGGGCGGAGTAGTACGGCAGTTCGTCCGACGGCTCCGTGTCCTCCGGCGTGCTCTCCCGGGCCGGCAGCGGACCCCGCACGAGAACGTCCTCGCGGGCCGCGCCGACCGGACCGGCGGGCTGGTCGGGAAGCGCCGCGAGCAGCCCCTCGACCGCCGACTCGAGCGTCGCCCCGGCATTCGCCCCGGCCTTCGGCTCGCTGGTGGTTTTGGCAGTCGTCAGTGCGGCGGCTGGAACCGGGATCGACCCAATCGGTACAGCAGCCGAGCTGTCCTCGAGCTCGGCTGATACCGGCGCGCGCCGTGTACCGCCGATCCGCTCCGTCGTGAGCAGGATCAGGCCACCCGCCGCGACGACCCCGCAGCCCAGCGCGAGGACGGTGCCCGTCGTGCCGTAGCGGAAGGTTTCGCCGAACATCGTGATGCCGACGGCTGCCGCCATGACGGGGTTCACGACCGTCAGCGTGGCGAGCGGCGCCGCGAGACCGGCGCCCTTGTACGAGGCCTGCGACAGCAGCATTCCGGCCGTCGCGAAGACACCGATCACGGCGAGGCTGGGGAGGTCGGCCAGTGAGACCTGGTTCGTCCAGTCCACCGCCACCGTCTTGGTGAACACCGAGGACATACCGAAGGCGATGCCCGCCGCGACCGCGAGCAGCACACTGCGCACGGCCGGATGCCGGTGTGCGGCGCGTCCCGCCACCATCAGCGCCACCACCGCGCCGCCGGTCACCACGGCCAGCACGATGCGCTGGGTGCTGCCCAGGGAGTGTGAATCCGAGGAGCCGACCAGTGACAGCAGGCCCGCGAGACCCACCGTGGCCATGATCGCGCCGCGCCAGGCGGTCGCCCCGGCCTTGCGGCCGACGAACAGGGCCGCCATGGGAAGGGCGAACACGATGGTCAGGGCGCCCAGCGGCTGTACGAGGCTCAGCGGGCCGTAGGCGAGGGCCACCACGTGCAGCAGCCCGCCGAGGCCGTTCAGCGCCACCGCCGCCCACCAGATCGGCCTGCGCAGCGGCGCGTACGTCTGCTCGGGGGAGGTCACCGCGACCTGCTCCTGCACGATCGCTCCGCCGGCATACGCGACGGCGGAGACGAACGAGAGCAACACGGACAAAGCGAGGGCGCTCATGAGTCCCTCCTCTGCGTACGGCGGGGGCGCTGTGCCCGGCGCCACGAACGGTCGGCTTCCATGGTGACTACGATGCCTCGCGAAACTGTTCGCGTCGTCGTACCTGAGCAGTCATTGGGTCCTACTGCCGATGGAGTACGAATCGCCCCGTGTCATACCCAAGGTGGGCGACAGGGGAGGCGAGCCCGCTGGTGAAACCCCCTAGGGGGCTTGGTACTACTGCTCTTCGTGGACCTCGACCCCCAACTCGCGGCGCTCGGCCCGCTCGGCGGCTTCTTCGTACTACGCACCGGCGTACCACCGCGGGGCCCGCTGCCCACGCTCGCGCAGGCGTACGCGGCACCCCGACTCGGCACCCACAGAGATGTTTACGAGGATCCGGTAACTTTCCGGATTCTTAAGGTCGCGGAGAGTATCCAGGCGCCCGAGTCGCGGGTCGCCGCTTCCGTGGCGCACCAGGCCCTCGCCGCCCGCCTGTGGTCCGTCGCGCTGGGCACCGCCGCGCTGTACGGACACCTGCCCGATCTCGATCCCCGTCTGCTGCACTGGGATCCGGACGGCAGCGCTCCGGACGACCTGTGGCTGTCCGCGGTGCGCCCCCTGCCCGCGACGGCGATCGGTGAGGTCGTACGAGAAGGTCACCTCGTCCCGCTGGCGGCGGCCCTGCGCTCCCGCTGCCGTATCTCCGCAGGCCTGTTGTGGGGCAACGCGGGATCGGCCCTGGCCGGCGCCGTGCGCCAGCTCGACCGTTGGGCACACGCCAACGGCCGTGCGGAGGTGGGTGAACGGGCCCGTGTCCTTGCCGCCGAACTCTTCGCCCACTCCGACCTCTCCGGCACTCTTGATCCCAGCACGCTCCGCCGTCGCAGCTGCTGCCTCTACTACCGCGTCCCGGGAGGGGGACTCTGCGGAGACTGCTGCTTCACCCGACCGCCAAAGCATTGACGGCGGTCGTGTTCATGAAACCCCCGAGCGGGAAAGCCTCGTGGGGGAAGCCGAGCTCTTCCCCAACCGCCCCAGGTGAGTGACCATGAGGGCACCAGTCGCTATGACGGGGGTTCCGTGTGCGAGTCGGACTGCTGACCAGGGAGTACCCGCCGGACGTGTACGGCGGTGCGGGCGTCCATGTCGAGTTCCTCGCCCGGGAGCTGCGCGCCCTCACCGAGCTGGACGTGCACTGCTGGGGCGAGGGCGTCGCGAACGGAGTCGTACGCCATCGTCCCTGGCCCGCGCTGGACGGTGCCAACGACGCCCTGCGCACCTTCTCCGTGGACCTCTCCATCGCGGCAGCCCTCGAAGGCCGCGAACTCGTCCACTCGCACACCTGGTACGCCAACCTCGCGGGCCACTTCGCCAAGCTCCTGTACGGCATACCGCACGTCATGACCGCCCACTCACTGGAGCCCCTGCGCCCCTGGAAGGCCGAGCAGCTCGGCGGCGGGTACGCCCTCTCCAGCTGGGCCGAGCGCACCGCCATCGAGGCGGCGGACGCCGTTGTCGCCGTCTCCGGCGCGATGCGCGAGGACATCCTCAGCTGCTATCCCGCCCTGGACCCGGCCAAGGTGCACGTCGTGCACAACGGCATCGACACCTCCCTCTACCAGGCGGACCACGGCACGGACGTCCTCGACCGCATCGGCATCGACACCGGCCGCCCGTACATCCTCTTCGTCGGCCGCATCACCCGCCAGAAGGGCGTGCCCCACCTCCTGCGCGCGGTCCGGGACATCGACCCGGCCGTGCAGGTGGTGCTGTGCGCGGGCGCCCCCGACACCCCGGAGATCGACCGCGAGTTCCGCGACCTCTTCCAGGAGCTGAGCCGCGTACGCGAAGGAGTGCACTGGATCCCGCAGATGCTGCCGCGCCCGGACGTGATCCAACTCCTCACCCACGCCGCCGTCTTCGCCTGCCCCTCGGTGTACGAGCCGCTCGGCATCGTCAACCTGGAGGCGATGGCCTGCGGAACGGCCGTGGTGGCGTCCCGGGTCGGCGGGATTCCCGAGGTGGTCGAGGACGGCGTGACCGGCGTCCTGGTGCAGGTCGAGGGGGACTTCGAGGCCAATCTGGCACTCGCTCTCGACTCGGTGCTCGCGGACCCCGAGGCCGCCCGGCGGATGGGCGAGGCCGGACGGGAGCGCGCGGCGGGGGAGTTCGGCTGGGACGCGGTCGCCAGGCGCACCGTCCAGTTGTACGAAGAAGTCCTCAAAGCGGGGTAACCATCGGACAGGCGCAGTTCGGCAACAGGGGCCAGGCTCCGCGAGGAGAGTGTGGCCCGACCGTGTTCAGAGGGGCGGCGGCATGCGGCGCGGTGGACCTTCGGTGCTGGGAATCGTACTTGCGGGTGGAGAGGGCAAACGGCTCATGCCCCTCACCGCGGACCGCGCGAAACCCGCGGTCACCTTCGGCGGCACGTACCGCCTCGTGGACTTCGTCCTGTCCAACCTCGTCAACGCCGACGTCCTGCGCATCTGCGTCCTGACGCAGTACAAGTCGCACTCGCTGGACCGCCATGTGACCACCACCTGGCGGATGTCGAGCCTGCTCGGCAACTACGTCACCCCCGTCCCCGCCCAGCAGCGGCTCGGCCCGCGCTGGTACCTGGGCAGCGCGGACGCGATCCTCCAGTCCCTCAACCTGGTGCACGACGAACGGCCCGACTACATAGCGGTGTTCGGCGCCGACCACGTCTACCGGATGGACCCGCGGCAGATGCTCGCCCAGCACATCGAGGGCGGCGCGGGCGTGACCGTGGCGGGTATCCGGGTGCCGCGCGCCGAGTCCTCGTCGTTCGGGGTCATCAGCCCCGGCTCGGACGGTCAGACCGTGCAGGGCTTCCTGGAGAAGCCCGCCGACCCGACCGGCCTGCCCGACGACCCCGAGCGCGTCTTCGCCTCGATGGGCAACTACATCTTCACCACCAAGGCCCTGATCGAGGCGCTCCAGCGGGACGCCGAGGACGAGCACTCCGTGCACGACATGGGCGGTTCGATCCTGCCCATGCTCACCGACCGGGGCGAGGCACAGCTGTACGACTTCAGCGACAACCACGTACCCGGCGAGACCACCCGGGACCAGGGCTACTGGCGCGACGTCGGAACCCTCGACGCGTACTTCGACGCCCACATGGACCTGATCGCCGAACGCCCCGCCTTCAACCTCTTCAACCGCAGCTGGCCCGTCTACACCCACTCCGGGCAGTTGTCGCCGGCGAGATTCAACGCCGGGGGCATCGCCAGCGAGTCGATCATCAGCGCGGGCTGCCTGATCCGCGGGCAGGTCACGAGGTCCGTGCTCTCGCCGGGCGTGGTCGTCGACCCGGGAGCCGTCGTGCAGGGCTCGGTCCTGCACGACAACGTCCACATAGGGCGGGGTGCCGTCGTGCGTGGCGCGGTCCTCGACAAGAACGTCGAGGTGCCGCCGGGGGCGACGATCGGCGTCAACCCTGAGCGGGACTCCGCGCTTTACACGGTTTCCAAGGGCGGAGTGATCGCGCTGGGCAAGGGCCAGCACGTCTCGTAACCGCGCGACAACGGCCCTGGTGGGCGGAGTGCCCGCCAGGGCCGCTTGGATCTCGGACGTCGAGGGCGAGCCCAACGGGCTCCTGAACCTATGACCGCAAGATCCTGAAGCCGGACGTGGGGCGGGTGAGGGCCGTGCGCGAGGCGCTGATCCGTGACGCGTCCCGGGCGGGCACCACGGGCTGCGGGACCGTTTGGCCGACATCACAGGAGTCCCGCCCCTCCCCGCGGGGTCGGACCGGTGGCTGGACTTAATCTGCTGTTAACTGAGCGTAGCTTGATCGTACTTGACCGTAATCGCCTGTCCGGGTTTGACTGCTTGTTCACCCGTCGTCGACGCGAGAGCAAGCCTTTGACCTCCGACCTGCTCGCACCACTCGACCTGGCGTTCTGGAACATCGAGTCCGCCGAGCACCCCATGCACCTCGGTGCCCTGGGGGTCTTCGCGGCCCACTCACCCACCGCGGGCGCGCACGCCGCCGAGCTGCTCGCGGCCCGCGCGGCCGGAGTCCCCGGGCTGCGCATGCGGATCCGTGACGTGTGGCAGCCGCTTGCCTTCCCGCTCACCTTCCCACCGGCCTTCGGCGGGGCGACCCGCGAGCCCGCGCCCGACTTCGAGCCGCTCGACCACGTCACGCTGCACGCGCCGACCGCCGACTTCCACGTGGACGCCGGCCGTCTCATGGAACGTCCGCTGGTGCGTGACCGGCCGCCGTGGGAGGCACATGTGCTGCCCGGCGAGGACGGTGTGTCCTTCGCCGTGCTGTTCAAGTTCCATCACGCGCTCGCCGACGGTCTGCGGGCGCTGATGCTCGCGGCCGCGATCATGGACCCGGTGGACCTGCCGGAGCCCCGCCCACGCCGCGCCGAGCCGCCCCGCGGGCTCTTCCCGGACATCCGCAAACTGCCGGGACTGGTCCGTGGCGCCCTCTCCGACGTGGGCCGGGCCCTGGACATCGGCGCCTCCGTCGCCCGCGCGACCCTGGACGTACGGTCCTCACCCGCCCTCACCTCGGAGCCCACCGGCACCCGCCGCACCGCGGGCGTGGTCGTCGACCTCGACGACGTGCACCGCGTCCGCAAGACCGTGGGCGGCACCGTCAACGACGTCCTGATCGCCGTCGTCGCGGGCGCCCTGCGCCGCTGGCTCGACGAGCGCGGCGACGGCAGCGAGGGCGTCGTACCGCGTGCCCTGATCCCCGTCTCCAAGCGCCGCCCGCGCACCGCGCACCCGCAGGGCAATCGGCTCTCCGGCTACTTGATAAGGCTTCCGGTCGACGACCCGGACCCGCTCGGACGGCTGCGCGCGGTCCGCACGGCCATGGACCGCAACAAGGACGCCGGACCCAACCGGGGCGCGGGCGCCGTCGCACTGCTCGCCGACCATGTGCCGCCGCTCGGGCACCGGATCGGCGGGCCCGTCGTCGGTCAGGCGGCACGGCTGCTGTTCGACATCCTCGTCACCAGTGTGCCGCTGCCCAGCCTCGGCCTGAAGCTCGGCGGCTGCCCCCTGAACGAGGTGTTCCCGCTCGCCCCGCTGGCCCGCGGCCAGGCCCTCGCCGTGGCCGTCTCGACGTACCGCGGGCAGGTCCACTACGGGCTCGTGGCCGACGCGGAGGCCGTGCCGGACCTCGACGTGCTGGCCCGTGCGCTGACCGAGGAGGTGGCGGCGCTGAAGGCCGCCTGCGCCCCCTGAAAGCGCCGCCCGCGCCCCCTGCGGAGGCCGGTGATCATCGCGGGTTTGGTCCACGCACGATTGCTCCGTAAAATTCCGCCTTCGAAAGCGAGCGCGGTTCGAGCGCGGCGCGGAACCCGAGGAACGGCAACGGCGATGACGGTGACAGAGGACAGCCCGGCGACCCCCGCCGTGGACACGGCAGAGGTCGCGGGGGCGTCATACGGGCCCGGCATCGACCCGGAACGGCTCGCCGTCTGCCTCGGCGTGCTCGACGAACTCGACAAGATCGACGTCGACCACCCCGACGCCATCGCCGTCCGCCGCGCCACCGCGGGCGTCTACCGCACGGTCAAGCAGCGCCGCCGCCAGGACCGCCGGGCCGCCAAGACCGCCCACGACAAGTCGGTCACGGAGTCCACGGCCACCGGCTCCGCCCAGCGCATCGACGACGAGACGGAAGGCATCCTGCCCTCGTCCGTGACCGACGCCGGTGAGATCGCGGGGATACTCCAGCGCCCGCGCTCCTGCTACATCTGCAAGAAGCGGTACGTCGAGGTCGACTACTTCTACCACCAGCTCTGCCAGGAGTGCGCGGCCGAGAACCGCTCCCGCCGCGAAGCCCGCACCGACCTCAGCGGCAGGCGCGCACTGCTCACCGGAGGCCGCGCCAAGATCGGCATGTACATCGCGCTGCGGCTGCTGCGCGACGGCGCCCACACCACGATCACCACGCGCTTCCCGAACGACGCGATCCGCCGCTTCAAGGCCATGCCCGACAGCGACGAGTGGATCGGCCGACTGAAGATCGTCGGCCTCGACCTGCGCGACCCCGCGCAGGTCGTCGCCCTCGCCGAGTCGGTGGCCGCCGAGGGCCCGCTCGACATCCTGATCAACAACGCGGCCCAGACCGTACGCCGCTCGCCCGGCGCCTACAGCGAGCTGCTCGGCGCCGAGTCGGGCCCGCTGCCCGCCGGTGAGCTGCCGCCCGCCGAGGTGATCGGCACCTTCGGCTCGGGCGCCGTGGCAGCGCTCCCGGTCGCCGGAGGGGGTGCGCTGACCGCGAAGGAGGTCACCGACCTGGCTCTGGTGTCCGGCTCGGCGTCCCTGGAACGGATCGCGGCCGGTACGGCGATCGACGCGGGCGGGCTCGTCCCCGACCTGCACGACACCAACAGCTGGATCCAGTCCGTCGAGGAGGTCACGCCGGTCGAGCTCCTGGAGGTCCAGCTCTGCAACTCCACCGCGCCGTTCATCCTCATCAGCCGCCTGCGCGGGGCGATGTCCGCGGCTGACGCCGACCGCACGTACATCGTGAACGTCTCCGCCATGGAGGGCGTCTTCAACCGCGGCTACAAGGGCGCGGGCCACCCGCACACCAACATGGCCAAGGCCGCCCTGAACATGCTCACGCGCACCAGCGCCCAGGAGATGTTCGAGAAGGACCGCATCCTGATGACCGCCGTCGACACCGGCTGGATCACCGACGAGCGCCCGCATCCCGACAAGATGCGCCTCGCCGACGCGGGCTTCCACGCCCCGCTCGACCTCATCGACGGCGCCGCCCGCGTGTACGACCCGATCGTCCGCGGCGAGCAGGGCGAGGACCTGTACGGCGTCTTCATGAAGGACTACGCGCCCGGCAAGTGGTGATCTGACGGCCCCTTCAGGGGCGGGTGAAGGTGCCCAGGCCGTTCTCGTCGAACGCCTCGACGGTCACCTTCCCCGCCTTCGCGCCGTTCGAGGCACCCCTGAAGGTGACCCCGGACAGGCCGGTCGCGTTCTCGCCGACCGTCTCGAAGGAGTACGTGTCGCCGTCGAAGTGCGTGAGCCGGAACGTCATCGGCTCGGGGCCGAGGCTCATCGTCAGTTCACCGCTCTTCGCGGCCGTGACGGTGAGCGGACCGTAGAAGTCGTTGTCGTAGGTGCCCGTGTAGGTGTCGTCGGACCGGGCGCCGGCCGCGTTCGCCGGGGGCTTGGTGTAGTCGGTGGGGGAGCGGCCCGCCTCCTCCTGCTGCTGGTAGAGCTGTGCGGCCAGGGTGAGCCAGTCGGTCGTCGGCCTGCCGTACTGGGCCGTGTCGAAGAAGTCGAGCGCGACCGAGTCGGCGAGTCCCACGGGCGCTCCGTTGGTGAGCACCACGATGCCGAGCTGCTCGCCTGGCAGCAACGACACGTTGGTGTTCGCGCCGAGGGCGAAGGCGCCGGAATGGCTGAGGCGCAGCCGGCCCTGGTCGTCGTAGCTGACGTTCCAGCCGAGGCCGTAGAAGCCGGTGCGGCCCGCCGGGGCACGCGGCGGGGTGCTGACGATCTCGGGCAGGTGGGTGCGCTCCAGCGGGTCGGCGGGGATGATCTGCTCGCCGCCGAGCTTGCCGTTCGCGAGTTGCAGCCGCATCCAGGTGGCCATGTCGCGGGCCGTGGAACTCGCACCGCCCGCGGGCGACTGGGCGTCGGCGTCACGGACGGACTTGGCCTCCCAGGAGCCGTCCGTGCCCTTCACGTGTGTGACCGCCTTGTTCTTGGCCTGGTCGAAGTCGGTGAAGCGGGAGCTGGTGGAGTTCATGCCGGCGGGGTCGTAGAGGGTGTCCTCGGCGAGCTTCTCCCAGGTGGTGTCGTTCGCGTTCGCGACGGCCTGACCCGCGGCGGTGACTCCGAAGTTGGTGTACGCGTAACTCGCGCGGAAGGGGGAGAGCGGCTCGTACTTCAGATGCTCCAGGATGTACGTCCGGTCGAAGCCGAGGTCTTCGAGGAGGTCTCCGGAGTGGTCGGGCAGGCCGCTGCGGTGCGAGAAGAGGTCCGCGACGGTGACGTGCTCGGTGACCCAGGGGTCCTTGAGCGCGAAGCGCGGCAGCTGCCTCGCCACGGGGTCGTCCCAGCCGATGGTCTTGTCGCCGACGGCGCCCGCGACCACGGTCGAGGCCAGCGGCTTGGACAGCGACGCCAGCTCGAAGACGGTGTCCGGGCCGACGGCTCCGGACTGCCCGACCTGCCGCTCGCCGAAGCCCTTCAGATAGACGACCTTGTCCTTGTACACGACGGCCACGGCGACACCGGGGACCCCGGTCTTCCTCATGCCGTCCTGGATGACGCGGTCGAGAGCGCCGACGGCGTCGTCCACCTTCGCCTGCGTGAGTTGCGGTGGCGGCTGAGGCGGCGGTGTGTCCGCTGCCGCGGCGGATCCGGAGGCCGCGTAGCTCGCCGAGAGCAGGGAGGCCACAGCCGCTGCGATGAGCGCCGTCCATCTGTGGGGTCTCGCCTGACGCCGAACACCCATGGTCACCATTCAACGCGCGGTCACGGCCTTTGTCCTGCCGAGGCCGTACGTTCCCCAGGCGCCCGGCGTCCGTGTCCTCAGCCCCCCGGTGGACCGCATGGCCGGGGGAGCCGGCGTAGGCGGCCCCGACCCGTGTCCCTCCGTCGACCAGCAGGTCGGCACCGGTGATCCAGCCGGCCGCGTCCGAGGCCGGCCAGGTCACCGCCCGGGCGATGTCCTCGGGCTGACCGTTGCGGCCCGGCGGGAGGCCGGCGCCGAGCTCGTCCTCGGCGTCCTCCCACACGAAGCGGGCCCTCTCCGTACGGAGGAGTCCGGGAGAGACCGAGTTGACCCGCACCCCGGGGGCCGGCTCGCCCGCGAGCTGCCGGGTGCGGTGGAGCAGGGCGGCCTTGCTGGTGCCGTACGCGCCCACGTCGGGGCCGACGTGCCCGGCACCCTCCGTGCAGATGGTCACGACCGTGCCGCCGTGCTCCCTCATCCACGCCTGCTAGGCGCACCGCACCAGCCGCAGCGGTGCCTCCACATTGACGGTGAACGTCTGGCGCCAGCGGTCCGGGTCGGCGTCCGTGAGGGGCCGTACGGCTCGTTGGCCGCCGCGTGGTTCACCGCGACGTCGACGCGCCCGAACTCCGGCAGCGTCAGCTCGGTCAGCACCCGCAGATGAGGGAGGTCGGTGACGGAACCCGCGAGCCCGACACCGCCGAGCCGCTCGGAGGCAAGGCGGTCTCATGGCGGTCCGTCAGTCAACAGCCCTCAGCAGGAAGCCGTCCGGAGGTCACCGTCCCCGTGCTGTCGAATGGTCAGGGCACTGTGCCGTCGGCCGGTCACCGGCCCCGCGTCGTTGGCCGGTCCTCTGCCTTCAGCCGTGAGTGCCGTGTCGCCACCAGCTCCAGGACCGTACGCCAGTCCTCCATGACTCCGGCGTCGAGGCCGACGACCTTGCCCGCGTCGTCCGCCTGCCGCAGCGTGACCGCGTCCTCGGCGTACGGATCACGCTCGAACGAGGCCGCCTCGAGCGGGGTCATCGCACCGCCCTGCACGGTCAGGGTCAGCGCGCTCCGGGCGGACGGCCCGCGGCCCGGCGAAGTCGTGGCCAGATAGCGCTTCGCCGTCACATGCAGCCGTACGAGTCGGGAGACCCGTTCGCCGAGGAGAGGCTGTACCGCTTCGGCCGCGAGGTCGGCGTGACCGGCGTCGTCGCCCGGCCTGAGCAGCTGCCCGATGTCGTGAACCAGGCCCGCCACCTGGAGTTCCTTGTCGGCGGGATGACCGCGGCGCAGCAGCGCGGCGGTCTGTAGGGCGTGATCGTGCAGATCGACCGGGTCTCCACTGCGGTCCGGGGTGTCCCAGGCCCCCCGGCAGGCGTGCAGCAGATCCATCAGTTCCTCGACGCTGCGCAGCTCCATGGGTCAGTCCTCCGCGAGCAAAGCCATTGCGGACCGTCAGCAGATCATGGCCTCCTTGCGAACCGGCCAACGGGATCTGAACTGCGTTCCGCCTTCCGTGCCGACCGTGATCGCCTGGCCCGTGGTGACCTGCATCCATAGTCGGTATTGAGCCGAATGGGTGGCGGGGAAGAGGTCGTTATATTCCAAATCGCCGCAGACCGGGGCTGGGCGGACACTGAATGACGCGAGACGGTTACCTCGTGTTTTCAGCCCCATAGAGCGGGCACCCGCTCATTTGGTTAGTCTGTACCGGACGGGCAGCTCTACTGGGTTCCACCCACACCCACGGTCCGTCACGGGACAAGCCGGTCACCACGGCCTGCTCTCACATGAGTTACCGGCGCCACCGCGTCCCTAACTGCTTTCGACTCAGACCCGAGCGGACGTCAAGCGGCCGGCAGTTGACTGGTCTTGTGCGTCCCAAGGGTGACCCGACACATAAGGAGTGCGCGGTGACACCGGAGAAGAATCGCGATCAACGCCCCAGTGAACTCACTGAGGTTGCGGGCCGTCGGCCCGAGAAGAAGCTCGGCAGCCTCGACGTGTGGGCCAGGTCGGCCCCGATCCGCCTGGCGGGTTACGAGGACGACCTCGCCGAGCCGCACATCCTGCCCAGCGTCGACTGACCCTGGCAGAACCCCTCGCGATCCCCGGCAGGACCCATCGCGAACCCTGACAGCATGGGCGTGTCACACTCACGCCCATGCTGATCAGAGAAGCCGCGGCCGACGACTGGCCGCGGATCTGGCCTTTCTGGCACCGGATCGTCTCCGCGGGCGAGACCTACACCTGGGACCCGGACACCCCCGAGGAAGCGGCCCGCGCCCTGTGGATGGCGCCGGGCAAGCGCGTGTACGTCGCCGAGGACCCGACCGGAGCCGTCGTCGGCTCGGCCTTCGTCACCGCCAACTACGCCGGTCCCGCCGACCGGATCGCCAACGCCGGATTCATGGTCGACCCCGAGCAGGGCGGGCGGGGCATCGGCCGCGCCCTCGCCGCACACGTCCTCGTCGCGGCGAAGGCGGACGGCTACCGGGGCATGGTGTTCAACGCCGTCGTGGAGACCAACCCGGCGGTCAAGCTGTGGACTTCGCTCGGCTTCACCATCCTGGGCACCGTGCCGGATGCGTTCGAGCACCCCCGGCACGGACGGGTGGGGCTGCACATCATGTACCGGGCGTTGTAACTCAATCCAGTGATGCCGTACGCCGCCACGGATGCAGCACCTCCAACTGCCCCGCCAGGGCGAGCAGATCGAGCTCCGAACCCGGGCGTCCGACCAGTTGTACGGCGCACGGAGCGCCGCCCGGCAGCGTGCCGAACGGTACCGACATCGCGGGCCAACCGGTGAGGTTCCACGGCGCGGTCAGCGGCGAGTAGGTGGTGTTGGCCAGCAGATTGCGCAGCCAACCTCGTTCGTGCCAGGCCGCGGCTGCCGGACCCCGCCGGGCCAGCGCAGGAGTGATCAGCACGTCGTGCTCGGCGAAGAACGGCTCCAGACGCCTGCGCAGCTGCTCGCGGCGGTCACCCTTGCGGACGCTGTTGAGGAAGCGGCGGCCCACCGCGGCGTGCACGCGGGTGCGCCGGGTGAGCAGGCGAGGGTCGAGCTCCCCGGCGTCCAGGGCGGTGCCCGCCGTCCAGTGCGCGAGTGAAGTCGTACCCAGCCAGAGGGGATAGGGCGGGTCGGCGGGCCGTACCTGGTGACCCGCCGTGGCCAGCAGTCGCGCCGCCTCGTGAGCCGCGGCCCGGTACGGCCGGGTGATCTTCACGCCGACCAGCGGGCTGCGTACGGAGACGGCAACCCTGCGGGCTTCCTTCCCTGGCGGGCGTACGGCGTCGGTGCCGGCCAGCACCGCGAACATCAGGCGTGCGTCCTCGACCGTGGTCGCGAGCGGCCCGTTCTCCGCCATGCCGAACCAGTCGCCGTGACCGATTCCCGCCGGGACCGTGCCATGGCCCGGCTTCAGTCCGACCAGGCCGCAGTTGGCGGCCGGGATGCGCAGCGATCCCATGCCGTCGTTGCCGAGCGCGATCGGCACCATCCCGGCGGCGACCGCGGCCGCGCTGCCGCCCGAGGAACCGCCCGCCGTGCGCGAGGTGTCCCACGGGTTGCGCGCGATGCCGTGCACACCGTCGGTGGTGCCGAATACGCAGAGCTCGGGCACGTTCGTCAGGCCCACCACGACGGCGCCCGCCGCGCGGAGCCGGGCCACGGTGACATGGTCGTGGTCCGCGGGTGTGTCCGGGGTGGCGGCGGAGCCCAGGCGGTTGGCCTCGCCGCGTACCGGGAGGTTGTCCTTGACGGCCACCGGCACGCCCGCGAGGGGGAGTCCGTCAAGATCCCGCGTGGCCAGCTCGTCGGCCTCGGCCAGGGACGCCTCCGCCCGCAGCGTGCGGAACGCGCCGACGCGGGCGTCGAGCAGCTCGATCCGGGCGAGGTGTTCGGCCACCACCTCACGGGGCGTGACCCGCTTCTCCCGTACGGCTGCGGCGATTTCGGCGGCGGTCCGGCCGACCCAGGTGGTCACGGGCGCTCCTTTGCGGACCGGCGAGTAGTACGAGATGCACTCTGCCCGCGACGCGGTGTCCCGTCGAGAGCCTGGGACCTCGGAACTCCGGGAATGGTTCTCCGACGGCTTTCGCGCGAGGGCTTTCGCATGCCTGGAGCACGCGCGAGATCATCCGATCACTTGCTCAACTTCCGTCTCTGCGCACTCCATTGACAGGTTCTGGCGGCAGCTCGATCATCAGACATCCGATGAATGGGAGAGCCGCCCATGAGTACGTATCCAAGACGTCAGGTACTGGGAGTCGCGGCCGGAGTCGCCGTGGCCGCCACTCTTCCCCTCGCCGCCACGGTGGAAGCGCAGGCCGCGGACGGGCAGGTAAGCCAGGGTGGACAGGGCAACCAGTGGGTCCCGGTGCCCGACCCGATACCCGTGCCGCTCGACGCCCACCTCGACAACGACGGCATCGACACCGTCGGCGCGCGGGGCGGGAGCTTCGACGGCTCGGGCTACACGTTCCCGGGCGAGGAACTCCCCGCGGGTCCGGTCGAGGTCGATGGCATCACCTTCCTCTTCCCGTCCGCCGAGGCGGGCGCCAAGAACAACGTGGTCGCCCTCGGCCAGCGCATCGAACTGCCCCGAGGGAGCTACCTGTCGGCCCTGTTCCTCACGGCGGGCAGCTATGGCAACGCGTCCGGCAAGGCCACCGTGCACTACGCGGACGGCTCCACGACGAGCGCCGGGCTCGGCGGCTCGGACTGGTACTCGGCGGGCGGCTCACTGTCGGCGGCGTACCGCTACCGGCCGGACGGCAGCAAGGACGAGCACCGTGTCGGCATCGGCATGGCGGAGGTGTGGATCGACCCGGGGCGCGAGGCGGTCGCCCTGACCCTGCCGATCACCAGCCCCGCCGAGGAGAACAGGACGTCCCTGCACGTCTTCGCCCTCTCGCTCCAACCGGCCGCCCAGGGACGGGCGTTGGCCGTGCGGGACGCGCACTCCACCTTCTCCCTCCTGGAGTCGAGCGGCGCGCAGAGCGTGGAGGCCACCGTCGTCAACGCCGGGACGGTCGCCGTCCTCGCCGGTGACCGGGTGTCGGTCGGCGTCGACGTGCCGGGCGCCCGCACCGTCGAGCCCGCGAGCGTGACCCGCCTCGACCCCGGCGAACAGGCGCGCATCCGCGTCGGCATCCGCAACCGGGTGGGGACGGCACCGGGGACGGCGCAGGACGGCAAGGTGATCGTCAGCGGGCGAGGCAGGCACGTCACCAGCAGCAGTCGAGAGTTGACCCTCGGCGTCCCCGACTACCAGCCCACCGAGGCGTCACTGACGGGACATCAGGCGCCGTACTGGTTCCACCGTGCCAAGTTCGGCATCTTCATCCACTGGGGCGTGTACTCGGTGCCCGCCTGGTCGCCGGTCGGCAAGCAGTACGCCGAGTGGTACTGGAACCACATGGAGAGCCCGGACAACGCGGTGTACGCCTACCACCGGGAGACCTACGGCGAGAACTTCGCGTACGACGACTTCATCCCGATGTTCACGGCGAAGAAGTTCAACCCGCGGGGGTGGGTGGAGCTGTTCCGCGACGCTGGCGCGGAGTACCACGTGCTGACCTCGAAACACCATGAGGGCTTCGCCCTGTGGGACACCAGGTTCGCCGATCGCAACTCCGTGAAGATGGGCCCGAAGCGCGATCTGATCCGCGAACTCTTCGACGCCTCCAAGCAGTTCACGCCGGAGCTGAAGCGCGGCCTGTACTTCTCGATGCCCGAGTGGTTCAACCCGGACAACCCGTGGATGGGCCATGCCCCGCGCAACCCGTACACCCTGGAGCCGCTCCCGTACACCGGATACACCGCGGGCAAGGACTATGTGAAGGACTATCAGGCGCCGCAGATGTTGGAGCTGATCCACGGCTACGACCCTGCCCTGATCTGGTGCGACATCGGCGGCGCGAACGACAGCGTCGAGGTGCTCGCCGAGTACTTCAACCACGGGAAGAACCGGCACAAGCCGTACGAGGTGACGGTCAACGACCGCTCGGGGATCGGCTTCCACGACTTCACCACCCCCGAGTACACGACGTACGAGAACACCGTCGTCGCCAAGTGGGAGTCCAGCCGTGGCCTGGACCCGCGCAGCTATGGCTACAACCGGGCGACCCCGGACGACGCCTACATGACCACCGAGGAGGTCGTGCGGAGCCTCGTCGACATCGTCTCCAAGAACGGCAACTTCCTCCTCGACATCGGCCCGCGCGCCGACGGCACCATCCCGGAGATCATGGAGACCCGGCTGCGCGAGACCGGCCGCTGGCTGAAGACCAACGGCGAGGCGATCTACGACACGACGTACTGGTCGCGGATGGCGGAACTCGGCGCGGACCTGCGCTTCACGGTCAAGCAGAACAAGGCCTTCTACATCCACTCGCTGACCGCACCCGGCAGCAAGCTGACCGTCGAGGCGCCGGTACCGATCCGCAGCGGGGACAGGGTCACCATGCTCGGCTACCACCGGCCGCTGACCTGGACGGCCGGCAACGGGTCGCTGGTGATCGACGTGCCGCAGGCCGCCCGTAAGGCCGGGCAGTATGTGTGGGTGTTCAAGGTGGACTGGCAGAGCTGATGTTCGTGGGCGGACGTTCCGGGTGACGGCCGCCCCCTTCATGCGTTCTGGGTGACGTCTGCCCTCTTTTTCATCTCCCGCGGGGTCCCGTGCTGTCCCGCTCGATCAGCCGCGGCACCGGCACCTGCACCGTCCGTGCCGGACCGCCGTCCAACAGCGCGGTCAGCTCCTGCGCGGCCGTGCGGCCGAACTCCACGGTGTCGCGGGAGAGCGCGGACAGCCACGGCTTGACCATGCGGCACAGCGCGGAGTCCTCCCAGGCCACGACCGAGACGTCGCCCGGCACGGAGAAGCCCAGCTCGGTGGCGGCGGCGACCCCGGCGACGGCCATCACGTCGTTGTCGTAGACCAGCGCGGTCGGCGGGGTGCCGCTTTCCAGGACACGGCGGGTGACGGCGGTGCTCTCCGTGTCCGAGTAGTCCGTGGGCACGGAACGGACCTCGGTCAGCCCCCGGCGCTCGGCCTCGGCGCGCAGGGTACGGATCCGGCGCTCGGTGTGGGCGAGGCCGGGCAGCCCCGCGATGTGCACGATCCGGCGGTGGCCGAGCGCGTACAGCTCGTCCACGACCGCGGCCATCGCGGCCGCGTCGTCGGCCCAGACGGTGGATAGGCCGGGGTGCCGGGCGTCCGGCACCCCGCCGATGACCACGGCGGGCAGGCCCAGTTCGTCCAGGAGGTCCGGACGCGGATCGTCGACGCGCGGGTCGACGACCAGCACCCCGTCCACCCGGTGCTCGGCCCACCAGCGCCGGTAGACCGCGCACTCGGCGGTCACGTCCTCCACCACCTGGAAGAGCAGGCCGAGATGACGCTCCGCCAGCACCTCCTGGATACCCGAGACGAGCTGGAGGAAGAAGGAATCCACGCCGAGGGTGTCCGCGGGCCGCGCCAGCACGAAGCCGACCGTGGCCGCGCCCTCCCCGGACAACGCGCGTGCCGCCGTACTCGGCCGCCAGCCCAGCTGTTCGGCCACCCGGCGGACCCGGTCGCGGGTGATCTCGGAGACGCCGGGCCGGTCGTTGAGCGCGAAGGAGACCGCGCTCTCGGAGACTCCGGCGCGGCGCGCGATGTCCTTCATCGTCGGCCGGCGTGCCGGAGACCGCTTGGCTGGCACCCTTGCTCCCCGTTCTTTCAGGACCCTCTTCCGGAGTCATCCGAGGTCGTGTACTAATGCGCTTGAGCTGATGCTATCTAAAGCGCATTAGTGATCGATTGCAAGAGGCGGGCTGCACGGCTCTGACCTGCTCTGTTGTGCTACCGATAAATTTAGCTCGCGCCAATCCATTGACTTGCCCGGCGAGTTGCCTGCAAGGTCTGCCCCGGCACTGTTCGCCCATCCTGCCGCAAAGGAGCCCGGTCACCGTGCGCACATCTCGCAGAGCACTCGCCGCTGCCGTCATCGCCCTCGTCCTGCCGCTGAGCGCCTGCGGCTCCGGGGACGACGGGGGCGGCTCCACGGACGCCTCCGGCAAGGTCGAGGGCGACATCACCTTCCAGACCTGGAACCTCCAGGCCAACTTCAAGCCGTATTTCGAGGGCGTGATCGCCGACTTCGAGAAGCAGTACCCGGACACGAAAGTGAAGTGGATCGACCAGCCCGCCGAGGGCTACGCCGACAAGATCAGCGCGGACGCGGCCGGCGGCACCCTGCCCGACGTCGTGAACGTCTCGCCCGACCTCGTCGCACCGCTCGCCAAGGCCGGGTTCGCGCTCGACCTGGACAAGGCTGCCTCGAAGTACAAGAAGGAGTACCTGGAAGGCGCTTGGGCCAGCCACCAGATACCGGGCATGACCGGGACGTACGCCTTCCCCTGGTACCTCAACACCGGCCCGCTCTTCTACAACAAGTCGCTCTTCGAGGAGGCCGGGCTCGACCCCGACAAGCCCCCGACGACGTACGACGAACTCTTCAGCGACGCGCTGGAGTTGGCCCAGAAGAGCGATGGCAAGGTGGCCACGCTCGCCAACATTCCCACCATCGAGGACTTCGGCCGCTACGGCGTCGAGCTGATGAACAAGGCGGGCACCGGCTTCGCCTTCAACGACGCCAAGGGCATCGAACTCCTTACCAAGTACAAGGAGTTGTACGACGCCAAGGCGCTGGACTCGCAGGCGCTGACCGCGACCCCGGAATCGTCCGGCAAGAAGTTCCTCACCGGGGCCGTCGCCATGAACCCTGGCAGTGCCCTGGACCTGGAGAACTTCAAGACGCAGGCGCCGAGCCTGTACAAGAACATCGGCATCACCGACCAGATCACCAGCACCGGCAAGGTGAACATGTACGTGATGGGGGTAATGGTCAACTCGCAGACCAAGCACACCCCGGCCGCGGTCGCCTTCGCGCACTTCGTCACCGACGCGCAGAACCAGATGTCGTTCGCGAAGCAGGTCGCGATCTTCCCGAGCACCGCGGGATCGCTGGACGACCCGTACTTCACCAAGGAGGACGGGACCGACGTGACGCGGGTGCGGGTGGCGGCGGCCAAGTCCCTGAAGAACGCGGTGAACTACACGCCGGTCCTGTTCAGCGAGCAGATGAAGACCGAGCTGCGCAACGAGGTCGCCAAGGCGCTCCAGGGCAAGCAGAGCCCGAAGGAAGCTCTTGACAACGCTGTCGAGGCCTGCAACAAGCTGCTCGAACAGCAGGGCTGACCAGCTATGGCGAGCTCTTCCACCGTCTCCGGCGGGGCCCGGCGCAGTACGCGGGTGAGGCGCCAACTGCCCACGAGCCCGTGGCTGTTCGCCGCCCCCGGCATGCTGATCATCGGCATCTTCATCCTGTACCCGTTCGTCTCCACCCTGGTCAACTCCTTCACCGACCGCCGGACCCTGATCCCCGGCGAGTTCGTGGGCCTGGCCAACTTCCGGGAACTGCTGCACGACGACATGTTCTGGATCGGGCTGCGCAACAGCACGCTGTACGTCCTCGGGGTCGTCCCCGCGCTCGTCCTGCTGCCGCTGCTGCTCGCTCTGCTGGTCCAGAAGAACATCCCGGGCATCGCCTTCTTCCGGTCGGCCTTCTACACCCCGGTGGTCGCCTCGATCGTCGTGGTCGGGCTCATCTGGGTGTGGCTGCTCGACGAACGTGGCCTGGTGAACTCGCTGTTGGAGGCGATCGGGGTCGGCAAGATCGGCTTCCTCAGCGACCAGTGGCTTCTTCTGCTGAGCGCCATGGCCGTCACCGTGTGGCGGGGCCTGGGCTACTACATGATCATTTACCTGGCCGCGCTCGCCAATGTGCCGCGCGAGCTGCATGAAGCCGCCATGGTGGACGGCGCGGGCGCGGTGCGCCGCTTCTTCACGGTCACCGTGCCCGCCGTCCGTTCCACGATGGTGCTGGTCGGCGCGCTCTCCTCGGTCTCCGCCTTCAAGGTGTTCTCCGAGGTCTATCTGATGGCCGGCCCGGACGGCGGCCCCGCGGGCGAGGACACCACCCTCGTCATGCTGGTCCAGCGCACCGGCACCGGTCTGACCGGCCGCGTCGGCTACGCCTCCGCCATCTCCGTCGTCGTCTTCGTCGTCACCCTCGCGCTGATGCTGCTCGTGCTGCGCGCCGACCGGAAGGAGGACGCATGAGTGTGCTGGAGAAGGCACCTCCGGTCGAGCGGCCGGAAGCCCCGCGCAAGCCCCGCCGACGGGTCACCGATGAGCAGGGCCGCCACGTACGCGCCTGGGAACTCGCCCTGCGCTACCTGCTGTTGCTCGCCGTGCTCGCCCTCACCGTCGGGCCCTTCCTGTGGCAGCTGTCCACCTCGCTCAAGGGCCCCACCGAGGACATCTACAGCGCGACGCCCAAGTTCCTGCCGAGCCACCCGACCCTCCACAACTACGACCGGGTCGCCGAGACCATCCCCGTCTGGGACTACGCCCTCAACTCGCTGAAGGTCGCGGGCGCCAACGTGGTGACGAACTGCGTCGGTTCGGCCCTCGCGGGGTACGCCCTGGCCCGGATGCGCTACCGGGGCCGGCGGGTGGCCACCCTGGTCTTCATCCTCGCGATGCTGGTCCCCGCGGAGAGCATCATCATCGCCCAGTTCACCACCATGCGTGAGCTCGGCCTGAACAACACCCTCATCGGGGTGGTGCTGCCGGCCTGCGTCAGCTCCATGAACGTCCTGCTGATGCGCAATGCCTTCCTCAACCTGCCGTACGAGATCGAGGAGGCTGCCTTCGTCGACGGCGCGAACGCTTGGCAGCGGTTCCTGCGGATCGCGCTGCCGTCGGTGAAGGGGACCCTCGCCGTCGTCGCGATCTTCGCCTTCATGGGTGCCTGGGACGACTTCCTGTGGCCGCTCATCGTGCTCAGCGATCCGTCGAAGTTCACCCTGACCATCGGCCTCAACTATCTGCACGGCACCTTCGCCAACGACGAACGCCTCGTCGCCGCGGGCACGATCATCGCCGTGGCACCGCTGATCGCCCTCTTCGCCTGTCTCCAGCGGTACTTCTTCCGCGGGGTCGGCGAGGGCGCGGTCAAGGGCTGACCTCCCCGGACCTTTCCCTCCATCCGATTCGCAAGGATCCCGCATGCCTGCTGCCGTGCGCTTCGGCGTCAACTACACCCCGAGCGTCGGGTGGTTCCACCACTGGCTCGACTTCGACCTCGACGCCGTACGCGCCGATCTGGACTCGATCGCCGCGCTCGGCCTGGACCACATCCGGGTCTTCCCGCTGTGGCCCTACTTCCAGCCCAACCGCACCCTGATCCGCCCGCGGGCAGTGGAGCAGCTCGTCGCGCTCGCCGACGCCGCCGCCGAACGCGGACTCGACGTCAACGTCGACGGTTTGCAGGGGCACCTGTCGAGCTTCGACTTCCTGCCCGCGTGGACCCAGACCTGGCATCGGCGGAACATCTTCACCGACCCGGCGGTGGTCGAGGGGGAGGCCGAGTACCTGCGGGTACTCTCCGCCGCGCTCGCCGACCGGCCGAACTTCATCGGCATGACGATCGGCAACGAGGTCAACCAGTTCGCGGCGGGACCGCATCCCGACCCGGACCGCATCACGCCGGACCAGGCAGCGGCCTGGCTCCAGCGCCTGCTCGCCGCCTGCGAGGAGGGCGCGCCGGGCAAACTGCATCTGCACGCCTCGTACGACGCCGCCTGGTACCAGGACGACCAGCCGTTCACCCCCGAGCACTCGGCGCGGCTCGGCGCGGTCACCGCCGTGCACTCCTGGGTGTTCAACGGCACGGCTCAGCGCCACGGCCGTACGGGTGTCGCCACCGAACACCACGCCGCCTACCTCATCGAGCTGTCCAAGGCGTGGGCCGACGACCCCCGCCGCCCGGTGTGGCTCCAGGAGGTCGGCGCGCCCGCGCCGCTCATCCCGGCCGGGCACGCGGCGGCGTTCACCGAGGCGACCATTGCGAACGCCCTCGACTGCCCCGACGTCTGGGGCGTCACCTGGTGGTGCTCGCACGACGTGAGCCGCGACCTCGCCGACTTCCCCGAACTCGAGTACAGCCTCGGCCTGTTGACCAACGACCGGCAGCCCAAGCCCGCTGGTCACGCCATCGCGCGGATCATCGAGGAGCGGCGCGCGTACGCACCCGCACCCCGGACCACGGCCCTGGTGGTTGAGACCGCTCAGGGCGGCCGTTCGGTCTGTGCTCCGGGTGGGCAGGTCTTCGAGGCCTTCGCCCGGCTGACCGCCGGCGGGGCCCGCCCCACCACCGTTCTCGCGAGCCGCGCCGACGACAAGGAACATCTCGCGGCCCGTGGCATCACCGAAGTCGTCACCCCCGATCAGGTCACCGAGTAGGCCGTCCCCACGACCCATGCGGAGCACACCGTGAACCTCAGCAGACGCACCGTCCTGCTCGCCGGAGCCGGCGCCGCCGCCGGACTCGTCCCCGGCCTCGCCGGTACGGCCGTCGCCGCCACCCGCGACCTCCAGCCGTACGCCTCCTACTGGTACCCCGACTCGCTGCCCGCCGGCACTCCGGGTACCGGCATCACCTGGCGCGGCCTCAAGACCTGGAGCGCCGCGACCGACGCCGACCTGGCGTTCAACGCCTCCTCCGTGCCGCTCGCCGCGCGCTTCACGCCCACTCCGGCGAACACGACCGCCCGCGGCGACCAGGCCCGCATCCAGTCCCTGGTCTCCTTCGGTCCCACGGCGAGCAACCCCTCACAGGGCGCGGCCACCGCCGACTACTACGCGCTCACCCACTGGGCGTACGTCGACGAACTCATCTTCTGGGGCGGCTCGTCGGGCGAGGGCCTGATCCTCGCCCCGAACGCACCCGTCGTCGACGCGGCCCACCGCCACGGCGTGCCCGTCCTCGGCAACGTCTTCCTGCCGCCCGTCGCCTACGGGGGACAGCTCCAGTGGACCCGCGACCTGGTCCAGAAGGACGCCACCGGGCACTATCCGCTGGCCGCCCAACTCGTCGCGGTCGCCGAGGCGTACGGCTTCGACGGCTGGTTCGTGAACGCCGAGACGAGCGGCGGAAACGCCGCGCTCGCCACCGACATGCTCGGCTTCCTGACGGAGCTCAAGGCGCTCGGCACGGCGAAGGGGCAGCGGGTCACCTGGTACGACTCGATGACCGTCGGCGGCTCGGTGAGCTGGCAGGGCGCGCTCAACAGCCAGAACCAGGCCTTCTTCCAGTCCGCCGACTCCATGTTCATCGACTTCCGCTGGTCGCAGACCACCCTGGCCTCATCGGGCACGCTGGCGGGGCAACTCGGGCGCAACCGCTACGAGTTGTGGGCGGGCGTCGACGTGGAGGCCAGCGGCACCAGCAAGTCGGTCAACTGGAACGCGATCGTGCCGACCACCGCGGCCCATGTCACCTCCATCGGCTTCTACCGGCCCGAGTGGACCCGCAACCACCTGCCCGCGACCCGTACCCCCGGCGACTTCCACGCCTCCGACGACCTGTTCTGGACCGGCGCCACCCTCGACCCCTCCAAGCCCAACCTCACGGCCACCTGGCGTGCCCCGGCCGTCTCCGTCGCCGACCGCTCCTCCGTCGCCTCCGTCCCCTTCGCGACCGCCTTCAACACCGGCCACGGCCTGAAGTGGTACGAGGACGGCGCGGCGACCTCGGACGCGGCCTGGAACCACCTCGGCCTCCAGGACCGGCTGCCGTCCCGCCGCTGGGTGGTGCGGACCACGGGCCAACGCCCCGCCGTCACCTTCGACTTCGCGGACGCCTGGCGCGGCGGCAGCAGTGTCCTCGTCGACGGCGCCCTCGACGCCCCGACCACTCTGGACCTCTACGGGACGCGGCTGCCGCTCGGCGCGGACACTGTGGTCGAGCTGACCCACCGCGTCGACTCCGGAAGCGTGCAGGTCGAGCTGGCCGTCGCCACCGCCGAGCCGGACACGGCGGGAGGCGCGCCCCCGTACACGTACTTCCCTGTGAGTACGGGCGACGGCTGGGAGACTTCAACCGTGCAGCTGACGGGAGTGTCGGGGGAGATACGTGCCATCGGCGTCCGGCTCACCGCGATCAGCGGTCCGGTGCGCTGGCGGCTCGGCGGCCTCGCGGTACGCGACGAGGTGGTGACCCCCGCCGAGCCCACCGGCCTGCGCGTCACGGACGCCGACACGGGCAACCTGCGCTTTGCCTGGGACGGCGCCCCCGGCCCCGTACGCCACTACGAGCTGTACCGGACGCTTCCCGATGGCACCCGCCGCTTCCTCGGCGGCACCTGCCAGCGCGCGTTCTACGCCGGCGGTCTCGTCGCCGAGCAGGGAGAGACCGAGGCACGGTTCGAACTGCGCGCGGTGGGGGAACTGTTCACCGTCTCGACTCCCACCACGACCACCCACACCTGGTAACAGGCACCACCCTCACCCCACGGAGCACTCTCATGCATGACGACCGCACCCTGGTCGAAGCCCGCCTCAAGCGCGTTCTCGACGAGCGCATCCGTCCCGCCGTGTACCCCGAGTCCGTCCCGCTCGAGGTCGCGGTGTGGCACGCGCCCGGCGAGCCGGTGCCGGTGGCCGAGGGACTCGCGGCCACCACGGAGCCGATCGAGGTGGGCGCGCGCTGGGGTGTTCCGTGGGGCACCAGCTGGTTCCGCGTCACCGGGACCGTCCCGGCGGCGTGGGCCGGCAAGGCCGTCGAGGCCCTGCTGGACCTCGGCTTCGACGAGAACATGCCGGGCTTCCAGTGCGAGGGGCTCGTCTACCGGCCCGACGGGACGCCGGTGAAGGGTCTCAACCCACGCAACCAGTGGGTCCGGGTCGGCGCCCCCGTCGAGGGCGGCGAGGAGGTCCTGCTGCACATCGAGGCTGCCTCCAACCCGGTCATCCTCGACTACCACCCCTTCCTGCCGACCCAGTTGGGCGACAAGGAGACGGCGGGCAGTGAGCCGCAGTACAAGCTTGAGCGCATGGACCTTGCGGTCTTCGACGAGAACGTGTGGCACCTCGTCCTCGACCTGGAGGTGCTCGGCGAGCTGATGGCCGAGCTGCCGGTGGAGTCCGCGCGGCGCTGGGACATCCTGCGGGCCGTGGAGCGGGCGCTGGACGCCGTCGACCTGCAGGACGTCAACGGCACGGCGGAAGCGGCGCGTTCACGGCTGGCCGGGGTGCTGGCCGAGCCCGCCGTGCCCTCCGCGCACCGGATCAGTGCAGTCGGACACGCGCACATCGACTCGGCGTGGCTGTGGCCGCTGCGCGAGACGGTCCGCAAGGTGGCCCGGACGACCTCCAACATGACCGCGCTCATCGAGGACGAGCCCGAGTTCATCTTCGCCATGTCGCAGGCCCAGCAGTGGGCCTGGGTGAAGGAGCACCGGCCCGAGGTGTGGGCCAAGGTGAAGAAGGCGGTGGCGGACGGGCGGTTCGTGCCCGCGGGCGGCATGTGGGTCGAGTCGGACACGAACATGCCGGGTTCGGAGGCGATGGCCCGTCAGTTCGTGCACGGGAAGCGGTTCTTCCTCGACGAGTTCGGCATCGAGAACGACGAGGCCTGGCTGCCCGACACTTTCGGCTTCGCCGCCGGGTTGCCGCAGATCATCAAGGCGGCCGGCTCCAAGTGGCTGCTGACCCAGAAGATCTCCTGGTCGCAGACCAACAAGTTCCCGCACCACACCTTCCAGTGGGAGGGCATCGACGGCACCCGCATCTTCACGCACTTCCCGCCCGTCGACACCTACAACTGCTCCATGAAGGGCAGCGAGATCGCCCACGCGGCGAACAACTTCAAGGACAAGGGCGTCGCCCGGCACTCCCTCGCCCCGACCGGCTGGGGTGATGGAGGCGGCGGCACCACACGGGAGATGATCGCCAAGGCGGCCCGGCTCAAGGACCTCGAAGGCTCCGCCACGGTGGTCTGGGAGACGCCCGAGGAGTTCTTCAAGCAGGCGGAGGCCGAATACCCCAACGCCCCTGTATGGGTCGGCGAGTTGTACCTCGAACTCCACCGCGCCACGCTCACCAGCCAGGCCAAGACCAAGCAGGGCAACCGGCGCAGCGAACACCTCCTGCGCGAGGCCGAGCTGTGGGCGGCGACCGCGGCCGTACGGACCGGATTCCCCTATCCGTACGAGGACTTGGACCGCATCTGGAAGACGGTGCTGCTCCATCAGTTCCACGACATCCTGCCCGGCTCCTCCATCGCCTGGGTGCACCGCGAGGCGCGCGCCACCTACGAGCGTCTCGCCGGCGAGCTGAACGGCATCATCGACGCGGCCCAGCAAGCCCTGGCCGGCGAGGGCTCGGCCGACCTGGTCTTCAACTCGGCGCCGCATCTGCGCGACGGCGTTCCGGCGGGCGGCGCGCGGACCCCGGCCATCGACGGAAGCGTCGCACTCGCGCCCCGCGTCAACGGCGGGTTCGTCCTCGACAACGGGCTGCTGCGGGTCGGCATCGACGCACAGGGGCTCGTCGTATCGGCGTACGACATCGAGGCCGACCGGGAGACGGTCGCGCCGGGTCAGGCCGCGAATTTGCTCCAGCTGCACCCGGACTTCCCGAACATGTGGGACGCCTGGGACGTCGACGAGTTCTACCGCAACACGGTCACCGACCTGGTCGACGCCGACGAGGTCGTGCCCGGTGCTGACGGTGTGTCGGTCCGGATCGTCCGGTCCTTCGGCGTGTCGCGGGTCACCCAGGTGCTGTCGCTCGCGCCGGGGGAGCGGCGGCTCGGCATCGACACCGAGGTCGACTGGCACGAGACCGAGAAGTTCCTGAAGCTCGCCTTCCCGCTCGACGTGCACGCCGAGCGGTACGCGTCCGAGACCCAGTTCGGGCACTTCTACCGGCCGACGCACACCAACACGAGCTGGGAGGCGGCCAAGTTCGAGGCGTGCAACCACCGGTTCGTGCACATCGAGGAACCGGGGTGGGGCGTCGCCCTGGTCAACGACTCGACGTACGGGCACGACGTGACCCGGACCGTCCGTGACACCGACTCCGGGACGACCACCACCGTGCGCGTCTCACTGCTGCGCGCCCCGCGCTTCCCCGACCCCGAGACGGACCAGGGCGTGCACCGTTTCCGGCACGCGCTGGTGGCGGGCGCGGCGATCGGGGACGCGGTGCGCGAGGGATGGCGGATCAACCTGCCGGAGCGCCGGGTGACCGGCTCCCAGGAGGTCGCGCCGCTGGTGGGCGTCGAGCAGGACGCCGTCGTCGTGACGGCGCTCAAGCTGGCCGACGACGGCAGTGGTGACGTGATCGTCCGCTTCCACGAGTCACGCGGAGCCCGTACGAGCGCCACGCTGACGACGGGCTTCGAGGTCGCGGATGTCACGGTGACCGACTTGCTGGAACGCCCGCTGGCGGACGCCACCGTGCCCGAGCTGGACGGCGACCGGATCACCCTGCGCCTGCGTGCCTTCGAGCTGGTGACGCTACGGCTGACTCGAGCCTGAGGAGCTCCCGGCACCCGGTGCGGACCGTCGTGATCGCGGCTCACCGGGTGCGGGCCGTGGTGCGGGCGGCTCGACCGATGTGGGCGGTTCCGGCTCCGAGGTGAGCTGGGACCGCAGCCACTGTTCCACCTCACCCACGTGCGCGGCGGCGGCCGCCCTGGCCGCCTCCGGGTCGTGCGCGACGAGCGCCCGGTGAATCGCCGCGTGCTCGCGCCGGGTGCGCTCGAAGGCGCCCTCCTCCTGGTAGCCGCGCCAGACCCGGGCACGGAAGGTGCGGGAGGAGAGGCCTTCCAGGATGGCCGCCATCGTCTCGTTTCCGGCCGCTCCGGCGATGGCGCGGTGGAAGGCGAGGTCGTGCGAGAGGATCTCCTCCGGGTCGTCCGTCGCGTTCATCGCGGCGAGGTGTTTCTCCACGTCGGCGAGCTGGTCCGCGGTGATCCGAGCCGCGGCCAGCGCGGTCGCCGTCGACTCCAGGATCCGCCGGATCTCAAGGAGCTCGACCAGGCGAGGCCCCCGGGACAGATCGGCCACCACACCGAAGGTCTCCAGGAGGTCCCCGGCCTCCAGCTGGGTGACGTAGATACCCGATCCGTGCCGCGCCTCCAGCACCCCGAGGACGGTGAGCGCGCGGATCGCCTCGCGCATCGAGCTGCGGGACATGCCCAGCTGGGCGGCCAGATCGCGCTCGGTCGGCAGTCGCTGACCCGGCTCCAGCTTGCCCTCGCCGATCATCGCCTTGATCCGCTCGATGGCGCGCTGCGTCACGGTGCCCTTCTGCGGGGCGGGCTCGTCCACGCGTCTACCTCCTGTTGCCGGGTGCGCCGCAGTCTAACCAGGCAAGTGGTCGGACCACTACGGCCGAAAACAAGGAAAATTTGGCGTCAGGGGGTGTTGTGACCCCGAAGTGGTCTGATAAATATTCGTCGCGGCGGCTGGAAGAGGGACTCTCCGGCCACGCGTCCTGCTCGATCTCGCTCAATGAGGAGCCGTCAGATGGCCGGCAGAACCGTGCGGAACAGGCGAATCTCGTCGCGAGCGGTGCGTGCGGCGGCTGCGGCCGCGTGCGCCACCCTCGTGCTCGCGGCTTGCGGAAGCACCAAGGACGACGTCGCCTCGGGCGACGCAGGAGGCGACGGCAACGGCAAGGTCGGGGTGATCCTGCCCCTGCTGACCTCGCCGTTCTGGCAGTCGTACAACGACTACGTGCCGAAGATGGCGAAGTCCGAAGGCGTGGACGCGCTCAAGACCGTCAACTCCAACAGCGACCCGTCGCAGCAGATCACCGACATCAACAACACGCTCAACCAGGGCGTCGAGGGCATCGTCGTGGCCCCCCTGGACAGCGCCGCGATCGCCGCGGGCCTCGACCAGGCCGAGCGCAAGGGCGTTCCCGTGGTCGCCGTCGACGTGGCGCCCGAGAAGGGCAAGGTCGCCATGGTCGTACGCGCCAACAACGTGGCGTACGGCGAGAAGGCCTGCGAGTACCTCGGGGCGCAGGTCAAGTCCGGCAAGGTCGTGCAGATCATGGGCGACCTGGCGTCGGTCAACGGGCGTGAGCGCTCGGAGGCCTTCCGCTCCTGCGTCAAGGAGAAGTACCCGAAGCTGTCGGTCCTGGAGATCCCCGCGAAGTGGGAGTCCGACACCGCGGCCTCCAAGCTGGACACCCTCCTGAACGCCAACCCGGACATCAAGGGCATCTACATGCAGGCCGGCGGCGTCTACCTCGCGCCCACCCTGCAGACCCTCAAGTCCAAGGGAATGCTGAAGACGGTCGGCCAGGCGGGCCACATCACCATCGTCTCGAACGACGGCATCCCGCAGGAGTACGACGCGATCCGCAAGGGCGAGATAGACGCCACCGTCTCGCAGCCCGCGGACCTGTACGCCAAGTACGGCATGTACTACATCAAGGCGGCGATGCAGGGGAAGACCTTCAAGCCCGGCCCGACCGACCACGACTCCGAGATCGTCAAGCTGCCCAGCGGCATCCTCGAGGACCAGCTGCCCGCGCCGCTGGTGACCAAGGACAACGTGGACGACGCCTCGCTCTGGGGCAACACGGTCTGATGAGTACACCACTGGTGGAGGCACGGGGGGTGGCCAAGCGGTACGGCCCCACCGTCGCCCTCCAAGACGGCCAACTCACCGTGCTCCCCGGTGAGTCGCACGCCCTCGTCGGCCGCAACGGCGCGGGCAAGTCGACCCTCGTCACCATCCTCACCGGCCTCCAGGCCGCCGACGAGGGCACGGTCCGCTTCGACGGCGAACCGGCGCCCCCGCTCGCCGACCGTGACGCCTGGCGCCGCAAGGTGGCCTGCGTCTACCAGAAGCCCACCGTCGTACCGGAGTTGACGGTCGCCGAGAACCTCTTCATCAACCGGCAGCCCACCGGGCGCGGCGGCCTCATCAGCTGGCGCAGGCTGAAGTCCGAGGCCGCGGCGGTCCTGGAGACCTGGGACGTGCATGTCGACCCGGACGCGCGGACCGCCGACCTCAAGGTCGAGGACCGCCAAATGGTCGAGATCGCACGGGCGTTGAGTTTCGGCGCCCGCTTCATCGTGCTTGACGAGCCGACCGCGCAGCTCGACAACCGCGAGATCGAGCGGCTCTTCACCCGCATGCGGGCGCTCCAGGACTCCGGTGTCACCTTCCTGTTCATCTCGCACCACCTCCAGGAGGTGTACGAGGTGTGCCAGACGGTCACGGTGTTGCGCGACGCCCGCTGGATCACCACCGCGCCGGTCGCCGACCTTCCGCGCGCCGCGCTGGTGGAGGCCATGGCGGGAGAGGTGATCGCCGAACAGTCCGTGCAGGTCAGGAAGGTGGACCGGGAGGCGCCGGTCATCCTCGACGCCAAGGGGCTCACCTCGGACGCGTACGAGAACGTCGATCTCACCGTCCGCCGCGGCGAGGTCGTCGGCCTCGCCGGCTCCAGCGGGAGCGGGAAGATCGAGCTGGCCGAGTCGTTCGCCGGACTGCACACGCCGACCGGCGGCACCGTCCAACTCGGCGGCGAGCGGCTCCCGTTCGGTGACGTACAGGCCACGCTCAAGGCGGGCGTCGGCTTCGTCCCGCGCGACCGGCACGACCAGGGCCTCGTCTCCGGGATGACCATCGGCGACAACGCCACCATGACCGTCCTGAACCGCCTGGGCCGCTACGGCTTCATCGGCACCGACCGCAAACGCGGCTTCGCCACCGAGCTGATCGAACGCCTCGACATCCACACGGAGGGCCCCGACCAGCCCGTGTCCGACCTCTCCGGAGGCAACGCGCAAAAGGTCGTCATGGCCCGCGCCCTCGCCTCCGACCCCCGCCTTCTCGTCCTCGTCAACCCCACCGCGGGCGTCGACGTGAAGTCCAAGGAGTCCCTGCTGTCCCGTGTGGACAGCGCCAGCGAGGACGGCACCGCCGTCCTCGTCGTCTCCGACGAACTCGACGACCTGCGCCGCTGCGACCGGGTCCTCGTCCTCTTCCACGGCCGCGTCGTCGCCGAACATCCGGCGGGCTGGCGCGACCACGAGCTCATCGCCTCCATCGAAGGAGTGGACCATGGCTGACACGAAGGCCCCGTCGGCCTCGACCGCCACCCCCGTACGCGTGCCCGACCCCCGCGCCGCCAAGGCGGTACTGCTCCGCCGGGCTCGCGAACTCGCCCTCGTACCAGCCCTGTTGCTGCTGCTGGTGCTCGGCGCGTTCGTCAACGACTCCTTCCTCACCGAGCGCAATCTGATCTCCATCCTGGGCGCCTCGGCGGCGCTCGCGATGGTGGTGCTCGCCGAGTCGCTCGTCCTCATCACCGGCAAGTTCGACCTGTCGCTCGAGTCGGTCGTCGGTATAGCGCCGGCCGTCGGCGCGCTCCTCGTGCTGCCTGTCGCGTCCTCCGGCTGGGGCACGGAGTTCCCCGCCGTGGTCGCCATCCTCGCGATGCTCGTGGTGGGCGGGGTCGTCGGCGCCTTCAACGGCCTGCTGGTCGTGAAGCTCAAGCTCAACGCCTTCATCGTCACCCTCGCGATGCTGATCGTCCTGCGCGGACTGCTGGTCGGCGCCACCGAGGGCAAGACGCTGTTCGGGATGCCCGACTCGTTCTTCTCGCTGGCCACCACCACCTTCCTGCGCATCCCGATGTCGGTGTGGCTGGCCGCCGTCGCCTTCGGCGTCGCGGGTCTGATCCTCAGGTACCACCGCATCGGACGCGCCCTGTACGCCATCGGCGGCAACCCGGACGCGGCCCGCGCGGCCGGTATCCGCGTCGAGCGCGTGATGCTCGGCGTCTTCGTCGTCGCGGGCGTCCTCGCCGCCGTCGGCGGGATCATGCAGACCGGGTACGTGGGTGCGATCAGCGCCAACCAGGGCAACAACATGATCTTCACCGTGTTCGCGGCCGCGGTCATCGGCGGCATCAGCCTCGACGGCGGCAAGGGAACCATGTTCGGCGCCCTGACCGGCGTCCTGCTCCTCGGCGTCGTACAGAACCTGCTCACGCTCGCCCAGGTGCCGTCCTTCTGGATCCAGGCCATCTACGGCGGAATCATCCTGGTCGCCCTGATGATCGCCCGTGTGACCACGGGCCGCGCCCAGGACTGACACCCCGCACCGCAGGGGCACCCCCACTCCACTTGGTCACCCCGCCCCCCACGGTCACCGAGGATCCCCTGTCACCGATCGAAAGGCCTTCCGTGTCCCCGATCCCCGCCCGCGTCACCGCGGTCGACACCTACGACATCCGCTTCCCCACCTCGCGCGAGCTCGACGGCTCCGACGCGATGAACCCGGACCCCGACTATTCGGCGGCGTACGTCGTCCTGCGCACCGACGCGGCCGACGGCATCGAGGGGCACGGTTTCACCTTCACCATCGGGCGGGGCAACGATGTCCAGGTCGCCGCGATCGACGCGCTGCGCGGGCATGTGGTCGGACGGTCCGTCGACGAGCTGTGCGCCGACCCGGGCTCGCTGGGCCGCGACCTGATCGGCGACAGCCAGCTGCGCTGGCTCGGTCCCGAGAAGGGCGTGATGCACATGGCGATCGGCGCCGTGGTCAACGCCGTCTGGGATCTGGTGGCCAAGCGCGCGGGCAAGCCGCTGTGGCAGCTGCTCGCCGACGCCGAGCCCGAGTGGCTGGTGGGGCAGGTCGACTTCCGCTACATCACGGACGCGCTCACCCCCGACGAGGCGCTGGACCTGCTGCGGCGCGGCAGACAGGGCGCCAAGGACCGCCAGGCCCGGCTCGTCGAGCGCGGCTTCCCCGCCTACACCACCTCACCCGGCTGGCTCGGCTACAGCGACGAGAAGCTCACCCGCCTCGCATCCCAGGCCATCGCCGACGGCTTCACCCAGATCAAGCTGAAGGTCGGCGCCGACCTGGCGGACGACATACGCCGCTGCCGGGTCGCCCGTTCCGTGGTCGGCCCCGACATCCGCATCGCGGTCGACGCCAACCAGCGCTGGAACGTCGACGAGGCCATCGCCTGGACGAAGGCCCTCACCGAGTTCGAGCCCTACTGGATCGAGGAGCCCACCAGCCCCGACGACGTCCTCGGCCACGCCGCCATCCGCAAGGCCGTCGCACCGGTCAAGGTCGCCACCGGCGAGCACGTCCAGAACCGCATCATCTTCAAGCAGCTCCTCCAGGCCGGGGCCATCGACGTCCTCCAGATCGACGCGGCCCGTGTCGGCGGCGTCAACGAGAACCTCGCCATCCTGCTGCTCGCCGCCAAGTTCGGCGTACCGGTCTGCCCGCACGCGGGCGGCGTCGGCCTGTGCGAACTCGTGCAGCACCTCTCGATGTTCGACTACGTGGCCCTCTCCGGCACCACCGAGGACCGGGTCATCGAGTACGTCGACCATCTGCACGGCCACTTCCTCGACCCGGTGGTGATCCGCGAGGGTCACTACGCGGCCCCCGCCGCACCCGGCTTCTCGGCCACCATGCGGCCCGAATCCATCGCGGAGTTCACCTTCCCCGACGGCACCTTCTGGGCCGCCGACCTCGCCGAGCAGTCACTCACCGACCCGAAGGGAGCAGCGGCATGACCGACTTCGAAGGACTCAAGGCACTCGTCACAGGAGGCGCCTCCGGAATCGGGCGGGCCGCCGCCGACCTGCTCGCCGCCCGTGGCGCCCAGGTCGCCGTCCTCGACCTGGACCCGTCCTCCGTCGAGAAGCCGCTCCTCGGCTACCGCGCCGACGTCTCCGTCGACGCCTCCGTACGCGAGGCCGTGGCCGCCGCCGTCGCGGAACTGGGCGGACTCGACATTCTGATCAACAACGCGGGCATCGGCGCCGCCGGCACCGTCGAGGACAACGACGACGAGCAGTGGCACCGCGTCCTGGACGTCAACGTCGTCGGCATCGTCCGTACGACCCGCGCGGCCCTGCCCCACCTGCGTGACTCCGAGCACGCGGCGATCGTGAACACCTGCTCCATCGCCGCCACCGCCGGACTCCCGCAACGCGCCCTGTACTCCGCCACCAAGGGCGCCGTCCTCTCCCTCACCCTCGCGATGGCCGCCGACCACCTCCGCGAAGGCGTCCGCGTCAACTGCGTCAACCCCGGCACGGCGGACACCCCGTGGGTGAGCCGCCTCCTCGACGCGGCCCCCGACCCCGCCGCCGAACGCGCCGCCCTGGAGGCCCGCCAGCCCTCAGGCCGCCTCGTCTCGGCAGCCGAAGTCGCGGGCGCCATCGCCTACTTGGCGAGCCCGCTGTCCGGCGCCACCACCGGCACCTCACTGGCCGTCGACGGCGGTATGCAGGGTCTGCGGCTGCGCCCGGCGGGCCGGTGAGCACGCTCGGGAAGAGCGGCGTCGAGGTCAGCCCCCTGGCCTTCGGCGCCGCCGCCATCGGCAACCTGTTCACCGCTGTGAGCGACGAGCAGGCGTACGAGGCCGTGGACGCCGCCTGGTCGGGCGGCATCCGCTACTTCGACACGGCCCCGCACTACGGCATCGGCCTCGCCGAGCGACGTCTCGGCGCGGCCCTGCGCGACCGTCCACGCGCCGAGTACACCGTCTCCACCAAGGTGGGCCGCCTCCTGGAGCCAACGGACGGGGATGCCGGCGGTGACGACCTGGACAACGGTTTCGCCGTGCCCGCCACCCACCATCGCGTCTGGGACTTCAGCGCGGACGGCGTACGGCGGAGCCTGGACGCCAGCCTCGAACGCCTCGGCCTCGACCACGTGGACGCCGTCTACCTCCACGACCCCGACGACCACGCCGAGCAGGCCTTCCGCGAGGCCTACCCGGCCCTGGAGAAGCTGCGCGCGGCAGGCGTGCTGGGGGCGATCGGCGTGGGCATGAACCAGACCGAGATGCTGACCCGCTTCGTAAGCGACACGGACGTCGACGTGGTCCTGTGCGCCGGCCGGTACACCCTGCTCGACCACCGCGCCCTCACCGAGCTGCTGCCCGCCGCCCAGGACCGCGGCACGTCCGTCGTCATCGGCGGCGCCTTCAACTCCGGCCTGCTGGCGGACCCGAAACCGGGAGCGACCTACAACTACGCCGTCGCGGCACCCGAGTTGCTGGACCGCGCGCTACGGCTGAAGGCGATCGCCGAACGGCACGGCACGACCCTGCGCGCCGCCGCCCTGGCCTTCCCCGCCGCCCACCCGGCGGTGGCGAGCGTCCTCGTCGGCGCCCGCTCACCGCACGAGGTCCGCGACTGCGTCGAGCAGTTCGCGACCGCGGTACCCGCGGCCTTCTGGCAGGAACTACGCGCCGAGAACCTGCTGCCCTCCGATGCCCCCGTACCCGTACAGGAGCCGTCATGAGAGTCGCGCTGCACACCAAGGTCCGCGCGGACCGCATCGCCGAGTACGAAGCGGCCCATCGCAAGGTCCCCGCCGAACTGACCAGGGCGATCCGGGCCGCAGGAGCCACCTCCTGGACGATCTGGCGCAGCGGCACCGACCTCTTCCACCTCCTGGAGTGCGAGGACTACGACCGGATGCTCGCCGAACTGGAGAAACTGCCCGTCAACATCGCCTGGCAGGCCAGGATGACGCAACTCCTCGACGTCGTACACGACTACTCGGGCGAGGGTGCGAAGGCTGCCCTGCCCGTCGTATGGGAGCTGCCATGAGCGTCGACGCCCACCACCACGTCTGGGACCTCTCCGTACGGGACCAGGACTGGATCACCGGACCCGAACTCCAGCCCCTGCGCCGTAACTTCACCATCGCGGACCTGGAACCCGAAGCGCGGTCCGCCGGAGTCGACCGCACGGTCCTCGTGCAGACCATCACCGTGGCTGAGGAAACCCCCGAGTTCCTCGCCCTGGCGGCCGAGAGCGAGCTGATCGGGGGAGTGGTCGGCTGGACCGACCTGACCGCGCCCGAGGTCGCCGACGAGCTCGCGAGGCTGCGGGAGTTGCCGGGCGGGCGGTATCTCAAGGGCATCCGTCATCAGGTCCAGGGGGAGCCCGACCCCGAATGGCTGCTGCGTCCGGACGTACGGCGCGGACTTGTCGCCCTCGCGGAGGCGGGGCTCGTCTACGACCTGGTCGTCCAGCCCCACCAACTGCCCTCCTGCGCCAAGGTGGCGGCGCTGCTGCCCGAACTCACCTTCGTACTGGACCATGCGGGCAAGCCGCCCATCGCCGCCGGCGAGCTCGAACCCTGGGCATCCGACGTCCGTGCCCTGGCCGCCCGGCCCAACACGGTGTGCAAGCTCTCCGGCATGGTGACGGAGGCGGACCCCGCGAAGTGGACGCCGGACGACCTGCGCCCGTATGCGAACACCGTCCTGGACGCCTTCGGACCGCACCGCCTGATGTTCGGCTCCGACTGGCCGGTGTGCATCCTGGCGGCGACCTACGACCAAGTGGCCGACGCCGCACAGGAGTTGACCGCCGGTCTCAGCGCAGACGAGCGTGCGCAGGTCTTCACGGACACCGCCACCCGCGTCTACCGCCTCTGAGCCACCGAGTCGAGCCGGGTCGGCGGCAGGAACTCGCGCACGTACGTCCGGTGCCAGCACGCGCCCGACTCGCGCAGCTCGCGCCAGGTCGTGTAGCGGTAACGGTAGAGGCTCGCGCGGACATAGCGGGGCGGCGAGTCGGCGGGGAACGGGGAGCGGCGCAGCAGCCGTAGCGTGTCCCGGTCGTTCTCCAACAGCCGCTCCACGAGACCCGCGAACCAGGACTCGGCGTACGCGGGGGAGAGTGCCGCGAACCACATCATCCAGTCGAGCCGCAGATGGTACGGCGCGAACTGGCGCGGCCAGTGGCGCGGATCGCCCGGCTTACCCCTGAACTCGTACTCCCGCCAGTCCGAGTCCTCCCGCGGCAGGTCGTCCGCCGTGCCCTCGACGATCACCTCGTGGCGCACTCGGCTGACACTGCCGAACGCTCCGTAGGTGTTGACCAGATGGAGCGGGTCGAAGGAGCGGTTCATGACCTGGTGCCGGGAGAGCATGTTGCGGACCGGGTGGTAGCCGAGCGCCAACAGCGCCGCGGCCACGGCGAGGATCACGACCTCGTACCAGAGCGGTGTCCCGGACACCTCCGGTGCGGTGGTGGGGAACTCGACCGCCGACAGGGCCAGCACGATCGTGATCCAGTTCAGCCAGGAGAAGTTGCCGGACAGGATCAGCCACAGCTGCGTGAGGATCATCAGCGAGGCGGCGGCCGTGGCGATCGGCTGTGGAGTGAACAGGAGGAAGGGGACCGCCAGTTGGGTGACGTGGTTGGCGGCCACCTCGACCCGGTGGATGGGCCCCGGGAGGTGGTGGAAGAACCAGCTCAGCGGGCCCGGCATCGGCTGGGTCTCGTGGTGGTGGTCGAGGCAGGTCAGCTTCCGCCAGCACTCGTCGCCCCGCATCTTGATCAGCCCGGCGCCGAACTCGACGCGGAACAGCACCCAGCGCAGCAGGAAGAGCACGACGATGGGTGGCGCCACCTGGTCGTTGCCGAGAAAGACGGCGAGGAAGCCGACCTCCAGGAGCAGCGACTCCCAGCCGAACGAGTACCAGGTCTGACCGACGTTGACGACGGACAGGTACAGCACCCACGGGACGAGCCACAGCACCATGGCACCCCAGAGCGGCAGTTGAGAGTCCAGGCCCGCGATCAGCGCCACCGACACCGCGCAGCCCGTCCAGCACCAGGCCGCGAAGAAGCGGTCCGAGTAGCGCAGTTGGAACACGCTCGGCGCCCGGCGGAACGGCGTCCGTGCCACGAAGCGGGGGACCGGCAGCATCCCGCGCTCCCCGATCAGCGCACGGAACTGCAACGCCGCGCCCAGGAACGCGACGAGGTACAGCACGGCGAGCGCCCGCTGGAAGACCAGTCGGCTCAGCCAGTACTCGGGTGCGACGAACCACTCCACGACGGGCGTGCTCCTCTCATTCCCAGTGTGACGCCGGGTGACCGCCTCCGCTTGCGTGACCCAAGCGGGTGACGCTGACAATGGTGGACGAACTGCCCGGCATGGACGGGAGAACGTGGTGCACACACCCGCCAGAACCCTTGTCACGGCCTGCGCTCTCTCGGCGGCGTTCCTCGTCGCGGGGTGCGGCGACGGGGACAGGGACCAGGCGTCCGGCGGCGGTGAGCTGTTCCTGGAGCCGGTCGCGGCTCGGGGCGACACTCCCTTCACGGACTCCACCGCCGATTCCCCCGCGACCCCGCCCCCCGTCACCCGAACGCAGCAATCGACCCCCGCCGGCAGCGACTCCGTACGCTCTCTCTCGGGCTCGACGCCGGGCCTCTACGGCGGCGTCCACTCCGTCGGCAGCTGCGACGTCGAGCGGCAGGTCGCCCTCCTCGCCGAGGACCGGACCAAGGCCCGCGCCTTCGCGCAGGTCACCGGCGTTTCCCAGGCCTCGCTCCCGAGCTATCTGCGGGGCCTGACCTCGGTCGTGCTGCGGGCCGACACACGGGTCACGAACCATGGCCTCAGCGGTGAGCGGGCGACCGGCCGTCAGTCGGTCCTCCAGACGGGCACCGCCGTACTCGTCGACAACCGGGGAGTGCCGCGTGTCCGCTGCGCCTGCGGAAACCCGCTGAAGCCGCCCGTCGAGTCCGGGGGGTCCCCGGGTACCCACGGCCAGGCCTGGTCCGGGTACCGGACCGCCGAGGTCGTCGTCGTGAACCCGGCGTCCACGGTCATCACCAACATCACGATCATCAACATCGTCAACAACACCTGGATCGAGCGACGGATCGGCGACGACGGCCGCCACGACCACGCCGTACCGCGGCCGGACGACTGGTCACGGTCCCCGGAGCCCGAGGGCCCGGCCTCGGGCGGTCACCCGAGGCCGGACGGCACCCGGCCGGACGAGACGGCGTCCCACTGCGTGACACCGACCGTGACGGCCACTCCGGGCGAGACCGGGAGCGCTCCGGCCGACCCCTCGGACCGCACTCCGGACGAACCCGCGGACTGCGCCACGGCCACCGTCACCGCCCCGCCCACGACGGATCCCGGAAGCACCCTGACCCCCTGGGACGAGAGCGTCTCCCCGGAGACGGGAACGATCACTCCCGGCCAGTCCACCCCCGAGGACCCCCTGACCAGCGAAAACCTCACCTCACCGGAGGAGACCGTCATCCCCGACGAGCCCTCCTTCCCGCTGGACCCGACGACATCGAGCGAGGAGGTCGGCCCCGACACCGTCCCGGAAAGCCCCGATCCGCCGGACGGCGGCGGCCTGATCCCCGACGACCCGGCCCCCTCGGACAGCGTCTTCGACGCCGCGACCGCCGTGACCGGCGCCTGAGCGTCCGCTCGGCCATGGACCCCGGAGCCCCGCCTTCGTAAGTCGCGGTCGAATAATCCGGCAAATCCTGACAAAGTGGCCACATGGTTGATCGGGGAGCGAGCGCCCTGTCACTCCCGGACGACTGGCCCGCCCACCCGGATCCGATCCTGGCGCTCAACCGCATGGGCAGCTTCGACTGGGACCTGGACACGGGCCTGTTCCAGATGGACGCCCAGGCCCACGAGGTCTTCGACGTGTTTCCCGAGGAGTACGACGGGAACCCGAGGACCCTGGCCATCCGTGTGCCTCCGGCCGAGGGCATACGCCTGGACACCCTGGTCTCCCAGGCGCTCAAGGACGGCAGCGAGAACTACGGCGCCTACTTCCGTATCCGCACCCGCCAGGGCTCCCTGCGCTGGACCCACACGCAGGGCTACATCCGCCGTGACGGTACCGGCAGACCCCGCCGGATCATCGGCATCGTCCGGGACGCCACACAGGAGCTGAGCGAGCGCGCGGCGCGCCGTGAGCAGGCCGCCCAGGACCAGGTCCGCCGCCAGCAGACGAGCGTCGTACAGATCACCACGGCGGCACTGGCCCACGCCCGCACCGTCCAGGACGTCATCGACGTGCTGGACGACACCCACGGCATCACCCACCTCGGGGCGACGAGCCTGGTCATGGGCCTGGTGGAGGCCGGCCGCATCAACATGGTCGCCGCGGGCCCCGAGGACAGCTACGTGCCGGGCACCCGGATCACGCGCATGGACGCGCAGTACCCGATGAACGAGGTCGTACGGACCCTCGTACCGCACTTCATCGAGTCACCGGAGGAGTTCGCCGAGGCATACCCCCTCCTGTGGCCGCACATCACCGACCTGAAGATCACCGCGGCCGCGTATCTGCCGCTCATCGTGCAGGCCCGGCCGATCGGCGCGATCGGACTGCTCTACGACGATCGGCACGGCTTCTCCGAGGAGGACCGCAACGTGCTCCTGGCGCTCGGCAGCAGCATCGCGCAGAGCCTCCAGCGGGCCATGTTCTTCGAGCAGGAGAAGGACCTCGCCCAGGGCCTCCAGCAGGCCATGCTGCCGCGCTCCATCCCCAGCGTGCCCGGCGCGGACATCGCCGTCCGCTACCGCTCCGCCTCCCTCGGCAGGGACATCGGCGGCGACTGGTACGACGTGATTCCGCTGCCCGGCGGTCGCGTCGGTGCCGTCATCGGCGACGTCCAGGGCCATGACACGCACGCCGCCGCCGTCATGGGCCAGCTGCGCATCGTGCTGCGCGCCTACGCCGCCGAGGGCCACACCCCGGCCACCGTGATGGCCCGCGCCTCGGTCTTCCTCAAGGAACTCGACACCCAGCGCTTCGCCACCTGCCTGTACGCGGAGGCCGACCTGTCCACCGGTGTCGTCCAGCTGGTCCGGGCCGGCCACATCGACCCACTGGTCCGGCGGGTCGACGGCAGCTGCTACCCCCTGCCCGTGGCAGGAGGCCTGCCGCTCGGCCTGTCCGCCGAGTTCGGGCGCCTGGAGTACCCGGTCGGCACCTTCGAGCTGGACCCCGGACAGACCCTGCTGATGTACACCGACGGCCTGGTCGAGCAGCCGGGCATCGACCTCGACGAAGGCATGCGCACCCTCCGGGCGCTCATCCGCACCGGCCCGGACGACGTCCACGACCTCGCGGACCGGCTCATCGACGTGGCCGAGGACCGCGGCGGCGACGACGATGTCGCGGTGCTGCTCCTGCGCCGCCGCACGCTGACCGCCCAACAGACAGGCGGGCGTGTTCAGCAGCATGTCGCGGCAGGTGACCCGGAGGCACTCGCCGAGGCCCGGTACATGATCCGGGCCGCCGTCACCTCCTGGGGCGCGGCGGAGCGCGCCGACGAGATCGTGCTGGTCGCCGACGAACTGATCACCAACGCCCTGATGCACACCGAGGGTCCCGCGATCGTCACTCTGCGCGTCCTGACGGGCACCGAACGCCGGCTGCGCGTCGAGGTCGAGGACTCCTCCAGCGCCCTGCCGCGGCGCCGCGAGGCAGGTGAGTCCGGTGTCTCGGGCCGCGGTCTCCTCCTCGTCGACCGGCTCACCGACGTCTGGGGCGTGGAGGCCCGCGGCGGCGGCAAGTGCGTGTGGTGCGAGTTCACCGTTGCGGAACGGGACTGACCAACGGTCCACCTGGTGATGTCGGCGCCGGGTGGCACCCTTGACGTATGCCGGAACTGCCCGAGGTCGAAGCGCTGAAGGACTTCCTGGCCGACCACCTCGTCGGCCGTGAGGTCGTACGCGTGCTGCCCGTCGCCATCAGCGTGCTCAAGACGTACGACCCTCCGGTCAGCGCCTTCGAGGGCCGCGAGGTCACCGCCGTGCACCGGCACGGCAAGTTCCTCGACATCGAGGCCGACGGACTGCACTTCGTGACGCACCTGGCCCGCGCGGGCTGGCTGCACTGGAAGGACACCCTGCCGGACGGGCCGCCCCGCCCCGGCAAGGGCCCTCTCGCGCTGCGGGTCGCCCTGGCGACCGGCGAGGGCTTCGACCTCACCGAGGCCGGCACCCAGAAGAAGCTCGCCGTGTACGTCGTACGGGACCCGGCGGATGTCCCCGGCGTCGCCCGCCTCGGCCCCGACCCGCTCGCCGACGACTTCGACGAGGTGCGGTTCGCCGGGCTGCTGGCAGGCGAGCGGCGCCAGTTGAAGGGCGCGCTGCGCGACCAGAGCCTGATCGCGGGCGTGGGGAACGCGTACAGCGACGAGATCCTGCACGCCGCCAAAATGTCGCCCTTCAAGCTCGCCGCCACACTGAACGCCGAGGAGACCGGCCGCCTGTACGAGGCGCTGCGCGCCACGCTCACCGAGGCCGTGGAGCGCTCCCACGGGCTGGCCGCCGGGCGCCTGAAGAAGGAGAAGAAGAGCGGACTGCGGGTGCACGGACGAGCCGGAGAGCCCTGTCCGGTGTGCGGCGACACGATCCGCGAGGTGTCCTTCAGCGACTCCGCGCTCCAGTACTGCCCGACCTGCCAGACAGACGGGAAGCCGCTCGCGGACCGTCGGATGTCAAAGCTCCTGAAGTAGCCCCGCACCGACTGGTCCTGACGTCAGCTGCCGGTGCCCGCATCGAGCGTCACCAGGTGCTCGCCGTCGGTCGTGCGCACCTCGAACCGACTGATCTCCTTGGACTGTAGCGCGGCGCCGCCCTGCATGCTGGTGGTCTGGCCGGTCTCCCCCCGTGCCATCCAGCTCGTCACCGTCTGCTCGGAACCGTCCTTGCCGATCGCGACGAGTTGACAGGGCCGCGGTCCTGCCGAGTCCTTGACCAGCACATCGACCTGGCTGCCCCAGACCCGGTCCTCGGAGGTGACCTGGGCCCACACACCGGTCTCCGCGTCCGTCGCGGCGACCTGTGTGGTGGGGGTGCCGTCCGCCGTGGCGATCGCGATCGCGGGCCCGCCCGCCGCGAACACCACGGAGGCGGCCACGGCGTACAACCACCGTCGCCGGCCGGCCTTGTGACGGTTCGCCACCTCGCCGAGCAACCGGTCCAAAAGCCGCGGCCCGGGCGCGGCGAAGGGGTGCACCGAGCGCGGGGTGGCACCCCGGTACAGCATCAACTGCCGTGCCGCGGGCCGGAATTCACTCACATGGGCGGCGCACTGAGGGCACTCCATGAGGTGATCCTCGAAGCGGAAGGCATCCGCCTCGTTCAGCACGCCGAGCGCGTAGGCGCCGACGTCGCGATGCCGTTCCAGGGACCTCATACCGATTACCGAATCCTCGTGGCGATGGGGGTGATGGTGCGGGGTGGGAGTGCTGTTGCCCACCGGTACGCACCAGACCGCCGAATCACTCAAGACTCGTTCGGAATGGCGACCAGGACGTTCGGAGCAAGGGGACCCGCGGATTGGTGCGGGCACGGAAAAGTTTGGCGAGCGGGGCGGATGGTCAGAAGAGATGGATCGCCAGATGCCCCAGTGGCAGCCCCAGTCGCCAGGCCGGCGTCCACACCTTCGGACCGTCGTCCTCGCCCGGGACAGGCCCGCCACCAGGCACGGCGTCCAGGTCGGGGGCGAGCAGTTCGGTCTCCTCCAGCCAGCGCCAGGCCGCCGAGGCCAGCTCCAGGTCCGGGTCCGGTGCGCTCGAGTCGATGGCCCGGGCAGCGAGCCGCGCCAGGTGTTCGCGCACCCAGTCCCGCCACGGCTGGTCGTACGCCGTCAGCGAAAGCCAGGTCTCCAGCTGGGTGATGACCCTGATGCCGGAGAGCTCACCGCCGGCGTCGGACAGGAAGATGGTCAGCGCCAGGGCATCCCGCCCCGCGCGGAACTCGAAGGACGTGGGCGGCATCAGGTCGCCGGTCCGCAGCAGTTCGTCGGCGATGTACTCGGCGTACAACCACGCCATGGGGACGGTGAGTTCGCCGCCTCCGGTGCCATCCGTGCTCTCTTGACCTCTGTGCAGCATCCCTTCCTGCCTTCCTCCGGTGCGTGCGCGTGGCCCGACCCCGGGCCCCAGTCCGGAACACGGATGAAGACAGCAGATTGCCCAACCATGGTCCTCGGCAGGCGCTTTACCGAAGTTTGACTCGACCTTTGGTTTCACCGCAGGTCGGCCGCGTATCCGGGAAGTACCCGGCGCAGGGCGCGGAGCGCGTAGTAAGCGCGGGACTTCACCGTACCGGGCGGAATTCCGAGCGCCGCGGCGGCCTCCGCCACACTCGCCCCCTGGAAGTACACCTGCACCAGGACTTCACGGTGCTCGGGAGTGAGAGTCTTCACAGCCTCCCGCACATCGAGCGTCGCCGCGGACCTTTCGGCGTGATCGGCGCAGACGCGCGCACTTTCCAGCACCGCGTCCCCGACCTCCGGCGGCCGCGCCTGGCGGGCCCGCCGCGCGTCGATCGCCAGCCGCCTCGCGACGGTGAGCAGCCAGGGGCGTACGGAGTCGAAGGCGTCGGCACGCAGCGCCTCGGGGTTCTGCCAGGCCCGTACGAAAGTCTCCTGCACCAGGTCCTCGGCGCGCTGCCGGTCGCCGTCGGAGAGCCGCAGGAGCAGCGCGAAGAGGGGCCGACCGTGCTCGCGCTGGAGTGCGGCCAGCTCGTGCTCGGCGGTCGTTCCGCGGGTGATGGTGGTGGTTCCGGCCGTCATGGCGTGTATGCCAGCCGGTGTCGCTCCGTGAGGACAGGGTCGGCACACGGTTGTGCGCTGGGCGGTCGAAGCAGTCGGTGAACGGTGCGGTGAGCGGTTCATCGGGGCGGTGAGGTGCTGTCCCGCTGCGGGGGACTGCGGCCCGACCCCTCTCGCCCGAAGGGCTCGTCCTCGGACGCCGGACGGGCAGAAGGCGTGCGTTGCTCCCTGACTCCTGAGTACGCGTGGACATGGATTCGTGTCACTTCAGACGTACATATGACCGCATCGGGGCTGGGTATGACCACACGCGGACGACAGACCAGCCGGGCCATCGCGACCGTACTCGTCGTAACGGGCTGTCAGGCCGCCCAGGACCCGCCGGTCCGGGTGAGCGGGCAGCCCGCAGCATCCTCCGACCCTCGCGAGTTCACCCTCGTCGCCTCCGGTGACGTACTGCCGCACACCGCGATCATCGAGCGCGCGAAGGCGGACGCGGGCGGCAACGGATACGACTTCCGGCCGATGCTCGCCGGAGTCCGGCCCGTCGTGTCCGGCGCCGGTCTGGCGATCTGTCACATGGAGACCGTGTACGGCGCGGACGGCGACCACACGGGTTACCCGACCTTCAAGTCCCCGCCGGAGGTGGCCGAGGGGCTCGCCGCGACCGGCTACGACGCCTGCTCCACCGCCTCCCACCACACCCTGGACGACGGAGCCGAGGGGATCCGGCGCACCCTGGACGCGTTCGACCGCGCGGGTGTGCGGCATGCCGGCTCGGCGCGCGCGGAGGCCGAGAGCGGCGCCACCGTGGTGCGGGCAGGCAGCACCAAGGTCGCGCATCTCGCGTACACCTACGGCACGAACGGCTTTCCGCTCCCGCAGGGGCAGCCCTGGGCCGTCAACGTCATCGACCCCGACCGGATCGTCGCGGACGCCCGGGCCGCCCGGCAGGCGGGCGCCGACGTGGTCGTCGTATCCCTGCATCGGGGCACCGAGTGGCAGGACGAGCCGGACGAGCGGCAACTGTCACTGAGCAGGCAGCTGACCGCCTCCCGGACCGGCGGGCGGCCCGACATCGACCTCATCCTCGGCACGCACGCCCATGTCCCGCAGGCGTACGAGAAGGTCAACGGCACCTGGGTCGTCCAAGGTCAACGGCACTTGGGTCGTCCACGGCATGGGCGACCAGATCGCCGCCGCGATGTCCAACCACCAGGGCGTCACCGATCCGCGGGGCAACGAAAGCACCATCGGCCGTTTCACCTTCGCCCCGCCCGCGCGCCAGGGCGGCCGCTGGGAGGTGAAGAAGGCCGAGTTCATCCCGCAGGCCTTCGACCTCGACGCCGGCCGCGTGGTCAACCTCAACGCCGCCCTCGCGCAGGCGGCGAGGTCGTCGGCGTACGCGACCGGATCCGGTCCGTCGTCCTCAGCCGGGGCGCGGCCCAGGACGGTCTGCTGATGGGCCGGTAGGCCGGCTACCGACGTGCTGTTACGGCACGACAGTGACCGGCCAGCGCCCCGCCTTCACCAGCCGGATCGCCACGGACCCGACGATCCGGTGGCCCGCCTGCTCGGAGGCGCCCACCACCACGGCGTCCGCCTTGAGCTGGTCCGCCGCGGTCACCAGGCCGTTGTACGGGTCGCCGCGGAAGGTGTGGAACTCCCAGCGCACCTCGAATATGCCCTTGAGCCGCTCGGCGGAGTCCCGGATCTGCGCGACCAGATCCTCGGCGATCTCGTCCGTCGTCTCGGCGACCGGCACCCCCATCGCCGCGCCCGCCGCCATCACGGGCTGGACATAGACCACGGCGAGCAACGCGTGCTGGCGTCGGGCCAGGCCTCCCGCGTATGCCATCGCGCGGAGAGAGGAGTCGGAGCCGTCCACTCCGACGACAATGACCTTGGGACCATCCGTGCCCCGCTCGAACCCCTGCGAGTGCTGCTGTTCCGTCACGGCTGCGAGGTTATCGCCACCTCCAGGTCCGGGAGCCACCTGGGCACCCGCGGCCGGGTCACCCGAATTCGCGGGGCCATTGGTGCGCCGCCGCCGAAATGGTCCCATCGGGTGCTTTCGTGGGCCCGCACCGGTGTTGCTGAACAGCACCGCCCCTCAACTGGGTGACTGATGAGTCATGAAAAAGGATCAGCTGCTTACCCGGCGCCGGGCGTTGATCGCCGGTACCGCCGTCCTGGGGGCGGCCGGTGCGGCGGGCACGGCCCACGTCCTCACCGCCGAACCGGCCACGCACCCGGTACGCAGTGCCCCACCAGCCTCGGGCCCGCAGGCCCGCAGTGCCGTCAAGCCCTCCGCCTACCGGCTCCAGCCCATGACCGGATACGGTCCGCCGCGCGCCAGGGCCGGGCGGACCCTCGTCCGCCACGAGCCGTTCCTGCGCGTGTCCGGGCGCGGCCGCAACATGGTGCTGACCTTCGACGACGGCCCCGATCCGCGCTACACGCCGGACATCCTCCGCACCCTGCGCGACTACGACGTGCGGGCGATGTTCTTCGTGTGCGGGGAGATGGCCGTCGACAACAAGGACCTGCTGCGCGAGATGGCCGACGACGGACACACCGTCGGCAACCACACCTGGTCCCATCCGCTGCTGACCAAGCTCTCCCGCTCGGCGATCCACTCCGAGATGGAACGCACCTGTGAGGTCATCGACGACGCCTACGGTGAACCGCCCACCTGGTTCCGCGCGCCCTACGGGGCCTGGAACCGGGCGGCCTTCCAGCTCGGCGCCGACCTGGGTATGGAGCCGCTGGCCTGGACGGTCGACACACTCGACTGGACGGCCCCGGGCACCCGCACCATCGTCAACCGGGTGGAGGGCGGTGCCGCCCCGGGCGTCGTGGTGCTCTCGCACGACGCGGGCGGCGACCGCTCGCAGAGCGTACGGGCGCTGCGCGGCTATCTGCCGCAACTGCTGGATTCCGGCTACCACATCACGGTGCCGCGACGGCAGTACGCCTAGGACGGGGTTCCACGGGCTTTCGCCCGCCCGGCCGGGGAACGCTCAGCGAACCTCGGCCAGGCGGGCGAACACGACGACGTTTCCGTCGTAACCGTGCTGCTTGGAGAAACCGCCCCCGCAGGTGATGACCCGCAATTCGGGAGCACCCTTGCTGCCGTACACGCGGTCGCCGGGGAAGTTGCTCTTCTCGAAGACCTCGATGCCGTAGATCTCGAATACGGCGGTCTTCCCGTCCCTGCGCTGTACCTCGATCCGGTTTCCCTTTTCGAGCGCCCCGAGCCCGTAGAAAACGGCGGGCCCGCGCATGTTGTCCACATGGCCGTCGAGCACGGCCGTGCCCTTCTCGCCGGGCGAGACCGCGCCGGTGAACCAGCCCGCGAGGTTCGGGTCGTCGGGCGGCGGTGCGTCGACCCACCCGTCCAGGTCCAGGCCCACCGGCAGGACCGGCGCGTCGACCCGGATCGCCGGGATCCTGACCCGGTCGACCACGGAGTACGGCAGCGGGGCCGGCAGATTCGAGAAGGTGCCGCCCGGGGAGCGGTTGCTGTCCGCCGCAGCCGCCGACGCGGGCTGCGGCGGGCCCATGTCGAACTCACCGGAACCATTGCGGATCAGAGCGAGGCCGGTCAGCAGAACAAGCGCTATCACGCCCCAGGGGGCGCGCTTCTTCTGCCGCTGCTCCTCCTCTTCGACCAGCTCGGACGCAGACATTTGCAATCCCCTCTCGACGCGGCCGTCGCCGCGTCCGTCGCGCATATGAGAACGCTAAGTGCAGCACGCCCGGCGGGCGACGGGACAAAGGCGAACGGGTGGTGGAGTACGCCCTTCATGAGCCATCCGAGTTGCCGCGGCCAGGAATTTTCTGACGGTCCGTGACCTGCGGCAATATCCGATTGTGTGGAATTCTCTCGGCGTGTCCTCTCACCAGGACGGACCATTCTCGAAATGCGGCTCTGTGCAAGGCATCTGAGGGTCTGTCTGGGAGGCGCTTTCTCGCCGATCGACCGGGGACGGTTCCCGGGGCGTCTTCCGCGGAGGATCACATGCGTACTACTCGTGCCCTGGCGGTCAGTGCCGCCGCGGTCGCCGCGGTGGGGCTCGCCGCTCCGATGGCCGCGGCGTGGAACAACCCGAGCAACATCGTCGCCATGCCCAGCGTCATCGCCAGCGGCGGCCAGCTGACCGTGACCGTCGACGGGTGCCCCAAAGGCGGCACCATGACCTCGCCCGCGTTCCGGCAGGCGACCCTCTCCCACCTCACCAGCAGCAACGAGACGTCGAGCGGAACGGCGACCATCGACCGGAACGCGCGCCCCGGCTCGTACGACATCTCGGTCAACTGCACCGGGACGGGCACCCTGACCCGTCCCGCGGCCTTCACCGTCATCGGTGGTGTCCGTGGTGGTCTCGGGGGCAGCAGCTCCAGCGGTGCCACGCCCACCGACATGGCGATCGGTGGCGGGCTCGTGGCCGCTGCGGCCATCGGTGGCGGGGTGTTCTGGATGCGGCGCAGGTCAGAGAAGAGGATCTGACCAGGTCTCCGTTCCGGAAACCGCACAGCACAGCCCTTCGCCCCGGACCCTCCCTCAAGGGTCCGGGGCGAAGGGCTGTGCTGTGCCGTGCCGTCAGGAGTCGTCGGCCGAGGCGCGTCGGCGCGACATGTACCACGCCGCGCCGACGGAACCCGCGATGAGCGCGGTTCCCAGGCCGACCTCCTTCAGGTCGAAGCCGCCGACGGTGCCGCCGACACCGGCCCTGACGCCCCGTTGCACGGGGACGGGGCTGTGGGTCGAGTCGCCGGAACGCCCGGTGGCGATGGTGAGATCCGTGTGACCGCTCACGCCGTCACACGTGAACGTGACCTCGTACACGGCACCCGGTTTGGCGTCCCAGTCGACCGTGGCCGTGGCCGAGGACTGGCCCTGCTGGATGGTGACGGTGTCGAAGACACCCGAGGTGACCGTGGCGCGTCCCCGGCAGCCCCCGTCCCTCTTCAGCAGCAGGGAGACCTGGCCGCCGGCGGCGATGGTCGAGGGCTGCACGCTGAAACCGAACGGGGTGACGTTGTTGTTCTCGTCGCCCGCGAAGGCGGCGGGTGCGGTGAAGGTCAGGGCGGTGACGCCCAGCAGTGCGGCCGAAGCGACGCGTATCGCGCGCATGGTGAGTCTCCAGGTCCCCGAGGAGCCTTGCTGCGGACCTTTTCCGCTTGCGCCAGAAATGCACCTCGATGATCGAAACGCTAGGAAAGGCCGGGCCCGAGCGCGATCGCTGTCGCGCGAATGGGGCAACCGTGTGGGCCGCACAGGGGACGGAGTGCGTGCGGTGGGGGGACGGACGCGGCGTGGCATCCGTCCCCCGGCCGGGTAACCCGGTCCCGGAAACCCTGCTGAGGGTCCGTCAACCGGGAAGGTTCGGGAACAGCGCCGTGAACGGTTCGGCCGAGGCCGTGATCCCCCTGCTGTAGGGCGCGTCGAAGTCCCAGATCAGGAAGAGCAGGAAGGCGATCAGCGAGGAGAAGAGCCCGGCGAGGATCAGCTCGCGCAGGGTGCGCCGGATCTGTAGCGCGAAGACCATCCCCACGGTGACCACGCCGCCGGCGGTCAGACCGAACCACACCACGCCCGGCATGGTCGCCCCCGTCGAGTCGGCGCGCGAGTTCCGTGCGGCGTCGGCCACGGTGACCTGGTCGACGAGGGGCTGGTACGCCTGGGCCTCGAAGTCCGTCCTGGGCTCGTAGTCGGTGACGTCCGCGCGGATGTGATCGAAGAGACGGCCGCCCTTCACGGTCACACGGCCCTGGTCCGCCATGGTCTTCCACTCGGTGCTGACGACGTAGCCGACATACGCGTCGATGTCGCCGCGGATGCGGTCACGCACGTCGGGCGGGTAGACGCGGACCCGCTGCGAGATCTCGTGCAGGGCCTGGGCCTCCGTCTGCACATGGTCCTGGGCGACGCCACGGCCCTCCCAGACACCGGCGATCGCCAGACCGAGGACGATGGCGTAAACCACACCGATCATCATCGTCATGTACTCGATGACGTCCGGGGTCTCGGACGGATCCTCGTCCTCGCGGGCCGCGCGATGGCGCACGAGGGTCACGATGAGGACGACGACGCATGCGGCGCCCATCGCGAGGGCGAGAACAAGCCATTCCGACAAGGATGCCTCCAGAAATCAGCGCGGGCGCAGCGCCGCGACGGCGAGCACCGCGGGCGCGGTGATCAGCAGGGTGAGCGAGACCAGGGACGGTCCGCCGCGGGGCGGGTGCTGCCGCGGCTGGGCGTGGTACGCCGGATAACTCACCGGTGTCGGCGAGGGCTTGGGGTGGGCGCTCGGAGTGGGTGTCGGTTTTGGCGTAGGCGTAGGCGTAGGCGTAGGGGTAGGCGTAGGCGGGGGTGTGGGTGTGGGTGCCGGTACCGGCTTCGGCGCGACGGGCCGTGGCGCCGGAGGTGGCGGTGAGGGTGGCGGTGGCGGGTTGGGCGTCGGTGTGGGTTTGGGGGGTGGCGGGGGTTCGACTGTCGGTGTCGGTGTCGGTGTCGGGGTGGGGCTGGGGCTGGGGCACGGCGGGGGAGGGGGCGGGCTCGGGCAGGTGCCCTTGCCGGCGACCGCTACCGCGCCGGTGCCGTCGGGGCCGACGGAGGCGTACGCGCAGGAGTCGGCGACCGCCGGGCTCCCCGCGGTTCCGCTGAGAATCCAGGCAAGCGTCAGCAGCGCCGATGCCCGTATGACGAGGGCGGACCAAGTCCGTTTGGGTCCATGCACGACGGCGATCATCGGTCGTTCCGGGGCCGCGCAGGAGCTGGCTGAGAAGGGTTACCCCAAATGGGGGATGTCCGCGTCCGGGCGGTTTGACGGGTCGAGCGGGAAACGCCATCGGAGGGGAACGGGTGTGCGATCTCGTGGTGCGGGGCCGCCGGGGCACAGGGTTCGGAAAGAAATTTGAGGGGTGGTTGAACATTCCCGCCACCCCCGCCCGTACCTATGGCCATGCGCGGCGCTGCAGGGCGCCGCAACATCTATTGCGACAGCGGGAGTTACCAAATGAAGACCTCCTGGCGGAGCGCCTCGCTCGTAGCGACAGCTGCGGCCATGCTGGCGCTCACGACGGCGTGCGGTCAGGAACAGGGCACCCAGTCGACCGTGGGCCAGAACGTCGGCGCCACCGCGGCCGCGGGCGACTACGGACTGTCCAGCCCGAGCCCGGCGGGAGTCGGCGCTGCCGCCACTCAGGCGAAGTCCGCGGGTGCGCTCACCGTTGCGAAGAACGCGACGCTCGGCGAGGTCCTCACCGACAATGCCGGGTTCACCCTCTACCGCTTCGACAAGGACACGGCCGAGCCGCCGAAGTCGACCTGTGAGGGCGACTGCGCCACCGCCTGGCCGCCGGTTCCGGCGGACGGTGCCACGGCCGCCACCGGTGTGGACGCGGCCCTTCTGGGCGAGGTCACCCGGCCCGACGGCACCAAGCAGCTGACCGTCGGCGGCTGGCCGATGTACCGGTACGCGAAGGACACGAAGGCCGGTGACACCCTCGGCCAGGCCGTGGGCGGCACTTGGTTCGCGTCGGCGCCCACCGGCAAGAAGGCGACCCTGGCCGACCTGCCCGGCCTGTCGACCCGGAAGGACGCGAAGCTCGGCGAGATCGTCGTCGACAAGAACGGCCTGACGGTCTACCGCTTCACCAAGGACACGGCCTGGCCCGACTCGATCTCTGCGTGCACCGGTGCCTGCCTGGAGAAGTGGCCGGCGGTCGCGCCGGTCGAGGAGGCCGACACCAAGGGTCTCGACATCGACTCGGACGGTCTCATGCCCTTCACCCGGTCGGACGGCCTCAAGCAGATGGCCCTCGGCTGCTGGCCGATCTACACCTTCTCCGGAGACGAGGCCCCCGGGGACACCAACGGACAGGGCGTAGGCGGCACTTGGTACGCCGTCTCGCCCGCAGGAAAGCTGGTCGGCGCGCCGAAGCAGTAGATCACCTCCCCAGGGTTCGATCGCCTCACCCGGGCACCCGAGGAACGTGGAAGGGAGTGGACACAGACAGGCTGGAGTGCCGGAAGAGAAGAAAAAGCGCGCGCGACCCAGGTCCGCTCCCTCCGTACCGCGGAGGGAGCGGGCCACTTGGCGTGCCCGGGTGAGGTAATCCCCGGCGACTCTTCGTAACTCCCCGGGGCCTGTTTGGAATGCTTCGGAGCGATTTTCCGGTTACAGCGTGCGGCGTGTTCGAAGGCTGTTCACACGGCGCCAATTCGGCACTTGCCGGAGGCAGTGACCGGGAACGGACGGTCAATTTCCGTTTTGGCTCGCTCCATTGGCGGGCGATCAGTAGCCTCAGCTCGAACACCGGATCGCCTACGCCGTCGTCTACGCCTTGGAGAGATAGATGGAGCGTCCCGCCTGGGCCCCTCGGAGCATTGACATCTCGGCGCCGAGCGTGTCCCGCATATACGACTACTACCTTGGCGGTTCGCACAACTTCGAGGTCGACCGGGACGCGGCCCGCAGGGCGATGGAGTTCATGCCGGGACTTCCCAAGATCATGCAGGCGAACCGGGCGTTCATGCGCCGCGCGGTGCGTTTTGCCACCGGCGAGGGCATCACGCAGTTCCTCGACATCGGCTCCGGCATCCCGACCTTCGGCAACGTCCATGAGATCGCCCAGGAATCCAGACCCGGCGCGCGCGTCGTGTACGTGGACAACGACCCCGTGGCCGTCGCGCACAGCCAGGCCGTCCTGGAGGGCAACGACGACGCGGACGTCATCGCCGCCGATCTGCTCAAGCCCCGGGAAATCCTGGCGAGTTCCCAGGTTCAGCGGCTGATCGACCTGAACCGGCCGGTCGCCCTCCTGCTCGTTGCCATACTTCACTTCGTGGAGGACGCGGACGACCCGTACGGAGCGGTGGCCGAGCTGCGCGACGCGCTCGCGCCGGGCAGCCTGCTCGTCGTCACGCACGCCTCGTACGAGGGAATCCCACTTCCCCAGGAGCAGGCCGAGGGCACGGTCGACGTGTACAAGAACATCCGCAACCCGCTGATCATGCGCTCGCGCGAAGACGTCGCGCGGTTCTTCGAGGGGTACGACATGGTGGAACCGGGACTGGTGCCGATGCCGAAGTGGCGGCCCGACACGGCACCGGAGGACGAGGATCCGTATTCCTTCTCCGGATTCGCCGGCGTGGGACGCACATCGTGACCGCCGAACCGGACGGGCCGGAGGACAGACTCCGCAGATTCGCGACGATCTGGAGCCGGGCGGTCTTTCCGGTCACCTCGACGTCGCTGACCAGGCTCGAGTTCGAGGTCCAACTGCTGCCGCTCGCCCGCCGGTTGAGCGACGCGCTGCTGGCCAGGACCTTCGAGGGCGCCGAGGGCCAGGCGGTCGGCGCCGCGCTCATCGACGCGCACTGCACCGACCCGGAGGCACTCAGCCGCACGCTCGACTGTGTCGACGCCTATCTGGTGCTCTACTGCGGCGAGGACGGGCCCCAGGAGGCGCTGCGGACCCGTTCGGCGCGGTTGCAGCACGCCATGGCCGCCGGGTTCGCGCATGCGCTGCGGGAGCGGACGCTGGCCGAGCAGGAGGCCATCTCCCGGGCCGCACTGAACGCCCGCAGTCTGGTGGCGGAGGCGCTGCACGCGAGCGAGGCCCGCTTCCGTGCGGTGTTCGAGGGCGCGGCCATAGGCATCGGCATCGCCGACCTCGAAGGCAACATCCTCCAGGTCAACGGAGCGCTGCTGCGCATGTTCGGCGGCTCCGAGCAGTCGATGCGCGGCCGCCGGGTCCCGGAGTGGACGCACCCCGATGATGCTCCCCAAGTATGGCCGCTGTATGAGGAGTTGGTCCGTGGCGAGCGCGAGCACTACCACGTCGAGAAGGCCTTCTACCGCCCCGACGGCACGGCCCTGTGGACCAATCTGACGGTCTCCTTGCTGCGTGACGCGGACGGCGTGCCGCAGTACCAGCTCGCGCTCATGGAGGACACCACCGAGCGGCGGCTGCTGAATCTGCGGCTGCGCTACGAGGCCACCCACGACGCGCTCACCGGGCTGCCCAACCGGACCCTGTTCTTCGAGCGCCTGGAGAAGGCGTTGTCCGCGGGCGACGGTCAGCGCTTCGGGCTCTGCTATCTCGACCTCGACGGTTTCAAGACCATCAACGACAGCCTCGGGCACGCGGCCGGCGACCGGCTGCTCGTCGAGGTCGCCGACCGGCTGCAGTCCTGCGCGACGGCCTCCGGTGAGATGGTCGCCCGTCTCGGCGGCGACGAGTTCGTGGCGTTGACCATCGGACCCGACACCGAGCGCGAGGTCGACGAACTCGCCGGGCGCATCATGAACGCGCTGGTCACCCCGATCAGTATCGACGGGCGTGACCTGACCGTGCGTGGCAGCATCGGCGTCGTCGAGGGTCCCGCCGGGGAGCGCGGCCCCGCGGAGGTGCTGCGCAGCGCGGACATCACCATGTACCGGGCCAAGTCCGCGGGCGGCAACCGCTTCGAGCTCGCCGACCCCGAGGCCGACGCCCGCGCCATCACGCGGCACGGGCTCACCACGGCGCTTCCGGCCGCCCTGGAACGGGGTGAGTTCTTCATCGAGTACCAGCCCCTGGTCCACCTTGGTGACGGCAGCGTGCGGGGCGCCGAGGCGCTGGTGCGCTGGCTGCACCCGCAGCACGGCGTCCTCGGCCCGGACCAGTTCATCCCGCTCGCCGAGCACACCGGGCTGATCGTGCCGCTGGGCCGCTGGGTCCTGGAGCAGTCGGTCCGCCAGGCCCGCCTCTGGCAGGAACGGCACTCCGACGCGGGCTCGTTGCGCATCAACGTCAACCTCTCGCCGTGCCAGCTGACCCACCCCCGCCTGGTCCAGGACACGGTCGACATCCTGGAGCGGTCCGGGCTCGCCCCGGACGGACTGTGCCTGGAGGTCACCGAGTCCGCGCTGATCGGCGCGGACGACGATCTCCTCAAGCCGCTCCGCCGGCTGGCCGAGATGGGCGTCGACATCGCCCTCGACGACTTCGGCACGGGCTACTCCAACCTCGCCAACCTGCGCCGTCTCCCGGTCAGCGTCCTCAAGCTGGACCGGTCCTTCACCCAGAGCATGCAGCGGTTCCCCGCGGACCCGACCGACCTGAAGATCGTCGAGGGCATCGTCACGCTGGCCCACAGCCTCGACCTCGCGGTCACGGTCGAGGGCGTGGAAACCGGCGCCCAGGCCGAGCAGTTGCGGATACTGGGCTGTGACACGGCCCAGGGCTGGTACTACGCCCGGCCGGGCCCGCCGGACCGGCTGCACGATCTGGCGCTGGTGGACGCGGTCGGCTGAGGCGTACGTGGCGGGCGCGGTCTCCGGTGCGGAGACCGCGCCCGCCCTTCGGGCGCCCGTCCCCGTGCCCGGTCAACGCCACCATGCCCGACCCCTTGTGATCGACTACAACGCGGGGAAAGCCCCTGGTCGCCTTCTCCGAAGCGCTGTCCAAGGAGGTCGGTCCCAAGGGCGCTGTCGGTCGGACGCGGGTCACCGGGTGGGTCGGCCGCGGTGTCCGGAATTGGCGAGCGATGGAACGCCGACACGGCACATACTGTTCCTGAAGCCGCGGCCGCGACTGAGAACGCCCGGGTCTTCCATCGCGATGGCTGGTTGCCCGCACGGGCCACGGGTACGGCTCCCCCCCGCCGCAGTTACGTGGTGGGCCATGCCCGTCCGCCCTGGGGTCTTACGCTTCCGTCGAAGCGCCAATTAGTGGACTGGGCAAGCGTGTTGGATCGCCCTGCCGCACTCGTGTGCCGAGGCTGAACTCGTGAGGACGTTGGGTACCCCGGGGCGATGACTGGGCCGGTTCGGTCCAAAAGGCTGCCCCGTGACGGAAAGCCTTCAGTCGGCGGCGCGGTCGATCGCTTCGAGGACGCGTAGGTCGTCGCGTACCGCCCAGTGCTCGACGATCTGGTCGCCCGCCACGCGGAACACGTGGAGTTGGGGCCAGGCGATGGGGCGTCCGCTGGGCGCTCGGCCCTTCATCCAGGGGAAGGCGCTGCCCACGTGGTTGGCGCGCAGGGTCAACCACACGAGTACGCGGTCGCCGTCATGGGCCGCGGCGTGGAGATCGACCTCGACCGCGGCGAAGCTGTGGGAGAGCCACTCCTCGACCGCGCGCCAGATTCCGACGCCGCGTCGGCCGCTGACGTGGTCCAGGACGTCGGGTGCGAGCAGGGCCAGAAGTGGTGCTGACGAGCCCCGTAGGAAAGCGACGTAGGCATCGGCAATGTCCGTCTTTTCCCTTGGCATGCCGCCGATGCTACGCATCCGTCCGACTCGTGATCCGGACGTTCTACGGAAGCTGGCGTCGGCGGACGGGCCACCACGGTCAGGCAGGTGTGGGCACCGATGACAACCTGCGTGATGAGCGTCGAGACCTGACGCTCAGCGCTCCAGCAGCATCCGCTGCAACTCCCTGGCCGCCCGCGGCGGAGCCACATCGCTGCGGTGCGCCAGCGCGATCGTGCGGTGCAGTCCGGGCCGGGCCAGCGGAGTCACCCGCAGCCCGCGCCCGGAACGGGTGGCGACCATGCGGGGGACGACGGCCATGCCGAGCCCCGCCCGGACGAAGCCCAGGACCGCGTCCATCTCACCGCCCTCGACGGCGAAGTCGGGCTCGAAGCCCTCGGCACGGCAGGCCGCGACCGTCAGTTCGCGCAGGTCGTAGCCGTGCCGGAACATCACCAGGCGTTCGCCCTCCAGGTCGCGGACGCGTACGGTACTGCGGCCCCACCCGGGCGCGGGCGCGGCCGGTGACGACACCACCACCAGGTCCTCGCGCAGCAACTCCACCGTCGTCAGGGCCGGGGACGGCGTGGGCAGCGGCAGCACGACCAGGGCGAGGTCGAGGGCGCCGCGCGCGAGTTCCCGTACGAGATCGTGGGAACCCCCCTCCTCGATCAGCAGCTGGATGCCCGGATAGCGGTCGTGGAAGGCGCGCAGCACGTCCGGGAGCAGGCCCGTGCACAGGCTCGGAGTCGCGCCGAGACGGACCCGGCCGCTGCGCAGCTGGGCCAGCTCCTGCACCTCGTGCCGGGCGGTGTCCGCGTCGGCGAGGATGCGGCGGGCCAGCGGGAGGAGTGCCTCCCCGGCGTCCGTCAGCGTGATGTTGCCCCGCGCCCGCAGGAACAGATCCGCCCCCAGTTCGCGCTCCAGCGACTTGATCTGCTGGGAGAGCGACGGCTGCGCGACATGCACCAGCTCGGCGGCCCGGGTGAAGTGCCGGGTCTCGGCGACGGCCACGAAGTACTGAAGCTGTTGGAACTGCACACCAGCCACGATAGGGCATGCCTATGGAAACGAGCCGGACCATGTCTTGGACCGATCACCCTCCTCGGCCCTAGCGTGCGTGGCATGGCACTGGCAACGCGGACGGACCGAAAACCGTCCTTGACGCGCACCGTGTGGGACTCGTCCCTCGGCAAGAAGACCGTGATGGCCGTCAGTGGCCTGATCATGCTGCTGTACCTGGTCGTCCACATGCTCGGCAACCTGAAGATCTTCTTCGGGCCGGGCGAGTTCAACCACTACGCGCACTGGCTGCGGACCCTCGGCGAGCCCTTCCTGCACTACGAGTGGGCGCTGTGGATCATCCGCGTCGTCCTCGTCGTGGCCGTCGTCGCGCACGCCACCGCGGCGTACCAGCTCAGTCGCCGCGACATCAGGGCGCGCCCCAGTGGTTACGTCCACAAGAAGAAGCGGGCCACCTACGCCACACGAACCATGCGCTGGGGCGGGATCATCCTCGGCCTCTTCATCGTCTGGCACATCCTCGACCTGACGACCGGCACCGTCCACCCGGACGGCTTCCAGGCCGGACACCCCTACCAGAACGTCATCGACACCTTCTCGACCTGGTACGGCGACACCGTCTACATCGTCGCGCTGCTCGCGCTCGGCCTGCACATCCGGCACGGCTTCTGGAGCGCCGCTCAGACGCTCGGCGCCGGCAGCCGCTCCCGCGACCGCGCCCTCAAGATCGTCGCGAACGTCCTCGCACTGGTGCTGACGGCGGGCTTCCTCGCCGTACCCGTCGGCGTCATGACCGGATTGGTGAGCTGACCATGACCTCCTACGCGGACTTCGCGACCGGTGAGCCGGTCGTCGACGGCAAGGCCCCGCAGGGCCCGGTCAACGAGCGCTGGGACACTCGCCGTTTCGAGGCCAAACTCGTCAACCCCGCCAACCGCCGCAAGCACACGGTGATCGTCGTCGGCACGGGCCTCGCGGGCGGCTCCGCCGGTGCCACGCTCGCCGAACAGGGCTACCACGTCGTGCAGTTCTGCTACCAGGACTCGCCCCGCCGCGCCCACTCGATCGCCGCGCAGGGCGGCATCAACGCGGCGAAGAACTACCGCAACGACGGGGACTCCGTGCACCGGCTCTTCTACGACACCGTCAAGGGCGGGGACTTCAGGGCACGGGAGTCCAACGTGCACCGGCTGGCCCAGATCTCGGTCGAGATCATCGACCAGTGCGTCGCCCAGGGCGTGCCTTTCGCGCGCGAGTACGGCGGCCTCCTCGACACCCGTTCCTTCGGCGGCGTCCAGGTGTCCCGGACCTTCTACGCCCGCGGGCAGACGGGCCAGCAGCTCCTTCTCGGCGCGTACCAGGCGTTGTCGCGGCAGATCGCCGCAGGCAACATCGAGATGCACGCGCGGACCGAGATGCTCGACGTGATCGTCGTCGACGGCCGGGCACGGGGAATCGTCGCCCGCGACCTGATCACCGGGAAGATCGACACGTACTTCGCGGACGCCGTCGTGCTGGCCAGCGGTGGCTACGGCAACGTCTTCTACCTCTCGACCAACGCCATGAACTCCAACGCGACCGCGATCTGGCGGGCACACCGGCGCGGCGCCCACTTCGCCAACCCCTGCTTCACCCAGATCCACCCCACCTGCATCCCGCGCACCGGCGAACACCAGTCGAAGCTCACCCTGATGAGCGAGTCGCTGCGCAACGACGGCCGGATCTGGGTGCCGAAGGCGCAGGGCGACACCCGCCCCGCGAACGAGATCCCCGAAGACGAGCGCGACTACTACCTGGAGCGCATCTACCCCGCCTTCGGCAACCTCGTGCCCCGCGACATCGCCTCCCGGGCCGCCAAGAACGTCTGCGACGAGGGGCGCGGTGTCGGCCCCGGCGGCCAGGGCGTCTACCTCGACTTCGCCGACGCCATCCAGCGGATGGGCAGGGCCAAGGTCGAGGAGCGGTACGGCAACCTCTTCGACATGTACGCCCGGATCACCGCCGAGGACCCGTACACCGTGCCGATGCGGATCTACCCCGCCGTGCACTACACGATGGGCGGACTGTGGGTCGACTACGACCTCCAGACCACGATTCCGGGCCTGTTCGCGATCGGCGAGGCCAACTTCTCCGACCACGGCGCGAACCGGCTGGGTGCCTCGGCCCTGATGCAGGGTCTCGCCGACGGCTACTTCGTCCTGCCGTCGACCATCAACGACTACCTCGCCCGCAACCCCCACCCCGAGCAGGTCACCGACGAACACCCCGACGTCCAGGAGGTGCTGGCCGAGACCGAGGACCGGCTGCGGCTGCTCCTGGCCGTCGACGGCGACCGCACCCCCGATTCCTTCCACCGTGAACTCGGCGAACTCATGTGGGAGTTCTGCGGCATGGCCCGCACCGAGACCGGACTGCGCAAGGCACTTGAGCGCATCCCGCAGATCCGTGAGGAGTTCTGGCGGCGCATCAAGGTGCCCGGCACCGGCGAGGAGTTCAACCAGTCGCTGGAGAAGGCCAACCGGATCGTCGACTACCTGGAGCTCGCCGAGCTCATGTGCCTCGACGCCCTGAACCGGTCCGAGTCCTGCGGCGGGCACTTCCGCGAGGAGTCCCAGACCCCGGACGGCGAAGCGGCCCGCAAGGACGAGGAGTTCTCCTACGCGGCCGCCTGGGAGTTCACCGCCACCGGCGACGCGCCCGTCCTGCACAAGGAAGACCTGGTCTTCGAGTACGTCCACCCCACTCAGCGGAGCTACGCATGAAGCTCACCCTGCGCGTCTGGCGGCAGCGCAACGCCGGCGCCGACGGAGCGATGTCCACCTACGAAGTGGACGACATCTCGGCCGACATGTCCTTCCTGGAGATGCTCGACACCCTCAACGAGGAACTCATCCTCAAGGGCGAGGACCCCGTCGCCTTCGACCACGACTGCCGCGAGGGCATCTGCGGCGCCTGCTCGCTCGTCATCAACGGCGACGCGCACGGCCCCGAGCGCACGACCTCCTGCCAGCTGCACATGCGGTCCTTCAAGGACGGCGACACCATCGACGTCGAGCCGTGGCGCGCGTCGGCGTTCCCGGTGGTGAAGGACCTCGTCGTCGACCGGTCGGCCTTCGACCGGATCATCCAGGCCGGTGGCTACATCACCGTCCCGACGGGCGCGGCACCCGAGGCCCACGCGACGCCCGTGCCCAAGCCGGACGCCGACTTCGCCTTCGAACACGCCGAGTGCATCGGCTGCGGTGCCTGCGTCGCGGCCTGCCCCAACGGCGCCGCGATGCTGTTCACTTCGGCGAAGATCAACCATCTCAACGTGCTGCCGCAGGGTGCGCCCGAGCGCGAGACCCGCGTCCTCGACATGGTGGCGCAGATGGACGAAGAGGGCTTCGGCGGCTGCACCCTCGCCGGAGAATGCGCGACCGCCTGCCCCAAGGGGATCCCGCTGGTGTCCATCACCGGGATGAACAAGGAGTGGCTGCGCGCGACCCGGAAGTCGGGAAAGCGGTAGTCGTACGACGTTCGCCGTCAATGTGCGGACGGGCGGGACCGGGGGTAGTGCTCAGCCCCGGTCCCGTCTCGCTTCTGCGGAGCGACGGATTCCGCGGAAGCGCTCGACCCGCCGTCCCTGGCATTCGGCATCCTCACATCCTGACGCAGCCGCAGCCGCAGCCGCAGCCGCAGCCGCAGCCGCAGCCGCAGTCGCAGTCGCAGTCGCAGTCGCAGTCGCAGTCGCTGTGCGGCGCGGACGCGGTCCTCGTCGCGGGCGAGGGTCGTGGTGGAGCGGGTGGGGGCGGTCGACAGTGGGGAGCTGTCGAGGGTGGATACGTCGGTCATGGCATTCCGCGCAGGCCAGTGAGGACACCGACGACCGGGAGAACGTCGCGCACCTCGGACGACTCGACCTCGGCAGGACCGGCCGATGGCGGAGCCCTGCGCCAGGCGATTCGGGGCATTGCACGGTCGATGGCCGGTGCGGCCCGGACAATGTCCGGGCCGCACCGGCCATCAATGCCAGTGAGCGCGTCCAGCCTTTGGCCTGCTCGCCTTGGGCTACCGCGCCAGAGGCGGTGTGCTGCGCGGTGGCTTCCGGGTGTCCGTGGCCTTCTCATAGGCATATGCGAGGGAGAGGAGCAGCGGCTCGTCGAACTCGCGCCCGAGCAACTCCGCGCCCACCGGCACGCCGAGGGGAGCTGCCTCGGTGGGGGTGGAGAATCCGCCGGGGAAGCAGATGGACGGGAAGCCCGTGCCGTTCGACAGGGTGCCGTTGCGCTCCGGCTGCGGTACCCCGACCGGGGAGACGAGTACCTTCTGCAGCGGGTACAGGATCGTCTGAATGTCGAGCTCGGCCATCTTTGCCGACACCGCCAGCCGAAGCTTCTCGCGGTTGACGAAGTGGTCCTTGTAGGTCGGGTCGTTCAGCCCGTCGACGATGGCCAGTTCCCGCTCGAGAGATGCCTGCGCCTCGGGCGTCGCCGTCTTGGAGGCGACCAGCTGGTCGAAGGTGCGCACCGGGGCGTCCGGGCCGAGTGTCGCGAAGTACGCGTCCATGGCCGTGTGGCATTCCCAGGTGGAGGTCACCACGATGCTCTGGAGGGCGTCGTACTCCGGCAGGCTGAACCGGATGATGGTCGCGCCCTGCGACCGCATCGTGGAGATGACCTTCTCCATCACGCGGTTGACCTCCTGGTGGCGCGCCTCGGTGCCGAACAGGTTGGTCATCACGCCGATGCGCGCGCCGCGGAACGCGTGGCGGTCCAGCTGGTCCGCGTAACTGCGCGGAGGGTGGCCGACGCCGTACCCCGTGACGGGGTCGGTCGGGTCGTAACCCGCCATGACGTCGAGCATCCGGGCCGCGTCCTCCGCGGTGCGGGTGATGGGGCCCAGCTCGTCCTGGGTGATGCTGGCCGGTATGACGCCACTCCGGCTGATCAGACCCCTGGTGCAGCGAACTCCCACAAGGCTGTTGGCGGAAGCGGGGGAGCGGACCGACTGGCCCGTGTCACTGCCGGTGCCCAGGACGGCGAAGTTCGACGCGATCGCCGCCCCGGTCCCGCCGCTGGATCCGCCGGGCGTCCGGGTGAGGTCGTAGGGGTTGAGGACCTGCCCGCCCAGCGAACTGATGGAGTTGCCGCCCCGGGCGAACTCCTGCAGGTTGGCCTTGGCGAGGATGACGGCCCCCGCCTTGCGTATCTTGGCGACCGTGAACGCGTCGGTGGGCGGCACGGAGGTACGCATCGCCGTGTTGCCGCCGGTGGTCGGCATGTCGAAGGTGTCGTAGTTGTCCTTGAGGATCACCGGGATGCCGTGCAGAGTGCCGGTCAGGCCGGAACGCCGGTACTCGCGGTCGAGTTCGTCGGCGATCTCGAGCGCACGCGGATTGACGGTGATGAGCGCCTTCAGGGTCGGGCCCTGCTTGTCGTACGCGGCGATCCTGTCGAGGTATTGCCGCACCAGTTCCCGGCATGTCAGCTGACCGCGGCGGTAGGCGTCGTGAATGTCGGCGACGGTCGCCTCGATCAGCTCGAAGCCTCCCGAACCGGACTTCGATCCGGACGTGCCGACAGCTGCCCTCTCGGCTGCCGCCCCTTGGGCGGAGGCCGTCCCTGCGGTCTCGCCGACGACACCCAGCGCGCCGACCGCGCCCACGGCACCGATGAAACCACGTCTGTTCAGGTTGCTGTGCTCGCTCACGAGTCCACCAGTCCTCTCTCGTACCGCTCTTGGGCGGCGGCAAGGTATGTGCATGGTGCTGGGTCCGCGGCGGCCAGAGCCGCGGACCGATGAGCACGGGAGGACCGACAACGATTCGGCGGTGTCCGTGCCACTGGAATGCCGGCGGGTGCGTGCTGCCGGCGGGAAATGGCCGTCGGGGTGCGGCCGACGCGCTTTACGCGCGGTGCCGGGCGGGGAAGTGCGCCTTCTCGATGACGCCGTGTACGCCCACGGTGCGGTCCACGACCTGCGAGACCTCGAAGTCGGCGGCCGCCGACAGATACGCGTACGCCACGGCCCGGTCCATGCCGAGGTCGTGCTCGAGGAAGTCCAACGCGTTGACCACCGCGCGCCGCATGGCGATGTTCAGGTCGGTGCCCTGGCCGTTCAGGCCGCCGTCGGGGTCCGACAGACCCACGGCCACCCAGGCGTCCTGGGTCTCGGCGAAGGGGTAGTGGAAGGCGACGGACGGGGCGTCGCCGGAGCCCTTCCGGCACACGGTGAGGCGGAAGGTGGTGCGCAGGGAACCCTCCATGGCCGTGAGGGCCACTTCGCCGTTGCCCATGGCCAGGTGCGGGTCGCCGGTGTAGAACAGCGCGCCTTCGGAGAAGACCGGAAGGTAGAGGGTCGAGCCCTGCTGGAGCAGATTGATGTCGATGTTGCCGCCGCCGAGGGTCGGCGGTATCGAGTTGAGGGTCGGCGCCGTGAGGGTGTCCGCGGAGGTGAAGGCGACGCCCATCATGCCCATGTGAGGCTTGAGCGGGAAGGCGACTTCACCCGAAGTGCCCAGCGGCACCACGCCGTTGAGAGCGCCGGCCTTACCGCGGCGCACCGGTGTGAACACCGAGACGTTGCCGTAGTGCTCCGGGTCTCCCGTGGGCCGGCCATCCGTCGCCACCGGAGGCATGACCTCGTCGAGCGTGATCCCCGTCGGGGCCGAGCCACCCACCTGACGGGCGAGGGCACCCTTTCCGTGGCGACTCGACACGATGCCGTAGGGCACCCGCGGCAGCAGAGAGAGAATCTCGATCTTCAGTACGTCACCGGGGCGTGCCCCTTCGACGTGGATCGGGCCGGTGACCACGTGCGGACCGTCCACGTCGAAGTTCCGGGTGCTGCGGGTGTAGTCGCGGGCGATGGCGACCGCGTCCCTGAGCACCTGATCGGCCGGGACACCCTGGCTCTTGAAGTAGGCCGCGGGGTCGCGTCCCTGGTCTTCCAGGAGACCTTCGTGGGAGACCGTGTCGACGGTCACCGACTCCCCGGAGCGCATCCGCAGCACCGGCCGGCTACCGACCGAGGGAACGTATCCCCAGCGGACCTGCTCAGGAAGGGAAGGCACGTAGTGCTTGCCGTGGATGGGGCCCTTGCCGGGCTGGAGGATCTCCTCGGGAAGCGCGGTCGTCGGTTGTGCTGCCTGCGCCGTGCCACTCGACAACAGTGTCGCCGCGGTGCCCGCGGTGGTCACGGCAGTGGCCGCGCGGAGGAAACCGCGGCGCCCGAGGCCGGAGATGAGCAGCTCCCGGGCGTCGCCGGGGTCCATGGCGGAGGTGTTCATGGGTACTCCAGAGTTCGTGTCGTTGGATCGGGTCTGCCGTCAGGTGGGTCCCGGCAGGGCTGGAAACCGGTGACAGAGCCGTGTCGCGGAAGCGCGCGAACAGCACCGGTGGAGAAGAGGGCCGACAGGGGAGTCGCGCCGGCCGTGGTGGGCCGAGCGGTGGAGAGGTGTGCCTGGCCCGGGTAGCCCTCAGACCTTGTCGGCTGAGGGCGTGCCTGGGCGGGGCGAGGTCAGGCCTGGTCGGCGGAGGCTGCGCTCTCGTCGCGCGTGCGCCGGATCAACTGGTCGACGTCGGCGAGGTGAAGGACCATGGCGTGGGCTGCCGCCGCCGGGTCACGGGCCTCGATCGCGTCACGGATCGCCTGGTGGCCGGCCAGCGAGGCCCGGCGTCCTTCCGGCGTGCTGTGGGAGTCCTTGCGCACGGGCGTGGTCCACGAGCTGACCATCGTGGTGAGCGCGGTCAGCAGTGGGTTGTGACTCGCCCTGGCCAGCGTCAGGTGGAACCGGATGTCGAGCTCGAGCGACTCGGCATCCTGCAGGTTCTCGTGCGTGGCGTGCAGGATGTCGTCCATTTGCAGCAGGTCGGCGCTGGTGGCGCGCAGTGCCGCGAATTCGGCGATCTTCGGTTCGATGACCGTCCGCAGCTCGGCCACATTGCCCAGTTGCCGGTCGGCCTCGGCCACCTCGGCCAGACTGGTGTAAAGATCGTCGACCTGGGTGGGCGGAGCCAGCACCACGGTGCCGCGGCCGGGCCGCCGCTCGATGAGGTGCTTGGCCTCCAGCTGGTGCAGGGCTTCCCGCAGCGAGGTCCGCGACACCGACAGCGACTCGGCCAGTTCCCGCTCCGACGGCAGCCTGTCACCCGGGGCGAGTTCGCCCAGCGCGATCATCTGTTCCAGATGGGCGACCAGCGCGTCACTGATGCTGTGAGTACGGGTACGCAGCGGCGGAACTTTCGCCACTCCCATGCCCGTTACCTCCTCGCCGAATGTGCAGCCAGCGTACCGTGTGCGATCACGCCGGGTCTGGGCCCCTGCCCACGGCCGTGTTCTGTTCCGGCAGTCTTCCACGATCATGTCCACGCGCCGAAGTCGCTCTTGCGGATCAGGCAGTGGACGCCCTTGACGTCGTCCACCACCTGGCTCACCACGAAGTCCGCGGCGGCGCTCAGATAGGCGTACCCGATGTCCGTCGGTACCTCGTACAGGTCGGCAAGCACGCGGAGGGCCTCGCGGACCGCTTCGCGGAACGCCTCGTTGAGATCGCGGTGCAGCCCGAGCGCGATCCAGTGTTCCGGAGTCTCACCGAAGGGCCGCCGCAACAGCCCCAACAGGGCGCGGCTCTCCGCCGCCGGCAGCACCGTCGCCCGGAGGGTCGCGCGCAGTGGGGCCTCCAGTGCGGTCAGCGCCACCTCGCCGTGCCCCTGGGCGTAGTGAGGGTCTCCGACGAACAGCCCGGCCCCGTCCACCTGCACCGGCAGGTACAGGCTGGTGCCGGAAACGAGGTCCTTGACGTCCATGTTCCCGCCGAACGGTCCGGGCGGGACCGAGTGCAGCGGAGTCGTACCGGCGTGCGTCACTCCGACGAGCCCGAGGAACGGCGCGAGGGGAAAGCGCAGCTCACGGCCTCCCGGTACCTGCATGCTGCCCGTCAGGTCCGCGGCGGCGCGGCAGAACGTGGAGACGGTTCCCGCCTTCTCCGGGTCGCCCGGGTCGGGTACGAAGCCCGGATGCGGCAGGTGGGGGAGCTCCCCGGCCAGAGCGCCGTAGCCGTGCCTGCTGGAGATGACGCCGTACGGCGCGCGCGGCACGAGGTCCAGGAAGTCGACCCGCAGTACGTCGCCGGGTCTCGCCCCGCTGACCGCGATGGGCCCGGTGGTGACGTGTGGTCCGTCGCCGCCGGCGTCGCGGGCGGGGTGACCGGCGGCGATGTCGACGGCGTCGCGCAGCACGTCCGTGGGGTCGATCCCGAACTGCCCGAAGAAGGCCACGGGGTCCCTGCCCTGGTCCTCCATGATGCCCTCGTGGGACACAGTGTCCACGGTGATCGTCTCCCCGGAGCCGATCCGGGCGACCGGTGCAGCCCCTTCGGCGGGAAGCCATCCCCAGGTGACCGTGTCGCCGGTCGACGCCAGGTAATGGCGGCCGGAGATGGGCCCCTCGTGGGGCTGAAGGAGGGGCAGGCTCATGGGTGGTTCCTCTCCGGGATGCCGGCGATGAGGTCGATCTCGATGGCGGCCCCCACGGCGAGGCCGGTCACGCCCACACAGGTGCGGCTCGGCAGGGGGCCGTCGAACCAGGTTGCGTAGGCCCTGTTGAAGTCGTTGAAGTCGTCGAAGTCGGTCAGGTAGACGCGGACCATCACCACGTCGTCGAGCGTGAGGCCGAACTGCCGGAGCACGGCCTCCAGATTGCGGCGTACCTGCTCCGCCTGGGCGAGCACGCCGCCCTCCACCAACCGGTCGGTCGCCGGGTCGGTGGGCATCTGGCCGGTGACGAAGACCAGCGATCCGAAGCGGGTCGCGTGGGCGAACGGGCCCACCTGCGGGGGCACGCCGTCCTCGGGCGAGAAGACGAAGGTCTCCTTCCCCGCCGGGACATCGGCTGGGACTGTCATGCGACCCCTCCTATGGTCTGCGCTCCCATGACCCGCAGGAACCGGGCGGTTGCCGGATGCCTGGGGCGGGTGAGGAGTTCCTCGGCGGGCCCCTCTTCGGTGACCGAGCCGTTGCTGATGAACACCACGCGGTCGGCGACCTCCTGGGCGAAGCGCAGCTGGTGGGTGGCGATGAGCATGGTCAGTCCGTCCTCTCGGGCGAGGGTGCGGATCACCTCGAGTACTTCGTGGACGAGTTCCGGATCCAGGGCGGAGGTCGGCTCGTCGAGCAGCAGTACCCGGGGACTCGGCGCGAGCGCGCGGGCGATGGCCACGCGCTGCTGCTGCCCGCCCGAGAGGTGCCGCGGCAGGGCGTCCGCCCGGTGAGCGAGACCGACCCGTTCGAGCAGCTCGGCTGCCCTGCGTTCCGCCTCGTCGGCCGGTATCCGGTGGACCCACCGCAGTGGTCCGGCGACGTTCTCGAGGGCGGTGAGGTGGCTGAAGAGATTGAAGTGCTGGAACACCATGCCCACACCGACCTCCGCGCGGGTCTGCGCGATCCTGGCGGGGGAGAGCGGCTTGCCGTCCTCGCGGTAGCCGATGCGGCGGCCGCCGATCAGGACAGACCCCGAGTCCGCCTCCTCCAGGTGGTTGATGCTGCGCAGCAGGGTGCTCTTGCCGGACCCGCTGGGGCCGAGCAGGGCCACGACCTCGCCGGTACGGACGGTCATGTCCAGCCCGTCGAGTACGACGTGCTCTCCGTAGTTCTTGTGCAGGGAGTGGACCTCGACCGCGGCCGGCGCTCCGTCGAGTGCGGCCACGCGGGCTTCACGCTCCCACGGCTCGGGTGGCGTCGGCGGCACCCATGGATCGTCGTCGGCGACGGCGCTCTTCGTCGCTGCTGCCACCGGTTCCGGCGTGGCGGCGGGCCGGCGGATCGGCAGCAGCCGGAGTAGCCACGACCGGGAGGCGGGGCGGTCCAGGTCGAGCGCGCGTTCGGCGGCCAGCTGGATGGCGCTGATGCCGCCGGTGAGGACGAGATACATGACGCCGGACGCGAAGAAGACGGAGAAGAAGTCGAAGGTGGAGGAGGCGAGTTGGGTGCTGCGCAGGGTCAGTTCCTGGACGGCGATGAAGGAGGCGAGTGAGGAGTTCTTGAGTGTCGTCACGGCCTCGTTTCCGAGAGCCGGGACCATGAGGCGTACCGCCTGCGGAGCGATGACACGCCTCATGGTCACGAGCGGCGTCATCCCGAGCGCCTGGCCGGCGACGACCTGGCCCTTGTCCACCCCGAGTACGCCGGACCGGAAGACCTCCGCGATGAAGGTGGCCTCGTTGGCCGCGAGCGCGAGCCCCGCCGCCGTCAGAGGGCTGAGCGTCAGACCAAGGTGCGGCAACGCGTCGTAGGCGAAGACCAGTTGGAGGATCAGCGGGGTGCCGCGGAAGATGATCGTGTATCCGCGCGCCACCGCGGACAGCGACCGGTGCCGGGACAGCTGCATACTCGCCAGGACGAAGCCGAGTACCAGGCCGCCGAGCAGCCCCAGCGCGGTCAGCTCCAGGGTGACCAGGATGCCCTGCAGCAGATACGGCAGTTCGAGGTAGTGGAGGAACCGGTCCATCAGCCGGTCACCAGCCGCGGCGCCTCCAGGGTGCCCGTCTCGAGCGACCACTTCTTGAGCAGTTTCGTCTGTGTGCCGTCCTTCTGGATCTCCACGAGAGCGGCCTTGATGGCGTCGCGGAACTGGGTCTTGCCCTTCGGTACGGCGATGCCGATGGAGTAGGGCAGCGTCACGGCGGTCGCCTTGCCCAGCTCGTCCGGGTGCGCCTCGACCGCCTGGGTCACCGTGTTGACGTCGTTGATGTAGGTGTCCGCGCGGCCGGCGAGGATGGCCTGGATGCACTGGGCGTTGTTGTCGTACAGCTGCACCTGCGGAGCCGGACGGCCGGCTTCCTTGCACGCGCCGGCCAGGTTCTGGACGAGGGGCACCTCGACGAACCCGGTGTTGAGCGCGGCGGTGGCTCCGCACAGGGAGGTGTTGATGCCGGTGAGCTTCTTCGGGTTGCCCTTCCGGACCAGCACCCCGTCGTAGACCTTCGAGTAGGTGACGAAGTCCGCTGCCTTGGCCCGTTCCTCGGTGGCGTAGATGTCGGAGATGACGAGGTCGGCCTGACCGCTCTGCAGCGTGGGCAGCAGTGCCGGGAAGGCAACTGGCTTGTAGTCGAGCTTGAAGCCGAGACAGTTGCCCAGAGCCGTGCCGAGATCGATGTCGAACCCGACGTATCTGCTCGGATCGTTGGGGTCGAGCGCCTCGTAGCCGGGCGTGTGCGGATTGAGCGCGTTGGTGAGTGTCCTGCCCACGAGATCCGGGTCGGCGGTCTGTAGTCCCTTGCAGGCGGGCGAAGCGGAGGTGGCGGGCGAGTCCGCGGAGTTCGACGTCGACCCGGCGCCACAGGCCGTCAGGAGGGTGAGGGAGGCGGCGGACGCCGCGGCTATCGGCAGAAGGGGGCGCATGGGTGCATTCCTCTGGTTCGTTGGAGGAGGTGAGGTGAATGGTCCGATGGTCGGACCAAGTGGCGCTCACCCTATGAACGCCTCACGGATGCGTCAGTAGCCACGCACAAAACGTCATGGCGTTCTTACGGGGACGCAACAAACCCCGCCGTCACAGAGGTCCCGGACACCCAGAGGAAACTGGACCGTTGCCGAAAAGGTGGCGTTCGGGAAATCCCGGACGCCGTCCGGGACGACGGCCCACATTGCCGCGTGCTGTCCGTCGGGGTCGGCGCCCGCCCGCCTCCCGGCCACCTGTGCGGCGCGGCGGAGAACCGTAGGAGCCAAAGATCCTGTTCAGTCCAGATGACCTTGCCGTCGGCGGTGTAATGGGTCCACCAGCACTGGGCGAGGTGGGCGACGAGGACAAGCCGCGTCCGCCCTCGTCGGTGATGGCCGCACGTCGCAGATGGGGTGAGGTACTGCTGGTGTCGGACACTTCGCAGATCAGGCTCTGGCACGGGGCATGCGCACCCGGATGGGTCCGGTGGCATGTCGAATGGCATGGGTGATCAGTTCGCTGAGCATCAACTCCGTGGCGAAGCCGAGCTCGTCCAGGTCCCCTTCGGACAACTGCCGGGTGAGGGCGGCCCGTGATCCGTTCCTCCGCGGATCGGGGCACGGCCGTCGTCGTTCCTCGTCAATTCCGAGGAGCGGCTCAGCGGTGCGTCATCCCACCGCGCGGATTCCGTACGGGCGCCCGTCCTTGCCGGCCCCTGCCATTCAGCATCCTCACATCCTGGCTCTCGGCACAGGTCACGCGCAGGCCAACCGGCGTCGGAAGAACAGGAGCGCGCAGACCGAACAGATCCGGGCTGCCACCGCTCCGCCGAACCGGCCCGTGACCAGGAGAGTGCCATGACCGGCGTATCCACGCTCGACAGCCCCCCACTGTCGACCGCCCCCACCCGCTACACCGTGACCCTCGCCCGCGACGAGGACGACGTCCGCGCCGTACAGCGGCTGCGTCACGAGGTGTTCGCGGGGGAGATGGGCGCCCTGCTGACCACCCCCCAACCGGGTCTCGACATCGACGTCTTCGACGCCTACTGCGATCACCTCATGGTCCGTGAAACGGAGACCGGTCAGGTCGTCGGAACCTACCGCCTGCTGCCGCCCGAGCGGGCCGCCGTCGCCGGACGCCTCTACTCGGAAAGCGAGTTCGACCTCGGCCCGCTGGCCGCCATCCGCTCCGGGCTCGTCGAGGTCGGCCGCTCCTGCGTGCACCCCGACCACCGCGACGGCGCCGTCATTGGTCTCATCTGGGCCGGGATAGCGCGCTACATGGTCGAGGGCGGCCACGAGTGGCTGGCCGGCTGCTGCTCCATCCCGCTCGCCGACGGCGGCCCGCTCGCCGCGGGCACCTGGGACCGGGTCAAGGCCAAGCACCTCGCGCCCGAGGAGTACCGCGTACGGCCGCTGCTGCCCTGGAGCGCCGAGGGCGTCGCCCGGCCCGCGCGCACCGAACTGCCCCCGCTGCTGCGCGGCTATCTGCGCCTCGGTGCCTGGGTGTGCGCGGAGCCCGCGCACGACGCGGACTTCGGTGTCGCCGACCTGTATGTGCTGCTGTCGATGCGCAAGGTCAACCCGCGCTATCTGCGGCACTTCCTCTCGCTCGTACCGGCCTGATGAACGCCTCCCGCACCGGCGTCATAGGCGCCGCCACCCGCAACGGGGTCCTCCGCGCGTCCCGGGTGGGTGTGATCCTGCGCCCTCGCCGTGACACGGCGGCGCTCGTCAACCCGGCTGTCGCCAAGGCGGCCCTCCCGGCCGGCACCACGAAGGTGCCGTCGCCTCGCCGGGCCGACGTACGGCCGGTCACCTTCCGGCCCGTCCGGACGCCCACCAGCGCCTGGCTGCCCAGCGCCCCGTGCACCCCGCGCCGCTGCGTGGACTCCACGGGGTCGACGGCCGCCGTACCGCTCGCCGTACTGCGGCTGGCCACGCTCCTGTTCGTGCTCACCTTCGGGATCGTGCTGATCCCGGTCGTCGGCAGGATCCAGGCCGCGCCGCGCGACCGGCTCATCAGGATGTGGTGCCGGACGATGGTCCGGGCCGCCGGCGTGCGCCTGCGGATCACCGGTTCCCCTCCTCCCGCCGGCGGCCTGCTGGTGGTCGCCAACCACATCTCCTGGATGGACATCCCACTGCTCGCTGCGGTCCGTCCCGGGCGGATGATCGCCAAGGCCGAGATCCGGCAGTGGCCCGTGGCGGGCGCGCTGACCGCGAGCAGCGGCGCGCTGTTCATCGAGCGCGACCGGCTGCGCGCACTGCCGCAGACGGTCGCGCGCATCGCGGACACCCTCCGTGCCGGGTCGACGACGGTGGTGTTCCCCGAGGGCAGCACCTGGTGCGGCCGGGCACAGGGCTACTTCCGGCGGGCCGTGTTCCAGGCCGCGCTCGACGCCGAGGTGCCCGTCCAGCCGGTACGCATCCACTACCGCCTGGCCGGGGGAGCGGCGAGCACCGCGCCCGCGTTCGTCGGGAGCGATTCCCTCCTCACCTCGGTGTGGCGTGTCGTCGCGGCCCGAGCCCTGGTGGCCGAGCTGGACCTGCGACCCGTACTCGCACCGGGCGACCACAGCGACCGCCGTGACCTGGCCCGCGCGGCGCAAGGAGGACTGCGGTCACCGGGTCCGCACGCTCATCCCTACGGGGATTGAGAGAGCGCGCGAGAGAAAGGGCCGTCGTGCTCCGTGGGGAGTACGACGGCAGGGCCTCAGGCCGCCGTCAGTCCCGCTACCCGGGCGAGCCTCCGGTACGAGTCCAGGAGGGCGTCCCGGTCGTACGTACTGGTGGTGACCAGGACTTCCTGGGCGCCGGTTTCCTTGATGAGGGTTTCCAGGTCGTGGGCCACCTGTTCCTCCGTGCCGGTGATGTGACCGGTGAGGCCGGACTCGTAGAAACTCCGCTCCTTGGGGGTCATCGGCAGGGCCTCGACCCGTTCGGCGGGCGGCAGGGGCGGGAAGGTGCCATGGGTGCGGGAGTACGCCATCGACCAGGCCTCCGGGAGGAGCAGGCGGCGGGCGTCCTGCGGGGTCGCGGCGACCGCGATCGTGCCGGAGATCACGACGTACGGCTCCGGGGCCCAGAGGGAGGGGCGGAACGTCTCGCGGTATCGGTCGATCCCGCGCCGCATCCTGTCGCGGTCCCTGAGGTCGCCGATGACCATGGGCAGGCCGGCCCGCGCCGCGATGGTGGCGCCCTCGCCCATGGCGAGTACGAAGGGAGGCACGGTCAGGCCTTCGGAGGGGCGGGCGTGGACGCCGGTCGACGACGTGCCGCGGAACCAGTCGAGGAGTTCGGCGAGCTGTGCCGCGAAGTCCTCGGCGTCGTCCTTCTCCCGGCCGAGCGCCTTGCGCACCCCGTCCGTGAAGCCGACGGAACGGCCCAGGCCCATGTCGATCCGGCCGGGAAACAGGGACTCCAGGACGCCGAACTGCTCGGCCACGACCAGCGGTTGGTGGTTCGGCAGCATCACGCCGCCGGTGCCGACCCGGATCGTGCGGGTGGCGGCGGCGACCGCGGCGGCCAGTACGGTCGGGGCGGAGCCGGCGACTCCCGGCACGCCGTGGTGCTCCGCGACCCAGAACCGGTGATAGCCGAGCGCCTCCAGGTCCTGAGCCAGCCGTACGGTGTCCCGCAGGGCCTCGGGAGTGGCGTGCCCTTCACGGGTGCGGGAGCGGTCGAGCACGGAGAAGCGCACGGCTTCAGGGCGCGGCCCCGGTGCGGCGGGCGGCTGGTGCGGGCTCGGCATGAGTGCTCCGGCGGAGTTCGGTCGTTGTCGTCGTCAGGGACGTCAACCACGGATCTCCGCCGGAGCTTCCCGGCTGCCGACCCCCAGATCTGGGGTTCGGCAGCCAAGAGTCGGCCCTTACACCTGGGGTTCGGCCGCCAGGAGCTGCGTCGCCGCGAGTTCCCGGTAGAGCTCGTCGTCGTCGACGAGGGTGCGGTGGGTGCCGATCGCGCGGACGTCACCGTGTTCCAGGACCACGATCTGGTCGGCCCCGGTCACCGTGGACAGCCGGTGCGCGATGAGGAGGACCGTGCACTGCCCGGCGGTACGGCCGACCAGTTCGCTCAGTGCCTGCTCGTTGCGGGCGTCGAGCTGGGCCGTCGCCTCGTCGAGCAGCAGTACCTGGGGGCGGCGCAGCAGGGCGCGGGCGATGGCGAGGCGCTGGCGTTCGCCGCCGGAGAGCGTGACGCCGCGCGGGCCCACCGCCGTGTCCAGGCCCATGGGCAGGCGGCCCACCAGGCTGTCGAGGCGAGTGACGGCCAGAACCTCGGACAGCTCCTCGGCGGTCGCCTCGGGCGCGGCGTAGAGCAGGTTCTCGCGGAGGGTGCCGGACATGACGGGGGAGTCCTGCTCGACGTACGCGATACGGCGTCGTACCTCGCCGCGCGGCAGGGTGGAGATGTCCTGGCCGCCGATCCTGATCGAGCCCGCGGTCGGCTCGTAGAAGCGCTGGAGGAGCGAGAAGAGCGTGGTCTTGCCGGCGCCCGACAGACCGACCAGCGCGGTCTGGGTGCCGCCGGGGACGGTGAAGCTCACGCCGCGCAGCGCCGGGGGGCGGCCGGGGTAGGTGAACTCGACGTCGGTCAGCTCGATGTCCGGCGGCGGGCCGAAGGCGGTGACCGCGGGGAAGTCGATGTCGTCCTCGATCGGCAGTCCGGTGGCCTCCTGGATCCGGCCCACCGCGCCGAGCCCCTGCTGGAGCTGGGCGGCGCCGCCGACGAGTTGGGAGACGGGACTCGCCAGGAAGAACACGTACAGCAGGAAGGCGATCAGCTCGGAGACGGACATGGTGCCGTTCGCGACGAAGGCTCCGCCGACGCCGAGTACCACGAGGAACGCGGTCTGGATGGAGGCGCCGCCGACCATCGTGACCAGGGCGCTGTAGCGGGCGCCGACCAGTCCGGCCGCGTACGCCTCGTCGACCGCCTCCTCGGCGGCACGTGTCTCGCGGCCCTCGGCGCCGTTGGCCTTGACCGTGCGGGCCGCGCCGAGGGTGCGGTCGAGCACCGCGCCGACCGCACCGACGGACGTCTGCGAGCGGGCCACCGCGGCCTTGATCCGCGGCAGGATCATCGTGATCACGATGCCGACCAGGCACAGGACGAGGAAGGTGACACCCAGCAGGCGTACGTCCAGCGTCGCCATCATGAACAGGGCCCCGGCGAAGGTCAGTACGCCGTTCACCGTCATGATCAGGCCCTCGGTGGCGGCGCTCTTGAGGAGCGTGCTGTCGGAGGTGACGCGGGCGATGAGGTCGCCGGGCGCCCGCTGGTCGAGCTCGGAGACCCGCAGCCGGATCAGCCGACGCACCAGACCGGTCCTGACCTCCCGGACCACCCGTTCCGAAGTCCGTTGCTGGAGCCAGGCGTTGATCCCGGTGAGCACGGCGCCGGCGGCCAGGAACGCGGCGAGCAGCGCGACCGGCTCGGCCACGTCGACGCCCTTGTCGAGCCGGTCCAGGATCGCCTGGGCGAACTTCGGCTGGACCAGACCCGAGAAGCTGGCGAGGAGTGTGAGCACGAGGGAGAGGAACAACACCCGCCAGTGCGGCTTCGCGTAGCCGATGAGGGCGCCGAACGAGCCGGAGGGGGTGCCTGGTTGGGCGGTGGACGGGCTGTTCTCGGTCATGCGCCTCGTACTCCGGTCGCGGCCACTTCGGCCAGCAGTGTTTCGAGCCGGGTGGCGGCGGCCGCGCTGCCGCCCGCTGCCCGGAAGGACTCCCCGATCTCCTCGGCCACCTTGCGGTGACCGCCGGAGGGGTCTAGCACGGTCTCGACCGCGGCAGCGATCTTCGCCGCGTCGGCCCGCCCGAAGCGCAGCCGTACGCCGGCTCCCGCGTCGACGACCTGACCGGCCACGATCGGCTGGTCGTCCCGGATGGGGGCGACGACGAGGGGGACGCCGTGCCACAGCGTCTCGCAGACCGTGTTGTGTCCCGCGTGGCAGACGACGGCGTCGAGCCGTTCCAGCAGGGCGAGTTGTGGCACGTGCGGGCGCACCAGGATGTTGTCGGCGACGGGGCCTTCGACGACCCCGCCGGGATCGACGAGCACGGCACGTACCCGGTCCGCCATCCCGGCCAGCGCCGCCACGGCCGTGTTGAGGAAGCGGACACCCGCGTCCGTGTTCGCCGTGCCGAGGCTGACGAGGACGGTGGGCAGCGTGGACTCCTCCAGCCAACTCCACGGAAACTCGTCGGGACTTGCCGGGCGGGCGGCTATGGACGGGCCCACCAGCCAGACCTGGTCGGGGAGTTCGGCCGGGCCGAGCAGTGCGCGTGTGGTGAACGCGAGAACGCCGTGCGGCGAGAAACGGGGATCCGCCGTGCCCGAGCCGTCCGCGATCCGTGCGCGCAGGTCCGCCAGGAGTCCGTCCAGCCAGGCCGCGACCTTGGGCATGCCGGCCAGCGGGTCGATCAGTTCGGCGGAGGTGGTGGCCGAGGTCACCCAGGTCAGTCCCAGGGACTCGGCGATCAGCGCGCCCGCCACCGCCTGCTGGTCGCTGACGATGACATCGGGACCGTACGCCTCGATCGCCGCGCGCACGCCGGGTGCCATCGCGTCCGCGAGCGGGATCAGGAAGCTCTCCCAGAGGAACTGGAAGGCGGCGGGGCCCTTGAGCTCGGCCGGCCGGGACAGTGTGTCCTCGGGCAACGCACACGGGAACACGACGGCGTCGGCTCCCGCGAGGCTCCGGATCAGCTCGGGGTGACCCGCCCAGGCGACGTCGTGCCCGCGGGCGGCCAGCGTCGCCGCGGTGCCCACCGCCGGGTTGATGTGCCCGACCAGCGGAGGCACCACGAAGAGGAACCTGCCCATCTAGCGGGCCTCCCGCAGGGCGTGCGTCTGGCTGAACAGCCAGTCGCGCACCAGGACATACGTCTCCTTGGTGGCTTCCACCAGCACCGAGTGACCCCGGTCGGGCAGCACGACGGTACGGCAGTCCGCCAGTGAGGCCTCCAGCATCGCGGTCTGTGCGGAGAGCTTCGACGCACCGCCGAAGATGGCGAATACCGGGCAGCGGATCGCGGAGAGGTCCTCGTCGATGAGGTCGCTCCGCGGGATCTCCTGGGCGAGGTCCGTCTCGTCGAGCACCCTGCCCGCGGCCCGGAACGGCCGGGCGTTGCGCTCGCCCGGGTTGTCCCGCAGCCACTCGGTGACCTCCTGGACCACCAGGCCGCCCTGTTCGCCGACCAGGCCCTCGTACATGCTCTGTGCCCAGGGCCGGGCGGGCGGTTCGGCCTCGATGGCGACGACGCTGGCGACCCGCTCGGGGTGCGCGGCGGCCATGCCGTACGCGACGGCGCCGCCGAAGGAGTTGCCGACGAGGTGAACCGGACGGTCGATGGCGAGCGCGTCGAGGAGCTCGTCCAGGTCGGTGACGAAGTCCTCGATCCGGTAGCCGGTCGCCGGTCTGGTGGTCTTGCCGTGCCCGCGCAGGTCGTACATCACGACGTCCATGCCTTCTTCGGCGAGCTGCGGGGCGAGGCTGAAGTAGTAGCTGGCGAGGCTGTCGATGAGCAGACCGTGGATGAGGACGACGACGGGACGCGGCACGTCACCGGTGTGGCCCAGACGCTGGACGTGGACGTCGATTCCGTTGACGTGGATCGTGGGCATGGTCAGCCCACCTCCGCGACGGCGAGGGAGCCCACCACGTAGCCGACGAGGTCGCCGACGGTCAGGGCGATTATCTCTTCCAGGCCGCGGTCGGCTATGAACGCGGCGAAGTTGACGCGCTCGCCGTAGAACTCGCGCAGCTGGGCGGAGAGCGTGACGAGGTCGATGCTCTCCAGCTCGAGGTCGTCGTGGAAGGACGTCTCCAGGGTGATCTCGGCGTCGTCGAGCCCGTACTCCTCCAGCACGGTGCGCAGGATGGCCGAGATGTCCGCCAGCGCGGTCGCCTCGTCGGGGGCGGCCAGGCGCACGGTGCCTTCGAGTTCGGTGAGTTCAGTGGTCATCTGCGTTCTCCTGATCATTGACGGCCGTCCAGGCGACGACGTACTCCTTGCCGGGTTGGCCGGCCGGCTGGGGGGTGGTCAGCTCGCGATACCGCACGAGGTACTCCTCGCCCGCGGTGCGTACGGTCAGCAGGGCGCCGTCCGCCGCGGTGATCTCGAACTGTTTGGGCTCGCCGCCGAGTCCGGTGCCGCGCGCCTTTGCAACGGCTTCCTTGGCGGCCCAGAACCGGGTGAACCAGAGTCGCTCCGGGGTGTCCTGGGAGAGTGCTCGGAGCAGTTCGCGCTCGTGCGGGGTGAGCGCGACGACGAGGGTGCCCTCGGGGCGGTCGGTGATCTCCTCGATGTCGATGCCGCAGGGCCCGTCGGTCCTGGCCATCGCCACCGCGGTCTCGCCGCGGTGGGCGAGGGAGACGTGCAGCGCGGGCAGGGTCTTGCCATAGCCGCCGGTGACGAAGGGCTTGCCGGTCGGGTCGTTGCCGACCCGCAACTCGGCGGGGAAGAGCGGGCCCGCGCCGCCGTCCCACATCAGGTGGCGCACCGCGTCCTTGACCGCGATCCGTCCCAGCAGCCACTGGCGTCGGCCTCGCGGTGCGTGGGTCGCGTACTGCTCGCGCTCCTCGCCCGCCAGGACGTTCCGCATGATCAGTTCACGGGTGGCCAGGTCCGGCCACTCCTCGTGGACCAGCGCCCAGCCGCCGGGCTGCATCAGGGAAAGGGTGTTGAGCTCGGGCTCCCGGTCCACCGCGCGAATCCGCGGATTGCTGTCGAAACGGCGGTCCTGCCAGCCGGTGAACTCCGCCCACACCTGGCCCTGGTGGACCAGCTGCATATCCGCTTCGAGGGCGGCATCGGTGACGGACGTGATCTTGATCAGGCACTCCAGCTCCTCGCCGGGGGCCGGATGCGGTCCGTGGAAGCGGATCTCCTTCATGCCTACCGGGAACACCGTGGTGCGGACCGGAAGTCTGGACATGATCCAGTAGCCGAGCAGCTGCCCCACGTTGTCCAGCAGCGCGCCGGGCGCGGGCGGGGTGACGAGGAGGCCACGCACATGCCGGTCGCCGACGGCCGTCAGCTCGCTCACACCCTGGAACCGCGGCCCGTGGAACATCCAGCGGCGGGTGTAGAGCTCCGCCGCCGTCAAGTCGGGCTTCTGTTCCTGTGCGGCGGGGAAGGTCCAGGGTGCGACGGGCGTGAACTGCCCGTGATCGGGGGCGAGTTCGACGACAGCCTTCGCGTAGGGGCCGAGCGAGGCGGTGACCCGGTCCGGGCCTTCGGGCACGATCCGTACCGGGATGTCGACCGACGGGGTGGCGGTGACCCACTGGTTCAGCTGTACGTCGTGGACGGCCACCGCGCGCCGACCGGGCGCGGCCTGCTCGGCGAAGTCCATGAGGTGGGCGATCACCGTGGTGCCGGGGACGACGGGCCAGCTGTCGGCCGGTTCGGCCTGGGCGGGCTGCTTGAAGAAGCAGTGGTCCAGGAGGTACGGCATGGTCTCGACGGAGACGTGGAGGGTGGTTTCGAGAGGTTCGGGAGGGTGGACGGGACGGGGTCGGGGATCCGCCTCGGCCGGGTGGACGGCACGAGGCCGGGGAACCGGAACGGCGGGGGCGGAACGGCCGGGCGCGGCAGTGCCGGGTCTGCGTCGGCTCGCCGTCACCACGTCCGAGGCGAGTGCGCTGGCGTCACGCAGAAGTGCCGTCAACTCCGCACCCAGGGCGCCCTGTTCGCCGAGTCCGGCCAGGTCCAGGCTCGTCTGCGGAACGGGCGTCCGGTGCAGTGCCGCTCCCACCCGCCGACGCGTCTGCGTGTCGAGGGAGACCGACGCGCCCCCGAGGTCCAGCTTGATGGGGCGGCTCCGCCGCACAGGAGCCGCGGTCTTGGCCGCGCCGAGCAGCAGTGCCGGCTGCGGCTCCGCACCGTCCGCCCACAACGCGCTCACCACGCGGTGCAGTTGGGGAAGCCCCGAGCGGTGCGGCGAGTGCGCGGGGACGACCAGGTGGTCGCGCCCGTTGAGCGTGTCGTCGATGAGCGAGCCGAGCTGGCCGGCCCCGAGCTGGACGAAGGCCCGGAAGCCCGCCGCGTACATGGTGTCGACCAGCGGCCGGAAGCGGACCGGTTCCAGCAGATGACGGACGAACAGGGCGCGGATGGCGTCGGGTTCGGCCGGGTAGGGGGCGACGGTCGTCGCGGACCACAGGGGCAGCTGTGCCGGGTGCAGGGAGTAGGTCTCCGCCGCCTCCCTGATCGGATCCAGATACGGCTTCAGCATGGGCGTGTGGAAGCCGGAGCGGAACGGCAGGATCTGCGAGATCACCGCCCGGGCACGGAACCGCTCGACGAGTTCGGTGACGGCGGTCTCCGGGCCGCAGATCATCGACTGGTTGGGCGCGTTGTCGTGCGAGAGCACCACGTCACTCTGGCCGGACAGTTCCGCGAGCACCTGCTCCGCCGGGGCGCCGACCACGGCGAAGGCCAGCCCGGGGACGCTCAGCGAGTCGGGGTCGAAGCCGGCGAGGAAGGCGTCGACCTCGTCCGGCGCGTGGATCCCGGCGGCGGCCATCGCCGTCCACTCGCCGAGGCTGTGTCCGGCGAGCGCGTCGGGGACGACACCGAGCCGGCGCAGCGCGGTGTCCAGGAGTCGGCCCAGTTCGAAGACGCCGGTGCCCTGGCGGCCCACGTCTCCGACGGTGGCCTCGGCGACGGCGGTGAGCCCGAAGTGCCGTGCGATGTCCGCGGAGTTGGGCGTGAACTCGGCCTCAAGGCCCGGGAAGACGAACGCGAGCTTCCCGCCGCCGGGGCCAAGGAGCGGGCGCGGCACGAACCACACGTCGTTGCGGCCGCGCCAGCCCTTGCCCTTGGCGACCGCCTTGCGCGCCAGCGCCAGCCGCTTCGCCGTGGGTCCGACGATCGCGAGCCGTACCGGGTCGGAGCCCGACGCGACCGCACGCTCGTCGAGACCGGCCGCGAGGACCGTGGCGTCGTCGCGGTCCAGCAGCGCGGCCATCGCCTCGGCGGTCGGCGCGGTCAGCCGCAGCACCGGCTCCGGCTCGTAGACCTCGGTGAGGCTGGCCACCGGCTTCGCCGCGACCTGTTCGATCACCACATGCGCGTTGATGCCGCCGAACCCGAAGGCGTTGACGGCGGCGCGGCGTACGGGCTGCCGTTCGTCGGCCTGCCACGGGCGAGCGGTGTCGATCGGGGTGAACCGGGTGCGGGCCAGCCCCGGATGCGGGTCCTCGCAGTGCAGGGTCGGCGGCAGCACGCCGTGATGGACGGCGAGCGCGGCCTTGACGAGCCCCGCGACGCCCGCGGCGGGCATGGTGTGCCCGATCATCGACTTCACCGAGCCGATGACGGCGGCCGGCCGGTCCGCGCTCACCTCCTCCGGCGGCGGCCCGAACACCTCGGCCAGCGTGGTGAGTTCGGTCCCGTCACCGGCCGGGGTGGCGGTGCCGTGCGCCTCCAGGAGCCCGATCGAACCGGGCGCCGCCGGGTCGAGCCCGGCGGCCTCCCAGGCCTGCCGTACCGCGCGGACCTGGCCGCCGGAGTCCGGGGCCATCAGACTGGTCGTACGTCCGTCGGAGGCGATGCCGGTCCCGGTGATGGCGGCGTAGATCCGGTCGCCGTCGCGCTCGGCGTCGGCGAGCCGTTTGAGGACGACGACGCCGGTGCCCTCACCGATCAGCACACCGTCCGCACCCTTGTGGAACGGCCGGATGCGCTCGCTCGGCGAGAGCGCCCCGAGCTGGCTGAACACACTCCAGAAGGTGATGTCGTGGCAGTGGTGCACCCCACCCGCGAGCATCACGTCGCAGCGCCCGCTGGCGAGTTCACGCACCGCCTGGTCGACGGCGATGAGCGAGGAGGCACAGGCGGCGTCCACGGTGTACGCCGGACCGCGCAGGTCGAGCCGCCCGGCCAGCCGGGACGCGGCCAGGTTGGGCACGAGCCCGATCGAGGACTCCGGCGCCTCGGGACCGAGCCGGTCGGTGAACGCCTGCCGTACCGCTTCCAGTTGGTCGGCGCCCAGGTCGGGCAGCAGCTCGCCCAGGGTCCGTACCAGCTGGCTCGCGGTGCGGACCCGCTGGTCGAGCCTGACCAGGCCGGGGGTGAGGTAGCCGCCCCGGCCGAGCACCACGCCGATCCGGTGCCGGTCGACGGGCAGCCGGTCCGCGCCCCCCGCGTCGGCGATGGCCTGCGCGGCCACCTTCAGCGCGATGAGCTGGTCGGGCTCGGTGGCCGGCACCGCGGCCGGCATGATCCCGAACTCGGTGACGTCCACCTCGGCCAGCTCGTCCACGAAGCCGCCGCGTCGGCAGTAGACGCGGTCGGCGCGCGGCTCGGCGCCGGGAGCGTAGTGCTCCTCGACGTCCCAGCGGCCCGGCGGGACCTCGGTGATGGCGTCGGTGCCGGCGACCAGGTTCTGCCAGTAGGTGGCGAGGTCGGGGGCGCCGGGGAAGAGCACCGACATCCCGACGATGGCGATGGGTTCGGCGCGTGATCCTGTCATCAGGTTCACCAGCCGGAGGCGGTGTAGACGACGGCGGTGTCGCCCTCGGGGCCCCAGGCCAGTTCGCGCAGCAGGCTCATGGTGCCCTCGTCGGGATCGATGAGCTGGATGCCGCGGCTCGCGTAGTGGCGCATGAGCTCCGGCGTGACCATGCCGTGGTTGCCTTCGCCCGTCGGTGCCCACGGGCCCCAGTGGACGGTCAGCCCGCGGCGGCCCTCGCCGTCGGCCGCCCAGTCGGTGCCGAGGGTTTCCAGGGCGTCGTTGGCGGCGGCGTAGTCGGACTGGCCGCGGTTGCCGAGGGTCGCCGCGATGCTGCCGAACAACACCGCGAACCGCGGCCCGTCCGCCAACTCGCCTATGGCGTCGAGCAGTTCACGCGCCCCGTCGACCTTCGTGCGGAACACCCTGTCGTACGACTCGGGGGTCTTCTCCGCGATCAGCTTGTCCTCGATCACACCCGCCGCGTACACGACGCCGTCGAGCCTGCCGTACTCGGCGTGGATCTCCTTGATCGCTCCGCGTACGGCCTCACTGTCCAGTGCGTCGACGGCGCGGTAGCGCACCTGGGAGCCGAGCCCGGTGAGCTTGCGCAGTGTGCCACGCACCTCGCGTTCGGCCTGGATCCGGCCGATCGCCCGCTCGATCTCGGCGGGCACCCGCAGTCCGCCCGCGATGAGCGCGGTCCGCAGTTCGCCCGCGGTGCTCGCGGCGGCGAGGGCGGGGTCCTCCGTGCCCTCGGCAAGGGGGGTACGGCCGAACAGTTCGATCCGGCAGCGGCTCGCCCCGGCGAGGGTGGCGGCGAAGCGGGCGGTGATCCCGCGCGCGCCGCCCACCAGGAGCACGACCGAGTCGGAGTCGAGGCCGAGTGCGGTGGCCTCGGCGGCGCCGTCCCCGGCCGGTCCCGCACCGGTGCTGCCGAGCAGGCCCAGGCCCTCCTCGGTCATCCGCAGTCCGCGACGGGTGCCGGGAGCGCGCAGGACGACCGGCTCGCGGTCGGGAGCGGTGAGTTCGGCGACGAGATCGGCGGCGATGTCCTTGGGCGCGGTGCCCGGGTTGTGCTCGACGACCCGGGCGACCGTGTCGGGGTACTCGCGTGCGACCGACCGGAAGAAACCACGCAGTCCGGCCGAGGCGCCGGCGGCCAGCACCCAGCGCGGGCTGTCCGCCAGTACCTGCTGGTAGGCGGAGAAGACATCCGGCAGGACGAGCCGGCCGTCCGCCGCGACGACGTGGATCAGCCCGTCGAAACTGCGCCCGGCCGGAGGCTCGTCGGCGGTCACGGTCTTGGCTCCGTGCGTGGGGAGGAGGGCGGCCACCGCGTCGGCCACCGGTCCTTCGCCCAGGATCAGAAAGCTACGGCCGGTCAGCTCACCCTCGGCCGGGACGGCGGGGGAGAGGTCGAACTCCTGCATGACGAGACGCTTGGGAGCCACCACGACGGCGGGCGAGTCCGCAGCGGTTTCCACGGGCTCGACCACGGCCACGGCGGTCGCTGCCGCCGGTGCCTCGGCGGGGGCTGCCCCACCCCGGACGCCCGCCAGCAGCGCGGCGATCCCCGCGGCGGTACGGGCCTTCGCCAGCTCCTCCACGTCGGTGTCACCCGTCGCGGTCAGGCCCAGTCTGCCTGCCAGCTCTCCGGCGATCTCGGCGCGCTTGATGGAGTCGACGCTGAGGTCGGCTTCCAGGTCGAGGTCCGGTTCGATCATGTCGACCGGGTATCCCGTCCGCTCACCGATGACGTCGAGCACCAGCGCGAGGACGGACTCGACGCTGGGTATCTCGGCTCCGGCGGTGGCAGTGACAGCGGGCGCCGGGACGGGAGCCGATCCGGGCCCGGTGAACCGCTCGACCAGGGCGGTGATGGCGGCGGCGGTACGGGCCTTCGCCAGCTCCTCCACGTCGGTCTCGCTTGTTGCGGTCAGGCCCAGTCTGCCTGCCAGCTCTCCGGCGATCTCGGCGCGCTTGATGGAGTCGACGCTGAGGTCGGCTTCCAGGTCGAGGTCCGGTTCGATCATGTCGACGGGGTATCCCGTGCGTTCACCGATCACGTCGAGCACGACCGACAGCACCGAGACACCGGCGGGCGCCGCCGCCAGGGCCGGCACCGGACTCGCGGCAGGCCGCTGAGCAGGGACGGCGGGCAGTGCGGTCACGGTGACGGGCGCGTCCGCGTACGTGACGCGGGCGGGAGCGTCCGCATAGGCGAGCGGGGCGGGAGATATCGGCCGTACCCCTGGATCCGTCCCCAGATACCCCAGCATCACATCCCGCTGAGCCGCGATCATCTCCCGGCTCGTCCGCAGGAACTCGGTGATAAGAGCCTCGGACCCGGTGGCGGCCACCGGTCCGGCTGACGTGCTGTGGGTCACGAGGGCCTCCGGGAGACGCTGGGCGGGATGGAGTGCGGCGGCGGGGAGAGCGCCGTCCGCGGAGCGGAGCAGATGTCCGTCGACGGTCCACGCGGCGCGCTTGCGGCGGGTGGCACGGGCGTCGGCGGTGACCGCGTCCCGGCCCTGGAAGAGCCAGGCGGTCCTGATGTCGACGCCGGCGACGGCCAGTTGGGCGAGAGCGGAAAGGAAACCGGTGAGCCCGCTGCGCGGGCCGTCCTCCAGCGCGACCGTCCGGTGCGGCCGGTCGCCGAGGATCTTGTTCACCAGCCGAGTGAGCACCGCGCCGGGGCCGGCCTCGACGAAGATCCTCGCCCCGGCCTCGTACATGGCCTCGATCTGGTCGGCGAACCGGACGGGTGCGCCGATCTGGGCGGCCAGTTCGGCCCGGATCGCCTCGGGCGACTCGGGGTAGCGCTCGGCGGTGCGGTTCGACCACACCGGGAAGTCGGTTACGCCGACCGGGACTTCGGCCAGCACCTCGGCGAACGTCTCGCCGGCCGCGGCGACCAGCGGGCTGTGGAACGCGCACGCCACCGGAATCCGCTTCGCGCTGAGCCCGTGCGCCTTCAGCCGCTCCACGGCGGTGAGGATGTCCTCGGTGGGACCCGAGATCACTGTCTGGCGGGGCGAGTTCCGGTTCGCCGTCACCACTGTTCCGGAGAGGCCCGCGTCCACGAGGGCTGCCGCGACCTCCGGCTCGCCTCCGGCGACGGCGGCCATGGTGCCGGGGTCGCCGTCACCGGTGGCGCCCAGGATGGCGGCGGCCCGGTCGCGGCTGGCCCGCAGCAGCACGTCGGGTGCGAGAGCGCCCGCCGCGGCCAGTGCCGCCAGTTCTCCATAGCTGTGTCCGGCGGCCATCGCGGGCCGTACGCCGGCCCGGCTCAGGAGCTGGTGTGCGGCGAGTGCGGTGATACCGAGGGCGGGCTGCGCGACGGTGGTGTCGGTGATCCGCTCCTGCTGCTCCTTGCGGCTCTTGTCGTTGAAGGCGGTCGGCGGGAAGAGCACCCGCGCCGTGTCCTCGTCGAGCCGCAGATGACGCTGGAGTTCGGGGAAGGCCACGAACAGTTCGGCGAACATCCCGGGCCGCTGGCTGCCCTGTCCGGGGAAGAGCAGCGCCAGGTCGCCGGGCTCGGTGTCGTCGGCGGCGAACAGGCCTTCCTTCGGCGCGTGTTCACCCGCCACGGCCCGGCGCAGCAGCGCCGTCAGGTCCTGCGTCGACTCGGCCACGAGCGCGATCCAGACCCGCGCGCCACGCGTGGCGACGGACTCGGCGCGCCGGGACGCGGCGAGCGCGAAGTCCCGCAGCCGCCAAGGCTCGTACGGGCCGGAGTCCCCCTCGACGAGGGCGAGCAGATCAGCGGCGGCACGTACGGCCGTGGCCCGGTCGGAGCCCCGGAAGGTGAACAGTTCGGCGGGCCACTGCTGGGCCGCCGTGACGGGCGGCGGACCGTCCTGGTAAGCACGCAGGACGACATGGAAGTTGGTGCCACCGAAGCCGAACGCACTGACTCCGGCGACGCGTTCGGCCGGAGCCGCCGCCCAGGGACGGGCCTCGGCGTGGAAGGCGAACGGGCTGCTCTGCGCGTCCCAGGCCGGGTTCGGCTCGGTGAGGTGCAGGGTCGGCGGCTTCACGCCGGTGTGCAGGGCGAGCGAGGTCTTGATGAGCCCGGCGAGACCGGCGGCGCACTTGGTGTGCCCGATCTGCGACTTGACCGAGCCGAGCGCGCAGCTGCCGGGCTTGGCACCGGCATCCTCGAACACCCTGGTGAGGGAGCCGAGTTCGGTGCGGTCACCGACGACGGTGCCGGTGCCGTGCGCCTCGACGAGACCCACTTCGGCGGGCGAGACACCGGCGTTTCGGTAGGCCCGGGCCAGCGCGTTGTACTGGCCCTCGGGCCGGGGCGCGGTGAGGCCGAGGGCCCGGCCGTCACTGGCGCTGCCGACGCCCTTGATGACCGCGTAGACCCGGTCGCCGTCGCGCTCCGCGTCGGAGAGCCGCTTGAGGACGACGCAGCCGACACCCTCGCCGAGCGCGATGCCGTCGGCCGTGCTGTCGAAGGGGGCGGAGCGGCCGGAGGGCGAGAGGGCGTGCGCGGAGGCGAAGAGCAGGTAGTCGTTGATGCCGTTGTGCATGTCGGCGCCGCCGCACAGCACCATGTCGCTGGTACCGCTGGTCAGTTCCTTGCAGGCCACGTCGACTGCGGTGAGGGAGGACGCGCAGGCCGCGTCCACCGTGTAGTTGGCGCCGCCGAGGTCGAGACGGTTGGCGATCCGGCCGGAGATGACGTTGGCCAGGATGCCCGGGAAGGAGTCCTCGGTCAGGCGCGGCAACTGCTCGTCGAGCGCGGGCGGCAGGTCGCCCAGGTAGGCGGGCAGTACGGAACGCAGCGTCAGGGCGTTCGACAGGTCGCTGCCGGCCTCCGCGCCGAACACGACCGACGTGCGGGCCCGGTCGAAGGTCCGGCTCCCGTAGCCGGAGTCGTCGAGTGCGCGGCGCGCGGCTTCGAGGGCCAGTAGCTGCACGGGCTCGATGGCGGGCAGCGAGGCCGGCGGAATGCCGTACCGCAGCGGCTCGAAGGGGATCTCGGGGAGGAAGCCGCCCCAGCGGGACGGCGTCTTCTCACCCACGCCGTCCGGGTCGTGATAGAGGTCCGTGTCCCAGCGGGTCGCGGGTACCTCGGTGACCGCGTCGTCGCCGGCGAGGACGTTGGCCCAGAAGGTGGCCAGGTCGGGGGCGCCGGGGAACATGCAGGCCATGCCGACGATGGCGATGTCGAGCGGCTCGGGGGCGGCCGGGGCGGCCGGCTCCTCGATACCCAGGCCGCGCAGCCGCGCCGTGAGGAAGTGCGCCGCACCGGTGGTGACCGCCGTGTGCAGCGCGGCGACGGTGGTGACCTCGGAGCGCAGCACGGCGACCTCGCCGGCCATGAACATGCCCTCGGCGAGCTGCCGTTCCTCGCCGACCGCGCTCAGGCCGCTTGCGACCCGCTCGATGCCCTTGCTGGCCAGTCGCAGTCGCCCGACGTTGAGCTGCTCCAGCTGTTCCCAGGCCTCCCGGCCGGGGATCTCGCGGGCAGCGAGGTCCTCCTTGACGGCCGCGAACTCGTCGGTGAACGGGCTGTTCACGCAGCGGGTGGCGTGTCCGGGAGCGGTCTCCAGGAGATCGGTGCGCTCGGCGTCGATCACCTGCTGCTGGAACAGCGGCAGCACCGCGCCCGCGGTCACGGCCTCCTCGGTGAACAGATACGCCGTGCCCATCAGTACGCCGACGGCGGCACCCTGCGCGCTGAGTGGCGCGGCGAGAGCGGTGACCATGGCGGCCGACCGCTCGTCGTGCACCCCGCCGGCGAACAGCAGCTGCAGTTCGGCGGCCTTGGCCTTCTTTGTGCCCGCCAGGAAGTCGTCGAGTACGCCGAGCTGCGCCTCCCACAGAGGGAAGCTGTTGCGCGGACCGACATGGCCGCCGCACTCGGCGCCCTCGAAGATGAACTTGCGTGCGCCCGCCTCCAGGAACTGCTTGAGCAGCCCCGGCGACGGCACGTGCAGGAAGGTGGAGATGCCCACTTCCTCCAGCGCGGCGGCCTGCGCCGGACGGCCGCCCGCGATGATCGCGTGGGAGGGGCGGATCTCTCGTACGACGTCGAGCTGGGCGGCCTTGATCTCCTCGTCGGCGAATCCGAGGACACCGACGCCCCACGGCTTGTCGCCGAGTGCGTCCCGGGTCTCCTCGAGGACGGCGCGAGTCTGCTCGGCGCCGGAGAGCGCGAGGGCGATGAAGGGCAGTGCGCCCGCGCGGCCCACCTCGGCCGCGAAGGCGGCCTGGTCGCTCACGCGGGTCATCGGCCCCTGGGCCACCGGTAGCTGGGTGCCGAGCGCCTGGCTGCCGACGCCGCCGGGGGCGAGCGCGGGACCGGCGTTCTTCAGGGCGTCGAGGACCGAGTCGCGTATCCCGCGCACCGCCGCGTGGACGGTGCCCCACCGTTCCTGGAAGCGGGCCGCGAGGAAGCCGTCCTGGCCGATCTCGGGGGCCGGGGAGTCGCCCTCGGCGGGTACGGCGCCGGGCCTGCGGCGTCGTACGACGCGGCGGCCGTCCTCCACGGTGGTCTCGGAGCCGTCGAGCCCGGCCAGCAGGGTGATGGTCTCGGCGGGCAGCTCGGACTCGGCCTCGGAGAGCAGGGCGAGCTGGGTGTCGAGGACGACACCAGCGCCCCCACCGGCGACGACGGCAGCCGCGGTGTGCGGGCCGGCACCGCCGCAGGCCCAGACCGGCAGGTCCAGCTCCGGGTCGGCGAGCAGCTGTTGCACCAGCACGAAGGTGCTCAGTTCACCGATGGGGCCGCCGGCCTCGTGACCCCGGGCGATGAGCCCGTGGGCTCCGGCCGCGGCGGCCGTCAGGGCCTGCTCACGACCGGTCACCTCGACGAGCACGCGGCGGCCGGGGAACTCGGCGGGCGTGCACGAGGCGTCGCTGGTCAGCAGGACCGTGTGGACGGCGGCGGGCAGCTCCCGCGCGGGAAAGGCATCGTTGTCGGCCAGTCGTACACCGAATCCGGCGGCCGACCACTCCTCCGCGAGCGCGAGTTGTGCCGCGGCACGGCGCCCCCCCGAGGTGAGGTCGAGCACGCCCAGACCACCGGCGCGCACGGCAGCCGCGGTGAGCCGTGCCGAAGCGACGGCGAAGGGGTTCACGGCGATGACAATGTCTTCGACGGCAAACAGCCCGGAAGTAACAAAATTCGGCACAGGCACGCGAACGCTCCAAATCACACAAGTGTGAGGATGAGTGGGGGAGAGCGCTGGAACGCGCAGCGACTTCGGTGCGCGGCACGCTCATAGTCATTGCGCACCCCTGTGAAAGTCAAACTCTCAAAGAGCGAGTGGGCGTGCGTCATTTAACGTCATCGACACAGCTCCGGGGGTCTGACTTACCAACTGGTAACCAACGCCCCACCAGAAGCACAGCTGGAACTGGTCAGTCGTTCACTCTTGCCCGCGTCTGCCCCAACTCGTCTGCTACCAAGCGGACTTGACGATACGTCAGAAACCGGGGTCTGTGGATCGTCCGGGAGGGGAATGTTTTCGGTCACGCAAATTGAATGTGCAACAAGTTTTTCTTCACATAGCTGAAACGTGGCTTTGCCTAAAAGGGTGGGATCCGACACTTCGGCTTTAATGGTCGGCTTCGTAATGTCCGGACCGGTCCTGTTCCACCCCCTCGACGCCATTTTTGTCCCGCATGTCGACATGGCGTTTGGGTAAACGAGATTCGGCTCTTGTCGGTCCGGCCGCCCCCGTCGGCGCCGCGCGACGTCCTCTTGACGGCCAAGCGGCACGGCCAAGCGGCACGGCCAAGCGGCACGGCCAAGCGTCACGGCCAAGCGTCACGCGATGCCGATGCCGATGCCGATGCCGACGTCCATGTCGCTGTCGTCGGCGCCCGCTGCGGCGGAGGCGGTCGTGCGCCTGAGCGGTCCGTGACCGAGAATGGCTCTCCCGAAGGTCTGGACCGCGGCTCGACCACGGCCGTCGTGCCGGGCCCGACCCCCCACCGTCATGGAGAGCAGGAGTGAGCATGCAGTACGTGAAGCTCGGTTCGACGGGCCTGGACGTGTCCCGGATCTGCCTGGGCTGCATGAGCTTTGGGCTGCCGGATCGCGGCACCCATGAGTGGACGCTCGACGAGGAGGCGTCACGGCCGTTGATCCGCCAGGCGCTGGAGGCCGGGATCAATTTCTTCGACACCGCGAACGTGTACTCGGACGGAACCAGTGAGGAGATCGTCGGCCGGGCGCTGGCGGACCTCGCGCGCCGCGACGAACTCGTCATCGCCACGAAGGTGAACGGCTCGATGCACGAGGGGCCCAACGGCCACGGTCTGTCCCGCAAGGCGATCATGACGGAGATCGACAACAGTCTGCGCCGACTGGGCACCGATTATGTCGATCTGTACCAGATCCACCGCTTCGACCACGCCACCCCCATCGAGGAGACGATGGAGGCCCTGCACGACGTGGTCAAGGCGGGCAAGGCCCGGTACATCGGGGCGAGTTCGATGTACGCCTGGGAGTTCTCCAAGGCCCAGTACACGGCCCGGCTGAACGGCTGGACACGGTTCGTCTCCATGCAGAACCACTACAACCTGCTCTACCGGGAGGAGGAGCGCGAGATGCTGCCGCTCTGCGCGGACCAGGGTGTAGGGGTACTGCCCTGGAGCCCGCTGGCCCGCGGCCGGCTCACCCGCGACTGGGACACCGACACCGCGCGCAGCCGGACCGACGAGTACGGCAGGAACCTCTATCAGGACGGCGACCGCGAGATCGTGGACGCCGTCGCCCGGATCGCCGCCGCGCGTGACGTGCCGCGCGCCCGGATCGCCCTCGCCTGGCTGCTGCACCAGGACACGGTGACCGCGCCCATCGTCGGCGCCACCAAGCCGCAGCACGTCGAGGACGCGGTCGCCGCGCTCGACGTGGAGTTGACGGAGAAGGAGATCGAGGAGCTGGACCAGCCTTACGCGCCCAGGGCGATCAGCGGCCACTGACCGTTCGAAACGCGGTGCCCCTCGGCGGACGGGCCGGCTGCCGCGGACGTGGTGATAAGCAATGAGGCATGGGGAGCGCTCCCCATGCCTCATTGCATTACATGGGCAAGCAAGGGCGACAATGGCGCTTGAGTGTCTTATGGGCGGTCGAGATGTTCGCCTGGTGGGCGGAACGGCGAGTTCGGCGGGGTGCGCCCGGCCGCGACGGGAATCCGAAATTCATTTGCGTGATCCCCGCGGTCCGGCCGCCCGTCGATATCCCCACTCTCGAAGAGAAAGGGAAAATCGCGATACTGCTTGTTCCGGCTCGTCACCCTGTGCAAAGGTGTGCGTTGTCGGCGTGCAGACAATTTTGCCGTTCTGTGCGCATACGGTGCACTCGTCCGCCCCTCGCCCGACCAGAGCCGCCTGAGGTGGTCGTTCGCAGTGCAACCCCCCATGGGTAGTCCCTCCATGCTTCGTCGGGTGGGCTACATACCCATTGGTATGGACTAATTCCTACGTTACCTTTGGGAGGAAAGCGGACGTGAAGGATGCAGGTCTGTCCAATTCTCCAACAACCGCGCGCTTGTTCGAGTTCCCGGACGAGCAGCTCTCCGCCGATCTGAAGAAGAGTCTGGGGAACACACCGGCGAACTATCCCGTCGGTGAACTCCTGGACCGCCACTGGGAAGCCGTCTTCTCTTACGCACGAATGTGCACGAACGGTGTGCGTCCCGCGGGAATGCTCACCACGGCCACATTCACCAGACTGTTCGGGGAATCACTGCGGCAGACGGGGCCGACGGCCGCATGGCGCCCGCAGCTGCTCGTCACCGTGCGCCGCATAGCCGCCGAATGGCTCATGGACCAGCGGGCCGAACAGGTCCATCCCGAACTGAGGTCCGGTCCAGCCCACGACGAGCGTGCTGCCGTACGACTTCTTCCGCCCGCGAACAGACGCCTGCTGGCCAGGGCCTTCCAACGGCTCCCGGAGCCGGCCCGCTGCCTGCTGTGGCACACCGGGGCCGAGGCGGAGCCACTGAGCCTGCCCGCCGCCCTGTTGGGCCTCGCCGACGACGACGCCGTCGTGGAACTGCGGCGGGCCCGCGAACGCCTGCGCGAGGGCTGCCTGGAGTTCCATCGTGAACTGGCCCCCACGGAGGAGTGCCCGCACTACAACCGCATGCTCGACGTGTCCCTCAGACGCGGCGGCACCGACCTCGACCCCGACCTGCGGCGCCATATGGCCAGTTGCGAGCACTGCCACAGTGCCGCCGACCAGTTGAACCAGTTCAACGGCGAACTCGCCCTCCCGCTGGCCGAAGCCGTACTCGGCTGGGGTGCCCGCGCCTATGTCGAAATGCGGCAGGGACGCGCCACCGAGATCGTGGAAGCGACCGAGACTCCCGGGTCCGGGGTCGCCGCCCCGACGGAGTACCTCCACCTTCCGGCCGACGCCCCGCTCCCCCCGAGCTTCCCCCCTCGGCCCGTGCCGCGCCGTCACACGCACGCCGACTCCCGCACGTCGACGCGCAAGGCCCACCGGCGCGCGCCGCGTCGCCGGAACGTCGCCCTCGCCGTGCTGACCGTGAGCGGCCTGATCCTGGCCCCGCTGGTCCTGTGGACCGGCCTGGGTTCCGGCGGCGCGGACAGCACGGCCGACGGCACCTCGGGGGCGCCCAGTTCGGGCCAGGACGAGGCACCCGGCGGGAACCCGTCCTGGGTCGGGTCCGGGGGCCAGTCGAACGGCAGCGTGGGCGGCCGGCTGCGCAACTCCGGCAACGGGCTGTGTATCGGCGTCGTCGGCGACAAGCCCGTGAAGGGCGCCGAGACCCAACTCACTTCGTGCACCTCGAAGTCGGTACAGCAGTGGACGTACGAGGAGGACGGCCTGCTGCGCAACGTGGCCGAACCCGACCTCTGCCTCGACTCCCATCTCGGCTACTCGGTCCAACTGGCCCCCTGCACCGGCGATTCCCAGCCGGGCACCAAGAACGTGCGCTACGACTTCACCCTCCAGGGCGCCCTCGTGCCGCGCTGGAACCAGGACCTGTCCCTCACCCCCGCCTCCGCCGAGGAGGAAGCGGCCGTGGTCCTCAAGGTCCGCGAGGAGGGGTCGGCCCAGCGCTGGACGCTCGACACCACCTCGCCCTCCCTCCAACTGGAGGTGGTCAATTGGGGTTCCACCAGTGAATCCGAGGCGCCCGCTCCCGGCCCCGTTCCCACCTCGTCGGCGACACCGTCGCCCAGCATCACACCCAAGCCGTCGGCGACAGCGTCGCCCCCGGAGTCGACACCGTCGTCGTCCGCGTCCGCCGCGGACGGCTCTTGCGTCTACCCCTATTTCTACTGCCCCGGAGACGTGCAGTACGGCGGGGGCGGCTACGACGGCGGCAGTGGAAACGGCGACAGTAACGGAAGCGGAAGCGACGGAGGTGGCGGAGACCACCGGTGAGCGCTCAGGACCCCGCAGTACCCGTCGCCGCGGCGGCCGTCCCCAGGAACTCCGCCGAGCCGCCCAGGGGCGACTGTCCGGGGACGAGGCCGCGCAACTTCCGCAGCACCGCGGGGTCCTGAGCCTCCGGCCACTCCACGAGATGCCCGCCTAGCGCCGAGGGTGCCGGTCGTCGCGGTCGGTGGACGCCTGCGTGAGCTGCCGCAAACCGCTGCTGACCTGTGGTCGCGGGGACGGAGACCCCGCCGGCCGGCTCTGCGGGCGGCAGGGCATGGGACCGGGGTGAGCCGGTGGTCAGGAACCGGTGCCGGCGCGGACCACCGTCAGGGACACCGCCGAGGCGTTGCCGGAGACGGGCACCTTGCCCTGGGTCCACTTCACCTTGAGCGAGTCCTTCTCGTCGGGCGGTGTGACGAGCAGCGCGGCGGGTGTCGCCGTACGGGCCCCGCTGATCTCGGGGTTGGAGAACGTCAGCCCGGCCCAGGCCTGCTTCCCAGGCGCCAGCGTCACCGTCGTGGGCGACTCCGAGGACCGCTCGGGGTCGGGTCCCAGCTGCTTGCCGGACGCGTCGATGAACGCCGCGCCGGGGAAGCCGCGCAGGGTGCAGGTGCGCTGGGAGCTGTTGGTCAGGTTGATCGGGAAGTTCTCCTGCCCCGCGCCGGGATCGTTGCCGCCGACCGAGACGGTCAGTTCGGAGGTGTGGCAGCGGGTGCTGGAGGTCGCGGTCGTGGAAGTGGCCGGGGTGGCCGTGGCGGGGTCGGGCGCGGTGGTGCTGTCCGGTGTGCTGTCGGTGGTGACGGGGGTGCTGCTTCCGGCCGAGTCCGTGGTGTGGTCGCCGGAGGCGGGTTCCGCCGTACCGGGAAGCGTTTGCGGCGTACTGCTCGCGCCGTTGTCGGAACCGCAGCCGGTGAGCAGGCCCACCATCGCGATGCCCGTGACCAGCGCCGCCAGACGAGCTGGGGCCGGGGTACGGCGTGCGCGCACCGCGTCGGTCCGGTCCGAGTCCGGGGCCCGGTCTGCCGTGCCATGCCGGAAGGTCGCCATCTCAGCACTCCTCGAGAAATCCACCGCACGCGCCCTGGCGCGTGCGCACGGTGCCACATGCCCCGTCATCAGTGTCCGATGCACCGTGACGCCGAAAAGTTCACGGTTTCGGCAGCTGATTCGCGTCAGCCTGTGACCCGCACCGAGCCAAGCACACCGTCCGTCGCGTCGGCGCCGCCGTCCTGCCGGATCTGTACGTACACCTGCGGCTGTTCGTCGCCGTCCGCCGGCGTGAGCGCCGCCTCCGTCAGGGAGCCTGCGCCGCCCGGACAGTCGTCCCAGGTCCGTATCAGCCCGTGCCAGCGCGCGCCGGTGTAGGGGCGGCTGCCGCCGAAGTGGCATCCGTTGTGGGCGATCGCGCCGACCACGGCGGTGACGTCGCCGTGTTCGCTGAGGCCGATGAACGCTCCGTTGACCCCGGAGCGCAGGTCCTGCCACCTGGCCAGGTCGTTTGCGACGACGAGACCGGGTTCAGTCCCGTCCGGCAGGCCAAGGGTCTTCGGATTCCAGCCGGAGTCGCGCAGCTGGCGGCCCCACGCGCGGGGTACCTCGGCCGAGACCCGTCCGGAGCCGTCCTGCACCTGGACGACGGTCTCCGCGGTGTGATCCCGGGTGACGACCAGGGCGGTGACGCCGACCGCGGCGATGGCGAGCCCGGCGGCCAGCGTCGTGACCACGGCCCGTCGACGACGGCGCGGCCGGGGAGCCGCGGACAACTGGTCGGACAACTGGTCGGCCAACCGGTCGAGTTCCGCCGCGAAGTCCGACGCGGTGGACCAGCGCCGCTCGCGGTCGGGTTCCATGGCACGCAGCAGCGCCCGCCGGACATCCGGCGCCAGGTCCGTACGGAGGCGGTCCGGTCGTACGACCTTGCCGGGCGGACCGGGGACCGATCCCGTGACGAGGTGGTAGCCGAGGGCGCCCAGGCTGTACACGTCGGCCCGCGCGTCGATCCCGGACCCGGGCTCGGCCTGTTCGGGCGGCGTGTAGCCCGCCGAGCCCGCCGCCATGGTGAGGCCGGACGCCTGGGCCAGACTCTTGGCCAGGCCGAGGTCCGCGAGCAGGACGCGGTCGGAACCGCCGGGCGAGGAACGCAGCAGTACGTTGGACGGCTTGATGTCCCGGTGCACGATGCCGGCTTCGTGCAGCGCGGCCGCTCCCCGCGCCGCGAGAGCCGTCAGCCGCAGGGCCTCGCCGACGGGCAGCGGTCCGGCGCAGACCTGGTCGGCGAGGGTGCCTCCGTCGGCGTACTCCATGACGAAGTAGGGCCTGCCGTCAGGGAGTTCACCGATGTCGTAGACCTGGACGACCCGATTGGAGTCGGCGCGGCGCAGCAGGCGGGCCTCGGAGAGGAACCGCTCCCGGATGTCCAACTGGTCGGCCCAGTTGTCGGACAGCACCTTCACGGCGACGGCCGCCTCCAGTACGTCGTCGTGGGCGAGCCAGACGACGCCGAAGCCGCCGGCGCCCAGACGCCGGTCCAGGCGGTAGCGGCCGATCCGATCCAGGGGATACCTCAGCATGGGCGAGCCGCCGGAATGCCTGTGAACTGGTGGGGTCGCCTCGTGTGTTCACCAGCGGGCATGTGCCCCTCCAGGGCGCGCGGATGCCACGAGCGCGACACGGTGGCCGCTGCTCCACGGACGGGTGCTGCTCCTGGCAACGATCGGGTGGTTGAAGCCTACCCGTCACCTCATCCACCGGGTACGCCGCGCTGTGCGGAGCGCGCTCTTCCTCGCAGGGCTGTTGCCCGGTCGTGTGATCCGACGCTGTGCTGGTCAGCTGATGCCGAGGAGGTCCGGTGGGCGGGTGAAGGGCTGGTAGGAGACATGACGGGGGGCGGCGGCGATGTTCTGGTGCCCGGCGCCTCGGAGGGTGCTGACGGCGAGGTTGCGCAAGGCGGCCATGTTCTCCGGTCCGCGGCCGGTACGGATGCGGCCGGCGTCCTCGGCGAAGGTCGAGTCGCGCACGAAGTGCAGCCGGTCTTCGATATCCCAGTGCGAGCGTGCCAGTTCGCCGAGCTGCTGCGGCGACGCCTGCGCCGAGGGCAGGTCGGTGATCGCGTGGATCGTCTCGAGGGTGAGCCGGCCGGTTCTGGCGTTCGCGTGAAGGCGCACGATCCGGGCGGCCGGGGCCGCGCCAGGAAAGTCAGGCTCCAGCCCGTCAACGGTCAGCGCCCTGACGACCCGCAGATCATGCCGACCATGCCCGCGGCTGCGGGCCGTACGGCGGGCGGTGACCCGGCTCCAGGGCAGCGAGCGCAGCGCTGTGAACAGGGACGGCTGGTTGTTCTTGCTCTTGCCAACGGCAGGTAGTGCGCCAGATCCCGGGTGAGGAAGCGGACGTGCTCGCGCTGGGTGTGCAGCGCGTCGGTGGTGACGACGATCCGGGTCAGGTCGAAGGGGGTGAGCAGCCGGGCAAAACCCGTGATGTCGTTGGGTCTTGTCCGGCACCCGCACCTGACTGATCGTCCGCCCGCTGCCCGCTGCCCGCTGCCCGCTGCCCGCTGCCCGCTGCCCGCTGCCCGCTGCCCGCTGTCCGCTGCCTGCTGCCTGCCGTCCGCTGTCCGCTGCCTGCTGCCTGCCGTCCGCTGCCTGCTGCCTGCTGCCTGCCGCCCGCCGCCGCGGCCAGCAGATGTGCGGACGGGACGTGGCCGTTGCGGGAGTCGCGGGCACTCATGCCGTCCACTGCGACTGTGGTGTGGCCCCGGCCGGATCGCCACCGGCCAAGTCGGCCGGCCCACGTGGGCGGACCCGCTCCAGCACCCGGCCGATGGTCGCGGCACTGGACGCGATACGCATCGGGAAGGCGCCGACGAGCCGGGCACCCAGCCGGGCCAGGGTGGTCTGCGGGGCCGCGGCGACCCATGGCCCGATCGCCGTGTACGAGCGGGCGCCGGCCACTACCGCGGACGCCGCGATCAGCACCACGCTCACGAACGGATGACGTACTCCCCGCTCGCGGCGCGGGTCCGGCAACCTGACCAGCCGCTCGGTCAGCGACATGTCCGCCACCCGGTGCGGCGGCAGGGTCTTGACGAGACACGGCATGGCGGACTGACGGCACATTGAAGCTCCGTTGCAGGCAGGCGACTTGGGAAGGTCATCCGCATCAGCGGGGTTTCGTTGCGTCAGGCACGGCCACCCCGCTCTGCGACGCCACAAGTTCACGCGGCTCCGCAACGGGCCTGCGCCGGGACCTGCCATGCTGAGCAGGTTCGATTCGATCCTCGCGCCTTGGAGGTTTTGATGCGTGCAGGCGTCGTTGTCGCCGCGCAGCCCGGTGTGGAGGATCTCGCCGTGCGGGCCGAGGAGTTGGGCCTGCACAGCTTCTGGGTCAACGACACCCCCATGGTCCACGGCGACCCCTTCGTCGCCCTGAGCCTGTGCGCGAAGGCCACCAGCCGCATCAGGCTCGGCATCGGCGTGACCTCACCGGCGCTGCGCTCGGCCCCGGCCACCGCGAGCGCGCTCGCCAGCCTCAACGCCCTGGCACCCGGCCGGATCATCTGCGGAGTCGGCACCGGAAACACCGCCCGGCGCACCCTGGGCATGCGGCCGACCACGGCGGCCAGGCTGGAGAACTTCACCGTCGCACTGCAGGACCTGTGTGCCGGACGTTCGACCGAGTACCGCGAAGGTGACCGGGTCCGCGACATCCGGTTCCTGCACGCCGGGGCGCACGTGAACACCACCGATCCGATCGAGTTCGTCGTGGCCGCGCTGCTCGGACCGAAGGCCGCCGCCGTCGCCGGCCGCCGCGGCACCGGCCTCATCTCCTTCGGCCTGCTGGACCCCACCGCCTGGCACGCGCTGCACGACACCCGCCGCCACGCCGCCCAGGGCGCACCCCGTGCCCCCGACTCCCCTACGGACTCCTACGTGGTCACCTCCCTGCACCTACTCGACGAGGACGAGGACCCCCACGGCGACGCGGCCCGGGACGCGACGGGCCACCTCGTCCTGTCGCTGCTGGCCTTCGCCGCCGACACAGCCGCCGACACACCCGCCTCCGCCGAGCAACTCGGCCCCGAGGAACGCGAGGCGGTGCGGCGGCTCCTCGACCGGCGCGGCACTACCTCCACCGCGCAGGACCGGCACACCAAGCTCTACCCCAACTACCTCGAACGCATCGCACCGCAGGACCGGGACCTGGTTCTGCCCTCGCTGATGAACACCCTGGCCCTGGTCGGCACCCGCGACGAACTCCTCGCCCGCATCATCACCCTGGAAAAGGCCGGCGTCGACGAGCTCCTCATCCAGCCGGTGATCGACCCGCCCGCCGAGATGGCCCTGCTCGCGAAACTCCTCAGCTGAGCTGACCCGCCTGCCGCACGTCCTCGACCCTGCACACCTGCAAGATCACCAAGACTTTGCAATCGACTGCTCTTCCTCGGGACCCGGGTCCCGTCGGCAGCTGATACGGCCGCGACTGCGTTCGTCGAACGGTGAGGCCCAAGTCGAATGAGTAATTCCGGATAGCCCGTGTCCTCGACCGGGTTGACGAAACCCCGCGGCCGTCGGTGCTGGCGGGTGGTGAGGTCTGGGATCGTACGCGCAGGGCTGCCGGTGTGTGGAGTTCAACTGCCACCAGGGTTGATGCCAATGGGAGCATCACGGATGTCGCGGTGGCTGCGTGGCCTGATGGCACGCTGCAAGTGCAGGTGGTGGTCAACGGTTTGATCTATGACCGGGCCAGAAGCGCGAGCGGGACGTGGAGTACTGCTTCTACGCTGATCGATTCCAACGGTTCGATCACCGACGTGGCTTCGGTGGGTCTGCGTAACGGCGATCTGCATGTCGAGGCCCTGGTCGGCGGTTCGGTCTTCGACCGGGTCCGCAAGGGCACCACCGGTAACTGGAGCAGCACGGCCCTCCAGGTGGACGGCAACGGCGCCATTTTCGGCACCTACGCCACCGCCACCCCCGACGGAACCCTCCACGTCGGAACCAACGCCTGACCCGTCCATGCCGAGGATCCGCCCGAGGGGTTCCTCAGCATGGGCAACCCCCAGCGGGCGATCGGCTTGACCAGTTCGTCCCTACTGGCTCCTCAGGCAGCGCCACCGGGTGACGCTCCGTCAAAAACAAACGACGAGTTTTGACAACCCGATGGCACTCCCCTCCGTCTCTAGGGCGAGCCGTCAGGCATACGGGTGAGACACCGGGGTCTCCGGGGTCGCAGGACGGCTCCTGTCCTACGGCGAATCATCAGGAGTTCAGGTGGAGTTACGCGGAAGACGAAGGCGTGCGGTACTGGTGGCAGGGGCTGTTTCGACGGTCCTTGTGCTGGCCGGCGTCCCGGGCGGGGTGGCCCAGGCCGCGCCGACCGACGGGCCGCTGGGGGCTCTGACCCAGGCGGCCGACGGCGCGGGTACGGCCGGGGCGGTGAAGACGGTGACGCTGGTCACCGGCGACCGGGTCCTGGTGGACGGCGCAGGCCAGGTCGCCGGAGTGGAGCGGGCCGAGGGCCGGGAGGGCGTGCCGTTCTCGGTCCGGGAGGTCGACGGACACATCCAGGTGGTACCCGGTGACGCCGAACTGCTGCTGGCACAGGGCAAGTTGGACACCCGGCTGTTCGACGTGACCCAGTTGGTGGCCGACGGCTACGACGACGCGGGCCGTTCCGACGTGCCGTTGATCGTCACCTTCCGGGGGAAGAAGACGCCCTCGATGAGCCCGTTCACCGGGGCCGGGGCGCGGCTGGGCCGTGCGCTGCCCGTCGTCAACGGGAAGGCGATGCGGTCCGTCAAGGAGCGTGGCGACGCGTTCTGGGACGCCGTGACCGGTGCCGGTACCGACACGTTCGTCGCCTCGACGGCCGTGGAGAAGGTCTGGCTCGACGGTCGGCGCAAGGCCTCCCTCGACAAGAGCGTCCCGCAGATCGGCGCGCCGACCGCCTGGGCCGCCGGGTTCGACGGCACCGGTACCAAGGTCGCCGTACTGGACACCGGGATCGACACCAGCCACGCCGACCTGGCGGGCCAGGTGATCGCGGAGCAGGACTTCTCCGGCTCCTCAGGACCCGGCGACAAGTTCGGCCACGGTACCCACGTGGCGTCGATCACGGCCGGGACCGGAGCCGAACTGGGCGGCAGGTACAAGGGTGTCGCCCCGGGGGCGAAGCTCCTGAACGGCAAGGTGCTGGACGACAACGGCTCCGGCTCGGACTCCGGCATCATCGCGGGGATGGAGTGGGCGGTGGCGCAGGGCGCCGACGTCGTCAACCTCAGCCTCGGCGGCACGGACACGCCGGGCATCGACCCGATGGAGGAGACGGTCAACCGGCTCTCCGCCGAGTCCGACACGCTGTTCGTCATCGCGGCAGGCAACGATGGCGAGTTCGGCGAGAAGACCGTCGGTTCGCCCGGCAGCGCCGACGCCGCGCTCACTGTCGGCGCGGTCGACGGCGGCGACCAGCTCGCCGCGTTCTCCAGCCGTGGCCCGCGCGTCGGTGACGGCGGGGTCAAGCCCGACCTGACCGCACCCGGCGTCGCCATCACGGCCGCCTCGGCCGCAGGCAGTGTCCTGTCGGAGGCGATCCCCTCCGACATACCCGGCTACCTCACCCTCGACGGCACATCCATGGCGTCCCCGCACGTCGCGGGCGCCGCCGCCCTCCTCGCCCAGCAGCACCCCGACTGGACCGGCGAGCGCCTCAAGGCCGTACTCACCGGTTCCGCGAAGCCGGGCTCGTACAGCTCCTTCCAGCAGGGCACCGGCCGTACCGACCTGGTCCGGGCGATCGAGCAGAGCGTCATCACCGAGCAGGGGCCGCTCGACTTCGGCGGCCAGCAGTGGCCGCACACCGACGACAGTGCGGTGACCAAGCAGCTGACGTACCGCAACCTCGGTACGGAGCCGGTCACCCTCGACCTGTCCGTCGACGCGTTCGCGGTGGACGGCAAGCCGGCAGCCGACGGCATGTTCTCCGTGTCGCCGCAGCAGCTCACCGTCCCGGCGGGCGGCACCGCCGCCGCCGACGTCACGGCGGACACCCGCGCCGGCAGTGCCGACGGCACCTTCGGCGGCTCGGTGCAGGCCACTTCGGTGGACGGCAAGGTGCAGGTGCGTTCCGCCGTCGGCGTGGAGCGCGAGGTCGAGTCGTACGACCTGACGCTGAAGCACATCGACGAGAACGGCGAGCCGACCGGTGACGCCGCAACCGATGTCATGGGCCTCGACAGCGACTTCTACGCCGGCTACACCGACGAGCAGGACGGCGAGCTCACGGTACGGCTGCCCAAGGGCGACTACACCCTCAGCGGGGTCATCCACCCCTCCTACGCGTCCTCCACGCACGCCGTGCTCGTGCAGCCGAAGCTGAGTCTGGACGGGGACACCAGTGTCACCGTCGACGCCCGGCAGGCACAGCCGGTGGAGGTCTCCCTGCCGGACGCGGCGGCCGAGAACACCGAGGCCACGGTCGCGTTCGACTACGCGCGGGGCGAGGGCCTGCGCGCGGGCAGCCTGCAGTACCTGCTGCCGACGTTCGAGGGCAGCCGGTTCGGGCGGCTCGGAACCGCGCAGTCCGAGAGCGACGTCACCGCGCTGTTCACCGGCGACTGGACACGGCAGGACGAAGCAGGCCGGCCGGTCACCTACCACCTGGCCTGGGACCGCGCGAGCGACCTCGACGGCTTCACCGCCGCGGTCGAACAGAAGCAGCTCGCCAAGGTCGACCTCCAGGCGGGCGTACCCGTCGAAGGCAGGAACGTCCAGGTCGAGGTCAGCCCCCACACGGCCGACGGGAACCTGGTCAGCAGCTTCAGCGACCTGCGCGGGAGCCTGCCGCTGAGCACCACCGACTATGTCCTCGACAGCGGTGTCGAGTGGTCCTTCCGCATGTGGCAGACCAGCGGCGAGGGCCGAGACACGGTCTGGGAGAACTTCCTGATGCGGATGCCGCAGACCTGGCAGGCCGGACAGACCTACCAGGAGCGGTTCAACGTCGGCGTCTTCGGCCCGGTCCTGCCCGGCGCCACCGACGCCGGACCGGAGCAGGGACTCCCCGGTGTCGTCCGGACCGGGAACACCATCCGGGCCTTCGTGCCGCTGTTCGGCGACGGCGCCGGGCACTGGGGCCTCAGCGACCACACCACGCAGGAGAGCACGCTCCGGATCGACGGCAAGGAGACCGCCGACGACTACGGGATCCCGGTGACGGACGGTGTCACCGAGTTCACGGTTCCCGCTCAGGACAGCGCCTACGAGCTGACCCTGGACAACACCCGTGATCCCGCGGTGTACCCGGTCAGCACCCGCGTCAGGACGGAGTGGACCTTCCGCTCCGCCGCTACCTCCGGCGACGGGTCGACCACGCTGCCGCTGTCGGTGATCCGCTTCTCCCCGGAACTGAGCCTGTCCAGCACGGCGCAGGCGGGCAAGCCGTTCCAGGTCCCCTTCACCGTCGAGGGCGCGGCCGCCGGACAGCGGCTCAAGAAGCTCGCCTTCGAGGTCTCCTACGACGAGGGCACGACCTGGCAGTCCGCCAAGGCCGTCGGCGGTACGCACCTGTCACTGACCCACCCCGTCAAGGCGGGCTCCGTCTCACTGCGGGCCAAGCTGACGGACCGTGAGGGCAATACGCTGGTCCAGACGATCGAGCGCGCCTACCTCACCCGGTAGTCCGCCCGGATCCCACACCTGGTCCTGCTCGGGGCGGCGCCGATGCCGCCCCGAGCGGGGCTGTGGCGAGGTGGGGGAGTGGCGGTCGTACCGCTCTCGGCCTCAACTGCACCCCTGAACAAGGGGCTTGCCGCTGCGTCGCCGGGTCTGGCACGATCGCTGCTCCCGCAACGGCTGGCCCGGTCCTCACCGCGCAGCTTCCACGAGCGCCACCCAGGCCAGGAGGAAGGGGTACTTGAACGCGGTGGGCAGGTCGTCGGCGGGCAGCAAGGCCGGCAGCGTGCTCGCCGTCCCCGCGCCGATCACCCAGCGGAAGGCGTGCATCGGGGACCGTTTCATTCGGTACTCGCGCGGCAATGGTTCGTATCGCACAGCCACCCCCAGTTCGACGTGCCCCAGCCGTCCACATCACCGATGGGGCACCATGGTGAAGCTCCAACTCACCGGTTTCGAAGGCCCGTTGTGACTTGGTAGCCAATTCGGGCTGCTCCTGTTCCGACCCCCGAACATGGAAGCCGTCGTCCCCGCTGCTCGCTCTTCGGCCGCGTCCCCGGAGATCGCGTGCGACTATCGTGCGTGGCCTCTGATCGACCCCGAGGGGAGCATGCTGTGCAGGACGCGGCGGAGACCGAGGAGCTGGCTCGGCGCGCGGCCGCCGGTGACGGGGAGGCGCTGAACGCGCTGCTCCAGAAGGTGCGGCCCGAGGCCGTACGGCGCTGCGGACGTTTCCTGCCCTGCCGCGAGGACGCCGAGGAAGCGGCACAGGACGTACTCCTCCAAGTGGCACGGAAGATCACCACCTTCGAGGGCCGGAGCCTCTTCAGTACCTGGCTGTATACGGTGGTCGCCAACTGCGCCCGCCAGAAGTACCGCGAGCTGAAGCGCCGGGCGGCCGAACAGCCGGTCGAGATCGACGCCTCGCAGCATGTCGATCCGCGTACGACGAGCGTGATCGCGGGCTCCCGCGTCGACCTTCTGGAGGCGCTGGAACGCCTGGAGCGCGAACACCCGCATCTGGTGGCGCCGCTCGTCTACCGCGACATCTGCCAGTTGGACTACGCCGAGGTCGCCGAGCGTGTCGGAATCCCGCTGGGCACCCTCAAGTCACGTCTCCACGAGGCGCGCAAGCAGGTCAGACCCTGGCTCGCCGACGCCTCGTGATAGATCGGCTTGCGCCCAGGTGGACTCCGCCACGCCTCCGGAGACGTGGCGGGGAGCCGGAGCGGCCATGTCCTCCACCCGTTCCGCGAGGTCGATATATCGAACCGTATTCGACATGCGGTGCGAGGCATGACGGCAGGGGCCTGCTGCTGCAGTGAACCGAGTCCGCGGCGACGGAAGTTGGGCGTGCGCGTGCGGGGGAGCGGCTGCCGTGGTGCCTCCGGTGCCGCGGGCCCTGCCTAGTCTGGTGCGCGTGACACAGAAGAGCAGCAGACCACTCGCCGTGTTCGACCTCGACGGCACCCTCGCGGACTCCGCGCACCGGCAACGGTTCCTGGAGCGCAAGCCACGGGACTGGGACGCCTTCTTCGCGGCCGCGCCGCACGATCCGCCGCTCGCCGAGGGCGTGGCGCTGGCGCTGAAGAGCGCGGAGGAGTGTGAGGTGGTCTACCTCACCGGCCGCCCCGAGCGGTGCCGCCGCGACACCCTCGCCTGGCTCGCCGCGCAGGGGCTCCCCGAGGGCCGCGTGTGGATGCGGCGCAACGACGACCGCAGGCCGGCCCGCCGCACCAAGCTGGAGATCCTCCGCCGGCTCGCCCGCGACCACGAGATCCGCGTCCTCGTGGACGACGACGAACTTGTCTGCGAGGACGCGGAGCGGGCGGGCTTCACGGTCGTACGGGCACGCTGGACCGGCGCGTCCGAGGCGCTGAAGAACGCGCAGGAGCGGGAGGGACGGACCTGAGGTTCGCCGGGCCGTGGCGGGGTTACGGGGTGGTCAGTCGCCGTCCTCCAGGCGGAAGCCGACCTTCAGGCCGACCTGGTAGTGCTCGATCTGCCCGTTCACGATCTGCCCCCTGACCTGCGTGACCTCGAACCAGTCCAGCCCGCGAAGGGTCTGCGAGGCGCGGGTGATGCCATTGCGAATGGCCTGGTCGATGCCCTCGTGGGAGGTCCCGACGATCTCGGTGACCCGGTACGTGTGGTCGGACATGCGGGTGCTCCTCTCCGCCGTGGCAGGTGTGCCACGCGTCATTCCACGGTGCCCCACAGTGCGGCGGTCCGCGAGGTGTGGGGGGGGTACCGGTGCCGCACAGGGCGGCGGTCCGCGAGTGTAGGGGCACACCGTGGATGACGTACGCGGCCGCCGCTACCCGGCGGTGCTCAGCGACAGTGCGAAGCGGCCCGCCGCGTCCGTCCACCAGTGGGCCAACTCGAAGCCCGCCGAAGCCAGTTCACCGCGGACGCCCTCCTCGCGGAACTTTGCCGAGATCTCGGTGCGCAGTTCCTCGCCGTCCGCGAAGTCGACGGTGAGGTCGAGGGCGGGGATCTTCACGGTCTGCTCGGTGCCCGAGCGCAGCCGCATCTCGATCCACTCCTTCTCGGCGTCCCAGAGGGCGACGTGCTCGAACGCGTCGGGGTCGAAGTCGGCGCCGAGCTCGCGGTTGACGACGCTGAGCACGTTCTTGTTGAACGCGGCGGTCACCCCGGCCGCGTCGTCGTACGCGGCGACGAGGACCGACTCGTCCTTGACCAGGTCCGTACCGAGCAGCAGCGTGTCGCCGGGCGACAGCAGGGATCGTACGGAAGCCAGGAACGTGGCGCGTTCGGCGGGCAGCAGGTTGCCGATCGTGCCGCCGAGGAAGGCCACCAGCCGCGGCCCCGGCGTGCCGGGAAGGGCGAGACCGCCGGTGAAGTCGGCGATCAGCGCGTGCACACCGAGCTCCGGGTGCTCGGCGATCAGAGCGTGCCCTGCCTGCGTGAGGGCGGACTCGCTGACGTCGACCGGCACGTACGTGTGCAGCCCCGGCAGCGCGTCGAGCAGGAACCGCGTCTTCTCGGACGAGCCGGAACCCAGCTCGACGAGGGTGCGTGCGCCGGTCGCCCCGGCGATCTCGGCGGCTCGGGCGATCAGGATCTCGCGCTCCGCCCGGGTGGGGTAGTACTCGGGCAGTTCGGTGATCTTCTCGAAGAGTTCGCTGCCGTGAGCGTCGTAGAACCACTTCGGCGGCAGGGATTTCGGGGTGCGGTTGAGACCGTGCAGCACATCGGCGCGCAGGGCGGCCTCTGTGGCGCCCTCGGTCAGGGTGCGGGTGAGAAGGAACGGACTCACGTGCGGGGCTCCTTCGATGGTGCTGATGCCATGTGGGCGTGCGGGTCCTTCAACGGGGTGAGCAGCACGTCGTCGCGGGTCGCCGACAGCAGCGTGCGATCCGGCACCTCCTGCCAGCGCGGGTCGTCGTCGTACGGCTCGGACGCCACGACCGTGCGGTGGCCGGGCTCGGAGAGGTACCAGAGGGTGTCGCCCCACGCCGTCGCGGTGATCGAATCGCCGTTGGTGAGGAGCAGGTTGAGCCGGGATCCGGGCGCCGCCTCGGACACCTCGACGACCGTGTCGGCCAGCGCCTGGCTCTCGTCGTCGCCCCTGCGCAGCCGGTGCAGCAGCAGCGCCCAGACGAGCGCCGAGTCGCAGCGCGCCTCCATCGACAGCAACTCCACGGCGGGCAGGCTCTGGACGAGCGGGGCGAGGGAGCGCGGCCAGCCGAGCACCGCGCCGTTGTGGCTGTACAGCCAGGGTCCCGCGGCGAACGGCGCCGCCGCGGCCTCCCCGTCCGCGCCCGCCAAGGTCGCGTCCCGGACCGCCGCGAGCAGCGCGGTCGTCCTGACGACACGGGCCAGGTCGGCGAACGACTGGTCGCCCCAGATGGGCCCGGTACGGCGGTAGCGGGCCGGTACCGGATCACCGTCCGCGTACCAACCCACCCCGAAACCATCGGCGTTGACCGTGCCGTACCGCTGCTGCCGGGGTGTCCAGGACTGCTGGAACAGGCTGTGCGGCGGCTCCACGAGCAGGCTGCCCATCGTCTCCGCGGACCCCAGGAACGCGAGATGACGGCACATCAGGCATCCCCCGAGCGTGCCGTACGGAACCCGGAGAAGATCTGCCGCCGGATCGGATAGTCCCAGTTGCGGAACGTGCCCCGGCAGGCGACCGCGTCCACCGCGAACGAACCGCCGCGCAGCACCCTGTGCTCCGGCCCGAAGAACACCTCCGAGTACTCCTTGTACGGGAAGGCCGCGAACCCGGGGTAGGGCGACAGTTCGCTCGACGTCCACTCCCACACATCGCCGATCAACTGCCGTACGCCGAGGGGTGATTCACCGGCCGGATAGCTGCCGGCCGGGGCCGGGCGCAGATGGCGCTGTCCCAGGTTGGCATGTTCGGGGGTGGGGTCGGCGTCGCCCCACGGGTAGCGCGTGGAGCGGCCGGACGCCGGGTCGTGGCGGGCCGCCTTCTCCCACTCGAACTCGGTGGGCAGCCGCCGCCCCGCCCAGCGGGCGTACGCGTCCGCCTCGTACCAACTGACGTGCAGCACCGGCTCGTCGGGTGGCACCAGCTCGGTGACGCCGAAGCGGCGCCGCAGCCACTGCCCGCCTTCGCGGCGCCAGAACAGCGGTGCCTCGATGCCGTGTGCCCGGATGTGGTCCCAACCCTCCGGGGCCCACCAGCGTGCGGTGCCGTAGCCGCCGTCCGCGATGAAGGCCTGGTACGCGGCGTTCGTCACCGGCGTGGTGTCGATGAAGAACGAGGGGACCATGCGCTGATGCGCGGGCCTCTCGTTGTCCAGCGCCCACGGCTCGGTGGACGTGCCCATGGTGAACGGACCGCCGGGAACGAGGACTTCGGCGGGTCCGGTGAACAGGGGTGCGGGCGCGGGGTCCGGGGCGGTCAGGGCCGCCGGTCCCCTGCGGAGCTGATGGGTGATCAGCATGGTCTCGTCGTGCTGCTGTTCGTGCTGCGCGATCATTCCGAAGGCGAAGCCGGCCTCGGTCAGCCGGGTGGCGCCGAACGCGGTGCTTTCCAGGATGTCCAGCGCCCGCCCGCGTACCTCGGCGGCGTACTGGCGGGCCTCTCCTGGCGGCAGCAGCGGCAGCGTGGGCCGCTCGGCCCGCGGATGCTCGAACGCGTCGTACAGCCCGTCGATCTCCGGCCGCATCGCGTCGCGCCCGGCGACCGCCCGCAGCAGCCACAGCTCCTCCTGGTTGCCGATGTGCGCCAGGTCCCACACCAGCGGGGACATCAACGGCGAGTGCTGCGCCGTCAGTTCGGGCTCCTCGACGCACGAGGTGAGGAGCGCGGTGCGGTCACGGGCCCTGGTGAGCGCGTCGAGGGCGCGCTCCCTGAGCGACTCCGGGTCCGTGGATGACGCTGACTCCGTGGGTGACGCTGACTCCGTGAGGGATTCGGGGGCGGTCATGAGCCGATGTCCTTCCGGTGGGACCGACCGTGGAACTGACCGTGGGGCTGGTCATGGCACTGGTCATGGCGCTGGTCATCGAACTGGCCGTGGGGCTGGTCATGAGGCCGGTCATCGAACGGGTCGCGGCGCTGGTCGTCGGACCGGGCCCCGAGCCGGGCGAGCAGATCGTCGGCGGGGCAGCGGCCGCGGGCCACAAAGCGCTCGGTGTACTCGGCGACGGCATCCAGAACCTCGGTCGTGGCGCCGAGCCTGGGCAGGGCCTCGGCGGCCGCCGCGAAACAGATGACGGCGACCTCGTGCAGCTCGGGATCGGTCAGACCGTGGCGTGCGGCGTCCTCCCACAGCGGATTGCGCGGAGCGGGCAACGAGCCCGCCCGCTCCGCGAGGGGCTTGACGGTCCGGTAGGCGATCTCGGCGGCCTCCGGGTCGTCGAAGAGGGCCGTCGTGACGGCGAGCGGGACGATCCATCCGTGGTCGCCCGGCTGCGCGTCGATCATGCGGAGTTCCAGGTGGCCGCGCGGGCGCACCGGCGGGAACAGGGTCGTCAGGTGGTAGTCGAGGTCCGCCCGGTCCGGCGGGTTGTCGGAGCGGGTCCACTCCCGGAAAGTCAGGCCTTCCGGTACGTCCCAGGGGCCGTCCGGCGCCCGAACGCACATCACCGGCGCGTCCAGAACACGCTGCACCCAGGCGGCACGCGGTTCGGGCCCCAGCGGCGGCGCGTCGGTCCGCCCGGGATCCATCGCCGCCCACAGCGACTGCCGCGAGGAGCGCCAGCCGGTGTGCCGCCCCCGGGCCATCGGCGAGTGGGCGAACGCGGCCACCAGGACCGCACCCAGCTGGTGCGCCATCCACCAGCGGCGCCCGTGCCCGAGCGGGCCCGGTTCCTCGTGGCCGGCGTCCAGGCACACCTGGACGGAGGCGGAGGAGCACATCATGGCGCGGCCCTCGGGGCCCGCGCGGTCCAGATACCGCTCCATGGCGTCGTACCGCGGCTCATGAAGGAAGCGGCTCGGGGGGTTCCAGGGATCCTGGCCGTAGCCACTGAGGCCGAGACCCACCTCGCGCAGTACCGCGCGTACGGCGTCGAGGTCGGCGGACACGGACCCGATGCACTCCATCAGGGAGGCGGCCGGAAGGGAGCTGAGCTCCAGCTGTCCGCCGGGTTCGACCGTGAGCGCCGAACGCAGGGGCAGGGTCCGCAGTGCGGCGTAGGCCGCTTCCAGTCGTTCTGGTGTTGCCGGGAGCCGCGGCTGCCACAGCTCGTGGACGAGCCATTCCACTTCGACACCGAGATATCGAGGGGGTCCGGTCTTGAAGCAGATGCCTCGGACCAGCGCTTCCACCTCGGCCTCGGTGACGGCGGAGCGGAGCTCCGTACAGTCACTCGCCGAATCGGACATGTCGGGATCCTCCTGAGATTCCACCATGCCGCCGGACCGGCATCTGTGGCGCCGGACCGGCAGTGCTCGTCCCACCCAAGACCACATACGCCGCTTCGCACAAGGGTGCGTTTCACGGCTTTGGGGGCCCGGGAAACACTGTTTGCAAGCCCGGGAAACTCTGTTGCGCCGCATGACCAGCATCGCTCACGATGCGTTCATGAGCACGACGGGGGAGATCGCGCGGGACGCGCTCGTGGCGCGTACGGGGGTGGCGCCATGAGCGCGCGCCTGCGCGGTATCGCGCATCACACGGAGGAGATCGTCGCGGCGGGTTCGTACCGCGCGTCCGACGGACGCGAGGTGCCGATCGCCGCGGCGGTCGAGGCCGCGCGGGCGGGGACGCGGATGTACGGGCCGGAGCCCGTGGGCGCGTCCCTGGCCGACGCCGTGGACACAAGGTTCGAGGTCACGGGCGAGAGCAGCCTGGAGGCCGCCCGGCGGCTCGTGGATGGAACAGACCCTGTCGCCGTCCTGAACTTCTCCTCGGCGCGCAATCCCGGCGGCGGCTATCTCAAGGGCGCGCAGGCCCAGGAAGAGGCCCTCTGCCGGGCCTCCGCGCTGTACACCTGCCTGCTGCGGGCGCGGCCGTTCTACGACCACCACCGCGCTCACCGCGACCCGTTCTACACGGACCGTGTCATCCACTCACCCGCCGTGCCCGTCTTCCGTGACGACCGCGGGCGCCTCCTGGACGAGCCGCACCCGGCCGGTTTCCTGACGGCCGCGGCACCCAACGCCGGAGTCGTCCGGCGCACCGCCCCTGACCGCGCGCCCGAACTGCCCCAGGCCCTGGCCGTACGCGCCGAGCGGGTCCTGGAGATCGCGGCGGCCCACGGCTACCGACGGCTGGTGCTCGGCGCATGGGGCTGCGGGGTCTTCCAGAACGATCCGGCGCAGGTGGCGGGCGCCTTCCACGGCCTGTTGGTCAAGGGCCGCTTCGAGGGGTACTTCGAGCATGTCGTGTTCGGGGTCCTGGACCGTACGGCGGGTTCGGCGACGCGAGGCGCATTCGAGCAGGCGTTCGCATCGGAACTCTGGGCCGGTAAAGCGCCCCGCTAGGGGCGCGGGGAACTGCGCGACCAGCCACGACGGCCCCGCAGGTTCTCCACAGCCTTTATGCGCGGGTGGCGCTCAGCGCCACCCGTACCGCTCCTGCAACCGCCGCACAACAGAGTTGAACCGCATCCGGTCCAGCGCACACGCCTCGCGCCGCATCCCGTCCTCGTGCAGCCGCAGTACGCGATCCACGTCCACCCACGAGTCCCGGCCGGTTCGGTCCCACGGCCCGCTCCCGATCGGCACCCACTCCCGGTCGCCGTCGTGCCGCTTGCTCGACAACTGGACGGCGAGGAAGGTGCCCGCGGCCTCGCGGGCGACGACGAGCACCGGGCGGTCCTTGCCCCGGCCGTCGTTCTCCTCATAGGGCACCCACGTCCAGACGATCTCGCCCGGGTCGGGGTCGCCGTCGTGCGCGGGGGAGTACTCGGTCCGCACCCGGCCCACCTTGCGGGGCTCGGCCTCCGTGGTCGCGGAGGGGCCGTGGCGGCCGGGGACATCTTCATCGGTCGATGCAGTCACGAGGGTCACGTTACTTCGGGGGCGGGGGGCCCAGGCTTCGGGGGCAGGGGAGGTCAACTCCCCTGCCCCCGAAGCTCACCGCCTCACGCCTTGTCCTGCTCCACCGGCACCTTCTCCGAACGCGGCGGCGGCACAACGCCGTTGAGCCCCGAGGGCCCACTCTCCGCACTCGTACCGTTCTGGTTCATCGACGCGAGCACCTGCCGTGCCAGGCCGAGCCCCGTACCGCCCATGGTGAGTGCCTTGGCGAACATGTCGGACATGCCGTCCGCGCCGTTGAGCAGCACCATGTGCTCGACGTTGCCGAAGGCGCTCGCGCCGGCCCGGACGATCTCCGGCCAGTTCTCGGCGAGTTGCTGGGCGACCACGGCCTCCTGGTTCTCGGCGAGGGCGGCGGCCCTCGCCTTGATGGCCTCGGCCTCCGCGAGACCCTGGGCGCGCGTCGCCTCGGCGGCGGCGAGCCCCTTGGCCTGAGCGGCGGCGGCCTCGGCCTCACCGGTGGCCCGGGTCGCCGTCGCGGCGGCGGCGCCCCGCGCCTTCGTCGCCTCGGCCTCGGCGCCCGCGGCCGCCTTGACCCGGTTCGCCTCGGCCACTGCCGCGAGCTCGGTCTCCTGCGCCTTGGCCTGCGCGGCGGAGATCCGGGCGTCACGCTCGGCCTCGGCCCGTGCGCGTGTCTCGTACGCCTTGGCGTCGGCCGGCTTGCGGACGTCCGCCTGGAGTTGCTGCTCACGGCGCTGCGCCTCGAGTTCGGCGATCCGCGTCTCCTGTACGACGACGTCCTGCCGGGCGGCGGCGTCCGCGAGCGGTCCGGCCTGCTGTGCCTTGGCGGATGCCTTGTCGCGCTCGGCCTGGTAGCCGGCCTGGAGGATCTCGCTGTCCCGGGTTGCCTCCGACATCCGGGCCGCGGCCTTCTGTTCGGCCTCGGTGGCCAGCCGGTTCGCCTCGGCCTGTGCGATGCGTGCGTCGCGCTGTACGGCGGCGGCGTGCGGCATGGCCAGGTTCTTGATGTACCCGGTCGGATCCTCGATCTCGTGGATCTGCAGCGAGTCGACGATCAGACCCAGTTTCTCCATCTCCGTCCCGCAGGCGGCCCGCGTCTGGCCGGTCAGTTTCTCCCGGTCGCGGATCATTTCCTCGACGGTCAACCCGCCGACGATGGACCGCAGATGACCGGCGAACACGTTGTGCACCCGCTCCGACATCAGCTTCTGCTGGTCGAGGAAGCGACGGCCGGCGTTGGCGATCGACACGAAGTCGTCGCCCACCTTGAAGATGACCACGCCCCGCACCTTGAGCGGAATGCCCTGGTGGGTCACGCAGTCCACGTGCAGTTCGGTCTCGTTGAGGTCGAGCGAGATCTTGCGCACCGCCTGCACACCCGGAATGACCAGCGTGCCGCGCCCCGTCACGATGCGGAATCCCATGCCCTCTTCGAGGCCCTCGGTGCGATGCTTCGAACCGGAGATGATCAGAGCTTCGTTGGGCTCCGCGACCCGCCACATGAGCTTGAAGACCACCACGATGAAGATCAGTGCGAGAACGACCGTCCCCGCCACGACGCCGACAATCATCGGCATTCGCCCCCTTTGGATGGTGCCCTTTCGGCACCGAACGAAGGGAGTGTGCTCCTGCGCAACACCGCGGTACAGACGCTGACGAATCCTTGTTGCAATCTTGACGACTACGGCATCTCACCTGGGACGAGAGGCGCACAGACGAGCCATTGACGCACCAACTGCCTTATGCCGCGGGGGAGTCGGCTGCCGCCCGCCCGAGGATGCGTCAACTGCCGTACACCGCCGACGAGGCAACTGGCCTTACGCCGCTGACGAGTCGATTGTCCTACGCCACGGACGCGTCAGCCGTCGTACGCCGCTGACGAGTCGACTGTCCTACGCCGCGGACGCGTCAGCCGTCGTACGCCGCTGACGAGTCGACTGTCCTACGCCGCGGACGCGTCAGTCGCCCTACGCCGCGGACGCGTCAGCCGTCGTACGCCGCGGAGACGTACACGGTCCGCGGCGGCAGGTACTCCACCACCATCACCACCGTGCCCGGCTCGATGCGGTCCTTCGCGGCGGCGGCATACGCGAGGAAGTGCTCGGCGCCGCCGCGCACCCGGACGATCACCTCGCCGACAAGCCCGGGGCCGACCGTGCCGGTGACCCGCCCCATCAACCCGACCATCGACGCATCGCCCATGGTCACAGACTACGGCCGGTGGCGGCCGGTCACAGCGTGCCGGACGAACTCCCTTACTTCGCAGGGAAGTCGGCGGCCGTGGCGAGCGGCGGCCACAGCTCGGGCCAGCGCTGATCCGCCTCCAACTGCGCGGCCAGCGAGATGAGCAGTGGCTCGCTGTTCGCGGGGCCCAGCAGCTGCGCCCCGACGGGCAGGCCGTCGCCCACGAAGCCCGCGGGGACGTTCACCCCGGGCCAGCCCAGCACGTTCCACGGCCAGGCGAACGGGCACGCGGCGATCATCGCCCGGTCGGTGCCGAGCCCGTTCAGATCCACCATCGAGCCGATGCGCGGCGGGGGAGCGGCGGTCGTCGGCGCGAGGAGAACGTCGTACGACTCGAAGAGCGCGCCGATCCGCCGGTGCAGTGCGGCCTCGGCCCGGCGGGCCAACCGGAGCGGGGTTCCGCCGAGGACGCGGCCCAGGCGGGCGGCGTCGCGGGTCCGCCGGTCGAGAAGGTCCTGCTGCGGTACGTCGCGTACGCGTTCGGCGAGGCCGACCGTCGCGCGCGGGATGAACGACAGCCCGATCCGCCCGTACCGCGGCTCCGCCTCCTCCACCGTGTGCCCGAGCGCCGTCAGCCGCTCCGCGAGTGCGAGAACCTGCTCTCGTACGGCGGGATCGAGGCGGGCGGGCAGCGCCGTGAACGGCGGCTTCAGCGACAGCGCGATCCGCAGCCGGCCCGGATCGCGGCCCACCGCGTCCGACACGCACAGCGCGGGGGGCCGGTGCAGATCGCCGTCGTGCTGACCGCTCGCCGCGTCCAGGAGCAGGGCCGCGTCGGCGACGGTGCGGGCGAGCGTGCCGTTGACGGTGATGCCCTGGAACGACTCCGGGCGCGGCCAGGTCGAGATTCGGCCACGCTGCGGTTTGATGCCGATCAGATGGGTCCAGGAGGCCGGGATGCGGACCGAGCCCGCGCCGTCCGAGCCCAGCGCGGCCGGGACGAGCCCCGCCGCCACGGCTGCCGCGGAGCCCCCGGAGGAGCCGCCCGGTGTGTGATCGGTGTGCCAGGGGTTGCGGGTGGCGCCGAAGGCGGGTCCCTCGGTGAAGGGCCACTGCCCGAGTTCGCAGGTGTTGGTCTTGCCGACGACGATCGCGCCGGCCGCGCGCAGCCGGCGTACGGCTTCCCCGTCAGCGGCCTGGCGCGGGAACTCGCCCCGGCAGCCGAACGCGGTCGGCTCGCCCGCCACGTCCATGTCGTCCTTCACCGCCACCGGCACCCCGAGCAGCGGCCGCCGTACCCCCGCGGCCAGTTCCTTGTCCGCCGCGTCGGCCTCGGCGAGCGCCGCCTCGGCGCGCACCAGGCGGAAGGCGTTCAGGGAGGGCTGGGTCGCCTCGATCCGGGCCAGCGCGCGTTCGACCGTCTCGCGCGCGGTCACCGTTCCGTCGGCGAGGGAGCGCGCACATTCGGATAGACCTGGGGCACGGTCGGGAGCCGTGTCTGGAGTCATGTCGGGAGCCAACGAGGACACCTCCGAAGCACGTCGTCTACCGAACGGTAACCTCCGGGCGGGCCGTCCGGTACGGGTTGTCGAACATCCTTTGTGGAAGGGGGAGTTCCAGCCACCTGGTGCCCGCGGGCTTCTCTCGGCGCGGAGCGGCGTGCCGCGGTTCTGCAAGGATGCGTCCCGTCATGGTGCAGATACCAAAGCAGTCCGCCCCGTCAGCGCCCACACAGCGAACCGTGCCGACGAGTGCCGATGTGGCCCGTCTGGCGGGCGTCTCCCGCGCGACCGTCTCATACGTCCTGAACAACACCAGCGCCGTCCGGATCAGCGAACCCACCCGCCGCCGCGTCCACGAGGCGGCCAAGGAACTCGGGTACGTCCCGCACGCCGCCGCCCGCAGCCTGCGCGCCGGCCACAGCCGCATGGTCCTGATGCCCGCGCCGTCCGTACCGGTGGGCCTGCTCTACAGCCAGTTCTTCAACGAACTCCAGTGGGCACTGAGCCGCCTCGACTACACGGTCGTGCAGCACGGCAGCGCCGGCCTGCACGACGACGAGGCCGCCCGTGTCTGGGCCGAGCTGCGGCCGGTCGCCGTACTCGTGCCCGACAGCAGGCTCGGCCCGGAGGGCGTGGCCGTCCTCAAGGGCTCCGGCGCCCGGGCCGTCGTCACGATGGGACCTGATCGCGTCGAGGGCGCGCACGCGCTGCTCATGGACTACGAACGAGTGGGTCACTGCGCGGGCGCCCACCTCGTGGCCCGTGGCCGCCGCCGCATCGGCGTCGTGGTGCCGCGGGAGGCCGGCCTGGACATCGTCTCCGGGCCCCGCCTCGAAGGCGTACGGCGCGCCCTGCACGGCACCGACGCGACGGTGACCGAGCTGCCGCTCGCGTACGAGGAGCAGGCCGCCGCCCGTCTTGCGGCGCGCTGGCGCTCACTCGGCCTCGACGCCGTGTTCGCGTACAACGACGAGTACGCGATGCTGCTGACCCGCGCCCTCCAGGACGAGGGCATCGCCGTCCCGGACGAGACGGCTGTGGTCGGCGCCGACGACCTGATGCTCGGCAGGCTGCTGCGGCCCCGGCTGAGCACCGTGCACATCGAGCTGCCGTCGGGTCGCGACCTGGCCGAACTGGTGGACCGTGTGGTGCGCGAGCCCGGTGCCGCAACCGAAACGCACGAGGTGCTGGGCGCGAGAATCGTGCACCGCGAGTCGAGCTGAGAGAGGCTGGGGACTGTTCCCCGGCCGAAGCCGGGGACCGTTCCCGGGCTGGATCGGACACGGAGGCGCGTCATGCGGACCACGGTCGGCATCATCGGCGGGGGTCCCGCCGGGCTGCTGCTGGCCCGGCTGCTGCACCGGGCGGGCATCGACTGTGTCGTCCTGGAGAGCAGGACCCGGGCGTACGCCGAGCAGCGCCAGCGCGCCGGAATGCTGGAGCAGGGCACGGTCGACGCGCTGCGCGAGTGCGGCGCCGCCGACCGGCTGGACGCCGAGGGCCTGATCCACCACGGCATCGAGCTGCGCTTCGACCGCGAACGCCACCACATCGACTTCCCCGCCCTTACCGGTGGCCGCACCGTCACGATCTACGCCCAGACGGAGATCGTGAAGGACCTCGTCACCCTCCAACTCGCCGACGGACCACCGCTGTTGTTCGAGGCGGAGGCGATCGCCATCGAGAAGCCCGACAGCGACGCGCCTCTCGTGCGCTTTGTGCACCAGGGTCGCGAGCAGACCCTGAGCTGCGACTACGTGGTGGGCTGCGACGGTTCCCACGGCATCGCGCGCCAGGCGTTCCCGGCCGAGGTGAGCCGCACCTACGCGCACGACTACCCCTACTCCTGGCTCGGGATCCTCGCCGATGTGCCGCCCTCCTGCGAGGAGTTGATCTACGCGCGCGGTGACAGGGGCTTCGCCCTGCACAGCATGCGCTCACCGTCGGTGTCGCGGCTGTACCTCCAGGTCCCCAACGGCACCGATGTCCATGACTGGCCCGACGAGCGCATCTGGGACGAGCTCGCGGCGCGGTTCGCGATCGACGGCGACTGGCGGCTGGAGCGCGGGCCCATCACGTCCAAGTCCGTGACGACGATGCGGAGTTACGTCCACGAGCCGATGCGCCACGGACGGCTCTTCCTCGCCGGGGACGCCGCCCACATCGTGCCGCCGACCGGCGCCAAGGGGCTCAACCTCGCGGTGTCCGACGTCCGGGTGCTGGCGCGTGGCTTCGCGGCGCTGCACCACACGGGATCGGCCGAACTCCTCGACCGCTACTCGGAGTTGAGCCTGGCCCGAGTGTGGCAGGCGACTCGCTTCTCGTACGACATGACCAGGATGTTGCACGCTCAACCAGACGGGGACGCCTTCGAACGCCGGGTGCAGCTCGCACGTCTGCGCCGGATCACGGCATCCCGTCCCGCGGCCGCCGAACTGGCCGCGAACTACACGGGGTTACCCCTCGCCCTGTGATGTCCAGCGGCCTCTCGCAGAGCCGTCGTGCCGCTGCCCGACCTCAAGACCTGAGCGTCCCGCCCGCTGTCGGTGCGGTGAGTACGCCGTCACCGAGCCAGCCGCCCGCGAGAGGCTCGGCAGCGTGACACTCGCCACCGCCGAGGACATCACGAGGACCGCAGGGGACCGCCCGCGCCACCCAGTCGCCCCGTCGTCCAGTCGGACAGGCCCTCGGGCGCCCGCACTTCGCCCGCGCCGCCGTCCTGCGCAAGGTGGGCAAGCTGTTCGCCTCGCACGCCGACGAACTGCGCGACTGGAGCGTCCGAGAGCCCGGCTCCATCCCGGGCAAGGCCGACTTCGAGCTCCACGTCGCCGCCCACGAGTGCTACGAGGCTGCCGCGCCGGCCTCGCGCCGACGGGCTGCACATACTGCCCGGTGGCCCGGTGGCCCGGTGGCCCGGTGGCCCGGTGGCCCGGTGGCCCGGTGGCCCGGTGGCCGGGCGCGCACCGGTTGCCGACCCCCACCAGGTGCCGGTGTCTCCACGTCGACCTGGGGCTCGTTCTCCCACCTGGGCCGGATCTGCATGACGACGGGCCGCCGGTCTAGTGCGCGCCTTGCTCTACGAGGAGTACGTCGAGCGGCTCGCCCCGAAGGCCCTCTCCCCCTCAGGCGGCATCGCGGCCTCCGGCGCCGGCGCCCGCCTCGGCGGTGAAGCCAACCTGGAGGCCTTCACCGAGGTGCGCTGGACGACGGTGAGCGGCGGCGCGGCGCCGTACCCGTTCTGAGCGTGGAAGCGGGGCGGGGCTTACTGGCCGGCCTGGGCCTGCTGCTCCGCGACGGACTTGCGGACCTCGTCCATGTCCAGCTTGCGGGCCTGGCCGATCACGTCCTCCAACGCGGCCTGGGGCAGCGCCCCGGGCTGGGAGAAGATCGCGACCTGGTCGCGGACGATCATCAGCGTCGGGATCGACCGGATGTCGAAGGCCGCGGCCAGCTCGGGCTGCGCCTCCGTGTCGACCTTGGCGAACACCAGGTCCGGGTTGGCCTCGGCGGCCTTCTCGTAGACGGGGGCGAACCCACGGCACGGCCCGCACCACGACGCCCAGAAGTCGATCAGGACGAACTCGTTGTCCTTGACCGTCTGGTCGAAGTTCTCCTTGGTGAGCTCCACGGTGCTGCTCATGCCTGTCTCCCACTTTCTCGAGTCGGTTCGTGCCGGTTCGCACAACGCCGCCTTCCGGTGCCGTATTCCGCGCCCGTACCCGTGTGGCCATGAAGCACACCAGGAACCAGACTGGTCCCATGACGGAAACGGAATCCATCGCGTACGACGTCGTGGTGCTCGGTGCCGGGCCCGTGGGGGAGAACGTCGCGGACCGCGCCCGCGCGGCCGGCCTCTCCGCCGCGATCGTGGAGAGCGAACTGGTCGGCGGCGAGTGTTCCTACTGGGCCTGTATGCCCAGCAAGGCCCTGCTGCGCCCGGCCATCGCCCGCGCCGACGCCCGCCGCGTGCCCGGCCTCGGCCAGGCGGTGCAAGGCCCCCTCGATGCCCCCGCGGTCCTCGCCCATCGCGACTCCTTCACCTCCCACTGGAAGGATGACGGCCAGGTCGGCTGGCTGGACGGCATCGGCGCCGACCTGTATCGCGGGCACGGACGGCTCGCGGGACCACGCACAGTGACGGTCGAGGGGCCGGACGGTGAGCGGCAGGTGCTGACCGCCCGGCACGCGGTCGCCGTATGCACCGGCACCCGCGCCCTGCTCCCCGACCTGCCGGGACTCGCCCAGGTCAAGCCCTGGACCAGCCGCGAGGCCACCAGCGCGCAGGCCGTGCCCGGCCGGCTCGTCGTGGTCGGCGGCGGTGTGGTCGCCGTCGAGATGGCCACCGCCTGGCAGGCCCTGGGCTCCCAGGTCACGGTCCTGGTCCGCGGCAAGGGCCTGCTGCCCCGCATGGAACCCTTCGCCGGGGAACTGGTTGCCGAAAGCCTGAAGGAGGCGGGCGCGGAGGTGCGCACCGGCACCTCGGTGTCCGCGGTGACCCGCGAGGGCTCGACCGTGGTCGTCCTGACGGACACCGGTGACCGCCTTGTGGCCGACGAGATCCTCTTCGCGACCGGCCGGGCGCCCCGCACCGATGACCTGGGCCTTGACACCGTAGGCCTGGAAGCGGGGGCCTGGCTCGACGTGGACGACAGCCTCCGGGTGATCGGCAGCGCGTGGCTGTACGCGGTCGGCGACGTCAACCACCGCGCGCTCCTCACCCACCAGGGCAAGTACCAGGCCCGTATCGCGGGAGCCGCCATCGCCGCCCGCGCGGCCGGCGTACCGCTCCTGGAGTCGGACCCCTGGGGCGCCCATGCCGCCACCGCCGACCACGCGGCCGTCCCCCAGGTCGTCTTCACCGACCCGGAGGCCGCCGCGGTGGGCCTCTCACTGGCCGAGGCCGAACAGGCGGGCCACCGGGTCCGGGCCGTGGACGTGGAGATGTCCGCGGTGGCGGGCGCGGGTCTGTACGCGGACGGTTACCGCGGCCGGGCCCGCATGGTCGTCGACATCAACCGCGAGATCCTCCTCGGCGTCACCTTCGTCGGCCCCGGAGTGGGCGAACTGATCCACTCCGCGACCGTCGCCATCGCCGGCGAGGTCCCCATCGGCCGCCTGTGGCACGCCGTCCCGTCCTACCCGACGGTGAGCGAGGTGTGGCTGCGGCTGCTGGAGGCCTACCGGGACGCGTAGCCGAGCGGGCCCGGTGCCCATGTCGGGGTACGGGGCCCAGGGAGACGGTGCGGTTCAGCGGGGGAGGTCGAAGCCGAGGGCTGCGGCTGCCTCTTGTGGTGTCGGCTGCGGCTGCTGGGAGGCCTACCGGGACGCGTGGGCGAGCCGGCCGGGTTCCCCGACGGGATACCCGGCCCAAGCAGACGGCGCGGCTCAGGCAGGGAGGTTGAAGCCGAGGGCCGCGGCCGCCTCCCGCGGCGTCGGCTGCGCCCAGTGCTCGGCCATTGCCTGGTTCGAGGACAGTGAGCGCGTCTCCGCAAGGTCGAGATAGAGCACACCGCCCAGGTGATCCGTCTCGTGCTGGACGATCCGCGCGGGCCAGCCCGTGAACACCTCGTCGACCGTGTGACCCTCCTCGTCCAGTGCGCGCAGCCGCACCTCGGCATGCCGGGGCACCACGGCCTGCCAGCCCGGCACGCTCAGGCAGCCCTCGAAGAACACCGCACGGGCGGCGCCGATCCCCTCGTACGACGGATTGACCAGCACCCGGAACGGCTGCGGCACCCGTCCGCGGACCAGCCGCACCTCCTCGGACACCGGCGCCGGGTCCTCGACGACGGCGAGCCGCAGGGGTACGCCGACCTGTGGCGCCGCGAGGCCGACACCGGGCGCCGCGTGCATCGTCGCGCGCAGGGCGGCGACGAATCGGGCCAGCAGCCCCGCGTCCAACTGGCCGTCGAAGGGCTCGGCGGCCCGGCGCAGCACCGGGTCTCCGGCGGCCACGATCGGCAACGGGCCTTCGTGGGAGAGGAGTTCCTCGACCTGGTCGCTGAGGGAGCGGGAGGTGCTGGGGTCACGTTCGGTTGCCATCGCGCCAGGATGTCAAGCGGTCCGACGCGGAGCGAGTCGGCACGGGGCGAGTCCCCACCTTCTCCAATGTGACGCATGCCACTCGCGGGCCCGGGAACTCCTCGCGCCCGCGCTCCGACTACTGGACCGCCACCGGTGAAGGGAGCCCCACTCCCGGCCCACGGCCCGATTCCGTCCCCTTCCTGACCGGAGAACCCCGCCGATGTCCACCGCTCCCCCGATCACGACGGACGAGTCCCCCCAGTCCGCCACGCCGGCATCCACCCGAAGAGCCTGGTCCTCGCTGCGTCCCCTGGTGCTGCGCCTGCACTTCTACGCAGGAGTGCTCGTCGCCCCCTTCCTGCTGGTCGCCGCGTCCACCGGCTTCCTGTACGCCGCCTCGTACCAGGCCGAGAAGATCATCTACTCCCACGAGATGACCGTCCCGGTCGGCGACGAGAAGCTGCCGCTGTCCGAGCAGGTGGCCGCGGCCCGCAAGGCCCACCCGGAGGGCACGATCTCGGCGATACGCCCCTCGCCGGAGGCCGATGCGACGACCCGGGTGATGCTGTCGGGCACCCCGGGCGTCGACGCCGACCACACCCTCGCGGTCTTCGTCGACCCGTACACCGCGAAGGTGCGCGGGGCCCTGGAGCAGTACGGTTCCACCGGCGCGCTCCCGCTGCGCACCTGGATCGACGAGTTCCACCGCAACTTGCACCTTGGCGAGAACGGCCGCCTCTACAGCGAACTCGCCGCGAGCTGGCTCTGGGTGATCGCGAGCGGCGGCCTGGTGCTGTGGTTCGCGCGCCGACGTTCGCAGCGCAAGGTGCGTGGGACCAGCGGGCGCCGCCGCACCCTGGGGCTGCACGGCACCGTCGGCGTCTGGGCGGCGGTCGGATTCATCTTCCTCTCGGCGACCGGCCTGACCTGGTCGACGTATGCCGGGGCGAACATCGACGTCCTCAGGACCTCGCTCGGCCAGGCGACGCCCTCGGTCTCCGCTGCGGCGGGCGGCGAGCACGCCGAACACGAGGCCGCGGCCGCGACGGGCGACGCGGAGGGCGGAGCGGGTATCGACGAGATCCTCGCCGCGGCCCGCGCCAAGGGCCTCGGCGACCCGGTCGAGATCACCCCGCCCGCTGACGCCTCTTCCGCCTACGTCGTCAAGCAGGTCCAGCGCAGCTGGCCCGAGAAGCAGGACGCGGTGGCCGTCGACCCGACGACCGCCGAGGTCACCGACGAACTCCGCTTCGCCGACTACCCGGTGCTCGCCAAGCTCACCCGCTGGGGCATCGACGCCCACATGGGCGTCCTCTTCGGCCTGGCCAACCAGATCGTGCTGATGGCCCTCGCGGCTGCGCTGATCCTTCTGATCGTCCTGGGCTACCGCATGTGGTGGCTGCGCGGACGCGCCTCCGCGTTCGGCCGCCCCATCCCGCGCGGCGCCTGGCAGCAGGTCCCGCCGCAGATCCTGGTCCCGGCCATGGCGGCCGTCGCCGTGCTCGGCTACTTCGTGCCGCTGTTCGGCATTCCGCTGGCGGTGTTCATCGCCGTCGACGTGCTGCTCGGCGAGATCGCGCACCGGAGGGGGAAGCGCGCGTACGTCGCTGAAAACCCTTAGCCCGTCCGGCATTTGAGGACGAGCGCGTTCCGCGCGATACGGGGTCTGGGGGCGGAGCCCCGGGGGACGGGAAGGGGCAGGGGTGGAGGGGGCGAAAACCCGTCGACCCCAGCCACCACCGGCCCGTTGCTGTTGCTCTGCGTCAGCCATCCACCCGGCCCTCGCCGAGGGCGCACGCGAAAAGGCCGGTCACCGCGGTGACCGGCCTTTTCGCCGCAGGGCTGTTACACCCGCTCGAAGTCGCCCACGAGCGCCGAGGCGATCCGCAGGTGCGGCTCCGCCTCGTCGGCCCGTCCCTGACGCTGAAGCGTGCGCCCCAGCATCAGCCGGGCGTAGTGCTCGACCGGGTCGAGCTCCACGAGTACGCGCAACTCGGCCTCGGCGCGCCACAGTTGGGCCGAGTGGTAGTACGAGCGGGCCAGCAGCAGCCGGGGCCCGACCAGTTCCGGCGCCTCCTCGACCAGACCACCCAGAACCCGCGCCGCCCCGGTGTAGTCCCTGGCATCGAAGAACATCCGCGCCCGCTCCCAGCGCTCCGCGGCCGTCCCGTGGTCGTAGTACATCGTGTCCACCGCTGACCTCCTTTGACGGCCTCAACAGGCGCAGGTGGTTGAATATTCCACTACTGCAAGGTGGTGGGATTACACGTCTGCGAGCTCCGCGTTGGCCCGCTCGGTGACCAGAGTGAGTACGCGACCGGCGGTCGCCAGGTCCTCGGCTGGGATGCCCGCGTACAGCCGGGCCGAGACCTCGCGTACGCCTGGCTGGATTCGGTCGAAGAGCTCCTGGCCGCTGTCCGTGAAGGACACCTGCCCCGAGCTCGACTCCTCCAGCAGCTTCAGAGCTGTCAACTCGTCGACGATCTCCCGGGCCGCCGACTCCTCGATCTTCAGTGACCCGGTCAGGCGGCTGATGATCCAGTCATCCTCGACGGTGCCGCCCTGACTCGAGACGGCATTGAGGGTCACCGACTGGTGGAACGTGGTTCCGGTGCGGGCCAGTACCGTCTCCAGTACTGCCCGGGCTGCGTAGTGGGCCAGGGCTATGACCTGGCCGTTGGCGGGTGGAGTGGCGGTGGTCATGAGTGCTCCTTCTCGGAAAGTACTTGCTTGGGGTGTTCCTGTTCGGGGCGTTCCCTCTGCGGGTGTTCCTGCTCGGAACGTGGATCGAGTGGTACGTCGAGCAGTGCCGCCAACTCACGGCTGAACGCCTGTGTGCGCTCGCCGTGGAATCCGCCGAGGGGTTCGAGGAGCTGGTCCAGGAGGTCGTGGACCACCCCGATGGCGCGGCGCGTGACCTCGTGTCCCTCCTCCGTGAGTGACAGCTGCATCGCCCGGGGATCGGCCGGATCCCGTGTCCGGTCGACGATCCCGGCCGTCTCCAGGGCGCGGGCGAGCTTCGAGACGTAGAGCGCTTCGAGTCCGGTGTGGTCGGCGAGCGCACGCTGGCTCGGCCGGCGGCCACCCCTGTGCATGCCGTACAGCGATGCCACCAGCGAGTACTGCGCGTGGGTCAGACCCAGCGGCGCGACCGCCCGGTCGACGGCCACCCGCCACTTCATCGACAGGCGCCAGACGAGGAAGCCGGGCGTCGCGTTCTCAGGTACCGAACTCATGCAAGAAACCGTACATGGCTACTATATCCATGGCTACTATTTTGAGATCGGTCCGACCAACGGCGTACGCGTCCGAGGCCTCGGACCTAGGCCCGGACCTAGGCCCGGACCTAGGCCCGGACCTAGGTCCTCTGCCCGGATCTGCGCCGAGTGCCCCTCAATGGGCGGGTCGATGGCCTGACGTCGGGTCCCCGGCGGGGCTAGGTTGTGGGCCATGAGCAATCTTGATCGCGAGGCAGTGCCCGCCCTGTGCGGTGGCCGCGGTTTTGTGGTGGCCGAACCGGTGCGCGAACTCCTCAGCCCCCGCAAGGTCAAGCTCGGTGAGTCCACCGAGGTCCGCCGCCTGCTGCCCAATCTGGGCCGCCGCATGGTCGGCGCGTGGTGCTTCGTCGATCATTACGGGCCCGACGACATCGCCGAGGAGCCCGGCATGCAGGTCCCGCCGCACCCGCACATGGGCCTGCAGACCGTCAGCTGGCTGCACGAGGGCGAGGTGCTGCACCGCGACTCCACGGGCAGCCTGCAGACCATCCGGCCGCGCGAACTGGGCCTCATGACCTCCGGCCGGGCCATCAGCCACGCCGAGGAGAGCCCCAAGTCGCACGCCCGCTTCCTGCACGGCGCGCAGCTCTGGGTCGCCCTGCCGGACAGCCACCGCCACGCCGACCCGCGCTTCGAGCACCACGCCGACCTGCCTCTCGTCACGGCCCCCGGCCTCCGTGCCACGCTCATCCTGGGTACGGTCGACGGCACGGCCTCACCGGGCACGACGTACACCCCGATCGTCGGCGCCGACCTGGCCCTCGCGAGCGGTGCCGACGTACGCCTGCCCCTGGAGCCCGACTTCGAGTACGCCGTACTGGCCATGTCCGGAGAGGCCCACGTCGACGGCGTACCGGTACTTCCCGGCTCGATGCTCTACCTCGGCTGCGGCCGCACCGAACTTCCGCTGCGCGCCGAGTCCGACGCGGCCCTCATGCTCCTCGGCGGCGAACCGTTCGAGGAGGAGCTGATCATGTGGTGGAACTTCATCGGACGGTCCAACGAGGACATCGCACAGGCCCGTTCGGACTGGATGGCAGGCTCGCGGTTCGGTGAGGTGGTGGGGTACGACGGTGCGCCGCTACCCGCTCCTGAACTTCCGCCGGTGCCGCTGAAGCCGCGGGGACGGGTGCGCTGACCTCGGGGTTCAGCCCTGGTGCAGGCCTCTCGGGGGAGGCGGCGTCCCTGCTCGACACCCCGTCATCCTGAGGAGGAGATCGCTCCTGGGGAATCCCTCGACGGACAGCCTGCGTTCTCATGTCTGGACATCTGCGGGCGGGTCAGCCTCATGCTGACTCAATGTCGCCGGTCGTGTTCACGCTCCACGTACGCGGGAAATTGCGGCAACCCATCGTTGTCGCCCACGCTGATCGACCGGTGAACCTCCAGAGCGAAGGGCCCAGGAGGGTGAAGGGGGAGCCCAGCGGCCGGACCAGCTGGGCCCTCATCCACGTTCTGCCCACTCGCTCCGTCACGTCCGTGACACGCCACCCGGCCTGGCGGGCCAGTGCTGCAGCCGCCGAGACAGCGTCGACCTGTACGGTCGGAATTTCAGATGAGCCGATGATGCGGTGCACGGAATCCTTCGAGGGGCCGCCCGGCAAAGTATCGTCCGCCGCGACCCGCAGCGGCGATGCGCTCCACGCCGGGGGCACCCGCGGCAAGGTACAACCGGTAGCGCAGATCCTTCAGGTCGGCCAGGGGTCCCGGCGTGACGCATGGCTGGTCGATGCGCCGTTGGCTGCCGCGCTGCGCCCTGGGCTCATCGTGACTCGTCTCGGCATCGTGACCCACCAACTCCCTGTGAAGCGACCGTACTTGACGCATGCGTCCCCGTCCGCTTCGGATCATCGCAACTCATCGGCGACTGCGTGGAGTCCCACGGCCGGCGCCTTCTACTGGAAGCTGTGGTTCGGTCCTGGCTTCGACTACAACCTGCTCAGCAACACGGTCGAGGTGGAGCGGATCGAGAAGTTCTGGCTCGACACCGGAATCGACGGATTCATGTGGGACGTGGGCACGACGGACTCCCGCTGGAAGAATGCCGCGATCGACCTCCCCACGACCTACACCCCCACCGACAAGTGGCTGACCCGCGAACGCGCCAACTCCTCCAACGCCGTGGAGAGCCAGAAGTTCGGATTCACGTCCTGGTTCAACTACGAGGACACCGACACGGAGAACGACTACTCACGGATCGTGGACGGCACCACCGACGCGAACGGTCTGGAGGCCGCACTCCACAACACCGACATCGCCCGCGAGCTGGGAGCGACCACACACACCTGGAGCATCTGGGGCGACGATCCGGCCACGAACCTCGAACCGCACACCTATCCCACGTATCCCAGGGATGACGTGATGCGGGTCCAGGAAGCCGCGCTGCTCGCCGGGTCCGGAATGCTTTACGGATCGGGCATGTACGACCAGTACATCCGTTGGTCTCCGAAGCTCAAGACCAACTGGGAAAAGGTGCTGCAGACCGTCAACGCCAACAAGGCCCTGCTCCCAGCAGCCAGCCGGAGGCGCGTTCCCGTCGGGGATGACCCGAAGGCGTACGCCATGCAGCGCACGAGCGAGGACGGCAAGCAGACGGCACTGCTCGTCTACAACTTCAGCGACACCGCGAAGAACGTGACAGTGCACCTGAACGGTACGGGCATCGACACCACGCAGACGCCGAAGGACCTCTACAACGGCGGCAAGGCGCCCGCCATCAAGGGCACTGAGTACACGGTCAGCCTGCCGGCGTACGGATTCAAGATCCTTGACGTGACGGATCGTTAGCCTTGATCGTTCAATGGCCCCCGTCAGTTCGCTGACGGGGGCTTTGTGCTTGTCATTCCCCCGTTCCGTGGAGACCTTCCCACGCAGTCAGGTCCTCGGTGAGACTGGCCGTGGAGTCTCCTCCTCCGCGCCCGGGATCGAGTCGGACAGCGTCGCCGGCCGCTCCGCGCACCCACCCTGCGGGCGGTGGTCAGCGTGATCTCGCACGCCTGGCTGCACATGTTCGGCGTACTGGACGGGACGAGGGTCGTGCCGCCGGAGGGGCCCACGCACGGACCACGTGTCGGGCTGGTCAACGGCCTAGACGACCAGCCTTCCGTTCTCGCCGGCACGCTGCTGACGGTGGCCAGGGCAGCCGACGTACGGCAATCGCGCGGACCCGCAGGCGGTGTGCGGGTCTTGTGACCGTAGGCCATCTTCTTCAGCCGCTCACCCTCGGCGGCGGTCAGCAGCACGGGGCGGGCGCAGGCTATGCACCTGGCAGAAGGAACGGCCGATCTCGCGAAGTGAATCACTGACGGTTGTGCAGGCTGCCGCGCCGCGGTGGCGTCGCAGGCTCGCCCAACAATGCCCTGGACTGCGCCTGCGGCCTGCACTATGACGGACCGGCCCTGCGGTCCGAGTCGTGTGCGGGGTGCAGGCTACGGGCGGTCAGGCGTTCCCGGCCGTCTGCTTTCCCTGCCGTTCCTCCTGGTCGGCCAGCAGCCCATCAAGGACGTTCAGGGCGCGCCACGTCCGGGTCATCCCGAAGGTCGCGGTGGCTCGGACGGCGGCGCGGACCTCATCGGGCGTCGCCCCTGCTCGCAGCGCGCGGCCGATGTGGACGCGGAAGCTCTCCTGGAGGGTCTGGTAGAGGACGTCCACCGTCATCGTGGCGAACGTCCTCTCGCGGATGCTGATCCGGGACATGCCGGCGCGCATCCGTGACTGCAGGTCCATGTAGTCGGCGAAGCCCGGGTCGAGAGCGCGCACCTCAGCGCGCGTCGGCGCAGGGATAGGACTGCCCGTACCGTCCGCGTTCACCGGGTGGCCCTGGCCGGTCGGGCCGGGCAGGCCGTGTTTGCGCTCGATCTCAGCCAGCCGCTCCAGCGCGGCCAGCGCCGCCGGATAGCCGCTGTCGTAGGAGATGAAGCGGAGCAACTCGCGCAGGTCGTCGGCGTCGAGGCCGTTGTCCAGGGCGGCCCGCACGTGCAACTCGTAGGGCATCCCGAGAATCTGTTCGCAGACGTCGGCAACGAGGCTGAGCAGGATCCGCTCCCGCGGCGTCAGTTCTTGTCCTTCCCCGGCGAGTTGGAAGCTCGCGGCGGCCATCTCGGCGAACACCGGGTCCAGTTCCTTGACTGTGGCCTGGGTGGGCAGCGTCATGGTGAATCCCCTTAAGTTAACGGCTGTAGGGCTACGACTGTAGCCCTAAGGGCTGTCCCATTACAATGCCGGATCATGGATGCCAGCACGCCGGCCCGAAAAACCGCCCGCGCTGCGCCGCGCGGCCGTAACCCGCGCGGCCAGGGTGAGCGGCTGCGCGCCGAGATCGTCGAGGCGGCGCTGCGGCTGCTCGACGAACTCGCCGACGACCAGGCACTGTCGCTGCGTGCGGTCGCCCGCGAGGTGGGCATCGCAGCAACCTCCGTCTACATCCACTTCGCCGACCGCGACGCGCTGGTACTGGCCGCGCTGGAGCAGTGCCATGCGGGCCTGCTGCGCGCGGTGGACGACGCGGAGTCGGGCGCCGCCGACCCGGTGGCCGCGTTGCGCGCCCGTACAGCGCTGCTCGGCGCGTGGTCCCGCGAACACCCGGGCCTGTACAAGGTGCTGCACGAGAGCACCCTCAATCGGCGCACGGACATGTCCTTCAGAGGTGAGATGGCCGAGCGCACGACCGCGGCGATCCGCCGCTGCATGGACGCCGGGCTGGCACCCCGCGACGACGCGGAGACCGTCTCCCTGGACCTGCGCACGGCCGTCCACGGCGCAGTCTCGACACGCGTCAACCAGCCCGAGCTGCCCTGGCCCCCACTGGAGGAACAGGTGGACCGGTTCCTTGTGAAACTGGTCGGCGTCCCACCCGCTAGGAAGTGACGGCGGTGGGGTGCGCGGCGAGATGGCTCGGTGCTGCGCCACGGGTGACCGATCCAGGCAGACCTGGCTCCGCGCTCCGGACCCGGCGCAGGGCTTGGTCGCGTCCTGGGCGAGCCGCTGGCGTAAGGCGGAGGCCGAGGCTGGAGATGCAGCGCGCGGTGAGCTTCCGCAGCCAGTTTCGGGAACAGGCGGGTGCGGCCGAAACGATGGCCGATACGCAGGAAGAGGTCGTCGAGTTCACGGCCCTAAGCCACGTCCGGAAGGTCGTCGCACACGCCGGAAGCCTGGCCCGACCGCGTCCCAGGCGGCTCTCGGTCCACTCCTTGGTGGGACCGTCCACCACGACCGCACCTGACACACCATCAGCCAACAGTATTCCCGACGAGGCTTCTGACCAGGCCAGATAGCGAAACGCTGCTGGAATCAGTACTCCGGCCGTAGATCGTGATCTTCATGCCCGCGCGGCTTGTCACTGGCAGCGGCAGGCCCGGGCCAGCCGCTGCCAGTGGGACGTGTCATGGAGGGGCGGGCGACGAAAGGTGTTTTCCCGGCCTCGGCACCCAACTCGGCGCCCGGGTGCTCGCCGAGATCGGAGACGACCGACAACGGTTCCCCGACGCCCGCGGCCTGAAGGCATACGCTGGCGCCTCACCCATTCGCCGTGAGCAGGGTCGAAGCCGGGGCGCAGCACCGGATACACAGAACTCGCGGGGTTGTTCCGCCGGGCGGTGGTGGACGTCAACGAGGAACGTTTGCTTCGCGAACTGACTCCGGCTGCGATCGTTCACCGCTCCGGACTGTGGGGTCGGTGATAGCAATCTTGGAAGTAACGCCGAGGGCCGGGGCGGAGTCAAAGGGATTGCCAGGCCGTGAGCTTTGAGCTGCTTGGTGGGCGTGAAGTCTCGCCGGTTCGCGCGGACTGGAGACGGAATGCCTGTGCTGAACTCCGCGTCTGGGCTGATCCTCTGTGGAAGTGGCGCTGCTCCGTCAGGTGGTTTTGACGGCGAGGAGGATTCCCACGCTGATGAGCCAGAGGTTGGCGCTGACGAGGAACACCCTCTCGAACAGGCCGAAGATCTTTCGCAGGCGGGGGAGCAGCGTCACGACCAGGAGGACGAGCGACACCAGGGCGATCTCGCGGAGAGTGGACAGGAGTCCGTGCGCGGACTGCCAGGGCGCCAGCGGTTCCAGACGGGATGTCATCCCGGAAATCGCCGCGTAGGTGAACGCGAATGCGGCGATGGCGAAAAGGTAGTGCAGGCGACCGGTGTTGGTGAGTTTCTCGCCCTCCAGGTCAGTGGGGAAGAGGGCCATGCCCAGACGCATGAGCGGAACCAGGTAGAGGAAGACGAGCTGGCTCACCGCGAGCGGCGGAGCTCCCGGCTCAAGGGTGAGGCCGACCGCCAGGAACGCGACGCCCAGCGAGGAGACCAGCAGCCCGAGGCGGAACAGCGAACCGTACCGGCCCACGGCGTAGTCACTGACTGCGTGCCGGACGGGATGGTAGCCGGTGGGCAGCACGTGCAGAGCTACGAAGATTCCCAGATACCCGACCAGCCCGATGAGTCCGAGAATCGCGAAAGCGAATGCGGTAGCCGTCATTCCGTCATCGTTTCACGCCACGCCTTGGACTTCGTGCAGGGCCAGGTCGGTTGACCGGGTGGAGAAGGAATGACGACCTCTGGCGGATCGTCGGCAAGGCATCGACTGATCGCCGGGATTGCGGCACCAGCCCTGGCCGCTACGTCGGCGGGCGTGCTCCTCGGCACCGTGCGCAGTGCTCGCCTTCGTATCCGCCCCTCACCATCCCAAAGCGCCACATCTCAGGGGTGGCTGATGCCCCTTCAGGTCACGTGGAGGCTCGCAGCAGTGCGAGGTACAGCCGCCGGCCGCCCACTCGTAGACGGTGGTGTCGGCGTACATCGGAAGGTGGACCGGTCGGTGCGGCCCACGATGCACAGTCCTGAGGAGACGCTGCCCGTCATGCGATGCCGGCACGTGTCCGGTCCTACGCGGCCGGTGCCGCCAGGCGGAAGCCCACGCCGATCGCTTCAAGATCCGGCTCGTAGGCGCCGTGCCGGCGGGCGCACCGGGCCAGGTCCCGGTCGTGGCGGAACGCGCCGCCTCGGGTGATGTGCCGGTCGAAGGCCCAGTCCTCGGTGTTCGGCACCTCGGCGGGCGCGCCGGGGTAGGGGGCGTAGAGGGTGGAGGTCCACTCGTCGGCGTTACCCGCCATGTCCAGCACCCCGAAAGGGCTGGCGCCTTCGGGGAAAGAACCAACTGCCGTCGTGGTGCCGATACCGAGGTCCACCAGATTGGCCAGGCCGGTGCGGTACTCCGCACCCCATGGGAACTCCCGGCCGTCGTCGCCCCGCGCGGCGCGCTCCCACTCGTCCTCCGTGGGCAGCCGTACATCGAGGCCGTCGAGCCGTTCGCCGAGCCACCGGCAGTAGGCCGTCGCCGCCTCCCAGGCGACCCCGGTGACCGGGTGGTCCGCCGGCGCCCGTGGGACCGGCCGGCCGGTGGCCGCTGCGAAGCGTGTCCACTGGCCGACCGTGACCGGTGTACGGGCGATCCGGAACGCCGGGACGTGGATCTCCGCGCGGGGGACTTCCTTCAGGTACCACTCCACCGGCACCCCGGTGTCCGCATAGTGCCGGGCCACCGCCGCCACCTCGTCGGCCGGCGTACCCCGACGCAGCAACCCGGCCGGGACCCCGACCCAGTTCACCTGCTCCACCTGCATGGCTCCTCATCGCCTCGACCGGACAACCCTCATGATCACCTCGGTGGTCGGGGCGGGCATCGGCCGATGGACCCATTTCGACAGCGACCCTGGAACCAGGACATCGGGGAACGGAAGGCTGTGCTCCGGCATGGAAAGCGGTGCCCGAACCCGTGTACCAGGCTGAGCATCTTCATGGGTTACGCCGACGCACACAGAAGGAGCCGGGGCAGCATGCCGTTGCGAAGCCGACAGGACGTCGGAGAGCAGGCCCAGTTGGTGAGAGTGCTGTCGATGTCCTTCCCAGGAAACCGCGTGGATTCGTCGGGTCAGGCAGGCCTGGCCCATGGACACTCGTCCGTGGAGTGCTCCGCGAGGTTGATGAGCGCGGTCCGCGGTCCTCCGGCCGATGTCCGGCGGTGCCGGTGTGCTTGCTGAAGTGGCCGCCCTCGCACGCGAGTTGACGTCCGAACCGCCGCTCGACGACGTCGAGGACGTCGTCGAGCGGAACGGCCGAGAGCTCGTCCAAGGTGGCTTGCACCCTTGGTCTTTCCTGGACGGGGCTCTGTGGAGGTGTCCACGGTCTGCCAGATCGATTCGGCCGCGGTTCCCGCGGAGGGAGCCACCCACGACACCACCAGGCGCTACCCGGAGGAGATCAGAGGGGACGCGGTCGCGCTCGTCCACTCCTCCGGCAAGAGCGTCATCGACGTGGCCCGGAAGATCGGGGTCAGCACCGAGTGGCTGCGGAACCGGATCAGGCAGGGCACGGTCGACCGCGGGCAGGGGGCTCAGGATGGGTGAGCCCGGATATGCCGAACAGGGGTCGGCGTCAGGGGGAAGGTGATCCCACCGGGACGGCCTCCTCGTTGAAGCTCGCGATGTCCTCCAACAGCTTCGCCAGCATGTCCTCCCGGCTGTGGGCGACAACTCCCAGGCCGATCTTGCCGGTTCGCCACGGGGCGTCGTCCCGGGCCGGATACTCCAACTGCACGAAGGGGAAGAGCTCTTCGAGGTTCTCCTTGCGCAGTGTGCTTCCGGAGTCCTGGCGGAGATGGATGTAGCCGTACAGCTGCTCGGGTTCGTGAGGTGCCACGGTGGCCTTCTCGCCGAGGGAAAGGCTCACCTCCGCGTCGAAGAGGTTGACGCCGTAGGTCATCTCCAGCAGTTCGGGGTACTGCGTTCCGCTCAGCCGCATGGCGCACTCGCTGAACGCGGTCCGCTCCTCGTCCTCGAACGCCTCCATGTGGAAGATGCAGTCGGGGGTTTCGAGGGATGCGAGGCTCTTCTCCGCCAGCGCCACCGCTCGCCGGAGCGACTCCGCGGACTGTTCGGGGGAGGCGATGTAATCGACCAGGACGTGTCCCGCGGCGAGCTGTACGAGCGGCTCCCGGTAGCGGCCCAGCGCCGCCCACTGCAAGGCGCCGTCCTGCCAGATCCCGTCCACGTGCAGTTCCCGGCCGGAGACGAACGATTCGGCGACGAAGGCGACGTCCGAGGACTGGGTCGCCAGCGTTCCGAGGAAGCGGTGCTTCTCGCTCGCGAGGAGCAGCTCGTGGAACTGGTCCTCACTGCGTACGACCGAGGTCCTGATGGAGCCGAAACCCGCCGCCGGCTTGACCACGAAGGGAAGTCCGAGGTCACGGGAAAGCTCGTCGAAGCGGGTACGGGACGTGACGTACCGGCACCGGGCCCGGGGGATGTCGGCGGCGAGCCTGCTCTTCTGTAGGTACTTGTCGCGGAACACGGAGGCGCGGGCGTGGTCCCGGCACCCCGGCAGCCGCAGCTCGTCGCGCAGGACGGCGGCGCTGAACACCCCCTGCTCGTGCCCGGTCACTACGCCCTTCACATCCGACAGGTCGCTGCTCGCGACCGCTCGCAGGACTTCCTGGACGTCCTCCAGGTCACTCACCCGGCAGAACTGTCCCTCCTTCAGGCCCGGGACGTCCCTCTCCACGATGGAGAACGGCACCTCGCCGTGGCGCTCGATGGCTTCGGCCAGAGGCTGGCGGTAGCCCAGCAGAATCACAGTCGACATATCAGAGCACTCTTTCTGTGAGTCACGATGTTGCGAAAACGGGAGAACTCGATAGCGGGAGAACGCGAAAACGGGAGAAGGGGAGGGGATTCACGGGATGTGGACGAGAGCGGACCGCAGTTCCTCCATCTCGTAGTCCGTCATCCCGCTCTCCCGGGCCCACAGGTCCCAGCCGCCCCAGGTGCTCGACACGTGGTCGAGCAGTTTCTCCATGGCGTGCGCGGGCGCGTGGTGGACCTCGGGCGGCAGCAGGTTCATGGCGGCCTCGGCGCTGGGACTGCTGCCGTAGAGCTCCATGATGTTCGCGAACGCGGCGTCGGAGCGGTGGTAGTCGGCCACGATGACCTCGGGGGTGGCGCCGAGAAGTCCGAGGAGCGCGGCCACGAGGACGCCGGTACGGTCCTTTCCCGCCGTACAGGCGATGAGGACCCCTCCTGCGGTGAGCGCACGTGTCACAGTTCTGAGCGCGTCGACCAGATAGGCGGAGCACTCGTCCAGCAAGTGCCCGTATGTGACGGGGAGCAGATCGTCGATCGGGATCCGGCTCAGATCCTGGATCGCCGTTCCCAGGGGGATCCGGTAGAGGGTCTGCGCCGCGGACACGGGGGCGGTCCCGTCCATGACCGCCTCGCGCTCGGAGCGGAGGTCGACGATGCCGGAGATGCCGAACTCGGTCCCGAGCTCGCGCAGTCGGGCCGCGGCGAGCAGGTGGAGGCCGGCTCCGCGGAACAGTGTCCGGGGCGCTATGCATCCCTTGAACACCGGTGTTCCGCCCAGATCGCGGAAGTTCACGGGGTCGCGCATCATCAGTTCCCCCTGGGGCTACAAGGTCCGGAGCGCGCTGCGCCCATGTGTGCTGTCACCATTCGACGTTCAGACCTTCCACGCCGTAGACGAAGGCGCCGTCGGCGAACAGGGGAGGCGCGCCGTCCCTGGGGAGGCGCATGTTCGGAAAGAGCCTGGGCAGCGTCTCGAACACCACGCGCAGTTCCGCACGGGCGAGGGTGTGGCCGAGGCACAGATGCAGGCCGTAGCCGAAGGCCAGATGCCGCGGCGCGACGCGCTCCGGGTGGATCCGCTCCGGCGCGCCGAACACGGCGGGATCGTGGTTGCCCCCGGCGAGCAGCGCGATGACCCCCTCGCCGGCGCGAATCAGCGTGCCGGACAGCATGACGTCCTCGGTGGCGACCCGCGGGACACCGGACTGCACCACGGTCAGGAGGCGCAGCAGTTCCTCGACGACCGGTCCGGAGTCCCGTGTCCCGCGCGCGAGGCTCTGCCAGATCTCGGGCTCGTGGAGGAGCCGCAGCACGCCCAGCGAGATCATGTTGGCGGTCGTCTCGTGCCCCGCGGTGAGGAGGACGACGGCCACGGTGACGATCTCGTCCAGCGTGAAAGCGGACTCGTGGGCGATCAGCCTGCTCAGGACGTCGTCGCCGGGATGGGCCCGCTTGGTCTCGACGACCGCCGCGATGAGGTCGAACAGGTCCTGGTTCGCCCGGTCCACCTCCTCGGTGCCGGCGACCCTGCTGAGGACCACCTGGGACCGGGACTGGAAGAACTCCGCCTTCTCGTAGGGGACTCCGAGCAGTTCGCAGATCACCAGGGACGGCACCGGGAGGGCGAACAGCTCGACCAGGTCGGCGGGGCGAGGTTCCTTCGCCAGCACCTCCGCCTGGCTCTCCACGATGCTGCGGATGCGCGGCTCCAGCGCGGCGATGCGCCGGGTGGTGAACTCGCCGATCAGCGGCGCCCGGTAGCGGGTGTGGGCCGGCGGGTCGAGGACCATGAACGCCGCGGGCGGAACGGACGTGGGTGCCGCGGCCTGGATCTGGGGGAAGCCGGGCCGCAGGATCTCGGAGCTGAACCGTGCGTCGGCCAGGACGGTGCGTACGTCGTGGTAGCCGGTGACGAGCCAGACGCTCTGCCCACTGGCCAGACGGACCCGGGCGACGGGCGTCTCGGCTCGGTGCGCGGCGTACGCGGGAGAGGGGAGCAGGGGGTCGTGGCGAGGAGCCGGGAACGCTATGTCGTGTGTGGTGGACAAGGCCTTGGCGCCTTTCTCATCGGTCGGCCGCACGGGTGTGCCCGTGGCTGGCCGGGTGCGTCACGTCGTGACCAGGAGGACGACGAGGGGAAGGATGGCGGCCGCTCCCGCGAGGAGCCGGCTCCGTACGCGGACCGTGGCTTCCGTCAGGGGCGTGCGTGCGGGGACCAGTCGTACGACGGTCCAGGCGAGGACAGCGATGGTCAGGGCCGATGCCGCCGCCGCGGCACGCAGTACGTGCGCCGCCGTCGACAGGGACTGCGAGGAGAGGGGCGGGTGGCCGCCGGTCGCGAGCAGCGCCCCGGCCGCCACGAGGGCGGAGAGGATGACGGCCAGTACGCCGAAACGGCTCCAGGACGAGGCGAACGCGGACAGTGTGGCGGACGCGCGTGCGGTCCGTACGGCCGCGGCGAGCTGGGCGGGCCGGGAGTTCACGTCGACGAGGTCGGCCTGCGACTTGGCCTCGGCGAGACCGCTGTGCAGGGCGATCCCGACGTCGGCCTCGCGCAGGGCGGGCGCGTCGTTGTCGCCGTCCCCGACCACGGCGACCGTGGCGGAGAGGCCGCGCCAGGCCCTGATCTCGGCGATCTTGCGGTCCGGGTCCGCTTCGGCGACCACGCCGTCCGCGCCGACCGCCTCGGCGGTGGCCCTGGCCACCGCCCCGCTGTCCCCGGTGAGCACCACGACCTCGACACCGAGGTGCTGCAGGGCGCGGATCCCGCCGACGATGTCGGCGCGGTAGGTGGAGTCGAAGACGACGGCCCCGGCCACGCCCGGATCCTGTCCCGGTCCCGAGCCCGCCGCGGACACGACGACCAGAACCGTCTTGCCGGTGGCCTCCAGGCCGGCGATCGCCGTGTCGAGTTCGACGGGCCACGCCAGCCCCTGCCCGCGTGCCCACTCCCTTACCGCCGCCGGGGCTCCTTTGCGGAGGCGTCGGCCGGAGTCCGGTCCGGCGACGTCCACGCCGCTGATCCGGGTCTGCGGGCTGAAGGGCACGGACGACCACGAACCCTCCGGCGGAGGGGCCACCGCCTCCGGCCCGTGGCTGCGCCCGACCAGGTCGAGCGAGGAGCGGCCCTCGGGTGTGTCGTCCCCGAGGCTGGCGAGGGCCACCGCCCTGGCGAGGTCCGCCTCCCGCACACCGGGCGCGGGGAGGAGCCGCTGCGCCCGGCGCTCGCCCTGGGTGAGGGTGCCGTTCTTGTCGATCAGCAGGACGTCGGCGGCGGCGAGGACGGTGCCGGCCTTCTCGCTGCGGGCCAGCAGGCCCAGGTCCGCCAGGTCGAGGAGGCCGAGGCGGTGCAGCAGACCGGCGAAGGGCGAGGGCCGGTGCAGGAGTACGGCGCCGATCAGCACGGCCGCGGTCAGCGCGTCGATGCCGGAGACGACCGCCCTGCCGGCGGACGGGAGGAGGCCTGCGCAGGCCGTGACCACTCCTTCGGCCACCAGGACGCCGCCGAACCACCACCACACCGTCAGGCCGTCGTCCGCGTCGAGCAGTGCGGCCGACCGCGCGATGAGCGAGTCGCGGCTGGAGCTGACGAGCTCCAGCCGGAAGTCGCCGTCCAGCACGCGGGCACCACCGGTGACGGACGACCGGTCGTACCCCTTCTCGCGCGCCAGGACGTCCCCGTCCAGCCCCGGGTGACGGTACGGCAGATCACACACCGAACCCCGGCCGTCGATGACACGGGCGTCCCCCGGAACGAAGTCGCCCGGGCCCACCTCGACGATGTCGCCCGCCGCGAGACCGGCCTTCCGCAGCCGCGCTCCGGCGGCGCGCAGCCCGTGATGACGGTCCGTCACCAGTCGGCGCGCACCGGCCAGAGCGGCCAGCAGGCAGGCCCCTCCGGTGGCGAGGACGAGGCCGTCCGCAAGCGACCCCACGCCGCAGCCAATGCGTACCACGACGACCACCGCGAGGGCGGCTGCCAGGACCGGGACAGCCGCGTGGACGGCCGCGTCCGCCCTGTCCACTCCCTCCGCGCCGGAGCGTGGACGGGAGCCCGGAGCTGCGGCGGCGGGCTGACCGGCGGCCGCTGCGGCGATCCGGTCGGCGGTCGCCGCGGACGCCTCGCCGACGTGCACGACCTGTGTCCGGGAGGGCTCTCCCAGGTGGGCGGCAGCCGGCTCCCCGTTCTCCGGAGGAGCGAGTGGCAGTCCGCGCATCCAGCCCGGCGCCCGGCCGTCAGCGCGTCGCGAATGCACGTGCCACCGCCCGGTGTTCGTGCGGGTAGCGGGCGCAGGAGCCGGCGTGCCCCGGGACGCCAGGGGTCGTGCCGCGATCCGTTTCCGGGGTCGTGGCCGTGGTGCGCGGCCGGTCGAGCGGTGCGGGGCTGTGGCCGACGGGTTCCTCAGCGGTATGCATGAATCCTCCTTCGTGGCGGTGGAGTTGTCCGACGGGGCGTCCGATGCCGGTCTCCGGGTCGGCGGCAGGCAGTGCGGGGCCCCGTTCAGTTGGGTGCTCACAGGTGGCCCGTCTGGATCAGTACGTCGGCCGGCAACTGGTCGGGGGCGGCGACCTCGGCCCGGCGCAGCGCGGCGACGGTGGCCGACCAGCCGACCAGGACCAGGAGGCAGACGCCTGCGATGAACCAGCCGTCATGACCGGCTCGGTCCAGGGCGAGCGCCGTGGCGGGGGCGAAACCGCCGAAGACGGCGTCGGCCACGCCCTGGGAGAGGCCCACGCCCAGACCCCGCAGCTCCACCGGGAACATCGAGGTCATGGCCTGGGGCAGCGCCAGGCCCTGGAAACTGGACAGCAGCATCCCGACACCGCAGGCCAGCACCAGACCGCCATAGCTCGGGGAGAGGGTGGTGTACAGCGCCGGGAGGGCGACCAGGAAGCCCACGCTGGTGAGGGCGAGCACGCGGCGCAGCCCGATCCGCTCCCCGAGGTAGCCAAGTGGCAGTACCAGAAGCAGGAGCAGGCCGGTGACCAGGGTGTTCGCGCCCAGGACGGTGGAGGGCGAGGCACCGAGCCGTTCCTGGGCGACGGTGGGCACGATGACCGCGAAGGTCGTGGTGGAGGCCGAGGCCGCGGCGGCCAGCGCCGCGACCGTCAGCAACGCGCGCCAGTGGGAGGCAAGGACCCGCAGCGGTGGCCGGCGGGGGCGCGCCTGCTTCGCGGCCGTGGCCCGGAGGTTCAGGAAGGCGGGGGTCTCGGGCAGTCCGCGCCGCAGCAGGCACAGCAGGAGTGACAGGGACCCGGCGAGGAGAAAGGGCACTCGCCAGCCCCAGGACACCAGTGCGTCGTGGGAGAGGACCGACGACAGCAGGGTGCCGAGCGCCGAGGCGGCGAACCCGCCTGCCGTGCACGTGAAGATGAAATAACTGCCGTACCGCAGCCGTGACTTGTCGGTCGCCACCTCCATGAGGTAGGTCACCGCGGTCGGCCACTCGGCGCCGAACGCGAGCGCCTGGGCGCTGCGGGCGAGGACCAGCAGAACCGGTGCGCACACGCCGATCGCCGCCGATCCGGGAAGTGCGCCCATGACGAGCGAGGCGACGCCGGCCACGCTCATCCCCACCACCATGGCCTGCCTGCGGCCGGACCGGTCGGCGATGAATCCGCCGAGCGCACCGCCCACCGGGCGCAGCAGCATGCTGCCGCCGTAGACGAGGAACGCGCCGACCGTGGCCCCCACCTGGTCGCCGCCGAAGAACTCCTGGGCGAAGACCGGGGCGAACAGGGAGTAGACGATCCAGTCGAAGAACTGCAGGAAGTTGCCGCCCGTGACCACGAGCCGGGCTCCGCGGCGGACTTCCACGGGGGCGGTCATGACACCGCCGGATTGCCGGACGCGTCATCACGAGAAGAGACGGACCATGCGCGGTCAATGGGTTCCTGAGCAGTCCACAAAGGCACGAAGCGCCCTCCAATAAAGTTCCACGGCCGCATCAGGATGAATTCGAAATTGAATCCGCGCGGTGCGGTGGGTTCTGTCGGTGAGCTGGCAGCACGGGCAGGAATTCGGCTGAATGCTCCGACGCTGAAAGACCGTAAGCCATCCGATGAGAGACCGTCAATCGAAAAGGGGATTCCCTGGTGGAACCCCTTGTGGTGTACCTGTCATCGAGTGTGTTGAATAGGGGCCGGTAGGGGTGGTAGGGGGTGGCCAGGCTCTTTGCGGGGTCCGTAGGTTGGAGGCCATCTGAGGCAATATCGAGGGGGTGCTTCCCGAATGGCGATCGGAATTCTCGAAGTCGGTCATTATGTGCCGGACAGGGTTGTCGGAAACAGCGACATTGCCGATTGGGCGGATGTCCCTGAAGAATGGGTCACGGAACGTACCGGAATCAGGGAAAGGCGCTATGCGCCGCCCGGCACGGCGACTTCCGACCTCGGCCACGAGGCGGTGCGCGCCCTGCTGGCCCGGCGGCCCGTGGCCGGTGGCGACATCGGGTGCCTGATCGTGGCCACCGCCACCCCTGACCAGCCGCAGCCGGCGACGGCCGCGGTGCTCCAGGACCGGCTGGGACTGGACGGCGCTGCGGCCTTCGACGTGAACGCCGTCTGCTCCGGTTTCGTCTACGGGGTCGCGGTGGCCTCAGGAATGCTGTCGGCCGGCTCGTTCACCGGCCCCTATGCCCTGGTCGTCGCCGCGGACATGTTTTCCTCCGTGATGAACCGGCGCGACCGCAGGACGGTCAGCCTCTTCGGTGACGGCGCCGGCGCCGCGCTCCTCGGCCCGGTGCCGGAGGGGTACGGCATCCGCGCGTCGCGGCTGGTCTCGCACGGAAGTCTGCGGTCGCTGGTGGAGGTGCCGGCAGGTGGCACGAGGAAGCCGCTCACCCCGCAGGCGTACCGGGCCGGAGAACACCTCTTCCGTATGGACGGCAGAGCAGTCGCCCAGTACGCGGTGAAGGTCCTCCCCGAAGTCGTCCAGGACGCGCTGACGACTGCGGGGATCGGCCTGGACGACATCGACCGTTTTATCTTCCATCAGCCCAATGTGCGTCTCCTGGAAAAGCTGACAGCCGAATTGGGAATCGACCCGGACCGGGTTCAGGTGACGGCTACGGAGTTCGGCAACACCGGGGCTGCCTCTGTTCCCATCACGCTGCGGGCAGCTCAGGAAAAGCGGCCGTTCCGCCGTGGTGAACGGATCCTGCTGGCAGCGGTGGGTGGCGGAATGACGGCGGCGGCCGTCGTCCTCGTCTGGTTCTGAGAAGAGTTTTCCGGTGCTCCAGGGAAAGCGGCGGCGCTGCTTTCCGTACGGGAGCCCGTACTTCGACACGTATGAGAAGGGTTTATCCATGGGTTATTCCTCGACGAACGCGGTGGGTACGGCAATCGAGGACGACGAGGCCACCGATGCGGGCGGAGGCCGGTACGAGGTCCTCGACGGCCGTATGACGCAACAGGAGCTGCAGGAGGTGGTCCACTCGGTAATCCGGGGGGAGGGTCAGCCAACGCCCGAACTCCAGATGCGGTCCGGGAGCATTCTGACCTGGCTGGACGGGACTCGGGTGGAGGTCCGCAGCAGGCCGGTGCCGCACCCGGAACCCGGCACCCTGGACCACATCCATCCCGCGGCCGGCGCCCTGCAGATCCTGCTCACCGCCTCCGGCCCGCTGTCCGACGCGGCGCAGGCCACCTTCGACCGTCTCGTCGACGCCGTCGCGTTGCGGAGCCGGCGCTACACCGCCGCCGAGATCGACTCGATCGTGCGGGGCATGCCGCTGGTCGCGCGCTACGCCACCCCCGAACCGGCCTTCGCCGACTGGGCGTTGATCTTCCGCGACCACTACGTCGAGAACAGCGTGGGCTTCCTGCTGGGCATGGAGCGCGCCGGCATGGACCGGGAATGGATCTTCACCTTGTCGAAGGGCGACCGGACCCTGCACCGCGACCGCGTCCACGCCTGGTTCCTCGACCACGGGTACCTCAGCGACACGCTGGACAACTCGGTCATCAACGGTACGGCCGACACCGGCGCACTGGCACACGCCCTGGGGGTCAACGCACGGGTGGACGACTTCATCCGCCGTGCGCACGAGGCCGGCCGGAAGGTCCTGGTCATCGACGACGGCGGGCTGCTGGCCCAGGGCTACGGCGCCCACGGCGCACTCGAGGAGAACATCGACGCCGCCGTGGAACTCACGGTCAGCGGGCTCAAACGGATCGTCAACGCCCCCGGCGAACTGTCCGTACCCGTCATGAACATGGCCCGGTCGCAGCTGAAGACCATGCTCGGCTACAACGAGATCGCCGACTCCTGCGTGCGCCGGCTGCGCGCCATCCTGCCCGGTGAGAAGTTCATTGGCAGGCACATCCTGTTGCTCGGTTTCGGCACGCTGGGGGCGCGGGTGGCGCACGCCCTGCGCTCCCTGGGATGCCGGGTCGGTGTGGTGGACCCCCAGGTCCTGCCGCTCATCGCGGCCGCCGAGCACGGCTTCGAGACCTACACCAGTGCGGCCGAGGCGCTGCGCGAACACTCCCCGTTCCTGATCATCGGGAACAGCGGCGAGCTGGCCATCACCGCCGAGGACCTTCCGCTCCTGCCCGACGGGCTCTATCTGGCGGGCTTCGCCACCAAGGACTTCAGCCTCCTCAGCGAGGGCTTCCCCGGAGTGCGCTCCGCGACCGTGCCGTTCGTCGGCGTGCGCCACACCCTGCCGAGCGGCGCCACCGTGACGGTCCTGGGCGACGGCCGCTCGTTGAACCTGTTCGAGTACGAGGGAATCGCCAACCGCGGGTACGACGCCTACCGGGCCGGGACACTCATCGCGGCCAAGGAGCTCTGCCGGAACGCCGACGGGCTCCCGCCCGGCCTTCATCTGGAACCCGTCGACCGGGCGATCGACGAGGCCGGCCTGTTCGAGGCGTACTACCAGGAGTACCTGGTCGCCGGAGGACGCCGCCCACAGGCCGGAGCCGTTCCCGCCGACGCTCCGCTCGCCGCACGGTGAGGCCCCCGGTGTCCAGGACCCACGTGTGCGTGATCGGCCACGGCACCGCCGGCCGACTGCACGAGCGACTGCTGAGCGATCTCGGATTCCGGGTGAGCCTCGTCGATCCCGTGCAGACCGCGACGTCCCACCGGACGCCGGTCTTCGGCGGCCTCGGGGACCTGCCGGACGACCCGCCGGTCGACGTGTGGTCGGTGTGCTCGCCCACCGCCGCCCACCTGGAGAACGTGGCGGCCGTGCTGGCCGTCGACCCCGCGGCCAGGCTGCTGGTGGAGAAACCGGTCTGCCGCTCGTGGGAGACCTCCGCCCTGCTCTCGCTGCTCGCCCGCCACGACCGGGCCCGACTGGTGGTGATGGACCAGTACAGCCACGCCCAGGCGCTGGCGCTGTTCCGCTCGGCCCGGCAGGAGTTCGCCCCGGGGCACCCGCTGCGCGCGCTCCGCGTCGGCTTCGGCAAGGACCGGTTGGCGGACATCGCGGCCGGCCGGTTCGTCGATCGCGACCACGGGGTCTTCGGCTACGAGTGGCTGCACATGCTCGCGCTGGTACGCGGCCTCCTGTCGTCCGCGACGTACGACCGATATCTGAGCACCGAGCCGGACAGCAGTTCCCTACGGGTCGCCGCCGATCCGGAACTCGTCAGCACCGCGGCCTACGAGACCGTGACGGTGGACGGCACCGCTGTCGAGCTGTACTCCACCATCGCGGGTCCGGACACCACCGGTCAGGTGCCCACACCGCCGTGGTTCGTCCCCCGCTCCGCCGAGGAGAGCAGGCAGCGGTACGTGGAGGCGGTCGCCGGTCCGGTGCGGTTCAGCCTCCACCTGGACCCGGTCGTCCTGCCCAACGGGACCCCGCTGCCGCGCAACATGCACCTTCTGAGCGCGGAGGGCCCCGGCCTGCGGCGGGAGTGGATGATCCACGACTCTCCTCTGGAGAACGCCCTGCGCTCGTCGATCGCCACCCTGCTCGGCCACCCGGAACCGGCCGGTCCGGACCTCCGGGGCATCACGCGCATCGGCCGACTCGCCGCATCCTCCCGGTCCACCGGGCGGGAGCCGCTCACGATGTCTCCCCCCGCCACCCCTTCCGCCCGCCTGTGAGGTCATCCGCCATGCGCATCTGCCTGGTCATTCCCAGCAACCGATTCGACCAGTACTTCATCCAGGTTCCGCTCGACGTCCTGCTGGCCGCGGGTCAGCTCCGCGCCGAAGGCCACTCCGTCACCGTGTGGGACCAGCGACTGCAGGACTCCGCGCCCGCCGTCGACCAACCGGACATCGTGGTGGTCTCGTCCGCCATCGCCGACCGCGCGCAGTGCTACCCCCTGGACATCGGACCCGTCCGCGCGGCCGCCGACCGGGCCCGGCAGGTCTTCCCCACGGCCCGCACCCTGGTCATCGGCCCGCACGGCACGCACCTTCCCGAGGCGACCCGGAGCGCGCTCGCCGTGGACCACATCGCCATCGGCGAGGCCGACTCCGCCGCGGTCCATGCCGTGCGCTGCCTGGACAGGGGCGTCACCGCCCCGATCCTGTCCGGCGACCTCGCCACCGTCGCCTCACCCCTGGCCATCATGGGTGACCGCTTCACACCGTTCCCGAACCTCCCCCTGGACGACTGGGCGCTGCCCGCCTACGACCTGGCGCCCATGGACCGCTACACCTCCGAGGTCGTCGTCGACGGCCTCCCGCAGCCCGGCCCGTGCGGCATGGTGCTGGCTGCCCGCGGCTGCACGTACGGCTGCACCTTCTGCCACCTGCCGTTCGGCACCCGTATGCGCACCGGACCGGTCGACCGCGTGATCGCCGAGATCGAGGCGCAGCGTGCGGCCGGCCTGGAGTTCCAGTTCTTCCTCGACTACGTCTTCGGCATCAACAAGCCCTTCTACAGCGAGATCTGCGACCGGATGAAGGGGCGCGGAATCGGCTGGGTCGGCCAGACCCGGGCCGAGATCGTGCTGAAGACGGATGTGCGGGAGTGGGCCGCCGCCGGCTGCCAGGGCATGTGGCTGGGCGCCGAGTCCCCCTCGGTCGCCGGCACCGACGTCCACAAGCGCGTCACCGAGAAGCAGATCCAGGAAGCCGTGGTGAAGCTGCGCGACGCGGGGATCACACCCTTCGCCTTCGTCCTGCTGGGGCTGCCGAACGACGACGCCTGCATCTCGGACTGGCTGGTCGACTGGGCGTCGGGCATCCCCGCCTGGTTCGGCATCAACCAGCTGTTCCTGCGACCCGGGACCACCCTGTACGACCAGCATGCTCCGCTGTACAACTCCGGTGTCCTGCCCACCACATGGGACCAGGTACAGCAGGTGACGGAGCGGTACCGGGAGGCCTACCCGGCCGACCTCGACGACCAGGAGCGCCGGCTCACCGCACTGCCCAACTACCTGGGCAACGCCATCACCCCGGTGGGATGAGGCATCCATGCTGACCTTCGGGATCATCGGATGCGGCTCCATCGGCGGCTTCCTGGGACGCCTGCTCACCCTGACGGACCCCGAACTGGCGGGCCGGGCACGGCTGGTGGCGATCGCCGGCCGCGACCCGGCCGGCGCCAAGGCGCAGTCCGCCGAGCTGGGCTGTGAGCCCATGGACACGGCCGGCCTGCTGGCCCGGCCCGACATCGACGCTGTGATCGTCGGTACACCGACCGGAACCCACGCCGAGCTGGCGACCGCCGCCCTGCGCGCGGGCAAGCACGTGCTGGTGGAGAAGCCCATCGACGTGTCGACCCGGGCCGCCGACCGGCTGATCGCCGTCGCCCGGCAGGAGGGCCGCGCGCTCGGGGTGATCTCCCAGCATCGCTTCGACCCGGCGGCCCGGCTGGCGCGGGCCGCCGTCGAGAGCGGAGAACTGGGGCGCATCACGTCGGTGACGGTGGAGCTGCCCTGGTGGCGGGACCAGTCGTACTACACGTCCGGCTCCTGGCGCGGCACTCGCGAACTGGACGGCGGAGGTGCGCTGATGAACCAGGCCGTGCACGCGGTGGACCTGGTCCAGTGGCTGGTCGGACCGGTCGTGGAGGTCACGGCGCAGACGGCGCTGCTCGGCCACCACGGCATCGAGGTGGAGGACGTCGCCTGCGCCACCCTGCGTTTCGCCGGCGGTGCCCTCGGCTCCCTTCTGGCCACGACGGCGGCCTACCCCGGCCGTACGGCCCGCACGTCCGTGTACGGCGACCGGGGTTCGGTGGTCATCGACAACGACGAACTGGCCTACTTCCACGCCGCACGCGACGGCGAACGAGCCCCCGCCTACGGGGCCTTCGGCAGCGCCGACCAGTCCGCCGAGCATGCGGCCTCCCAGCAGCGGGACCTGACCAGGGACCGCAACGGCCTGCTCTACCAGCCGCACCGCGACCAGGTGCTGGACTTCTGCGACGCGGTGCGCGACGGCCGTCCGCCCCTCGTGGACGGACCGGCCGGACGGCAGGCAGTGGCCGTGGTGACGGCCGTCTACGAGTCGGCCAGGACCGGCTCCCGGAAGCGACTGGACACCGGAGCCAGTCCCGAACAGGAGAAGAACCAGTGAGCGACGTCGTACACGACAGCGTGAAATCATCCCTCGCCCAGCTCTTCGACCGCAGTGCCCCGACCTACGAGAAGGTCGGCGTCGACCACTTCGCTGACCTGGGGCGGCGGCTGGTCGACCACGCCGGCATCGCGGCCGGGGAGCGTGTCCTGGACGTGGGATGCGGAACCGGCGCCGTGCTGGTGCCGGCCGCCCGCGCGACCGGACCTCGGGGCGAGGTCATCGGCGTCGACCTCTCGGCGGGCATGGCGGCGCGCGCCGAGGAGGAGATCGTCCGGCACGGTCTGCCACAGGCGCGGGTGGTCGTCGGGGACGCGGAGACGCTCGCCGCGGACGGCATCCCGGCCGACCCGGGGAGCTACGACGCCGTCCTTGCCGGGATCTGTCTGTTCTTCTATCCCCGGCCTGAGGAGGCCATGGCCCGCTACCGTCGGCTGCTGAAGCCGGACGGACGGTTCGCCCTGTCCTGGTGGGGGAGGCCGGATCCCCGTTGGGACGCGGTGTTCACGGCCAGCGCCCCCTTCGGTCGCGGACCCTCCTCGCACGCCCTGCCCGGCGACAGCCCGTTCCGTTCGGTCGAAGCCCTGCACGCCGCGCTGTTGACGGCCGGGTTCGACGACGTCGACACCGTCGAGGAGGACTGCGTCACCCGCTTCGACAGTGACGAGCAGTGGTGGCAGTGGGTGTGGTCCACCGCGGGCCGCCAGTTCTGGGAGAGCGTGCCGGAGGAACTGCGGCCGGACGCCGTCGCCGCCGTGAACGCCGAGCTGGCCCGGCTGAAGGCCGCCGACGGCAGCCTGTCGAGCACCTCGAAGGTACGGTTCACCCTGGCCCGGAGGGTGAGTTGAGGACCGCCCCGGCCGAGCTGGTTCCCTTCGCCGCGACCGGCCGCCACCCGCTGTTCTCGACCGAGTGGTTCGCCTGCGCGGCGGCGGGCTCCGCCCGGCTGCCCCTCGACGAGTCCTCGGCGATCCGTGTCCGACTGGACGTCACCGACGCCCCCCGGGGCACCGCGGACACCCTGCTGATCCTGGCCGACCTCAACACCGGGACGCTCCGGTTCCTGGCGGGTCCCGCGTCCGAGCGGCCGACGCTCGCCTTCACCCTCACCCACGCCGACGCCGCAACGCTGCTCTTCGGCGACCAGGAACAGCGGGTAGGGCTGTTCGAGCACGGCGGGCTGCGGCTGGAAGGCGCGTTCCTCTTCATCTTCTTCCTCGACCGACTGCTGGCGCAGGACGCGCCGGGAGCGCTGTCCGCCCTCCGGGCCCGCACCGCCGGTCTGCCCGGCGCACCTGCCCCCGCCCGGTGGCCGGACCGGTCAACTCGCGTTCCGGCCCCGGAGGAGGAGGCCGCGCTGCGGGAGGCGGAAGAGGTGTTGCCGCGGACCATGGCGGCGCTTCGCGCGGAGGTTGGCGTCACCACCCCGGGAGCCCAACTGTACGTATCGCACCGGGCATCGGGCGCCCTCGTCTCGGCCGCCCTGGGCGAGAGCCGGCCCGGTACGCCCTTCGCCCGCGACTCCTGGCCCATCTGGTACTGCTGCTCCAAGGCCGTCGGAGCCGTGGCCATCGGCCGGTTGTGGGAGCAGGGCCTGGTGGACCCGCAGGACCCGGTCGCGACGTACCTGCCGTGGTTCCGCGACAGCGGCCGGGAAACCATCACCCTCTTCCAGATACTGACCCACACGACACCGGTGCCCATGGCACTCGATCCGCTCCACGGCAGCTGCGCCGCGCCGGTCGCGCTGCGGCGCGAGCAACTGAGGACGATGACGGTCCCGCCGGGCAGCCGTCCGGGCGAACGCATCAACTACGCGCCGTGGTGGGCGTGGTTCCTGCTGGCCGAGGTGGTCCGGGCGGTCGACGGCCGCAGCTACGAGCGCTACCTGTCCGAGGAGATCCTGGCGCCCTGCGGGATGGACGACACCCGGGTGGTGCTCACTCCGCAGGAGTACCGGGCGGCCGCGGACCGGCTGCCGCTGATCCACATCGCCGGCGGCGGGTTCCCGGTCCAGCCCACCTACTGGTACGCCACCGAAGCGGCCTGCACCCGGCCGATATTCGGGCTCAACATGCGCGGACCGGTCCGCGACCTCGGCCGCTTCTTCGAGATGTTGCTGGCCGGTGGCCGGGGGAGGAACGGCCGGGTGCTGCGGCCGCAGACCGTGACGGCCATGACGTCCCGTCATCGGGTGGGACTGACCGACCCGTTCGGCAACGCGGACTGGGGACTCGGCTTCCGTGTGGAGTCCCGTCATCTGGGCGAGGCGTACACGGCCTTCAGCCGCCACGCCTCACTCCGCACCTTCGGGCACTACGGACTGTGGACGTCCCTCGCCTTCGCCGACCCCGATGCCGGTCTCGTCGCCGCGCTCCACCTCAACGGCAAGACCCTGCAGGACGATCACCAGCGGCGCACCCTCGCCGTCGGTGATGCCCTCTACCAGGACCTCGGCCTCTCGTGACCGAGGCTGCCACGAAAGGAGAACCGATGGCCCCGGTCCCGGTCGACGCCCGGTCATCGCACAACGTCATCGCTCTCGCCACCGCCCCCTGGACCTCGAAGGCGCTGCTTGCCGCGATCGAGTGGGGAGTGTTCACGGAGCTGTCCCGACGCGAGGGCACCGTCGCCGACCTGTGCGGGCGCATGGACATCGAGGACGGCAACGTACCGGAGTTCCTCGACATCCTGGTCGCGCTGGGCCTGCTGGACCGGACCGACGGCGTCTACCGGAATGCGGCGCCGGCCGACGCGTACCTCAATCCGCACGAGCACGGCGCCGACATCACCCCGTACCTGTCCTTTCTCAATGCCGGCCGCGACGGCTGGTCCCGGCTGACCGACGGTCGGGCCGCCGGTGGCCCCCGGTCGGCGGGGGCCTCCTCCAGCGCCGCCTTCGGCGAGGCGATCGCCGCCTTCGAGCGGTTCACGGGCCTTCCCGGCAGCCCTGAGGACATGGACGCGGGCGGTAAACATTAGGGAACGGCTGCTCGACCTAAACGTTTGTGAAAGTCTCCTCCAACTGCTCGCCTGTAAACAGTAAGAGGGGCCCAGGGGGGCAGATGAGCGGTGATATCTTTTTCCGACGGGGACCAGAGGATGATTCCGTGAGCGCATAGGCGGTATCGTGGATTCGTGCAGCTACAATCCGCATGCAAAGACGCTTGATGAATTACTGGCGGGAGATGAGCAATCCGAGGGTGGCGTCATCATTCTCCATGGCGGACCGGGAACCGGGAAGACCGCTGCATTGCGTAGTCTCCGAACGCACTGGACCGCCTCAGGGTCACTTTACCTGGCAGCCACCGGATTTCACAACGAACGCGAAATAGCTGGCAGCACGATCGAGCAACTCGCGCAGACCCCCGGAATACCCGATCCGCTACAAGGTACGCTGCGGCAGCTCATGGGCCGTCTGACCGCACCCGCCGCGAGCGCCACCGCGAGAATCCGCTGTCTGCACGGGTTCGTCGCCACGCTGACCGGCACGGCGCGGCATGCGCGGCCGGTGATCGTCGTGGACGACATGCACAACGCGGATCGGGCCTCGCGGTCCAGCCTGCTCCACATCGCCCGGCGTGCCCGGGACGTCGGCATCGTCGTGGTCTTCTCCTGTACCCGGGAGTTCTGGGAGAGCGGTGTCCACAGTCCGGGCCTCCTCGGGCTACCCGACTGCCGGACGGTCGAGGCGAGCGCACTGTCGGATCCCGATGTACGGCTGCTGCTGGAGGGGGAGGTCGGCGCGGAGGCGGCCGCCGCTTTCGCCGGCTCCGCACACCGGATCTGCGGGGGCAACCCCAGGCTTGTCGCCGGGCTCCTCCAGGATCTCCGTACGGACGGTGTGCCGCCCGACGCGTCGCCGGTTGCGGTCGGTGGCGCCCTGCGGGGGGCCTATCGGGCGGCCCTCGCGCGCCATCCCGCGCTCTGGGACTGCGCCCTGGCCCTGGCCGTGCTCGGTGACGGTGGCACCTCCGCACAGGTGGCCCGGCTGTTACGGCGTGACGTCGACGAGGTCGCGCACCAGATCGGGGAGCTCAACCGTGCGGGCTTTCTCCGGGACGGCGCGTTCCGGCATCCCGGTATCCGTACCGCGGTGCTGGAGGGGGCGGACCGTGTCGAGCGCTCCTTCCTCCACCGGCGTGCGGTAGCGCTGCTGCAGGGCGACGGGGCGTCGCTCTGCACGCTCGCCGGGCATCTCATCGCAGCGGACCGTGTCCCGGATGAGGTGGAGGTGTCGATCCTGCTGTCCGCGGCACGCGAGCTGCTGTCGCGCGGTCAGGCGGAGGAGGCGCGCCGCTGTCTGCGGCTGGCCGACCGGGCCGAACTGGACGAGCAGACCCGGGCGGATGTCTCCACCGATCTGGTCGACGCGCTCTGGCACGTCAACCCTGCGGCGGCCAGGCAGGACGCCGAGTTGCTGCTGGCCGCCATGTCCGCGGGGCTGCTCAAGGAGCACGGGCTGCGGCTCCTCATCCTCCTGCTGCTCTGGTTCGGGCGCCACGAGGAGGCCGAGGAAGCAATCCGCAGTCTGAAAAAGATCCCTCCGTCCGTCCAGACGGAGGGACGAACCCGGGACCTGGCGTTCCTCGTCGGCTACTTCCGGCCGGAACTGCTCGATGCTCTCCCGGTGTCTCCGGTGGACCAGTCCCGCTCGGGTGTCGCGCCGGCCGCTCAGCTGGGAAAGACCGTACCCCCGCCTTTCGGCAGTACCTGGATCGATATCACCTCGGGTGAGCGGTCTTCGCTGTGCTCTTCGCCGCAGGACGGCGAAGGAATAGGTGCCTGTATTCGGTGGGGGCCGACCGCTCCGAATCTGTCGCGGTTCTGGGACCGCAATGTCATATATCTGCTGGAACTCCTCCAGCACGGGCACCTGCTGGACACCGACCGCCTGTGTGGAGAGTTATTGATTCGATTGCCCGCAGCCGAATCGCCGGGACGTCAGGCATTCCTGACCGGCCTGCAATCACATGTGCGGATGCTCCAGGGGGACCTGCGCACGGCGGTGCGACAAGGTGTCGCCGCGTTGGAATTACTTCCCCTGCACAGCTGGGGGGTCGCCATCGGCGCTCCGCTGTCCGCGCTGATCTCCGCCCATACCTTTCTGGGCGAGACGGACGAGGCCGCTCGTTACCTGGAATATCCGGTCCCGTATGAAATGATGCAATCGTACTTCGGTGCGACGTATCTGATGTCCCGCGGACACCACTTTCTGGCCACCGGCCGTCCGGACGCGGCGTTGAGCGACTTCACCGCGTGTTCCTCGCTGGCCACCCGGCAGCGGGGAACGCCCCTCGACCTGATCGGCTGGCGCAGCAGTGCCGCGGAGGCGCATCTGGCCATGGGGGCGCCGCAGATGGCCCGACAGCTGGTCACCACGGAGCTCTCCCTCCTCAGTAGCCGGCCCAGCCTGCCGCGGGGCCGTGCGCTGTGCACCATGGCCGCCGTCGACGAACCCGAGCGACGGCGAGCGTGGCTGGAGGAGTCCGTGCAGGTCCTGCGCGCGTGCGGTGGCCGCATCTCGCTGGCGGGCGCACTCGCCGATCTCAGCCAGTTCCACATGGAGTCCGGCGACACCGAGCTGGCGCGCGCCCGGTGGCACGAGGCGCTGCGCATGACCGACGAGTGCGGCCTGTCTCGCCCGATGGCCGAAGTCGCGGTCTCTCGACCCGATCGATGGTCCGTGTCAGCGCTCCGCAAGGGGCCCGCCGACGGAGAGAGCGCAACCGAGACGGACGGCGAGGTCCTGTCGGAGGCGGAGTGGAAGGTGGCCACCCTGGCCGCCGGCGGCAGGTCGAACCGGCAGATAGCCGCCGAGTTGTACGTAACGGTGAGCACGGTCGAACAGCACCTCACCCGCGTGTACCGGAAACTCTCGGTCAAGCGACGGCCCGACCTTTCCAAGGTGCTGGGTTCATTCGGCCTCGGCACCGGTCAGCAGCACTCCTTCACCGGGAACATCAGCTGACCGCAGGCGCAGCGGCCGGGGCGGCGGGGCAGCGGCGGCGGGACGGCGCACCCTGGACAAGGGTGCGCCGCCGCCCCGTTCCAGGAGGGGGGCCAGCACCGGCGCCGTGGCCAAGCCGGACGCGCCCGGGGCACGGGCCCGCTCACGCCGCCGTTCAGCGCGGCGTTGTTCAGGCCGATCGTTCCCGGAGGGGAGGGGGAGTGTCAGGTGCTGGCGGAGTCGCCGTAGTCGACGGGCTTGCTCAGCAGCTCGCTCGCCGCCCGGTTGACCTTGGCCAGAGCGTTCAAGAGGGATTCACGCTCGGTTTCGGTGAGGTCGGCGGTGACCTTCTCCTCGATCAGCCGCCGTTCCGCTTCGACCGGTTTCTGCAGCGCACGCCCCGCGTCGGTGAGCCAGAGCCGGACGAGGCGGTTGTCCCGGTCGTCACGGCGACGGGTGAGCAGCCCGGCCGTGGTCATCCGGTCGGCCATCTTGACGACGGTGGGCGTCGTGACATTCAGCGCGGCGGCGACCTCGCCCGGCGTGCTGCCATCCCGCTCCCACAGCGCCGCGAGCAGGTAGTTCTGTCCGACATGCAGTCCATGGCGTCGCATGGCCGTGTCGGCCAGTGCCCGGAGGGCCTTGGACGTCCTGCTGTGCAGGTCCAGGAACTCTGCCATCGCGGCCTTTCGGTGATGTGCGGAAGCGGCTGTCCGAGCCGCAAAGCAAGTCGATTGACGGCTAATCATTTACCGGCTAGCGTTCCCTGCGACTCGTTAGACGGCAATCGACTTTGGGAAGCCTTGATGATACTGGTCACCGGAGCCACCGGGAACATCGGCCGGGAACTCACCCGCGAACTCGACGGGAAGGGCGCGAAGTCACGTCTCCTCGTCCGCGACCCGGCCCGCGCCGCCGGACTGCCAGACCGCTCGGAGCGCGTCGTCGGGGACCTGGGTGAACCCTCGACGCTGGCGTCGGCATTCGCCGGCGTCGACAAACTCTTCCTGCTCACCCAGGGCATCGGCACCGACTACACCGCCGCCGCCATCACTGCCGCCGAGGCTGCCGGGGTGAGCCACATCGTGCATCTGTCTTCCCTTCACGTCACCCTTGAGCCGCTGCCGGCCATGGCCCGCTGGCACCACGAACGCGAGGAGATCATCCGGGCCTCCGCGATACCCGCCACATTCCTTCGGCCCGGCGGTTTCATGACCAACGCCCTCGACTGGCTGCCCACCATTCGCGAGGGAAACCACGTCCTGGACCCGGTCGGCCCGGGCCGCTACGCACCGATCGACCCCGCAGACATCGCCGCGGTGGCCGCCCTCGTCCTCACCGAGGCCGGCCACCAGAACAAGGAGTACGTCCTCACCGGCGACGAGACGTTCACCATCACCGAGCAGGTCCGGGTCATCTCCGAGACGGTCGGCCGCGACATCGAGGTCCGAGAAGTGACCACACCGGAGGAAGCCGTACGGTTCCGCTTCCCCGACGGGGCGCCTCAGGCGCTCGCCGACGCCCTGATCGAGGGTCTCAATGTCATGCGCGCAGACACGGTCGGGTTCCGGACGGACACCGTCGAGCGGCTGCTCGGACGCAGGCCGCGGACCTTCGCGGACTGGTGCGCGCGTAACGCCGACTCGTTTCGACGGACCGAAACCGCCTGAGCCGGGAGGCGGGTTGCTCCGGTCCGCGTCCGTAAGGGGTGACGGGCGAGTCATGTGTTCGGCCCGCGCCCGCCCTGGCGCCCTCGCGACGCGTTCGCGCGTACGCCTTTACCCGATCTGACAAAACATGCATATAGTGTCAGCATGTCAGTCACCGTCGAGGGCAAGCGACTTCATATCGCCCGTGCCGCCCTGGGTGTCTTTGTGAGATACGGCTACCGCCGCACCTCCATGGACCTCCTCGCCCAAGCGGCCCGCATGTCCCGGCCCGCCGTCTACCAGCACTTCAAGAACAAGCAGGAGATCTTCCTCGCCGCAGCGACCCTCGTCACCGAGAAGATCACCGCTGCGGCGCGCGAAGCGGGCGCGGGAGACCAAGCCGCCGCGGAGCGGATCTATCGCGTCCTGGTCGTGAAGCTGAACGCGTTCTCCGACGCCGCCCCCGCCGAGTTCCACGCCGACCTGTTCACCGAGGCCGCAGACATCGCCCCTGACCTCGTGCGGTCCTTCGAAGAGGACTACCGGAACGTCATCGAGGCCGCCCTGATCGACTGCGCCGAACTCGACCTGCTCGAAACCGTGCTGCCCGCCCGCGACTGCGCCGCACTCCTGCTCGACGCTCTCAAGGGCATCACCCAGACCCAGCACGACATACACGTCAAGCGCACCCGTCTCCTCCGGCTGGCCGAGCTCACCGTCCGCGGTCTCACCGGCACGTCCCAGGAGTCCTCCGCATGTTGACCTCAGTCCTGAGTTTCCTGGCCGGAGTTTTGGCCGCCAATGCCACGCCGCACTTCGTCAAGGGCATCACCAAGGAGCGCTTTCCCACTCCGTTCGGCGACGGCCCCTTGATCAACCTGGTGGCCGGGTGGGGCATGTACGTCATCACCGCCCTGCTGGCCGCCACCGCCGACATGACCGAACGCCCCCTGCTCGCCTTCACGGCCGCAGCCCTCGGTGTACTCGTCATGGGCGTCTTCCATGCCACCATCGGCGCTTTCGGTAAGGGGCGGGCACCCGCGTAGAACGCATCGATATCCCGGGGAGCGATTTCCGGTCGCGGGGGCATGGTCGTGCGAGGACGGCAATGTGTACTCGGTGTACGCCTCGCCCGGGCCCAAGGTCCCCGCCTGCTCCCGGACTACTGCCCGGCGGCTTGACGCCATGGTCGCAGCGCCAGTTCCGTCGCCTGACGCAGCCGCGCCCGCAGGTGGTCGGCGTCCGTGCCGTCGGTGTCGTTCTCGTCCATGAGCGCGTCGAGTGCGCCACTCACCGCTCCGGTCAGGCCCCCGGCGAGCGCCGCCGCAGTCACCCGGCCCAGTTCGTCGGGGAACGCTGTGTGCAGCTCGCGGGCGATCTCCCGCTGGGCCGCGAGTTGGACCTGCAGCGCCTTGCCGCGTACCGCGGGGACGGTGTGGAACAGCCGCATCCGCACGTTGGCCATCGGGCTCACCATGTCGGCGTCGCTCTCGGCGATGCTGTCCAGCGCCCGCAAGAGCACGTCCACGGGGCCCTCGGCGGGGTCTCGGTCGGTGATCGCCGCGATCGTGGCCCGCGCACGTGCGTCGCTGTCGGGGAACAGGATGTCTTCCTTGCCGGCGAAGTACCCGAAGAAGGTCCGGGTGCCGATCTCCGCCGCCGCGGCGATCTCGGCGACGGTCGTCTCGTCGTACCCCTGGCGCTCGAACAGCTCCGCGGCCGCGTCGATCAGCGCCCGGCGGGTGCGCGCCCGCTTCCGTTCCCGCAGGGAGGGCTCCGGAGTGGCGGTTTCATGTCTGGCCATGGTGTAGAGATTAGTGCATTGACGGCTAAGTTGCACTCGATGCAGACTTGCATCAGATGCAGATTTGTTGTTGGGTTGCAGAGGAGATCGCTATGGATGTTCACGCCAAGACCGTTCTTGTCACGGGTGCCACCGGCAATCAGGGTGGCGCGACCGTCCGTCATCTGCTCGCTGCGGGCTGGCGGGTCCGTGCCCTCGTCCGGGACGACCGCGCCCCGGCGGCCGCAGCGCTCGCCGCTGCCGGGGCCGAGCTCGTCCGCGGCGACCTGGACGACCGCGCCTCCCTCGATGTGGCGGTCCGCGGCGCGTACGGCGTCTACAGCGTCCAGTCGGCCAACGGCAACGAGATCACTCAGGGCAGGAACGTCGCGGACGCGGCTACGGCCGCGGGCGTGCGGCACTTGGTGTACTCGTCGGTCGGCGGCGTCGAAAGCCAGAACCGGTTCTACGTGGAGCAGGGCTGGGGTCCCATCGACAAATGGCAGATCGAGGAGCACATTCGCGACCTGGGCGTGCCGACGACGATCCTGCGCCCGGCCGGGTTCATGGAGGACTTCACCAGCCCGGCGCGGTTCTTCCGGAACGGTTCGCTCGACGTGCCGTGGCGCGATGAACTGGTCATGCAGCTCATCGCCATCGACGACATCGGTGTGTTCGCCGCGCTGGCTTTCGCGGAACCAGACGCCTACCTGGGCAAGGCCGTGGAGATCACCGGCGACAGGCTGACTGCCCCGCAGATCGCCGACGCGCTGAGCACGGCGGCCAACCGCCCGATTCCGCACACCCGGGTTCCACTGAAGATCCTCTGGGAGCACCACCCCGAGGCGGCGAAGGTCTTCACCTGGGCGAACGAGACCTACTACGACACCGACCTTGTACCGTTGCGCACGGCCCACGCCGACCTGATGGACTTCAGCAGCTGGCTGGACCGATCGGGCAAGGAGCGCCTGTTGACACAACTGGACCCCCTGCCGGTGTGACCGGTCACCCGCTCCCGGTCGGAGAGCTTCCGCGGTCAGCCGGCGTAGACGCGCTGACAGATGTGTTCGGCCACCATGATGACGGTGACCTTGGTGGTGGAAGAGGGGACCTCGGGGAGGATCGACGCGTCGGCGACCCGCAGCTCGCTGACGCCCTTGACTGCGCCGACGGAATCGACGACGGCCCAGGGATCGCCGGGGCCGCCCATCGGCCCCGTGCAGGTGGAGCGGCCGTAGACGGCGGGATCCGCGGAGATGGTCCGGGACAGGATGTCGTGTAGAGGCATCCCCGCCGTGTAGGTCCTCAAGGCCCCCGCGACCGTGCTGCCGGCCCGGGCCGCTTCTCGGCTCAGGCGGGCTCGCAGGAGGCAGAATTCGTTGCCCTCCGGGTCGACCGGGCAGTGCCAGGGCTCCACGCCGCTCTGGCCGATGTCGGCGGGGCGCGCCCCGAGCTTCAGGAGGCGTTCGAGTTCGGCGTCCTGGTTGCGGTCGGTGGCGTTGACGTCGATGTGCAGCCGCAGCTTGCCCGTCCTGGGCTCGGTGGTGGGGCTGAAGGCCAGAGTGGGCTGCAGTCCGCCGAACCCTTCCGGTGGCCCGAACTCCACGGCGCCGTCGTCGGTGTCGAGCACGATGAAGTCCAGTACCTCGCACCAGAACTCCGCGAGCCGTTGCGGATCCCGGCAGTCGATCACCAGCTCGGAAATGTGACTGGTCGTATTCGGAGGCTACAGGGCACCAATCGCACGTAGCCAGCTCTTGAACGGCCCAGGGCCGTGACGCGGCGGGTGCCCGGGAGCGGCGGTCGGGCCCGGTCCGCTCCCGGCCCCGACCGCCGTGCACACAGGGATGAGCGGCTTCTTGTCAGCCGAACACCTTGAACTCGTATCAGCCGAAGACCTTGAACTCGTAGACGCGGGTGGCGGGGTCGGTCGTCTGGGTGGGAGTGGTGACGTTCAGCCGGACATAGCGGGCGGAGGTGCCGGTGAGGGTGTGTGTGGTGACGCCGGCGGTGTTGGCGGTGGCCTGGGCGACGGTGGTCCAGGTGCTTGCGTTGGTGGAGACCTGCACGGTGTACGCCCGGGTGTTGTAGGACGCGGCCTCGCCGCCCGCGCCGGCGTGGTCGATCTCAAGGCCGGTGAGGGAGTAGGTCGAGCCGAGGTCGACGGTGAGCTGTGACGGGGAGGTGAGGGAGCAGAACTTGTCGCTGTTCCCGCCGCTCACCGTGCCGTTGACGGCTTTGGCGGCTGTCTCGTTGCTGTTGCAGGAGGTGCTGCCGGTGGCGCTCTTGCCGAGAGCGAGGTTGGTGGGGCCGGTGCCACCGCCCATCGCGGCGCTCACCGAGGCGGCCCACTGCCAGGGTGCGCTGGTGCCGCCGGGCAGGGAGTTGAAGTACTCCCAGCCGGAGACGCCGCCGAAGGTGGGGTACCTGGCGGCGAGCGTGGCGAGGGTGCTGTTCAGAACGCTGGGATCGACGTAACCGCTGCCGCAGTTGGCCGGATTGGTGAGGGTGCCCGCGACGACCCGGTCCGCGGGGATCACGCCGCGGTTGATGATGGCGTCGTAGCCGCTGGTGGAGCTGAGCGAGCCCCAGCCGCAGTAGAACTGCGCGTTGAACCAGGCGATGGAGCTTGCGCGGTCGCGATAGAGCTGGTCGTAGTTGAAGCCGGAGAGGTTGCCGCCCCCGCTCAGCGCGGTGGCGACGGGTGCCAGGGTCACGATGAAGCCGGCGCCGAAGTCGGTGTGGAGCTGGTCGATGAGCCGCTCCACGCCGGCCAGGGACATGGACTCCTCGACGTCCAGGTCCAGGCCGTCGAGGTGGTAGGTGGACACCACATTCTTCAACAGCGGGTAGTAGGTGGCGAAGTTGGTGTCCAGGCGCTGGAAGCTGCCCTGGGCGGCCCCGCCGACCATGCCGATCGCGTGCACGCCCTTCGCCTGCATCGCGGCGACGTCCGTCCACATCTGGTTGAACATCGCGTTGCCGGGCGGGTTGTCGTTCAGATGGACCGACAGGTCGCTGTTGAGATGGATGGCGCCGATCAGCAGGTCCGTGACGCCGGTGTTGTTGTTGGTCAGGCCCAACGGGGAGACGTAGGACCCGTTGGAGTACTGCGTCTGGTAATAGACCACGACCCGCTTGCTGCTTGCCGCAGCCGCGGGTGTCCCGGTGCCGAACAGGACGGTCGCGGCTGCGACCAGTCCGGCCACCATGCGGACGAGTGTTGTCCTGACAGTCATGCCTTGGCCTCCTTGGCCCCGCGGGCGGGGGGCGGTCGCGGTGACGACCACAGCAGCCCCAGCCCGATGGCGATGTTGTCATGAACACTCCGACGTTGTCAGAGGCCATCCGGCTGGTCGATTCGTATACGTGTTTCAGGGGGCGGCGACACTCCCGTACTGCCGCCGTGTGTTGAACCTGTGAAGCCGGTTGTCGGAGCCGTCCTGTCGCGGCAGTCCTCCCAATAGCTCGCGCTTCACAGGAAGTTGCCAGGTTGAGCGGAAGGGAAGTCGCTTGGTCCAGACCTATTGCGGACTGTGCGCTTCAGCAGTTCAATCCCCCACAGACCACAAACCGCATGCAGTAGTGCTCGGCGTGGTGTGTGCCTGGGCGGGCCCGCACCTTCCCCACCGCAAGCCTGCGCAACAGAGCGGAAATCTTTGCACGAACTTTCGGGCCCTTGCGCCCGAGTGCGGGTCAGGGACGCTGAGTTCAGCTGTTGAACATCGGAGTCGACCATGGGTGTGTCACGTCGTACGTTCCTGGCCACGGCAGTCGGCGGTTCGGCCGCCGCGGGGCTGTCCGTGCTCGGCCTGGCCCCGACTGCGTCGGCGGCGAGCCCGCCGGGTGACGTGGTGGGAAAGGTCACGGTCGGCTACCAGGGCTGGTTCGCGTGCATCGGGGACGGTGCGCCGATCAACGCCTGGTGGCACTGGGCCCCCAACTCCGGCCAGGCGCCGTCCCCGTCGAACAACGGCATCAAGTGCTGGCCGGACGTGCGCGAGTACACCAGGACGTACCAGACCGGTTTCGCCGCGCTGGGCAACGGCGGGCCCGCGACGCTCTTCTCGTCGTACGACCAGCAGACGGTGAACACACACTTCCTGTGGATGCAGCAGAACGGCATCGACACCGCGGCCCTACAGCGGTTCAACCCCAACGGAGCCGAGGGCCCGACCCGCGACGCGATGGCCACCAAGGTGCGCAGCGCCGCGGAGGCGTACGGCCGGAAGTTCTACATCATGTACGACGTCACCGGCTGGACGAACATGCAGTCCGAGATCAAGACGGACTGGACCAACAAGATGAAGGCGCACACGGCGTCTTCGGCGTACGCCGTCCAGAACGGCAAGCCGGTCGTCTGCATATGGGGCTTCGGCTTCAACGACAGCAACCACCCGGCCACCGCGGCCGCGGCCCTGGACGTGATCAACTGGTTCAAGGCACAGGGGTGTTACGTGATCGGCGGCGTGCCGACCTGGTGGCGGACCGGCACCAGCGACTCCAGAGCCGGGTTCCTCGACACCTACCACGCCTTCAACATGATCTCCCCGTGGATGGTCGGCCGGATCGGCAACGTCGGCGACGCCGACAACTTCTACAACGTGGCCACCGTGCCCGACCTCGCCGACTGCGCCGCGCGCGGCATCGACTACCAGCCGTGCGTCCTGCCCGGCGACGTTTCGGCACGGCAGCGGGCGCACGGCGACTTCATGTGGCGGCAGTTCTACAACATGGTCCGCGCCGGGGTTCAGGGCATCTACATCTCGATGTACGACGAGTACAACGAGGGCAACCAGATCGCCAAGACCGCCGAATCCCAGGCCTGGACACCGACCAACGGCGGCATGCTGGCCCTGGACGAGGACGGCACCGCCTGCTCCGCGGACTACTATCTGCGGCTCACCGGTGACGGCGGGAGGATGCTCAAGGGCCAGATCGCCCTCACCGCCACCCGCCCCACCCAGCCCATGGTCTCCGGCACCACGCCGGGTGTCGGCTCCGTGATCTCGCTGAAGGCGCTCGCCAACAGTCTCTACGTCTGCGCGGACAACACCGGGACGTCCCCGCTGATCGCCAACCGTACGAGCGCGGGCGCATGGGAGCAGTTCACCCTCGTCGACGCGGGCAACGGCAACGTCGCCCTGCTCGCCCACGCCAACAACCAGTACGTCTCCGCGGACAACACCGGGACGTCCCCACTCATCGCCAATCGGACGGGCGTGGGCACCTGGGAAAGCTTCCAGCTGATCAGGAACGCCAGCGGCACGGTCAGCCTCAAGGCGCTGGCCAACAACCTCTACGTCTCCGCGGACAACACCGGGACGTCCCCACTCATCGCCAACCGTACGGCCATCGGCACCTGGGAGCAGTTCACGATGGCCACCGCGTAGTCCTCCCCAGGGCAGGGCACTCCGGAACCGGTGACGGCGTCCCGGTGGGACCGCCGGTAGGAGGAACGGCGCCACCGGTTCCGGAGGGTCGGGTGGCCCATCGCGGGGCCATGGATGGGCAGTTGGGGTTCAGCCGACGGCGAGGCGTGCGACCAGGGAGTCGTGGATCTCGCCGGCTCGGATGGCCGTGGTGGACAGGAGGGTCGAGGTCAGTCCGTGGGTGTGCTCGGTGCCGCCTTGGAGGTAGATGCCGGCGGTGACCTCCGGCGCGACCTCGACACGGTGGTCGCGGCCGGCCCGGACGGCGTCGCCGTCGTCGCGCAGGCAGTACTTGGCGCATTCGCCCAGCAGGGTGCCGATGTCCTGGGAGCGGTATCCGGTGGTGTGGACGAGGAGGTCTGCCTCCAGGGCCTGCCGCTCGCCGGTCGGCAGGAACTCCACCGTGACGCCGAGGCGGTTGTCCAGGGCGCTCACGTCCCGGATGCGGGAAACGTCGAGGAAGCGCAGCCGCTCCTGGCCCTGCACCTTCTTCCGGTAGACCGTCGCGTACACGGCTTCGATGAGATCCATGTCGACGACCGAGTAGTTGGTGGAGCGGTGGTAGTCGACGAGTGACTGCTTCACCTCGGACGGAGCCCGGACGGAGCCCGGACGGAGCCCGGAAGGAGACGTCGACGGCCTCGGGGTCCAAGATCCGGTTGGCGAAGGGGCTGTCGTCGGCGGGTGCGTAGCCGTACGTGGCGAACACCGCCCAGATCTCGGCCTCGGGGAAGGCGCGGTGCAGGTAGTCGACCGCTTCGGCGGCGCTCTGGCCCGCGCCGAGGACCACGGCCTTGCGCAAGGGGGCGCCCGAGGCCTGGAGTTCGGCGGTGCCGAGCGGCAACGCGTCGGCGACCTCGTCGGCGGACGCGGCGGCCATCGCGCCTTCGTCGCCTTAGATGGCGCCGATGTTCTCCCCGAGCGTGCCGTCGAAGAGGGCGGCGTCGTGCGCGGCGACCAGTACGGCCGTCCGCAGCTCCGCCGGGTCCAGGTCCGGCAGGGGTACGCCGTCCAGCTCGACGACTCCCGAAGCGGGGTCCTCGCCCGGCAGCCGCCCGTTCTCCGCGCCGCCCCGGGGATCGAGTACGCGCCGCACAAGCTCGACTCGCAGTCGGTGCGCCGCCATTTCGGCCGCGCGCTCTCCGGCGCGTGCCCCGAGGCGGAAGCTGAAGGACAGTCCCACGTACACGACGGCGAGAGCGACGAGCCGGCGCACCAGTGCGTTGGTGTCCCGCTCGGCCACGGCCTGGTCGATCACCAGGCCGATCAGTACCGGACCAGGGCCTCCCCGAGCTGGTGACCGGCCCCCAGCAGGGCCCCGACGGTGACGTCCGGTCGCTGCCCCCGGACGGCCCCGCCAGGACATCCCGCCCTCGCGGCTCCCCTGCCCCCATCGGCCCGCTCTCCGGAACCAGCCACCATGAATTTAGGTAAGCCTTGTCTCGGTAGGGGCGTTGTGGTCGAGGTTACGAGGGCGAGCCCGGGGCCGACTGCGCGGCTGCCGGGCCCCGGTCGGGACTGCCGTCGGAGGGCGGGCCGTGTCCCCGGTCGGTAGTGTCGGAGGTGATCGCCGCTCGCTCTCCGTGTCCGGCTCCTGGACCGGGACGGCCGAGCGGAGGGAGGCGGACTGCCGTGACCGTGATCTCCGTGAAGTCCACGCCGGTGGGCGACGGACTCGTGCTCCCCTACGCCGAGGCCGGCTACCCCGATGGCACGCCGGTGGTCTTCGTGCACGGGCTCTCCGAGTCCTGGTGGTCCTTCGAACCCCTCCTGCGGCGTCTCCCGGCCTCCCTGCACGGCTACGCGCCCACCCAGCGCGGTCACGGCGACGCCGACCGTCCCCCCGACGGCTACAGGCCGGAGGACTTCGCCGCCGACCTCGTGGCCTTCCTCGACGCCGTCGGAATCGACCGCGCCCTTCTCGTCGGATCCTCCAGCGGTGGCGTGCAGGCCCGGATCGTCGCGGGCAGCCACCCCGACCGCATCGAGGGACTGGTCCTGCTAGGCGTCCCCGCCACTCTTGCCGACAAGCCGGCGGCGCTGAGGGCGCAGGAGGCCGTGGCAGGCTTCTCCGACCCCGTTCCCCGCCGGTTCGTCGAGGACCTCATGGCCGCCACGGTGGCCGACGGGGTCGCCAGGGGACTCGTCGAGACCATGATCGAGGAGAGCCTGAAGGTCCCGGCCCGCGTCTGGCAGGAGACCCTCCGCGGCCTGCTGGAGGCCGATCTCCCCGCGACCCTCGCCGGCATCCTGGTGCCGACCCTCGTCATCTGGGGCGACCGGGACGAAATCCTCCCGCGCAGCGACCAGCAGATCATCCTGGACGCCATCTTCGGAGCACGCCTCCTTGTCTACGAGGGTGCGGGCCACGTCGTCCACTGGGAACAGCCCGAGCGGGTCGTCGCCGACCTTGCCGATTTCGCCGCCCGTATCGCCCGTCCCGGCGCCGCTCCCTTTCCGAATTCAGGGAATTAACGTTCCAGATTCGACTGATCGCCCGGAGTCACCCAATGGGAGAATGGGTTTTGGTGGTCTCGTGCGGGGAATCGGAATTTCAGTGCTTCGGACAGGAGGCACGTCCGTGGGTGCCGGTGAGCCAGGCCGCGGGTGGTCTCCCTTCCGGCCGGTAATGCGCGCCCTCCCACGGTGACTGTCCACTCAGCACCCCATGAGGGAGTTGTGAGCGCCATGCCCGTTGTCCCGGTCAGCACGAAGCACCATCCCCATGATGACGCCCCCGACACCGCCGCGGCCTTCGCCCGGCTCTCCGCTCTGCCCGACGGGCCCGAGCGGCAGGCACTGCGCGACGAACTCGTCGAATCCTGGCTGCCCATGGCGCGGCGCGTCGCGAGCCGGTTCCGAGGCAGGGGCGAGAACGTCGAAGACCTGAACCAGGTGGCGGCCCTGGGACTGGTCAAGGCGGTCGACCGCTACGACCCGGCCCTGGGCAACGCCTTCGAGAGCTACGCCGTGCCGACCATCACCGGTGAGATCAAACGGCACTTCCGTGACCACATGTGGGTCCTGCACGTGCCCCGCCGCGTCCAGGACCTGCGCAACCGGGTGCGGGCCGCCCTCAAGGACCTGGTGCAGACGATCCCCGGCCGACGGCCCACCGTCACGGAGATCGCGGAATACGCGCACCTGAGCGAGGACGAGGTACGCACCGGCCTGGAGGCCCTCGACTGCTTCGCCGCGCTCTCGCTGGACGCCGAACTGCCGGGCAGCGAGGACGGATACGACCTCGCCGACACCCTCGGCGAGCCCGACGCCGGCTTCGACCTGGTCATCGACCGCGAAGCGGTGAAACCCGCGCTGCGCACACTCCCCGAACGCGACCGGACCATCCTCTACCTGCGCTTCTTCGGCGGGATGACGCAACTTGGCATCGCGCAGGAACTCGGCATCTCGCAGATGCACGTGTCCAGGCTGCTCAGCGGTTGCTGCGCCACACTGCGCGAGCAGGTGGGGACCGACGCGGCCCAAGCGCCGTCGCACGAGGGCGGCCGGGCGAATACGCCCGGCCGCCCCTGAACACTGCGGTCACGCCGCTGTCGTCACCGCCGCCACCGCGGGCGTCCGCAGGGTACGGCGGGCCGTGAACAGACTGGTCCCCAGTGTGACCGTCGCCGCGATCGCGACGATGGTGAGCCAGATACCGAGGCCCTGGTCCGGCCAGGCCGCGTCCGTGCGGACCATGGTGAAGGGGAGAAGCCCGGCGAGCCCGGCCACGGTGCCGAGGACGACACCGGTCACCGTCACGAGCGTGCCCTCCACCCCGATCATTCCGAGCACCTGGCCCGGCGTCGCACCGGCCAGCCGCTGCTGGCCGAACTCCCGGCTGCGGTAGGTCGTCGCCGCGTACAGGGAATTGATCAGCATGATGCAGGAGAAGACCACGATGATGCCGACGACCACGAGGTTCAGGGTTTCGAGATTCTTCGCGTCGATGGTCTTCGGAATGCCCGAGGCCTTGATCGCGTCGCTTTCGACCGCCTGCATATAGAGGGTTGCCGTCGCCATACCGGTGAAGAGGATCAGCGGCATCAGGACCCCGGACAGCTCGGCGGCCCGGCGGCGCATGTTCCGTACGGCCAGATAGCCGCTCGGGCTCGTCAGCGCGAGCCGGTCGAGCAGGCCCTTCAGCAACTGCGGTGAGAGCAGCGCGAACCCCACGGACAACAGGATCGCCCCGTACGCGGGCGCAGCCATCAGCGCGGCGTCCGTCGAGGAGAACCCGAAGGTGGACAGGACCGCGAGGCCCCCGACGGCCAGTGCGGCGTAAGCGAAGAACCTCCTTACGCCGCCCCGGGGTTGACGCCGGTGCGTCGCCCGCCGCACCGCGAGGAACGCCGCGCCCGCCGAAGCGAGCACCGTGATCCAGATGCCCGACATCAGCGCGAGGGGACCGAAGGAGTAGTCCACCGACCGGGCTACCTGGCCGCTGTCGTGGAACACGTCCAGCAGGGCTGTCCCGCCGAGCATCGCCGGGCCGATCGCCAGCACCGCGCCCACCAGCGCGACCACCACCGACTCGCCGACCACCATCCGCTTGATCTGCGCCGGAGTCGCCCCCGAGCAGCGCAACAGCTCGATCTCATCGGCGCGTTGACGGACATTGACCGTCAGCGTGGAGGCGACCGCGAAGAACACCAGCAGGGAGCCGTAACCGCCGACGACGCTCGCCGCCGTGGTCAGCGACTCCGCGCTCACGGAGTCGACGCCCGGCTGCCCCGCCGTGTCGTGCATCGCGTTGAAGGTCATGATGATCGCCGCGCCGAGGAAGGCGGACAGCAGCGTCGAGGTGAAGCGCCCGGGGCGCTGCCGAACGGAACGCAAGGCCAGAGCGAACATGGCTCACACCCCCACCGTGGTGTCGTCACCCAGGTGCGCAAGACGCTCCGCCACGGCGTCGGCCGTCGGCGCGTGCATCCCGCCCGCCAGCCGACCGTCCGCGAGGAACACCACGTCGTCGGCGTACGAGGCGGCGACCGGGTCGTGCGTCACCATGACGACGGTCCTGCCATGCACCCGTACCGCCTCCTGAAGGAGCCGCAGCACAGCCCGAGCACTGCGCGTGTCCAGTGCCCCGGTCGGCTCGTCCGCGAAGATCACCCGCGGCTCGGTGACCAGCGCACGGGCGATCGCGACGCGCTGCCGCTGACCTCCGGAGAGCTGGTCGGGCAGGTGGCCGAGCCGGTCTCCGAGACCGACGGCCGTCAGTGTTTCCTGGGCCCGCTTGCGGTCGACGCGCCGCCGGGCCAGCTTGAGCGGCAGCACCGTGTTCTGGGCGACGGTCAGCGTCGGCAGCAGGTTGTACTGCTGGAAGACGAACCCGATCCGCCTGCGCCGGAACCTCGTCAGCTCCGCCTCGCTGCCGCCCGTCACCTCCGCGCCGTCGACCATCACGATCCCGGAGTCGGCCCGGTCGAGCCCGGCCGCGCACTGCAACAGCGTGGACTTGCCCGACCCCGACGGCCCCATGACCGCGGTGAAAGTACCCCGGGCCAGCGTGAGCGTCACCCCGTCCAGCGCGGTCACGGCATTCTCCTCGGCCCCATAGGTCTTGGTGACCTTGACCAGCCGCAGAGCCTCCGGGGCGGGTCCCGAGTCGTTCGTACGTCGCGCGGTGCTGCGAAACATCGTCATCACCCTCCGTGCGGCACACCCTGTGCCTCGCCCATGACGCTACGGAGAGCCGGGCCGGACCACATTGGGCGCAGAACCCGTATGCCGGGGTGTACCCAGCGACACCCCGTACGGGTCACCACAACGCGCCGACCCCCTTGCCAGGCAGGTGCAATGGACAGGTGACCGCGCCCCCGGACGACTGCCTCGCGCGCAACGAGTGGATCTGCGGTGAGTATCTGAGCACCCGCCGACAGATCCTCATCGACGCCGTGGTCCAGCACCTCCAGCTGACCTCGCTCGCGGTGCTGATCGCCGTCGTCGTCGCCGTACCGCTCGCCGTCCTCGCGCGCCGCTGGGGCTGGGCGGCGGGTCCCGTCCTCGCCGTGACGACGATCCTGTACACGATTCCGTCGCTGGCGATGTTCTCGCTGCTCCTGCCCGTGTACGGACTCTCGGCGGCGCTCGTCGTCGCGGGTCTCGTCCTCTACTCGCTGACCCTGCTCGTACGGAACATCCTCGCGGGCCTGCGTGCGGTACCCGAGGACACCCGGCAGGCCGCGCGCGGCATGGGCTACGGGCCGATCCGGCTCCTGCTCACCGTGGAACTGCCCCTCGCCCTGCCCGCCGCCATGGCCGGCCTGCGGATCGCCATGGTCTCGGCGGTGTCGCTGGTGACGGTCGGGGCGATCGTCGGCTTCGGCGGGCTCGGCAACCTCATCTACGCGGGCATGAACACCTACTTCAAGGCCCAGGTGCTGACCGCGTCCGTGCTGTGCGTTGTCATCGCGGTCCTCGCCGACCTCCTGCTCCTCGGCGTGCAGTGGCTGATCACCCCCTGGGTAAGGGCGGCTCGCGGATGAACACACTGACGGACGCCTGGGACTGGCTCACCGACTCCGCGCACTGGGCGGGCGCCGACGGCATCTGGCACCGGCTCGGCCAGCACCTCGTGCTGACCGTCGTCTGCCTGGTCATCAGCTGTCTCATCGCCCTGCCCGTCGCCCTCGGCCTCGGCCACCTCGGCAAGGGCGGGGCGCTCGCCGTCAACATCTCCAACGTCGGCCGTGCCGTCCCCACCTTCGCCGTGCTGGTGCTCCTGCTCCTCACCCCGGTCGGGAACTGGGGCGAGGGCCCCACCGTCGTCGCCCTCGTCCTGTTCGCCGTACCGCCCCTGCTCACCAACGCGTACGTGGGGATGCGCGAGGTCGACCGCAGCGTGGTGCGGTCCGCGCGCGGGATGGGGATGACCGGGCGGCAGATGCTGTTCCGCGTGGAACTGCCCCTCGCCCTCCCGATGGTCATGAACGGGGTCCGGATCGCCGCGGTGCAACTCGTCGCGACCGCCACCATCGCCGCACTCGCGGGCGGCGGCGGGCTCGGCCGGATCATCACCGCCGGCTTCAACCTGGCGAGTACGCCGCAGGTCGTCGCCGGTGCCGTCCTGGTCGCCGTGTTCGCGCTGATCGTCGAGGGGATCTTCGAGATCGCCGAACGGCTGGCACCGAGTTGGGCGAGGGGTTCGCGATGAGACGGCGCCTGGCACTTCTGACGCTGGTCGTGCTGACCGGCTGCACCACCGGCCCGTCCCTGGAGAACCAGGGCGCGGTCACCGCCCCGCCCGGCGACAGCAAACACCTGACCATCGGCTCGGCCGGATTCACCGAGAGCGACCTGCTCGCCCAGATGTACGCGCTGCTCCTGAACCAGGCCGGCTACAAGACCTCGATGCTCACCGTCGCCAACCGCGAACTGTATGAACCCGCCCTGGAATCGGGCCAGATCGACGTCGTCCCCGAATACGCGGCCACCTTCGCCGACTGGCTGAACGCCAAGACCAACGGCACCGACGCACCGCCCGTCGGCTCGCCCGACCTCGACGTCACCATGACCGCCCTGCGCAAGCTGGCCACGCCACGCGGTCTCACCGTCCTCGACGCGGGCAAGGCCGTCGACCAGAACGCCTTCGCCGTCACCGAGGCGTACGCCGCTCAGCACCACCTCAAGACGCTCAGCGATCTGGGGAAGTCCGGCCTGAAGGTGCGGCTGGCGGCGGGCGACGAGTGCGTGCAACGGCCGTACTGCGAACCGGGGTTGAAGAAGACCTACGGCATCGACATCACCGCCGTCGACCCGAAGGGCGTCGGCACCACACAGGCCAAACTGGCCGTGCAGAACGGCCAGGACCAGATGGTGCTCACCACCACGACGGACGCCACCCTTGGCGACTTCGGGCTCGTCCTCCTCGCCGACGACAAACACCTCCAGAACGCCGACTACATCGTCCCCGTCGTCAACCGCTCCCGCGCCGGCAGCGAGGGCGTCACCAAGGCACTCGGCACGCTCAACGACGTACTCACCACTGCCGACTTGGCGTCCATGAACGAAGAGGTGGACAGCTGGAGACGGCTTCCCGAGGACGTGGCGCGGACCTATCTGAAGGAGAAGGGCCTGCTGAAGTGACGGGTTTGTGACGTCAGTTACCGGACTGGTGCGGCGGGTGGGTTTTCTGCGGGGGCGGGTGTCGGTACACCTGGTCCATGGGGGACAACGGGGGACTGCGCCGGACCTGGCGCCAGGTATTACGTGAGGCGGTCCTGGGGGCCCGCACCGACACCAAGGCCGACGGGCTGGCTAATCTCGTCGAGCCCGGCCGTGAGAAGGCCTACGAGTGGTTCGGGAGCGCCTATCCCAGGCACCAGATGCAGTTGCAGCTGCTCTACGGCGAATCACAGCGGGCTTTCGAGTGGCAGACCAGGCAATCGATGCGCGTCACCATCGGATGCGTGCTGAGCAATGTCGTGCGCGATCATCGGCTGCTCGCCGAGGAGCCCAACCGCTATCTGGGTGACTATCTCAACAAGGAGATCTCCGGACTGCGGGCGCGCATCGACCAGGACTGTGCGCTGGCCGTCAGCCGCGGCATCAACGTGGGGCTCACCCTGGGTGCGCTCATCAGCATGGTGCTGTTGATCGTGCCTCTGCTGGTGGGAGGAACGGGACTGCTCGACCTGGTGGGGATCGAGATGGGCTGCACGGACCGCTGGAGTCTCATGGGCGCCTTCGTGTGCGGGGGAGTCGGCGCCTTCGGCGCGGTGCTCAGCGTCCTCGTACGGCTGCGCAACACCGGCGGGGAGCTCTCGCGGCGCAGAACCAACGGCGACCGGGGCACCGTCGCACCCGGACAGATCGCCCGCGGCATGCGTCACGAGGGCGTCTACCGGATCTTCGTCGGCTGGATCCTGGCGCTGGCCGTCTACTTCCTGCTCAGCGCCGGCTTCATCAAGCTGTTCGACATGCCGGCCGGAACGGTGGAGATCTGCGCGGGAAACACCGAAGGGCAGGGCACCGCCTTCTGGGGGTTCTGGTGCGGCGTCGGTTTCCTGGCGGGCTTCAACGAACGCTGGGCCTTCGGACTCCTGGACCGTTCACATCGCCCGGAACGCCCCGCACCGTCCACGGCTCAGGCATCCGCCACCGAGTCGAACTCCACCTGACCCCGCGATACGCCCAGCGCGTCGGCGTCCACCGACCGGCGCAGCGCCTCGTGCAGCTTCGCCGGGGTCAGCACACCGAGGAAGCGCGCCCCGTCCACCACGGCGACCCAGCCCGCGTCGTGCTGGAGCATCACGCCGAAGGCCTGCTTCAGCGGGGCGCCCACGGCCACCCAGGAGTTCATCCGGTGGACGAGGTCGCGGACGGAACCGCCGACCCCGAGCTCGTCGACGCCGACCCAGCCATGCAGATCACCCTCGGAGTCCAGGACCACCGCCCAGCGCGCGCCCTCCGCCAGCATCCGGGCCGCCGCCTGCTCGGCGGGCTCGTCGAGCCGGACGATCGGCGGCTGTTCGAGGTCGCTCGGCTCGATCGCGGTCACCGACAGCCGTTTCAGTCCGCGGTCGGCGCCCACGAACTCGGCGACGTACGGCGTGGCGGGCATGCCCAGGACAGCGCCCGGCGTGTCGAACTGCTCGATGCGCCCCTGCCCGTACACCGCGATCCGGTCGCCGAGCCGCACGGCCTCCTCGATGTCGTGCGTGACCAGCACCACCGTCTTGCGCACGGCCTGCTGCATCCGCAGGAACTCGTCCTGCAACTGCTCCCGCACCACCGGGTCCACGGCCCCGAACGGTTCGTCCATGAGCAGCACCGGCGGGTCGGCGGCCAGTGCCCGCGCCACGCCGACACGCTGGCGCTGACCGCCCGACAACTGCTCCGGATACCGCGCTCCGTACGTCTTCGGGTCCAGGCCCACCAGATCGAGCAGCTCGGCGGCGCGCGCCCGCGCCTTCGCCTTCTTCCAGCCGACCAGCGACGGCACGGTCGCGGTGTTGTCGAGGATCGTCCGGTGCGGGAAGAGACCGACCTGCTGGATGACGTATCCGATCCGGCGCCGCAGCTGCACCGGGTCGACCGTGGCGATGTCCTCGCCGTTCACGAAGATCTGCCCGGACGTCGGCTCGATCAGGCGGTTGACCATCATCAGGGTCGTCGTCTTGCCGCAGCCGGACGGGCCGACCAGTGTCACGAGTTCGCCGTCGGCGACCTCGAAGGAGAGGCCGTCCACGGCCGTCGTGCCGTCCGGATACCGCTTGGTGACCTGTTCGAACCGGATCATGCCCTCACGCTAACCGCGCCGGTCACTCTCCGCTCAGCAGCACCACCTCAAGGGTGCGCGGACCGTGCACCCCCTCCACCCGGTCGAGTTCGATGTCGCTGGTCGCGGACGGGCCGGAGATCCAGGTCAGCGGACGGGTCGGATCGAGGCGATCCATGGCTTGCGGAACCGAGGCCACGACCTGGTCGGGGACGCGTACGACGCAGATGTGGTGGTCGGGGATCAGGGTGATGCGGCGACGGCCCTGGTCGGGGGAGCCGTCAAGCACGATGGTGCCGGTCTCGGCGATGGCCACCGCACACGCCGTGACCACGCTGTCGACCTCGTCCAGCTCCCGCGGGGTGCTCTCCGCACGATCGGGAACCTGCTCGACGCCCTTCAGCCAGTGGGACGGCAGCCCCGGCGGCACCAGAACGGTCCGCGAGCCCCGCTCGGCGAGCAGTCGGGTGAGCAGCGACGGCAGGCCCTCGGTATCCGTCCGGTGCACGACGGCCCGATAGTCCGCCAGGTTCTCCGCGAGCAGATCCACCGTCTCCGCGACACTCCGGGCGCCGTGCTCACGCAGATAGCTCCGGTCAATGGCCTGCTCGTACGGCGTGTCGTCCTGTGGTACGTCCGCGATCGCGCGCCGCACCCGGCCCAGGATCAGTTCCCTGCTGCTCACTTCGCCGTGTCCTTTCCACCGTTCGTACGCTGCCACCAGTCCCGGAACGGCTCCGCGGGCACCGTTGGTAGATCACGGGTCTCGCTCCACGCCTTGCCGGGTCCCGGCAAGGTCCGAGGGTGGAAGCGGCGGGTGCGGGAGGCGAGCCGCTGGCCGGTGCGCAGGGTGCCGGGGTGGCTGAACGCCCAGCGGGCCGCGCGCATCGCCGCCCGCTCGGCGGCATGGCCCTTGGCGGGCTTGAGGACGACCTTGTTGCCCTGGCTGGTGGCCGGCCCGCCCTGGACGATCCGCTCGCGCAGATGGACGAGCACTTCCGGGATGTCGATGGCGACCGGGCACACCTCGTAACAGGCGCCGCACAGCGAGGAGGCGTACGGGAGTGAGGCGTCGATCTCGCTTGCGGTGCCCCGGAGTTGGGGGCTGAGGATGGCGCCGATCGGGCCGGGGTAGACCGAGCCGTACGCGTGGCCGCCGGCCCGCTCGTACACCGGGCAGACGTTGAGGCACGCCGAGCAGCGGATGCAGCGCAGGGCCTGGCGGCCGACCTCGTCGGCGAGCGTGTCGGTACGGCCGTTGTCGAGGAGGACCAGGTGGAAGGTCTGGGGGCCGTCCTCGTCGGTGGTGCCCGTCCAGGTGCTCGTGTACGGGTTCATGCGTTCGGCGGTCGAGGAGCGCGGCAGGGTCTGGAGGAAGACCTCCAGGTCCTGCCAGGTGGGGAGGATCTTCTCGATGCCGACGACCGAGATCAGCGTCTCGGGGAGGGTGAGGCACATCCGGCCGTTGCCCTCCGATTCCACGACCACCAGCGTGCCGGTCTCGGCGATCATGAAGTTGGCGCCGGAGACGCCGACCTTGGCGCGCAGGAACTTCTCGCGCAGATGGACGCGGGCGGCCTCGGCGAGCTCGGCGGGTGTGTCGGTCAGGCCCTCGGGGGCCGGGCGGCCCCACTCACTCATCTCGCGGACGAAGATGTCGCGGATCTCGCCGCGGTTGCGGTGGATGGCGGGGACCAGGATGTGTGAGGGGCGGTCCTTGCCCAACTGCACGATGAGTTCGGCGAGATCGGTCTCGTAGGCATGGATGCCCTCGGCTTCGAGCGCCTCGTTGAGCGCGATCTCCTGCGTGGCCATCGACTTGACCTTGACGACCTCGCTCTCGCCGGTCGCCTTCACCAGCTCCGTGACGATCCGGTTGGCCTCGTCGGCGTCGGCGGCCCAGTGCACGATGCCGCCTGCGGCCGTGACCGACTCCTCCAACTGGACGAGGTACCGGTCGAGATGGCGGAGGGTGTGGTCCTTGATCTGTTTGCCCGCCTCGCGCAGTTCCGCCCAGTCCGCCAGCTCCGCGACGGCCTTGGCGCGCTTGGTGCGGATCGTGTGGGTGGCGTGGCGCAGATTGCCCCGCAGCGTCGTGTTGTGCACGGCTTCGTGCGCGGCCTTGGGGAAGGCCGGCATACCGACGAACGTCCCGCTCATGCCTTCGACTCCGCTTCCGTGAAGGTCCCCGGGACCGTGCTCGGCTCTTCTTCCGTGCTCGCCAGGATCTCCGCGATGTGCACGGGCCGCATGCCCGTGTGCAGGCGGGACATCGTGCCGCCGAGGTGCATCAGGCAGGAGTTGTCGGCGGCGCACAGCACATCGGCGCCGGTCGACTCGGCGTTGCGCACCTTGTCGGCGCCCATCGCCGCCGAGACATCGGCGTTCTTGAGGGCGAAGGTGCCGCCGAAGCCGCAGCACTCGTCGGCGCCGGGCAGCTCGCGGAGCTCAAGTCCCTTGACTGCCTGGAGCAGTCGTTGCGGGCGGTCGCCGAGACCGAGGCTGCGCAGACCGTGACAGGTCGGGTGGTAGGTCACCGTGTGCGGGTAGTACGCGCCGACGTCGGTCACGCCGAGCACGTCCACGAGGAACTCGGTGAGCTCGTACGTCTTCGGCACGACCGGCGCGAGCGTGGCCGCGAGAGTGTCCCCGCGGCCCTCGGCGCGCGCCCGCTCGCCCATCCGCGGGTACAGCTCCCGCACCATCGCGCCGCACGAGCCGGACGGCGTCACGATCGCCTCGTACTCCCCGAAAACATCGGAGAAATGCCGGGCGAGCGGCTCGGCCTCGTGCCGGTACCCCGTGTTGTAGTGCGCCTGCCCGCAGCACGTCTGCGCCATCGGGAAGTCGACCTCGACGCCCAGCCTGGTCAGCAGTTTCACCACGGAGCGGCCCGTGTCCGGATAGAGCGTGTCGTTGACACAGGTCAGGAACAGGGCGACACGCATCGCGGCTCCTCGGGTTCGATCATCGGATGAGTGCAGCGTACGCGGCGGGCGAGCGACACGGGAGCCCCCTCTCACGGGGCCGGTCGGCAGCCGCCCCTCCGCGGCACGCCAGCCGTGCGCGCCGCCCCTGGCTCGCAGCGCCGCAACGGCAGATGTACGAGCCAGGAGTCGCCGTATCGACGCACGGTTGCCGACGAAGCCCGTGCGCGCGGGCCCGCACGAGGACGTTGCCCAGCGCCGCCGCCGCGGCCGTCCCGCTCACCTCCGTACGCCGGCCCGCCGCGACCATGGGAGCCCGCGCCGCCGAGCTTCTCCTTGAGGAGACCGGGGCGGATACCGCGCCCACGCCGCACGAACACCGGCGGGTGGTGCTCCGGCCGGAGCTGGTGGTATGCCGTTCCAGCCTGCCGGTGCGCTGAGTGACCGTTCAGTTGTGGCAACGGCCGCGCTGAGCCGCTGTTCAGTAGGATTTCTTGATCCCTGGGCTCGGCAGCTCACGGATCATGTGCTCAACTGGGACGCAGCCTGGAATCCGTACGTCTCGGGAGCTCTGTTGACCGTCAGCTACCGCCAGCCCGGTGTCGTCCTCACCGACCGACACTTCACCGTGCCTCTCGACCACGCCGAGCCGGCCGGCGAGAGCATCGAGGTGTTCGCCCGCGAGGTCGTCGCGAGCGAGAAGGCACGCCAGAACCTGCCGTGGCTGGTCTTTCTCCAGGGTGGACCCGGGTTCGGGGCGAATCGCTTTGTCGGCAAGCAGGCCTGGCTCGGCCGAGCCCTGCGGGACTTCCGGGTACTGCTCCTCGACCAGCGGGGCACCGGCAACTCCACCCCCGCCAACCGGCAGACCCTGCCCCTGCGCGGCGGCCCCCGCGAACAGGCCGACTACCTCGCGCACTTCCGCGCCGACTCCATCGTCCGCGACTGCGAGGCCATCCGCCAACGGCTCACCGGCGGTGCCCCCTGGACCGTACTGGGCCAGAGCTTCGGCGGCTTCTGCGCGGTGCACTACCTGTCCACCGCGCCCGAGGGCCTGAGCGCCGCCCTGATCACCGGCGGACTGCCGACCCTGGACGGTCACGCGGACGACGTCTACCGGGCCGCGTATCCGCGCATCGAGCGCAAAGTCGTCGCGCACTACGCGCGTTACCCGCAGGACGTAGAGCGGGCCCGCCGGATCGCGGAGTACCTCCTCCAGCACGAGCCGGTCCTGCCCGGCGGCTTCCGCCTGACCGCCGAGGCCTTCCAGTCGCTCGGCATCCTCCTCGGCGGCAGCGAGGGCAGCCACCGCCTCCACTACCTCCTGGAGCAGGCCTTCGTCCGCACCCCACAGGGCCCGGCCCTCTCCGACGCCTTCCAGGAGGAGGTGCAGGGACTGCTGTCGTACGCGGGCCACCCGCTGTACGCCCTCGTCCACGAGGCCTGCTACGCCCAGGACGACCGCCCCACCGCCTGGTCCGCCGAGCGGGTGCGCGGTGAGTTCCCGCAGTTCGACGCGGCCAAGGCCCTCGCGGACGACCGGCCGCTGCTGTTCACCGGCGAGTCCGTGCACCCCTGGACGTTCGACACCGACCCGGCGCTGCGCCCGCTGCGCGAAACCGCCGAGGAGCTGGCCGCCCGCACCGACTGGCAGCCGCTCTACGACACCGCCCGGCTCGCCGCCAACGAGGTGCCGGTCGCCGCCGCGATCTACCACGACGACATGTACGTCGACTCCGGGCACGCCCTGAGCACGGCACGCGCCATCCGAGGGCTGCGCACGTGGGTGACCGACGAGTTCGAGCATGACGGCGTACGGGCGGGCGGACCACGTGTCCTGGACCGGCTGCTGGCACTCACCCGCGACGAGGTCTGAGGTTCCGAGGCGTGGAGACTCCCCCTAGGATCTGACGAGTCGTCAGAATCCAGAGGGGGCACGGATGATCGACACCACCCGTACCGACATCCCGGAGGGCGAGGAGCGGCTGCGCCTCGACGTCGAGGACGGCATCGGCGTCCTCACCCTCTGCCGCCCGGCGAAGCTCAACGCCTGGAGCTGGGAGTCCACGCGCCAACTCGGCCTGTTCGCCGAGCGGATGCGGTTCGACGACTCGATCCGGGTGGTCCTGCTGCGGGCCGAGGGCCGGGCCTTCTGCGCGGGGATCGATGTCACCGCGCCGGGCGGGGCGATCACCGGCCGCTCCGGCGCCGAGCGTGCCCGCAACTACTACGAGGGCCTGCGCTGGGCGCACGAGCGGTTCGCCGCCTTCGCCCGGCTGCCGCAGCCGGTCGTCGCGGCGGTGCAGGGCTACTGCCTGGGCTTCGGATTCGAGCTCGCGCTGATGGCGGACATCAGGATCGCCGCAGCCGACGCGGTGTTCGCGCTTCCGGAGGCGCAGCTCGGGGTCGCGGTGGATGCGGGCGGTGATCTGCGGATCGCGCGCGAGGCGGGCGCCGGCTGGGCGAAGTTCCTCGCGCTGACCGGACGGCGGCTGGACGCGGTCACGGCGGAACGGCTGCACCTGGTCCAACTTGTTGCCGGGCGGGATGAGTTGGACGCTTCCGCCCGTGGCGTCGCCACCGAGATCGCGGCGAACGGCCCCCTCGCCGTGCAGGGGATCAAGCGTGACATCGACGCCTACGCGGACGCCGGTCTCGCAGCCGCCCTCGACCGCACCGCCATGTCGGCCGCGCTCACTCTGACCTCCGAGGACTCGCGCGAGGGCTACGCGGCCAAGGGTGCTCGCCGCGTACCGTGTTTCGAAGGTAGGTGACCGCTCGTTCTGATCGATTCCGATCGGCATGTCGGAGGTACGGGGACTGAATGAACGACAAGGACCTGCTCGCGGACCGATTCGAGGAGAACCGTGGCCGCTTGAGGGCCGTGGCCTACCGGATGCTCGGCTCGCTGAGCGAAGCGGACGACGCCGTCCAGGAGGCCTGGCTGAAGCTCAGCCGCACCGATGCCGACGAGGTCAGAAACCTCGCGGCCTGGCTGACGACGGTCGTCGGCCGGGTATGCCTGGACATGCTGCGCTCACGTGCTTCGCGCCGTGAGGACCCCATGGACGCCTTCCATGTCCCCGACCCGGTCATCAGCCCCCTGGACCGGATCGACCCCGAACAGGAAGTGCTGCTGTCCGACTCGGTGGGCCTCGCCCTCCTCGTGGTCCTGGAGACGCTGGAGCCCGCCGAGCGGCTCGCGTTCGTGCTGCACGACATGTTCGCGGTGCCTTTCGACGACATCGCTGCCGTGGTGGGCCGCACCCCGGCGGCGGCCCGCCAACTCGCCAGCCGTGCGCGCCGACGAGTGCAGGCCGCGCCGGCTCCCGACCCCGACATCGGCCGTCAGCGCAAGGCGGTCGAGGCCTTCCTCGCGGCCTCGCGCGACGGGGACTTCGAAGCGCTCGTCGCCGTTCTCCATCCGGACGTCGTGCTCCGTGCCGACTCCGGCGCCCCGGTCGGCGGCGCGGTCGCGTCCAGGCTGCTGCGTGGCGCGGCGGATGTGGCCCAACAGGCGCTCTTCTTCCGGCAGTTCTCGATGTCCTCCCGGCTCGTGCTCGTCAACGGCACGGTGGGCGTGGTCGCGACCCTCGACGGCCGGCCGATGTCCGTCATGGGGGTCACCGTCGTCGAGGGGAGGATCGTGGCACTGCACATCCTGGCCGACCCCGAGCGGCTCGCGCGGCTCGACCTCGCCGGGATCGGGGACTGAGCGACGGCTTCGGCACGCGTCCAGTACGCCGTCGGGAGGGTCAGCCGGTGAACGGGCCCCGCCCCAGTTGTTCCCTCACCGGCACCACCGGCGGGCTGACGATTCCCCTGCGTTGCCAGTTCGCGCCGTCCACCACCAGGGTGTGACCGGTGATGAAACGGGCGTAGGGGGAGGCCAGGAAGGTGGCGGCCCAGCCGAGTTCGCGTGGGGCACCCACCCGCAGGGCGGGCTGACGCAGGTCGTGTCCGTCGGCCCGGTCCAGGGTGCCGCGAATATCGGCGGTCATGTCCTCGTGCGGCATCAGCCCGGGCACCAGCCCGTTGATCTGGATGCCGTACGGCCCCCACTCCACGGCCAGCGTCTCCACCAGGTTGCGTACGCCCGCCTTGGCCGCCGCGCTGTGTGCGAAGCCGGGGCCGCCCGTCCAGGCGTACGACGCGCCGACGTTGATGATCGAGCCGGGTGTGCCCGCGGCCAGATGACGCCTGCCGAACTCACGGGTCATCAGAAACGTGCCGGTGAGCGTGATGTCGAGGACCGTACGCCAGGCGTTCGGGGACATCTCCTCCGCGGGTACGGGGAAGTTGGCGGCGGCGTTGTTCACCAGCACGTCAGGGAGGCCGCAGGCGTCGAAGACCGCGGTGATGCGCTCCGGGTCCCGTATGTCACACACGGCCGTGGTCACCCGCGTGCCCGCGGCCGCCAACTCCTTTCGCGCGGACCGCAGATGCTCTTCATTGCGGCTGGCGATCACCAGGTCCGCGCCGAGCCGGGCGAACTCCGTCGCGATCGCCTTGCCGAGTCCGGTGCCGCCGCCGGTGACCAGGACCAGCGAGCCGTCGAACGTCCCGGGCGGCAGTGCGGTCGCGCCCTGCGGGGGAGGGGCGGGCAGCCCGCGTGGGGCTGGTGTCTTGTCCATGGCTGCCTCGATACCCGGTGCGTCTTCAAATCTCCAGACGCGGGGCGGGGAGGGGCGGGGCGCGGTGGTGCAGAGGGAGATGTTTTCGCCCCCTCCGGCCCTACCCGTCCCTTGTCCCCGGGGCTCGGCCCCAGAGCCCGCCAGGGGCCCCGGCCCCTGGACCCCCGCTCCTCGGACACCGGAGGGGCTGAATCATTTCCCGGCCGGGGCTGAGATCTTCCAGCCCGTCCGGCGTTCGAGGACGAGTGCGTTCCGCGCGACAGCGGGGGTCTGGGGGCGGCAGCACCCAGGAAGCAAGGGACGGGTAGGGGCGGAGGGGCGAAAAACGCATAGCCCCAGTTCAGTAGGCTGGGCGCCATGCAAGAGGACAGCGCAACTGCGCGTGACCGGCGCCTCGACCTGGAGGCGGACTGCGGCCAGTGCTTCGGGCTGTGCTGCGTCGCCCTGCCCTTCACCCGGTCGGCCGACTTCGCGATCGACAAGGACGCGGGGAAGCCATGTCCGAACCTGCGGACCGACTCACGGTGCGGCATCCACACGGAGCTGCGGCAGAAGGGCTTCACGGGCTGCACGGTGTACGACTGCTTCGGCGCCGGCCAGAAGGTCTCGCAGATCACCTTCGGCGGCCAGGACTGGCGCGCGGGGACCGGCGAACGAGCGCGACAGATGTTCGACGTCTTCCCGGTCGTGCGCCAACTCCACGAACTACTCCGGTATCTCGAGGAGGCCCTCACGCTTCCCGCCGCCCAACCCCTCCACGCCGACCTCCGCCACGCGCTCGACGACACCGAGCGCCTCACGCGCAGGACCCCGGAGGAACTGGGTGAGCTGGATGTGGGCGCGCACCGGCAGCAGGTCAACGTACTGCTGCTGCGGACCAGCGAACTCATGCGCGCCGGAGTCGGCCGGGGGAAGAAGAAGGACCGCCGGGGCGCCGACCTGGTGGGCGCCCGGCTCAAGGGAGCCGACCTGCGGGGTGCCGACCTGCGCGGCGCCTACCTCATCGCCGCCGACCTGACGGGCGCCGACCTGCGAGGCGCTGACCTGATCGGCGCAGATCTGCGGGACACCGACCTCACGGACGCTGATCTGACCGGCGCCTTCTTCCTGACCCAGCCGCAGCTGAACGCGGCCCGGGGCAGCGCAGGGACGAAGCTGCCGGGGTCACTCACCCGGCCGGGCCACTGGAGCGCCCAGCACTGAGTCAGGTGCGGGAGTGCGACCTTCGAGGTGCAGTCGCAGACCTTCCGGCATCAGCGTCAGCCGTTCGGCCACACGGAGCCGGTAGCCGGGGTCCGGCCGCAACTCGTAGCGGCGCAGCAGCAGCCCCAGCACCAGCGTCGCCTCGTGCAGCGCGAACTGCCTCCCGATGCAGGCCCGCGCCCCGGTCCCGAACGGCTTGAAGGTGTGCGCGGGCCGGGCCCGTACCGCCTTGGCGTCGAAACGCTCCGGGTCGAACTCCTCGGCGTCCACGCCCCAGACGTCCGGATCCCGGTGCAGCATCGCCGTCAGGACCAGCGCCCACGCTCCCTGCCGCATCGGATGGACGCCGCCGAGGACCGTGCCACGGCGGGCCTCGCGCGCGAAGGCGGGCGCAGTGGGCCAGAGCCGTAGCGACTCGTCGAGAACGCGGCGTACGTACCTGAGCCTGGCGACCTGGTCGTAGCCGGGCCGGGCCGTGTCGCCCCACACGCGGTCGACCTCGGCGCGGGCGCGGGCGGCGACGTCCGGGTGCCGGGAGAGGTAGTGCAGGGCGAAGGAGAGGGCGCCCGAGGTCGTCTCATGGCCCGCGACCAGGAAGGTGATGACCTGGCGGCGGATGTTCTCCGGCGCCAGCCGTTCGCCGGTCTCGGGGTGTGCGGTCTCCAGCATGCGGTCGAGCAGGTCCCCTTCTCCGCTTGAGGACTGACGGTCCGTCACCACGGCGTCGACCGTGCGGTTGAGATACGCGATGTCGGCCGCGTTGCGACGTGAGGGGCCGCGGAGCAGCAGCGGGGCCAGGGGAGCGGGGACGGAGTTGAGGCGCTGGGCGTAGGTCAGTGTGCCCACCATCGCCTTCACGAAGGGATGTGGCCGCGAGCGTTCGAAGGAGCCGAAGTCGTGGCCGAATCCGGTCCGCGCGATCGTCTCCAGGGTCAGTTTCGTCATGTCACCGGGCACGTCGACCGCGTTCCCCACCGCACGCTCCCGGTCCCAGCGGTCCATCAGCCGCTCGGTCACCGCGAGCATCATCGGGTGGTAGCCCTCCATGGCCTCGCGGCTGAATCCCGGAGCCAGGACGTCGTGCGCGAGCTGCCAGTTCGGCTCGTGGTTGTACGCCGTGAACAGGCCGTCCCCGGCGACCGGCCGGAGGTTGGCGACGCCGAGGCCCACATGCTTGCTGAACCGCGACTCGTCGGCCAGCTCCGCCGCGAGGTCCGCGCCCCAGACGAACACGATCTCCTTGCCGAAGCCCCTGCGCCGGAAGATCGGCCCGAGCCGCCGCCCGAGCCGCAGCGAATCCTGAATGGGCGTACGGACGTTGGCGCCGATCGCGTCGCCGATCAGCGGAACCCGGCGCGGCGGATGCGGAATGCGGTGCAGCTCCGGCCAGCCCAGCTCGGCACTGCGGAACCCCTTGGGCAACGTGGCCGCCGTCGTCTCCGCCATGACGCCATCTCCCTTGTCCCTACGGCAGATTGAGCCTGTTGTATGCCAGTTCAATAGCGGATTTCAGTGTGATCCCGTTGTTGAACCGACGTCAAGTAAAGTGCGGGCATGTCCGGGAACCAGGGGGAGCGGGTACGCCGCCGCCTCAGCACCGAAGAACGCCGGGAGCAGCTTCTCTCGGTCGGGGCATGCCTGTTCTCGGAGAGTCCGTACGACGAGGTGTGGATCGAGCAGCTCGCCGAGATCGCCGGAGTCTCCCGCGGGCTGCTCTACCACTACTTCCCGACCAAGCGGGACTTCTTCGCGGCCGTCGTCGAGCGCGAGAGCAAGCGGATGCTGCGGATGACGGCGGCGGTTCCCGGCATTCCGGTGCGCGAACAACTCGGCGCGGGCCTCGACATCTTCCTCGGCTATGTCGAGCAGCACGCGCACGGTTTCCGCGCCTTCCACCGCGCCGACGCGGCCGGCGACCAGGCCGTCCGGCAGGTGTATCGGGAGGCGCTGGCCGCGCAGGAGCGGCAGATCCTGGCGGCGCTCGCCGCGGACCCGGAGATCGGCCGGACGCCCGAGGGGGAGCCTGAGCTGCGGATCGCCGTTCGCGGGTGGCTGGCCTTCACCACGGCCGTGTGCCTGGAGTGGCTGCGGGGCTCGGAGTTGAGCCGGGAACAGGTGCGCGATCTGTGCGCACGGGCGCTGCTGGGTGCGATCGCTCGCTGAGGCCGGGTTCGGTCGCCGCTCGTCAAAAGCGTTCTCAAAGGATGGCGCGTGTGGTTGGCGTACACCCGGATCTTCGATAGCTTAGGCAAGCCTTACCTAAGGAGGAGTCTGATGGGTGACCGTCACACCTGGACGGCCGCGCCTGCCGCGGCGGAGCGGGCGCGCTCGGTGCTCGCCGCGGCGTGGTCATGCGCGGTGACCGCGGAGGGCGGCCGGGAGGAGTTCGTCGGCGCGCACTCCGTGGCCGCGGACGGCAGGATCCTCCTGCACGTGCCGGACGACAGCGTGCTGCTCACGGCCGCGATCTGCGCACCCCGCGGCGAGCCGTCCGCGGTGCTGGAGTTCGCCGACGTCGCACCCGTTCCCGTACGGAACCGGATCCGCGCCCGGCTGTGGCTCGCCGGCTGGTTCGCTCCCGAGGACGGGCATCTCGCGTTCCGTGCGACGCGCGCGGTGCTGCGGCAGCCCTCCGGGACAGTCGTGGTCGACCTCGACGAGCTGGCCGACGCCGAGCCGGACCCCCTCGCCACGGCGGAGTCCGCGCTGCTCACCCATCTCGCCGAGGCCCACCCGGACGCGGTCGACCGGCTGACCCGGCTCGTCGAACCGGACAGTCTGCACGGCGCGGTGCGCGTCCAGCCTCTCGCCGTCGACCGCCACGGACTCACGCTGCGGATCGAGCGGATGCGCGGCAACGGCGACGTACGCCTGCCTTTCCACAAGCCCGCCGACACGGTCGCGCAGCTCACCGAGCGGATGCACGTCCTGCTCAACCAGGCCAGCGCCGCGTCCTGCCCCCGTGCGCTACAACGGCAGCGCACAGACGGCGACGGGTGAGGCGAACGGCTCACCCGCGAGCCGGAGTTCACCGCTCTCGTCGTCGACGTGGAAGACGCTGACGGTACTCGACCTCTGGTTCGCCGCGAACAGCAGCTTCTCGTTCGGTGAGAAGGCGATGTGGCGCGGGAAGTCGCCGCCGACCGGCACGGTGTCCAGCAGCTTCAGGCGGGCACCGTCCGCCTCGATCGCGTACCGCGTGAGGCTGTTGTGGCCCCGGTTGGCGAGATAGGCGTACGACCCGCGCGAGGTCACCAGGATCTGCGCCGGATAACTCGTGCCCGCACCCGTTCCGGTGGGCTGCGGGTCACCCGGTGTGAGCCGCCCGGTCGCCGGGTCGTAGGCGCAGACCACGACCGTGTTGTCGACCTCGTTGGCGAGATAGGCGAAGCGGCCGCCGGGGTGGAAGGTGAGATGGCGCGGTCCCGCACCCGGGCGCGTATGTGCCTGGGAGATCTCGGTGAGCGTGCCCTTCGACTCGTCCAGACGGTAGGTGTAGACGGTGTCGGTGCCCAGGTCGACGGCGAGCACATGACCGCCGTCGGGGCTGGTGATGAACTGGTGGGCGTGCGGCCCCTGTTGACCCGGACCGGGCGCGGGGCTTGAGTGCGTGACGAGGTCGGTACGCTCACCGAGCGCCCCAGAGGCGCCGATCGGGTGCACGGCCACACTCCCCGACCCGTAGTTCGCGCTCAGCAGCCAGCGCCCGCTCGGATGCACGGACAGATGACAGGGGCTCGCGCCCCCGGTGGCGCGTGTGCCGAGAACGTCGTTCTGGGCGAGGCGTACGGCCGTCACTCTGCCCGCCTCCCGCTCGTCGACGGCGTACAGCGTGCGGCCGTCCGGGTGGGCTGCGAGATACGAGGGGTCGCCGACGCCGGTGATGACGCCGCCCTTGCCGGTGATATGGCCCGTCACGGAGTCGTACGTGGCCAGGCCGATGCCCTTTCCGCCGCCCTCGACCGAGGTGTACGTCCCGAGAAACAGCGGGCGGGATCCCGAGTCACCGGTGGACGGCGCGGACGAGCCGGCCGTCGGTGCGGTCGCCCCCGCCGCGGGGCCGGCCGTCGGCGGAACCGTCCTGGGATCGGCCGGCGAGGGATCCGAGCCGAGGGTGGCGCCCGCCGCGACCGTCGTCACCGAGCCGACCCCGGCCAGCGCGCCGACGAAACGGCGCCTGGTCCAGCCGCCACGGCCCGAGTCGCGTGGCCGGTCCGCCTCACTGCTCATGCCTGCACCTCGGGTGTCGTTTGCCTCACCTGTCACAGCCACCTTGGCGTGCGGCACCCGAGAAGTGCAAGAAGGGCAATGAGTGTTGCGGACCGCGCAACGGGATCTTGGTGGTTACCAGTCACCGTCCTCGACCGGCTTGCCCGGCGCGTCCCCGAGCGGCTTCACCTGGCCGGGCGAGGGCTGCTGCCAGGGCTCGTGGTCGTCGCCCAGCCAGTCGCCGACCGGCTGCACCGAGCCGAGCGTGTCCGTGGGGGAGAGGTCCGTGGCGTCCTGGTCGTAGTAGTCGAACCAGGGGAGCCCCGCCCTGGTGTAGGCCGCGCGGTCCACGGGGGACGGCGGGGGCACCTCGCCCGTGATGCGGCGCCACTCCGGAGGCGTCACCAGATGGACGAACACCCGCCCTGCGGGCTCCTCGGCCCAGGCCTCGAGCGGCCGGTCGTCCGCGTAGACCTCCTGACGCATCGAGCCGCCGACCCCGAGCCCCATCGCCGGAGCGCTCCTCGCCGGCCCGCCCGGCGCGCGGGCGGGACCCGGTGCGGCGCCCGCGGGAGGTGCGGCCATCGGGAACGCGGCGCCGTAGCCCCCGCCGAACGCCGTCATCTCCCTGCGCGCCGCGGTCCTGCGCCGCTCCGCCTCGCGCCAGGCGCGCAGTTCCTCCTCGCGCAGCGGGAACGACTGCAGTTGTACGCCGCCCCACACCTCCTCGCCGGTGACCTGGCCCTCGACGGTGGCGCCCAGGCCAAGGGGCACCGCCACGAACTGACGGACCGTGCCCTTGCCGGAGTTGATCCCGTCGAGCCACGGCTGACGGGGCAGCACCACATAGTTCTGCGGATCCCGGCCGAGCCGGGAACTCCACGGCTTGCCCGAGACCGCGCACACCTTGCCCACGCCGACCTGTAGAGCGGCCGGCTCCGCCGTACCCCCGAAACTCAGCCACATCGCCTCGCGCAGATACACCGGCAGCATCACCCCGCCGCGCGCCCGCCATTCGGCGGGCACCGTGTCCGCGTAGTCCTCGACACGACGTATCGGGAACTCGCCGAGTCCCGGGGGCAGCGCGTGGGTGCCCTTCTCGGGCAGGCGCAGGGTCCGGATGAACCGCACCCGCACCTCGCCCGGCAGGCGCAGCGTGTTCCCGTCGATCCGCACGGTGCTGTCGGTCATCCGTCCGCTCCCCTCGTCGTTGTGAGGCACGCCTGTGAAGCGTCCTCGCGGCTGCTTCACCTGGATGTGCGGCTTCCTCACCTAGAACGACGGGAAGCGGTGCGCCGGTTCCTGCGCAGCACCCGCGGGACGCGCAGATAGGGGCGCAGTCGCGTGAGCCGTGGCCAGCGCTCGCGGTCCTCGCGTGCGCAGCGGTCGAGCTCCTCCAGGAGCCGTCGGGACCGGTACTCCGTGTCGAGCTCGGCGATGATGCGGTTGACCTCGGTGAGCACCGCGCCCTGCAACTGCCACTGGCTGGCGTCGCGCTGGATCTCCTCGAGGAACAGCTGGGCGAGCTTGTCGCGGGTGGCGGCGGCCGTGGTGATCTCCGCGGCGAGCCGCTTCTCCGCCGACTCGGCGCTGCGGGAGACATCGGTGGTCACCAGGACGGCGAAACTGACGATGGCGTTGGCGACCTCGGACAGCAGCTGCTCAAGCGCGGCCCCGGCCTGCGGCTCGAACAGCGGCTCCGGCTCGCGCTCCTTGGCCAGGTCGGTGAGGCTGCGCGCGAGCACCCGCAGGACCACGGTGCAGATCTCCAGCGTGTCGAGACCGGTGCGCAGCACGACCCGGTGCAGCAGGCCCTCACGTACGCGCGGATTGAGCTTCAGGCTGTCCTCGGCCTGCCGCAGCGCCGCGTCCACCTCGACGATGTCGTGGTCCAGGCGGCGTGCCTCGTGCAGCCGCTCGGCCGCCAGCGAGGCCGGGGTACGGCCCGCGACCTCCTCGCCGATCCGCAGCATCAACTGCCGCATCCGGCGCGCCAGATCCTCGATGGACTCACCGGCCACGCCCACCCACACCGGTGGCGCCAGTACGAGGTTGCAGGCGAGCCCCACGACCGCCCCGATCAGCGTTTCCAGCACCCGGGCCCAGGCCGTGTCACCCACCCTGGTGACACCCAGGATCAGCATGGCGCTGATCGCCACCTCGGGAACGAACTCGCTGACCCGTACGAGATGACCCACCGCCAGCGAGGTGATGATCAGCAGGGCCAGACTCCACCAGGTCAGCCCGACCAGGCTGCTGAAAGCGATGGCGATGATGACGCCGGCGACCACGGAGTTCACCCGCCGGATGCCGGTGGTGATCGTGGCGTACAGCGTGACCTGCACGACGAGCAGGGCCGTCAGGGGAGCGGTGAGCGGTGCGGGCTCGGGGCTGAGGTGCAGGGCGATGACGTACGCGATCGTCGCGGCCGCCGCCGATCTGAGCGCCTGGACGACCACAGGCTCTCGTCGTCGCTTCACGAGTTGGGCGACGGATGTCGCCCACTCACCACGGTCCCCACTACGTTGCTGTCGCACCCTTGGGCCTTTCCCGTTCCATAGGTGCATCGAACGTGTGGGGAAAACCGCATCTTCACCGACGAGTTTCCCCCCGGCTCTCTGCGGGGGCCCGTCGGATGGTTCGAACGGGTCCGGCACGGGAGCCTCGGAGCATGAAAAAGCACCGGTCTGGAACCGTTCTGGCCCTCCTCGTCTGCCTCGGCGCACCCTTGCTCGGCGCGCCCCCGGCATCCGCCGCCGAAGCGGTCGACCACAAGGTCGTCGACGCTCTCGAACGCGACGCCTACTCGCTGCGGACCGTGGAGCCGGGCGGCGACACCACTGATCTGCGCGCCCTCGACCGGATGATCGGCCACGCGCGCGTGGTGGGCGTCGGCGAGGCCACCCACAGCTCGCACGACTTCTTCGCCCTCAAGGACCGTGTCTTCCGCCACCTAGTGGAGGAGAAGGGGTTCCGCACCTTCGCCCTGGAGGGCTCCTGGAGCACCGGCCTGCGCCTCAACGACTACGTCCTGTACGGCAAGGGCGATCCGCGGCGCATCATGAGCGAGGAGTTCCAGAGCGACTACTCGTGGTGGAACAACACGGAGTACCTGGAACTCGTCTCGTGGATGCGCGCGTACAACATCCAACACCCGCACGATCCCGTGCAGTTCATGGGCGACGACTTCGGCTGGGCCGGACCTGAGCTCTACGACAAGGTCACGGACTATGTGGCCCGCGCACACCCCGAGCTTCTCGCGCGCTTCACCGAGCTCTACCGAGGGCTGCGCCCCACCGTGGCGACGGGGACGTACATGGATCAGTACTTCACCAAGCCGCTCGCCGAGCGGAAGGACATGGCGGCCAGGACCGGTGAGGCGCTGAAACTGCTGCGGCAACAGCCTTCCGGCTCGGGCGAGGCGGCGAAGGAGGCGTACGACTGGGCGGTCCAGCACGCGAACGCCATCGACCAGACGGCCCGCGGCTACTCCTTCGACATGGAGGACCCGGCACAGGGCGCGGCCGCGATGCGCTATCGCGACTCGGTGATGGCGGAGGACGTCGCCTGGTGGGAGCGGCACACGGGCACGAAGGTCCTGCTCTCCGCGCACAACGCGCATGTCGGCTACGAGTCGTTCGCCCCGGCCGACTACCCCAGGATGCAGGGCGCGTTCCTGCGCGACAGCCTCGGCTCCGACTATGTGAGCGTCGGCCTCACCTTCGACCAGGGCTCGTTCAACGCCACAGGTCCCGACGGCAAGGTCCAGCGCTTCACCCTGGGTCCGGCGAGTCCCGGCACGAACGAGTACACCCTGGACCGCGTGCGGTACCGCGACTACGTGGTCGACCTGCGGACGACCGGATCACCGGCCAGGGCCTGGCTGAACAGGGCCCGGCCGACCCGGAGCATCGGCACCGACTACCCGGACGGCCCGTACGACGTCGCGCTCGCCCCGAGCCACGACATCCTGATCCATCTTCACCGAGTGGAGGCGGCCCGGCTGCGGGATCGGTAACCGGCCACCTTCGCGAGGTTGCCGCAGCGGTCCATGGAGCACCAGCGGCGCCGACGGGCCTGGGAGTCGTCCAGGAACAGCAGGGAGCAGGTGGGGTTCTCGCACTCCTTGACCCTGGCTGGCAGGGGGCCGCCGGTCAGGAGGACGGCATCCCGGGCCACGGTCGCGAGGGCCGCGGCTCCGGGATGGCCGGCCTTCCAGTACAGGTGCGGCGCGGAGCCGTCGTCCGGCGCGGCGAGCTGGGGGGCGAGGTCCGGGAGGGCCGCCGCTTCGTTCACCCGCGTGATGTCGTCCGGGTCCGGAGGATTCCCGTCCATCGAGGTGCGTACGAGGCGGTAGACGGCCTCGCGCAGTGTGCGGGCGTAGGACAGGTCCCCGGTGGTGACGTGCACCGGAGCGTCGTCCGCCCCCGCGTACAGGCCCGCCTCGCCGATCCAGCGGGCCAGGGCGGCCGGGTCGGGGAGCCGTTCGAGGGGGGTGTCGCCGTGCCGTTTGCCGAGCGTGGCCACGAAGTTCAGGCAGGGGCGCCCGCCGATGAGGGGGAACGCCGGCGCCGGGTCGGCGGCATCGGGCGGCGGAGGAGCAGGTACGCGAGGCATGACCCGAGTCTATCGCTTGACACTGGTTCATGGGGTGTCGCATGGTGACACCAGTTCAACCGGTGTCACCGCTCCCCGCTCTGGCAAGTCGCGGTGCTCCGGTGTGTCCTCCCGAGAGAGCAGGTGCAGGAATGCGTGCGATACGGATCGACGAGTTCGGCGGGCCCGAGGTGCTGGTACCCGTGGAGGCGCCCGACCCGGTCGCCGGGCCCGGCCAGGTGCTGGTCCGGGTGGTCGCGGCGGGCGTGAACCGGGTGGACGCCCTTGTCCGCGCCGGGTTGTACCACCGGGCGGGCCGCCCGCCGCTGATCCCGGGCGTGGAGGCGGCCGGAACCGTCGCCGCGGTGGGGGAGGGGGTGACCGGAATCGGAGTCGGGCAGCGGGTGATGGCCCTGGACGGTGTGGACGCACCCGGTTTCTACGCCGAGTTGGCCGTCGTACCGGCCGAGCGGGTGACCGTCCTGCCGGACGGCGTGGGTCTGACGGAGGCGGCGACGCTGCCCGTCGCATGGCTCTCCGCCTGGTACAGCCTGCGCCGGCTGGCCCTGGTGACCAAGGACGACACCGTGGTGGTGAAGGCCGCCGCGAGCGGTGTCGGCAGCGCGGCCGTACAGATCGCGGCGGAGACCGGTGCGCGCGTCATCGCGATCGCCGGTTCACCGCAGAAGACGGCCTGGGCGGCCGCGTTCGGCGCCGATTCCGTCATCGACACCTCCGCGCACCCCGAAGACGCGGAGGTCGAGGAGGTGCTGCGGCTGACGGAGGGGCGGGGGGCGGACGTCGTCCTCGACACCGTCGGTGGCCGCGCCTTCGGGCGGAGCCTGCGCGAGATCGCGCACGGCGGGCGGGTCGTCGCCCTCGCCAACGTCGCCCTGGAGCCGAGCACCGTCGACACCCGCGACTTCTACCCGAAGAACGCCTCCATCCTCGGCTTCCAGCTCACCAACCTGCAGATCCACGGCTACGACCCCCGCGCGGACCTGCGGGAACTGGCCGAGAAGGTCGCAGCGGGCACCTACCGCGTACCCGTCGAGACGGTCTTCCCGCTGGAGCAGGCGCGTGCGGCCCACGAGCGGCTGGAGCAGCGCGACAACCGGGGCAAGATCGTGATCGCCGTGGCGGAGGGCTGATCGCCGGGGAGGTGAGCCGCACGGCCGCTGTCAGGCGTACAGCCTCTCCAGGAACGCCGACAGGTTGTCCGCCGTCCGGGCGATCTGCTGCTCCACCGTGAGGCTCTCCTCGAAGCGACTGCCGGATTCGAGGGACTTCTTGCCGCGCAGGTACAGGGAACAGGCGAGGTCGGCGCACATATAGATGCCGACCGAGTTGCCCTCGCGACCGGCCGCGCCCGTCTTGCGGGCCGTCATCAGTGACACGCCATTGCCCGGATGCGTCGTCAGACATAGCGAGCACATGCTGCGGTGCAGGAAGCCGCGTTGGGAGGAGGGGAAGCGCAGGGTGACTCCGACGAGGTCGCCGGCCCGATCGGTGACCAGATAACTGCGGTCGGGCGCCCCTGGGTCCCGCCAACCGAGGAAGTCCAGGTCGTCCCAGGGGCGTTCGCCGAGATCGCGCGGTATCGAGAGACGCTTGGCCTCGCCCTTGGAGCAGTTGATGAACGAGTTGCGGATGTCCTGCTCGGTGAGTGATCTCATGGGGGAGTGCTCCTGGGTTCGGACGTGACTAAACCTAGGGGTACTAGGTTTTTGGCTAAGCTACGGAAACCCGTCGGAGAGATCCAATGCATTTCGGGAACGGCCACACACCGCAGGAGCGGGCCGTGCGTCACGTCGAGGCCCACTCCTTGGGCCCGGCGGTGGATCCCGCCCTCCGGATAACCCTGAACCTCCACCCGGACCGGCTGGCACGCGGACTCCCGATCCTCGAGGCGCTGGCCCAGGACCGCACGTACCGCTCGCAGTTCGTCACCGGCACGAGCAACGGCGGCCTGACCGCGCACCCCGGCGGTGACCGCTGGCGCTGGGAGAGCCGGATCTTCGGGGCCGCGTACGACACCGCGCCCGGGCACGAACGCCCCGTGTACGGCGCGCTGAACTTCCGGCGCCAACTGGTCGGCGCGGCACCCCGGTTCGGCTCCTCGCACTTCCGGCTGACCGGCGAGACCCTGCGGCGGGCCACCTTCTGCTACCCCGACAGCGCGGCCGAGCCGTCCGCCTTCGGGGTCGCCGCCGGGATGTCGCTCATCGAGCTGGCCGAGGCGGACGACCAGGACGCTCTCAACGACTACATCGAGGCGCAGGTGCACGGAAGGGTCGTACTGGCGCGGGACATGGAGGCACTGGTCCTCGACGAGTCCTACCGCGGGACGCCCGTCGAGACCGCCGCCCTGCGGCTGCCGTGCCCGGTCGAATGGCACCCCGGATACCGGCTCTCCGTCGAGGAGTTGAGACGCCACCCGGACTTCCGCGGCACGGAGTTCGTCGAACTCGGCGCCCGGATCGCCGAGGACGGCCACCTCGACTCACGGATCATCGGCGACGCGGCGCGCACCGGCCGGCACGAGTTGCAGGATCTGAAGATGGTGTGGCACTGCCTCGCGCACTTCGGTGCTCCTCAGGGGGCGGGGACGGCCCTGGGCGGCCACACTCCTGGGGTCAGCACGCCCAGTGCGTAGGCGCGGGCGACCAGTTCCGTACGGGTGGCCGCGCCCCAGCGCTCGGACAGGCGACGCAGGTGGTAGTTGACGCCGTCCACGGTCAGGCCTGTCTCCCGGGCGGCCCCGGCCGTGGTCGCGCCCCCGGCGAGCAGCGCCAGAATGCGGGCCTCGGTGTCGCCGACGGGCGGGGCGGACGGCTCGGCCTGCCCGGGGTCGGGGCCGGGGCATTCACCGAGCACCCGGAGCGTGACCAGCAGAGCCGTGGACGCCTCGGCGCTGTCGCTGACAGGGTCCGCGGTCAGCTCGCCGCGCCGCCGCACTCCGTCGGCCGCGTCCCAGCGCACCGAGACCGGGTAGCGGGAACGGTGCCGCAGCCGCAGCGCCTGGGCGATCCGCTCCACCTGCGTCGCCTCCTGCGGGCGGAACAGATCCAGCACGTTCCGCCCGCGCAGCCGGCCCGGCGTCTCGCCCCACTCCGTCGCCATCGCGGGATTGGCCAGGACGATCACCCCATGCACATCGCACACCGCGACGGGCATCGGAATCCGGTCGAACAACAGCAGGGCCCGGTTCCGCCACACCACGGCGTCCGCCCGCGTCAGGTCCACTCACGCCTCCTGCCGTGCCGGGCTCCTCGGAGCCGGTGTGGTCCGGTCTTCGGCACCACACGTTACCCGCAGCTCAGTGACCGAATTCAGCCCGCCGAAGCGACCGAAGCCGTGTGGCGGAGATCTCTGTCGCCGTAGGGGGAGGCGTCCTCGTCCCCGCCGTGCAGGCCACCCGGCGTGCCGCCGGTGGAGACGTCGAAGCCGCGCCCTCCGGGGCCGGGCGCCGGGCGTCCAGTCGAAGAGAGCCCCGGAAGGCGCCCGCGCTCGGGGTCGGCCACCCCGGGCTGGATGCCGAGGCCCCGTGGACTGCGCAAGCCCCGCCGCACACTTTCGACTGCACAATCATGTAGTGCCACGGCGCAGGCGAACGGTACCCAGCGATCAAGCTTGACCGCAGTACCCGTACCGCGAAAGGCAGTTGTCGCGCCATGCCCCCCACCGCGCCGCACCCCCGCACGACAGAGACCCAGCACACCGCAGGCAGCGTGCACACCACAGGCACCCCTCACACCACAGGCACCGTCCACGGCCTCCCTCTGATCGACGTGTCCGCCACCGGCCCCGGCCGCACACCGGTCCAGCAGGTGATGGGGCTCATGCGTGAGCACGGACCCGCGATCGTCCGTCGGCTGCACGGTCGGGACGTGCTCTTCGTGAGCGACCTCGATCTGGTCACCGAGCTGGCCGACGAGAACCGCTTCGCGAAGGCGATCGGGCCGGCCCTGGAGAACGTCCGTGAGTTCGCCGCCGACGGACTGTTCACCGCGTACAACGAGGAGCCCAACTGGGCCAAGGCGCACGACATCCTGATGCCGGCGTTCGCGCTGGGCTCGATGCGTACGTACCACCCCGTCATGCTGCGCGTGGCGCGTCGGCTGATCGAGTCCTGGGACCGCGGGGCCCGTGACGGGCAGCCCGTGAACGTCCCCGACGACATGACGCGGATGACGCTGGACACCATCGGACTCGCCGGGTTCGGCTACGACTTCGGGTCCTTCGAGCGCGCCGAACCGCACCCCTTCGTCGAGGCCATGGTCCGCTGCCTGGAGTGGAGCATGACGAAGCTGGCCCGCACGCCGGGCAGTGACCACGCGGCGGCGGACGTGGCCTTCCGGGCGGACGCGGACTACCTCGCGGGAGTCGTCGACGAAGTGATCGCCGCCCGTGTGGGAGAGCGGCAACGCCAGTCGGACGACCTCCTCGGGCTCATGCTCACCGCCGAGCACCCCGCCGACGGCAGCACCCTCGACACCGCCAACATCCGCAACCAGGTGATCACCTTCCTGATCGCGGGCCACGAGACGACCTCCGGCGCGATGTCCTTCGCGCTGTACTACCTGGCCAAGCACCCCGCCGTACTCCAGCATGTGCGGCGCGAGGTCGACGCGCTGTGGGGCGACACGGCCGACCCGGAGCCGACGTTCGACGAGGTCGGACGGCTCACCTACACCCGGCAGGTGCTCAACGAAGCGCTGCGGCTGTATCCGACCGCCGCCGTGTTCAGCCGGCACGCCCGCGAGGACACGCTGCTCGGCGGCCGGATCCCGGTGCGCGCCGGGCAGCCGGTCAGCATCATCGGGCCGATGCTGCACCGGCAGCCGGCCTGGGGCGACAACCCCGAGCTGTTCGACCCCTCCCGCTTCACGCCGGAGGCGGAGGCCGCGCGCTCACCGCACGCCTTCAAGCCCTTCGGAACCGGTGAACGCGCTTGTATCGGGCGGCAGTTCGCGCTCCACGAGGCGACCATGCTGCTGGCGATGCTCGTCCACCGCTACCGGCTGCACGACCACGCCGACTACCGTCTGACGGTCAAGGAGACACTCACTCTCAAGCCCGACGGCTTCACGCTCACGCTCTCACCGCGCACCGCCGCCGACCGAGTCCACCCTGCCCTGCCGGGCACGGTCGAGGACCGGTCGGAGGCAGCGGCCGACGAGCGGGCCGTGCTGCCCTCCCGGGTCCGCTCCGGCACCCGCGCCCTCTTCCTGCACGGCAGCAACTACGGCACCTGTCGCGAGTTCGCCGCGACCCTCGCCGACGAGGCCGGCGCGATCGGCTGCGAGACGGAGGTGGCACCCCTGGACGCCTACGCCGACGGGCTGCCCACCGACCGTCTCGTCGTCATCACCGCCGCCTCCTACAACGGACAGCCCACGGACGACGCCACCGCCTTCGCCGCCCGCCTCGACCGCGCCGAGCGGGCCGATGGCCTCACCTACGCCGTCCTCGGCGTCGGCGACCGCAACTGGGCCGCCACCTATCAGCACTTCCCGACCCGCATCGACGAACGCCTCGCGGAACTGGGCGGCACACGCTTCCTGGAGCGCACGGCGGCAGACGCCTCGGGCGACCTCGGAGGCACGGTCCGTGCCTTCAGGGCACGGCTGCGGACCGCCTTCCTCGAGCGGTACGGCGACCCCGAGGCAGCCACCGACTCGGAGGGGCCCGCAGAGGAGGCCTACGAGGTCCGCGCGCTGACCGGCGGTCCCCTCGACGCCCTCGCCGAGCGGCACGGCCTCGTCCCGATGACCGTCACCGAGGCGTACGACCTCACCGCACCCGGACACCCGAGGACCAAGCGTTTCCTCCGCCTGGCGCTGCCGGACGGCGCGACCTATCGCACCGGCGACCACCTCACGGTGCTTCCCGTCAACGACCCGGCCCTCGTCGAGCGGGCCGCCTCCGCGCTGGGCCTGGCCCTCGACACGGTTCTGGACATCAGAGCCGCACGCCCTCGCCGCGACGGAATCGCCGTCGACCGACCTGTGACGGTCCGTCACCTACTCACCCACCACGTCGAGTTGCAGGATCGCCCGACCGTCGACCAGCTGTCCGCTCTCGCCGCCGCCAACCCGTGCCCACCCGAGCGCACGGCCCTCGCGGCGCTCTCGGACGACCCGCGCACCCTGGTCGAGCTCGCCGAGGCGTACCCGGCCCTGCGCGGTGCACTCGGCTGGCCGGCCCTGCTCGACGGGCTCCTCACGCCACTGCGCCCGCGCCACTACTCGGTCTCCTCGTCCCCCGCGACCGGCCCGGCCCACGTCGACCTGATGGTCTCGCTCCTGGAGGCGCCGGCCCGCTCCGGCAAGGGAACGTACAAGGGAGTCGGCTCCGGCTACCTGAACACCCTCAAGCCCGGCGAGACCGTGCTCGCCCGCATCCAGCCCTGCCGGGAGGCGTTCCGGATCGACGACTCCTCGAAGGTCATCATGGTCGCGGCGGGCACCGGTCTCGCACCCTTCCGAGGAGCCATCGCGGACCGCCGCGCACTGGTGGCGACCGGCGCCGGGACCCAACTCGCCGCCGCCCTCTGCTACTTCGGATGCGACGCCCCGGACGCGGACTTCCTGCACGCCGACGAACTTCGCTCAGCCGAGGCCGCCGGCGCGGTCTCCCTGCGCCCGGCCTTCAGCGCGGCCCCCGTCGACGGTGTCACCTACGTGCAGCACCGGATCGCCGCCGAGGCGGACGAGGTCTGGGACCTGCTCGACACCGGAGCGCGCGTCTACGTCTGCGGCGACGGCTCCCGGATGGCCCCCGGCGTCCGCGAAGCCTTCCGTACGCTGCACGCGGACCGGAACCCGGGCGGCGACTCGGAGCAGTGGCTGAACGACCTGATCGCGTCCGGGCGTTACGTCGAGGACGTCTACGCGGCCGGATGACCCCCGTACGGACTCGTGGGCCCTGCCCGGCCCGACAACCCCGGTATGGACCGGTGGGCCCCACCCGCGACAGGGGGCCCACCGGCAGCCGTATCGGCTAGGCGGCGTTCCGCCGCTTCCTTCCGTGCGCCCGGATGATGTCCGCGTACCGGTGCCCGGTTCCCTTCACCGTGCGGCGCTGGGTCTTGTAGTCCACGTGCACGAGCCCGAAGCGCTTGTCGTAGCCGTACGCCCACTCGAAGTTGTCGAGCAGCGACCACGCGAAGTAACCGGCGAGCGGAGCGCCCTGGGCGGCCGCCGAGGCGCAGGCCGCGAGGTGCTGCTCCAGGTACTTGGTGCGCTCGGGGTCGTCGACGGTGCCGTCGGGACGCACGATGTCGGGATAGGCGGAGCCGTTCTCGGTGACGTAGATCTTCTGGGCGCCGTAGTCGTTCGTCAGCCGCAGCAGGAGGTTCTCGATGCCGTGGGCGCCGACCTCCCAGTCCATGCCGGTGCGCGGCACGCCGAGACGGCGGACGCTGCGGACGCGGGGCGCCGGACCGGTGGGGTCGTCGGCGACCGTGGACGGGAAGTAGTAGTTGAGGCCCAGCCAGTCCAGCGGAGCCGCGATGGTCTCCAAGTCGCCCGGCTGCTCGGGGAGTTCGACTCCGTAGACCTCCTGCATGTCCGCCGGGAAGCCGCGGCCGTGCACCGGGTCGAGCCACCAGCGGTTGGTGTGGCCGTCGAGCCTGCGGGCCGCCGCCACGTCCTCGGGGCGCTCGGTGGCGGGCTCGATGTAGGACAGGTTGTTGACGATGCCGACCTGGGCGCCGGGGACGGCCGCGCGGATCGCCTGGGTGGCGAGGCCATGCCCGAGGAGCAGGTGGTACGACGTCTGGACCGCGGCCGTCAGGTCCGTCCAACCCGGGGCCATCCGGCCCTCCAGGTGGCCGATCCAGGCCGAGCACAGCGGCTCGTTGAGCGTGGTCCAGTGCTTGACGCGGTCACCGAGGCGCTCGGCCACGGCCGCCGAGTAGGCGGCGAAGTGGTAGGCCGTGTCGCGGACCGGCCAGCCGCCCCGGTCCTGGAGCACCTGGGGCAGATCCCAGTGGTAGAGCGTGACGGACGGCGTGATGCCCGCCTCCAGGAGGGCGTCGATCAGCCCGTCGTAGAAGTCGAGCCCCTTGGCGTTGACCGGGCCGTCGCCGCCCGGTACGACACGTGGCCAGGCGACGGACAACCGGTAGGCGTTGGTGCCCAGTTGGCGCATGATCTCGATGTCCTCGCGCCAGCGGTGGTAGTGATCGCAGGCGAGGTCCCCGTCGTCGCCGTTGTCGATCTTGCCGGGGGTGTGCGAGAAGGTGTCCCAGATGGAGGGGGAGCGGCCGTCCTCGGCGACGGCGCCCTCGATCTGGTAGGCCGACGTGGCCGTGCCCCACAGGAAGTCCTCGGGGAGGGCGGCAAGGTCGATGGTCACGGAAGTCCTTTCGGGGAGAGGAGAGTTGGTCACTTGACGGCTCCCGCGGTGAGCCCGGTGACCAGGAAACGCTGGAGGAGCAGGAAGCCGGCGACAACGGGGACGCTGACGACGAGCGACGCGGCCATGATCTGGTTCCAGTAGACGTTGTAGAGCGTGGAGTAGCCCTGGAGCCCGACGGCGAGTGTGCGGGTCTCCTCGGTGGTCATCACCGACGCGAACAGCACCTCGCCCCAGGCGGTCATGAAGGCGTAGACGGCGACCGCGATGATGCCGGGGATCGCGGCCGGCACGACAACCCGGAACAGCGCGCCGAGCGGCCCGCAGCCGTCCACCAGTGCCGCCTCGTCCAGGTCGCGCGGCACCGAGTCGAAGTACCCGATCAGCATCCAGATCGAGAACGGGAGGGAGAAGGTGAGATACGTCAGGATCAGCCCGCCGCGGGATCCGAACAGCGCGATGCCGGTGGCGTTGCCGATGTTGACGTAGAGAAGGAACAGTGGCAGCAGGAAGAGAATGCCCGGGAACATCTGGGTGGACAGCACGGTGATCGTGAAGACGCGCTTGCCACGGAAGTTGTAGCGGCTGACGGCGTAGGCCGCGAAGACCGCGATCACCACCGAGCAGGCCGTCGCGGCGCCCGCCACGATCAGCGAGTTCACGAAGTACCTGGCGAGCGGGATCGTCGTCCAGATGTCGATGTACGGGCGGATGGTCAGGGTGCTCGGTACCCACTGGAACTTCGTCTGGACGTCCTGCAAGGGCTTCAGCGAGCTGGAGACCATGACGTAGACGGGCACCAGGACGAAGCCGGTGAGCACGGTGAGGAAGATCCGCCGGGTCCAGAGGAAGGACTTCGGCTGGGCCATCGGGGAGCGGAGCTTCGTGGAGGTACTAGACATCGGCCGTCTTCCTTCCTCGGGAGGTCAGCAGGAGGTAGACGCCCGTCACGACGAGCAGGAAGAGCAGCAGCATGACCGACATGGCGGAGCCATAGCCGAAGTTCCAGCTGACGAACGACGCCTGGTAGATGTGCACCGAGATGAGGTCCGCGGCCGGTGGAGCGGTCTTGCCGAACAGGACGTACGGCGTGTTGAAGTCGTTGAACGTCCACAGGAACAGGACCAGGATCAGTACCTGGTTGACGGGCCGCAGCGACGGCAGGGTGATGCGGCGGATCTGCTGCCACACGCCTGCGCCGTCGAGGGCGGCCGCCTCGTACAGGTCCTTGGGGATGTTCTGCAGGCCCGCCATGACGATGAGGAAGGCGAACGGCCAGCCCTTCCACACGGACACCGTGAGCAGCGCGTAGAACGCGTTGTCGCCGAGGAGCCAGAAGGAAGGCTTGTCGGTGATGCCCAACTGGTCGTGCAGGACGTGGTTCACCAGGCCGTTGTCGTGCTGGAACATGAACACCCAGGTGATGACGGCCGCGTAGACGGGCAGCGCGTACGGCACCAGGAACAGGGCGCGCAGTAGGCCGCGGCCGCGGAAGGCGTCCTGCATGCAGATCGCGGCCGCCGTGCCGATCAGCCAGCACAGGCCGACCGACAGCAGGGTGAAGCCGACGGTGGCGAAGAACGAGTCGAGCAGCGCCTTGCCGACGGGCGCGGCGAAGTCCACCGTCACCTTGTAGTTGTCCAGGCCGGCCCAGGGCGCGGTGCCCCAGTCGCGGATGTAGAACTGCGTGAGCTCCTTGAAGCTCATCACGATGCCGATCACCATCGGCACCAGGTGCACAAGGAGTTCGAGGATCAGGGCGGGCAGAAGCAGCAGGTAGGGCAGTCCGATGCGTTTGATCCGCCCGGTGCGGCGCGGGCCACGCGCCGCACCGGGGGAGTTCTTGCGCACCGTCCGATCGCCGGCCTCTTGGGAGGCGGTCGTGGTGGTCATTTTTGTGCTCGCGCTCACTTCGTCGGCATCTGCGTCTGGGCCTTTTCGAGCTGGGCCTTCACCGACTCCGTGGTCACCGGCTTTCCGGCGGCGGCGTCGGCGAACAGGTTCTTGATCGCCGTACCGACGGCCGTCTCGAACTGGGACTCGTCGGCGACCTGCGGAGCCGCGACGGCGCTCTTGGCGAGGGTGTCCTTCAGCACGGCGGTCGCCGGGGTGTTGAAGGCGGCGTCCGCCTGGGCGGTCTTGACCGGCGGGATGGAACTGTACGCCGTGTTGAGGATCTTCTGCTCCGCGTCACTGGTCAAGAACTTCACGAACTCGGTCGAGCCGTCGAGGTTGTCGGTGTTCTTGAAGACGGCCAGGTTGATACCCATGACCATCGAGTTGACGTTCGTGCCGGCTCCCGGGGTGCCGGACTGCACGGGCACCGGAGCGATGCCGAAGTCGTCCGCGCTCATGCCCTGCGACTCCAGGTTGGCGGACGCGGACTGCCACAGCAGCATCCCCGTCTTGCCCGTGGCGAAGTCGCTCACGGACTGGTTCTGCGCGTACTCGGCGTTGCCCGGCGCGACGACCTTGTCCGTGGCCATCAGGTCGACGAACTGCTTGACCCCTTCGACCGCGCCGTCGTTGGTGAAGTCCGGCTTGCCGTCGGCGGTGAAGAAATCGCCCCCGTGCTGCTTGGCGAAGACGACGGCGTGGTGAATGTTCTCCGCCGGGTTGGAGCCTTCGAAGGCCGCACCCCACTTGCCGTCCTTGGAGAGCTTCTTGCCGTCGGCGACGAACTCGTCCCAGGTGGCCGGCGGCTTCGCGATGCCGGCGGCGGCGAACTGGGCCTTGTTGTAGTAGAGCGCGTACGACATCGAGTACAACGGCACCGCGGCCGGGTCCTGGCCCGTAGCGCCCGTCGAGCCGAGGGCCGAGTCGACGAAGCGGTCCTTGCCGCCGATCGCGTCGAAGTTCTTGGTGTCCCAGGGCAGCAGCCCCCCGGTGGCCTGCAGAGAGGCGCTCCAGGTGTTGCCGATGTTCAGGACGTCGGGCCCCTGGCCCGAGGTGGTCGCGGTGAGGATCCGGTTGAGCAGATCCGACCAGGGCACGACCTCCAGCTCCACCTTGATCCCGGTGTCCTTCTGGAACTTGTCGAGCTCGGGCTGGAGCACCTTCTTGTCGATCTCGACACTGGCGCCCTGGTTGGAGGCCCAGTAGGTGAGGGTCTTGGGCGAGTCGTTGGACCCGCCGTCCGTCGACGAGCCGCCACCACAGGCGGTCACGGCGGTCAGCATGGAGACAGTGACCGCACCGGCGGCCGCGGCTCGGATTCTGCGCATGGCTCTGGCGTCCCTTTCCGAAGGAGCGTCATGACGGCGTCCGCGGCGTGTAGAGACACCGCGCGTACGTCCCTTGCGAGTGTTCACTTCTCGAACGCCCCTCACGACTTAATTTAGGATGTGAGTTAAGACTCGGAAGAAAGTCGCGTCAAGGGATCGCGCAGCGGTATCTTGCAAGTCGGGCGAACCGGAGGGGAGCCACATGACGGGCCGGAACGGGCGCACAGTCCGTGACCTGCGGCGGGGCAATCGAACCGCCGTACTGCAACGGTTGTATTTCGACGGACCGATGAGCCGTTACGAGCTGGGTCCGGCCACCGCACTGAGTTCCGGTTCCATCAGCAACGTCGTCGCGGAACTGGTCGCCGACGGACTGGTCGAGGAGGCCGGCAGCGTCGACTCCGACGGCGGCCGCCCGCGCACCCTCCTGCGTGTCGCGCCCACCAGTGGCTACATGATCGGCGTCGACGTCGGCGAAACCCGCGTCCGCGTCGAGCTCTTCGACCTCACCCTCACCGAACTCGCCCGCACCGACCGGCCGTTGGAGCAGCAGGGTTACGACGTCGAAGTCGTCGTCGGCCACATACGCGACGGGATCGCCGAGGTACTTGCCCAGACGGACATCACTCCGGACCAGCTCCTCGGCGTCGGCATCGGCGTCCCCGGCATAGTGGCCCGGACCCCGGGGCTCGGCGCGGTGGTGCACGGCCAGACGATCGGCTGGGACGCCGTCCCGCTGGAATCCCTGCTCCGGCAGACCTGCGAACTCCCCGCCACCGTCCCGTACTTCGCCGACAACGGCGCCCGGACCCTCGGCCAGGCCGAGATGTGGTTCGGCGCCGGACGCGGCGCCCGCAACGCGGTCGTTGTCCTCTTCGGCTCGGGCGTCGGCGCCTGCCTCGTCACGGAGGACGTGGAATACGGCCGGGCCGTCGAATGGGGGCACCTGACCGTACGGGTCAGGGGGCGCCGCTGCCGTTGCGGTGCCCTGGGCTGCCTGGAGGCCTATGCCGGAGCGGAGGCGCTCCTGGACCGCTGGCGGGAGGAGGGCGGACGCCCGCCGGACGGTGTCGACGAGGAGACGGCGCTGACCGCGATGCTCGCGGCCGCCTACCCGCCCGAGGACGCCGAGGACGGCCGGCAGATCGAGCCCGACGCGGTGGCGCTCGCCGTCCTGGAGGAGACCGCCGAGTACCTGGGCGCCGGCCTGTCCGACCTGATCAACCTCTTCCAGCCCGAGCGCATCCTCATCGGCGGCTGGGCGGGCCTCCAGCTCGGCTCCCGCTTCCTGCCCGCCGTACGTCGGTACGCGACCGAGTACGCCCTGCGCTATCCGGCCGAGCGCGTCTCCATCGACCTCGGCAAGCTGGGCCCCGACGCGGTCACCGTGGGTGCCGCCATCCTGCCCCTCGCCGACTTCTTCGCCCGCGGCGGCCGGCGTGCCGCACCGGTCGGCGAGGGCCCGTCCCCGGCCTGGCGCACCGCGCTGGAGGACCGGGCACCGCACTGACCCCGGGCGGCCGGTTTCGCCGATCACCCCTGCGGTACTCGCTCCGGGCCGGAAACGGCCCGGCCGCGTGTGCGGGCCGTGCCGGCAACGGCCCGGCCAGAGGGCCGGCCACGCCTGGCTGCCGAAGAGTGGGGTGCGACATGACGGAATACCGGCCGGAGGGTCCCGGCGAGAACACCGATCCGGTCCCGCGGGACATGCCGGACCAGCAGGTCCAGGAGGGCGAGGACCCCTGGGACCTGGCTCCGACGGCGCGTCCCGGCGAGGACGAGCCGGCCGTGGATGTCCCCGACACGGACGAGGCGGGCACGAGCAGAAAGGGCGCCCCGCGCTCGGACACCGTCCACCCCGAGGACCCCGATCCCGGCGAGTCCCCGGCCTGACCCCGACGGGGAATGGTAGGCCTTTCACGGCTTCGGGAGGCCGCGCCGGGTCGATCACCTCGCGGGCCTCACGCGAACGCGTTCACTCCGGTCAGCTCCGCCGACAGCTCCCACAGGCGTGCGGCCTGCTCGGGGTCGATCGCATACGCCTGTACGCCGGTCAGCGCGCCGTCCGCCGGAGCGGGCTCGGCGATGTCGCAGTCGAGGCAGTACACCCCGCCCATACCGGCCAGTTGCGGGGAGGTCGCCGCCCACACCTGGGTGGCCGCACCTTGCTCCGGCGACTTGAAGGTGCTGGGAGGCACCAGCTCGCCGTCCTCCTCGACCCAGCCGCGCGACAGCAACTCCTCCTTGGGGAGGTGACGCTGGAGCGGCGTCCGGATGGATCCGGGGTGCACCGAGAAGGCCCGTACGCCGGACTCCTGGCCGAGCCGGTCGAGCTGAACGGCGAACAGCACGTTCGCCGTCTTCGCCTGCCCGTACGCCTGCCACTTGTCGTAGCCGGTCTTCCAGTGCACGTCGTCCCAGCGGATCCCTGAGAAGTGGTGGCCGCCCGAGGACACGGCGACGACCCGCGCTCCGCCGGGGGCGATCGCCGGCCAGAGCCGGTTGACGAGGGCGTAGTGGCCAAGGTGGTTGGTCGCGAACTGGGCCTCCCAGCCGGGCCCGACACGGGTCTCGGGGCAGGCCATGATGCCGGCGTTGTTGATGACGAGGTCGACGGTGCGGCCCGAGGAGAGGAACCGCTCGGCGAAGGCGCGGACGCTGTCGAGGTCGCCGAGGTCGAGTTCGTCCACCTCGACGCCCTCGATACCGTCCACGGCCTCGCGGGCGGTGGAGGGGCGCCGCGCGGGGACGACGACATGGGCGCCCGCCTTGGCGAGCGCGCGCGTCGTCTCCAGGCCGAGGCCCGAGTACCCGCCCGTGACGATCGCCAGCTTTCCGGAGAGGTCGATGCCCTGAAGGACGTCGTCGGCGGTGCTCCGGGCGCCGAAGCCCGAGCCGATCTTGTGCTGTGCAGTGGTCATGCCTCGAACGCTACGAATTGGAGTGCACTCGAAGTCAAGCGGACGCCGCCGCCCGGGGCGCGGGCAAGGAAAGACCCCGACCGGACGGGGGAATCGCGATCGGGGTCGTCTGTGGTGGGCACGGACGGCGGTCGCCTCTCGGCGGGGGCTCCGCAGGGCTTCAGTCGAACGATCTTCCCTGCGGGCGATGGATTAGGCCCGGGGACACTGTTCCATCCGTACCCACGGTTTGTTCAACGGAGAACTACCCGTGGGTGTTCCCCGGGGCGTACTCGGGATCGGTGACGTGCGTCACGACGTACACGCTAGGGGGCGGTGTGGCGATGTCAGGGACCGCTCGCGCGCGCCGGGGTCGTCCGGTCCCTGGTCCAGGACAGCAGTTCGTCGGCTGTCCAGGTGGTGATCACGCGCTCCGCGGGCACCCCGCACTCCTCGGCCCGCGCGCAGCCGTGGATCTGCCAGTCGAGCTGGCCGGGGGCGTGCGCGTCGGTGTCCACGGAGAACAGCACGCCCGCGTCGACCGCACGGCGCAGCAGCCGGCGCGGTGGGTCGAGCCGTTCGGGGCGGCTGTTGATCTCCACGGCCGTGCCGGACTCCGCGCAGGCCGCGAAGACCGCGTCCGCGTCGAACTCCGACTCGGGCCGGCCGCGCCCGGTGATCAGACGCCCCGTGCAGTGTCCGAGCACGTCCGCCAGCGGATTGCGTACGGCGGCGACCATACGGCGGGTCATCGGCCGCGCTTCCATGCGCAGCTTGGAGTGCACGGACACCACCACGACATCGAGCCGCTCCAGCAACTCCGGGTCCTGGTCGAGCGACCCGTCGTCGAGGATGTCGCACTCGATGCCGGTGAGCAGCCGGAACGGCGCCCATCGCCGGTTCAGTTCCGCGACCACGGCCAGCTGCTCGCGCAGGCGCTCCGGGGACAGCCCGCGCGCCACCGTCAGCCGCGGCGAGTGGTCCGTGAGCACCGCCCACTCATGGCCGAGTCGCGCCGCGGCCTTGCCCATCTCCTCGATGGGGCTGCCGCCGTCGGACCAGTCGGAGTGCAGATGGCAGTCGCCGCGGAGTAGTCCTCGCAGCCGCTCACCTCCCTGGGCGAGCGGCGCCCCGGCCTCCTGCTCCAGCTTCTCCAGATAGCCCGGCACCTGACCGGCCAGCGCCTCGCGTACGACCTGCGCCGTCTTGGGGCCGACGCCCTTGAGTGACTCCAGCGACCCGGCCGCCGCGCGCTCCGCCACCTCGGCCCCGGGAAGCGCCGCCAGCACGGCCGCAGCGGTGCGGAAGGCACGTACGCGATAGGTGGGGGCCTGGTCCCGCTCCAGCAGGAACGCGATCCGGTCCAGCGCCTCGACGGGATCCATGGGCACCTCCCTCCCCTCAAGCCTTGCCCAGCCGTGGCCGGGCCGCACGGCGGATGGCCGCCGTCGGCCGGCAGCGGGAACGCTCACCCGGCCGGGCGAACACGCCCACTCCGGCCGTCCCGCCGCACCAGAGGCCGCCGGAGCGCCCGGAGCCCAATGTGTGCAGCCGCTGACCGGAGGGAACCGTTCTACGCTCGAGGCATGACCGAAATCGCGAGCCCCCACCTTTCCTACCCGCGGATCATGGTGCTCGGGGTACAGCCGGGGACACCGCCGTTCCGGATCATGGAGATCGACGGCGAAGTGGTCGCCCGGGCTCAGGCGCTCATCGACGTACTGACGACGGCCGCGGCCTACGGCATCACGGTCCACGACCTCGACGACCCGGCCGTGGTGCGCTGGGTGGGCGGCGACAAGCTGACCTGGCAGCCGCGCTGACCCTGCTGTGGGAGGCGCGAACACGAAAGGTCCGGCAGGGACGAACCCTGCCGGACCCTCCGCCTGCCCGCCCGGGCGGTCTGTCAGCCAACCGTCCACTTCTGGTTGGCTGTGCCGGTGCACGTCCAGATCTGCAGACGTGTGGCATTGGCCGAGTTGTTGCCCGTGACATCCAGGCACTTGTTGGCCTGTGGGTTCACGATGTCGTTGGCCGAACTGACCACCCACTGCTGGGCGGCGCTCCCGTTGCAGTCGTAGAGCTGCACGGTCGAACCGTCCGCCGTGCCGCCGCTGGTGATATCGAGGCACTTGCCCAGCGCGCGGATCGTGCCGTCCGAGCCGACCGTCCACTGCTGGGCGGTGCTCGCGTTGCAGTCGTAGAGCTGTACGGCTGCGCCGTTGGTCGAGCTGCCCCCGGCAACGTCCACGCACTTGCCCGCGAGGCCCCTGATCGGGACCCCGGTGGTCACGGTGTCGCTCGTGGTCACCTTCACCTCGTCGACGACGAGGGTCTGCGGGAAGACGGTGGAGCTGTTGGGGTCGCCGGGCCAGTAGCCGCCGACCGCGAGGTTGAGGATCAGGAAGAACGGCTTGTTGAACACCCACGCGTTGCCGCCCACATCGGCGGGCGTGCGCGTCTGGTAGACGATGCCGTCGACCGACCACTTGATCGAGTTGGGCGCCCAGTCGACCGCGAAGGTGTGGAAACCGTCCGCGAACTGCTGGCCGTTCGGCAGGGTGTACCCGGCGCCGATACCGGTCGAGCCGGAGTATCCCGGTCCGTGGATCGTGCCGTGGATGGTCGACGGCTCGTAGCCGACGTTCTCCATGACATCGATCTCACCCGACGCGGGCCAGCCGACCGATCCGAGGTCGTTGCCGAGCATCCAGAACGCGGGCCACATGCCTTGCCCGCGCGGAACCTTCAGCGTGGCCTCGACACGGCCGTACTGCGCCGTGAACTTGCCGGAGGTGTTCAGCCGGGCCGAGGTGTACTGGCACGTTCCGTACCAGCACTGGTAGTTGGCCGGATTCTCCTTGCGAGCGGTGATCACCAGGTGGCCCTGGCCGTCCAGCGCCGCGTTTTTGTTGCCGGACGTGTACATCTGCCGCTCGGCGTTGTTGACGTTGTCGCCGGTCTCGATCTGCCACTTGGAGGAGTTCACGGCCGATCCGGCGGCGCCGTCGAACGTGTCCTGGAACGTGACGGCCGCGGCCGACACGTCATCGACCGCTGCGGGACCCGCCTGCGCGGGAGCGATGGCGGCGGAGGCCACGAGGGCGGCCGACAGAGCGGCAAAGAGGCATCTTCGGAGCAGGCGCGGAGAAACCACGACTCTCCCTTCTGTACGCGACCCGGGGAGAGAGGGGCGGGTCGACTGAGGTGGGGGGTACATGCTTTGCCTCTTGATTTAAGAAGTGAGGTAAGGGGGTGTCAAGGTCCTGGTCCGGACCTATTGTTCACACTGCCGCCTCAGGCGTTCTTGGATGTGTTTCGGGTGCGACGACGCCCGTGCACCGCCCGCCCGAGCCGGCGCCCGAGCAGCAGATAACCCACCAGCGCCCCGGTCGTGTTGAGGATCACGTCGTCGATGTCGAAGGCGCGCCCGGTGATGAGGGCCCCCTGGAGCATCTCGACCAGCAGCATGACCACCGCCGTCAGCAGCAGGACGCGCAGGACTCCCCGGGTCTTGGGCGCCAGCACGGGCAGCAGCAGCCCGAAGGGCACACCGAGCAGAATGTTCCCGCCGATCTGCCTGAAGGCGTCGCGCATCTCCGGCTGGTTGAGATAGGCGTTCAGGGAACGGCCGGGGTGCAGATTGGTGTGGATCAGCGCCTCTGACGCCGGGGACGGCTCCAGGGTCACCCGGGCCAGTGCGGCGGCGAAGGCGACCATCGCCCCCAGGGCCAGCAGCATGACCAACAGCCGTACGGGGAGGGGGAGCGCTCCCCGCTCCCGTGCCGGCTCTCGTCCCCGTTCCTGCTTCCGCGTGGACGGCTGGCGACCCGATTTCGCGGTCCGAGCACGCAACGCCGTACGCAGCATGCGATCCTCCATATTTCAACTGCCTGTGGATAATGCCGACTACCCGCGATGGGGGAGTCGATGTCGAAGGGCACGGCGACTTGATGAGCTTCGCGCCGGGGCGCGACTCACGCGGCGTAGGTGACCTTCACCTCCGTGAAGCCGAGCGAGGTCAGCAGGCCTTTGAGCATGCTCGTGGTGTTCTCCTCGGCCCGCGCGGTGAGTTGGCTGTCCTTCGCGGCATCGCTGATGTGCTCGACCGCGAGTTTCTGCACCGCCTGCTCGCCGTTAGGGTTGTCCGAGAAGATGTCGCCGATCCGGTCGAGGAGACCGCGCTGCTTGGAGACGGCGTACGAGTGGTCGGGGTCGAGCGCGGCCTTGCCCAGCGCCGCGTGCGGCAGCCGGAGCGTGGCCGACGTACGGTCCTCGTTGACCGTCACGTCCTTGTCGTCGATCTTGCCGAGGTCGACATACGAGTCGACGGTGCCGGCACCCACGTACAGGGTGCGGGTGCCGCGGAGCGCGTCCGGCAGGTACTTGGCGTCCTTCTCCAGATCCACGACCACCTGGAAGTTCCCTGAGGCGGCGTCGTAACGGCTCATGTCCTGGATGGACTTGAGGAGCGTGGGGCCGCTGCGGTCGTTGGTCTCGGTGCCGAACACATCGCGCAGCCCCGGCAGAACGGCCAGTCGCAGGCCGGCGAACAGCACCACGAGCACCAGCACGAAGGCGCTGAGCACCTTCGCCCACCCGGGCAAGCGCTTGATGGACGTCGTCATGTCTACGGTCCTCCCTTTCTGCTAACCGGATGCCCCTCAAATCCCTTGGTAGGCCGACCTGTTGGTGGAGGTTCCGGTGACGGATGCGCGGGGCCCGTCCGGCGCGGCTTACGGCCCTGTACGTACCTGGCAGCTCGCGTACGCCGGGGACCCGCCGCGTCTTACAGGCTGTACCGCATCTGTCCGACACACTGTGCGCAGCTCAGCAGGACACGGTTCGTGCCCGGACGCCCTCGACGTCGAACGGTAACCAGTCGGTGACGCGTGTCACCGGTGGTCGTCCGCAACCGGATTTCCCCCGGTGGGGACACCCGGCGCGGCCCAGTAGCATGAGGCAGGCATCCCGGATCGATCATGCCGACCGGCGGCGCATCCTGTTCGATCATGCGAGGAGCGTCCGTGCGTGATATCGCCGTGTTCAGCGGTAGTGCCCATCCCGAGCTGGCCGCCGAGGTCTGTGCGCATCTCGGTGTGCCCCTCAGCCCGAGCCGCACCAGTCGGTTCGCCAACGACTGTCTGGAAGTGCAGCTCCAGTCCAACTGCCGGGAGCGCGATGTCTTCCTGGTGCAGCCGTTGGTCAGGCCGGTGCAGGAGAATCTCGTCGAGCTGTTGCTGATGTGCGACGCGGCGCGCGGCGCGTCCGCCGGGCGGATCACGGTGGTCATGCCGCACTACTCGTACGCCCGCTCGGACAAGAAGGACATGCCGAGGATCTCGCTCGGCGGGCGGCTGGTCGCGGATCTGATGGTGGCGGCGGGTGCGAGCCGGGTGCTGGCGATGACCCTGCACTCCCCGCAGGTGCACGGGTTCTTCTCCGTGCCGGTCGATCATCTGCACGCCCTGCGAGAGCTGGCCGCGCACTTCCGCCACTACGACCTGTCGCGGACGACGGTCGTCTCGCCGGACCTGGGCAACGCCAAGGAGGCCGCCCACTTCGCGCGGCTGATCGGCGCCCAGGTGGCCGCGGGCGCCAAGCAGCGGTTCGCCGACGACCGGGTGAGCATCAGTTCCGTCATCGGTGAGGTCACCGACCGGGACGTCATCGTCCTCGACGACGAGATCGCCAAGGGCAGCACGGTCCTCGAACTCCTCGACCGGCTGAGGGAGCTGCGGCCGCGCTCCATTCGGGTCGCGTGCACCCACGGCCTGTTCGCGGCGGGCGCGCTCAAGCGGCTCAGCGACCAGCCCGACGTCCTGGAGATCGTCTGCACGAACACCGTGCCGATCCCGGCGGAGGAGCACACCGAGAAGCTGCGGGTCCTGTCCATCGCCCCGGCGCTCGCCGAGGCCGTGCGGCGCATTCACAACGGTGAGTCCGTCAGCGCCCTGTTCGACACGCCTGAGAACGAATAGACAGGCGCAGTAGCGAGACTTCCTGCCGTCGCTCAGGATCGAGAAGCTGGATTTGTCCAGCCAATGGTGTGCAGGCCGAGGCTGGATCAAGAGGGGCTAGCCGGGTGGCCGGGCTAGCCGGGGTGGCCGGGGTGGCCGGACGGCCGTCAGAAGGTGCCCGATGTGGCCTCGGGTTGCCCCAGCGCCTCGTCCAGTGAGGCGGACGGAGGCAGCAGGTGCGTGAGGCCGGTCACCTTGAGGATCCGCAGGGTCAGCGGCTGGGTGCAGACGAGGTGCAGCCGGCCCTCCCGCGCGAGCACGCGGCGCCTGGCCCGGTACAGCAGGCGCAGCCCGGAGCAGTCGAAGAACTCGACCGGCCGCAGGTCGATCACGACCTGCGGCGCCGGGCCGCCCGTCGCGGAGTCCAGGAACGGGGTGATCTCCATCGCCGCGAGGATGTCGATCTCCCCGTGCAGTTCCAGCACGGTGTGGCCGCGGTGCCGGTGGACACGCAGATGCCGGGTGTGTGGTGCGGGGCCGGGTGCCACGACGGCGTCACCTCCAACCGGCTGCTGAACCGTTCCTCATTGCAGGGTCCGGAGTCACCAGGGGCCGGGGTGACGGCGCCCGCGAGCTTAGACGCGACACCGGGGTACTGGTGGTTGCAAAACCGTTCCTTGCCCTGCAAGTTACCCTCGTTAGGATGAAGTTCAGCATGTTCGATTGACATATGTCTTCGATTTGCGCGAAGCGTCGTCCCGGTTTCGCCCTTCGGCACCGAAATCCACGACCACCGGCGGGGGGGGGGGGGCCCCCGCCAGAGCCCCCCCCGGGCCGCGCGAAACCAAAAAATGTGTTGGGGGGTTGACGCCCGGGGCCACCACCCAGACCCCCCGGGGGCGGCGGGGGC